>NZ_JBNNGG010000002.1:0-633768 GCF_050268165.1 Psychrobacter sp. NPDC078631 | reverse complement strand
CCAATGTGGCTTATCCTATTTAGCGAGCTGACCATCATATCATGTTTTAATAGTCTGTCAACTTCTTTTTTTAATTTGTTTCAACAAGTTAACTGAGTTATTAATGTGTAATTACACACTAGCTACTTCCAGCTCGTCTTGATGAGGTGCGTATTATAGACGGTTTATCTTTTGTGTCAACCCGTTTTATTAATGTTTTTAATCTTATTTTAGGAGATGAATAAATCTGTATTTCTTTCAATGGGTTATGAACTTAGGGGTCTTTATCTTCTTAAGTACTAGTGTGCAATACGACTTAATTCAACAATTTTTAGTAAAGGTAAACTTTATCTAATCCTTATGACTGGATCTATTCGTTCTGTCATTCTTGAGTATTTTCCTTAAACAAATTACCTCTTATATTTTTGAATGTTGATATTCATATAATTAGCACTATATACAAGCTAAGTTATTCAGGCTTATATGACGCTTTCAGTATATTGTCTTACATAATGCAGTATTTAATACTACCTCTATCATAAGATATGGCTCTTATATTAGTCGTCGCGCAATCCCTTGATATCTAGTGTTGAGAGACAGTTTTTGCTATAATAGGTATTTTGCTGCATTACTTATATATTTTGGCTGTTATGTTACTTCTATAGCGAAATGCGTTTTGCTGCAATGCTATTGATTAACTGGCTTTAAGCCTTGCATCAGCTCTAGCATATATAGTCATAATAAGTCTTTAGGTAATGCGTCCCTTTCACAACATATCACGATGATTAGATATAATTGATGTGGTCTCACGGTTATATGATTGATGGTTGCAATCATCACTGCCAACGGACCCAATAATAGGCGAATAGATTATGGTAGCGATTACTTTACCCGATGGTAGTGTAAAAGACTTTGAAGGTCATACAACAGTCATGGAAGTGGCGCAAAGTATTGGGACAGGACTCGCTAAAGCGACGGTTGCTGGACGTGTAAATGGTCATCTAGTAGATGCACATGATCCTATCGTCGCTGATGCCAACGTTGAAATCGTAACGCCAAAAGACGACGACGGTGTCGATATTATCCGTCACTCATGTGCTCACCTATTAGGTCATGCGGTTAAGCAGCTTTACCCTGATGTGAAGATGGTCATTGGTCCTGTTATTGATGATGGTTTTTATTACGATATCTTTAGTGAAACGCCATTTACGCCTGAGCATATGGAAGCGATTGAAAAACGCATGATGGAGCTGATCAAGCAAGATTATGACGTTATCAAAAAAATGACGCCACGTGCCGAAGCGATTGAGATATTTGAATCACGTAACGAAGACTATAAGCTAAAACTTATTAATGATATGCCAGGTGAAGAAGCCTTTGGCTTGTATCATCATCAAGAATACGTCGATATGTGCCGTGGCCCGCATGTGCCAAACACGCGCTTTTTGAAAGTATTTAAACTGACCAAAATGTCAGGTGCTTATTGGCGCGGCGATGCAAAAAACGAGCAGTTACAGCGCATCTACGGTACTGCGTGGGCTGATAAGAAACAGCTAAAAGCTTATATCCAGCGTATTGAAGAAGCAGAAAAACGTGACCATCGTAAAATTGGTAAAGCGTTAAACCTATTTCATATGCAAGAGCAAGCGCCAGGTATGGTGTTCTGGCATGCTAATGGTTGGACGATTTATCAAGTACTTGAGCAGTATATGCGTAAAGTACAATACGACAATGGCTATGAAGAGATTAAAACTCCTCAAATCGTTGATCGCAGTTTGTGGGAGCGTTCAGGACATTGGGGCAACTATGCGACCAATATGTTCACGACTTCTAGTGAAAACCGTGATTATGCGGTAAAACCGATGAACTGTCCTTGTCACGTGCAAGTGTTTAACCAAGGACTAAAGTCTTACCGTGACTTACCACTGCGTATGGCTGAGTTTGGTTCTTGTCATCGTAATGAGCCATCTGGTTCTCTACATGGTTTGATGCGCGTACGTGGTTTTACTCAAGATGATGCGCATATCTTCTGTACACAGTCGCAGATTCAACAAGAAGTTGCTGACTTTATTAAGCTAACGCTTGCTGTCTATGAAGATTTTGGCTTTGACAATATTATTATGAAACTGTCTACCCGCCCTGAAAAACGTGTTGGTAGTGACGAGTCTTGGGACTTTGCAGAAAAAGCGCTAGCAGATGCGCTTGATAGCTCAGGACTAGACTGGGATTACTTACCTGGCGAAGGTGCATTCTACGGTCCAAAGATTGAGTTCAGTCTAAAGGATTCTTTAGGACGTATTTGGCAGTGCGGTACCATTCAGGTTGATCCAAACATGCCTGAGCGTCTCGATGCTGAGTTCGTCAATGAGCAGAACGATCGTGAAGTACCTATTATGTTGCACCGTGCAATCTTAGGTTCGTTTGAGCGTTTCATCGGTATTTTGATCGAAAACTATGCCGGTTGGATGCCAGTATGGCTAGCACCGCAGCAAGTTGTGGTCATGAATATCACCGATAAGCAAGCTGATGCATGTGAAAACGTGGTTAGCGAGCTCAAAAATGCAGGTTTGCGCGCTATTAGCGACTTGCGTAACGAAAAGATTGGATTTAAGATACGAGAGAAAACATTAGAACGTATTCCCTATATGCTAGTATTAGGGGATAAAGAAGTCGAATCGGGCAGTGTTAACGTCCGAACTCGCGAAGGTGAGAACCTTGGCGTGATGAGTGTTTCTGAATTTATTACATTAGTACAGACCGCTGTCAGTAAAAAAGGCCGACAGACCCCAAAAACAGATGAGGAGTAATACCTATTAAACAGTCCAACCGTTTGAACATCAACGAAGATATCAATGTCAAAGAAGTCCGTCTCGTTAAAGAAGATGGCGAGCAAATGGGCGTGGTTGATATCGCAACCGCGATGAAAGCGGCACGTGATGAAAATCTAGATTTGGTTGAATTAGTTCCTGAAGCTAAGCCGCCAGTATGTAAGATCATGGATTATAAGCATTTCCTCTATGATCAAAAGCAAAAGGCTAAAGAAGCTAAGAAAAACCAAAAGCAGACTCAGCTTAAAGAGATGAAGCTACGTCCTAGTACCGAAGAGGCCGATTATCAGGTTAAACTGAGAAAAATCGTGAGCTTCTTGGAAGATCAAGACAAAGTTAAAATTAGCATCCGTTTCCGCGGACGTGAAATGGCGCACCAAGATATCGGTCGCAAACAACTTGATCGTATCATTGAAGATACTGCTGATATCTCAAACGTCGAACAGTACCCTAAGATGGAAGGTCGTCAGATGGGTATGCTGCTTGGACCCACTAAGAAAAAGTAATCTGTCTATTGGATTGCTTTGAGTGGTGGCTGTTAGTCTATATAGCTATTTATAACTCTAACCATCAATATGCTGCGGGATATTGATGGTTTTTTATTATTTGGACTCAAAAACTGCTGTAATGAACATAGCTATGCTGAACATAAATAGCCTAGCATCATTGACTGACGCTATTTTACAAAATCTACCTTCTCAACTTTCTGATTACACGGTAATCTAAAGGTCTAGTGATATTTGCTCGTCAGTATTTAGCAGTAACTAGTGATTATTTGATAAAAATTAGTACGAGCTAAAGACAAATCTATAAATGTATAAAAGATAAGTGTATAAATAAAAACAATGTATATCACGGCTGTCAGAGTCGTTGACAAAAAACACTTCCTTTCTCCGATATCATAGGATATTTCATGCAAGAATTGACACCACCAGAAAACGCTACAACTCCCAGTATTTCTCTAACAGCACCCAAACCTGTCAAAGAAATACAGAAAAGTGAAGCAGATCAGATGGTCAAATTGGATGAAAGCCAAATTCCTGAGCTCGATGCCAAGGTTGATGCTTTTGTTGATCATGTGATTACCAACTCTGTGCATAGCGATGAATTTCGACAGAACGTGCAGTCTATTCATAATCTAGGTACCAAAGAGATTCGTGAATCTGCACAAGTCTCTAATCGAATGTTAGATTTGCCCGCAAAAAGCCTAAATGACAGCTTATTTGATAATTCCCCTATCGCCAAATCGTTGACAGAACTACGCGGGATTGTCGAAGACTTAGATCCGAGCAAAAAAGAACTGACCAGCTCGCGCAAGCTGTTCGGTCTCATTCCGTTCGGCAACAAGGTACAGGATTATTTCCGTCAATATGAATCAGCACAATCACACATCAATGCGGTCGTTACCAGTCTCTACAATGGTAAAGACGAATTGCTCAAAGACAATGCGATGATTGAGCAAGAAAAAGTCAATATGTGGGAGCTGATGCAGTCTATTCGCCAGTATGTCTACGTTGGCAAAAAGATTGATGAGCAACTTGAGCAAAAGGTCTATGCGATAGAAGCAACAGATCCAGAAAAAGCTCGCATCATTAAAGAAGAGATGTTGTTCTATGTCCGTCAAAAAAACACTGACTTTTTAACTCAGTTAGCAGTGAATGTACAAGGCTATTTGGCGCTTGATACCATTCGCCGTAATAACTTAGAGCTGATTAAAGGGGTGGATCGTGCAACCACAACTACCGTGTCTGCATTACGCACGGCTGTGGTCGTTGCTCAAGCAATGACCAATCAGAAATTGGTATTGGATCAAATCACTGCGTTGAACAAAACCACCAGTAGTTTGATTGAATCAACCTCCGCCATGCTCAAACGTCAGTCAGGTGAGATTCACGAACAGGCGACTAGCAGTAGTATTGAGCTTGATAAACTGCAGAATGCCTTCAATAATGTCTATGACACTATGGATATGATTAGTAATTATAAAATTGAAGCGCTAGAGAATATGAAGCAAACGGTCAATACACTGACCACGGAAGTAGATAAAGCACAAAAATACTTGGATAAATCAAATCAGACTACGGTATTAGAAGTCTCAAAAGAGCTGGATAGTAAAAAAATCACTAACCAATCGAGCAATGTCGATATCGATATTTGATTTATCCCTATAGCGGTCGCCAGAAAACTGACCGCTTCCTGCTACCTAATACACATAAGACAATTGACGCAAGATATTGCGACGTCGTTCGTGTTAAGATAGCCACTATTAATAATTTTAAAAATAGATACGGTAATTTATGAGTTGGAATGATCCAAACGCCTCAAGTGAGGCAAAAAAATATGACAACCCGATTCCTAGTCGTGAGCTGATACTCAACACGATTAATGAGCATGGGGAAGTCACGCATCAACAGTTGGCAAAAGCCTTTAACATTGATGATCCTGATCAGTTTGATGCTTTGGGCAATCGCCTAAAAGCAATGGCGCGTGACGGCCAAGTGAATCGTGATGGTCGTCCTTATCGCTATCGTACGGTAACTAAGCAAGATATCGTCTCAGGTACAGTGTCTGCCCATCCAAAAGGTTTTGGTTTTGTGGTGCTAAGTGACATGCCAGATTTGTTTTTACATGAAAAACAAATGCGCTGGGTATTCAATGGCGATACGGTAGCAGCTGTCGGCACATCGACAGATAATCGTGGACGTACTGAAGGGCGTATCGTTGATGTTGTCGAACGTCGTCAAAACAACTTTATTGGTACACTTGCTCGTGATGAAGACGGCTATTGTGTTGAGCTTGGTAGCCCGAACAATCATCAACCTATTACGGTTACTGATGACAATGTTCAGGCTCTAAATATCAAGCAAGGTGCTCCTGTCAAAGTCGATATCATTGACTGGCCAAACCAGCATGAATTTGCCACTGGTAAAATCACTGAAGTGCTGTCTGATGATAATGACCGTGAATTGATTATTGAGACTACCCTGCTCAACTATGATATTCCATCAGATTTTAGCGAAGCTGCGCTTAAACAAGCTGATGACTATCAAGAGCCAACCGAAAAAGATATAAAAGGTCGCACAGACATACGTCATCTACCGCTTGTCACTATCGACGGTGAAGATGCTCGTGACTTTGACGATGCTGTATTCGCTGAAAAGCGTTCTGGTGGTAACTACCGTGTCGTGGTTGCGATTGCGGATGTCAGCTATTATGTGACACCGAATTCACCACTTGACCAAGATGCCTATGAGCGTGGTACTTCAGTATATTTCCCGCATCGCGTGATTCCGATGTTGCCTGAAGTGTTATCTAACGGTCTGTGTTCACTGAACCCTAATCTAAATCGCTTATGTATGGTTGCTGATATCAAGATATCGCGTGCCGGTAAAGTGACTGGATATGAGTTCTATCCGTCAGTGATGCACTCACAAGCCCGTCTAACTTATAATCAAGTAAATGATTATCTTGTGAACCCGAATGATAAGAGATTACCTAAATCATTAACAGGTAATAAAGACGTTAAAAAATCTGTTGATACGTTACATCAATTGTATGAGCTACTGCTTAAAAAGCGTGAAGAACGTCATGCAATGGAATTTGAAACGGTTGAGACGTATATCAAGTTCAACGAGAAAGGCGGAATCGAAGCGATTTTACCACGTACTCGTGGCGACTCTCAGAAACTAATTGAAGAGTGTATGCTGCTTGCTAATACTTGTGCTGCAAACTTCGCGCTTAAGCATGAGTTACCAGTTTTGTATCGTAACCATGATAAGCCTGATAATGAGAAGTCGATGCGTATTCATGAATATGCAAAAAACTTTGGTTTACCATTCCCAGAAGAGAACCCAACTCAAGCGGATTATCAACGCATTATCGAAGCGACTAAAGATAGACCAGATGCCATCAGTATTCATAGCATGCTGCTGCGTTCAATGATGCAAGCAAACTATGCACCTGACAATATTGGTCACTTTGGCTTAGCATATGACGAATATAGCCACTTTACCTCGCCGATTCGCCGTTATCCAGATTTGATGCTGCATCGTGCAATTAAGGCAAAAGTCACCAATAGCCAGCAACCTGTTATGGACTTTTCTCTGGAAGGTGCTGGTACACAAACATCAGATACAGAACGCCGTGCAGAAAAAGCATCACGTTATGTAGAATCTTGGCTCAAGTGTCACTATATGACCGATCATGTTGGGGAAGAGTTCGAAGGCGTTGTGACTACGGTTACTAGCTTTGGTCTATTCGTCACATTGACTGACTTATATATCGATGGTTTGGTTCATATCTCCAACGTTGGCGATGACTTCTTTGTCTACGATGAACAGCAACAGCAGCTTATCGGTAAAGATAAAGGCACACTATTTGGACTGGGCGATTCGGTTAAAGTTAAGGTTGCGGGTGTCAATATGGACCTGCTACAGATTGATTTTGATTTGAAGGCTAAATTGCAATCTAGTGCAATGAACCAAAGCAAAAAAGGTCAACCGAAGAAAGAGCAGCCTAAGAAAGCTCCGGCGAAAAGAAGCAGTAACCGCAGAGGCGCTGCCAAAAAAAGCTAAGCTGAGACTGATACTTAGATACTGGTGTTGTAATACAATAAAAAAGGCTAACGTAATCGTTAGCCTTTTTTATGTTGTGTACTTTTCAATTGTAGATAGCATAGCTACTTATTGCGCATCGTCCAATTGCTCTACACGGTCTTGCTCGGCTTGCTGTGCTTGATCAATTTTGCTAGTAGCACTATCTACGATAGCTTTCGGCTGTTGACTAAGTGGCTGGCTAGTAATATCTGTATCGGAGGTAGCTACTGTAGAATCAGGCTGTTCAGCCGCTACACTACTGGTTGCAATCTCTCTATTTTGTTCGCGACTATTGCCATTGATAATGTTAAAGCCAAGCAATGCCACAATACCAATTATTGCAAAGATAATAACGTGTTTCATTTCCATAAAAAGCCCCGTATTTGAATAACCACCAAATATAGATTCTGTTGCACTTTTTATGCCTAAATCTTATTTAACGTCTAGTACCTATTCTTGCGGGCTATTATTATTCAATAAATCAGTCTCATCTGAGCTTTGAGCAATCTCTTGCTCAACCTTTTCCATCAGCTTATCGTCAGGACGGGCATCGAGAACCTCATTAGCACTGCGACCTTGTAAAATGGTTTTGGCTCGAGCCTTGGCTTGTTTTTTATTTTGGTCATCCGTATGACTCCCGCTGACCTGATTTGTTTCAGCAGGTTCAGGAATCGACGGCGTAATCGTTATATCAGATTGAACATTATTAGCATTGTTGGCACTGCTTTGCATGTGTTCAAAGGCTTTTTCTAACTTGTTGTTAAAGCGCAGACGATAGATAGGCTCAGGTAAGCTAAAGCCTTTATCTTCTAGTGCGTGCTTGGTCTCACGAATGGCGATACTGCGTGCTTTAGCAAAGTCAGTCTCTGATTGATCTACCCAAACCTGAAATTCCAAAACAATATTAGAATCACCCACATTGGTAATAACCGCAATCGCCTTTGGTTCATTCAACACAAACGCCAGCGTATGTATCGCATCCAATCCGACTTTGATTGCTGCTAATGGATCATCATTGGCATCAACGCCCAATGCAAAAGTAAATCGGCGCTCAGGGTTTTTGGTGTAATTTAATATCGTACCTTTAAAGACTTCAGCATTAGGAATGCGCAGCTGATTACCATCCAGTGTCATCAGTATCGTCGCGCGCGAGGTCAAGCGAACCACGATGCCCTCTTGTCCATTAATCACGATATGGTCACGAGCACGAAAAGGTTGGCGAATGCTCAGCATTAGTGAAGCGATATAATTTTCAATGGTATCTTTGACTGCGAAACCAACCGCAATACCAATGACACCTGCCCCACCAAGCAATGTACCTAAAATAGTCTCTGCACCTATCAGACTTAGCCCTAGAATCAGACCAAAGATAATAAAGATGACTTTGACCGTTTGTGACAGCAGCTCAGCGACAAATGGATTGGGTGTTAGACGTTGCCACATTTTTTTGCGATTAGATAACCAACTGCCAAACCATGCTACCAAGGCAAATATAACGATGCCAACTAATAGGAGTGGTAGCGCCTTAACTAGGTTGGTCACCTGCGCTTTTAAACCTTGATAGACCGTTGAGACATTCTCTTGAACATCTAGTGTACGGTTAATTCTGTCTTCTACAGTGACGACATCTGTTAGTCGGTTGGTTAAGTTGATAGCTTGTTGTGCTTTTTTTTCGTTGGCTGTTTCTCCCGTTAGGGTAACAACCCCTTGGGTGACACTAACGTTGACGGCTTGTAAGCCTTCGATTTCAGAGAAAATACCGCTGATACGTTGACGAATATCGTTGTCTTTTTGCGGTGTGGGTGTGGTTTCAATTTGAGCATTATTAGTGCTTTCGCCACTGATTACTGGCGGTGGAGCAGGCGTTGGCAATGAGCTGTCAGGTTCTGTGGTTTCAACTTTCGATGCCTCATTTTCTGATGTGGCAGAATTATCGTTAGATACGCTTTCCTCTGTCGTCTCTACACCTTCAGTTGTCTCTATACCTAGCGCTGCTGCGATACCAGAAATTTCTTCACTGGCAGCATGCGCTGAGAACGCAAAAAGGATGCTTAGTAGCAACACCATTTGACCCCACGCTTTTATAAAACTGCGTATTATTGGACGGTCAATGTAAGTGGCCATAAGCATCCTTTATTTTTTACGGATTTTTCTCGCTTAGCTGATTGCTGATAATTAGCTGCTTGGCTTTATTTAGCTATCCAAATAAAGCTGTGCTTCGCTTAAGTTCAGCGTGCCTTCGTAGATAGCACGACCAGTGATGATACCTTCGATACAATCACCATAAGGCTTTAACAGCTCAATATCTTTCATATCGGTAACGCCACCTGATGCAATCACAGGTAATCCGCCTTCACGCGCCAAATTAACGGTTTGTTCGACGTTAACGCCTTGCATCATGCCATCGCGGGCAATATCAGTATAAACGATTGAAGACACACCTACATCTGCAAAGCGCTTAGCAAGCTCGGTCGCTTTGGTATCTGTCACGTTTGCCCAGCCATGAGTGGCTACCATACCATCTTTGGCATCGATACCGACGATGATATGCCCTGCAAATTCGCGACAAGCTTCCGCGACAAAATCAGGATCTTCAACGGCTTTTGTACCGATAATAATATACGTCAAACCTGCGGTAATATACTGCTCGATGGTGTTCATGTTGCGTACACCGCCGCCCAATTGAATAGGCAGGTTCGGGTAGGCTTTGGTAATATCGTTGACCACTTGTCTATGTACTGGCACGCCATCAAAAGCACCATTCAAATCGACCAAATGTAAGCGACGCGCGCCTTCATCTACCCAACGCGCTGCCATAGCAACTGGGTCATCAGAGAACACCGTATCATCTTCCATACGGCCTTGTTTTAAACGTACACACTTACCATCTTTTAAATCAATAGCCGGGATAATGACGGGCACAGCACACATATAGCATTCCTTATAAAGCACAAGATTGGCAATAAATTTAGTAAATTAAAATTTTGAGAATGAAACGTTATCGAAGCATCAAATAACGAGAGAAAACGCTGCTTAAAAGTAGCATAAATTATGGACAGATCGAAAACCAAGATACTGCTAAGTTAGCAATCTGTTTGAATATAAATAAGAAAGACAGAAACTAGACAATCATAACCATAAGTTTTAGTACGTAGAATCACTACCAACAATCTTTAAATTCTATTACTGACTGGCAATTTTAGGTCAATTTAGCGTATAATCCTAGGTAAATTTTTATTTGTTTCTATGTGATAGTAACCATGTGTTACGCTTTTTGTTGAGTTGTTACAACTCACTAATACAGCATGGTAATCAGGATGGATCGAGCAATCGCTCAATACGCCAATAAAATATTGGCCAAGAAATTGCTAAAAAGGACTATCTGAAAAAATCTCAACCAATAGTCTCTAAACCATCGATTCTGCGGTATTTAACCTCAATTAGATGTCTTGCAAGTCCCTATCACTAGCTAACTATATTAAAACCGTTACGATTAAAACTATAGCAGCTTATAATAAGTGAAGTTTGCTTATCAGTTGCTTAGCTAGTTTGTCTTTTAACCAGTATATCATCTACCTTAATAGATCGTTATTTGGCCACACTCTTATTCTATCGAATATCTGTAAACGGTATTAGTGAACGAGAGATGGTCAAACATACTGGTGTTACAAGTTTTAAATTTCAATGAAACGTGTGATAAAGCCATTTGTATTTAAACCAGTCTCTTTTAGCCATGTGCTGTAGCGATTGATTTCGATGAAACGGTTTTAGCATACACCTTGGTAGCCAGTCGCCACTTTGGTAATTCGAATAAGACATTAACGTGTTGTTAAGGAGTCTAAGGTCAGCGTTAATACTCTTACTAGTAGTTATGATCATGTATTGTCTTCACAGAGCTTTCATCCCTATTTCACTATAAAGGAAATAGACGATTGAAGGCTTTATTGAGTGATACAAACGTTCATGCTACCGATATACCAAACAGGACGTCTGGTATCGTTTTAGACTATGGACTAAGTTTTCGCTTATGATTACCATCAAAAAAGGTTTGGATTTGCCCATCACTGGTGAACCCTCCCGCGAGATATCTGAGCACCAACCGACACATGTAGCACTTGTTGGCTATGATTATGTGGGCATGAAGCCCACTATGAATGTCAAAGAAGGTGACATTGTAGCCAAAGGTCAGCCCGTTTATGAAGACAAAAAACGTGTTGGCGTGATCTACACTGCCCCTGCTGCCGGTAAGGTCGTCGCTGTTAAACGTGGCGAACGTCGAGTGTTTGAGAGTCTTGTGATTGCGGTCGACCCCAATGGTGAAGAAGTAGACTTTGAGCGCTATGACTCACAGCAGCTTGCTGACCTAGACTCTGAAGTCGTTGAAACCCAACTGATTGCCTCTGGCGAATGGACGGCGTTCCGTACGCGTCCTTATAGCCGCGCACCCGAAATCGGCGCTCGTCCACATGCTATCTTTGTCACAGCAATGGATACCAATCCACTTGCCTTTGACCCGATGCTTGTGATCAATGAGCAGCTACAAGCGTTCAATGATGGACTTGCTGTATTATCTACGCTTAGTCCAAAGACCTTTGTCTGCCATCACGGCGATACCCAACTGACGCCAGTTGCAAAAACTGCAGCGAATAACGTCACTGAGTATCATGGTTTTGCTGGTAAGCATCCAGCTGGTCTTGCTGGTACGCACATTCATTTCTTGCATCCTATCAGCCGCGGTGTGACCGTATGGACGATTGGTTATCAAGACGTGATTGCCATCGGTAAATTGTTTACGACAGGTCGTCTATATACGCGCCGCATGGTGAGCTTAGCAGGTCCTGCTGTCACTAACCCGCAGTTGGTTATGACTGAACGTGGTGCTGATATTACTGCATTAACCAAAGGTAAACTGGCTGCTGGCGAGAACCGTATCATTTCAGGTTCAGTATTGTCTGGTCGCAAAGTGTTTGAAAACATTGCCTATCTGGGCCGTTTTCACAATCAGATTAGCGTGTTGACTGAAGGCCGTGAGCGTCCTGCGTTCCATTTCTTTACTCCAGGTAAAAACCGCTTCTCAAAACTGCCTATCTATATTTCGCAGTTCTTTGGTGGCAAAAAGTACGACTTTACTACGACAAGTAACGGCTCACCGCGAGCGATGGTACCAATCGGTGTCTATGAAGAAGTCATGCCACAAGATTACCTACCAACTCAATTACTACGTGCATTGATTGTCGAAGACATCATTAGTGCCGTAGATTTGGGTGTGCTTGAACTGGACGAAGAAGATTTGGCACTATGCACCTTTGTATCTCCTGGCAAATATGAATTCGGTGATATTTTGCGTGATAACTTAACGCGCATTGAGCTGGAGGGCTAACCACGATGAAATTTTTACACAATATGTTCGATCGTATGGAGCCATCTTTCACCAAAGGCGGCAAACACGAAAAGTACTACGCTATTTTTGAGATGTTTGATACGTTCTTACGTCAACCAAGCTCAACCACATATGCGTCATCGCATGTACGTGACGGGATTGACCTAAAACGTATTATGATTACCGTATGGCTATGTACCTTCCCAGCGATGTTTTGGGGTATGTACAACATTGGTCATCAAGCACTGACCGCTATCGCTCAGCTTGGCTTGCAGCCTGAAGGCTGGCGTACTGTTATCACTAGCATGGCAGGCTATAATCCAGACAGTATCTGGGCAAGCTTCGTCTATGGTGCGATGCAGTTTTTGCCTATTTACATCGTGACGTTTGCGGTAGGTATTCTCTGTGAGATTATCTTTGCTGTCGTCCGTGGACACGAAGTTAACGAAGGTTTCTTTGTGACTTCAGTTCTATTTGCATTATGTCTACCACCTGATATTCCTTTATGGCAAGTTGCCCTAGGTATTATCTTTGGTGTAGTTGTCGCAAAAGAAGTGTTCGGTGGTACTGGTAAAAACTTCCTTAACCCTGCCCTATCGGGTCGTGCATTCTTATACTTTGCTTATCCAGCCTATATGTCTGGTGACTCAGTGTGGACAGCAGTAGACGGTTTCTCAGGTGCGACGCCTCTTGGCCTTGCAGCCCTTGGTGTGGTTCCTCAGGACTTCGTCGATGTCTATGGTAATGCGATCACGTGGAGTGATGCATTCTTAGGTAATATGCAAGGTAGTATCGGTGAAGTATCGACGCTAGCTATCCTAATGGGCGCTGCAGTGTTGCTATGGACGCGTATCGCTTCTTGGCGCATTATGGCAGGTTGTGTGGTCGGTCTGATTGCTACGTCTCTTGTATTCAACATGATTGGCTCTGAAGACAACATGATGATGAGCTTGCCGTTCTACTGGCACTTAGTTATCGGTGGCTTTGCTTTCGGTGCTGTATTTATGGCAACCGATCCAGTATCAGCTGCACATACAAACAAAGGCCGCTGGGCTTACGGTATCTTGATTGGTTTTATGACCGTATTGATTCGTGTCATCAACCCTGCTTTCCCAGAAGGCATCATGCTGGCCATTCTATTCGCCAACTTATTTGCTCCATTGTTTGATTACTTTGTGACTCAAGCAAATATCAAACGCCAAACCGCTCGGAGGGTTCGCTATGTCCAAGCCCAAAAGTAATAACGCGAAAACCATCAGTGTGGCTTTGACGCTATGCTTGGTGTGTTCAGTGTTGGTTTCAGCAGTGGCTGTTGGTCTAAAGCCTGCGCAAGTCGAAAACGCACGTTTAGACCGTAACAAAAACATCTTAGTCGCGGCTGACATGTATGACGCTGAGTCTGATACAGCAGACGATGTCGCCGAACGTTTTAAAGACTTTGAAGTAAAAATCATCGATCTAAACGAAGGTACTTATCTCGATGACGATGCGCTAAAAACTGCTGGCATCCCTGATCGTAATGCTTATGACGCCAGTCAAGCGACAAAGAACCAAGCTCTAAGTGAAGACTTGGGTGACAACGATCCTGCTGGTATTGGTCGTAAGCCAAAATATGCCAAAGTCTATGTCAAAAATGATGACGCAGGTCAGCCAGAAACGGTTGTATTGCCAATTCAGGGCTACGGTCTATGGGGCACTATCTATGGTTTCTTAACGCTCGAAAGTGATATGAATACCATCAAAGGTATCAGTTTCTACGAGCATAAAGAAACCCCAGGCCTTGGCGCTCGTATCGAAGAGCCAGAATGGCGTGCAAAGTGGAGCGGTATCGAGTCTTATGACGAGAATGGTAACGTTGCCACTGGTGTAACCAAAGCTGGTAACCCAAAAGAGAATTGGGTTGATGGCATTAGCGGTGCGACATTGACTAGCCGCGGCGTCAGCAACATGATTCAGTTTTGGTTAGGCGAGCAAGGTTATAAGCCTTATCTAGATACGCTACGCGAAAAGAGCGGCCAAACGGTTGAAGGTGCAGATACGCAAGCAAATCAATCAAAGCCGGCAGCTCAACCTAAAACCGAATTGGCAGCCAAGCTACCAGTAGCAAATGGCAAGGAGGCATAACATGGCTGACACTAAAAGCATTTTAACCACGCCTATCTTTGATAATAACCCTATTGCCCTACAGATCCTTGGTATCTGTTCGGCATTGGCTGTCACCACCAGCATGGCTAACGCTATGGTCATGTGTGTGGCATTGACTTTGGTAACGGCATTTTCAAGCTTCTTTATCTCGATTATCCGTAAGCAGATTCCATCAAGCATTCGTATCATCGTACAGATGACGATTATTGCTTCGTTGGTTATTTTGGTTGATCAAGTACTAAAAGCAGTGGCTTATGACGTCAGTAAAGGTTTGTCAGTTTTCGTTGGTTTGATTATCACTAACTGTATCGTTATGGGCCGTGCTGAAGCATTTGCTATGAGCAACCCACCTATCCCAAGCTTTTTAGACGGTATTGGTAACGGTCTTGGTTACTCAGCAGTATTACTATTCGTTGCAACTATCCGTGAGCTATTGGGTGCTGGTACTTGGTTCGGTATTACGATTCTACAGCCAGTCACTGATGGCGGTTGGTACATACCAAACGGTCTATTATTGTTACCACCATCAGCGTTCTTTATCATTGGTTTGTTCATCGCTGTTGTCCGTATCTGGAAACCAGAACAAGTTGAAGAAGCTGAGTTTGTAATGAAGCCGCAGTCTAAAGGCATGGCACATGGAGGCGGTCACTAATGGGACATTATGTTAGTTTATTTATAACCTCAGTCTTTATTGAGAACATGGCGCTTGCCTACTTCTTAGGCATGTGTACTTTTTTGGCCGTATCCAAAAAAGTCTCTACAGCGATTGGTCTAGGTGTTGCGGTTATTGTCGTGATGGCAATTACCGTTCCACTAAACAATTTACTATTCCAGTTCATCCTAAAAGATGGTGCGCTGGCATGGGCAGGTTTCCCTGATATCGACTTGAGCTTCTTAGGATTGCTAAGTTATATCGGTTTGATTGCAGCCACCGTACAGATCCTAGAGATGTTCTTGGACAAGTTTGTACCGAGTCTATATAACGCACTTGGGGTATTCTTACCACTAATCACCGTAAACTGTGCCATCTTGGGTGGTGTACTATTTATGGTTGAGCGTGACTATAACTTTGGTGAATCTGTTGTCTATGGTGTGGGTGCAGGCTTCGGTTGGGCACTTGCTATTACAGCATTGGCGGGTATCCGTGAAAAGCTAAAATATTCAGATATTCCAGCACCGCTGCGTGGTCTTGGTATTACTTTTATCACGGTTGGTCTTATGTCGCTCGGCTTTATGTCGTTCGGTGGTATGTCCATCTAAACCGCTAAGCTCAAAGCTTTCATTAGCTATTTGACTTATTTAATTCATTTATTCGGTAGAGGTTTGGGTACAGCATAGATTATGCCCCCACACCCCTACCCCATAGATTAAGGATACCTACCATGGATTACGCTACGGCGATTGGTGGCGTTGCTATGTTTACCTTGATCATCATGGGCCTTGTCGCTATTATTTTGGCGGCGCGCTCAAGACTGGTCAGTTCAGGCGATGTCACTATCCATATTAATGATAATCCCGATAATGATGTGGTGACACCAGCTGGCGGCAAACTACTACAAACGCTAGCGGGCGAAGGTATATTTTTATCTTCAGCTTGTGGTGGTGGTGGTACTTGTGCGCAGTGTCGTTGCCGCGTTATTGAAGGTGGTGGTTCTATTTTGCCCACCGAAGAAGGCTATTTTACTCAAGGTGAAATCCGCAATCACATGCGCTTAGCTTGTCAGGTAGCTGTTAAGCAAGACATGAAAATTGAGATTGATCCTGAGTTCTTTGATGTACAGAAATGGGAATGTGAAGTTATCTCTAACGATAACGTTGCCACTTTCATTAAAGAGCTGGTACTAAAAATTCCAGAAGGCGAAGAAGTAAACTTCCGCGCTGGTGGTTATGTACAGTTGGAAGCGCCACCGCATGAAGTGCATTACAAAGACTTTGTGGTTGATGAAGAATATAGAGAAGATTGGGAAAAATTCGGTATCTTCAACTATGTCTCAAAAGTTGATGAGCCTGTTATCCGTGCTTACTCAATGGCTAACTATCCTGAAGAGAAAGGCCTCATCAAATTTAACATCCGTATCGCAAGTCCACCGCCACGTGGTCCTGACGGTATTCCACCAGGCAAAATGTCTTCATGGGTATTTAGCTTAGTACCTGGTGACAAAGTGACAGTTTCAGGTCCTTATGGTGAATTCTTTGCCAAGAAGACCGAAGCTGAAATGATCTTTGTTGGTGGTGGTGCTGGTATGGCTCCAATGCGCTCACATATCTTTGATCAGCTCAAACGCCTGAACACTGATCGTAAGATTAGCTTCTGGTATGGTGCTCGTTCTATTCGTGAGATGTTCTACGTTGAAGACTATGATCAGCTAGAAGAAGAATTCGATAACTTTGAGTGGCATGTTGCACTGTCTGACCCATTACCAGAAGATAACTGGGAAGGTCCAACAGGCTTTATCCATAACGTATTGCTCGAAAACTATCTGAAAGATCATCCAAACCCAGAAGACTGTGAATACTACATGTGTGGGCCACCGATGATGAACGCTGCTGTAATTGACATGCTACACAGCATGGGCGTAGAAGACGAAAACATTATGCTTGATGATTTCGGTGGTTAAGTTAGATAATTAATCTGACAGCACAAATCTAAGAATATAAAAAGAGTCTCAATTGAGGCTCTTTTTTTGTGTGATTTTTACATATAGTCGTGGCTTTGTAGGCTACAAATCTAGCTAGTAGAGTCGCTTTATTATCCTATATTATGGACTATCTAAACATTGAGAAAGGACTCTTATGAAAACGAAATACAAAGATCTAACCATTTGGATTACCGGTGCTTCTAGCGGTATTGGGCAAGCATTAGCCGTTGCCTTCGCCAAACGCGGGGCTAGAATCATTCTAAGTGGACGTGACAGCGATAAGTTAGAGGTGGTCAAAAATAGCTGCAAACGTGCTAACAAGCATATTGTCGTTCCTTTTGATATTAGCGATGCCAATCAAGCCAAAGAAGCTTATGACACTGCTAAAGCTCAGGCGGAAAAAATCGACTGGCTCATCAATAATGCTGGTATCAGTCAGCGTTCACTCATCATGGACACGGCTGAAGAAGTTGAACGCCAAATCATGGAAATAGATTACTTTGCTCAGACGCGTCTTACTAGACTTGCGTTGCCTGATATGATCGCACAAGGCGGCGGCAAAGTCGTGATGGTCTCGAGTGTGGCAGGCCTATTGGGTACACAATATCGCGGTGCTTATGGGGCAGCCAAGGCAGCGCTGCATATGTGGGCAAACAGTTTGCGAGCTGAGCTACATGACCAAGGTATCGAAGTAGCCACGATATTCCCCGGGTTTATCCAGACTAATATCTCTATTAATGCGTTGACTGGCGACGGTAGCGCACAAGGTACGATGGATGAGGCAACCAATAACGGTCTGACTGCGACTGAGTTTGCTAAACAAGTCGTGAAGGCGCTCACCAAGGGAGAGGAATATATTATCGTCGCTGGTCGCAAAGAAAAACTGGCCACACGAGTCAACCGCGTCTCTCCGCCAAAACTCTATAAACTCATACGTGAGTCACAAGTGAAATAAGCTACTTAACCGAACGAATTGTCGCTGAATGGTGCCTTCATTAGTATTTTGGGGTTCAAGGGGTGTAAAATAGGCGTGGCTTGTTTTACACCCTACTCATTTCTACGCCATACCGAAAATATTATGAAAAACACTATAATCAGCTTATCTCCCAAAAAACCTCTGCACTTTACCTTAGTAAGCGTCGTCAGCCTTGCTAGTACTTTAGGGCTCAGCGCTTGCCAGCAAACCCCAGACTATAACTATCTGATCGGTGAGACGATGGGGACGAGCTACCATATTAGCTATCAGTTGCCTGATGATGCGGACGAAGCTGCCATACAAGCTGCGGTAGACGAGCGCCTAAAACAAATTAACGATAGTATGTCTACTTATCAAAACGACTCAACGATATCTACATTCAATCGTTTGGGCAAAGACAAACCTATCACTATCGATGCTGATTTTAGTCGTGTGCTCGATGTGTCGCAAATTGTCTACCAGCAATCTGGCGGCGCTTTTGATCCTACCGTTATGCCACTCGTAAATACGTGGGGCTTTGGAAGTACCATGACAGTCGAGCGCCTACAAAGCCCCCCAACTGCCGTTGAGATTGCGCAAGCCAAAGCATTGGTCGATTTTGAGAGCATCATAAAGAAAGAAGATACCATCTATAAAACCAAAGACGGCGTTGGTTTAGACTTTTCTGCTGTAGCCAAAGGTTATGGCGTCGATGTCATCGCTGACGTGTTGAGAGATGATTATCAAATTCGTAATTATATGGTTGAGATCGGCGGTGAGATTGCCACCTCTGGTGTGAATAACCAGCAGCAGCCATGGCAAATTGCGATTGACGCTCCTATTGAAGGCAGTACTGTCAGCGAACGTCAAACCATATCTGCTATTCGCCAACCAAAAAATACAGCTAGCCAAATGCATCTAGCGACCTCTGGTAACTATCGTAACTCCGTCATATTCGATGGCAAACGCTATAGCCATACTATCGACCCGACAACGGGTAACCCTATTGCAGGCGGCGCACCTTCAGTCACTGTCGCAGCGGATTCGGTTGCATTGGCGGATGCGTGGGCAACCGCCCTTACCGCGATGCCTTATCACAAAGCACTAGACCTCGCTAAAACGCAAAATCTGGCGGCCATGTTCGTGGTACTAGCTGACGATGTAAAAGCAAAGAGTTCTGACGATATGTCTAACGAAGCTGCTGACGATGATATTGACGACTGGCAGGTGGTACAGACACCAGCGATGAAGGCGTTACGTGCTGATAAAAAACTCTAAACGTTCTCCAAACTCTAGATGGCACACTCTAGAAGTCACTGGTAAATGATAGATGTGAAACAAGAGAATACGTTAACGCACAACGAGCCGCACTAAAATTTGCTATACTATTATACAGTTGTTATTAACGGTGCTTAGCTGTCATGAACTTAGACAGCACTACTAATAACTGCCCTATTTTTTAAAATGAGGTTTCCTCTATGCTTAGCCAACTGCTTCCTATGCTTGCCATTACTTTCACCGTATTTGTCCTATTCTTCATTTTTATGGGCGTCGGTTATATGGTCAAAAAAAAGCCGCTTAGAGGATCTTGTGGCGGTGTTGCCAAATTGATGGGCGACGAAAATTGCTCGTTTTGTGGTAATGATCCTAATAAGTGCGATTCACTAATCGCTGAACAACAAGAGAATGCATTAAGAGCTGCTCAATTGGGTAAATCAGTTTAATAGCCTATTGGTTACCATACGCTGGTAGCATTTACCTGACATATGTTCTTATAATAGCGTCAAGTCATTCAAAAGTGACTTGGCGCTATTTTTATTGTGCGATAAGAATGCTTATTTAAGATTCGTCATTACCGCCATCTCTTATTATCATTGTTCTAAAGCCGTAACTCGAAGTAACCACACATATATCTTGACTAACCTGCCTGCCAATTTAGCAAAGTCAGTTAAGCAAATTGTATGTCTTACGCGCTACATATATTTTTCGGTCTAATTTACGATATCGATTACCGTCTAGGTACGTGTCTGAGTAAATGCTCTCTGGTGTTATTTTATAAGCGGCAATTTCTTGGCGCTGTTTAATAACGTGTTCTTTTTCGCTGTCATCGTTGTGCTGCTATGTCTACCTCGTCCAATCTATCTGCTTCATCTAGCCTGCCCTCCTCGCGCTTTACCTTTTGGTTGGTACTGTGTGCCATGATTCTGCTAGCCACCAATATGCGTGCACCTATCGTCGCGCTAGGTTCTATCGCCCCAGTGGTAAAAGACGCGCTTGATATCTCTGAGTTTCAGATAGGTTGGCTAGGAGCAGTGCCTATGCTGAGTTTTGCCGTTGGTGCGCTGATTTCTCCAGCAATTGGTAAGCGATTCGGGCTAGAAAACACACTGATTTCTATGATTGGGCTATTAACGGTAGGGATGATTATTCGTACCGCTATCCCGACGTGGAGTGGGTTTTTAATTGGTACTTTGTTGCTTACCCTCGCCATTGGTTTCGCTAATACTTTGGCAGCACCTGTTATTAAGCAGCGTACCCCGCAACATATTCCGCTGATTACAGGGTTGTTTAGTTTAACGATGACCACAGCAGCAGGTATCGTCGCAGGCGTCGTATTACCGCTATCGGAGCAAGTTGG
Source organism: Psychrobacter sp. NPDC078631 (assembly GCF_050268165.1). Lineage (NCBI taxonomy): Bacteria > Pseudomonadati > Pseudomonadota > Gammaproteobacteria > Moraxellales > Moraxellaceae > Psychrobacter > Psychrobacter sp. NPDC078631. Next base: position 612,609 of record NZ_JBNNGG010000002.1, on the reverse strand, counting down.
TTGGCAGTGGGCATTAGGTGGTTGGACGATTTTAGGTGTTTTTGCCTTTGTTATTTGGCTGTTCTTACGTGTACGTTTGGGTTCATCCAATCATCAAGCGGTTATCCCTGCGGCCTTAGGTTCTTCTGATATCTCTATGTGGCGAACCACTTTTGCGTGGCAGATTGCTATTTTTATGGGATTGCAGTCATTATTGTTTTATACCGTTGCCAGTTTTTTACCATCGATTTGGGTGAGTAAAGGGTTATCTGCCGTCAGTGCTGGACAAATGGGCTCTGTATTTCAGTTTATGGCACCGGTTTCTATCTTAAGCTTAACTTGGCTAGTCAATCGCGGTCGCCCTATTCAAGCGTTAGCAGTGTTCGCCGCTGTGCTAAATGTCGTTGGTATATTGGGCGTCAGCTATCTATCGACTGATTTGGCATGGCTATGGTCAGGCATGATGGGCATGGGCTGTTCGGCGATTTTCACCTTGAGCATGATGCTGTTCTCTATGCGTACTTATACGACCAATCAGGCAAGTGAGCTGTCTGGCATGGCTCAAGCAGTTGGTTATGTTATTGCGTTTTTTGGCCCGTTGGGTACAGGCTGGCTGCATGAAATGACTGGTAGCTGGAGTATGCCGCTTTTTATTATGCTGATACTGATGATTGTCAACGTCGTGATTGCTTGGCTTGTTAGTCGTCCAGTGATGGTCGATGGCAAATATATTTAACTGCTATCAGCTTTCATTTCTATCGGTTTTTGTGGTCTACAAGGCTATGATTGCTAACGCGCAATAAAGCAGCCTTAAATTAACCTTAGGGCAATATAGGTCACTGTCTTATTTTGCTATAGTCAGTTCAATATAACTTAGATACTTAATATAAGCTGGATACTCAATATAATCCGGATAAAAGGAAGGCGAGCGAAAGTACTACCAATAGTAGACTGAGCGATCCTGACGATTCATCCGACTGTTACTGTATCTGGTTTAGATAGGATTTGACTATACACTGGTTTGATTGCATATAGGACATAACACCCATGATGAAACTCCCCTCTCATTTTGCTCAGCGCTTGCCTGCTATGGCTATGCTCGCGGCTGTAATGGCTATCAGTGGCTGTCAGAAAGATGCTGAAACGACATCTGCTACTGACACGCAGAGTACCAGTACCGAAGCGACTAACAGTCAAGCCAGCACTGCTCCAGTAGCTACTGAAACCGCAGCAACAACTGATCAACAGGTTAAATCCTCATCACTTACTATTTTAGCGCTTGGTGACTCACTGACAGAAGGTCTGGGAGTGGATAAAGACGACAACTATCCTGCTCAGTTAGAAGATCGTCTACAAGAGATGGGCTACGCTAATGCCAAAGTTATCAACTCAGGTCTAAGCGGTGAAACCAGTACGGGATTGGTCAATCGATTGGACTGGGTATCGCAAACCAAACCTGACATCACCATATTGACTATCGGTGCTAACGACGCCATACGTGGTATCGATGTAGCAACCATTGAAGCCAATATTCGTACTGCGGTTAAACATCTACAGGACAATGGTAGTGTCGTCATCTTGGGCGGTATGTCGATCTATGACAATCTAGGCAGTGAATACGTCGCGGCATTCTCAGACATTTATCCTCGTGTTGCTAAAGACATGGATCTGACGCTTATTCCGTTTTTCTTAGAGGGCGTCGGCGGTGACCGAGAGCTCAACCAAGCAGATGCGATTCATCCGACTAAAGAAGGCTATGAGATTATCGTTAATAACAATATCTTGCCTATTCTAGAGCCGAAATTAAATGAATTAGAAGAGCTAAAAGAGTTAAAAACAGCCGATACCGATAACACAGCTGCAACGGCTCAAGACGACACGACAAAAAATACGACAAATGAGACTACTTAACGAGACCATTTAACGAGACACTGTAATGACATTATCATCTTCGACTGCCACAGCAACGCCACAAGCAGACGCTAAGACACAAGCACTACTGACCGCTTCACAATTAAATAAAACCGTGCAAGTCGGTGAGCAAAAGTTGTCCATCATCAAAGACGTAGATATCTATGTGAATGCTGGCGAGTTTGTGGTCATCATGGGTAAATCAGGTTCGGGTAAATCTACTTTGTTAGGCTTACTCGCAGCATTAGACTATCCCGATAGCGGTACGGTATCGCTGGCAGGTCAAATGCTTAGCAGTCTTGACGAGGATGCGCTAGCCGTTATTCGTCAGCAGGATATGGGCTTTGTCTTTCAGTCATTTCATCTACTTCCCACACTGACCGTCGCTGAAAATATCGCCTTTCCACTTGATATTGCCAGACGTCCAAATCCATCACGAGTAGACGAGCTGATAGATGCGGTCGACTTAGGGCATAGACGTAACAGCTTACCCAATCAACTATCTGGTGGTGAACAGCAGCGTACAGCAGTGGCGCGAGCACTAGTATCGCACCCAAAGATTGTGTTTGCGGATGAGCCAACGGGTAACTTGGATGAGCAAAACGCCGATCAAGTGATGCAGCTGCTATTGGATTTACGCCAACAGGTTGGCTCGGCACTGGTGGTCGTGACTCATGATCCTGCACTTGCCGAGATGGCAGATCGCGTCATCACCATGCATGACGGCCGCATTGTACCTACATGAATAACTGGATTGTATCTTAATGAATAGTAAGCCCACAGACAACAAATCGCCTGATACAAAAAAGACTGATACCAGTATGCATCAAGAGTCCAGTTATCCTAGCGGCATCCTTAGTCAATTCTTTACCCGTACCCTAGGCTCCCAAGCACTCAGCCGTAGTTGGTGGCAGCGCTGGGTATATCCCGTGTTGTTTCTACTCACATTGACCTTGTCACTTGCAACCTACCTGACCCTCGACTCGGTACAGCAGTCTGTCGATAGTTATATCAATGACAATCAGCGTGCGCTCGTTGGTGGCGATTTGATTTTAAACAGTAAGCAAGACTGGCCAAGCGAGGTACTGGCGCAAGTAGAAACCATCCCCGATACGCAGACCGTGTATGACTATCAGTTTAGCGCCATGCTCGTCACTGATGAACAAACCTTGCTTGCCAGCGTCAAAGCCGTCTCACCGTCCTACCCTTTATACGGTACAGCTGAGCTTGCCTCAGGACAGCCGCTTTGGGATCAGCTGACGTCTGACAGTTTGATCGTCGCACCAGAAGTGCTCAGTAGTCTAAAAGCAAGCATCGGCGACCGTATTACCATTGGTGATGCGCAATTCACGATCAGTGATGTACTGACCAAAGAGCCTGACCGTCCGCTGACCACATTTGGTTTTGGTGGGCGGGTCTTGATGAAACAAGATGCCTTAGAGGCGACCAATCTACTCGGTCAACGCAGCCGCATAAACTATCGTATCGAGATGGCAGGTGATCCTGAGCTGATAACGACGCAGCGTGATGCGTTCACAGATATTCTGACCAATTATCCTGATATTGAGCTCTCTGATGCTGATTCGGCGGACACTTCGGTCTCGCGTATCTCTGATAATGTATTGATGTTCTTAAAGCTACTGGTCATTGCCGTGTTGCTACTTTCTGCGGTCGCCATGTACGGCGTCATTAGTGCCTTTGTCAGTAAGCAGCAGTCCAATAATGCGATTCGCTTAGCGTTAGGCGAGCCGCTTGGCTCACTCAAACGTAGCTACTATCAACTGCTTATCGTCACTACCGCCATTGCTTGTGGCGCCGCGATTGTCCTTAGTCTGGGTTTGCTTAAAATAGGCCAGCCGTACCTCGTGGCTATCTTACCTGCTGATGTGGGTCTATCTATCAATCCAATCAGTGCGATCAAAACTATTGTGATTGCCTTAGCCCTGACGTTGCTGATTGCGCAGCGCGGTTTAAGCGCGCTTAACACCACTAAACCCGCGACCTTGCTAAATCAAGGGGCGAGTACGCAAATGCAAAACCTACCGTGGTATCGACGCACGCCATTACTGTGGTATGGGTTAGTGCTGGCAGGGCTGTATGCGTTCTTTGCTTATGAAGTGGGCTCATTGTCATTAGGGGCGCAGTTATTGGGCGGCTTGATCGGCTTTGTGGCGATATTTTGGCTACTGGCGCGTGGGTGGCTATGGCTGCTTAACAAGCTAGCGAGCAATACCAAGATCAGCTGGATGCAGCGTATCGCCATTCATAATCTGGCGCGCAAGGGCAATCAATCAGCATTGTTCTTTGTCACCTTATCGCTATCGGTCGCAGTGCTGACGCTCATCACGACACTCAATCACAGTATCAACGCGCAGTTTATCAATGCCTATCCTGAAGACGCGCCCAATCTGTTTTTGCTGGATGTTCAGAGCGATCAACATGACGATATTGATGCGATCATTGAGGCGCCTGTTACTTATTATCCGGTCATTCGTGCGCGTGTGGAAACGGCCAATGACGTACCTGCAAAAGATATCGAACCTGAGGATGGCTTTGATGACCCTACGCGGGTGTTTAACTTAAGCTACACAGATACGGTGATGGATACCGAATACATCGTTGACTCGCTCACAGACGATGCGCTGTATACGCCTATCGATGATGCCGATCAGCAAGTCAAACCCTTATCTATCTTGGACACTGCCGCCAGTATGCTCAATGTCGGTATGGGCGATCAGGTACGCTTTAATATTCAAGGTATCGAAATCGTCGGGCAAATCACCAGTATTCGCACGCGCTATGAGCGTGGCCCAAGCCCGTATTTTTACTTCTTGTTTGAGCCGTCGGTGCTATCCGCTGCCCCGCAAATTCAGTTTGCTACCGCGCACGTATTAGAAGATGCCATTCCAGAGCTACAAGGCAAACTGGTACGCGAGTTCCCTGCGGTCACCACAATCGATGGCACGGCTATTGCCAAGCAAATCCAAGAACTGGTGGTACAAATGAGCCGTTTGGTCTATGTGTTCACCTTGCTTGCCCTGCTTACTGGGGTCATGGTGCTGATCAGCTCGCTACTATCTACTTCGCAAGATCGCATGAAGGATAGCGCGTCATTTAGACTGCTCGGTATGCAAAAGCGTGACTTGTATATGCTCAATATTTTAGAGTTGGGTGTACTTGGTATTAGCGCGGCGACCTTTGCCGTGGTCATTGCCAGTGTTGGCGCATGGGCGGCAATCACGCAGTGGTTTAATCTACAATTTAGTGTGCCGTGGACAAGCTTGGCGATTGGCAGTGCAGCATTAGTCGTATTGCTGTTTGCTATTGCTATTATTTATGTGAGATTGGTGATTGGACGCGGGATTATGGCACGGGTACGGGCGATGATTTAGTGGTTGTAGCTAACCCTGCTTTTGCTGCTATTTCGACGTACATGGGGCTAAAAGCATTTCTTATTAGCTAGAATTTTGTAATTGAAAAACTTCACTAAAAAACGAATAGTAAGCTGCACAATTGACTAAAATAGCAGATAATATGTATTGGTGATAATATACTCTATATTTTGAAGTGATGCGCTTTACTAAAAGTAGGAAAGCTATAATGAATTATGATGTTTATATTGAGAATTTAGGTGCTATTAGAGAAGCTAATGTTACTATTACGCCTCTAACAATTCTTGCAGGAGAAAATGGCACGGGTAAAAGCTTTGTTACAAAACTCCTTTACTCTATCTTAAATGTCATTAATACTAATATCTACGCTAAACAAATGACTACTACTATTTCTCAAATAACTAAATTGCTTGAGAAAACTATTAAAAATGAAGACTTAAGTCTTAATGATATTGAATTAATAGAATTGAATTCATTTAAAAATACTTTCAATACATTGAAGAGTATCATAAATGAGGAAGATTTTTTGACATTAGATAATGTTGACTACTCTTCTGTGATAGATATTATCGAGCAATCTTCTTTATTTTTTAAAAAGCATGTAATTCCCAAAGTGATAAATGAAGAAAAAAGTTCGAAAGAATCTAGTATTTTTTCGGATACCATAAAAGAAAATATAGGACTTAAAGGGGATTTAAGCAATATAATATTTAGAATCGAAGTTAATACAATAGTTTCAAAGTTAGAAGATTTGGTAACCTATCTTCAAAGCCCAATTAATACCTATATAGAACTTACAAAAGAAGCTCTTCAAAATGAGATCAAAGAAAATTTTCAGATATCAGAATTAAAAGATATCATCAATTTTGGGCAAAGTAGGTGTATTTTTAAAATAAAAGAATTGATTGATATTAGAATAGATATTGATAATGATATATATGTGAAATTTGATCAAAAGTACTTTGAAAAAATAATTCAAATTAATAGACTAGTATTTTTCGAATCTCCGGTTTACTGGCGTTTATTAACATTGATTAATGACAATAATAGACCTTATAAAAGATTACTATCAAAAGAGGTTAATGACGAGAAACTCTCTGGGGTACCAAAACACTTTCTTGACTTAAAAGAACTTTTATTTACTAATTTTAAGGATGGTGAGCGTCCAAGCTTTATTGTCGAAAGTGCTAAGAATTTAAGGGAACAATTAAAAGGCAATTTTGATTCTAGTAATAATGATTTGGTATTTCAAAATCTAGAAGGGCATAGTATATCTAAAAGCTTAGTGTCTTTTGGGATGACAAATATAGGAATTATTCAAGCTGTGCTAAGCAAAAACATTATAAACAAGGGTGCTTTTATTTTCATAGATGAGCCTGAATCTAACCTACATCCTTCTTGGCAAAGCATTCTATCTGAAGTTTTGATAAATCTTTCAACAAATGGCGTGTATGTGATTATTACTACTCATAGCTCGGATATGCTTAAAGCATTAGAGTTTAATATAGACAACAAAGTTCACTTTGAAAATGATAATTTAATTTCGACTAGCTATTTTAATGGGGAAGGAACTCTACTAGAATTAGAAGGTAATAGCTCTATTATGAAAATAGCTTCTGCTAGAGCTGAGTTATTAAAACCTTATAACGCCCTTTCAATTAAAAAGAGTCTTTTTGATGATTGATTTAATGCCTTACAAAAGAATAATTCAGCATGATCCTGATAGAGAAGGTAACATAGAATCGTCAACTAAAAGCGCTATACAATTAGACGGTAATTCTGGGTTAGCTTCAGATTTAGGGTTTAATGCTAATATTCTGAAGAAAGTAGACTACTTTAGATCTGTTGATAATAATGTTTATCTTATAGAGTTAACTAACTTACAAGATGATATTAGAGAATGTATAGAGTGCGATGAGCTCCTTAAAAATTCAGCAGAAGTTAGAAGGATTGTTAAAGAGGTTGATAGTAAAGGATTAAAATCTGTACAGAAAAAATTGTGGATGGAGATATTAGAGGAGTTTAAAGGCAAATGGATGGGTTCAATAGCTGCTTATGAAAGATTATTAAGAAAAAACCCAGTAGATGAAGATCCAGTTTATCATCTAGTAGTGATTCTAAAGGATGATACTGATATCAAGGATAGAGATTTACTGCAAACCACCTTAAATAATAAATTAGTCGGGATGACAGCGACAATTGATGTACGTTTGACAAAAGAAGTTTAGTCTAACTGCTTCGATTAATTAACAATAGTAACCATAGCAAGGCTTTTTAACAGTGATTGAAACGGTAGCTTGGTGGGCTATAGCTTTTACAGCAAGCGTAAAGCAGGATTAGCTACAAAACCTCAGCCTCTAAAACCTCAAACCAAAGCGCCTTCTACTCACCTAGAAGGCATTTTTTATTTCACAACCTGTATAGACATATAAGTCAATATCAGTCCCGCACTTTGCTTATTTTATAGCCCTCATTTGCTATACTAGCCCAACTTTATCGGTTAAATACCCACTTATAACATCCTCCCAAACAGCATGGTAGCCTTATGAAATTCTCAAAGTTCGGTCAAAAATTTACCCAGCCCACTGGCATCTCACAATTGATGGATGATCTGGGCGATGCGCTAAAAAGCGATCAGCCAGTTAACATGCTAGGCGGTGGTAACCCTGCCAAAATTGATGCCGTCAATGAATTGTTCTTGGAGACCTATAAGGCGCTGGGCGTTGATAACGACGCAGGCGTGCCTAATAGTAGCGCGATTATTAGCATGGCGAATTACTCCAACCCGCAAGGGGATGCAGGCTTCATCGATGCGTTGGTTGGCTTTTTTAATCGTCATTATGATTGGAACCTCACGGCAGAAAACATCGCCCTGACCAACGGCTCACAGAATGCGTTTTTCTATCTGTTTAATCTGTTTGGCGGCGCGTTCACAAATGAGCAGAATGAATCTGTCGACAAATCCATTCTACTGCCATTGACCCCTGAGTATATCGGCTATAGTGATGTGCATGTGGAAGGTCAGCATTTCACAGCGGTATTACCGCATATCGATGAAGTGACGCATGATGGCGAAGAAGGCTTCTTTAAATATCGTGTCGATTTTGAGGCGTTAGAAAACTTGCCAGCCCTAAAGGAAGGTCGTATCGGCGCGATTTGCTGCTCACGCCCGACCAACCCGACTGGCAACGTGCTGACCGATGATGAGATGGCGCATTTGTCCGAGATTGCCAAACGCTATGACATACCTTTGATTATCGATAACGCCTACGGTATGCCTTTCCCGAATATCATCTACTCTGATGTCACTTTAAATTGGGATAGCAATACAATCCTGTGCTTTAGCCTGTCGAAGATTGGCTTGCCTGGTATGCGTACGGGTGTTATCGTGGCTGATGCTAAAGTGATCGAAGCGGTGAGCGCGATGAATGCGGTGGTGAATCTAGCACCGACACGCTTTGGTGCAGCGATTGCCACGCCACTGGTCGCAAATGACCGTATCAAGCAGTTATCTGATAATGAGATTAAGCCGTTTTATCAAAAGCAGGCGAAACTCGCGGTGACGCTATTAAAAGACGCATTGGGCGATTATCCGCTTATGATTCACAAGCCTGAAGGCGCGATATTCTTTTGGTTATGGTTTAAAGACTTGCCGATTAGCACGCTTGATCTATACGAGCGCCTAAAAGAAAAAGGCACATTGATTGTACCAAGCGAGTACTTCTTCCCCGGTGTTGACGTTAGCGATTACCAACATGCACACGAGTGTATTCGTATGAGTATTGCCGCGGATGAGCAAACACTGACGGATGGTATTAGAGTGATTGGTGAAGTCGTACGTGAGTTGTACGATGAGGCTAATAGCTAATAAATATAGCTAACATATAAACCTAGAGTCTGATGGCTATGTACCCAATATTTTTACTCTATGGCATATTTATATTTTCAGCTATTTTTTTGGTGTGGATCTTAATAGCGATCATAACTGACTTTATATTTTTATGTTTTCCAAAAGTAGATTCAAAGGTTTTAAGCAAAAGAGTAGTGATTACTTCTGCCAAATTCTCTTATCTAGATGATGTGCATGAGCTTTTCATTAAGTATCAATATGAGTTCGAAGGTGTCATCTATACCAGCACATTACTGAATGCTTTTGGAGGGGTGCGTAGTTTTGGTGAAAAAGGAGTTAGAAAGGCAGTAGCGAATTCGATGACTTCAGAAGACAGAATAGCTGTCTATGTCTGCCCTTTTTACCCGAAGCTGGCTTATGCTTTGCCGTTTGGATGGAGTAAATTTTTGGTGTTGCCGATAATTGCTGTGGTATTAGCTTTGTTTCTCTCCTCAAGCAACAAACTAAATATTTTTTGAGGTACAACAAAAACGGACTTATTAATAGTCCGTTTTTTTATGGCGTTTGGTCAATGAAGTCGATTTATTGGTTGGTCGAAATATAGTCGTCCACTTGTTCAGAGCAAAGAGTACATACGGCAGCATACAAGTATTAATCAAATCGCGGATACTTGCGAGTATCTGATCACGGCTCAAGCCTGCCAAGCCAAGTGATTCAATCGTATCTCGATTGTCCAAATACTCACCCAACAGCGCAATGCAAGTTACGACGATCAAAGCAATAAATGACCGAATACCTTGGCTTTTGATAATAGGTCGCAGCGCAACCAGACACAGCAGATAAACACCGACACCGACATAGATATGTAAGGCATCTTTGGCAAGGCCCGTTGTTTCTACAACATTCATTTTAAAGGCAGTAAAATCCACTGAGATATTCCAAATATAAGCGAGTAGAAAATAACTGAGCGTATCACTAAACCATGATGGCTAAACTATAGTAGCTAAAGAATGGCAGCTACAAAGTGATTGCTGAGCATAAAAAAGGCAGATTATACAATTGATAATCTACCTTCTACTAAATTAAATATTCACTTCACGTTTATCAACTACTTACACATTCCACTCTACAAAGTTCTTGAGCAGTTGCAAGCCAGCAGTATGGCTCTTTTCTGGATGGAACTGGGTGGCAAATAGATTGTCTTGGATCACACTGGCGCAGAACGGTTGACCATAGTCACATACCGCCGCCACTTGTGAGCTATCGGCAGGTTCACAGTAATAACTATGCACAAAGTAAAAGTGCGCGTTGTCTTCGATACCATGCCATAGCGGATGGTCAAAATCCATACCACTAATGGTATTCCAACCCATATGCGGTATTTTTATCGTCGCGCCCTGTTTATCTTTCCACGTAGGGTCAAACGCTTCTACAGTGCCGTTTAAGATGCCCAAACAGTCCGTGCCACCATTTTCAGCTGACTGCTCAAACAACGCTTGCATGCCCACACAGATGGCCATAACGGGCTTATTAAATACTGCATGCCGTATCACTTCATCAATGCCTGCATCACACATACCAGCGATACAATCACGCATCGCACCCACACCAGGGAATACAATCTTATCAGCCGCCGCGACGACTTTTGGATCATTGGTGATAGAGACTTCTGCCCCGACTACCGATAGGGCCTTGCTAGCAGAGTGCAGGTTGCCCATACCATAATCTAATAGTGCTACTTTAGTCATCGATTGGTTCTCATTTTTAAATATTTTGACTACTGTACTATTTATATTATTGACCATTTATATTGTTGGCTATTACTAAGGTGTAGATAAGGTTTTGCTACAAGGAAGTCAAGCGCAGGCTGTACAACTAGTACGCCAAGCTTGACTGGCCCTTTTGAGTAACCTTGTAGAACAGCCTTAAATGCGCCTTAGAAAGCCTCTTTGGTCGATGGCAAGGTGTTCAACGCACGCTCATCGTACTCACAGGCCATACGTAACGCACGAGCAAAGGCTTTAAAGGTTGATTCGATCTGATGATGGCTGTTTTTGCCTTTTAGATTGTCCAAATGCACAGTCATCCATGAGTGATTGACGAACCCGTAAAAGAACTCACTAAATAAATCAACATCAAAACGGCCGACGTGCGAACGCGTAAATGGGATGTCCATATGCAAACCAGGACGACCTGACAGATCGACGACAGCACGGGTCAATGACTCATCTAGCGGCGCATAAAAGTGCCCATAACGACGAATGCCTTTTTTGTCACCCAATGCTTTATTGAACGCTTGGCCAAGGGTAATGCCAGTGTCTTCAACGCTATGATGGTCATCAATAAACGTATCACCGGTACATTTGATGTCTAAGTCAAACAAACCGTGACGCTTGATTTGATCAATCATATGATCCAAAAATGGTACGCCAGTGTCTACCGTGCCTTTACCTGTACCATCTAAATTAACGGTACAGGTGATTTGCGTTTCGGCAGTGATACGTTCAACGGTCGCGATACGTTCAGGGCGACCATATAGATTTACGTTTTTTGACTCAGTTTGCTCAGGTGTGGCAGCAGTCGTCGTTGCATTGGCTGTCATGGCTACTCTCTATCAGTTTTTATCAGTGAAAAGCGGTCAATAAATAAGGCAAAAATATTTTACTAGTGTCTGGGTTAGCCCCTAGCAAAAAATGTATTAGAAAATGATATATACAAAAGATATCAATATATTAGGGTTTATACATACTAAATATTATATAGCCTCATCATAGCAAACCCTAACATTTACTGCCACGACCAAGCGGTAAACCACGCACAAAATCACGTCATTCTGCTAAAATAGTGTGTTTAGTATTATCAATCATGACTCGCACCAACTTTGAAGACCCTTACTTATGGCACTACACGCTATGACATTGTGCTGTCTCATACTGCTAATTTATACTATAGAAACCCTCTATTTATAGGAACTGCTATGCCTTTAGAAGCGATCGCCATTAATAGTTTGGATGCGCCACTTATCAAAAAACCTGCTCGCGACAATGAGCTAGCAGAGCGCTTGCAGGCGTTGTACGATAGCGATGATGCGCAGCCTGACGGTATTGAGGTATTAAATATCGTTGAGCAAGGGTTTAAACGTGGACAGTACCTCTATGTCGGTATGTTCAATGATAAGCCTATCGCTGCGGTCGCCTGTTTTGATGATGGTCAGACCAATGCTAAGCGCCTGCAATATCTCACGGTGCATTCCGAAAACCGTAAACGTGCTATCGATGCCAAGTTTATTAAACTGGTCTATGATTGCGAAGTTAGAAAAGGCGTACGTGAATTTGTCCCTGCGGACGCTGATATTCACCGCATCATGAGTGAGTACGAACTGTTGCGTGTAAAAGACTAAATTGAGTGCTAAAACGGTTAATTTTACTAATATCTAATTATTTATCGCCTTTTATTCGATAAAATGCAAAAATTGCTTGACAGCTGAGCCTATATTTAGTTTAATAGCGCCTCAACGAAGACGGCTCGATAGCTCAGTAGGTAGAGCAACGGATTGAAAATCCGTGTGTCGGCAGTTCGATCCTGCCTCGAGCCACCATTCGTTAATAGAATTCTAAAAGGCCCTGAACAGCAATGTTCGGGGCTTTTTTTATGTTTAAATTTTACCGTATTCGTTAACATTCATTCTATTTATGCATTGTTCTTATTCGTATAGCCGACCACTATTCGTAAAAACGACCACGTAATAGTAAATTACAGCGCTCACGCGAATCCAAGTCGTATATAGTTGCGTGGTAATCAATACCGTGACGCCCTTCAAAAAATATCACTCGGTCGCCCACTGCCAAAAAACAAGACGTACGCGCATCATAGATAAAGCCATCTATCACAAATGCCAAATCGCGATCTATCTCGCGTACCGTATACGTCTCACCTTGCGGAATCAAACGTTCAAACCACGCGCTGTGGGCAGCCGTAGTAGCTAGTATGCTTGTCGTTAGCAATAGCCACGCTACCAGTATGTTTTTTGGTAATCGCAAACGGCTGAGCTTATTTAAACTTATTTTATTTCTCAACATAGTATCTCTCGTGGCATTGTATTCATCATACTCATAGCCTTCATACCTCTCACAGCTGACTTTACCATAACCATTTTCGCTCATCGCTTCTGACGCTAAATACTTACTGTCACGGTTGCATAACATTTTTGTGCTTTTTTCTAAACAGCTTGGCTAAGTATACTCAATAACCATATACGAATAGATAAAAATAATAGGTCATAGATATGAGAGAGTTTGATTACGACTTGGATTATAAGAGTTTGGATTTGCGCGCTCAGCCTGAGTTGTACCGTGTCGGTCGCGGTGAGCAAGGCGTATTACTGGTAGAGCCTTATAAGTCTGAGATTTTACCCCATTGGCGTTTTGCGACTCCTGACATCGCCCGCGAGAGTAGTGAAGTTATCTATCAGATGTTTTTAGATTACTTGGCTGACGATGACTTCGTCGGTGCAGATATGGCGCGAAAATTTATCCAAATGGGCTATACCCGTGCTCGTCGCTATGCCAATCATAAAGGCGGCAAAAAATATAAAGGCGCGGTACCTGATGATAAAAAAGGTCAAAGCGGCGCCCATGGCCGCGAAGAATTGCCACGACAAGAGGAAGACCCAATCAAAGCAGAATCCGCACGAATCTTTAAAGTTAAATGGGATGAGTGTCGTGAGAACGAAGACTATTTAAGAATGAAAAAAGAGCATCGTGAACGCTATAAAAATGTCGAATAGTTGCTAATACTCAAGACATTCAGCACAACAGGCAACTAAATTGACTGGTCTCGAAATACTACTGTGCTAAGGTATGGCCAATATAATAAATATAACGATTTTTAATAGTGAGGAATAATGAATAAGCAGCTTTTAATTTTTGATTTTGATGGAACACTCATTGATAGCGTACCTGATTTGGCCGATGCAACCAACGCCATGCTAACCACATTAGGCAAAGATACTTACCCTATCGAGACAATACGTAACTGGATAGGAAATGGTTCACGACTGCTCGTAGAGCGCGCTTTGGTCGGCAAGGTAGAAGTAGCAGAGGGTGAGCTAACGGTTGAGGAAGCCGATCACGCAGAGCAAATATTTTTTGAGGCTTATCAAAACCTCAGTGGTAGCAAAACCGTTGCCTATCCAGATGTCGATGACGGACTCAAAAAACTGCATGCAGCTGGCTATACACTTGCTTTAGTCACCAACAAGCCCATTCGATTTGTGCCGAAGATATTGCAGTCGTTTGGCTGGCAAGATTTGTTTAGTGAAGTGATGGGCGGTGACAGTTTAGCTGTCAAAAAACCAGACCCAGCGCCCCTACTACACGTCTGTGAGACTCTCAATGTCAGTGTTGATCAGGCAGTGATGATTGGAGACTCTAGAAACGATATGTTGGCTGGACAGAACGCCAATATGGACACGCTCGGCCTATCTTATGGTTATAACTACGGGCAAGACATTCGCGAATTAAATCCGACCGAAGCATTTGACCACTTTGCTGACTTAGTTGCTTGGATTATGAAAGATAGATTTTAGTCTATAAAGAACCTATCAAATCATCATGATGTAACTTGCTCAAACATAGATTACGCTTTGCTGCGATAGCTCAGCGCCTCAGATACGTGGGCGCTGTTGATATCGGTACTGTTAGCCAAATCCGCGATTGTACGCGCTACTCGTAATACTCGGTGGTAGCCACGCGCTGATAAATTCAGACGCTGCTGAGCAAGTCGCAATAACTGCTTTTCATTGTCGCCTAGCTGGATATATTCATCGATTTCGCTAGGGCTAAGCTCATTATTAACCTTTTGCTGGCGCTGCATTTGATGCTGATGCGCTATTACTACGCGAGCCCGTACTTGCTTGGATGTTTCACCTACCTGACTATTTTGCAGATCGGCAATCGGTAACGCAGGCACGGTGATATGCAAATCAATACGATCTAACAGAGGCCCAGATAATTTGTCTTGATAGCGTTTGATCTGCTCAGGTCGACAGCGACAACGTCCTGATGTATCGCCATCATAACCACATGGGCAAGGGTTCATCGCAGCGACCAGTTGAAAATTCGCCGGAAAGGTCATTTGAGAGTTAGCGCGGCTAATAGTAATTTGCTTAGCTTCTAGCGGCTGACGCAATACTTCCAGCACACTCCGATCAAACTCAGGTAACTCATCTAAAAACAACACGCCTTTATTAGCTAGCGTAATCTCGCCCGGTTTTGGCCGTGAACCACCACCGACTAGTGCTACTGCTGATATCGTATGATGTACTTGTCTAAATGGCCGCGTCCCATAGTTGTAGTCGCTGTCTGCCACCGAATACGTACTGGCAACCTCTAGTGCATCCTCATCACTCAAGTCTGGCAATATCGTTGGCAATCGTGATGCCATGAGTGTCTTACCTGACCCCGGTGGCCCTGTAAATAACAATGAATGGCCGCCCGCAGCGGCAATCTCTAACGCGCGCCGAGCATGGTGCTGTCCTTTGACATCAGCTAAATCCACTTGATAGCCAACATGCTGCTGTGCAGGACTAGGCTGTACCACTGCTAGACTCTCATAGCTTGCACTTGGGTCAACGAGTGACTGTAAATGGTCGCAAACTGCTTTTAAGCTCTGTGCAGCTAGTATCGTTACGCCATCAACGCGGCTGGCCTCACGACCATTATCAATCGGCACGATCAGTTGCGGTGTTATCGGCGGCAGGGTATCTGGATTACTTTGCCCTTGTTCATTGGCTTCTACCTGAGACAACGCTATTGCCAATTTCTCAGCTTTAATTGCCCGTGCAACTGCCAAACTACCAGTTACTTGTCGCAATTGACCATTGAGCGCTAATTCGCCAATAAACTCAAATCCTGATAGCACCTCTGGCTCAAGCTGTCCGCTTGCTGCCAGTATACCGATAGCAATTGGTAAGTCTAAACGCGCGCCATCTTTAGGCAAATCAGCAGGGGCTAAATTAATAGTGAGGCGGCGGTTAGGAAACTGGAAACCTGAATTGAGAATGGCGGAGCGTACCCTGTCTTTACTCTCACGCACGGCGGCCTCAGGTAGGCCAACGATGGTCAATGCAGGTAATCCTTGCGATAGATGCACTTCAATGATGACCTTGGGAGCATGCAGACCAACCACCGAACGGGTATAGACTTGGGCAAACGACATCAGCATCTTCCTAATACAGAGTGTCATTGATAATAAAGTATTATTTATCAACGCGCAAACGTCGTGTTTTATTGCTGGTGTAGAGAGAATCACCACAACCTCAGCGTCGTTCTGGGGTTTTTTATGTGTAAATGATAGCTCTATTTTAATATTTAAGAATACTCACCGACCACCCCACTGCCAACAAGGATTTGTTATACTATCTACTATACATTTAGCGATACATACTGCTGCCGATGACGTATTCAAAATTTATTATCAATCAGTCATAAAATTGAAAAATGAAAATTAAATTCGAAATCATTGATAATATAAAAACTAGCAGTATCTAGAGCAAAAACGAGGAATATCGCATGACAGACTATTCAGAACAGAACGCTCAGCAGCCCTACAACCGTGCGGACGAGCCGCCCACGACTGTGCGCCCTGTTATGCAACCTGACAACCCTTATGCCAGTACACGTGGCAGTATTACTAGCAAGCAGCTACCAGCATTTGATGAGGCAATCATCAATAAGTACAATCGCTCAGGGCCACGTTATACCTCTTATCCGACTGCTCTAGAGTTCGCTCCAATACCAGATAACCTTGAAACAAACAGCTTTGAAGCTATTGGTCTTGAGACAAAAATCCTGCAAAGTCGCGAAGCGCGTGCTCTCTTATCATTATATTTTCACATACCGTTTTGCCGCCACCTTTGCTACTACTGTGCTTGCAACAAGATCATTACCAAAAAAAATAGCTATTCTGGCGATTACTTACAGTATTTGATTGCTGAAATTACTCATAAACGCCGCTTGTTATCTACGCCAGAAGGCAGCGACAAACCATTAGTCAAACAGCTACATTTGGGTGGTGGTACACCAACGTTTTTGCGTGACGAAGAGATGGTGCAATTATGGGATTTTTTACAGACTCAGTTTAAGTTTTTGCCAGAAGATGAAGGTGACTACTCTATTGAGATTGACCCTCGTGAGCTGAGTGAAAACACTCTAAAGATACTGCGTAATCTCGGTTTCAACCGTATTAGCTTAGGCGTGCAGGACTTGGATGAAACGGTGCAAATCGCCGTTAATCGTGTGCACTCAGCAGAGCTTATTGAAAGCGTGCTAACAGAAGCACGTGAGCTTGGTTTTCGCTCTATTAATATTGATTTGATTTATGGTTTGCCGCATCAAACGCCTGATACGTTGGACAAAACCGTAAATCGTATTATCGAGATGTCGCCAGATCGCCTGTCAGTCTTTAACTATGCGCATTTGCCTGAACGATTTAAGGCCCAGCGTCAGATAAAAGATGAAGACTTGCCTAGCCCAGCTACCAAACTGACGATGCTCGGCAGTACTGTTAACACATTGACCGAAGCTGGCTATCAATATATCGGTATCGATCATTTTGCCAAACCTGATGACGAATTGGCTATCGCCCAGCGTGAAGGTAAATTACATCGTAATTTTCAGGGTTACACCATCATGGGTGACTGTGACTTATTAGGCTTTGGTGTCTCATCAATCAGTCAGATTTCTAATGCCAATACGCGCTATATTTTGCAAAACGATACTGATCTACAGAGCTATCAAGCCAAGATTGATATGGCGAAAATTAATCCGACTGTCATGCCTGCGGTAAAGTATATAAAAACCTCTATTAAGGATCGCTTGCGTGAGTACGTCATCATGAACCTACTGTGTCATGACTATCTTGATTTTAAAGATGTGAATCAAAAATTTGGTATCGATGCCATCACCTATTTTATTAATGAGATTCAGCAGTTGGGCGCTATGCAAGACGACAGACTGGTTGATATGGATGCAGCAGGTATTCGCGTCTTACCCAGAGGTCGCTTGCTTGGCCGTAACGTCGCTATGGTATTTGATGAATACTTAGAAAAGAAACACCAAAACCGCTTTTCAAAAGTTATCTAAGTTAGCGATTCATTCGTCAATTATTAAACATAAAAAAGACCTCAAACGAGGTCTTTTTTTAATATTGCTATGACTTTTTACACTTTTAATTTATCACCGACCATACCTTTTACGGTACTTAAGATATCTGCTGGTAGTACCACCATTTTAGAGTTGTCAGACTCAGCCAACTCTCGTATCGCTTTGATATACTGCTCACCCAGCAAGTATACGATCGGCATCTCTTCCTCGCCCATCGCACTAGTAATCAAACGAATCGACTCTTCAGAACCTCTGGCTAGTACTACCTGCGCTTCAGCATCACGGCGTGATGCTTCCAAGCGACCATCGGCTTCTAAGATAGCAGCTTGCTTTTGACCATCAGCACGGGTCACGGTTGCACGGCGTAAACGCTCTGCCGCTGCTTGCTCTTCCATAGACGCTTGCATGGTCTGCGAAGGATTAATATCTTGAATTTCCACTGTCTTAAGGGTAATACCCCAATCCGCGATATCTTCTGAAATAGCATGTTTTAGCTTGGTTTTGATCTCGTCGCGACTAGACAATGCGCTATCAAGATCCATTTCACCAATAATCGAACGTAGCGATGTTTGCACCAGATTACGGATACCGTATTCATAATCTTCAATACCATAGACCGCCTTGTCAGGACGCACGATATTAATATAAGCGACAGCGTTTGCAATGATAACGACGTTGTCACGAGTAATGACTTCTTGTGACGGGATATCGAGTACGATGTCCTTGGTCGTTACTTTATAAGCCACATCATCTACATAAGGGATGATGAGGTTGAGTCCCGGCTCTAGCGTTTGGCTATATTTGCCCAGTCTTTGTACGACCCATTTATAACCTTGCGGTACAATACGTACGCCTTTAAACACGGTGAATACCACCAGTGCAATTAATACCACCATGACAATACTAAAGCTTTCCATAACTCATCCCTTATTATTATACCTGCATGCTTTTATGCATCGCTGCCTGCGCTTTTGTACTGCTCACAATCAGCTCGTTACCCACGATATCCGTCACGACCACTCTATCACCGATTGCTACCTGCTCCCCTCTCGTACGGCACATCCATTCAGCCGCACCAACGATAGGAACACTAAATCTAACCGTGCCAGCTTTATCTAGTTGCGGTGACACGATAATCATGCCAACCTCACCAACTATGACACTACCACCCAGCCCAGCTTTGGTACGATCTACTGACAACGGTTTGATAAACTTAAACCAAGCCAGCAAAAACACAGCAGAGAGCACTAACCAGACGATAATCTGAATAGAAACAGAAATAGGCAACAGCCATGATAGCGCTGCAACGATGATGGCAGCGGCACCAAACCACAGACTGGCAAACGTCGGTACAAACATCTCGACTATTAGTAATAAGAAGCCCAATACCAACCAATGCCAAGGTTCAATCATCCAAAGTATCTCCATCCTTGCCACCATTCCTATCTTTATCATTCCAGTTTTTAATGTAGCACATTTTTAAGGATAACAACGCTTTAACGATAATGATATATTATCGGTGAGCTACTTATAAATTATTACCCTAAAAGTTTCATCATAAATTTTAAGCAAAAAAAACGACCACTTAAAGTGATCGTTCTATTGACTAACTCTAACTCTATACTAGAATTTAAAATGGGCACCTAGAGTAATGCCGCTTGCATCAAAATCATCGCCTTCTACATCTATAGAAGGATAATAGTTGTACATGACTTCGGTAGAGACCATAGGAGTGAAGTTATAGCCTAAACCCAAGCCACCAGCTATACCTGTTTCTGAGTAGCTATCATCTGCACTAAACTCAGAATCTTCTTTGTCAGTATATTCTAAATCTAATTCATTCTTTGCTATTCCTAAACGACCTTTTGCATAAAGTGTAGTATTTGGAAATGCATAATCATAAGTTGCATATAAACCGTATACATCAGCGCTGTATTCTAGCTTTTCGAATGCATCATTGAAAACTTCTTCATCGCTAGTTGTCAAATATTCAGCTTCAATACCTATCTCTGGAGCAAACTTGTATCCCCCATAAACTCCATATGATACCGCATCATCAAGGTCAACTGCATCTACATCTGGGTTGTACTGGCCTACTTTCGCACCAACGTAAGACTGACCAGCACCATAAGAGATTGCTGCTTGTGCGCTCATCGTCATTACTGAACTAGCGATTACTGCGATTAAAGCCTTTTGTAGATTTTTCATAGATTTTCTCAACTTTATGTTTAGTAGAAAAACAACTTTCTAGTTATCAGATTTTACTGAACTATTTTTCACTAAATAGCAGTGTCAGTATCATACCAAACTGTTTGATAAAGTAAACATATGTTTTATATAATTTTAAGCAAAAAAAACGACCACTTAAAGTGATCGTTTCTTTATTATAGCTGTTTAGCTAAAAGCTTATTTTCTAAATAATTAGAATTTTAGCTGTGCACCAACAGTCATAAGATCAGCGTCGCTACCTAGCATGTCATATTCAGCTTCAACACTGAAGTCAGAGTTTACTGCGTAACCAAGACCTACACCACCAGCGATGTTAGTATCGTCGTCTGAGAAATCAGAAGCGCCAGCAAAGTTAGTGTTGTTAGCTTCTACTTCAGTTTTTGCAACACCTAGCTTACCTTTTGCGTATAAGCCGCTATTTGGGAATGCATAACGGTAAGTACCATAAGCACCGTATGTCTTAGCATCGATGTCGCCGCCTCTATAGTCAGCATCATCTGAACCTACGTATTCTGCTTCGATACCGAAGTTAGGATCAAAGTTATAACCAGCAGTTACACCGTATGCAGTTGGATCATCAGCGCCATCAACATCTAGATCGAACTGACCAACTTTAGCAGCAACATATGGCTGACCTGTGTAGCCGTTGCCATAGTTAACAGCAGCTTGTGCACCTACAGAAAGTAAAGAACCAGTTGCTAGTGCAAGTATTGTTTTTTGTAGAGTTTTCATGATTAGCTCCTTGAAAGAAATTTGGACAAACAAGTTATTTATTTATATTGGCCTTGTGGCCCTATCGCCTTGTCTGCTAACGATGAATGCATAGTAACAAACTATTTCAGACACTCTGTCAGTGTTTAATGGTATGAGAGTTAAGAATTGAAAGCGTTTATCAGTGTGTGGGTTACAAAGGCCTAGATATGAAACCTTTTGTTACATCCATCCAGTTTATGCAATAATCCGTACTCATTTCACAGTTTTCTTGCTAGACAAATCAGCTAAATATGGCTGATATAACAATAATTAGAGAGAAAAAATGCAAAATTCAATCACTGAGCGTTTGCAAAGCGCACTTGCAGACTTAAAAGCAAAGCAGCAGTATCGTCAATTACCAAACTTGCAGCACGATGGACGATACGTCGTTAGTGCAGGTAAAGCTTTGCTTAATATCGCGAGTAATGATTATCTTGGATTGGGTGGTGATACTGAGCTGCAAGCTGAGTTTCTTACTCAAGTGAGACAGCTATCTACTACGCACACTCCTAAAATGAGTGCCACTTCCTCACGCCTACTCACAGGCAATGATATACAGTTAGAAGCTCTAGAAGAGGAACTGCAAAATTGGTATCAAAGCGCCATAGAAAAACAGAGTTTAGCCGATTCAAAGTCGGTGCTGGTGTTGAACAGTGGCTATCACGCCAACCTAGGTATCTTGCCAGCATTGACAGCTTTGCCAGTCAAGACACTCATTTTGGCTGACAAGCTAGTACATGCCAGCATTATCGACGGGATGCGCCTGAGCCAAAGTAAACTTGTCACCTATCGTCGTTACCGTCATAACGATTACGAACATTTAGCCAAGTTTATTGAACAAGCAGACGAGACGGTTGAACGCATCATTATTGTCACCGAGAGTATATTTAGTATGGATGGTGACCGTGCCGACTTGCCTCAACTAGTACAATTAAAATCCAAAGATGCTCGTATTGAGCTGTATGTCGATGAAGCACATGCTGTTGGAGTGCTTGGCGATACAGGTCTAGGATTAGCGGAAGAAACGCAGACCTTGGCGGATATTGACTACTTGGTGGGTACCTTTGGTAAAGCATTTGCTTCAATTGGTGCTTATATAATGTGTGATGAAGTCGTCAAACAATGGCTGATCAATGCCATGCGTCCGCTGATTTTTAGCACTGCACTTCCTCCGATAAACCATGCATGGACACGATTTATTTTGGCAAAAATGTCGACCTTAACTGACCAACGTGCGCATCTAGCACAGTTGTCTACCACGCTTAGCCAAGCCATTAACCCACGGCACCGTGTATCGCCAACTTTGCAAGATATACACTATAAATCCCCTATCGTTCCTTATATATTAGGCGATAATGCGAGTACCCTTGCCAAAGCACAACAGCTACAAACCGCTGGATTTTACGCGCTACCTATCAGGCCGCCTACTGTGCCTGCAAACACTGCTCGCATTCGCTTAGTTATGAATGCCAAACTGACTAACGAAGACTGCGAGCGATTGATACAGCAGTTGTAACTTTATCGTTTGACACAAACTTTATTTCTACTATTGATAGATAACTGGTGCACTTGGACATAATAAAGCCTATGACAACATTCGACACAGCTGATGACCTCAGTGTTAGAAAACAAACCATCGCTCGCCACTTTGCTAATGCAAGCGACTATGACCAGCATGCCAATGTTCAGCAGATCGTTTGTCAGTACTTATTAGACAGTATTGCTCATACCAAGCAAAGTAGTGTGCTAGAAGTGGGTGCAGGTACAGGTCAAATGACGCGCCTACTCGCTGATCATATTCAAGGCCAGTACTGGCTCATCAATGAGTTATGTAATGAGCAGAGTGCTACATTGCAGTCAATACTGCCAACCGCTAATGTAATGATTGGTGATGCTGAAACCATAGATTTAGCAGAGAATCATAGTTTGATAGTCAGCGCCAATGCCGTGCAATGGTTTGATAGTCCGTTGAGTTTTGTCACGAAATCAGCGCAGCGTCTACAATCTAGAGGACAACTGGTCTTTAGTACTTTTACGCCAAATAACTTTTTGCAAATTAAAACTCTCACGGGTCAAGGACTTCACTATCCAGATATTGATGAATGGCAATTAGCATTAGATAGTGCTGGCTTTAAGAATATCGAACTTTCTATTAAACGCTTTGATTTACCATTTCCTACTCCCTACGCTATCTTAAAGCATATGAAACTCACCGGCGTATCGACCAATCAAACTCAGATTACGTCAGATGATACTCAAACCTTTGTATGGACAAAATCGCGTCTACAGCAATTTGAGTCAGACTATTGGCAGCAATTCTCAGAAAAGAATGGCATAGGACAGCTCGTGGTTAATTTAACCTATGAAGTGCTCATAGTGAGCGCGTTTAAACCATAAGCACGCATCTTATTAAGAAAAATAATAGCTAGCAGAAACAGTAGCCGATAGGAAAAACAGCCATAAAAAAAACGCACCCCGAAGGATACGTTTTTTAATTTAACTAGTTATCGATTTGTATCGACTATACCATTTTCAAAAACTTGAGTAGCAAGGAAAACGGGCGTAAGTACTACATTAAGTAGACTAAGCGAGTTTGACACAGCTAATCGCGTTTTTGGATTTGGTATTACTTCTTGTCTTCGTCTACTTCAGTGAACTCAGCATCAACGACGTCGTCATCAGCTTTGTTGCTACCAGCATCGTCAGCACCTTGTTGGAACTGGCTTGGATCCATACCTTCTGCACCAGCGCCGCTATCAGCGTAGATTTTTTGGCTGATTGGCAAGAATGCATTGTCTAACGCTTCAAGCTTAGCTTTGATTTCGTCATGGTCATCTTCTTTCGCTGCGGCTTCAAGCTCAGTGATAGCAGATTCTACTGTTGACTTTTCTTCATCAGTGACTTTATCTTCTGCTTCTTTTAGCGCTTTTTGTACGGCATGAATACGACCATCTGCTTCGTTACGAACTTGCGCTAGGTTAGCGAATTTCTCATCTTCAGCAGCATTGGCTTCTGCATCGCGAACCATTTGTTCGACTTCTTCGTCCGACAAACCAGAATCTGCTTTGATTTGGATACTTTGTGCTTTACCAGTACCTTTATCGGTTGCAGAGATGTTCATGATACCATCAGCATTGATGTCAAAAGACACTTCAATTTGCGGTAGGCCACGTGGTGCTGGTGGAATATCCGTCAAGTCAAAACGACCAAGCATTTTGTTTTGGTTAGCGATTTTACGCTCACCTTGATATACCTGAATCGTTACAGCTGGCTGGTTGTCTTCAGCCGTTGAGAATACCTGTGATTTCTTAGTAGGAATCATGGTATTTTTCTCGATAACTGGCGTCATAACACCGCCCATCGTTTCAATACCTAGGGTCAATGGTGTTACATCAAGTAGCAATACGTCAGTTTTGTCACCAGACAATACGGCACCTTGAATCGCTGCACCAGCTGCAACTGCTTCATCAGGGTTCACGTCTTTACGTGGCTCTTGACCGAAGAAGTCTTGTACTTTTTGCTGTACTAGTGGCATACGAGTCTGACCACCAACCAAGATTACATCGTTGATGTCGCCAATTTTTAGGCCAGCATCTTCAAGTGCAGTCTTACAAGGACCCATTGTACGTTGTACTAATTCTTCAGTTAGGCTTTCTAGTTTAGAGCGGCTGATAGTAACAACCAAATGCTTAGGACCACTGCTATCAGCAGTGATGTATGGCAAGTTTACTTCAGTGCTTTGTGCACTTGATAGCTCAATTTTCGCTTTTTCTGCCGCTTCTTTTAGACGCTGCATCGCAAGAGAATCACCTTTTAGGTTAACGTCTTGCTCTTTTTTGAATTCAGCAACTAAGAAGTCAATCAATGCTGAGTCAAAGTCTTCACCACCTAGGAAAGTATCACCGTTGGTCGCTAGTACTTCGAATTGTTGCTCACCATCTACGTCTGCGATTTCGATGATTGAGATATCGAAAGTACCACCGCCCAAGTCATATACAGCAACAGTGCTATCGCCCTGCTTCTTATCCATACCATAAGCAAGTGCAGCAGCAGTTGGCTCATTGATGATTCGTTTTACATCAAGACCAGCGATTTTACCTGCATCTTTAGTTGCTTGACGCTGTGAGTCATTGAAGTAAGCAGGTACAGTTACAACTGCTTCAGTCACGCTCTCACCAAGATAATCTTCTGCTGTTTTTTTCATTTTTTTCAAGATTTCAGCAGAAACCTGTGGTGGCGCAAGCTTTTTACCGTTGATTTCTACCCATGCATCGCCGTTGTCTGCTTTAGCGATTTTGTAAGGAACCATGCCGATATCTTTTTGCACGACTTTGTCATCAAAACGACGACCGATCAAACGCTTGATCGCAAACAAAGTGTTGCTTGGGTTGGTTACTGCTTGACGCTTAGCTGACTGACCAACAAGCGTTTCGTCATCTTTATAAGCGACGATCGATGGTGTTGTACGAGTACCTTCAGCATTTTCGATAACTTTAACTTTGTCACCTTCCATTACTGCTACACACGAGTTAGTAGTACCTAAATCAATACCAATTACTTTACCCATAATCAATTGCTCCTAATTTGTTTTTAACTATAAATACTTATTTATCCAGACCGTAGTCGGTCACTTGTTGCTATATATCGGTTTACCCGTCGTATTTTTCAAGGCGATAATCACGCAAAAACTGTGTTTCATGTCATTTTTTGTGAAAAACCTTCATATTAATAGGGTTTAGCCCTAAAAATATTACTGACCAACACGAACCATAGCCGGACGCAATAGACGACCGTTTAGGCTATAGCCTTTTTGTAAGACCGTACCAACTGTATCTGCCGCTGCTTCTGGGTCAATACCCACTGCTTCATGGAAGTCAGCGTTAAATTTTTCACCTTGTGGATCGACCACTTCTACGCCGTTTTTGGTCAATACCGCAACCAACGCTTTGTGCGTTAATTGCACACCCTCAGCGACTGGATCATTGGCATCGGCATTTTCGATAGCGCGCTCTAAGTTGTCAACGATGTCTAACAATTCTTTAGCAAATTTCTGTAGTGCAAACTTTTTGCTCTTATCCGCTTCTTGCTCCATGCGTTTTTGCGCATTGTAAGCTTCAGCATTAGCACGTGCAGTACCTTCTTTGGCTTGTTTTACTTCGCCTTCTAGCTCAGCAATACGCGCTTTGAAAGTATCAAGGTTGATTTCGTTTTCGATAGTCGTTTCTTCACCTGAATTATTCTGTGGATCAAACTCTTTCATGGTTTCTTCTAAGATACTGTCATTGTGATCAATATTCTCATGTGCCACATTTTGGTCAAGATTTTCGTGGTTCGGGTTTTGCTCGCTCATGATAGCTCCTTGGAATTTCAATAATGAAGATTAAGAGACGGCACAGTAGACCAAAGAATTGCTGGTCCTACTATGCCATTATTAAATGCTCGATGTTTCTAACTCATTGTTTTTTTAATACGCTTCAATAGCTGCTTGATAAAGGTGATAAGGACAAATTTCAAGCCTAGAGCAAAGGAATTTTTACCATTTATGACAAATATTTGTGAAGTCTGATTAAAGAGATGCATCTAACTTTTTTGTTCTATGTCAATAAATCTCAATATTCGCTCACAAAAAAAACAAAAAACTGCTATTTATTCCAATTGCTTTACGCTTATTAATCAAGCTATTACCAAACGATACTCTATTATTCTGCTAGCTATTTTATCATTGCTATAAATATTATCGCCCACACTCAAATGCACGCTAAAAATCATTTATGAGAGCTGTTATGTCTAATACAAAAAATTTATCTATCAATACTTTGCTTAATAAAGCATTGATGACATTGCACTTAGCGTCAAAAGAACACCTAGCGTCAAAAGAGTCATCAAGTCAAGTTACAGAAGCATATAACTCATTAGAAAAACGTCTGAGCGTTAAAGAGAAAATACTTGCTTACAACCCTGTAGCAAACTATCAGCCGCATACATTGCACTATGCAATGAAAAGTCTGGGCTACTTACCAGACCCTATTTTAGAAGGGGTAATTGGTTACCTTAAAGGTCCCAACTCAAAACAATATCTGCATGCAAACGCTCATCTGCGTCTCATCCTTGCAGTGAATAGCTACCTAAAAACACCGTTAGAACTAACTCCAATGCCGGAATTGCGTGAGAGGTTTACTGCTGATGCGGTAGCCATGCAATCACCTAGAGTATGGCAGCAAGCCAGTACGACTATGCTAAGCAATATAAAGCCCTTTACTAAAAAAAATGATTCGCCTGTTAGTTGGAAAGATGAAACGATTGCTAATGCGGATGATGGCGATATGACTGTCCGTTGCTATAAAGCAGGCGGCAAAAAGTCTGGTTTTAGAAGAAAACGTATCCACAATCCTGATGAAACAGTCATGCTGTTTTTTCATGGTGGCGGGTTCTGCATTGGTGATGTCGATACACATCATGAGTTCTGTCATGCGGTATGTGAGCAGACTGGCTGGTCTGTGGTTAGTGTCGATTATCGCTTAGCACCTGAATGCCCTGCTCCAGCAGCATTGAAAGACTGTATCACTGCATATGCTTGGTTGGTTGAAAACTCTGACAAATTAGGTGCGTTACCCTCTCGTATCGTTTTAGCAGGTGATAGCGCAGGTGGTGGTCTATCAACTTTAATTGCGCAGCAGCTGACCGCACCGAGCAAAAGCGCATGGGCAGACCTAGGGATAGATGGTCAGAAAATGTTTAGTCTATTAGAAAAACTACCCGAACCTCTAGCGCAGATGCCTTTATATCCAGTCACTGATATTGAAACGGATTATCCTAGTTGGGAGCTATACGGCGAAGGTCTACTATTAGATCATGCTGATGTAGCAGTATTTGATGCTGCTTGTTTGGAAAATAGCCCACTGCCTCGCTTGCATATACTGAATTCACCTATGCTGGGTGATAATAGTAAAGTTTGCCCAACTTACATTGTAGCTTCTGAGCTCGACGTATTACGTGATGAGGCGTTTGCTTATGCAAAGCAGCTGAAAGGTTACGGCGTTGCTGTAGAGACCTATACTGTGCTTGGTGCACCGCATGGCTTTATTCACTTTATGAGTGTTCATCAAGGTCTTGGACAAGAGACAAGCAATATTATTCATGGGTTTAGCAGCTTTGTACGTGAAATCATCAGTACACAATCCCAGTTAGCTGCATAGACCGTTAATTAGTTAGTTAGTTAGCCAACCAATTAATGATTTGTATAACTGATTAATTTGTATTACCAGATAGCGTAATCAACCAAATCTCTGAGCGCGATCCCAATCGAAAGGGAATGCCCCAAAAGCCATAACCAGAGGATACGATAAAGTGTCCTTTACCAATCTGCTCATAGCCATAACCCAAACGATTAATAGCATTGACGATAAAATTAGCGGGAAATACTTGACCGTTGTGAGTATGTCCCGAGACTTGTAAATCTATAGGTAATTGACTGTGATTATCTATATCACTCGGTCTATGGTCTAACAATATCACTGGCTGCGACGTATCTACTTGCGCAAGCAGATCGGTAGTCGCTACACGTTGACGTTTATGATTATCAAAACGTCCAACTAGCCATACTGGTTGACCCTCGTGCTCGATACAGAGCACCTCATCGTTCAACAGTTGTATACCTGCAGTTTGCAGCGCTTCGCTAATAGGCCGTTCATGACCGTACAAATCATGATTACCCAATGTCGCATAGACACCACCTGGCAGACTACGGCACAGTTCTGCTAAGTTTCGCTCCATATGATATTCATTAAAGGCATCTGTATTATCATCCATAATGTCCCCTGGCATTAGCAGCATATCTGCACCAGAGCGAATCATAAGTTGTTGCAATTTATCTATGGCTTTTACACCAAATAATCGCCCTATATGCAAGTCACTAGCGACTCCAATGCGTAGCGGCTCAGTTAAAGGTTTATCTATCTTAATAGACAGCTCGCGTATAACAGGGGCATAAGCACTATATAACGAATAAATAAATAGTCCTATAAATAGGAATAGCGCTAGTACTCTTAACCCTATAGCTATCTCATTCGATTGGTGCAACGTACTGCCTGATAAAGCATTTACTAGCAGATACCCTCCGTAGAGTAGACTCACTGCCAACGCCGTCAGTATCATAAAATGCATGATTAACATCCACCCGCTAACCCAGCGATAACTGTTGGCAAATGCTCTTTTTACGCTCAATACTAATAGACCATTAGTAATAATAAATACACTGGCCCATATCGTCGTTTGTAATGTTGGCGTTATCCAAGGCTGAAGCCACCACTGTATACTTAATATTGTACCTAGACTAAATAGCTGTAATAGCAAAAAGATGGTGAAGAAAAATGCGTAACGCATGGACTGCCCTTAGACATAAACATGGTTCAGTAAGTGATTATCAGAAGATAGTTTGTAATGTTTCACATGAAACAACACCCCTATAACTATTTTTGGTTTTCTAATGCTTGCTGCAGTGTTGAGTGTCTAAATGAATAACCTGCATCCAATAGCGCTTGTGGCAACACTTTTTGACCATCGATAAGTAACGTCGACATTTCGCCAAACATTAGCTTAAGCAAAAACTCTGGTAAAGTAAAAAACGTGGGGCGATGCAGCCATGAGCCAAGTGCTTTGGTAAAAGTATGATTGGTCACAGGATTTGGAGCAGTAAGGTTATATACGACTGTATGTGTATCATTTGCGGTACTGTTTGTAGTCTTGATAGTGCTGTCACTAATAGGTGTACTGTCTTGGGCTAAGCTTTCGATATAATTGACGTCTGATTCGTTAGTAAATTCAAGCTGCTGCTCGATAATAAAGATGACCGCATTGACCCAATCTTCACGGCTAATCCAGCTCATGATTTGCTGTCCATTACCCAACTGACCACCGACACCAAATTTAAAGGGTAGCAACAATTTAGCCACCATACCGCCCTCAGGATGAATAACCACACCTGTTCTGACAATAGCTACAGGAACATCGTAATCGGTCGCTTTAAGTGCTAATTGCTCCCATTCATCACATAATGTATGAGCAAAATCCGTCTCATAATCGCTACTTTCAGTCAGTGGCTTGTCGCCTTGCGTACCATACCAACCGATTGCTGAGCCGCTTACCAGTAACTTGGGTTTTGTGCTAGCACGTGCGATAAAATCCAATATCGACTGAGTAGGTTTGATACGGCTCGCCATCAACTGCTCTTTGCACTCATCGCTCCAACGAGAGTCAGCAATCCCAGCACCTGCCAAATTCAATATGACATCAAAGCTCATATCAGACATCGCAAGCTCGTCATAAGTCATCATATTGATATCATCGGGATGTGGTTGACCGCTATTACGAGTTAGCCAAGTAATCGCCACGTCTTTATTTTGCGCGCGATATCGTGCTAGTAGCTCTCGACTAAACGCACTTCCCAAAAACCCTGAACCGCCACTAATCAAAACCTTCATACACTACTCCCTATATGCCTTAAATATCACCAATATGACTGATCGTTGAACTACTTATTGTTGAAGTACTTATCGTTCAATAAAAACCAGACCGTTATAACCATCGTCTGCTTTTTTGTGGTTTTTATCAAAACGACTTTTACATGCTTTTGGTAAAGGAAGGTAGAAAAATAGGCAAGCTAGCAAATGGTTAATCTGTAAACGCTCACATAAATAAGTCGCAGCGACATCTATCACTTTGCATTGCAAGCAATCGCTTCTGAAAAGTTTAAGAGTTTGTATAGAGAGCGCTATCGAATGACAAAACCTGTCGTTGCGTCACGAATTTGGCTAGGCAAGGTATAACCTAAAGTATCTCCCTGCAAATAACCAATTTGCTCATCAAAATAAGCATAGGCGGCATCAAAAGTGCTAGCAGGCGTTTGCCCTGATGGGTTGCAGCTTGTAGAAACCAATAGACCAAATGGGTTCTCTTCACTGACCATCTGCTGGCAAAGCTGGCGAACTGTAGGATGCGAGATAACTCGAACAGCAATAGTCTGATGCTGACCGGTAATCCAAGTAGGTACAGTGTTCGCAAGCGGCTGAGGAATCGGTAATAACCAAGTATGTGCTTGGCGATTGTGCTGTTCATCTCTACTATCGTCTGTCTGCCAGCTATCAATAATCTGCTGGCGCTGAACATCATCTAAAGAGGCTAGCAAAAGTGCTAAGCGAGACACACTATCAGTGACGACTATCATGCCTTTGGCTTGTGGACGTTGTTTAATATCCAAAATACGCTGAACAGCTGCTTGGTCATAAGGGTCGCAACCAATACCCCAAACGCTTTCTGTAGGATACGCGAGCAGTTGTCCGTCTTTTAGCCACTTAGCAGCTTGGATGGCAGAATCAGTAATAAGAGGTGTAGGTTCGCTCATGACTTAAGTGGTTCGTAGAAGTAAATTCTAATAATACCACAAGAAAGATATTGTCTAGGAGAGTCTATAATTAAGTGCTATCTATGCCAGTGTCCAATAAGGAATATTTACGATACTTTAAACGCGCAAATATCGTCCACCTTGTTCGCTGATAAGACCCATTAACTCAAGCTCCATTAGCTGTCCAATCAACTGCGGCGGTGCAAGCTTGGTTGCACTAATAAGCGCATCTAAATCTTGCCCATGCCAGTCAAGCTGCTCATAGATTACAGTTAAATGCTCAGGTACAACGACTGTGCTGCGCGCAGGCTTTATATCAGAGGATGGTTGCTGGCTAGTAGATTTGATTGATTTTTTCTCTATCTCAAACGCATCGGAAGTCTGAGTAATATTAGAGTGATTGCTATTAGAGTGATTACTATTGAAAGTAGTAGCGTTCGCTATTCTATAAGCGCTTTTATCATAGTCAAGCTGACCATTGACGTCTTCTAGTACTTGCTGAGGATGATAAATCAAGGTCGCACCTTCACGTATCAAATGATGGCAACCCTCTGCATTACTGTTATCAATATGACTAGGAATAGCAAAGACCTGTTTACCTTGTTCAGACGTTAGACGTGCTGTTATAAGCGAGCCACTTTTGATGGTCGCTTCCGTTACAATGGTCGCGAGACTTAGCCCAGCTACCAAACGATTGCGACGCGGAAAAGTATGTTTATGAGGCTGCGTATGCGGTAGTAGCTCACTAATAATGCAGCCACCTTGCTCAATAATTTGAGTAAATAACTGATCCCGGTGATTGGGATAGTTTACATCGATCCCCGTACCCATCACACCAACCGTCCGTCCCTGATAGTCAGGGTCTGCCTGTGCTAATGCACCTAAATGTGCGCGTTTATCTACACCCATAGCTAGACCGCTAGTAATGATATAACCTGCTTGCGCTAAGTACTGCGCCATATCAAACGTTATTTTTTGCGCATGCGCGGTGGGTTTGCGGCTACCTACTATAGCTATTTGTGCTTGATGTAGGCGCGCGCTATCCCCACGATAAAATAATAAGGGCGGTGGGTCGTAGATTTGTGAGAGTTGGGCAGGATAATCGGCGTCATCAGCGAATAGCAGACCATAGCGCCCATCTATCAATGCTTGCTGAATCTTATCGATATTGGCAAGTGTTTGCTCTGGCTGCTCATGACGTTTGAGATGGGTGTGGTGAATACCGAGCTGCTTCCATGCCTCTACTTTAGCTTGCCAAGCAAGCTGCGGATAACCGAAAGAAGTGATCAATTTGTGATAAGCAGATAATGACGCATTCACCTCGTACCACAGCGCTAAGATAGCGCGCTGATCGTCGGATAAAGAAGAGGTGACTGCCGTCATTGTCATCTGTCTCGTATAGGCAAGCTTAGATTAGTATTTAGTTTAATATATTGCTTAATAAAACCTTATAGCTATTTATAAATAAGGAGGTGGTAATAACTGATCGCCAATATTAAGTGGTAACTCAGAATCAAGTACATAAGCATAGCTGATGTGGTCAAAGGTATTAAAAACCATCACCATACCACTTGGCTCGTTTGGTAGACGTACCGGTGTGTCATTGTCCTTAGTATCACGTACCAAAGGCCCTTTTTGATAAACCGTCAGCACATCACCTGGTTTAGCACCTTGTAAGCTACCCAAATTGATGGCGACCACACTACCCTTCGCAGCCGAGCTGATAGAGTCCATCACACGTACGATCATACCGCCGCGACTAACACTTGCAGGCGTTGGATAGAAGACAGGAGGAATAGCGTTATCTAACTCTACGAATACGCGATCCCCTTCACGCACTTCTTTGCCATAGCTATCGATAAGCTGCAAGCTAGTCACACCATTACTTTCTGTAGAAGTAACAAGACCAGTCGCTACCTGCGTAACTTCTAAACCAATCACTTCTTGCGTTTTGGGGTCTACATATAGCTCACCCTCACGGTAAACGCCGTAACGCTGACCCACGATAAGCGGTACGCCTTTAGCATAGACTTTATCACCGCTCGCAGTAATCAAGTTACGGTTTTTAGAAGCCAAAATATAAGGCGTGGTATTAAAGTCTTGAGGATTAACGATAAGTGTTTTATCAAGCCAATGCTGAATAGCAGATAATGGAATAGGAGGAACACTGTTAGCCGTCGAGGTAAGAGCCACCCTACTTGTACTTACATTCCCAGTAAGCTGCTTTTCAACGCCAGCACAACCTTCACCTGTATCAACACCAATTAGCGTTTTACCTTGAATCACACAAAGGATGAGAACATCATTAGGGTAAATAAGGTTTGGATTTTTAATTTGTTTATTAGTGGCCCAAATTTCTTTCCAACGCCAAGGGCTATCTAGATAACGACCTGAGATATCCCATAATGTATCGCCTTTTTTCACGATATAACGATTGGGTGCATCTGCCTTGATAGTAGGTGGTGGATTGTTTGCGTGGGCTGTGGTCATCAACATGGCACTACTAAACGTCGTAATTAACAGTGCTTTTGCTATCTTTTTTAAGCTCATCTTCATCGTTATATCCACAATATGTACCACTGTGCTTGTCATAAAGAACCGTACTTAACTTATCACTGTAAAAACACTTTAAATTAATAAAAATTTAACTATATCAGTAATTTATTAATAAAATTCTTATGAAAATTATAGGGTAACTGTTCAGTGTAATTGGCTAGAATAATTCCTAAAAAAGCGCCTAGCACGATGATGACTTGCTGACGCCGTTTCTAATATTACAATTATATCTACCATAACACAATCATAAACACTTTATTACAATGGTGTAACTTTCACGCGGATACTTTTCCTTGTTGATGATGAGTCTAAAGACCGTAGTTACTTAAGCAGGATTCGGTGCGACATGTTGGCGGATTTGTTCAGCGACCAGTTCAGCCTTGTTTTCCAGTACCACTACGTGCTGCGGTAAATCTTCTAACCCTTCAGTGTGCGCTGGACGCTCAATGTCTATTTGACCTACTGCTTCAACAATAGTGTCAGCGAACTTAACGGGTAATGCCGTTTCTGCACAAACAATAACTTCGCCATCTAACTGTAGCTCTTTAGCGACTTTAATGCCGTCTGCAGTATGTGGATCAACCAATTCACCATGCTGCTCATAAAGCGCTTTGATAGTCTGCAAGCGGTCGCTATGAGTAGATTTACCAGCAGCAAAGCCATAACGCGTATTAACTGCTTCCATCAAGTCAGACAAGTCAAACCCTCGGCCTGATTTCACCCCTTCAAATAACTCATGAACGCGTACGCTGTCTTTTTCTAATAGCAAATAAACAAAACGCTCAAAGTTAGATGCTTTTGAAATATCCATCGACGGACTAGAGGTTACGTAGGTTTTTTCAGTCGGACGTGGTTGATAAGCACCTTGGTTAAAGAAATCATTCAACACGTCATTTTCATTAGTTGCAACAATCAGACGGTCAATTGGCAGTCCCATTTCGCGAGCGATGTGACCGGCACAAATATTACCGAAGTTACCTGATGGTACGCTAAAGCTGACTTTTTCATCGTTGCTCGTCGTGACCGCAAAGTAAGCTTTAAAATAATAAACAATCTGCGCTAGGATACGACCCCAGTTGATAGAGTTTACCGTGCCTAGGTTATAAGCGGCTTTAAACTCAGCATCTTGCTGTAGCGCTTTAACGATGTCTTGGCAATCATCAAACATACCATCGATCGCAATGTTATGAATATTAGTATCCGTCAAGCTATACATCTGCGCACGCTGGAATTCACTCATTTTGCCATGCGGTGACAGCATAAAGACTTCGATATTTTCTTTGCCGCGCAATGCATACTCTGCTGCACTACCCGTGTCACCACTGGTCGCACCAATGATCGTAATACGTGCGTCTTTTTTCTTAAGTACATACTCGAACGCATTGCCCAAAAACTGCATGGCAACATCTTTAAATGCCAATGTCGGACCGTTTGATAATCCTAGAATATATAAATTATCTTCGAGCTTGCGGACAGGAACAATCTCGTCGGAACCAAACACATCAGCAGTGTAAGTACGCTCAATGATATCTTGCAAATCAGCCATAGGAATATCAGTGGCAAAACGCTGCATAATCGCCATCGCAAGCTGCGGATAGCTGAGCGTACGCCATTCATCAAGGGTTGCACTATCGATATTTGGATAATGCTCAGGCAACATCAAACCACCGTCTGGGGCAAGCCCCATCAAAAGCACATCACTAAAATCCATCGGCGCTGTCTGACCACGGGTACTGATATATTTCATTAGATTGTCCTGTCTACAATAATGTTATTCAATAGTTAAAAACGGTTTATTCAGCAGTTTTTTGTAGCAACGCATAATAAAAACCATCGCCGCTTGCGCTATCAATTGGCAAGCACTGACGACCGATTGCTTGTTCGATACCCCAGTTGCAATCGTCGGTAAACTCAATCACTACTGCATCATTATGATGAGTGATAAAGTCCTGCATTTGCTCGACGTTTTCTTGCTTCAAGATAGAGCATGTCACGTACAGCAAATAACCACCAGCTTTGAGTTGTGGCCATAAGTTATGCAAGATATCTGCTTGCAACAGTGCCGTTTGCTCGATATCTTCTTCAGTACGTAAGATACTGATATCTGGATGACGACGTATCACGCCAGTCGCAGTACAAGGAGAATCTAATAATATCGCATCAAATACCGGCTCATTTGTCGCCGCTTTTTTATTTTTGCCATACTGCCATCTGGTCGCATCTGCACAGACGATATTTAGTGCGATGCTGTTATTTGCTTGCTGCAAATCATGCTGACTCAAATTTAGGCGCTGTAAATTCTCACGAATACGCTCGATACGTGGTGCTTCATTATCAATAGCTGTTACCTTGATATCAGTAATCGCAGGTGACGTTTCAGATGATATCTCATTATTATCTTGTTTCACGTGAAACAACGATGATTCGTCATTAGCACTTATAAGCTCTAACCAATGAGCAAGCTTGCCACCAGGTGCTGCACAAGCATCTAGAATATGTATCTCATTATTCGTATTTTCCGTATCAGATTTTTCAGCAATGAGCTTAGCTATCAATGCTTTATTAATGATTGGTGCAGCTAATTGCGCATGCATGTCTTGGACGCTAGCCGTTCCTAAAGCGAAATCAGGCAAAGCGTTAACGGCAGTGCTTTGATGTAGTCTAAGGCCTTTGATCGATAGCGTAGTAGAAGTGGCAGACCCTGATGAGCTTGCTACCTTAAAGCCAGTCGTTAGCTCAACGATATCTGCATCAATTTCTGCACCATCCAATGCATGCTGATAATCTTCTACCGACGTAACCGCCGAATTCACTCGTAAAAACATCGGGGCTGGATGGCGCAAGCCTTGTGTCAGCTCATCATACTGTTCGCTCCAATCTTGTTTAAGCTGATAAGCGAGCCAGTTCGGTAGACTATGCTTTTTATCGCATTTCTTACGGAATTTGCTTGGATTCTTAGCGACTTTACGCAAAATAGCATTTACCAAACCAGTCGAATGAGCGAACTCAATTTCTTTGGCAGCTTCAACGGTTTCATGAATTGCAGCATGGTCAGCCACTTCTAAATATAGCAACTGTACTAAGCCGACTTGAATAGTGGTACGCACTTCAACTTCGTCGATAGGGTTGTCTGCTAAGCTATCGAGCAAACGTGCCAGCGCATGCCACTGGCGCAATGTCGTGAGCAATAATGCATGGGCAAAGCCTTTGTCACCATCGTGCAGACTATTTAGCAATGGATCAAGGACGCTTGAGAGCGACTGACCATTTTGAATAGCCAGTAAGGTACGAATCACACGCACGCGTACGCTGCCATTCATAATAAGATTGCTTGATGGTTTGAGCTTATTGTTTCTAGGCGCAGTACTGTTTTGTCTCATTAAATTTCATTTCCTTGACGTATGATCGATAGCGTCTTGTGCAAGTAGGTTAGATATAAGTAACGTTATTTTGTTTCTGACGTAAATTGATCGCCGTCATTTAATTGGTTGCCATGGCAAACTTGTTCAGCAGTCATTGGCTTACCACCCGCAAACTGTAAATGGGTAATGGCTAAAGTGGTGGCTGATGATTCAGCGTCACTCTCCTTACCACAAGCGACTAAAATCGCTTTTCGTCCGACACTGATAACCGTTCCAGCAGGTTCATTGGTTTGCTGCGATGTATTTACAGGTAAGCTAGCCAACACTTTGACACGTTGCCCTGCAAGAAAAGTATAAGCACCCGGCCACGGAGTCAGCCCTCGGATTTGGCGTTCGATAGCGGCAGCAGGCTGCGACCAATCAACTTCGCCTTCGGTTTTGACCAGTTTTTCAGCGTAGTTGGCTTGACTATTGTCTTGAGCGATAGCTTGAGCTTGATAGGCAGCTAAATCTTTTAGCACCGTACTAATGGCTGTCGCACCAAGTGCCGCCATCTTATCATGTAGGCTAGCAGCGGTATCATCAGAGGCAATACTTTCGCTAACTTTATAAAGCATGTCACCTGTATCAAGACCTTTGTCCATCTGCATAATGGTAATGCCAGTCTCATCGTCTCCGGCCAAGAGTGCACGATGGATAGGTGCAGCACCGCGCCAGCGTGGCAACAGTGAAGCGTGAATATTCAAGCAACCATGAGTAGGCGTCTCTAATACACCGATAGGTAGGATCAACCCGTAAGCAGCGACAATCATCACATCTGGTTGGTAGGTGCGCAGAGTTTGCCTAGCAGCTAGCCCTTCTGCACTAGACTTTTTGAAAGTGACTGGCTGCTCTACAGCGATATCATTTGCCAATGCAACTTCTTTTACCGCAGAGGCTGACAGCTTCTGACCACGACCTGCTTTACGATCAGGCTGCGTGTAAACAGCGACTATCTCTATATTCAGCGCTTCTTGCTGCTTAATTAATGACTCAAGGCTAATAGCAGCAAATTCAGGCGTACCCGCAAATACTACCCTTAATCGGTTAGTAGTTGGGTTATCATGGTCAGTAAGCGAGTTAGATGTATCAAAGGTAGGAGCAGTTGTAGTCATAATCATGCATTATATAAGGTTTATTTATTCATTATAGGTGAGTTTACGGCGCAGTGCCATGGTTGTAATGACCTCACTTCATGATAACCAATGACATTATTTGCCTTTATAATATCAAGGACATCGAACGTTCTATTTATATCTTTTACAAAACAATTTGGTGTTAATAACCACTCTCTGTAAACAGTAAGCCGTTATTCTGCTATAAATAGAAGGTAACACTAGAAATGTTAGACAATTCAACTGTCGTATAATTCACCTACTATATGTAGAAACTTCGTTTTTATTTCACTATATTTTTTCGTGTCGAGATAGGGCCACGCTTTCATGCAACAGTTTCAGTCCTTACAGCGCTTATTGATTTTCTATACCTTATCTCTCACGGTTATGTTACTGCTGTACTATGTCACACTGTTTGATGGGATGAAAAAACATAGTGAGCAACATAGCATAGACACTTTTTATGCCCTACAGCACAGTATTATTGAGCATGCAGCACCTGTAGATAGTGAAATAAAAAAAATCTTAGAACAACCTACTTTTGATCACCTTAGTTATCAGCTGATTTTGATGATGCCTTCTGGGCAGACCTATATTCATCATAATACTCGTCCCAATGAATCTGCTTTTTCTACCGTTGCTTTCCCTACCATCGGTACATCAGCTTCTAGCAGCAGCGACCATAGCTCCTATACAGTTAATAGTAATGAACTAACAGGAATCATTAATCTAAAAAGCGGACATCAGATTTATATCGTATTACGCCACGAACCTTTTGTTGTCGACTGGATATCTTACCGTTACTGGCTTCCTTTGATGGTCGCTATCGTACTATTTTTCATGGCATTGCTCTATATGCTCAATCGTCGAACTAACTGGGAACAATTACTGGTTTATACCGATAATTTGAGTAGCCGCGCAAAAGAATCTTATACGCCGCCGCCGTTTCTACAAAAGAAATCTACTACCGAGTTCATGCTGCTAGGTCATGCATTAAGTCGAGTCAGCTACCAACTACATAATGACTATCGGCGTATAAAAACATTGACTCATCGGTTAGAACGTTTGGTTGATCAGGCACCCTTACCAATGTTGATGAGTATACGACATGGTCAAATTAGTTTCTATAATCAGCGCTTTGAGCAAGTGTTTACTCCTCCTACACAGAGAGAGCAAAGCTATGAGCTGACTGATTTTGTTGAAGGGAAAGATGAGGCCACTCAAATACTGTTAAAAACTATTTCAAGTTTGCGCGT
Source organism: Psychrobacter sp. NPDC078631 (assembly GCF_050268165.1). Taxonomy (NCBI): domain Bacteria; kingdom Pseudomonadati; phylum Pseudomonadota; class Gammaproteobacteria; order Moraxellales; family Moraxellaceae; genus Psychrobacter; species Psychrobacter sp. NPDC078631. The sequence goes on along the minus strand of NZ_JBNNGG010000002.1, from coordinate 572,604 downwards.
TACTCGCACACTCATAGTTTATGGCTTGGAGAACAAACAAGCCTACCAACTACACGTAACACCATGGTTCGGTGAACATGGGCAAGTTCACGGTTTTACTGTGATTTTTAATAATGTCGATGAAATTTTCCATCAATCTGAACAACTACAGCTGCACAACCAACAACTGCAATTACAAATTGATGAATCAAACGAAGCCCAAGCATTTATAGGTCGTAAGTTAAGGTTACCACTAGAGAAGATAATTGATTCGTTGGAACCCATCGACCCTTCAACATTGACAGCTCAAGGCAAAAAGACTCTAAATACATTGATTACAACCAGTCAAAGCATGTTGACTGTGCTCAATGAGACGCTAGCAACAAAGGAAGTTGAAGTCCGAAAAACACGTCTAAGTATCGAAACGGTTGATATTTATAAGGTAAGCAAAGAGGTTAGCAATTTAGTCACAAAAGAAATAAGACAACAAGGGTTAGAGTTGATCTATTTCTTTGCGCCGGACTGTCCTCGTTACATCGAAACTGATTACATTCGACTGCACCATATCCTATTAAATCTGTTGAAAAACGCTATTAGTTTTACAACATCAGGCTATGTCGCGCTCACTGTTGATCGTGTACCTGAAGATAAAGTAACGCGAATAAGTAATCAGCATTTAACTCCTAACAATGACACGACAATGCCTGCGCAGACATATTATTGGATTCGGTTTAGCGTAAAAGACACTGGAGCAACTATTACTCCTGAGAGAAAAAATCAATTAGTCAATATCTTGAATCAAAGCAATCATAACTTAGTTGAAGACAGTAATATTGGCTTGAGTGATGCCAATAGCTTTGCTCAGTTACTCGGCGGTTTTATCGAACTAAATAATACGGTGGATAAAGAAACGATATTTAGCCTCTACCTTCCTTATGCTCATACCACTTATCAATCGGTATATCATCGTTGTTCGCAGCTGCCCCATATTCACCTTATCGCTGTCATCAATCAGCCTCTAGTTGCTGAACATTTACAACGTTTGTGCGAGTACTTAACGATATCCGTGACTATCTACAGCACTTTAGATAGAGCTACTGTACAGCAGCTAAAAAATAAATTAAAACAAGATGAGCAAACCGTCATTCCTATCTTGTTATTAGATTATGAATACAGCGAATCCATCACCTTATCAGCTCATGCGAGCAACAAGTATAGCGAGCAACAAGAAGTGTTAAACGACCTAGTCGCTACGCCTTCACTACCGAAGATATTACTTAGCATGAAACTTGAAAGGCATATCCCTTCTACTTTACTAGGCCAATATGATGGATTTTTGACCAAACCCTTGGACGCAAGTTTATTACTTTCTGAACTGCTACGTTTAACCTTGTTTGCAAGGAAAACGCTAAACATACTGGTCAAACATCAATATGACAGCAGTCTATCTTTTGTAGAAGATACACCTAAAAAAGAAATCTTGTCTCCACTGATTTTGGTCGTAGAAGACAGTCCTACTAACCAAAAGATAGCCTGTAAGATGTTAAGTAAACTTGGTTATCGTAGCATCGTCGCAGAAGATGGACAGCAAGCACTTGAGAAACTCAAAAGCCAACGTGAAGAGATTTCTTTGATTTTGATGGACTGCCGAATGCCCGTTATGGATGGCTTACAAGCCACACAAGTGATTCGCTCGCAAGGTGATAAAATACCGATTGTGGCGCTAACTGCAAATAATACAGAAGAAGATCGTGAGGCTTGTATGCAAGTTGGTATGGACGAGTTTTTATCCAAACCCATTAGCAAAAAAGACTTAGAATCCGTTTTGCAGAGTTTTATACAATAAATCTCTAGTGCAAATAAAAAATACCCTATCGATATCACTTAGTCAAAGTAATATCGATAGGGTCAAAAACTTGGTACGAGGATAATATTTCGGTAAGCTTAATTGTTATTTCATAAACCCATTATCGGCCAAAAATGCTTCTGTGATTTGACTTTGCGGGTTTGACGCATTCATACCGCCAGATTGAGATTTATTTAATAGACGCTCTAGATAACGGGCAACGATATCTACTTCAATATTAACTTTATTACCTACTAACCAATGCTTAGCGATATTTGTCACTTGAGCAGTATGCGGAATGATATTTAGAGAAACAATATTGTCACGCACTAAATTGGTCGTCAGACTAATACCATCTACTGTAATAGAGCCTTTGGTCGCTGTATAGTGCGCCAGATCCTGGGGTATCTCAATCTCAATATAGATAGAACGAGCATCTTGTTGTAATTTACTAACGACCCCTACTCCATCTACATGACCAGCGACAATATGACCACCAAAACGAGTCGTTGGTAGCATGGCCTTTTCTAGATTGACCGTATGTCCGGCTTTTAACCCTTCTAATGCTGTTCTAGCAATCGTTTCACGTGAGACATCAACAGAGTAGTAGTTACTTCCGAGCTCTACCACGGTTAAACAGATACCATTCGATGCAATAGAATCGCCTAGCTTCACGTCACTGAAATCTAAGTCATCAGACTCTACTGTCAAACGTATGTCACCGCCTGTAGCCTGCATCGATTTAACTTTTCCAACGCTTTCTATAATTCCAGTAAACATATTACCCTCATCTCATTACTGTATTGCCTTCATAGGCGAATATTTTAGTTTATCAAATCATCTATCAATTCTTTATCACAATTTGTTCAAATATCTGACAGTGAAACATCGTTAGATTTGACCTTTAATAGGATAGATTGTGGATAAGTAAGGATAAATCAATAGAGGTATAGCTAGAAGTCGCTATAAATACATAGTTATCCACAATAAATAAAAATTTCACATGAAACCTATTTATTTATGAATAGACTTTTAAGATATTGATTTATATAAATATTTATTAAAATAACCGAGATGCGAACGTCTTTTGTGTTTCATGTGAAACAAAGTTATACACAGTTCCATGTGAAACACGTAAGTTAATAATTGATTTATCCATATTCTAAGGTTTTTTTTATAATTTTTGGAAAACCTACTCATACGAAGAATATTTATTTATAAAGGTAATAGGGTTAATTTGAGATCTGGGCCAAGCTGCTGATGACTTTCTATATCAAATCGTAACTGCTGAGCAAGGGACATAGGATTGAAATCAACCATGGGACGAGCTTGCTCACCAAGTAAACAAGGTGCTTGATAAACGATTAGCTCATCTACCAACTGTTGACTCAAAAAACTACCTGCAACGCTAGCACCTGCTTCCACCAACACATCATAGCACTGGTGCTCACTAACCAGTGTCGCCAACAACGCCGACAAATCGTCTTCATACCAATAAATAGTATCTGGATGCCGACACAGCTGATGATCAGACTGTAGGCTGTGCTTTAAACGCTGACGCCTATCAAGTATGACTATCTTAGGGTTAGGTATTTTTTCAGATGGTACGTCCAATTGTCTTGAGCGCACATTGAGCTGTGGGTTATCAGTTATTACGGTTTCACTACCTGTAATAATCGCACCACTTTGTGCTCGTAATTTTTGTACATCCTCGCGAGCAGCTGTCGAGGTAATCCACTTAGATTCGCCAGATGCCATCGCTGTACGGCCGTCTAAACTGGTCGCTATTTTCAATCTTACATAGGGCATCTGAGTGCGCATGGCTTTTAGAAAACCAAGGTTTAGTGCCTCTGCCTGCTCTGTCAGAACACCGACTGTTACCTCAATGCCAGCTTGCTCTAATAGTTTCACACCGCGACCTGCGACCTGCGGATTTGGATCCAGACCTGCAATCACAACACGCTTTACCTTAGCGGCAACAAGCGCCAACGCACATGGCGGCGTACGTCCCGTATGACTACATGGCTCTAACGTTACGTAAGCAGTTGCTCCTGCTGCTCGTATGCCCGCTTCTTTCAGCGCAAACACTTCTGCATGTGGTTCGCCAGCTTTTGGGTGAAACCCTTGACCAACAATCTGCTCTGCCTGAACAATAACGCAGCCTACTGCAGGATTGGGTCTAGTAGTATACAAACCGCGCTTTGCTTGTTCGATAGCGAGCATCATAAAGTAGCGGTCTTGTGCATCTTGAGCATGGCTTTGAGTAGACATAAGGCTAGGCTTAATAAATGGTTGAGGGTTCTATATAAGAAAGTAAGGTTTGAAAGCTGATTGGTAATTCTAATTAGTAATTAGGAATCACTTATCAACTAGGGCTTATTTAAAAGCTTACTTTGCTTACTTTTCATTTGGACGAATATTGGCAATTTCCTGATGAAATGCATCGATATCTTGAAAGTCGCGATACACACTAGCAAAGCGCACATAGGCGACATCATCCAAAGTTTTGAGCTCACTCATGATGATTTCACCCAAGACTTTACTACTGATTTCTCGCTCACCCATTTGCCTAACACGTTTTTCAATACGACTAATCATCGCCTCTTGTTCATCGATAGTGATAGGACGCTTTTGTAAAGGCAGTAAAATAGAACGGCGTAGCTTTTCATTGTCGTAAGGTTCAATCTTGTTACTTGATTTGATAATCCTTGGCATGACAACTTCTACCATCTCAAAAGTCGTGAAACGTTCTTGGCAGCTGTTGCACGAACGGCGTCGACGCACTTGTGCACCTTCCGCAGCAAGACGTGAGTCAATAACCTTGGTCTCTGACGCATTACAGTACGGACAGTGCATAGCATTTCCTTATTTTACGATTGAGAATAAGAGCAGTGTTTCTAAGATAGCTAAGTTTATTGGATAATAACAAAGACCACTTACCAGTTATTTACCAATACAAAAGCTACCAAATATCTTACCTAATAAGTCATCAGCGCTGAACTCACCTGTGATTTCACCCAAGCTCTGCTGTGCCTGACGTAAGCTATCAGCAACCAATTCACCCGCTTCGAATACCGTTAATTGCTCATGGGCTTCTGCCAAGAAATTAGCTGTCCGTCTAAGCGCGTCTAAATGTCTGGTACGAGCAATTAAACTGTTTTCTGGTGGATGAAAGCCTACTTTCTCACATAGTGCTTCAACCAAATTATCAATACCCACACCTGTTTCACATGAAACATTAACCTGATGATAGCCTCTGTTTTTGATTTCAGTTTGGGTCATAGCAGCACTTTTTTCACTACTATTATCGCTCAATAAATCGCTTTTATTAGCAATGATTAGTAAGCGTTTAGCTTCTGGCAGTTCACCAAATAATTGTTCAGCAAGCTGTAAAGGTGTACTTTCTTCTTCAACATCGCGAGTCACATCGTAGACCATCAGTAGCATATCGGCTTGCGTGATGGCAGTACGGGCACGCTCAATTCCGATACGCTCTACAGTATCTTCTGTCTCGCGTAGGCCTGCCGTGTCAGTCAGATGTAGTGTCAAACCATTGAGCACGACTGTCTCTTGCAGCGTATCACGTGTAGTACCGGCAACATCAGTCACGATAGCACGCTCTTGCCCTGCAAGGCGGTTAAGTAAGCTAGATTTACCTGCGTTTGGCCTACCTGCTAGCACGACATGGATACCGTCGCGCAAAAGCTGACCTTGCTTTGCCGTTGCTAGAACTTGTTGTATCTTATCTTGCGTTTGCTCAAGCTTGCTTTGTATGACTCCATCAGACAAAAAGTCCACATCCTCTTCATCAGGGAAATCAATCGCTGCTTCGACATGTAAACGAAGATGAATGAGTTGTTCTAATAGTTGGTTAATTTTTTGTGAGAACTCACCGCTTAGAGAGCGAATCGCACTACTAGCCGCCGCAGCACTGGTCGCATCAATCGCATCGGCAATTGCTTCGGCCTGCACCAAGTCCAACTTGTCATTATCAAAGGCACGATAAGAGAACTCTCCTGCACTCGCTTGCTTGGCGCCTAGCTCAAATACACGCGCGAGCAATTGGTTTTGTAAAATGACACCACCATGCCCTTGCAGCTCAATAACGTCCTCACCTGTGAATGAATGTGGGCCCTTGAAGAATAAGACCAATCCCTCATCGATGACAGTACCATCAGCCTGATAAAAACGACAAAAGCTGGCCATTCGCGGCGTAAAAGCAGACTTACCTGTTAGAGCGCATGCCATGTCGTAAGCACGGCTGCCTGATAGACGTATGACACCCACACCCCCTCGCCCGAGCGGCGTTGCAATCGCAGCAATTGTGGCCAATCCAGATGTATTAGACTTTTCAGAAGAATTAGGTACGGCTAATGCTGTCTCTAAGGAATCCACAATGACTCTCAATGTTTAAAAGCTCCATTATAGACGTCTGGACTCATACTGACAAAGCAAACTTTGAAAGGTAGCCGCATCAGACATATTTTCGTTTTAATATTTATAAACTATGGATAATGTTGATAAGCTGTGGATAACATTTACCACTTATCCACCACCTATAAAAAAACCACCGCTTGCGCGATGGTTTTTTATATTTCTGACAAAGAATTAATTAATCGACTACTTTTACCGTACGACGCTTCTGCTCTTCATCGACTTTTTTATTGACGATATATTGCTGAGTCATACTAAACAAGTTGTTGACTGTCCAATATAAAACCAAACCTGCTGGGAAGAATAGCATGAACGCAGTAAAGATAATCGGCAAGAACTTCATGACTTTTGCTTGCATCGGATCTGCTGGCTGCGGGTTCAACTGCTGCTGTACAAACATCGACGCACCCATTAACAACGGCAAGATAAACCATGGATCCATCGCTGACAAATCTTGAATCCACAAAATCCATGGTGCATGACGCAGCTCAACACTCTCTACCAACACCCAATATAAAGCTAAGAAAATAGGCATCTGCATCAAGATTGGTAGACAACCCGCCATCGGATTGACTTTTTCTTCTTTGTATATCGCCATCATCTCTTGCGACATTTTCATACGATCATCGCCATGCTCTTCTTTGAGCACTTTGAGTCTCGGCGCAATGGCACGCATTTTAGCCATCGAGTAGTAGCTCTTATTAGAGAACCACATTAAGGCAATTTTTACTAAGATAGTCAGTAAAATAATTGACCAACCCCAGTTACCAACAACCTTATGCACACCTTCCAAGATAGCAAACAAGACCTTTGATATTGGCCATAGCAGACCATAATCAACTGTTTTGTTAAGGCCTACAGCAACGTCTTTTAGCTCAGACTGAACTTTTGGACCTGCATACAGCGTTGCATTTAAAGTAACTTGTTTGTTTGGTGCTACGTTCACTGGTTGGCTATTGAAGCCGATAAAGTAATCACTACCTGTTTCACGAGTGAAGAATTTGCCAGTGAAGTTTTTAGGCGTCCAAGCAGATACAAAGTAATGCTGTACGATACCAACCCAGCCTTTATCGCTAGTGGTCGTCAACTCGCCGTCACTAAAATCACCAAATTTCAGCTTATTATAAGGATCATCCGGTGTACCCCAAGCGCCGCCTAGATAAGTCGCCATGCTCAGCGCGCCTTTATCAGACATACCAGGGTCTTTACTATCATCACGCTTTAATTGCGCAAACATCTGACCTTGCCAAGCATTGGTAGACGCGTTTTGAATCTGATAGCTAATATCGATTGGATATTTATTTTCAGTAAAAGTGAAAGTCTTGGTAATCGTCACGCCGTCTTTCTTGTAAGTAAGTGGCACTGACAACGTTTGCTGTCCATCTTCCATCACATAGTTGTTAGCAGTATGGTTATAAGTCGCTCTACCTTCTGCTGTATCAATACCGTTCTGACCAATAAGTCCAGATTGAGCCACATAAACACGGTTACTGTTGTTTTCTAACAATACGAAAGGCTTATCGCTATCGAGCGTTGCGTCATACTGCTTGAGCGCAGCATAAACAATATCACCACCTTCTGGATTGATTTTTATATCATAGCGATCAGTTGTTACCGTGATTAGACCAGCGTTTTTCGCAGGAGTCGCTGTCATAGCACTATTATCCACAGGTAATGTCTGTACCGGGATATCACCTGCTGCACCAGTAGTAGAAGGAATGTCAGCACCTACCGAACTCGTAGTTTCTGGCACCGCATCTACCGCTGGAGCATCGGCATAATCATCTCGCCATGCCAAAATCAGCAGATAAGCGGTAATTAGCATCGCAATGATGATCATCACCCGAAATATCTTTTGCATAAACCTTTCCTAGATTAAAAAATTAGGGAATGAAAAATTAGGGCATGTGTCATGACTGACCTACACAGCTGTCCTGTCACATTGCAACTGAATTAGTAGTCATTTACATAAAATGTGCATCATTTTACTAAAAATCTGTCTCAAATGATACCAAGAGTGTGGATAACTTGTGGGTAACTCAACAGAGTATCTATCTGAGACTAGAGAAAGCGACTTTATGTTGATTTCATCAAATGATTAAGCTGTGAAACATAGCTATTATTGTCTCGATAGACACCTAAACCCTGATTATCAGTATTTAATACATCAGTAAAAGATATGTATTGATAGTTATAAGAAGCTAAGGGTAAGGGTACAAAGTCTATGCCATGCCCACCTAATGGGTGACACCTGCTAAGACGTTTTAAAAGCAACCAACCACCCTTACGAGCGCCATGCCATGTTAAAGCTTGTTTGCCATAATTAGAGCATGTCGGATAATAACGACAACGTGCAGGTATTATAGGACTAACTATTTTTTGATAAAAAATTATTAAATTAAAAAACATATTATAAAAAATTTTATTTATATTTTTTATTTTAAATAAAAATTTCATTTTATTTTTTTTCTATTTTTTTAAATATATTAATTATTTGGTTTTTTAATTCTTCATTATCTATATCTTTAATAGGTTTTTTAACAATAAAAACGATATCTTTATTTTCCATTTTAAAAGCTTTGGTACGGAACTCTTCACGTACATATCTTTTGATCAGATTACGAGCGACAGCAGTAGGTACTTTACGTTTAGTAATAGCCATACCGACTCGCGGCTGTGCATGCTCGTTGGCGCGTACAAAAGCCATTAAATGACTCTGATGAATCTTGCGCTCAGGTGCGTCAAATACTTCACGAAAGGCTGCAGGGGTAAGCAGGCGTTGCTGTTTAGTGAAACTAGCTGCAGGTGTATCTGATAGAGTATTGGACATAGTACAACCTAGTAGAATAACGATAGAAGAAATGATAACAAATTATAGAGACAAAAAAAGCGCCGATGCGGGCGCTTTTAATATATGGCTAAGTGTCAGTTGTGATAATTGACTATCGCAATCTATAAACAATAGGAACACAACAAGCACTATTAGCCATGCTTATCGCAATCTACTGATTATACAGTAAGGCGATGACGTCCTTTAGCGCGGCGACGAGCTAAGACCTGACGGCCTTTTTTAGTTGCCATACGAGCACGGAAACCGTGAGTACGTTTACGCTTGATCACGCTTGGTTGGAATGTACGTTTCATAACTCACCTATCAAAATAATGGACTAAATTCGTAATAACGGAGGATTATACCATTCAGTATAGTTTTGGTCAATAAACTAATTTGCTTTGTCCTTAAATAGGAAATACCTCATACGAATCTAGTAAAGATATTTCCTTAAAACCTATTTCTAGTTAACCAAATTTTATAGTTATATATTCTATAACTTACAAAGTTATCCACAGTTTGGTTCAAACACTATAATAATAATTAATTAATATAAATATAGTATTGTTATTATTGGGACCATGATTATCTGTGGTTAAGTCTATTTTTATTTTTATTATCAATTTACTAAGCTATGGGTAAGCCTGTGGATAAACTGTGGGTTAAATATGGATAACTAGCTTGTGAAAGTTATGCACAAAACTGTCCACAGTCTTATCCACAAAAAACAAGGTTTTATCCACAGGGTATCTGTGTTAAATTAGGCGCTACTTGATATACACCTTCGTATAGGATATCAGTACGAACTCTTTGGTTAGTTGTTACGTGTAATATCGAGGCTTAGGTAGCAATTTATATTGCTAAAAAATAACTATTATTTCAGATTACAAGGTCAGTACTTTTCATGATAGACACAGCAAATATTTGGGATAAATGTCTAAACGATTTGCGTTATAACGTCAAAGACAACGTGTTTACTATGTGGCTGAGACCTCTGTCAGCTCATCAAGAAGCACAAACTTTGATTATTCTTGCTCCCAATGATTATTTTGTGACGTATATCAAGAAGAATCATCTTCAGGATATTCAGCAGTTGGTGACCAAACACAGTCAAGGTAGTATTGAAGAGGTCGTCGTACGTGTTGATAATGCTGGCCGCAATGCAGAAGATAACAGTCAATCAGGTTCTTTGTTTGTAGAAGACGACGTCTCCCCTACCCCATCCGAACATAAATTTGAATCTATTCATCATAACAACGCAAAAGCAGATATCGACGCGAACATGCGTCATAACGAGCCAGTTGAGTCTGCTGATACAAAATCATTAAGCTATCTGAACCCCGAATTTACTTTTGAAACCTTTGTTACAGGTAAGTCCAATAATTTGGCTTACAAGGCTTGTTATGAGCTTGGTAAGCGCCAATCAAAAAATCGTCACAATCCCTTATTTATATACGGACCTTCTGGCTTGGGAAAAACGCATTTAATGCATTCTGTAGCTCATCGCTATTTAAAAAATAATCAAAGTTTTTATTATTTCACTTCTGAAAAATTTATAAATCAATTAGTTTATTCATTAAGAAATAATAAAATAGAAGATTTTAAGAAGAAAATAAAAAAAGTAGATTTATTGATTGTAGATGATATTCATGTATTGGCAGGAAAGACTAAAAGTAGTAATGAGTTTCTAACATTATTTGCAGATTTTACTAGTGGTGATAAACAGTTGATTTTGGCCTCTGATCGACACCCCTCCCAAATGACGGAATTTGATGAACGATTTAGATCACGGTTTTCTTGGGGGTTAACAGTCGCTGTTGATCCTCCTGAAATTGATACTCGAGTGCAAATTCTGCAGAAAAAAGCGGCTTCCTACGGTATGGTATTACCAAAGGAATGTGCGCTATTCATTGCGCAAAATGTGGTGTCTAATGTCAGACGTTTGGAAGGTGCTTTAAATCAGGTATTTGCCAATGCTAACTTAACAGGGGCGCAGATTACCCTTGAGATGGTGCAATACGCACTAAAAGATATCGTTGCGATGCGTGTGCAGGCAGTAAATATGGATAACATCCGTAAGATAGTTGCTGAGTATTATGATGTCACGGTCAAAGATATTATGGGGCGTAAACGTACGCGTAGTATTGCAAGACCACGTCAAATAGCGATGGCTTTGTCGCGTGAATTAACAGGCGATAGCTTCCCTGAAATTGGTCAGTCGTTCGGTGGACGCGACCATACGACGGTGATGCACGCTTGCGATAAAGTAAATGAGTTAAGAGCAGCAGACCCTGCATTTGATAAGGATTATAAAACCCTAGCTCTGATGTTACAGGCAGGATAAAAGCGCTAGATATCGTTGTATTCTAGTAGATACAGATGGTTTATAATATCGAAAATATAAGTCCACAGATGCTTTGTAGATTATCGTCAGCAGACAAGGTATTATTAAGTCATTACGACAAATTTTTATAAAAGAATCATTCAAATAAGAGTAACTAAGCATGCAATTATCGATCAATCGAGAATCGTTACTAAAAGCTATCAACTTGATCGCCAAAGCCGCTGATAAACGCCACAATATGGTTATATTGGGTAATATCAAGCTACAGCTATCAGATTCTGAGCTTATCTTAACAGCGTCAGATTTAGAGGTAGAGCTGACATCGACATTGAAATTGCCTGCTGGTGCTTGTGTAGAAGCAGGTACAACGACACTTCCTGCAACCAAGCTAAAAGATATTTGTAAATCGCTACCTGCACAGGCGCAAGTTACTCTAGCAACTCAAGCAAATGAGCGTTGCTTGTTAACTAGTGGTAAGAGTCGTTTTACATTAGGAACATTGCCAAGCGAAGACTATCCGAGCTTGGGTAACCCTGAAAATATCACACCTCTGACTATTAGCCGTAATCGTTTGACAGATTTGATTCACAAAACGCAGTTTGCAATGGCGATTCAAGATGTACGCTACTACTTAACAGGTATGTTGTTTGACGTTTCACAGCAGCAACTGACAACGGTAGCAACAGATGGCCATAGATTGGCATTAGCCCGTAGTGTGATCAATGTAAGCGCAGATCTCAATATGCAGGCTATCTTGCCACGCAAAGCAGTGATCGAACTTGAGCGTTTAGCTTCTGAGCTTGGCAAAATGTTGGGTGATCAGGATAACGTAGTTACTCTGAGCTTCGGTCGAGAGTTTCTACAAGTAAGTTTGCCATTTGGTGATGTAGATAGTACAGGGCAAGTTAGCCAAGATCTGATGGTGACTTTTACTGCACGTTTGATTGATGGTAAGTTCCCTGATTATCGCCGTGTGATGCCAAGCAATACTGACAAACTGGCTTTGTTTAGTCAGGAAAAAATGACAGACGTACTACGTCGTGTTGCCATCTTGAGTAATGAAAAATCTCGTGGTGTGGTCTTTAATTTTGCTAGCGATGGTATGGTTGAAGTACGTGCTAATAATGCTGAGCAGGATGAAGCAGTAGAGATGATACAAGCTAAGTATCAAGGTGAGCCGATGGAGCTGTCATTTAATGCTGCGTATCTGCAAGATGTATTAGGTGTCATCCAAGGCGATTTGCAAATGCATATGAGTCAATCGAATGCCTCTGTATTGGTCAATCAACTAAATGACGAGTTCCATCAATATGTCATTATGCCAATGCGTATATAGTGCGTTTTAAAGAGCTTTATTTTCAGTACTGAATATTAATTTTTAATAAACTTTTGCCTGCTGAACTAGCAGGCTTTAATGGGCGGCTATCGATACTATGATTGAACGTCTACAAATATCCCATCTTAGAAACCTTACTCAAATTAGCCTAGAGCCTGCTGCTTGCAACGTTATTATCGGTGCAAATGGCAGCGGTAAAACCTCGTTTCTCGAAGCTATATTCTTGTTATCAAGAGGTAAGAGCTTTCGTCATCACCAACCTAAACGTTATATCCAACACCATCAAAATAACACAACTGTCCATGCTAATCTCAGTGACGGTCGTACTTTAGCTATTCAAAAGCAAGCAGATGCTACGACCATCTTACGCCTCAATCAAACCACTGTGTATAACCAAAGTATCTTGACAGAGCAGCTACCTACGTTACTGATAGATCCATCGACAATGGATATGTTGGAGCAGGGAAGTGCGAGCCGTCGACAACTATTAGATTGGTTAGTGTTTCACATGAAACAAGGGTTTCATCCGCAATGGATGGCTTATCAACGCCTCCTAAAACAGCGCAATAGTTTACTAAAAAGTACTCGTCATTTAACCCAAGTACAGCTAGCTGAGCTGAAATCATGGGATAAAGGACTGAGTAACCATGCTGCCTTGATTCACCATTATCGCGAGCAAGTATTTACTGATTGGAAGCCTTATTTTGCCAACAGCATCGTACAGCTATTGCCATCTTATGCTGAGCAACTGAGCCTAAGCTATAACGCTGGTTACGACACCAGTGTTGCGTTAGATGTGCAGCTTGATGAGCGGTTAGAGCAAGATTTGCAATTGGGATATACTCGTATAGGTAATCATCGTGCTGATATTCATGTGCATTGGCGTTCTGATGAGCCTATAAATAATCAAACGACAGATGTCAGAACAACAGCTTCAGCACATGGTGTTCAAACCAAACTACCAACTTTGAAAGAGCAGGCAGCAAATGTATTGTCTCGCGGTGAAAAGAAACTGCTTATTACTGCACTGCGCTTATCGCAGCTACCACTGTTGCTAAACGATGAAGATCGCAGTGACTCACTCAATGATGATTTATCATCGAAAGTAACCCCTGTTGTGCTTCTAGATGATATCACTGCAGAACTAGATGATAGAGCTATAGAAATACTGCTATCGACCCTAGCTCAACTCCCTTGCCAAGTATTTATGACCAGTCTAACAGACGATATTTTACCTTTAGTTAATGAACTTTGGTCACAACCAAATACGTTTCACGTGAAACAAGGAAAAATCTTATTTATTAACTAATATTTCATTCTTCTGCTTATACTTTTAATGATTACCCATCTACTTTCACCTCTCATTACTCATTACTCAGTACACTAGCCACTATTATCTGTCCTGACAGTTACTATGTTAAGACGACCTTTCGCAGACCGTAAAACTCTCAGTAAACAGTGACTTAGAAGCAAAAAAATGTTAAAATAACCCTTTGTTTTTGTCCTGTGCTCAGCAATTTATTTGATAACATCATAGAAAAAATTTCTATTTTTCAATTATCTATAAGTATTTGATAATTATGTATTTTATTTATTTCAATAGTTTTGACAATGTCTAGAAGAACAAAGACTATTACTAATAAATAATTTGCTAATTTTATCTCTGTGCGGCCTTTTTAAGGCTAACGGTGGTTAGTGGTTTAGCTGCTCATATGCACTCTAGATTATGAATAATAGACGTTAATTTTAAGATGCCATTATTAAGTGGACTTTTTATAAGTGCGCTAATCGTAAATGGCTGATTATGGCTAGATTAAGGAATGTACATGAGTGATTCATTACCTATTGACCACGAGCAATTGATAGGAGACAGTGCTACTGAAGCAGCTGTTCCTACTGTAGTTTCAGAAGTATTGCCTTCTGATTATAGTTCTAAAGATATTCGCGTATTGCGTGGGTTAGAGGCCGTACGTGTGCGTCCTGGTATGTATATCGGTGATACCGATGATGGCACAGGCTTGCATCATATGGTCTTTGAGGTGGTGGATAATTCTATCGATGAGGCACTTGCCGGTCACTGTGATCAGATCGATATCATCATTCACGAAGATGAGTCTGTCAGTGTAATGGATAATGGCCGCGGTGTACCAGTCGATATTCATCCAGAAGAGGGTGTATCAGCGGCACAGGTCATTATGACTGTTTTGCATGCAGGCGGTAAGTTCGATGATAATAGCTATAAAGTATCAGGTGGCCTGCATGGTGTTGGGGTATCGGTCGTCAATGCGTTGTCTAAAAAGCTTGAGATGAATATCTGGCGTGAAGGCTATCATTACCATCAGACCTATACTGATGGCGTACCTGACGCCGACATTCAGCAGATGGAAGCGACCGATCAAACCGGTACGCAAATCCGCTTTTATCCAAGTAGCGACGTATTCACCGGTACAGTCTTTGAATATGATATTTTGGCAAAACGCCTACGCGAGCTGTCATTTTTGAACTCTGGTGTGCGTATCGTTCTGACCGATGAGCGTATTGATAAGCGTCATGAGTTTGAGCACAAAGGTGGCTTACTAGAATTTGTCAGCTATATCAATGCAGGCAAAGACGGTATCAATGAAGTCTTCCATTTTACCAGTCAACAAGACGATGGTATCAGTGTCGAGGTTGCGCTGCAATGGACCGATACGTATAACGAAAAAGTGTTGTGCTTTACCAATAATATTCCGCAAAAAGATGGCGGTACGCATCTATCAGGTTTCCGCTCAGCACTTACACGTGGCCTCAATAGCTATATGGATCGCGAGAATTTATTCAAAAAAGAAAAGGTCGCTGCGACTGGTGATGACGCTCGTGAAGGCCTAACGGCTATTGTCTCGGTGAAAGTGCCAGATCCAAAATTCTCAAGTCAGACCAAAGACAAGCTAGTCTCAAGTGAAGTGAAGTCTGCTGTCGAATCAGCGATGCATGATAAGTTCAATGACTATCTGCTAGAGAATCCAACTGCTGGTAAAGCCATTGCTAATAAAATTATGGAAGCAGCAAGGGCGCGTGACGCCGCTCGTAAAGCGCGTGAAATGACCCGTCGCAAGACGACTCTGGATATTGCAGGTCTGCCCGGTAAACTTGCTGATTGCCAAGAAAAAGATCCAGTACTATCTGAGCTATATATTGTGGAGGGTGACTCTGCAGGTGGCTCAGCTAAACAAGGTCGTAGCCGTAAGACCCAAGCTATTTTGCCACTAAAAGGTAAAATTCTAAACGTTGAGCGTGCGCGCTTTGATAAGATGCTCTCGTCTGCTGAAGTGGGTAATCTGATTACCGCACTTGGCTGTGGTATTGGCCCTGACGAATATAATCCAGATAAAGTACGCTATCACAAAATCATTATCATGACCGATGCTGATGTTGATGGGTCACATATTCGTACTTTATTGCTGACTTTCTTCTTCCGTCAAACGCCTGAATTAATCGAGCGCGGCTATGTATATATTGCTCAGCCGCCGCTATACAAAGTAAAAAAAGGTCGTCAAGAGTTATATCTCAAAGATGACGAAGCGCTTAAAGCCTATCTATTGTCTTCAACAATTGACAATACTAAGCTGCATATCAGTGCCGATGCGCCTGCGATTACTGGTCAAGCGCTTGAGACACTGCTTAATGACTATAACCAAACGCAGTTGATCAAAGCACGTCTGCAGATTCGTTTCCCAGCGGTGATTTTGGACGCATTGACGCATACGCCAAAACTTAGCACTGACATGACTTATGATGAGTCTGCCATGCAGGATTGGAAAGCAGCAATGCAGACTAAGCTTGATCACTTCGGTAGCGATCTGAGCCCTGAGATTGAACTGGTTAATATTCATGCGCCGCAGCCAAAAAATATGGATGCAGCCGCAGCAGATCTATTGGGTATGACGCCAGTAGTAGGTACTGAAGAAGGTGAAGCGTCAGATAGTGAGGCCTTATCTACCAAGGCACAGTGGCTACCACGCGTCACGGTATACGTGCATCAACTAGCACACCATTATCTGTTAGATGCTAGCTTTATCAACTCGGGTGAGTATGGCAAGTTGCTGCGTTTATCAAGCGAGTGGAATACATTGCTTGAGAGCGATGCTTTTATCCGCCGTGAAGCATCTGCAGGAACAACGAAAGATATCCCAGTGCGTGACTTTGATTATCTCTGGCAGCAAATGATGCTTGATGCGCGTCGTGGTCTAGCTATCCAGCGTTATAAAGGGCTAGGCGAGATGAACGCTGATCAGCTATGGGATACAACGATGGATCCTGAAAACCGTCGTATGCTACGCGTTACGATCGAAGATGCTATCGCTGCTGACCATATGTTTACCTGTTTAATGGGTGATCATGTTGAACCGCGCCGTATATTCATTGAAGAGAATGCATTAACAGTATCGAACCTAGATATTTAAATTTGAAACTGGTTACTGACAATTTATAAAAATACCGCTTTGATATTCAAGGCGGTATTTTTGTTTCACGTGAAACTCATTTGTTAGCGTTGCTATTACTTAATAATTATAATTCGTGGGAATCGAATGATTGAAGTAATTTTACTCGCTATTGCTTTAGCGATGGATGCGTTTGCAGTATCGATAGGGTTGGGTGCTAAGGCTCAAAAATATAGTCATCAATATGTACTGCGCTTGGCTATCTATGCTGCGCTTTACTTTGGTATTGCTCAGGGCGTAATGCCTCTTATTGGATACTTATTGGGTGCGGCAATGTTGGGTTGGCTAGCCGCTGCTGCACCTTGGATTGGTGGTACTATATTGATTGCTCTAGGTGGGAAAATGCTTTACGAAGTGTTTACTACTGATGAGTTAGATGATGACAATGATGATCTGGACGTCAATGATGATGCTATTAATACTGGTAGTGACACAGTAACAGCCACGAGTAAGCATGGACATATCAATCACCGCACCATGTTTACGTTAGCGGTTGCAACCAGTATTGATGCAATGGCGGCAGGGTTTACGCTGAATTTATTGGCACTGAACGCGTGGTTAGCTTGCCTTATTATCGCTGCAGTAACCGCTATATTTGGCTGGCTCGGGGTCTATTTGGGACGTCGCTCAGGCACATGGCTAGAGGATAAAGCTGAAGCATTGGGCGGTATCGTGCTTATTGCAATTGGTCTAAAAGTAATGTTTTTTTAGCTAATATATTTAGATTTTTACTGAGTATTTATACAAAAGCACCGCTTTGAATATCAAAGCGGTGCTTTTTTGTTTCACGTGAAACTCAAGTTAGTGATTTTGCTTAGTGATTATTCTTCGTCAGTGTCAAAACGCCAAGCTAGTACACGAGTGCTTTTCTGACCTTGGCTCATTTCGATAATACGCATTTGAGCGACGTTTAGCTGCTTTAACAATAATTGCAATGGCTTAACGTTTTCAGATTTCGACACTAAAGTAGTAAACCAGCCAACGTGTTCTGCAAAGCTCTGGCTTTCTTTTGCCATTTTGGTCAAGAACGCAATCTCGCCACCTTCACTCCATAGCTCTTTGTGCTGACCGCCAAAGTTCAGGTTTTGCGCAGCGTTGCCTGATTTGGTTGAATGACGGCTGATTTGCTCGCTTTCATTCTTACCACGATGGCGCTGCAAATTGTGCTGCTTGCGGCTATTGGCTTCCATCGCTTCTTCTAATGAAGCATGAAACGGAGGATTACAAACCACGACATCAAAATAGTCTTGACGACCAATGATGTTTTTAAAGATAAACTTAGGCTCAGGCTGCAGCTTTACTTTGACCGCACTCTTTAGTTTTGGATTGGCTTCACAAATCAGCGCTGCGGTGTTGACCGAAATAGGGTCAATATCACTTGCTGTAAAGCGCCAGCCATAGCTTTGGCTACCGACGATAGGATAGATAGCACTGGCACCAGTACCGATATCAAGGGCGTGAATTTCCTTGCCCGTTGGCGGTGTGTTATGGGCATTTACGTGAGTGGTTTGCGCCAACAAGTCCGCGATATAGTGAATATAATCGGCACGTCCAGGAATAGGCGGACATAGATAGCCTTCAGGAATGTCCCAAAATTTAACCCCGTAATAGTTCGCCAATAGTGCTTTATTTAGCACGCGAACAGCCTGATGATCCGAGAAATTAATCGTCGACTCACCTTTAGGATTGGTAATGGTGTGGTCAGCAAGCTCGGGTAAGGCGCGAGTCAATACTGCAAAGTCGTAACGTCCTTGGTGCGGGTTACGTGGGTGCAGCTGACCGAGTTTCTTCGCGGTCGCAGGAGATCTGTTTCTGTGTTTACTATTTGCAGGGTTACGGGTCATGGGCTTACTTGTCATAATGTCAGGCTACGATATATGGATATAATTAACCAGTGTAGCAGATTTCGCAGGTTGCTAATTGTTTATCCGCGCTTTATCGGTCGCTTATCGATGGCGCAATATCAAGTTAAGCCCTAATACGATCATCGCAGTACCCAATACACGGTCGATCCAATGCTCAAATCTTTGGAATCGTCGATGTACCGCAGGGATAGAGAGTAGCATGACAACCGTACTAAACCATGCCATCTGTAACACCATCATCCATACACCATAAGTAGCCAATTGCCAAAGCGGGATGTCAGGCGACAATACAAGAGTAAAAATAGCTACAAAATAGACAGGTGCTTTTGGATTAAAGACATTACAAAGGAATCCGCGACGCAACGTAGCAAAGGTAGATTCGCTATTGCTAGATGATTTTTCGATAGTGGTTTCTTTGGTTGTAGGTGTGGTCTGGCTAGTAAGCGCATCTTGCGAAGTGTGAGTGCTTGAACCTACTTGTGAATCTGCTTTTTCTAAAGCATGTGTTTTTTCTAAAAGATGAGCTGTTTCTAAATCTGCTGGTTTTTTAGGCTTGGCTTGGATACCTTGCCAACCTAAATAAATCAGATAGCCGCCACCCAACCATTTAATAGTAGTCAATAATGGCTGCGAATGAGCAATGACAGTCGCCAGTCCTAATACAGAATAGATAATATGGACGGCAAGACCTAGGGTAATACCGAGACTACAAATCAAACCTGTGCGTCGACCTTTTGCTAATGTCTGCTGCGAGACTAAGACAAAATCAGGGCCAGGTGAGGCCGCAGCCAATAGATGTACGCTAGTGATAAGTAAAAAACCGTGCCAAAATTCCATAAAATACTCTGAACCATATTTAGACCTGCAACATAGTTGCACTTATCGTAAATGAGGTCAACTTTTATCGATTTTTGCACTATGCGAGTCATCTCTATTGCTTGTGTTATAGAACGAGGGTGTCTATATTAAAGGTGACTTATCACTCAATCTCTACCGATAAATTATTGAGATTCGACTATATAACCACTCATTATATGCAAAATATGCAAATAATTACTTTAACAAGGATGGAACCATGACTACGGATAGTAACGCCACAGAAAACCGCATCACTTATAACACGCAAGGCCATGTTTGCCTTGTAGGGCTAAATCGTGCCAATAAACGCAACGCCTTTGACAGTCATATGATTGCTCAACTGTCTGACGCCATGACTCGCTACGAGGCGGACGATAACTTACGCTGTGCGTTGATATTTGCCCATGGAGATCACTTCACTGCTGGGCTGGATTTGGTAGAGCTACAAGACAAGCTAAACGATGGCGTGTTTGAGTTTAATGACGATCAAATCGACCCATGGGGTATTAGTGGAAAACTACGTACTAAACCCGTGGTCGTCGCGGTAAAAGGTACTTGCTTCACTGTGGCTATCGAGCTGATGCTCAACAGTGATGTGGTCATCGCCAGTGATAACTGCAACTTTGCACAAATGGAAGTCCAGCGCGGTATCATGCCATTTGGCGGGGCGACGGTACGTTTTGTCGCCGCTGCTGGCTGGCAAAAAGCCATGCCGTATCTACTCACTGGTAAAACATTTGATGCGCAAACGGCCGATAGACTGAATTTGGTCAGTGAAGTAGTAGCAAGTGGCACTGAATACGAGCGTGCATTAACGCTAGCCCAAGAGATCTGTAAAGCCGCACCTTTGGGTGTGAGAGGGGCATTGTCTTCAGCGCAAGATGCTAGCCGCAATGGTGCAGCAACGGCATTGGCCAATATCCATAGCTATCTCCCGCCGCTGTTTCATTCAGAAGATGCCAAAGAAGGCGTGATGGCGATGGTTGAGAGACGTGAGGCTGAGTTTAAGGGGCGTTAATATTAATAAAGTTTAAGAATGATTTCTCATACGCAAAAGATAAAATTTCGATATGTGTGATTATCTTTTAAACTTTCGTAAAAATCCTATTTAATCAAATACATCACCCAAAAAAACCTCGCAATCGCGAGGTTTTTTGTTTTATCTAGTATGACTGACTACAACAGCATCAGTGTTGACCACTCAACTATAATTATTTAGCTTTTTGGTAGTAGTCAACCATCATAGTGCCTAAAGTGCCGTTGTCATCGATTGTGACGATTCTGACCTTACCTGATTGTGCTGCGGTACTCGACTGAACTTGTCCGGCGTTACCTAGGACGACTTGGTTGTCTTTAGATGCTTTTGCCTCATTACCGATAGCGATACTGTTCATGCCGCCTGCCATAGATTTATTACCAACCGCGACCGAAGTTGCGCCTTGTGCCATAGCCGCTTCACCGACAGCGGTAGAGCGCATACCGCTTGCATTGGCTAGATGACCAAATGCTTGTGCGCGTTCAGCAGTGGCTTTTGACTGCCAACCGATAGAGGTTGAGCCTAGACCAGCGGCATTAGCTTCACCGCCAACGGCAGTGGCTGAGTTTAGACCTGCATTGGCTTTATTACCGACAGCAACCGTATCGTTATTTCCACCTGCCATAGCTGCTTCACCGACAGCGGTAGAGCGCACACCACTTGCATTGGCTAGATGACCAAAAGCTTGCGCACGTTCGGCAGTGGCTTTTGATTGCCAACCGATAGAGGTTGAGCCTAGACCAGCAGCGTTAGCTTGACCGCCAACGGCAGTAGCTGAGTTTAATCCTGCATTGGCCTGACTACCGATGGCAACGGTATCATTGGTGCCGCTAGTCGTGGCAGCATTGCCGAGAGTGATAGCAGTGCTGCTAGTTACGTTTGCAGTTTGATGGTCAGTTCCTGTTGCCATAGCAGTGCAAGAAGCGGTTGCGGCAATGGCAAAGGTAAGGGCACTAATCTTTAGTACTGATTTCGGTAAAAAGTCCATTTTCATTCTTCATTCCTTTTTGTTAGCCTTGATGGCTTATTAGATAGTTTGGGTAGATGTTGATAGATTATAATCATGGCAACATCAGCGCACTTTGGCATAAATAACTTTATCATAGATAGAGTCCGAAACCTTAATGTAGCATTAATTTTTAATCATTATTGAAATAAAGTTTACTTTATATCTTTGACGGTTATTTAAGCCGATAAATTGATATTTAGGGTCTAAAATCACTTTAATTCTTTGTGAAAAATTGAATGCGCCTTAATCTACTAGAGCAGATAGCGTAGCGTATATTGATAATACAATGCATATATTGCGCTGTATTTTTTACGTTCCAAACCATTATTATTCCAAATAAGAAGAGTACCAATGCAATATAACTTTGATGAAATAATCGACAGACGCGATACCGGTTCACTCAAGTGGCACTATAGCGATGACACGATTGCGCTATGGGTAGCAGATATGGATTTTAAGGCTGCCACACCGATATTAAGTGCGGTTGAGCAAGTCATGCAGCATGGCATCTTGGGTTATACCAAACCTACTGACGCTTTATATAACTCGATTATGAAGTGGCATGGTAGTCGTTATGACTTGCAGTTAGAGAAGCAAAATATCTTGTTTTCCCCTGGTGTCGTGCCAAGCCTAGCGCTGATGATGAATGTCTTTACCAAGGTAGGCGAAGCAGTATTGGTCAACGATCCTATCTATACACCCTTTATGAGCAAGGTTGAGCAAAATGGTCGCAAGCTTGTACTTTCTACACTGAAGGAAGTCGAAGGTAAGTATCATCTTGACTTGGCTGATATCGAAACCAAAATCATCGAGCATGAGGTTAAGCTTTATCTACTGTGCAATCCGCATAATCCTGGCGGGCGCGTATGGACGAAGGACGAGCTAGAAGCGCTACTTGCGATTTGCAGAAAGCATAATGTGGCAATTGTGAGTGATGAAATTCATCAAGATTTAACCCTGACTGGTCATACTTTTACGCCATTTCTGACGCTGGCAGAAGGCTATGAGCACAATGTCGTCAGCCTGACTTCGATGACCAAAACCTTCAACATCGCAGGTATCAAAGGCTCGATGATATTTGCTAAAGATAAAGCGCTAATCAAAAAAATCAGTCAGCAGCAGCAATTAAATGATGAGTACGAGCTGAATCTATTTGCGTATACAGCCATGCGTAGTGCTTATGAGTACGGCGGTGAGTGGTTAGAGCAGGCGCTAAGTTATATCGAAGCCAACATTGAATTGACGATGCAGTTTTTAAATGAGTATTTGCCTGATATTAAAATCATGCGCCCAGAAGCCTCGTACTTAATTTGGCTAGATTGCTCAGCATATAGCCAAGACGATCAGGCGCTGTATGATGCGCTTAGAGCTGCCAAAGTTGAGCTAAACGCTGGTATTAAATATGGCGAGGAAGGACATTTAAAGATGCGTTTGAATGTGGCCTGTCCTAAAGAGACATTGATAGAAGGGTTGAATCGTATGCACTCAGCGTTGGGTGATATTACGTAATAGACCTAGCAAATGACTGATAAACAGAGAGGAAGATAGCTTGCTGATAATTGGGTTTGCTGTCTACTCTTTGCTTATTTTTATCCTTACTTAGGGAGTAATTATTCAAATTGAGGGTATGCGTGAATAATAATCGCGAATAATTAATCATCTAATAGCCAATAGAGGTCGTAAACTTGTTAAAATAGGGCACCAATTTATCTATTGATGGATATCGATTTATGACCACTGCTGCTGCCACTCCTGCAATCAAAGAAGATCGCATCTTAATCCTCGATTTTGGCTCGCAATATAGCCAGTTAATCGCTCGCCGTGTGCGCGATTCTGGGGTATTTTGTGAGATGTTCCCTTATGATATCGACACTCAGCGCATCATCGATTTTGGTGCAAAAGGCGTCATCTTATCGGGTGGCCCTGAGAGCGTCCACGCAGAAAACAGCCCACGTATCAACGATGCCGTGTTTGATTTAGGCGTGCCAGTATTAGGTATCTGCTACGGTATGCAAGCAATGGCAGATCGTTTTGGCGGGCAAGTCCATGCCAGTGATATCCATGAGTTTGGTGCAGCGACCATCGAAGTAAATGGGCACTCGCAGCTGACTGACGGTATCGAAGACAGCAAGACTGACGGCGCGGCTGCTAAGCTAAACGTTTGGATGAGTCATGGTGATAAGGTCATCGAAGTACCTGAAGGCTTTGACATCATCGCTAGCACGCCAAGCTGTCCAATCGCGATTATGGCCAATGATGACAAGCAATACTACGGCCTACAGTTCCACCCAGAAGTGACGCATACGCTACAAGGTCAAGCGCTGCTTGGTCGTTTCGTGCATCAAATCTGTGAATGTGCAGGTGAGTGGACACCAGACAATATCGCTGATATGCGTATCGCACAGTTAAAAGAACAAATCGGTGACAAGCAAGTATTGCTAGGTCTATCGGGCGGTGTTGATAGTTCAGTCGTTGCCGCGCTGTTGCACAAAGCAATCGGCGATCAGCTGACCTGTGTGTTCGTCGATAACGGTCTATTGCGTCTGCACGAAGGCGACCAAGTCATGCAAATCTTTGCAGAAAACATGGGTGTAAAAGTCATCCGTGTTGATGCTGAAGATTTGTTCTTGAATGCGCTAGCAGGCGAGTCTGATCCAGAGAAAAAACGTAAAATCATCGGCAAGACGTTCATTGACGTATTCGCTGATAGTGCGCGTCAAGTGAGTGAGCAGAGTGATGGTAAAGTCGTTGAATTCTTAGCACAGGGTACGATTTACCCAGACGTCATCGAATCTGCTAAGTCACATCAAGGTAAAGCACATGTGATTAAGAGCCATCACAACGTTGGCGGTTTGCCAGATGACTTGGCATTTAAACTGATTGAGCCGTTACGTGATTTGTTCAAAGACGAAGTACGCAAGCTTGGTATTACCTTGGGTCTACCAGCCAAAATGATCTATCGTCATCCGTTCCCAGGTCCAGGTTTGGGCGTGCGTATCCTTGGTGAAGTCAAAAAAGAATATGCGGATATCCTGCGTTTGGCAGATGCAATCTTTATGCAAGAGCTTGAGCGTTCAGGCTGGTATGACAAGACGGCACAAGCATTTGCGGTATTCCAACCAATCAAATCTGTCGGCGTGGTCGGCGATGGCCGCCGCTATGCGTGGGTAATCGCGCTACGTGCGGTTGAGACTGTTGACTTTATGACGGCTCGCTTTGCGCATCTGCCATATGATTTGATCGAGACGGTATCGAACCGCATTATGAATGAAATCGCTGAAGTATCACGCGTGACTTATGATGTGTCGAGCAAGCCGCCTGCAACGATTGAGTGGGAGTAGTTTTTAATAAAAGCTATCAAACTAAAAATCTGATTAGCTTCGTCAAACTCGTTCAGCCTACTTGATGTAGTGCTATCACTCGTTTTCCTCGCTACTCAAATTTTTTGAATTGATATACAGCTTGTCGTAAATAAAAAAACACTCAACTTGGTTGGGTGTTTTTTTATATAAGTAATTTAAGTTAGTTTTTACTGAAAATATAGAACCTTTATTAGACCTGTTTTTTAAGTGAAAATTCCTATTACACCAATCACTATTGCGATGAATATAGCAAAGCGCGTCCAATACATCGTTTCATTGTGACGTATTTCTTCAGTACTCATAAAGTCGTTATCTACTAACTCTATCAATCCTTCACTTGGAAGAATAAAGTTACCTATTTTTGTATACAAGAAAATTGATAAAGGCGAAACTAAATCGATTGTAATACCTTTAGGATACTGGTATCCAATAGCGTTTTTGACTTGATTCTCATCGCCTATAAATGAGACTAATCCTAATTTTTCAATATCGATTAATAAGTTTACCAGTCTTGTTACCTCTATGATTTCCTTCCTGCATTCGTCTTTATCTGATGAGCTCATAGATAATTGCGCTTTTCTAGCATTTGGATCAACAAGAATACTTTTACTATATTCGTTGCTAAAAAAGTTTTTCTCAAGAAATACATCCAGCAAAACCATGCCTTCATTTCTGAGTACATCTGTTTCAACCAATTTTTTCAGAATACTTTGCTCTTCTTTACCAAATTTCCTCATCTCTAATACCTAATTGAAAATCAAACTATTGTATATAAAAAATCTTAAGTTTTGACATCGTTACTCATTAACGATGAAAAATATTTAGAGTTTGTAGAATTTCTTTTAAAACCTAAAAAAGGCAGCACCTCAAAAAAGATACTGCCTTTTTAATGCTTTGCCTTTATAACCTTTACCCCTTCACATTCACCACATAACGCCCAACCACTTTGCTACACATAAAGCGATCTAGGTATTCTGGCGTTTGCTCTAACGTGATCTCCTCGCCATAGCTCTCAAGATTAGGTAGCTTCATATCGGTTGCGACACGATTCCAAATGGCTTCTTTGTCAGCCAGTGGAATATAGACCGAATCGATACCCAATAATGATACTGCTCTAGTGATGAATGGCATGACCGTCATCGAAAACTCAGCGCCACCCGCTAGACCGCAACTGGTCACTGCGCCGCCCGCTTTGGTTTGTTTGAGTAAGTTAGATAGGTAATCGCCACCGATGGTATCGATAGCGTTTGCCCATAGCTCACGGCCGACAGGTTTATTACCGATTTCATTGATGGTATCGCGATGACGTACTTCGCTTGCGCCTAGTGCCTTTAAGTGCTCGCTTTGCTCTGGCTTACCTGAGAATGCAATCACTTCGTAGCCGAGTTGCTTTAAGATAGCGATACTGATCGTACCGACGCCACCTGTTGCGCCAGTCACAGCAACTGGGCCATCACTTGGTTTTGCGCCCATTTTCTCTAGCTTTTGGACACTTAGCGCTGCGGTTAAGCCGCCAGTACCATAAGTCATCGCTTCTTTTAGGGTGAGTGTTTCTGGGCAAGGTAGCGCCCACTCTGCTGGGATTGATATCATTTGACCCAGACCACCATCGGTATCCATACCAAGATCATAGCCGAATACCAATACTTCTTGTCCTGCGCTAAACGTGCCTGATTTATCACTGACGACCACGCCAGCGGCGTCGATACCTGGGGTATGCGGGTACTGTTTGGTGATTCGTTTATTACCAGTGGCCGACATCGCATCTTTAAAGTTTAATGATGAATAATGCACTTCGATGAGCAAGTCATTCTCTGGCAAGTCACTGACTTTACGCTCTTGAATGCTTTTGCTAAAAGTACCGTCTTCAAGTTCTTCAACGACCAAGGCTTTAAATGTGCTGTTAGACATAAGGCTGTTCCTCATTATATTTTTTGTATACGTGTTTATATATCAGTACAGATAAGCGTTTAAAAATACGACTTATGGCTTTAACAACACTTTACCTTTTTTGCTTGATTGTACTTTTCCAGAGACGGCAGTTGTGATGTCATCTAGACTATAAATGGCTTCGATAGGGAGCTTTAGGTCGCCGTTCGAAGCGCGTTCTAGTAGCTCATCGATTAGACGTTGTTTGTTTTCTAGATCCATTTCTTGACTGGTTTTGCTGCCCCAGAAGCCTTTTACAACGGCTTGCTTAAAGATCAAGCTGCCAGCGTCCAGTGCCATTGGTTTGCCTGACATGATACCAAATGAGACCAGCGTGCCTTTGCTGCCAAGTAACGATAGCAGTTCGTTGCTCGACTCACCACCGACTGAATCGACGGCTGCTGTGATTTTGTCATCACCAATGATAGCGCGAACTTGGTCTTTCCAGTCATCATCAGCGGTGACGACATTGTTTTTGATACCGAGTGAGGTCAGCTCTTCTATCGCGTCTTTACTACGTACGAGATTGATCGTATTTACACCGCGTGCTGCTGCTAGCATCGCAAGCGTTTTACCGACAGCGCCGTTTGCCGCGTTATGAATAATCCATTGACCTTTATCTACTTCTAGGAACTCTAATAGCATTAGGGCAGACAGCGGCATAGCGATCAGCTGGGCAGCCAACTCATCTTCAATACTATCAGGCATGTTAAATACCATGCTGGCAGGAGCGACAAAATACTCTGCCCACGTCTCATGTACACTAGCGCACGCCACACGTTGGCCGACACTTAGATCTGTGACGTCATCACCCACAGCATCGATAATACCTAGCGCCTCACTACCACCGATGGCTGGCATCTCAGGCTTATAGCCGTATTGACCATTTACCGTTAGCAAGTCATGGTTATGAATAGGGGAGAGAATGGTTTTGATACGGACTTCGTTGGCAGCAGGCTGCGGCATGGGGCTGTCGCCAACGCTTAATACGTCAGAAGGTTTGCCAAAGCTGTTATGAATAGCACTACGCATGATGATTTCCTTTGTTTATTTTTAATAATCGTATTCTAGTTATTTGATTGTCTGTCAGTGATGGACACTCGAAGAAAGCGTGCAATCAGCTAACAACAGTAGCAACTTTGATGGATTGTTATCAGTACTTTTTTGGTTAAGTAACGTTGTTGCTTACTGATGAGGACATTGCACAATCATGGCAAATTCAAGATAGCGATATTATTGGTAATCATGCTGTAGTGCGCAGGAATATTTAATAAAACTCTATTCTACTCAGTACATGCTCTTGTATTAGATAGGCGCAGATGTACGCACTTGGCCACGCAAAGACAAAAGCCAGTCCCCAAGAATGCATCAATTCTGTAAAAAAGCCATCAACGTAGCCTACTTTTACTAATAATAGCGCTGACGAGATAATAAGCGACATCATCATCGCCATCAGACCTGTAAAGATAAGGCGATAGAGTTTGCGACGAATGCGTATTCTGATAGTGGGGAAGTTGGTCATAGTGTTCGGTGTCCTACAGGATGATAGCAATTAATGACGCTCAGCCTATGATGCTGGCGTATGGCACAAATATAATTATGCGGTAATAAATAAGCGTAACTGACAAGATAGTTGGCTACGAGCGCACATGATACGCTTCGAAAATGAGTAGGTAAAATCGTTATTATTAATGGTAGGGTTTGCGATATGTTATTAATATGATTATTGTCTTTAATGCAGCATTTTAAAACTTTTGAAGAGATTATTTCTAAAACGAATATCTCTAAAAATAGCGCGTTCTCAGCAGTCGGTTTTGCTACGATAACTTACTATAACTAAGACCAGAAACAACTAGGAGTATAGTATGGCAGCTCAAGAACAACGAGGGTCTCAACAAAAAACATTAGGAATCATCGGTGGTATGAGCTGGGAGAGTACCGAGAGCTATTATCGTCTGATTAATGAAGGTGTCAAGCATCAGCTTGGCGGACTACATTCAGCAGATTTATTGATTCATAGTGTGGATTTTGCGTTGATCAATACGTTACAGGAGCAAGGCAGATGGGACGAGTTAGGTGTGATAATGGCTAACAGTGCTCAGCGTTTACAAGCAGCTGGCGTACAAGGAATCATGATTGCATCTAACACGATGCACAAACTGGTCGATGACGTGCGCTCCGCCACAGACTTGCCATTGACTCATATCGCTGATGCGACTACTGATGCTATCAAAAAACAAAATCTCACCAAAATAGCCTTACTTGGTACTCAGTTTACGATGACTCAAGATTTTTATAAGCAGCGTCTTATTGATGCGGATTTACAAGTATTGATACCAGAAGATGAGGCGAGAGCAGAAGTACATCGCATTATCAAAAAAGAGCTGTGTGTCGGTGAGTTTAAAGACAGCTCTCGAGAGTATTATCGTCAAGTGATTAAAGATTTGGCAGCGCAAGGGGCAGAGGGTGTGATCTTGGGCTGCACAGAGATTGGTCTACTTATTAAACAGGCTGATAGCCCGATACCTGTATTTGATACCACAGCTATTCATGCAGCGGCGGCGGTAGATTTTTTGTTAGAGTAGTTCGGACTGATAAAAATATTTAAGCCTCTAACGTTTTCACCAGTCGCTCAAGCAGTTCAAGCGTGCTTTCTTGTTTGACCAAAGTTACCCCTTGTCCTGCCCATAAGGATTGATGTTCTGCATCCATATTCTGGGACGCATTAGCTCGCATAGATTTGGACATGGCATTTAATTGTGGGTAGGGCGGTAGCTCATCAGCGCTTTCAAATTGAGCAAAATCACGTAGATAATCGTTTAATAAACCACGAGCGAGCTTACCTGAAAACAATCGAGTTAAGCGCGTTTCTGAGCTACGTCTATTGTGACTGGCATTGAGTAAGGCTTGTTTATAAGTATCATTGATACCGCATTGGTCAGTGGTCAAAAATGCCGTCCCCATTTGTGTAAGCTCAGCACCTGCCGCTTGTATTGCTTTGATATCTTGTCCTGTCATAATGCCACCCGCTGCAATCAAAGGAATATTAGCACAGGCGCGCGTTTGGCCAATCAGCGTCAATAATCCCAATGGATCGCTTTCACTTTGCGGTAACCAACCACCGCGATGTCCACCCGCTTCGACCCCCTGTACACATACCGCATCTGCGCCAATTTCGCTCCATGCTTTCGCTTCTAGTGGATGATTGGCAGTGCCGATGACGCGCGTGCCGAGACTTTGCAGACGCTGAACTTGCTCTGCACTAATAATGCCAAAGGTAAAACTGGCAACAGGAACGGGATTGTCATAGAGCACTTTTAGCTGCTCTGCGAAGCTCTGCGCTGGGCGTTCAGGTAGTGTAAATTCAATATTATTGTCTTGATAGTATTGACTTAGCCAAGCGGGAATTTCGGTATCAAAGGTCGTAGATTCTTGCTCAGACAATACCATGAGATTGATCATAAACGGACGGTCGGTGAGCGATTTAATGGTATCAATTTGGCTGGTCAAAACATTTGGCGCAGTCATACCAGATCCTAGTGAACCCAGTCCGCCAAAGTTACTTACCATCGCTGCTAGTTCAGGTGTGGTTGCTCCTGCCATTGGGGCTTGGATGATAGGGTAGGTTAAGTTTAGAGTATCAAGTAAGGTCATGACGGGTAGCCTTTTATTAAGGTGTTTGCATGACTTACTTTAACAGAGCTGGGCGAACAGTACGTGAGATAGTGTTTATTTAGTTGCTGAATAGGGTGGTGGGTTTTGGCTACGAAGTTGTAGTTAAGATAGTTGGCTATAAAACTGTAGTTAAAGCTTATTAATACATATACTTGAGATTACTAAATATCTAGCCAAAGAAAGTTGAAACAAATCATGAATAATATCTCTCAAATTACTCGACGCAACATATTTGATATCTTAAAAATAGAAGATATTTGGTGGGCAGGAACGCTATACGAAACGGAGTTTTTGTCTAGAATTTATGATTTAGAAAATATGCCTTCGACAGATCCTAGGTACAAAAATGCCTTAGGTGATATATGGCAACATAGAATTAATAATTATGACTGGGAAGATGATTGGATATTCAGTGATGCAAGGTTTAACTTATCAAATTGTGATGATGTTACTCTTTTGAACTTTCTCTGTCTGATGATACATCCAGTGGTAAGAACTGATCAAAAGGAAGTTGAAAGAATGATTAAGGTATTTAATGATAATTTGTATCATGACGAATTTGAGATTGTTGAAACAACCAATATATCTGGTAGACCAGTTTTTAGTGGAAAAATGAAGTTTACAGGAAAATCATCGATCGAAAAAAAAGGTAATGAGATCAAAATTATTTTTAACGCTGATTATGTCTCTCAACAGATTAACTTAATGGAATCATCAATTGAAACTTCTCCCTATCAGGCTATAGGAGTAGCGAAAGAGTTAATGGAAACTGCCTGTAAATCGATATTTACAAGTAGGCAGGAAGAATATAATAAAAACTGGGATTTATCTAAGTTAATGAGAGAAACCACCAAACTTTTTAAACTTACGCCTGATGATATATCTAACGAGGCAAAAGCAGCGAAGTCAATAAGACAGATTTTAGGTAGTTTATCCGCTGTAGTTCAAGGAATTGCAGAGGTTAGAAATGAATATGGTAGTGGTCATGGTAAAGATAGCCAGTTTAAAGGCTTGCAACCTAGACATGCTAAACTGGCAGTCGGAGCTGCTTCCACTTTAGCAATATATTTGCTGGAAACACATGAAATGAGAAAAGATAATTAAAATTTATCTTTTTAAGAAAGTTTGCTCACCTAAAAGGTAAAAAATAGGTCAGCTTTCAAGCCATCCAACGATGACTGAGAAAGCTGACCCATTCTTATAATTCTACTTTTTACTATTAATTCAACTGCAATGACCCTTTCGCATTCATCAGTAGCTCAACCACATCATCACCGCTAATCACTTCAAAGCGCTTATCGATATCTGATTCTTCTACACCGTTGTGTTTCATACAAGCGCCGCAGACCAATACCTGACCACCTTTTTCAATAAAGGCTTCTAGTAACTCACCAGCTGGCTCAAACGGATCGCCAATATCTACATTGTCTAGCGCGTTTGGTTTTGCCAAATGTACGGCATCTACCATTAATATCATAGTAGCAGAGTGGCCTTTTTTCAGTGCCACGCCTGCCATAGTAAACGCTAAAGTAATTTTGCTTGGGTTTGATTCGCTATTATCAAATAGCGTGCCGACATAATCTGTTGTATTAGCCATATTATTCTCCTTATAAGACTATATTTGTTTTGTCTGAGTATGTACTCACTACTATCCTAACATTTATTATATGTATTTATATAATGAGTTGTTATGAAATAGTAGCTATAAGGTTGCTTGCTTGTACTATCTGTTAGATAAGATAAAAGTAATGGATTACTATTTTATCAAGTCTAGTTAGTCAGCTGTATCGACAGGTGGCCACGGACGATCAGCATCACTTTTGATCCACTCAGCCACGTAACCTGTTGGCGGTAGATCCCAGTCAGATTGACCAAGTGCAGCCAATACTTGTGCCGTGTCGATCACTCTGCCACCTTTGGTTACACCGGTACGCAGTAGACCAGATGAGCAGGGCTGCCCTTTGACCCACATTGATTGCTCAATATACAGCCAGCGCGCGTCGATACCGACGATTTTGGTCTTGAGTGTGACTTTTTGAAAGGCGCGAATACGCTTACGGTATTGAATAGTGCTGCCAGCGATGACCAAGCCCCAGCGTTGTTTTAACAACTGCTTGCCAAGCCCAGTCCGTACCGCAAAGTCCATACGACCCAAATCATAAAGCGTAAATACGCGGCCGTTATTCATCTCCAAAAAATTATCTATATCGGATAAGCGGCAGCGAAACTGAATCTCACTGGTGTCCTTGAGCGCCAAAGTATCGCCCTTTTTTGCTTTTAGGGCAGCATGAGCGATGGTGCTAGCATAACGGATAAATGGGTACATAAAACACTCTCAAAAGGTTATAAACGTTGGCGTTATTATTTTGTCATTGGTGACAGTGATTATTTATTGTCAGAGACCACGTCCTGAGAAGGTTCGCTAGTAGAAGCCACACCAATCCAATTAAAATAAGCGCTGACAGTTTCCGGTATCCAGTTAATATCGAACTTTGAAGTCTTGGACTCTTTATCATTACTGACAGACGATTTGCTTTTGGAATAACCGTTGTCTGAGCGATAACGTAAATAACCAATGTGCCCACCGTGGTCAGTATCTAAGATAGTGACACTCTCAGAGACATCATTTGGGGTAGCAGTAAAGCCAATAAAAGGGTCGTCTTTTGCACTGATTAATAGCAGAGGGTGAGTGACGTTGCGCAAATACGGCATGGCGGATGCAGTATGGTAATAGTCGTTTTTGGAGCGATATCCGTGACGCGGCGCGGTAAAGATGTCATCGAAATCACTGATACGATTGGCAGCTTTGATAGAGTTGATTTCATCTTGCGTAAGATCGTTTGCCAATGCTTTTTTGATAATTGGGTTAAGCAGATAAGGCGTATAGATACGATGACTCAAAAAGCTGTGCATAGTAATGGCAGCTGAAGACATATCGACTGGCGCGGAGATAACAACGGCACCTTTACATAGGACTTTGTCCTCATATTCGCCCATGTATTTGGCCAGTGCATTGCCTCCTAATGAGACACCAACGGCATAGATATTGGCATACTGCTCACGCAAATTCTGTAGCGCATGATGCACCTCGTCAGTGTCGCCTGCATTATAAAATACTGTGCCACTAGCAGGAATACCACCGCAACTACGGAAATGTGCCACCACAAAATGCCAGCCTTGCGCGTGCATTTGGTACGCTAGTGCGCGAGCGTAATGACTGTCACTACTGCCTTCCATGCCGTGGAATAAGACAATCAATGGGGTTTGCTCAAGCTCGCCATTTTTTGACACTTCTACAGGATGCGCATCATAAAAGTCATAGGCAATATCACTCTCGTCCAATGAGTCTTTTTCGACCACGCGGCGGTAGGTCGGTGCCTTTGGCGCAAAAAACTTAGGTAAGATGCTTTGCAAGTGTGGATTGGTCAGCCAAAATGGTGGCTTAAAAGGGGCTGGAGAAAAAGGTTTGGTTGAAGTTGGCATATATTGGTCTTATTTAATGATCGTGGAAAAACAAATAGAGTAGTGTAATAAGGGTTTTTTTATCATAACGCCAGTACTTGTGAAAACCAATAATTTTCAGTGAACGCATGATTACTGAAAAGTAGTTACTGAAAAATCTAACAAATAAATATATTGAAAAGAGAGCTGTCCAAAATTTGCGACGAGAGTAGTTAGTTAGATTTTAGTCTTCTGGCTTATCTAATACCCGCCCGTCCATCGCAAGTCGCTCTTTTAAATTTTCGACATCTGCTTCAGCAAGTGTGGCGGTTAAGGTTACTTGCTTGCTATAGGCGACATCGTCGATATGACCGCCAAGGCTCTCTATCATATAGCGGCATTGCGCTTCGGTCGCAAATTCTGCCAGTATTTTAATCTGGGTCATCGGTACATAAGGGTTTAATACCATCTCGTCGACGGCCGCTTGAGCAGAGCCTGCATAAGCGCGTGTAAGGCCGCCAGCACCCAATTTGATACCACCGAAGTAACGCACCACGATGACAATTACGTTGCCGATCGACTTATGTTGCAATACATTTAATATTGGCCTGCCTGCCGTACCGCTAGGCTCGCCATCATCATCGAAACCAGCACTAGTGGTATTGTCTGGATCACCGATGATGTATGCCCAGCAGAAATGCCGGGCATCGGGATATTGCTCGCGTAGCTGTTCCACGTGAAACATTGATTGCTCGCGAGAGGTTACCGGATAGGCATAAGCAATAAACTCGGATTTTTTAATTTCGAGTCGCGTGGTAACGGCACGTTTTAATGTTTGATAGCTCATATTTCATCAGGCTTAGGTTGGATATGTTAAACTGGTCTGACTTTCACTGGCTGTTGTATTGAGCACAGTGTTCATTTAATTTTTCATTATAGTACCATTTCTAACCATCGAAGATAACGAGCTGCTCACGGCTGAGTGCTGGCGTCGTTAGTTTCTGATTTAGGGCTGGTATAATAAAACCGATGGTAGTAAATAGTATGCGTTTAGATAAATTCATTAGTAAAGCCACCGAGCTGTCGCGTAAAGAGTCAAAGAAGATCATGCACGCCGGCGAAATCACTGTAAATGATCAAGTGGTTAAAGATCCTGGCCTACATGTTGATGTCGTCAATGATGATGTGATGTGGGCAGGTGAGCCATTGTCGGTTGCTGCGGGCAATCGCTATATCTTGTTATATAAGCCTGAAGGCTTCGAGTGCACGCTAAAAGTTAAAGAGTATCCAATCGTCACTGAGCTGATTGCTGTACCAGAATTGGGCAGCTTGCGTATCGCTGGGCGTCTCGATGTCGATACCACTGGCGCATTGCTCATGAGTGATGATGGTGGCTGGCTACATCGTGTCACCAGTCCTAAGCACGAGCATGCAAAGGTGTATGAGCTGACTTTGGCAGATGCAATGGATAGTGATGCACAAGAAAAAGCCGTGAAGAAAGTGGCTGAAGGCATCTTGCTTGAAGGTGATTATGAGCCAACCAAGCCTGCTGTTCTTGAGTTCATTGATGAAAAACATGCACGCCTAACATTAGAGCAGGGCAAATACCATCAGGTCAAACGTATGATGGGTTACTTCGGTAATCGAGTAACTGAGCTGCACCGCGCCAGTATCGGTCATATAAATCTAGAAGGCCTAGAAAAAGGCGACAGCCGTTTCTTAACGCCAGAGGAAGTTGCTAAGTTTTAATAAATAAGCACTAGAATTATTAAGTCTTTGCATTGATACTCGTATTAAAATTATCGTTTTAAACCCGTTAGCAGCCGCTACCCAGTGTGCTGCTTTTTGCGGTCTGCTATATTGTATTTATGTCTATTATCTAGCTGTGTTGCCTATCTCTTAAAGCCAAGTAGCAGTTTTGCGACTTTAGCCATTTTGTGCTTTGCAAAACTATCCCATATGCTACAGTCTTTTTTATCTATATTTTTATGACAGACAACCCTTAAACCAATTCCAAAAATCTGACTAATCAGAAAATGTATTGCTACCTTTCAGTTAGTAATAGCTTTGGAATTGGGCTTAATATTGAAAACTGCCATTATTAAAAACTGCCATTATTAAAAATCAGATAGGAATCTCTCTGTGACATTACCTGTATTAAAGTCCGCTAGCCTAATCAGCGTCATACTATTGGCAACCACTGCTTGTGCTCAGCCAAGTTCAGCGGATGCCAACAGTAATAACGTAACGCAAAGCACTACAAATTCGCAAGCAACTCAGACAGTGAGTGCGACTGTCGATAAGCGCTTGCGCCAAGTACTGACCCAAGCAGGCATCAAAACACAGATTACTTCTATTGTGCCATCCAAACTGCCCAATATGTATCAAGTGAATTTGGCCGGCCAGTTGCCGCTGCACATCACCGAAGATGGTCGCTACGTCATACAAGGTGAGCTACAGAAAAACCCAAGCAATAGGGTAGTGACCAAAACGCCAGTACGTAGCACGAGTTCGCAGGTAGGCGAACCTGTCAGTGCCTCAGTCAAATCAAATATGCTAGCAAATATGGCTGCGCTTAAGAACATGAGCGCGAAAACACCATTCTTTTATACCGCAGTACCGGGTGTCATCTGGGGTGCAACGCTAGAAGGCGTGCCGTTTTTACTATCGGACGATGCGCAGTACATTACCGATGGTGAAATATCAGTCATCGAAAACGGTCAATTTATCGGCCTTGATGAGAACTTTGAAAAACGTAAAAACCAGTCTGTGTTTGCGTCATTGGACAAAAGCCAGCTGATTACTTATCCAGCGACCACTGCTGAAAGAGCCGTTATCTATGTGGCAGATGATGTGAACTGCCCTTACTGCCGCCGACTACATCAGCAAGTGCCATCACTCAATGCAAAAGGCGTGACGGTCAATGTCATCGGCTATCCGATATATGAGGCGTCACCGAAGCAGATGCGTGGTATCTGGTGCCAAGCGAATGAGGACAGTCGTCGTCAGGCATTTGATAAGGCGATGCTGACAGGTGAAATGACACCTGCATCAGCAAGTTGTACGGTTGACCATGTGACACCTAATCGTGAAAAAGCAGCTGGACTTGCGGTAATGGCGACGCCTGCCATCTATCGTGAAGATGGCGTGCTATATCAGGCGAGTTTTGAGAGTCCAGAATTTCTAGAATTCTTGGGTGTTGAATAATCGATTGGTATGGTTAAGTGTTTCAATAGTTCAAAAAATTAATATATTTGACTGCTAGTCAAAGTAAAAAGACCGCCTTATGAATCAGTTCATAAGGCGGTCTTTTTGGGTTCTATTCAGACATTTTTGCATCTCAAAAGCTGTCTTAAATAATCTATGGTAAGACGATATCAACGATTTTCCAATCGATAAGCCCTTCACGCTGCATCTCGATAGTGAGAGGATATCCTTTTACCTGACCACTGATACTAAAGCAATTGATACCGCAGTAGCTAAGCGTTGGCTTTTCGCTGTCATTGCCTTGGGCGACTTGCTGCTCAAGTTCGGCCGCTTGTTTTTTCATGACTTGCTGCATTTGGCTTTTGACCACGGCATCGACATCACCGCGCTGAATGATTAAGCTCTGAATTAGGTTTTTCAAGTCAACTTGATCGCTAGCGATGGCCCATGCTGCAGCTAGCTCTTTGGTTGCTGTATTGGCTTGACCTTGGGTATTAATCACCTTTTCGATATTCTGCGGTGTGATGGCACCTTCAACTGCCCGCGCGATAAAACCATTCGCGGCTTCGGTCAACGGCTCACCGCCCAGTTCAGAAATTAGTGGGTACTTAGTCATTGTCGTCGCAAATTGGCTAGTTAGCTGATTTTGGACGCTTGGTCGCACTTGCTCATAATCAATAGCCGCTGCGATAGTGGCACCGTCTTTATCGTCATAAGCGTTTTTGAGCTGATAAGCGCTGTAATAAGGCGAGCCTGCATACACTGCTACCGCAATGATGATTAATAGAATAACCAGCTTTTTCATAAGACTTGATACCTTGTCGCAATCGTCATCACTATGAGTATAAATGACCGTAGATGTGGCGGTAAATATTAGCACGACTGGGCACCGCTCAGGTACGAAAAGCTTTGCAGTAACCTTAATGAATCGTTTGGCTTTTGCCGCAGCAATGCCAACTGCTAATTTCATCATTTAAGAGCTTGATAAATCAGCAGACCATCTCCATAAATAGCGCAAACTTTTTATAATTGATTTGGCTAAGCAGCCTTCACCGTATTTGTTGGTTAAGTCTAAGCATTATGGTTCTATAGCATGGTGAGTTTTTATGTTTCATGTGAAACGTTATACATATCCGATAGCTAAGAACCATGAATAAGATTAAGACAATTATCAATTGAGCTAATGATTTGACGAACCGGTGTGGCTGTAAAGACGATAGGAGAGAGCATGAGTAAGCGCGATTTTTATGAAATATTAGGTGTCAGCAAGACCGCTGACAGCAAAGAAATTAAGCGAGCCTACCGTAAGCTTGCCATGAAATACCATCCAGATCGCAACTCTGATGATCCTGATTCGGAAGACAAATTCAAAGAAGCTTCAATGGCTTATGAAGTATTGAGCGACGAAGAGAAACGTTCGGCCTACGACCGTATGGGCCATGCAGCCTTTGAAAACGGCATGGGTGGCGGCGGCTTCGGCGGCGCAGGTGGCGGCAACTTCCAAGATATCTTCGGCGATATCTTTGGTAACTTCGGTGATATCTTCGGTCAGCAACGTGGCGGCGGCGGTGGGCGTTCGCGTCGCGGCTCTGACTTACGTTATGTGATTGAGCTGACATTAGAAGAAGCTGTACGTGGCTGCAAAAAAGAAATCAGTTTCACGGCTCCTGCGCCTTGTGATACCTGTGATGGTAAAGGGGCGAAAAATGCATCTGATGTGGTCACCTGTCAGACTTGTCATGGCCAAGGTCAAGTACGTATGCAGCAAGGTTTCTTTGCGGTACAGCAAGCTTGTCCTCATTGCGGCGGTACTGGTAAGCAGATCAAAAACCCTTGTTCGGACTGTCATGGCAATGGCGTAAAAGACAAATCACGCACCTTAGAAGTCTCTATCCCTGCAGGCGTCGATGATGGTGATCGCGTTCGTCTAGCAGGCGAAGGCGAAGCGGGCGGCGCTGGCGTACAAAACGGCGATCTATATGTCGAAGTACGTGTCAAACAGCACAATGTCTTTACCCGTCAAGGCGCTGACCTATATATGGATGTACCCGTCAGCATTACTGATGCAGCATTGGGTAAAGAAGTTGAAATCCCAACTCTAGATGGCAAAGTAAAAATCAAAGTGGCAGAAGGTACGCAAAGCGGTAAGTTACTGCGTGTACGTGGCAAAGGTGTAACGCCAGTCCGTACTACCATGAAAGGTGATTTGATTTGCCGTGTGGTTATCGAAACACCAGTGAATCTGACTCGTGAGCAAAAAGACTTGCTACGCCAATTCCAAGACACGCTGGATGACGACAGCAAGCACCAACAGTCGCCACATAAGAAGTCATTCTTCAAAAAAATCGGCGATTTATTCGATTAAGAAATAATCTAGCTAAGTAGCTAGTATTAAACTAAGCCCAAAGGTTTCATGTGAAACCTTTGGGCTTTTTATTGATGGTATAAAAAGCCATTCATGTGATGATATTTGCTAAACTTACAATAAATGATAGTCAAAAATAGTTTCACTAAATATAAAACATCTAAGGTAAAAGTATGAGCGAACAAGCAAATAATAAATCTATCAACGTTGGGGTAATCGGTGCAGGCGGCCGTATGGGTCGTATGCTTATCGAGGCAGTACAGAATAACCCGCAAACTACATTAAAAGCAGCGATTGAGCGTCAAGGCTCTAGCCTAGTCGGTGCTGATGCAGGCGAAGTTGCTGCTATCGGTCATTTAAATGTACAAATCGTTGACGACTTAGCCGCTGTGATTGATGATATCGATGTGCTGATTGATTTTAGCTTGCCTGATGCCACTGAAAAAAACATGCAAGTTTGTGCTGAGCATAATGTTGCTATGGTCATCGGTACGACAGGATTCAATGAACAGCAAGAACAAGTACTGGCAAAAGCAAGTGAGCAAATCACTATCGTATATGCGGGTAACTATTCGACAGGCGTTAATTTATCATTGAAGCTGCTCGGGATGGCTGCCAAAGCGTTTGGTAATGACGCTGATGTAGAAATCATCGAAGCCCATCATAAACACAAAATCGATGCACCTTCTGGTACCGCATATATGATGGCCGAAGCAGTCGCAGAAGCGCGCGGACAAAACCTAAAAGACGTCGCTATCTATGGCCGCGAAGGACAAACTGGCGAGCGCGAATCTGGCACAATTGGTATTCACGCGATACGTGGTGGCGAAATCGTAGGCGACCATACTGTTATGTTTATCGCAGATGGTGAAGTGGTCGAGATTACCCATCGTGCGCGTGCCCGCATGACATTTGCCGCTGGTGCCGTACGTGCCGCAACTTGGGTTGTTGAGCAAGAAGTAGGACAGTACAACATGCAAGACGTGCTTGGATTAAGTGACTAATAACTACTTATGGTTGACGGTCAAGTTTAGCGTCATAACTGGTGGCTCGATGACTTAATAGCAGCAAGGGAGCAGGTATGAATAGTATCAAACGTTATATTAGTCATAGACTGATTAGTGCTGTTTGTACCATTAACCTTGCAAGCCTATCAGCCTTTGCACTGAGTCTAGCGGTCCTACCAATTACCGTACAAGCTAGCACTTCTCAAACCTATGTTATCCATACCTATGGCGGGGCTAGCCTACTACCTGCAGTAAGGCAGCTATTAAGTAGTAGCGCAGACGGTGGCACGGTGACTACGTATCAAGATAAATTGGTACTGCGAACGACGGCACGCAATTATCAGGCGGTACAGCAATTGTTGTCTCAGATTGACCGTCAGCCACAGGCATTGACGGTCGCTGTACGTGTTGGCAATAGTAGTAGCGAGCAAGGTAATATTCAGCAGGGTCAGGTCATTATCACCAATCGCGGTATCCAAGGTGCAGGGGTTATTAGTCAGCGTAGCAGCCTGCAGCAGAGTAGTAATCTATATCAAGTACAAACATTATCTGGCAGTGCGGCGAGTATCAGCACAGGTACGCTCTACTCACTGACTCAAACCTATAATGCTAATAACTATTCAACTTATCATCGTTCAGCTAACGATAATTTCAAACCACAGATCGTGATTCAGCAGCAAATACTACTGCCAACGACACAAGGGGTTGCCGTCACACCAAGACTGTTGCCCAATGGACAGGTGGAAGTACAACTCTCCCAAGTAGAAGAAAGGTTAGTGCAGCCAAATTCACCTTATAACCGAATGAGTTCTACTGACAATTCTACTGGCAGTGCTAGCAATGCTATTCGAGGTCAAAGATTGAACAGTACGATTATCGTGCCACGTGGACAGTGGGTGACGATTGGACAGATTTCACAAAACTCAACCAGTAGCACCAGCAACGGT
This sequence comes from Psychrobacter sp. NPDC078631, assembly GCF_050268165.1. Taxonomy (NCBI): domain Bacteria; kingdom Pseudomonadati; phylum Pseudomonadota; class Gammaproteobacteria; order Moraxellales; family Moraxellaceae; genus Psychrobacter; species Psychrobacter sp. NPDC078631. The sequence goes on along the minus strand of NZ_JBNNGG010000002.1, from coordinate 530,653 downwards.
AGCCGAACTACTAATAACAATAATAGCTTGCCTATTTCTTTGCGAGTTGACTAGTTGAACAATCAAGTCGTTAAGCACAAAAAAGCGCGACACGAGTATTAGCAACCGTGCCGCGCTTTTTTGTGGAATAGTATTAAGTATTAGTCAATATAAACCACTTCTAATGGTGGGAAACCATTGAACTCTACCGATGAGTAGGAGTTGGTATAAGCACCAGTAGTGAGCCAGTAGATTTTGTCACCAATCTCAAGCTCTTCTGGTAGTTGATAGCCTGCTTCTTCATACATAATATCAGTTGAATCACAGGTTGGGCCTGCCAATACTACTGTACCTTCACTGGTAGACGTTTCCATCTTAGGCGTATAGACAGGGTACTTGATAGCTTCACCTAGCGTCTCGATTAAGCCTTGGAATAGACCAACGTCGGTATATACCCAACGAGTTAAATCAGTATCAGACTTACGAGAGATCAGTACCACGTCACTGACCAACACGCCTGAACCACCAACCAACGAACGACCCGGCTCCAAAATAATTTCTGGCATTTCGTCATCATTATAGTCATCAGTCAGATAGCTGGTAATTTCTTCCGCATAGACTTTAATAGGGTTGACTTCGCTAATGTAATTGGTCGGGAAGCCACCACCCAAATTGATCATTTGTAGCTTGATACCTTCTTCGTTCTTCATCCAGTCAAACATATATTTAACTTTGGATAATGCATCATCCCATGCAGCAACGTCTTTTTGCTGGCTACCGACGTGAAACGAGATACCATAAGGAACCAAGCCCAACTCGCGTGCTTGAACCAGTAGGTCGATGGCCATATTAGGATGGCAACCAAACTTACGTGATAATGGCCATTCTGCTGTCTCTGATCCTTGCACCAAGATACGAACAAATATTTTAGAGCCTGGAGCGTGTTTGGCAATATTTTTTAGATCTGCTTCTGAGTCAGTCGCATATAGATCGATGCCCTTCTCAAAAGCATATTTAACATGCTCAGCTTTTTTGATGGTGTTGCCATACGAGATACGAGATGGATCAACGCCGCAACCAAGCACGCGATCAAGCTCATAAATAGAGGCACAGTCAAAGTTTGAACCAAGGTTTGCTAGTAAATCGATTACTTCCACCGCAGGGCTAGCTTTCATTGCATAATGAAGTTTTGCATTAGGAAACAGGCTTACCATTTCATGGTATTTGGTTTCGATACGACTAAGGTCAACTACTAAGAAAGGCGTCTCGCGACCTTCAGCAGCCTTGGTAAATTTCTGCCAGCTGGCAGGTTCAAAATATTGGTCAATTTTGATCATTGTCATAGTAGTAAACCTTTTGTGGAAACTGTATCGGTTAGAAAAATTATCGCCAAACAGTGAATGCTAAATACTAACACTCACTGTGACGTAACTATGTGAAGGATAAAGACGGAATAAAAAAGATAAGAATAAAGAGTAGGGCTTTAAGAATTGACGGCTTGTGTCTGTTTTTCTGCTGATTGTGCTTCTTGCTTTTCGCGTATTTTAAGAACTTTGCGAACTTTATCACGAGCACGAGTCTGTTTAAGACGAGACAAGTAGTCAACGAAGATTACGCCATTTAGGTGATCCATTTCATGCTGAATACAAACAGCAAGCAGTCCTTCGACTACCTCGTCGATGACCTCACCGTTACCGTCTAACGCTTCGATACGGACCTTATTAGGACGTTCGACTTTGTCATAGACATCAGGTACAGATAAGCAGCCTTCTTCATACGGTTGCTTTTCTTCTACCAGTGGCGTGACTTTTGGATTGATAAAAACTCTAGGAGAGCTTTTGTCTTCAGACAAATCCATGACGATAAGCTGAATATGATGATCCACTTGACTGGCTGCAAGCCCGATGCCTTGAGCATCATACATCGTCTCGATCATGTCTGCGATTAAGGTTTTGATTTCAGCAGTCACTTCCTTGACAGGCTTGGCGATAGTACGCAAGCGAGGATCTGGGTAACTTAAGATAGGGAGTAGTGCCATAACGCTCACCTCAATGATAAGGACAAAATAGGGTTGATATTATAAGATAAATGGGGACAAAAGTAATGCTTATCAATACTTTCGCAGTCATATGATGCTATATGTAGATAGAAAGACTGGATTTTGATGATAAATGGCATAAAAAAGCCCTGCTTAACGCAAGGCTTTGTTTATATAGTATTTTAATTAGCTAGTAATCATTTATGACTAAACTATGCATGGCTTATTACCAATTATGCACGGCGTTTGTTTACAATCATTTCATATAGGAACAATAAGATAATTGCACCAATTACTGAGAATATAAGACCAGTAAAACCACCATCAGCGTTAATACCGATTAGACCAGCTAGGAAACCACCTAGCATTGCACCAACGATACCCAATACGATAGTCATAATCCAACCCATAGGGTCGTTACCTGGTTTGATAGCACGTGCTAATAAACCTGCGACTAAACCTACAATAATCATCCAAATAAAGCTCATATTATTCTCCTAATATTATTAATATTTATAATGTGTTACAAGTTTTGATAAATCTATTGTAAACACTCCCTGGACGCAAAAGTAAGCATAAAATGTTACTACTGTAGGGGCTATGTGAGGAAAAAGTCCGATTTGCTATCGAGTAAGGGCAATAAGTAAACGAAAGGTTACAAAGGTAGCAGTGGTGCTAACAACGTTTATCAACGTGGTACCTGTAGTACCGAATTCATATAATGAAGACATATAAATATTAGAAGTAAAAAACGCAGCCATCTATTAGATGAGCTGCGTTTGTATAGAGGAGAATAAGAAGATCTATTTCTTTATAAAAGCTGCCTCTTTATCTTAATTATAAGCGTTAGCCGTTATGCAATGCGGTTAATAAACGCTGATGAATCCCTTCAAAACCGCCATTTGACATGACCACAATCGCATCACCTGCTTTTGCATGACTGCTGATATGCTCAATAATAGCGTCAATGCTTGATAACACTTGTTGGTTGCCGATAGAGTCGCTAGTAGCCTTAGCTTGTTCGATGACCTCTTTTAAGCCCCATTCCAAACCAGTAGGCTCGTACCATAATGTATAGTCAGCAAGTGCCGCTGATTGAGCCAAGCTGTCTTGATGAATACCCATTTTCATGGTGTTGCTACGCGGCTCAATGATAGCCCAAATACGTCTATCAGCCAGCTTCTTTTTGGCACCATCCAATGTGGTTGTAATAGCTGTTGGATGATGGGCAAAATCATCAAAGACTAAGATGTCATTGACGTCGCCAATCAGCTCCATCCGGCGCTTGATACCAGCGAAATCTGATAAAGCAGCACAAGCAGTCTCAACACTGATACCAACATCATAGGCAGCAGCCACAGCAACTAACGCGTTATTGACGTTATGGATACCGCTCATTGACCAGTTTACGACAGCAGTTGCCTTTTTATCAGTGGCAAAACTGACTTTAAACTTACTACCATCTTCTTGGATCAGCTCAGCCTGCCAGTCGCTACTATCTTTTAGAGCACGCGCGTTTTCGCTGGCATCATCTAAAGTAGAGTCGATGACGGCAGTACGCCAGATAGGTGTCCAAACCCCTTTTGCTAGCGTATCTTCTAAACTGATGGTCGCGGCTGGCATAATGATTTTGCCAGTGCTTGGAATCATACGCACCATATGGTGAAACTGAGTTTGTATTGCATTGAGATCTGCAAAAATATCTGCATGATCAAACTCAAGGTTATTCAAAATAGCAGTACGCGGACGATAGTGAACGAACTTTGAGCGCTTATCAAAAAACGCAGAGTCATACTCATCTGCTTCAATCACAAAGTAACTAGATTTATCATCATCGCTTTTATCAGCACCCAAATAGCTGCTGTGCGCAAACACTTGTTGTAAGTGCTCGTCAGTCGTATCAACTAATGGCACACCGCCAATCAAAAACCCTGCATCGATACCAGCATAATGTAATATCCACGCAAGCATCGTCGTAGTTGTGGTCTTGCCATGTGTTCCTGCAACGGCGATTACGTGACGTGACTGCAATACTTGCTCAGATAAGAACTGCGGACCTGAGGTATAGCGCAAGCCATTATCTAGCATATACTCAATCACATCCATGCCACGTTTCATCGCGTTCCCAACGACAACTAAGTCTGGCGTTGGTTGCAAATGTTCTACCAGATAGCCTTCTTCGATAGTCACGCCAGCATTTTCGAGTTGAGTGGACATAGGAGGATAGACATTGGCATCTGAACCTGTGACCGTATGCCCAAGCGCACGTGCTAGCAATGCCAGTGAGCCCATAAAAGTACCACAAATACCAAGGATATGAATATGCATAGACGTTCCGTACGCGCTTGAATGAAAAGAATAGAGAGCTGATAAAATAAAGTATGAGGTGCCTAGCTGTTATCAGTAAAAATAACCACCTTGATAAACAATGACCAATACATCAGCTTAGCAAACAAGCAATCATTGTAAAGTAAACCCTGTTCGATGACCAATAAAAAACGCCTAACAAGTAGGCGCTATGTAGCTAATGTAATTTGGTCATTTTAGTATGTAGCGATACGCCAACTAATAGTTAGCATGATGACGCTTTTATTTGCGAGATAACGTATAGTCATCCTCTAAATTATCGTGCTCATCGATCCGTATCAAATGATTGTCTTGGATATGATAGGTTTCGATATTTTTCCCTTCATAGACAATGGTGATTTTGTCATTGTCTTGTCGGTAGATACCCGATTCGAGTAGAGGTGTTTTTGGTTTTTCAGGATTATGATAATAACTTGCTTTTAGTACGGAACCATCGGCGAATAAGTTCAATGTGACGTCGATACTGTCGCAATCTGTACAAGAGACCATACCGCCATAATCACCCATCAATGTTGCTTGCAGCATACTACTTTTCGCTTCTGATCGCTCCAGAGAGCTGTCTGCATAGGTATCTTTATTTGACTGAGCAGCAGCAATCAGCGATTGCCCTTCAACCATCTCGCCTGTCTCATCATCACTCGCTAGCTCAGCATTTTTAGCATTGTCATCTTGCAATGATTGTGAAGCCTCCTGCGATTCAGAACCAGTCGCCGCGAACGTAGATACCATGTCTTTATCTGTATTGGACGAGGCACTATCACAGCCTACGAGTAGCACGCATAGTGACGCTACCAGTAACGAAGGACGCCACTGTTTTACGATAGCAAGCGTAGTAGAGCGAACGGGAGCAAAATATATCATGGTCATACCAAAAACAGTTTTTAACAAGTATTTTTCAAGCTCATCTATACTATCGACAACGTAAAGCCATTGTCAAAGATAAGGATAATAAGGCATGGGCTCGTAGTAATAATATAAATTAAGAACTTGATAGCATTATCTTATATTCAAAATACAGATAGCTTATGAGTAGAAAGCGACAAATATCCAATGCTTATCTGTTTATAAGGTAAGCTGACTAAAGATATCAAAGGCTTGAAAATATCTCTGTGGGCTTTTTGTTGTTGCCCATATATCTAAAAGGCATAAGTTGACATTAGCGATACCTGTTGGTAACGCTAATATGGTTTGTAAGGGCGGGTTAATAGTAGACAAAAAAACAGACATTGTATCGAAGATAGCAATGTCTGTTTTAAAAGCAGCAGTAGGAAAGAAACCTAACGTCTTATTAATTCATAAGATACTAATTGGCAGATTTTACGATACGCATTAATATCAAGACATGTACGATCAGCAGCACACTAAATAGAATCAACGACTGCTCAGGGATACTTAATCCCATAAGCGTCCAATCAACAGAGGCACATTCGCCAGATCCTGCAAATACTTCTTTGAATACTTGTAGGATAGGGAGGGTATCAAGCCAATAGTTCAGTCCTGGACCACAAGAAGGTACTTGGTCAGCAGGCAAGTGTTGCAGCCATACATGGCGTGCTGCTACTGCGGTTGCCCAACCAATACCAACTAGACTACCAAGCCATAATAGTAGTCTTATTACTTTAGATTTAGGATTAAACAACGCTGATATGAGGGCAAATCCGCCCATAACGATTAGACCAACACGCTGAAAAATACAGAGTGGGCAAGGTGAAAGCCCTAGATGACGCTGTAAATAAAACAGCGCAAAGCTCATGCCTATGATGGCCATTATCACCAAAAATACTTGTAGGTTACGGTAAGTGGTTAGCTGTCGCATTGTGCGGTTACTCTTATGGGTTTATCTATAATAGATGTGGGGTAGCAATCAAGATTAAGCAGTCAAAATTTCACAGTCAGGACTTAGCAATTAATAACTAGTAACTTAGCGATATTGCTGTAAAAATTCCGCAAAGTCTTCTGTTTCAGACTGCTCAATCTCAGCTTGCTGCAAGATAGATTTTTCTGCCAACACTTCGTATTTAGCTTGAGTATTTGGACTAAGTGTCTGCTGTAATAAAGACTCGCGATGCTGCTGAGCCAACGTAAATCCAAGCTGCCATAAGCTGCCTAAGCGTTTGCTATCGGAATTTACTTGTGCAGAGATAGTCGACTCAGAGTGTCCTGCTTTGCCTTGCATCAATGCTACAGCCGCGCGGTAATCGTTACCACCATAGTGAGCATCAAGCAATGCAGCAAGCGGCTGCATACGCTCTAGATGCGTGAGCATCCAGCTTTCAAGTGACTGCTCTTGACCATTATTGATAATATGCAAGTCATCACGGCGACCTTCATTGACCACACGCTCAAGATTGATAGCGAGCGTGTCTTCTTCTTCAGGTAGCAAGTCTGGTGAGTCGCTGAACAGACAATACAGCGCCATCACTTCCAAGAAGCAAGCGCTAGATAGGCGAATACCAACGTCACTGTATGGGTCAAGATCGATAGCACGGAACTCGACATAGGCGATACCACGACGCTCAAGCGCTTCGGTTGGTGTTTCACCGCTCATCGCAATTTGTTTAGGACGAATAGGGCTGTAGTACTCGTTTTCTATTTGTAGAATATGATTGTTGATTTGGATCGGATTGCCAGCTTCGTCTTCTAAGCCAAGCTTAGTAAAGCTCTCGTGCGGCGTTTGAATGGCACGGCGCAGACCATCGACATACTCTGGCAGATAGTTATAACGGATATCAAGCTGCTCTTGCACGCTATTGGTATAGCCAAGCTTACCCATACGTAGGCTAGTCGCAGCAGGTTTGTAATAAGTCGAATCATTAAGCAATTCTAAATCGTGCTCACGCCCTGCCAAGAAACAAGGACATACGCTTGGACTGGCACCTAGCAAATATAAAACAAGGCTAGTTAGACGTTTAAAGTTACGAATCAACCCTAAGTATTTTTCGTTTTTGAACTCTGTCAATGTTTGGCTTTGGGCAGTCGATGTTTGGGCTTGCCACGTCTCAAACAACGTATCACCAAAAGACAAGTTGTAATGCAGACCAGCAATCGTCTGCATACGGCGACCATAGCGAATGCCAAGGCCACTACGATATAGGGTTTTTAGCTTACCCGTATTAGAGCTACCATAATCAGCTAGTGGGATATCTTCATCTTTAGAAGACAACATGCATGGCATCGATAATGGCCACATCAGCTCACCTTCAGGTATACCCTGATAGACCAATACGTGCAATTGGCGCAGCATATTGAGAGTCTCTTTTGGTGAGGACTTTGGTTCAGTGATGAGCTCAAGCAAGCTTTCTGAGTAATCGGTAGTAATAAAAGGATGGGTAAGTTTTGACCCAAGTTTGGTTGGATGCGGGGTCTGTGCCAAGAAACCATCAGGCTTTACGCGCAGGCCCTCTTTTTCAATACCGCGGAGCATACCCGTTAAGTGTTGGCTGTCAAACCAATTAGGGATTTCGAAATTAACAAAGCTACTCGCAAAATTACTCATAATAGTCATCTATTGTTATTTATTATGGCGGATCAAAACACGATAAGCGTTTGTCCATAAAATAGGTAAATGTTAGGTCAATAATTCCGTCAGTTTAGCTCAAAGCTGTCTTGAAAACCACGGACAATTACAAATACGATAAGCTTTAGGCAACGCGATTTGTGAGGATTTTGACCCTGTTTTTAATACAAATTCATCTCGAATATAGCGTTATTCTGGCCAGACATTTTGATAAAAAAAGCATCTACCTGAGAGATAGATGCTTTGTTCATTATGCCTACAAGCCATTTGACATAGTATTGGCACACTACCGCATTATCTTAATAACCATAGCGCGACCGCGTCTATTTAGCTTATATAGAGAATGACGAACCGCAGCCGCAAGTGGTCGTGGCATTTGGATTGGTCACCACAAAACGTGCCCCTTCCAGTCCTTCGGTGTAGTCAACGGTAGAGCCTTGCAAGTATTGATAGCTTAGCGAATCGACGACTAACGTCACATCACCATTATCAAAATTGGCATCGTCTTCATTTAGATCGTTGGCAAAGTTAAACCCGTAAGAGAAACCAGAACAACCGCCACCCGTCACATAGACACGTAACATAAGATCGCTATCGCCTTCTTCTTCGCGTAGACGGCGTACTTTTTGCGCCGCACTATCAGTTAGGCTTAATACGGTTGGGTCTACTGGCTGGCTTGAGCTTGGGCTAAATTGGTTGGCTGATTCGTTCATATCTACCTCAGTTGCTAGGATCAAATGCGGTCGTCGTCCTGTTTGGGTTTGCAATAGGGTACTTGCAAATAAAGATACGCACGGCGTTTGATTTAATTGGGTGCTGTCATTATGGCAAAGCTATTGGTGCATTATAAGCTGTTTGTACAATTTCAAAATAGTATTTGTGCTACTACAACGTTTTATTGGCTCTATTGATAGTGGGCATTTATCTTTTAGCAGTATATCATAATGGGGGTGCTGATTCGTTTGTCAAGAGTGATGCAACTACTGAATTTTACTAATGAATAGCAGTGTTCCATTTTTGATATTGTATTTTTTAAAATAACTGCGTCAAGAGGCTAAACCAATAACCAGACTAAAAAATAATAGCGTGTGACTATATAAAACACTACTTAATAATATTAGGCAGTCTTAAAGCTTATTAGTCATATTACGGTATTTTACGGCCATAACCTTTATAATAGTAACCACCATGTATGAGCTCAAGAGTCGCTTATGCAACGTAAGGTATTTAGCATAATAAATACTTAGTTTTGAAATAGTTATTTAATTGTTTGCCTATGGGGCAAGCGTTTGAAATAATAGCCGCCAGTTGGCATACCCTATGTGTGTTTCTTATTGCCCTATATCTATATTATTGTTGAGATGAAGAAATTATATGATCGAATTTAAAGACGTTGGTGTTCGCCGTGATGGTCGTGAATTGTTTGCAGGTGCAAGCTTTCAGCTCCATCCAGGTCACAAAGTTGGACTGACAGGCAACAACGGCACAGGCAAATCTACCTTATTTGCGCTATTACTGACGCAGATGGGTACAGGCGATACAGAGGTCACCCTTGATAAAGGTGAAGTCAGTATTCCTGATAGCTGGCATGTGGCGCACATGGCACAGGAAGTTGGTGCTACGACGCAGTCTGCAATCGATTATGTATTGAGCGGTGATGAGCAGTGGTATGAAATTAATGCTGCGCTAAATGATTTGAGCAGTGTCAGTGATGAGCAAATTGGTGTGTTGCACCAGCAGTTCGATGAAATCGACGGATATCGTACGCCGACCAAAGCGGCACAAATTATGGCAGGTCTTGGTTTTAAAACTAGCCAGCATGAGCTGCCAGTAGAAGGGTTTTCTGGTGGTTGGCGTATGCGCTTAAACCTCGCCAAAACCTTGATGAGCCGTGCTGACTTGATGTTACTCGATGAGCCAACCAACCATTTGGACTTGGACGCTATCTTGTGGCTTGAAACATGGATCAATGCCTATATGGGTTTGGTCATTGTGATTTCGCATGACCAAGCGTTTTTGGACGCGACAGTCGGTCATATCCTGCATGTAGAGCAACAAAAAATCACCCTTTATACTGGTAACTATCAGCAGTTTATTCGTACTCGTCACGAGCGTATGGCGCAGCAGCAGCAAGCGTTTGAAAAGCAAGAAGCGACTAAGGCGCATTTAGATGACTTTATTCGTCGTTTCCGTGCTAAAGCCAGTAAAGCTAAGCAAGCACAGAGCCGTATTAAGCAGTTAGAGCGCATGGCAGAGCTATCACCAATGATGGCTGACAATCCTTTCTCGTTCCAGTTCTACGAGCCTGCAAACATGAGCTCACCGCTGATTGAGCTGACCAACGCAGATATTGGCTATGGTGAGACACCGCTTCTACACAATGCCAATGTACAGGTTACCCCTGATACCCGTCTTGGCTTATTAGGTATGAACGGCGCTGGTAAATCAACATTGATTAAAGCATTAGTCGGTGAGCTTGGCGTACTAACAGGGAAATATCGTGTTTCGGATACTCTAAAGCTAGGCTATTTCAATCAGCATCAAATGGATATCCTAGATGCCAAAGCAACGCCTATAGAGATGCTACGTCGCCTAGCAGGTAAAACCTCTGATGCGATGTTACGTTCATTCTTGGGTAGCTTTGACTTCCGCGGTGAGCGCATTGATACACCAAGCGAGCTATTCTCAGGGGGTGAGCGCGCGCGTCTGACTTTGGCATTGATTGTTTGGCAACGTCCAAATGTCCTTGTACTCGATGAGCCAACCAACCATTTAGACTTACAAATGCGTCAAGCATTGACGATTGCATTACAAGGTTTCAAAGGTGCAGTGGTACTGGTATCGCATGATCGAGAATTAATTGCTAATGTTTGTGATGAGCTGTATCTGGTACACGATGGCATTATCGAAGAGTTCGATGGCGACATTGGTGACTATGGTAAGTGGCTAGCAGAGAAGCGCAAACAAGAAAACGCATCAGATAAAAATACTGGTAAGAAAAAAAGCAAAAAAGAGAGTAAGAAGTTTGTTTCACGTGAAACAGATAATAGCCAAGCAAATAATAAGGCGTCTGATAACTCATCAAACAGTAAAGCTGCGACGCCTGCACTTAGTAAAGAAGAACAGCGTAAGCTAGCCGCTGAACAACGTAAAATGACAGCACCTATCCGCCGTGAGATAGAGGAAACAGAAAAGACATTGGCTAAGATTGATAAGCAGCTCGTGACGCTTGAAGAAAAACTGGCTGATACAGATCTGTATGAAGAGAGCCGTAAGTCTGACTTGCTTGTATTGCTCAATGAGCAAACAGCGCTACAGCAGCAGCATAGTGATAATGAAGAGAAGTTACTACTGTCAATGACGACTTTAGAAGAGATGGAAGCTAAGTTCGCATAAAGCGTTCTAGATAGTTAGTTATATAAGCAGACATAAAAAAGGGATGGCATAAGCCATCCCTTTTTTATTACATTATTCCTTACGATATTTGCCATCGCCGTACGACAGTATTTCCATCGTGGTCGTACAAAGCTGACAGTTTATTTCACCAGCAGCGGCTTTTGATAAATCAAGGATACGACCTCTAATAAAAGGTCCTCTGTCCGTGATTTTTACAACGACGCTCTGCTTTGTCTTTTGATTGGTTACTTGTACCTTCGTGCCGAACGGTAACGTGCGATGTGCAGCGGTTAGAGAGTTCATGTTGAAGATACTACCACTCGCTGTGCGCTTGCCATGAAACTTACTACCATAATAACTGGTATTGGCAGCGAAAACTGTGGTGCTAAGTAGTAGCGATAAAGTGACAACCAAAGACTTGATTAAATAAGACATTTAATACCTTTAAGCAATTAATAAAATAGACAGATGCTCTTGCCTACGTTATCTATACTCCCTATGAGTATGAATAATAGGGGATTCTACAAGAGCTAGCTTGTCATATTATTACTGCCGTGTAAAAAACTCATGAGGTCAAATACCTGTTTTTTAAGGAAAAATAGCTATTTTTTAGCAAAAATAATGATGATGTAGGTACTAAAATTAGACTTATAAAGAGTGATTCTCATAAAGAAGCCGACAAAATACTGGAAAGCCAACAACACAATATAAATAGGTAATATATAAAGACCAAATCTATCGATATAGCATAATTATCGTTATGAAAACCCAATTCAAAATAGATAATATAATGTAAAAAAACCTTGCTATATTCTTACTATTTTGTAAATAGAGAAGGTTTAGCATTATTACAGTTCTAATATAGAGCTGATAATACTAAATTTTTAAGAAATCTAACTTAAGGTAAAGATAAGGTGTTCGCTTACCTGCATTAGAGAGTATTGTAGATATCGCTTGGCATCACTACTGGTAATATTTATATAACGGTGTTTGTTGTAATTATTGTTATGATGATAAGTAGGCTACAAAAATTGCTATAGCAAAATCTAGTAGCCATTTATACCGTATCGTTTGAAGTTGGCAGACTGATACCACTAATATGTTTTTATTTTGGGGAAAATAACATGGCAGAGAAAAACTACTATGACATTTTAGGGGTCAAAAAAGACGCCTCAGACGCTGATATCAAAAAAAAATACCGTAAGCTCGTTCGTCAGTACCATCCCGATGTCAGTGATCATCCAGACGCTGATAATAAAATTGCAGAAATAAACAACGCTTACGAAACGATCAGAGATAAAGAAAAGCGCGCCGAATATGACGCTATGCTCAATAATCCGTTCGCGGGTCAAAGTAGATCAAGTGGGTTTGGGGGCAGTGGGCAAACTGGCGCAGGTCAAGGTGGTTTTCGCTGGGAAGATATCAAAGATCAGTTTGGCGACGGTGAGGCCTTTGGTGATGGTGGTTTTCGCTTCGATGACATTTTTTCAGCATTTGGTCGCGGCGCACGTGGGTCAACTGGGGGACAAACCGGCAGTCACTCTCAAAGCAGCGGCTTCGATCAATTTGGTGGTGGCTTTGGGACGCAAGATAGCAAAGGTCAGGATCAGCATGCCGAGATTACCGTTGATTTGTCTTCAGTATATAGTGGCGACGACTACAGCATTAAGCTAAACGTCCCTGTTCGTCAGCCCAATGGTAATGTCGACTACGATAATAAAACCCTTAAGATAAAAATCCCTAAAGGCATCACTGACGGTAAGCAAATTCGTTTAGCAGGGCAAGGCGCTGCTGGTAGCAGTAATGGCAAAAATGGCGATTTGTTTTTGAAGGTTAAAATTCGTCATGATGCCAATATTCGTATAGAAGGTGCAGACGTTTATCAAACTGTGAATATTGCACCGTGGGAAGCGGCATTGGGTGAAAAAATCAACGTCAGTACGCCAGCGGGTACGCTTGGTGTGACCATTCCTAAGAACAGTAAGTCCGGTAGCAATTTACGTCTTAAAGGCAAGGGTATCCCTGCCAAGCAAGCAGGTGACCTGTATCTAACTCTAAATATTGTCAACCCTGATGTCAGTAGTGATGCGTCGAGACAGGCTTATGAGCAGCTAAAACAAGCCTTTGCTGATACCAATATTAGTCGTTAAACAAGATTATGAATAACCGTTACTCATTATTGAAGTAATAAACGAATAGCAGAGATGAACACGATACCGATGAAATAAAGAGAAAACGAGGATAATAGTTATGAACCACTCGACTGAATTTACAGACATCATCATGAGCTTAGATGAACTGGTCTCTGCCTGTGGCCAAGAGCGCCAATGGGTCATCGAATTAATCGAAGAAAACATCATTGAGTATGATGTACCAGAGCATGAAAAATTTACTGGTTATCAGCTGACGACAGTGCGCCGTGCATCGCGACTGAGTCGTGACTTTGAAGCCAGCGTACCAGCAATTGGTTTGATACTTGAGTTGTTAGATGAAGTTGAGCAACTGCGCCAACTTAAACGTCAAATAGAGCAGCAAACACCAGTCATCGAAGTCGATATAGACAATTTAAAGTAATCAAGTAATCGAAATACCGCATAAAAAAAGGGCCTTATAAAGGCCCTTTTTTATGTCTATAGAAAACCCTTCAGCAGAAATTAACGCGAATACGTCGGATCAGCTGCTGCTGTAAATAATACATCAGTAGAAGAGTTCAAGGCAGTCTCAGCTGAATCCTGAATCACACCGATGATAAAGCCAATCGCAACCACTTGCATCGCGATATCATTTGGAATGCTAAATAAGCTAGCAGCGAGTGGAATCAATAGTAATGAACCACCAGCAACACCAGAAGCACCGCAAGCACTAATCGTAGCAACCAGACTGAGTAGCAGCGCTGATGCAAACGTCACTTCGATACCCAACGTATGAGCGGCAGCAAGCGTTAAGACATTAATGGTAATCGCAGCACCAGCCATATTGATCGTGGCACCTAGTGGAATGGTCACCGAATAAGTGTCTTCATGCAATCCAAGCTTACGAGCAAGGTTCATGTTGACTGGAATATTGGCCGCTGAACTACGTGTAAAGAAGGCAGTAATTCCTGATTCGCGCAGACATCTGAACACGAGTGGATAAGGGTTCTTGCCAGTTTTAATAAGGACAATAAGCGGATTGGCGACCAACGCAATGAATAACATACAGCTGATTAATACCATTAAGATACGCGCGTAGCCTGCCAAAGAAGCAAAGCCTGTCTCAGCAACCGTGCTAGCGACTAGGCCTAAGATACCAAATGGGGCTAAAGCAATAATCCATTTAACCACTTGTGAGATGGCATCAGCGAAATCGCCAACGACATTGCGCGCAGTATCACTGGCTTGGCGCAATGCAAAACCGATAATAATTGCCCATGCTAAGATACCAATATAGTTGGCTTCAGCGATTGCATTGATCGGGTTGGCGACCAAGTTCATGAGCAAGTTGGTCAAGACTTCTTTTAGGTCAGCAGGTGGTACTTGCGCGATATCGGCGTTGATCAAGACCAGCTCAGTTGGGAACAAAAAGCTGGCACCGACTGCCGTTAGCGCTGCCAAAAAAGTGCCAAACATGTACATGATAAGCACCGGCTTTACGTAGACTTCATTACCACTGCGATGTTGACTAATGGCTGCCATAACCAGAATAAATACTAGGATGGGAGCGACTGCTTTTAGTGCGCCGACGAAGAGTGTACCAAGCAACCCTATGGCGGTGCCGATACTTGGCGCTAGCCAACCAATTAACACCCCTAACACCAAACCAATAATAATAAGCGGCACCAGCCCTATACGCTGGTACATCGCAATCAATGAACGCATCTGTACACCCTCAAGTCCGTTAAAAGTAAGTGAATTGTCACAACAGAAAATTTATCGAAGGATGGTAGCATTTTTTGACATATTCGCATACCGCTCATAGCAGTAGCTGTTGCGTGCAAGCAGAGAGATAGTAGAGTTATATGACTAGTATGAAAAAGAATGCGCACTTATAGGCAAGAGCTAGCTACTCAGAATACCTCATCAATGAGAGAGTGAAAGTAGTGATATAGGTAGTGATATATAAGGTAGGAAGACCTTCCGCTGTAAAAGATGAAGGGAAATAAATGGCAGAGCTATACCTTAAAGTGGGTCAGATCGTAACCTAATTGCTGGTAAGCCTTATATTTATTGCGACCTTCTTGTGTACTTGTAGCATCAGGTCGGATCAGCTCAAGGACTCGGGAGGGGTTTGAATTATTGGTAGCAGCCATAAAATCGTTGACGGGACGTGTCGTTGTATTGAGCACGATACCATTAAAATCAGCTGGCATATGATTGCCTAGCAGTACAGGCGCTAATGATTTATGAGTAACAATGTTGATGTTGCTATCATCAGTACCTCTATCACTGGTACTTTTATTGTCAATATCAGAAAGACATTGATGCGGTATAAAACTCGTAGGCTCTTGTGCCCAAAGTGCTGTATCTAGATTTGATAGTAATGTCTCATCTTCAATTAAAATCAGCAAAGACTGAGCGCTTTTGTTAAGCGCCGTCTGAGTCAACTGACAAATAAAGCCCAAGAAATCTTGAGCCTTACTTTCACTTAATACATAAAAACTGATTTTCATAAATGGATTAAGCCATCTCTGCGCTGTTTTTTAGATATTGCATAAACAATGGTACAGGACGTCCAGTGGCTGCTTTGTCTTTGCCTGAATTCCATGCAGTACCAGCGATGTCTAAATGCGCCCATGCTTGACCTTCTTCAATGAAACGCGATAAGAAGCAGGCGGCAGTTACCGCACCAGCACCTTTACCACCGATGTTTTGCATATCGGCGATTGGTGAGTCAAGCTGAGCTTGATATTCGTCATCTAAAGGCATATGCCAAATAAGATCGCCTGATAGGTTGCTGGCATTTTCTAAATCAAACAGGACGTCTTCATCATTACTAAATACGGCTGAACGAACATGGCCTAGCGCAACCACACAAGCGCCAGTCAAGGTGGCAACATCGATGATGGCTTTTGGCTGATAACGCTGCACGTAGCACAAGGTATCTGCTAGGACTAAACGACCTTCAGCATCAGTGTTTAAGATTTCAACTGACTTACCATTCATTGCTTTAACGATATCGCCTGGACGTGTTGCATCACCTGATGGCATGTTTTCAGCACAGGCTAGCGCACCAACGACGTTGATTGGTAGACGAGCTTCACACAACGCTTTGATTGTACCAAGTACTGACGCCGAACCACCCATGTCAAACTTCATCTCATCCATCGCCGCACCTGGCTTGATTGAGATACCGCCTGAATCAAAGGTCACGCCTTTACCGACTAATACAATAGGTGCGTCGTCATTGGCCGCTTGTGCATTGTCATTGCTATTTTTACTTGCATTTTTAGCTGACTTTTTGGTTGGTAGTTTATCGGCCAATGCCTTTAGACCACTCACTTTTGCGTTGCTAGTAGTTTGCTCGGTAGTGCCTGCATCTGAACTAAATTCTGATTTGCCACGGTATTCCATGAGTACCAGCTTACCTTCTTTGGTAGAGCCTTGTGCAACGGCCAAGAAGCAATGCATACCTAGCGCTGCCATCTCGTCTTCACCTAGTACTTTCACGGTTAATAGGTCAGGGTAAGTTTTTGCAAGCTCTTGAGCTTGTTCAGCCATATAAGCTGGGAAGCAAATATTGCCAGGCTCATTGGCCACATCACGAGTGAGGCTCTGACCAGCAAATACTGACTGAGCGAAGGCAAGTGCAGGCTTTAGTGACTCATCCGCTAATAGATAAACATTAGTCAATACAGGACTTGCTTGCTCAGATTTATACTTGTCAAAGCGGTAGCTAGCTGCCAACAGATTAAGGGCAAATTGACCAAAGTGATTTTCTTCCAGTGCATCACCCAAGGCGACAGTGATAGAAGACACACGCTTTTGTGTGCTGCTATAGATGGTATTGGCGATTTTTTGCAGTACGGTGTTGTTGAACTTATCAGTGTTACCTACACCGACCAATAGCAGTTGTACAGGGTTTTGCTTAGTGGTTTTTTTATCACCTGCCAGCGCATAGTCAGCAACAGTCTCACAGGTAGTACCCTTGAAATGTGATACTTCAATCAGCTGCTCAATACGAGTGGTATATTCGGTCAGTACAGATTCAGCCAGAATGTTTTTCTTGTCATCGACCAATACAACCAGACAAGCATCGTCTTTACTTTTGGCTTCTTTTTTCAAGATTTTTTGCGTATGGGTCTTTGGTAAATGCTGAGATAATTTGATATTCATATAGTTATCCTTATTAGAGTTATGAAAATTGCAGGATTTGGATGACTGCTTATACCTGTCAGATTATTAGATTATTTGGTCTGTTGAGCAATCACAGTAGTGTAGCATATTGCGATAATCGTGCGCAGTTAGCAAGGCTTAGGTAATACGTTTGAATTATTATGCTGTACTAACTTACGTTATGGTTTAGCGGTTACATTATCATTTTCCGATGATGCCAACATACTAGCCATTGACCAATTCATCGGTCGTTACCATCGCGGCAAATCTGTCTTGTAGTGCGGCCATGGCAGTATCATGCATGATTTCAGCGCTTATCGGCTCTCTAGTAGCGCTCGGTAGGTCGCGAGTGGCACAGGCATCGTGACAGACGAAACTATCGAAACCTAAGTCAAATGCGGCGCGGACGCTTGAGCTGACGCACATATGACTCATAAAACCCGCAAAAACAATCTGCTTCTTTTCTGCTGCTGAAATCAGTGATTGTAATTGCGTATCATAAAAGGCGTTCGGATGCTTTTTGGCAATCACTGTTTCGCCATCTTGCGGCTGCAACTGTTCGACTATCTCAACGTTAGCTGATAAGGGATCAAAGACATTGCCATTTTCTGCACCGTGATGGGTAATGTGGAATATAGGTAGATCTTGCTGACGCGCTTTATCGAGTACTAGGCGTGCATTGGCGATGGCTTTTGCCCCAGCGTCCCCTAATGGCATAGCGCCATCGACATATTCGTTTTGATAGTCGATAAGAACGAGCGCACAATTTGACCAATCAAGCGCATCGAATGTGCCGCCAGCGAGTTCAAGTAGGGTAGAGGGTGTAGAGGTCGTGTTATTCATTAGTATTATTCTCCGTTTGACGATATAAGTATATTTTTCTATTAGTCAGTCTAGCAATTAATAACAGAGATAAATGTTCGATGATACGAATGACAAACAAACCTTTCTAAAATAAATAAAACAAAAACTTAGCGCTATAAATACTATCAATTCGATGTAATTTGAGGTTTTAGCAATTATTTATCCAATATTTGCTATATTTGTTACTTACTGTCAATAATGCGCTCTCAGCAAGGTGTAGGTAATGTTTTCAAACACATTTCACAGCCATTTTTGGGCAAAACATGCTAGCATTAGCGGTTATATTTGTCGCTTGTGTTTATTGAGTATGACTAACCAGTCGCTTAGTAACGTTTACCGTTATTTGAGTATGTAAATGACTCATATCATGCTGGTGATATGTCGTCGTACGTCCTAAATATTCAATAAGCTCATCATCAATCGCGCGCATACCAACCGTTTAAGAGTACCCATTGTGATATTACGCCGCTACATGACACAACAAGTTGCCTCGACCACTGCCTTAGTGTTGGGGTTTTTGGTAGTGATGATGCTCGGCGGTCGTTTGATACGCTATTTTGGCATCGCTGCTGAAGGTCGTTTGGACGTCAGCCTACTGTTTACGATCATTGGGTATAACCTACCGTACTTTTTAGAGCTGATATTACCGTTAGCATTCTTTATCGCTTTGATGCTGGTATTTGGTCGCTTGTATGTCGATCAAGAAATGGCAGTGATTAATGCTAGTGGCGTATCTCGAGGTAAGCTTGCTCGGTTAATGACACCATTAATATTGGCATTGTTCGTCGGCGAGGCGGCGCTATCTGTCGTTGGTAAGCCTTGGGGTGTCCGCTCGTCTGAGGCTGTCTGGCAGCAGCAAGCATTGACCAGTGCGTTTGATTTGATTCGTCCGAACGAGTTTATCAGTAGCGGTAATTACCATTTATACGTGGGTAGTCTCAGCGATGATAAGAAAAAATTGCAAGATGTCATATTAATCCAATCTGAACCTACGAAAAAAGGTAGTGCTGCTGAAGATGTCGATGCTAGTGCCACTGCTACTGATATGAATAACACGATTGACAGTGAGACGGCCGAACAAATTGGCATCTCTGATATCCCAAAAGATATTATAAATAGCGGTGCAAAGGACATTAGCAAAGACACGATCACGCTGGCTAAGCGTGCTGAGCAAGTTGATACTGGCAATAGCGGCGTGACCCAGTTGGATCTGTTCCAAGGACGTCGTTACGAAGTTGGTGCAGGCAGTCTGAAATATAATCAAGTCGCTTTTGATCGTTATCGCATTACCTTGACTGAGTCTTCACAGGAAGTTATCACCGAAGACAATATTGAAACGCAAAAGATTGGACCATTGTGGCAAGCCGCCACGAGTAGCTCACCATCAGGCACTAACAGTGCAATGCGCGCTGCACAAGGCGAGCTTGGCTATCGTTTGGCGCTACCATGGCTGATGATTATCGCGCCTATGTTGGCCGTGCCACTGGCGCAAGTGCGTCCGCGTCAAGGACGTTGGCTGCGCTTGTTTCCTTCTATCTTATTATTTGTCAGCTGTGCATTAGGTATCATCTCGCTCAAAAACGCAGTGAGCAAAGACAGCATCAGCGTATGGGCGTATGCATGGCTTATCTTAGGATTTATGGCATTGGCGCTTTATATGAATTGGGGTAGCCGTGTGCAACATCGACTACGCTTTCGCAAACAAGAAAATAGACTAGCCGCTGCCACAACTAGTTCAGTTAGCGACATAGATAATCAGAACAACAGCTCACAAGGAGGGCAGTCTTAATGCGCTCTTTATTTGCTAAGTCAGCCAAGTCTGATCAATTGGCTAAAAAACCTGCCAATTTAAAAGTCCTCAGTCGTTATGTCAAACTTAATGCTCTATTGGCTATTATCGCTGCCGTCATTGGTTTGTGGGCATTACAGCTGATTTTTTCTTACTTATCAGAGCTTGATTCGTTAGATGATAACTACACCATGGGCGAGGCGCTCAAATATATCTTTTATCGTTCGCCTTACTTTTTAGAGCAATTTATCCCAACGGGTGCGCTATTGGGTGCTGTCATAGGGTTAGGTTTGCTAGCTAATAAAAGCGAGCTGGTCGTCATGCGCGCGGCTGGGGTCAGTATTTATCGTATCGTCGGCTGGGTATTACAGCCCGCTTTGATATTTGTACTGTTGGCATTAGCTATCAACCAGTTCGTCCTACCGTCTTCTAACCAGTTAGCAAAACAGATTAATGATGAAGACAGCACCTCATTGGTCACATCAGTACGCGGCTACTGGACGATACAGCCACGATTCGAAACCGCAGAAGATGGCAGTGCTACACCTGATGGTAGCGATGTTTTATATATTGATTATGCTGATGTCGCAGGCAACATTGGCGAGGTGAAACGCTGGCATTTGGATAATAATGGCAATTTGCAAACTGCTGTCCATGCGGAAGGTGGAAAGTATACTGGCCGTGAACCAATTGATGTAAATAGTGAAAAGCCAAGCGAGCAGTATCGCTACGAGTGGCAGTTAAACGATATGGTTAAGCTTTCTATCAATCAGGGATTTGAGAGTAGCCAAGCTATTTCACCATCAGATACGTTAAGCTTACCTTTTGCCCCAGAGTCTGTGTATCTGCTAACGCGTAAGGCAGAGGATTTGTCATTGACGCAGCTGTATGAGCATCGCACGTTTATGCGCCAACAGGGCAATCGCTCTTTAGATCATGAAGTGGCCTTTTGGCAAAAGCTACTATCGCCATTATCGATATTGTCGCTAGTGATTGTCGCTTGCTCGTTTGTCTTTGGCTCACTACGGACGCACAGCTTAGGCTTGCGTATCGTCGTGGCGTTGTTGTTTGGTCTACTATTTAGCTATATTCAAGACCTAGTTGGTTTTGTATCGCTAGCGACAGGCTTTTCACCGATGCTTATGGTGCTATTGCCGATTATCGGCAGCGCGCTATTGGGCGGATATTTGATAAAACGCCAGATGTAAAAAGACAATTGGTCATACAAAATAAAAAGCACGCTAAAATTAATTTAGCGTGCTTTTTTATGTCGATTTCAATTTGAGCTTCAGTTTAAATAGCCGAAACTTAATCAGGAAAAGCTAAAACTAGTCTTTGGTCGCCATCGTAATCGTATAGGTTTTACCTTGTTTGATTTTATCGCTATTGCCAAAAACTTCGGTAAACGAGCGTTTCACAAATTGGCGCAGACCATTGATGGTCACGACATAAAAACGGCCACCTGTACGCATGCGTGCATAGGCATCGAGGAAGTATAAATAATGCTGCTCTTTGCCTACTTTGGCTGGCAAGTTCGACATCACAAGGCTAAAGTCTTTGTCTTTTGCCACATGATTAAAGCCATTTGATAAATGCACATCGACATTGTTTAGACCATTTTTCTCACAGTTACGGCGTGCGTATTCTACCGCCATAAAGTCTTTATCAATCAGCGTATGCTGACCATTTGGACATTCACGTGCTGCCGTCATACCAAGTACACCATAACCACAGCCCAAATCGATCGAGTCATCATCTTGCTCAAAATCCACATAATCAAGTAGCATTAAGCTACCGTCATCGAGTTTTTGCGGTGAAAAAATGCCCCACGTGGTCGCAAAATCAAACGGCTTACCCAGCACTTCTTGGCGAAAATTGATATCTTCGCGCCAGTGTTCGGCGTTTTTTAATAGGTCAGCAGGTGGTCTATGGCTCATGGGATTCTCGGATAATAGATAGGTAAAAGGTGGTGCGCAGCCCAGTTAGGCAGCATGTATATCATGATGCACTTTAATAAGGGTATTGTAACGAGAAAAGGGCAGGTTTGCAGCTATCTATTTCTAGAACTGTATTTTGCTATATCGCAAGAATTTTTAAGAAACAATGTTAGAGACATTAGATAAGAGGTATCGCTTAAGATAGAATCAAACTTAACCTGATAGTTTCTAAGTATTATTTATGCAAGACATTACATTCGTATCCAAAATAGACTTTTGGCTCGCAATGCTACTCTGGGGTTTGAGCTTATTTACTGTGTCTGTTCCATTATGGCAGTGGAAGCGAGGTGCTCACAAATCCCTCATACAAACTATATTAATGACTGTTATTCTCATACCTTTTGCAGCACTAATGCTCATCCCTTTTTTCGGTACCGAGTACACATTAACGAATGACCAGCTACAAGTAGATAGTGGATTCTCTGTTCAAAACATCGAGCTTACAGATATCACCTATATTATGCCAACACAAAGCATGAGTTCTGCGCCAGCACTATCACTGGATAGGATTAAAATATCATATCAAGATGAAGAAATACTAATTTCACCAAAAGACAAATCACGTTTTTATCGCGAGATACGGGCACGTAATCCTAAAATAGTGATAGATACAGCAGGCGAATAGAGTGTCATTATCGTTAGCCGGATTCAGATATACATCGTTCTTGATATTGAAGGTTTCTTGAAACTACTTTCTCAAACTCTTCTTTAATAAATGATCAAATACAAATGGTCCAAATGGCAAGAATGAGCCGAGCACACCTGCAGGTAGCGCCCACAGCGGCATTTTTATTCTGCTTGCCGTAATGATTAGCACCACGACATAAGCAACGAATAATACCCCATGCACTGGACCGACATAGCTCACCGCTTCTGGAATATCGAACATATATTTGAGTGGCATCGCGATACCAAGTAACAATAGAAAGGAAGTACCTTCTAAATAACCCATGATAGTGAGGTTTCGGAGTGCAGAGTTTTGACGCTTCGTTAAGGTAGACGGTTGAGCTTGCGACACGGTATATTCCTTTTACAATCATCAATAATATTAGATTTCAATGCTGCCCATATGGCAATATGGCAAGGCTACCCTCGCGGATGATGCTCGGCATGTAACTTCTGCAATCTCGCTGTTGCCACATGAGTATAGATTTGCGTGGTTGATAAATCGCTATGTCCTAGCAATAACTGCACACTACGCAAGTCTGCGCCGTGATTGAGTAGATGCGTGGCAAATGCGTGACGTAGCGTATGCGGGGATAATTCTTTATCGATACTGGCAACTTTGGCGTACTTCTTAAGTAGATACCAAAAGTTCTGCCGCGTCATATAACCGCCTTGCGCCGTCAAAAATACCGCTTGGCAATTGCCCGATTTTAAATGAGCAATCAAATCGCCACGTCCATGAGAAAGATAATCTTCCAATGCATCCGCTGCATATTCGCCGAGGGGCACCAGTCGCGTTTTATTCCCTTTCCCCGTGATTTGTAGCCAGCCAGAGTTAAGATTCACTTGCTCTAATGAGAGATTGATCAACTCGCTGACACGTAGACCGCAGGCGTATAAAACTTCTAGCATGGCTTTATCACGGAGACCGAGCGTAGTACTGGTATCAGGCGCGGCAAGGAGGTTGTCGACATCTGCTTCAGCTAAGTCTTTTGGTAACGGTCGTCCGAGCTTTGGGCTTTTGATACGCTCACAAGGATTGTCCTCACGCAGATTACTGGCAATCATCCATAGATAAAACTGACGCAAGCTTGAGAGCATGCGTGCTTGGGTACGTGGGGTTTTGCCATCATAAGCAAGGAGAGACAGACAGTGCAGCACATCATCAGGCTGCCAACGTGTCAGGGCGATAGGATTGGTCAGCTCGCAAGAGCGTAGGTCACGGACGTACGCATTACGAGTACGCGTCGCTAGACCGCGTGCCAACATGGCTTGACGAAACTCAGTCATATAAGCTGGCTCATCATCGACCGCCAATGCTTTAGGTTGTCGTTGTTGCACGGCGCGATCACGACTCATAAGATAATACTCAGGTAGGGATTAAGTGAGCGATGACAGACAGTCATTAATATAACGTCCAACCTATCATGCCATTTTTTTCTTAACCAGATAGCGATATAGCGTCACGCTTGCAGGCGTATCATCATCGCTATCAATGGTGATTTCGTCAGGATCAGCGTCTAAGCTTACATTTTCAGCTAGCGTTTCTTGACCGATTAGCTCATGACCCAAATGACGACAGAAATTCGGAATGTCGCGCGTGGTAGCCGGATCTGTCGCCAATATTTCAATCACTTCACCGCCATCTGCTTTGCGAATGACGCGATGTAGCATCATGACGGGCTCAGGACAGATCAGCCCTTGAGTATCTAAATGATGGTGGATAGGCGTGTCTGGTATCGAAGTGGTCATAGTCATTATCGTAAAGCTAAATAAGTGGGTTTAAGGACGAGTAGGGTAAGTAGTTTGCTTAAGTACTTATCATGGCGTACTTTGTAGGTCGTCTATGCTTCAGTACTTTCAGCCTCTTCGTCGACTTCAGGTACATCAGCTACTTCTAAAAAGTTAAAAAATCGCTTAAAACTTACTTTAAATAAGAATGCCACGCCTAGCCAACAAGATAATCCTAACCATGCAGTATCAGCAAAAATTAATCCACCAACCAATATAATGGTTGATACACCAATACTCATGGCAATCATCGACGGTTGATTTAAGCGATAACGATAAACGACCAATGCATCATAAATAGTAATGGGAATCGTGAGGGCTACAAGGGCATATGGCAAATTGTAAAATAACTGATAAAGCAGCTGGTTATCATGGAAAGCTTTGATACTAGCAATCGTGCCAAAGACCATAAATGCAAAAATAGCCGCATAAATGAGATAAATCGCTATTTGGTTGGCACGCTGTGCGCCTTTAATACGGGCAATAGCAAGTGGAGCAAAACCATGCTGTGACTTATGTTGCGAAGGTTGGTCTGAGACAGTGGTCATAGTAATCAGTCATTTATCCGTTGAGAAGTACGATGTATCGAAGTGGCATTATAGCCGCACACGTGTCTTTTACCTATTTGGCTGCTTTATTCTGCTTTGATTGCATCGATAGCGTTACTGCTATTAGGATCAGCAAAATAGGTCGACATTAGGATACAAGCAGAGATATCATCGATTGGGTCGCGTTCGTTTTTGATCCAACCATTGTCCCATGCGATTTCTCTTGCTTCGATTGAAGTCAGCCGCTCATCACACAATGATACGGTCACTGGCAAATGTTGCTCCATCACTCTATGAGCTAGACGACGAGCGAATTTGTGCGCTCGTTTTGAAAGCATAGAGCTAGTGCCATCCATATTAAGCGGTAGGCCAACCACGACTTGCGCCACGCCCCAGACTTTGATGATACCAATTAGATTGTCCCAATCTGGCTGACCGTTATTCATTGCCAAAATATCAAAGGCACGCGCCGTCTGTGTGATGGTATTACCGAGCGCCATGCCCATCTTTTTGACGCCGTAGTCTAGCGCCAAGATAAGATGCGGCTTTACCTCTGGCTCGATAGTTTCAGCAGTGCTATTGCTATCGTTATCGAGAGTATCAATATCAATGTCATTATCTATAGCGTCTGTGCTATTGGCTGTAAAAGTACTATCTACCATAGTAATGGGTATCCTTTATGTCTTTATCTAAATTCGCAGAGCGTATGAGATTACGCATGACCTATGTCACTACTAAGATAGTCGAAATTGACTCCGATTTTGTCGGCTGCGATTTGCCAGCGTTCTTCAAACGGGGTATCAAATAATAAATTCAGATCGGCAGGGCAGACTAACCAATCACCATTACTCAGCTCTTGGTCTAGCTGTTTTTTGCCCCAGCTGGCATGACCTAGACACAGCTGATAGTGACCAACACCTTGCCCTGCAGCGATACGCTTTAGAATATCTTGGCTAGTCGTGATGCAAACGTTCTCTGAAATAGCAAAGGAAGAGGCCCATTCTGGCTGACCAGTATGCAGCACAAAGCCAACCTCAGGATACATAGGGCCGCCTTCTAATGCCACATCCTCCATCACTTGTGGATTGGTCACTTCAATATCCAAATCTTCTAGCAACTTACCTACGCGAGATTGCTCAAGCGGACGATTGACCATCAGACCTAGGGCACCGTGCTTATCATGACGGCAAATATATATAAGTGCCTGCTCAAACCTCGGGTCTGACAGCTCTGGTGCTGCAATCAAAAAATGATGGGTCAAATTGGTTTTAGACATAGAAACAAACGCAACCTAATAATAAGGGTGAAAGACCACTATATGGTGATAATCAATAGAAAAGCAAGATTCGCACTAATTGCTACTGACCATCATACAGACTCAGATAACCATCCGTTTTGATGAAAACGAACGATTATTTAAAGTTAGATAGGTCAGATAAGCGTTATTTAACATCGGATAATAAGCTGCGGGCATGATCGCGCGTGACATCAGTGATAATGACACCACCAGACATACGCGCCAGCTCGTCTACTTGCGCACTGTTGGTCAGTATGAGTAGCTCGCTTTCGGTCTGTTCTTGATGGTGCTTTTGTACCAAGATATGTTGATGCGCTTGCGCCGCGACTTGTGCTTGGTGTGTAATAGCCAGTAATTGCTGTGTTTGCCCAAGCGAGCGTAGCAGTTCGCCAACCACTTGCGCAGTACCGCCACTGATACCGACATCGACCTCATCAAATACTAGCATAGGCTTGGCGGCATTGTTATCAGCATTGGTCGCTTGTAAGACTTGCATCACGAGCGCCATACGTGACAGTTCACCACCTGAGGCAATTTTATGTAGGGGCTGCATTGGCATACCGACATTGGCGCTGAATAATAAATCAATATCGAAGCAACCTTGGGCATTGTACTGACTAGGTTCGGTTTTTTTGGTAAAAACAAATTCACAGCGAGCATTAGGTAGCGCAAGCGGTTGTAGTTGTTTGATGAGTTGCTTACTAATTATCGGGGAAGCTTTTGTGCGCTCTTTATTTAACTGTGTCGCCAGAGCGAGATAGTCTTGCCAAGCCTGATCAATTTGCGCTGCCATTGCATCACTGCTTGGCTCGTTCTCTAGCTGCTCTAATTGCGCCTCCCAGCCTTTTGCTTCATCAATTAAATCATTCGCTGGCAAGCTATGCTTACGTGACAGACGATGTCCTAAGCTGATTAGGTTGTCTAGTGTTTGCAAACGTTCAGGATCAGGTAGCTGCTGTTCGGCGTAATCTGATAGCAGGGCAGTTACCTCAGTGATTTGCTGCTGTGCTAGATGGAGCTGTTCGGAAGCTTGTTCAAACGTTTGACTGACGCCTACTTGGTTGTCACAGAGTTTAATCGCTTGCCCGAGCAAGGTCATGACATCTGGCTCGTCAGTATCGTTGTCGAGCAAATGCAGACCATGACTGGCCTCTTGCATTAAGGCTTCAATGTTGGAGAGCTCTTCGTGTTCAGATTCAACTTCTGCGTAGTCCACAGCCAATAACGGCGCAATATCTGCTAATTGGCTCTGCAACAACTGAATACGATCTTGACGCTGGGCTTCGCGGCTCGCGATGTCGTCCGCGCGACGTTTTAGCTGCTGATAGGCTTGATAGCTACTGGTAGTTTGGTTGGCTAACGGTGTTATCTGGGCCATCTCATCAAGCCATTGCACCACAAATTGTGGCTTGAGCAATGCTTGCTGAGCATGTTGGCTATGTATATTGACCAATAAAGCGCCTAAATTCTTTAGCTCCGCTAAGCTAACCGGTGAACCATTTAGCCATGCTTTTGAGCGGCCAGTATTGCTTAATTGTCGACGAATAAGTACTTCAGGCTCTTCTAGCGGTCGCTCATTTTTGGTAAACCATTCAGCGACAACACTGTTATTTTCTACATCAAATTGAGCGTAGATATCTGCATGCGCGGCGCCATGCCTGACCATCGCACTGTCCGCTCGCTCACCGACACACAGTGATAGCGCATCTAGCAATAACGACTTGCCAGCACCTGTTTCACCAGTGATAACATTAAAACCTTCAGCCACGCTCAGCTCATGCTGAGAAATCAATGCAAACTGATGTAAAGTTAACGATACTAGCATCAACGCCTCTCAGGACAGACAATGGACATCATATAAATCTTAGGAAGCCATCTATAAATAGGGTAAATAAGAAAGTGAAAATATCTGTTTAAACTTGCTAATTAGATAAATATTGTAGGCAAATAGTATGGTGTTAAATGTGCGTAAATACAAACTTTAAGACGAGGTGTAACAGAGTTTATTATTGGGAGATTACCATAAAACTATTAAAAACTGACAATAAATCATCGACATAATACCTATGATATTAATCATTAGGGTAATTTTATATCTAAAGATAAGCATAGTATACAAAGAAGTATTTTGACTGATAATAATAAAAATATACCTAAGATAATGGCCTAGCATCCGCCTAGAAAGATACGAAATGAATATTAAATGAACGGGTGGATACTTGTTATCAAATAGAATTTTCCTAGTCGCTTTAACAAACTTTATAGATATAATGTGGTAGCATAATCTCACATAATGATAAACTCTTCTTATGAGTTTGATGCGCTATGCAACCTAATAACGAGTCATGATTTTGTAAAATTGTAGGCGTATAGTGGTAAAAACAGGCCACTCGATCATTATTCAAAAGCGTTTTCATAGAACCTGTGGCTACCTTTAGCGCGCAGATATCTACTATAGAGGGATAAGGTGCCTAAAGCAGGCGTATTTGCTTACTGGTCGCGTATTTGAAGCCCAGTGCAACTCTGTCGGTACTTTAACCCGTTACTTATTTTTTAGTTTTGCCATAATTATTTGATAAGGAAGCCACTATGACAGCGGCGCAATTTACTAACGTAACAGTTAATGCCCAAGCGACAGTATCTTATGATGGTCGCTGCTCAAGCCATACCATTATGTTTGAGGATGGTCGCCATAAAACGCTAGGCGTGATCTTACCTTGTGACAACTTGGTTGAGCATTACCACTTTAGCACCAATACTTCTGAACGTATCGAAATCACTAGTGGTGAGTGTGAAGTGAAGATCAATGGTGATGATGAATTCAGCTACTACCGTGCAGGTCAATCATTTGTCGTTGAAGGCAATAGCGGTTTTAACCTACGTACTGAAGAGATTGTTCAATATATCTGTCATCTAGAAGGCTGATATTATTAATAGGGCGCTTGAGCTTTCATTCTAGCGCCTGCTCTATCACACATTAATGTTTCGAGAAATAAACAATATCGGATTGGTATTGTTTATTTCTTTTTTGACGTTTGGTTTACTGTTCTCTCATCATCAATGAGCTATGACATTTAAAGCCGACGTTATCCTCTTTTATCCCGTCGCCTAGTGCGATATCCACTTTATATTTAGTAGGCCTATTATGGCAAAACCCATTTATTTTTACGGCATTCATGCCATTGATGCATTACTTGAACATCGTCCTCTTGATGGTCTTAGCTTGTTTGTGCAGCAAGGGCGTGAGAGTGACAGTCATGTACAAGCTATCATGGCCGAAGCGGAAGCAAACGGCATTAGCATTCAACCAACCCAAAAAGACAAGCTGACTCAGTTATGTGGTAGTCCGCAGCATCAAGGCGTGGTGCTCAATGCTCGTCCGTTAGGTTTCGCTGATGAAGGTTTGCTTGATACTATTATTGGCCGTGAACAGTGCTTATTATTGGTACTAGATCAAATTACTGATGCACATAACTTTGGCGCCTGCCTACGTACCGCAGTGGCTATGGGTGTGGATGCAGTGGTTTGTCCAAAACACCATGCAGCGAGCCTAACGCCAACAGTCGCTAAAGTATCAGTTGGCGCAGCAGAGATGATGCCGATCATCAGCGTTACGAACTTGGCACGCACATTATCGCAAATCAAAAATGCAGGCGTTTTCGTATTTGGTACGGCACTTAGTGAAGAGGCTAAACCAATACATGCTGCTGACCTAACTGGCAAGACCGCTATCATTATGGGTTCAGAAGGAGAGGGTATGCGTCGCCTAACAATGGAGAGCTGTGATGAGTTGGTTTATATTCCAATGTCAGGAAACGAGCATGGTAATCTACAGAGCCTAAACGTGAGTGTTGCTACTGGCATGGCATTGTATGAGGTTAATCGCCAGCGAACTTTAGCTGCTGGGCAAGCGTAAGATATTCTTGATGTAAAGGTTCTAGTTGTAGATATAGAGAGACGAGGTCGCTCTCATTGAGTATGACATTGTCTGCATGACGATTACGCTCTTCACGACTAAGCTGATTGGTCATAATGGCTTTAATCTTTTGTATGCTTTGATCATCACGCTGACTGGCACGCGCAAGCTGCGTGTCTTCGGTCGCATCCATGACCAAAATACGTTGACATAAATTGGCCAGTCCTGCCTCTGCCGCCTCTATAAGTAGGGGCGCAGACAAGATTATATACGGTGAAGTACTAGCATCTAGCTGTGCTTTTGCTGTCTCACGTATTGCTGGGTGAGTGATAGCCTCAAGCTCAATCAGCGCTTCAGGATTTGCAAATACGTGTGTACGTACAGCAGCCCTATCCATAACGCCCTCATCCGTCAATATCCAATCACCAAATTTTTTCTGGATTTTCTGCAGAGTAGCGCTGCCTTTAGCGACAATCTCATGGGCGATCACGTCTGCATCAATGATATCGATGCCTTGCTCAGCAAACCAAGCACTAGCGGCAGATTTACCACTACCGATACCACCCGTCAAACCGACTACGAGCTTCTTATTTTTTGGTTGCGTGGTTTGTGGTTGGTGTGAATAAGAGTGCGATGTATTTTTTGACATAATAATGGCTTATCTGACAGATAGAACAATGGATGCAGCTTTAAACTCACAATTGACCTTTTAAGGCTTTATTTATAAGTCACTACCGAAAATTTACGACAATAATCTAATGTATGCTATCAGTTATTATTAGACATACATACCAAGATACCAGCTGACGATATCTGAGCCGTATAATAAAGCAACAATACCTGCGATAGCGATATAAGGGCCAAAAGCAAAAGGTCGGCTTTCACCCTGTTTTTTCATCAAGATCAGCCCAACAATAGAGCCAAGTAAAGATGATAGTAGAATAATCAAAGGTAACATCATGGGTCCAAGCCAAGCACCTAATACTGCTAGTAGTTTAAAATCCCCTTGACCCATTCCATGTTTTTTAGTTATTAAGTAAAACACTTTGACTACTATCCATAGTGATAAAAACCCAAGTAGTAATCCCCATATTGACTGTGTTGGTGAAACGAACCAGCTTTGTGAGTTTACTGCCAATCCTAAGCCTGCCAAAGGGAAGGTTAGACGATCAGGTAGGAGCTGTGTGTCAAAGTCGATACCTGTTAGAGCGACCAGTGTCCATACTAAAACCAATGCGGACAGGCCTGTAGTATTTACCCCAAACTTATATATTACTAATACGGACAGAAGAGCAGTGACTAGCTCAACGAGAGGATAACGCAGACCGATAGCCGCTTTGCAGCTTGAACAGCGTCCGCGTAGTAACAGCCAACTTATTAAAGGGATATTTTCATACCACTTAATTTTATGTGCGCAATGAGGGCAGCGTGAAGCAGGGCGACTTAGGGTAATCGGTTGGTCAGTAGCGACAATATTTGCTATGGGCAGCGTATGCTCGCGTGGCATATCTGCCTGTTCAGACATAAACTGGCTACACTCTTGTCTCCAACCATACACCATCATCAGCGGTATGCGATGAATCACAACATTTAGAAAACTGCCAACGCAAAGACCTAATAGGCCAAATAAGAATAAAGCTAGGGTACTGTTCTCTTGTAGTAACTGTATAAATTGCATCAAATCATTATCCTACTACTGCGCCCATTTGGAAGATTGGCAAGTACATTGCAATGACTAGGCCACCAATTAATACACCCAATACCGACATAATGAGTGGTTCCATCAAGCTGGTTAGACCATCAACCGCATTATCAACTTCATTCTCGTAGTAGACAGCGACTTTATCTAGCATTTCTTCTAGGCTACCAGATTCCTCGCCAATACCGACCATTTGAATAGCTAAACTTGGGAACAAGTTGGTAGATCGTATAGAGAACTGTAATTGCTGACCAGTAGATACATCACTCTTAATTTGCTGGGTAGCATTGTAAAAAACAACATTATTGGTCGCACCAGCAGTAGAATCTAAGGCATCGATAAGCGGCACACCAGCAGCAAAAGTTGTAGATAGTGTACGAGCGAAACGAGCAATAATTGCCTGATAAGCAATGTTTCCAAATATCGGAGCCTTTAGCGTAGCCCGATCCAAAAAGTCACGGAACTTTTTAGAGCGCTTTTTAGCCTCAGTAAAGCTGATAATTGATCCACCAATGACAATGATCAAAATAAACCACCATGCCTGCATCCATTCAGACATCGCTACTACCATCTGAGTAAAAGCAGGCAGCTCTGCGCCAAATGATTCAAATAATCCAGAGAATACAGGTACTACCTTTACGAGCAAAATTATAGTGACAATGATAGCAACTACGATAACAGCAATAGGGTACTTCATCGCCTTTTTGATTTTTGCTTTTAGAAGCTCACTCTTTTCTTTGTAAGTAGCGACTCGTTCAAGCATCGTTTCAAGTGCACCTGATTGTTCACCAGATTCGACGAGTGAGCAGAATAAATCATCAAAGTAACGAGGATGTTTGCGCAAAGAAGAGGCAAAGGTACCACCTGCCTCAATATCTGCTTTGATTTGCAATACTAAGTCTTTCATACTCGGATTATCGAGGGAGTCGGCGACGATTTCAAAAGACTGGGTCAATGGTACACCTGCTTTCATCATTGTTGCCAACTGCCGAGCAAAAATAGCAATATCAATGGCTTTAATGGCTTTTTTAAAGGTATAAAGTGGCTTTGGTTTTTTCTTAATTCCTTTAACCGTGATACCTTGTTTGCGTAGGGTCGCTTTTGCCAGTTCTAAACTACGACTGGTAGTTTCGCCCTTAACTTTCTGTCCGCGTCGATTCACACCGTCGTAAACAAAATCTAACAACATATCGGTCTTAGCTTTTGCCATATTACTACCCTCAAAATTGTCCAATATAGATATTGTAAACCTACAACAAAATACCAGACTTGAAGTATTAGTCAGGCATACTTTATTTTAGCTTAAAAAACCAGTGTTTATCTGTTTTATTTTTAAAGTTATACGATAAAGAACATTGCTAGTTTATAATTTTTCTAGCAACTGAAAGTCAAGATGCTAAGACATAGCATATATTTTATGATTTCACTTATTATTCAGAAGTTACCCGCATCATTTCTTGAATACTCGTGACACCTTGCAGCACTTTTAAAATTCCAGAACGTCGCAAGTCGCGAAAACCGTTTTTAATGGCAGCGTCTTTGATATCTATTGCGTTACCATCTTCCATGATAATGCGTGAAATATCAGGGCTGACTTTCATCACCTCATAGATACCTACACGGCCTTTATAACCTTCACGGCATTCATTACAGCCGACTGGTTCATAAATGACATTATCAGTGTTATCTAGATCAGTATCGGTAAAACCAATCTCTAATAAGCTCTGACGCGGTATGCTAATAGGTTTTTTACAGTTCTTACAGAGACGTCGTGCCAATCGTTGGGCAATAACTAGGTTGACTGATGTGGCAATGTTAAAAGAGGCAACCCCCATGTTACGTAGACGCGTTAATGTTTCAGGTGCCGAGTTAGTATGCAAAGTAGAAAGAACCATATGGCCTGTCTGCGCAGCTTTAATCGCGATCTCAGCAGTCTCAAGGTCACGAATCTCACCGACCATGACAATATCAGGGTCTTGACGTAAAAAAGACTTAAGCGCATTGGCAAACGTTAGACCAACTTTGGCATTGACATTGACTTGGTTAATTCCTTCAAGGTTAATTTCGACTGGATCTTCAGCCGTTGAGATATTGGTTGCGCCAGTATTCAAGATGTTGATACCAGTATAAAGTGATACCGTCTTACCAGAACCAGTAGGACCAGTGATAAGCAACATGCCTTGTGGTTTGTGTAATGCCTCTAAAAACATTTCCTGCTGATCTGGTTCATACCCTAACGCATCAATACCTAGCATGGCTGATGATGGGTCAAGAATACGCAAAACAAGCTTTTCACCGAATAACGTCGGTAATGAGTTGACCCGGAAATCAATCGCTTTATTTTTAGAAATTTTTAGTTTAATACGCCCATCTTGTGGTACCCGACGTTCTGAGATATCCATCTGAGACATGACCTTTAAGCGTGCTGCAATTTTATTCGCAAGCTGAACCGGTGGATTGGCCATTTTTTGCATGACGCCATCGACACGAAATCGTACTCTGAAAGATTTTTCGTATGGCTCGAAATGTAAATCAGAAGCACCCATACGGATAGCATCGACTAGCATTTTATTGACGAATTTTACGACAGGTGCTTCATCGACGCCGTCGCTCAGCTGAGTTTCGCCATCCTCTTTATCTTCATCACCATCTTCAAAGCCAACGCTTAAATCATTATCAGAAAAGCTATCAAAACTTTGCATCGTATCCGCGTAAATATTTTCAATACGCTTTTTAAGCTTATTTTCTTCGACAACAATGGTTTCTATCGATAGTCGAGAATTAAAGGCAATCGCATCAATGGCATCAACTCGTGTTGGATCACTCAGCGCGACAAATAGGCGTTGTCCTCGTTTAAATAATGGTAACGCATTAAACTTACGAACGATTTTTTCATCAACCAAGTCTTTTGGAATAACATCAACGTTTAATGCATCAAGATCAAATAGAGGGTCACCGAAAGCTTGGGATAGCATTTGGGCAAGTTGATATGCATCGGCCAATTTATTGTCTACCAGATAAGGCACCAGTCCTATTTGCTGCTGTTGCGACTCAATCTGCGCCGTCTTCATATTCGCTTCGCTAACGACACCGTCGCTAATCAGTTGCTGCGCTAGACCGCCGTACTTACTGGTTGCGATAGACATTGTAACCTCTCCTTTGATACAAAATATGCTGTAGAACTGCTTGGTATTAGACGTTATATACTTGTCGTTGCTAGTCGATAACTCGCTTGAAATATCTTGCTTTGTTTATCTTATCTACCTGTATATCTATATATAGAATTAGCAACAATATTTGATTTTATACATTCCGTAGTATAGAACTTTACTTTAGTTTGAAAAAATTATATATACCATTAGACGACTAGCTCGTAAAAATAATGGTCTATTGATGCATTGTCTGTAGATAAGTTTGCAGAAGTGATTCTGCTCATGGTGGCACGCTACTATAGCACTTACGAATTATTTGTTATACTGACGCGCATATTAGCCGAATTGGCATGAATACATGAGACAAGGTAAATAAGTATGCAAGCTTGGGTAATTGGCAATTGGAAACAGAATCCTGCGACTAACAGTGCTGTCAATGAACTGTTAGACGACTTATTGACGAAAATTAATACTGAAGAACAAGCCAACTCGCAGGCGTCAAAAAACCGCTGTAAATTAATGGTAGCACCCAGTTGTGTTCATTTAAATACAGTGAGTACGCGTCTAGCAGATAGCTCAATACTCTGTGCAGCACAGGACGTTAGTACTTATAGTGCAAGTACAGGAGCTTATACTGGTGACTGCTCAGCACAACAGGTAGCAGATGCAGGTGCTACTTGGACGTTACTTGGCCACTCTGAGCGTCGCCAATATCACCAAGAGTCTCATGATTGCCTGATAAGCAAATTGTCTCATGCGTTTTCTCAGAACTTAGGCGTGGTGTTTTGCATTGGCGAAACGCAAGAGCAGTATGACAATGGTCAAACACTCGACGTTATCAATGAGCAACTCTCGGTGATTAAAGACTTGCTGACTCAGCAGCCAGAGTTAGCATCATCGTTATCTGAAAAGCTGCTCGTCGCTTACGAACCTGTATGGGCCATTGGTACAGGTAAAGTGCCTACTGTGGCAGAAGTGAGTAAGACTCATCAGTACATCAAACAAACGGTTGCAAGCTTTGCTGATATAACAGATACGATTATCGTACTGTATGGCGGTAGTGTTAATGCTGATAATGCCAATAGCTTTGCTTCTGACGCTATGATTGATGGTGCATTAGTAGGCGGTGCTTCGTTAAAAGCAGAGAGCTTTCTAGCGATTGCCGATGCATTTAACCCAGCCAATGCTTAAATGAATAAATAACGCTCAGATATCAAGATCATAGCTTATAGAGAGTATGGTTTTATCGGTTAGTAAAAGTAGGTTTAACACTGCCCTTGCAATCGTGTACAATGCGCCTTATTTATATAGTCGATTTGGCATTTGAACATGCCAAGTGTCATTCTATTAACCTTATGTTTTATTTTCCGTTATCAGTCGTCATTACGCGGCAAAAGAGGCCACCATGTTTACGTTTATATTAGCCCTGCATATTATTGTGGCCATTGCCATGATCGGCTTGATTCTGATACAGCATGGTAAAGGGGCAGACGCTGGAGCTTCTTTTGGTGCCGGTTCATCAGGTACAGTATTTGGCGCAGCAGGAACTGCTAACTTCTTGACGCGTGCTACAGCAGTACTAACGGTCATATTTTTTATTACGAGTATGACGCTTGCTGTTCATGCGCGTAAGCAAGCAGAAGATCAGTTTCGTCTAGATGCGCCAGTTTCAGCACCGCAAACGCCGCGTCCATTGACTCAAAATCCTGAGTAAGCCTCTTTTAAGTAGGCAGCGCTTGCTATTTTGGTAGGTTAGATTTACAATGCTTTCCTGGTTTCGCAACTCCTGTTCTATAGATGCCTACCTTAAGCATCATTAATTATAGACTGGATGATAGAGACAGAGCAGTACAATGCGATTGTGGTGGAATGGTAGACACGCCATCTTGAGGGGGTGGTGGCGAAAGCTGTGGGGGTTCAAGTCCCCCCAATCGCACCAAGTTTTACAGGCGCAGCATAGCGTCAGGTTGGATTTTTAGCAGATAATACTTAATTTATAATTAATTTAAAAAAAGTATTGACACTTCTACGAAACCTCCCTATAATATGCGTTCTAGATTGATGCGGGGTGGAGCAGTCTGGTAGCTCGTCGGGCTCATAACCCGAAGGTCGTTGGTTCAAATCCAGCCCCCGCTACCACTTTTTATACTGATGTTTTGTACACTAAATTTGTCAGTACCGATTAGCCCACCATTATGTTTGTGGGTTTTTTTGTATCTGAAGGTCAGTGTTATCGCGGTATCTATCCTACTTATGCTAAGCTCTAAGTCTATAGAGTACGATATTACTCGTCACTGGTCATCATCGGCCGCTACCGGCACGATGCTTCTTAAGCAACACTATCTTTTATTCCTCATACTTTTATCGATAGTAGTGCTTTATAAATAATAAAAGCATTGTCTGGCCGAGCTTGATGTTTTTTACGCTCGTCCCTATATAAATGCACAATATGTATCATATATTTGTGATTTAAAATTATATACTGACCGTGATTCTTATCATTATAAGATTGCTGTATATAGATAAGAGTCAATCTTTAATACGGTTTACTAAGTACGATAGATAAGTGAATAGGAAAATACAAAGAGATTATGAAGCTTTCGACTAAAGTTGCAGAACTGACTAATATTATTGCCCCTGCCGTGGCCGCTTGTGATGTGTCATTATGGGGTATTGAGTTTGCGCCACAAGGTCGTCGCTCTTTACTACGTATCTATATTGAGGCATTGCCAGAAGAGCAAGCCCAAGATAAACAAGTAACGATTGAAGACTGCGCGGCAGTAAACCATCAAGTAAGCGGTATTTTAGAAGTTCATGATCCTATCGCTGGTGAATACATACTAGAAGTATCTTCACCTGGCTTTGATCGTGCGTTTTTCTCAGATGAGCAAATGCATGCATATGTTGGTCAAACTGTGAGCTTGCGTCTGATTCAAGCCATCGGTACAGGCGATCAAAAACGTCGTAAAGCCACAGGTACTTTAGATAGTATTGATGAAAACTCTTTAAAACTGACGTCAAGTGATGGCGAGCAGTTTGAGATTGCACTAAGTAATATTGATAAAGCCAATTTGATTTATGAAGATGCCTAGATTCTTACTAGGGTAACTGTTTATAGATAGACAGTTTTATCTTCTAATAGCTTATGTGGCTTATAGCAACTATATAATAGCAGCACCCAAATTATAAAATTTAAGTCAATTAAAAAATGATAGGACAGGTATAGCATGAGTCGTGAAATCTTAACGGTAGTAGAAACTGTCAGTAATGAAAAGGGCTTAAATCCTGAAGATATCTTTGAAGCAATTGAAGACGCTTTGGTGGTATCGACTAAGAAAAAAGTATATACCGAGCAGCCAGAAGTGGCTGTACGGGTAGCAATCGACCGTGCAACTGGCGATTACGATACTTATCGTTACTGGACAGTGGTTGCAGATGAAGACCATGAAATGCCAGCTTGTCAGCTTGCTATCACCGATCTTGATCAAGAAGAATGGTCAATTGGTGATATTAAAGAAGAGCAAATTGAATCAATCGAATTTGGTCGTATCGCTGCCACTCAAGCCAAACAGGTCATCATCCAAAAGATTCGTGAAGCTGAGCGTGCACTAGTTGCAGATGCTTTCGAGCCGCGTGTTGGTGAGATGATGTATGGCGAAGTCAAAAAACAGACTCGTGATGGCTATATCATCGATTTGGGTGACAATGCTGAAGGTTATTTGTCACGTGATCAAATGTTGCCACGCGAACAACTCCGTGCAAAGTCGCGTATCAACGCTATCTTGTATCATGTGAACCGTGAAAACCGTGGTGCACAGTTATTGTTATCCCGCACACATCCTGAAATGTTATCAGCATTGATGCAAAAAGAAGTGCCTGAGATCGCAGAACAAATTATCGAAATTCGTAACGTCGCTCGTCTGCCAGGTACTCGTGCTAAAATAGCCGTGAAAACCAACGATCATCGTATTGATCCAGTTGGTGCCTGTATTGGTATGCGTGGTACACGTATCCAAGCAGTACAGCAAGAGTTAGACGGTGAGCGTATTGATGTGGTGGTATGGTCAGATGATCCTGCCCAGTTCATCATCAGCTCTCTAGAGCCTGCTGACGTAAGCAGTATCATTTTAGATGAAGATACTCAAACAGCAGATATTATCTTTAGCACCAATGATCAATTGGCGCGTGCTATTGGCTCACAAGGTCAAAACGTACGTCTAGCGTCTGAATTGACGGGCTATAAGCTTAATATGATGCTCGAAGAAGAGTATCAGCAACGTCAACAAAACGAATCAAAAGCGTTTATTGAATTATTCTATGAGCGCCTAGAAGTAGATAAAGATTTAGCACAAGCATTGGTTGATATTGGTTTTACCAGTATCGAAGAAGTGGCCTATGTACCAGTTGAGACTTTCTATGATATCGAAGGTCTAGACGATGAAGCGATTGATATGATTCAAGAGCGCGCTAAAGAAGTTGTCATCGCTGATGAACTGGTCAAACAACAGAACATGAAAGAGCCAAGTCAAGAGCTTCAAGAGCTTGAAGGTATGACAGTCAGTTGGGCTTATAAAATGGCGCAAAAAGACATCATTACTGTTGATGATTTGGCAGAACAAGCCGTCTTCGATCTAGAAGATATCGAAGGATTAGACTCTGAAACTGCAGGAAAACTCATCATGAAAGCTCGGGAATCTTGGTTCGATGAATAAGCGGTAACTGCATATCGCTGTCTTTTGGTGATATGCTATTGAGAATAAAGCGCTGATATCTATTTATAAGTATCAGCCTTAACCCAATCATTTGTAGCCAACAACTGAATTGAACATATAGCAAATAATAGACAGTAGGTGATAATAAATGGCAGATAAGACCGTCAAAGAACTGGCAGAAATGGTAGGCAAAACTACAGATGCTGTAAAGCAGCAATTAGTAGATGCTGGCCTGCCTGCTCGCGCAGAGGATGACCTAGTCACCGAGCTTGAGCAAGAAAAGCTGGTGACGTATTTAAAGCAAAGTCATGGTCAACAAGAAAAGCGTCGTATTAGTCTTAAATCTAAGACGACCAGTACTGCACGTGTGACCGGCTCTTCTGGTAAATCTAAGAGCGTCAATGTAGAAGTGCGTAAAAAGAAAGTATTCGAAAAGCCTGATCCAGAAAAAATGGCTGAAGAGCTAGCTGCTCGTGAGCAGGCTCTGATTGAGTCTCAAGAACGTGCAGCAAAAGAAGCTGAAGAACGTGCCGCTACTAAGAAAAAAGCGGAAGAGCGTCAAGCAGCAACGCTAGCAGCAATGCGCGCAAGCTTAGGCTCTAGCAAAAAATCAGATGACAAAAATGATGATATTTCTACATCAGTTGTTGTCAAAAAAGGCGGTAAAGCGACGGCTGAAGTTAAGCCTAAAGAACAGCCGAAGAAGAAAGTTGCTGCAACTAAGCCTAAAGTTGAAACCGCTGCTGAACGTAAAGCTCGCGAGACTCGTGAGAAAGAAGAAGCGCGTCTGCGTGAAATCGAATTAGAAACTCGCCGCACACAAGCTGAAGAAGCGCAAAAGCGTACACTTGAGCAAATGCGCAAAATGGCTGGTAAATATACAGATCGTGAACCTGTTACTGAAGTACGTAAAGATGAACCATTGGCTGAAGGTTTGGTCGGTGATGCACTAGAAGAGTCTTTCGAAAAAGAACGTCGCGAAATCAAACGCGGTTCGAACAGTACTGGTACTCGTGGTCGTCGTCGTAAGAACCAAGATGAGCGCGAAATCAAAAACCGCAAAAACGGTTTGCGTTCAACTCAGGCATCACAGCATAAGTTTGAAAAACCTGTCGAAAAAATCGTCTATGATGTCGAGATTAGTGAGCAAATTTCAGTTGCTGATCTTGCACAGCGTATGGCGGTTAAAGCTCGCGAAGTAACCAAATTACTTATGAAAATGGGTGAAATGGCTCGTGAGTCAGATACGATTGATCAAGCAACCGCAAGCTTGCTTGTTGAAGAAATGGGTCACAACCCAGTACCAGTTAGTGATACTAAAGTTGAAGACGACTTACAGTACGCAGTTGATGAGCGTAGTAGTAACATTCAAACTCGTCCACCAGTAGTAACTATCATGGGTCACGTTGATCATGGTAAGACCTCACTACTAGATAAAATTCGTGAAACGAAAGTTGCGAATGGTGAAGCGGGCGGCATTACACAGCATATCGGTGCTTACCATGTAAAAACTGATCGCGGTGTTATTACTTTTCTTGATACTCCAGGTCACGCAGCGTTTAGCGCAATGCGTTCACGTGGTGCTCAAGCGACTGATATCGTTGTATTGGTGGTTGCAGCTGATGATGGCATGATGCCACAAACAGCAGAAGCCATTGATCATGCACGTGCAGCTGGTACGCCGATTATTGTTGCTATCAACAAAATGGATAAGCCAGGTGCTGATCCTGACCGTGTTCTTAATGAATTAACGACGAAAGAAGTTGTTTCAGAAGAATGGGGCGGCGATACACCAATGGCTCGTATCTCAGC
Source organism: Psychrobacter sp. NPDC078631 (assembly GCF_050268165.1). Classification (NCBI taxonomy): domain Bacteria; kingdom Pseudomonadati; phylum Pseudomonadota; class Gammaproteobacteria; order Moraxellales; family Moraxellaceae; genus Psychrobacter; species Psychrobacter sp. NPDC078631. The sequence goes on along the minus strand of NZ_JBNNGG010000002.1, from coordinate 488,802 downwards.
CAAAACAGGCGAAGGTATCGAAGACCTACTAGAATTCATTAGCTTACAAGCTGAGTTAATGGAACTAGAAGCGCCATTAGACGGTGCTGCTCAGGGTGTGGTTATTGAGTCAAGACTTGAAAAAGGTCGTGGTCCTGTCGTTAGTGTCCTAGTGAAAAAAGGTACATTGAAACAAGGCGACTTGGTTCTAGCTGGTGAGCATTATGGTAAAGTTCGTGCACTAACCGACGAGCATGGCCAACGTATTAAATCAGCTGGTCCTTCTATCCCTGTAGAGATTTTAGGTCTGCCTGAAACACCTGCTGCTGGTAGTGAGTTCCTAGTGGTAACGGATGAGAAAAAAGCTCGTGAAGTTGCGGACTTTAGAACCAATCGTGAGCGTGAGCGTCAACTTGAGCGTCAAAATGCCATGCGCTTGGAAAGCATGTTTGATCAGATGGGCCAAGGCGATGTGTCATTCTTGAATATCGTACTGAAAACAGATGTACGTGGTTCACTTGAAGCACTACTAGCTGCCCTAAATGAACTGTCTACTGACGAAGTAAAAGTCAGAGTGATCAGTTCAGGCGTTGGTCCTATCTCTGAGTCTGATGTAACCCTTGCCGAATCGAGTGAAGCGGTACTGTTAGGCTTTAACGTTCGTGCAGATGCTACCGCACGTCGTAAAGCAGATACTGCTAATATGGATATTCGCTACTATAGCGTAATCTATGGTTTGATCGATGATGTTAAATCAGCAATGAGCGGTATGCTTGCTCCTGAACATCGCGAGAAAATCCTTGGTGTTGCAGACGTTCGTGAAGTATTCCGTTCTAGTAAGTTCGGTGCTGCTGCTGGTTGTATGGTGGTCGAAGGTACAATCTATCGCAACAAACCTATCCGCGTATTGCGTGATGACCAAGTTATCTTTACTGGTCAATTGCAATCATTGCGTCGTTATAAAGAAGACGTCAATGAAGTACGTACTGGTATGGAATGTGGTCTGGCCGTTCGTGGTTATGATGTTGAAGCTGGCGATAAGATCGAAGTCTTTGAAATCCAAGAGTTCGCACGTACTATCTAAAGCTGCTGTTCGATAGCAGAGTATGTATTAATGCAATATGCGTAATCCGCTGAGCTTTTAGATACTTTGCTAATATTCAGCTGTACTTAGGCCTAACAGGTACATCCTGCTAGGCCTTTTTTAGCACATATCAGTGCAACATCTATTAATCAGCAGACTTATACAGTAATAAAATAAGCCCATTAAAGTAAGGTAACAACATGAACCAACGTTTACAAAGATTGTCGGATCAGATTCAGCGTGAGCTTGCTGTTCTTATTCGCGATGAAGTCAATGACCCTCGTCTAACAGGTTTTGTCACGATCTCTAGTGTCAAAGTTAGCCCAGATTTAGGTTATGCGGACGTCTATGTCACTATCATGGAGCCTGAGCTCAATGATGCTATGAACAAGACCAACCATGAAGAAAGCATCAAAGTATTGAATAAAGCGGCAGGGTTCTTGCGTACAGAATTAAGCCATAGCTTAAAGACACGTACTACGCCGCGCCTACGTTTTCATTATGATGAAGTGACTGCTCGTGGTAACTACATGATGGACTTGATTAGTAAGGCCGTGACTAAAACTGAGCAAAACGAGAATGACGAGTAAATTATTATTATGTCTATAGCGTCTAAGCAAGTTGATAAAAAAGCCAATATGACGCCTGAAAAAGTAAAAGTTTCAGGTGTCATATTGGTGGATAAACCCAAAGGTATGACCTCGCAGCAAGTCGTGTCAAAAGTGAAGTATTTATTTAAGTCACCGATACACGATAGTAAAAAGGCAGGACATACAGGAACGCTTGATCCGATGGCAACTGGCCTGTTGCCTATTTGCTTGGGTGAAGCTACCAAGTTTAGCCATTATCAACTGGGTGCTGATAAATCTTACCAAGCGACTATCTTGCTAGGTAGTCAAACCAATACTGGTGATGCTGATGGCCAAATCGTAACGCAGGCATCTATCCCAGAATTTGATGAAGCCTCATTAGCGACTATTGCCCAGCAGTTTTTGGGTGCTCAGCAGCAGATACCACCGATGTATTCAGCGCTAAAAAAAGATGGTAAAAAACTGTATGAATATGCTCGCGCTGGTATTGAGGTTGATAGACCGCCCAGAGATATCACGATTAAAGCAATCAATCTACAGATGATAGATGATACCCAGATTAATCTCACGGTTACTTGTACGAAAGGTACTTACGTACGTGTATTAGCGGAAGATATTGCAAAGCAGCTAGGTACGCTAGGATATCTGACGGCATTACGTCGTACACAAGTAGGGAATTTCAGCATTGATGATGCTATCGCTTTATCATCGTTAGAAGAGCATGTTTTAGAGGAGCGTCAGTCTTGGCTGCTGCCTATCGATGCTTGTATTGATATTGATGCTGAACTGATGCTGACAGAGGAACAATGCGCCCGCGTACATATGGGGCAGCGCCTAAACGTATTTGATGAGCTAACAGGTAAGCTCAAAGATTATGTTGCTAATATGGTTTCTAACCAGCTGTCTAATGATAGTTCTGTCGGTATCGATGATGACGCTAGTACCAATGGTAAAGCTGATACTGATCTCGATGTGCCTCAGCTCCTAGAGCACGAAATACCAGTTGATATACGTCTACTCAATGAGCAGGGAGAGTTTCTTGGTTTGGGGTCTGTGAGCTTAAACGGACGTTTACAACCTAAGAAATTGATTCAGCGCTAATAGTAACGTTTTCATCAATGTTACTTAAATAGGGAAACTACCACCTAATATTGGCCTGATTTACTAATAGTTTACACTAATCACATACCGTCACATTTTATTGCAGGTTTCGCCTATGGTGAAACCTGTTTTTTTTGTACTCTAGATTCATCAGATAGGGAATGCTGAGCTAAAAAATAAAAAGGATAAATATTGTAAAAATAAAAAATTGCCATAAGGTTAATAATTATAATAATAGACACTTAGAAGTAACTAATTAGAAGAAAAAAGTAATGCAAAAAGGACGCATTTAAATAAAAACAAAATAGTTCAAAGGAACATGTACTACCGAATAATAATAAAATTAGCTTGTAAAAATATACTGGCTCACAAAAACTAATAGATAAGAAGAAGGAAAGTTATGAAAACGATCGCTTTTTTACTACATAATCACTTCGAACAAGCAGAGTACGAAGACGTCAATAATCAGTTAAAAGATAAAGGCTACAAAACACTTCTCATAACAACAAATGATAAAAAAGAAGTGCAAGCCATGCAGCAAGACGTAGATAAGAGTGATACTTTTACTGCTGATATCTTTGCAGAAGATGCCAACGTCTCTGACTATGATGCATTGGTGTTACCAGGTGGTACTGTCAACGCTGATACTATTCGTGGTAACGAAAAGGCTCATCAAATTATCAACGCTATTAATGAAGCAGGAAAGCCGTTAGCTGTTATTTGCCATGCTCCTTGGGTTCTCATCAATACAGGTATTGCTAAAGGTAAAACCCTTACCGCTTACCCTACTTTGCAATTAGATCTAGAAAATGCTGGAGCAAACTACGTAGACAAGACAGTACAAGTAGATGGTAATCTTATTACTTCGCGTAACCCAGATGATATTCCTAATTTTGTTGATGCCATAGATAAAGCATTATCTTAGACTTTCGACTTCTAATTAAACAAGCCTAATTAACTAAGTACTATTAAATTTCAACTCTGTACAACTAACATTTATAACCATAACTAAGGAAGATATTATGTCAAACTCTAACCCAAACGATACTAAGCTTGAGCAACAACGTTCTGATTCAGCAGAAGCAGCGCTTAAAAGTCAAACTGAAGATAATCATAGTGAAAATAGCGAAGCAGCAGCAGAACGTATCGCAGCTAACTTAGAAAATGCGAAAGAAGACAAGTAGGTTTTTAATATGCCACCTGTAATAGGTGGCATTGATATGTTTATAGTTTGCACGTCTTATGATCGATGAGTGCAACTACAGTTAGTCCACAAAATAATAATTCAGGAGCTAATATGAGTAATTCACCGAACAATATGGACGAGCAGGAAAAAGAGATTGAAAAGCTTGCAGAAGAAATCAATCCAAGTGAGCATACCGCCCCAGATAGTCTAGCAGAAGTGACTACTGCCGCGCCTCTTGAAGATGATGAATTAGGCAGCAATGCGACAGAGTCTGACGTTAATAAGTAGCCTAGGTAGGATTTCAATAGATAACTATCTATAGAATACTAGCTACTAGAAATTAAATGTCGCTTTACAAGTATTATGAAAAACTGCTGCTAGTTCAGCAGTTTTTTGTTATAATTACCCCCACATTTAAATTAGGTTTTGGATGATGTACTGTAATTAGCCCATTGCTTTAATTAAGTAGTGCTGTAGCTAACTGCAATGTACGATTCAAAACATACTAAATGGTTGTTAACTAAGCCTGTCGTACACTAGGTCAACTCTAGTAATGCAGGGTTGTCCTGAATGGCGTACAGGTTATTTTATTTATTATTCTATTGCTTTAATACTGACTAAAATTGCAGTCCCTTTATTAAAGTTTTTAGCATTGCCGGAGATATTTATGCTAACTAATACCGATCGTGAACAAATCATCGCTCAATACCAACGTGGCGAAAATGACACTGGTTCTCCAGAAGTTCAAGTAGCTTTGTTAAGTGCTCGTATCAATGATTTGCAGAACCACTTTAAAGCACACAAAGCTGACCATCATAGCCGTCGCGGTCTTATCCGTATGGTTAACACGCGTCGTAAACTGCTTGATTACTTGAAAGGTAAAGACTTGGGTCGTTACACTACTCTAATTAGCCAGTTAGGTCTACGTCGTTAATCTAACGACAATAGTACGAGTGGATGCTAAATTTTTTGCTAAATCGCTTGGAAATTGTTTGTTGTTATCGATAAAATAGATTTTTCTAAAAACGGTGTGGAATAGTTTCACGCCGTTTTTTTATGCTTATTCGTTTTAGATACCGTGCTCAAATAGTAAGAGTTATAATTCCTTCTATAGAATAGTTAAGAGGGATATTGGTATAAACTGTACTAACCAAGCCTCAAGTACGGTATTTTCTGACGATAATTGCGCTACTGTGCAATTAATTGGTCAATGGCTATAAATCACTGTAAAATAATGCCTTATGAACTTGATAGCGCATCTGCTACAGATATGGCAATTACTGATGAAATATTTATTATTTGGCTTGGTAATCAGCGCAGATAGCTGATATTTGAAAGTTCAGAAAATAGCCTGTAGGGTTTTTAGCATCGAAGTCTTTTGACTTAATGTCTTTTTGATAGTATTTATAGTAAAGCCAAAATTGCACGACCGAATATACATAATAGTACGATGTTTAACTCAGACAAATATATGAGACAACCAAGTAACGTTATTGGCATTGGTTGCGATGATTTCTAATAGAAAACATGTCAACTGATAGCCATATACACAGAATTTTAATGACAGATATCAGCTTTTTTTGATGCTGATGTCAGTTTTGTCAGTCAACATTAGGAAGATTATATGACAATGTTCAACACCATTAAGCGTGAATTTCAATATGGCAACCAGCAGGTTGTTATCGAGACAGGCCGTATTGCCCGTCAAGCAAACTCTATTCTAGTACACATGGGCGGCGTAACAGTATTAGTTGCAGCAGTCGTAAAATCAGAAGCTAAAGAAGGTCAAAACTTCTTTCCGCTAACGGTTAATTATCAAGAAAAAATGTATGCAGCGGGTAAAATTCCAGGTGCTTATGGCAAACGTGAAGGCCGTGCGAGCGAATTTGAAACCTTAACTTCGCGCTTGATTGATCGTCCGATTCGTCCGCTATTCCCAGAAGGCTACGTAAACGAAATCCAAATCACCGCAACAGTTGTATCATCAGATAAAACTCAGTCTGCAGATATCGCTGCACTAATCGGTGCTTCAGCAGCATTGGCTATTTCTGATGCACCATTTAATGGTCCTGTTGCTGCCGCTCGTGTTGGTTTCATTAACGGTGAATACGTTCTAAACCCAACGTCTGAGCAGCTTGAAACCAGTGATCTAGATTTGGTTGTGGCTGGTACTAAGTCTGCGGTATTGATGGTTGAATCTGAAGCGGCAGAGCTGTCAGAAGACCAGATGTTAGGTGCAGTATTGTACGGCCATCAGCAACAACAAATCGTTATTGATAACATTGCTTCAATGGCTGAAGAAATCGGTACTGCTAAGCAGCAATATTCTGCTCCTGAGCGTGATCAAGCACTTACCAGGAGCATGAAAGAGCAGTTCGGCGAGCAAGTTGCTGACGCTTATACCATTACTGATAAGCAAGCACGTTACACGAAGCTTGATGAAATTAAGCAGTCAATTATTGATGCACTTGCTGGTGATGCTGAGTCAGAAACTTATGCTGATACCGTATCTGAGCTTAAAGAAATCTATAACGACCTTAAATATCGTACCGTTCGTGACAACATCTTGTCAGGTAAGCCGCGTATCGATGGTCGTGACCCTGAGACAGTTCGTGCGCTTGACGTACAAGTTGGTGTATTGCCATATACGCATGGTTCAGCACTGTTCACACGTGGTGAGACGCAGGCATTGGTTACTACCACACTTGGTAACAGCCGTGACGTCAACATGATTGACTCACTAGGTGGTACGATTCGTGACCATTTCATGCTGCATTACAACTTCCCGCATTTCTCAGTTGGTGAAACGGGCCGTGAAGGTATTCCAAAACGTCGTGAAATCGGTCATGGTCGTTTAGCGCGCCGCGGTGTACAAGCAATGTTGCCAGATAGTGAGCGTTTCCCGTATGTGATTCGTGTGGTATCAGAAATCACTGAATCTAACGGTTCGTCTTCTATGGCTTCTGTTTGTGGTGCAAGCTTGGCATTGATGGACGCAGGCGTACCATTAAAAGCACCAGTTGCTGGTATCGCAATGGGTCTGGTTAAAGAAGGCGATCGTTTCGCTGTATTGTCAGATATCCTGGGTGATGAAGATCATTTAGGTGATATGGACTTTAAAGTAGCCGGTTCTAAAAATGGTATCACTGCACTTCAGATGGATATCAAAATCGAAGGTATTACCCCTGACATCATGGAGCAAGCGCTTAAACAAGCTCATGCAGGTCGTATCCATATCCTAGAAGCAATGAACCAAGTATTGCCTGAAAGCCGTACTGAAATCAATGCTCATGCACCAAATTACGCGGTTATCGAAATTAACCCAGACAAGATTCGTGACGTTATCGGTAAAGGCGGCGCAACTATCCGTCAGCTAACGGAAGAAACTGGCGCGGTTATCGATATTGATGATGCAGGTACTATCCGTATCTTTGGTGAAAACAAAGCAGCGACCAAAGCAGCTATCGGCAAAATCGAAGCACTAACTGCTGAAGTTGAAGTTGGTAAAACTTATGAAGGTACCGTTGCTCGTATCGTCGACTTCGGTGCATTTGTAAATGTCTTGCCAAACACTGATGGCCTAGTACATATTTCACAAATCGCAGAAGAGCGCGTAGAGAATGTATCAGACTACCTAAAAGAAGGTCAGGTCGTTAAAGTACTCGTACAAGACGTTGACAACCGTGGTCGTATCAAACTAACTATGAAAGGTGTTGAGCAGAACTAATACTCAATATCTGATGTGGTTTAAGTAATAAAAAACCGCCTTGAGATGCTCAGTAAGAGTACTCAAGGCGGTTTTTTTATGTGTCCAAAAAGATGATGACTGGCTAGCTAAAAGGCCATTTATAAATCAACGCTTTTAGGCAGGTGTATATCGATACGAAGTTTTGGTAGGTCTTGTAAGTACTCAGTCAGTAATGGCAAAGTATCAGCATGCCAGTCTAAAGGCAGGGTATCTACTGTATTGCTTTCATTGGATACGATATCACGTGGTCTGCCTGAGATAAGCGGCCGCGCAAGCAATGCAACTCTGCGTATACCTTGGTAACGTATAAGCGGCATTATTTGCTGTTGTAAATCAACTAAAGCAGCAGTCAGCCAATGTGTGCGCGCTGGATGGTAAGGATGGTTTGATATCACAAGGTTGGCAATGTAGTTTGGCTGGTTACCGTTACTACTGATACCAAGTCCGACTTGCTCACGTGTACGCTTATTAAGCAAGCAGCTACCAACATTCAGACTACCATCGCGGCACGCACGATGATAGCGACTATAATTATCGGGAAATAGAGTTTTTGCTCGTGTAAGTACAGGATCTAAAATGACACCAGCATTATTGACAGGTAAAACAAGCAACTGTGCATTGCTATTTAAAATAGAGGCATGTGTGAATTGCAAAATCGCCATCGTAAGCCTCTCTATAACCAAATCAAGTATACGGTTATTGAACCGTCGCTTTATTAGAGTCGTTTGCTTCTAACTGAGCAATTTGTTGTTCGAGTAGTGCAATTTGTTCGGCCTTCATATCAGTCAACTGCTTATTCATAGCCACTTGTTCAGCCGCTAACTTTTCTTGTTCGGCCAGTCGCTGACGTTCATCTTCTAAACGATCAATCTCTTCTTTAGCCAAGCTGTTATTTTCTGGTAGAGGCGCATCTAATATAGCAGTAGGATTTGGTATCGCAGTACTGTCATTATTGGCTGCTCCAGAGTTTTCATCCATGAGCACACCGTCGTCAATCACAGAATCATCTGGTATATCAGATATATTGTCTGTTGTTGACTCTGTCGGCGTTTGCTCAGTTACTGGTGCTGAAGTAGCAGTGTTAGCAGGTAAAGTAGATTCTGTGTCAGACTTACCCAAAAACAAATAGCCGATGGCAATAATCAGCAGTACTAAAATAAATACTGTCCAAATTTTCCGGCGTGTTTTAGTCGCTTTTTTCTTGGAAGCGTGAGTGGGTAAAGGACGAATGTTTTCTCGTTTCATATTATGATCGATTCATGTCAAGAATATAAGTAGCCATACTATAGCAAACTCAAAATAAAAAGCCTATCTATTGATAGATAGGCTTAATAGACCATTAAATAATAAAGTATTTAATCTGTTTTTAGATATGAAAACTAAATAACTAAGGCTTAAATTTCACGGTGCCACTAGTACCAGTTGCCATCGCATCACGTGCCATCTGATCTTCTAAATGGTTCTTGGCGCTAATGGCATCAGGATCGGGGCGGTGCTCTGTGTGTCCACACTGAGTACATTCAATATACTCATCTGGGGCAGGGGTGACGATATTGACTTGCACCACAGCATCCATCTCCTGACATTTCGGACAACGTACCCCTGCTAAGAATCGGCGCTTAGGACTAGATGACTGATAACGCATTTAAATGACCTCGCGCGTCGTTTGAGTATTTGCGGCATCAATATTTTTAGCATCAGTGAAACCATTATGACGTAGCAAGGCGTCGACACTGGCGCTACGACCGCGGAAATTTTCAAAGTTGGTCTTCGCTGAGAAACTGCCGCCAACAGATAAGATAGATTCACGGAACGCTTTGCCTGTCACTGGGTTGAAAACCCCGTCTTCTTCAAACTTGCTAAACGCATCCGCTGATAGCAGTTCCGCCCATTTGTATGAGTAATAACCGGCAGCATAACCACCCGCGAAGATATGACTAAAACCATTAGCAAAACGGTTATAGTCAGGTGTTTGCATAACGGAGATATCATTACGGACAGTATTGAGTGTCTCTAAAATGCCATCGTAATTAAGTGCTGGCGTATGAGCGTGAATGAGTAAGTCAAATAGAGCAAACTCAATCTGACGTAGCGTTTGCATGCCGCTTTGAAAGTTTTTCACTGCCAATAGTGCCTCTAATTTGTCTTTAGGCAATGGCTCACCAGTCTCAACGTGGCTGCTGATAAGCGCGATACCTTCAGCGTCCCAAGCCCAGTTTTCCATAAACTGACTAGGAAGCTCGACCGCATCCCATTCGACGCCATTGACACCGGCGACATCACCGACCGTGACTTGAGTCAATAAATGATGTAAGCCATGACCGAACTCGTGGAATAGAGTTAGTACTTCATCATGGGTCAATAAACTAGGTTTGCCATCAAGTGCTGGCGTGAAATTACTAACCATAAAGCAAACGGGCAACTGCTGATGGTTTTGTTCTTCATAGCTATAGCGAGATTGGAAACCATTCATCCATGCACCGCCACGCTTACCACTACGTGTAAATAAGTCAAAGTAGAAGCCACCGAGCAAGCGATCATCAGCATCGAATAATTGATAAAAACTCACATCGTCATGCCAGCGAGAGACTGAGTCACTTTCTGCATCTTTATGACCTTGCTCTTGTACTTTGATACCGTATAGACGCTCAACGATAGTAAACAAGCCATTAATCACTTTAGGTAATGGGAAATATGGACGAATTTCCTCTTGCGATAAGCTGAACTCACTTTGTTTTACCTTTTCAGCGATATAGGCGCTATCCCACGGTTGCAACTCGTCAATGCCATAGTCGCTAGCGTATTTCTGTAGCTGTGCCAAATCTGCTTTGGCAGCAGGGGTCGCTTGCGTTGCTAAGTCACGTAAGAATGTTTCAACTTCTAAGACACTATCTGCCATCTTAGTCGATAACGATACTTCAGCATAATTTGCAAAACCAAGTAGCTTGGCTTTTTGTTCACGTAATGAGAGGATTTGACTCATATTGTTAGCGTTATTTAATGAGTTGCCTTTTGCATTGGTATGCGTATCAAACTCAGAGGCGCGTGTGACATAAGCATGATACAGCGTCTCGCGCAGGTTGCGATCGTCCGCATGAGTCATTATCGCTAGATATACAGGGATATTTAAACTGGCCACATAGTAAGGAGTAGGAAGTGCATCTATATCAGCTTGGCTAAGAGCACCGCTAGCAAGCTCACGCGCCTTGTATTGCTCACCTGCATCTGCCAATAGTGCCAAACCACTCTCTGTTAACCCCTTTAACTGAGATTCTTCTAAAGGCAGGGCAAATGCTTGCGTTGCATCCAAGATATTGTCCGAAAAGGTTGCAGACAAGGTAGATAACTCACTTTGGATAGCGGCAAATTTTTCTTGCTCAGCTTGAGGTAACGCAACGCCTGATAACTCAAAGCTACGTAATGCCAGTTTGATTGCACGTGCACGAGCAGGCTCTAACGTAGCAAAGAAATTTGTGTCATTAACAATAGCTTGATAGCGATTAAACAATGGCTGATGTTGGCCAACTCGCGTACCGTAAGCAGATAGCTTTGGTAGCAGCTCATGGTGAACATGACGAATCTCATCATTGCTCATCACGCTATTGAGATGCGACAAAATGCCCCAGCTACGATCTAATGCCAAATTGATATGGTCAAAGCTCATCACATCTGCCAAAGCTTGTTGAGCGCTTATTTTTTCAGAACTGTCGCTTTCTATCGCGGTTAAGGTATCTAAAAAAGCATTGGCAGCGTCAATAGCGTCAATCACTTGGTTTTGTAACGTACACGGCGCAGTGTCGGCAAAATCGACAAGGCGTAAATCTAAAGGGGAAGATGTCATATAGGTATCCGGTATCAATGAATTATTAATCAAAATGAGAAAAGTCTGGCTATTATTGAAATATACAGTGTGTTCTTATTTTATATATAGATTATATAAAAGATGGGTTCGTTTGGTAAAAATACAACCTAAGCATTTTTATACAACTCAAGTAATTAGGACAGTGCTAGCAATCTGAAAGTAACTGTCGAGATTCTGATATTTAGATTCCACTTCTCAAGATAATTATCTGAATATGTAGTTATGCTCGCTAAGAAAGTTCTTTAACAATACAGAGTGCTCTACTTACAAAGCGCTATCATTTGCTTGCAAATTAACCCTACAGGGAGTGGGGTATAGCTGTTAGCATCAAGATAATGGAATTTAAATATTATGCATCGACAGGATGCAAGAAAAACACGGATAGAAATTTCTACACTTATAACAGTATATGAGTGAAGAGATACATAAAGTTAAAAATGAACGATAATAAAACAAGGAGCAATATATGAAAGCGACTCTTAAAAGTTTACGTGAGACTAAAGCGAATCCTGCTGTAAGTATCTTTGTTAAAACGCATCGTGAACATCCAGCTAATGAGCAAGATCCTATCGCTCTAAAAAACCAATTGAAAGTTGCCGAAGATCGTCTGACAAAAGAGTACGATAAACGCACAGCGACCACTATTCTAGATAATATTCAAAATAAAATCAGTGAGCTCAATCACAATTATAACCTCGATACATTAGCTATATTTGCTAGTACAGATGATGTGCAAGTTATTCGTATGCCAATTGATACGACAGAACGTGTTGTGATTTCAGATAGGTTTGCTACGCGTGACTTGGTTCGTGATATGGCAAGTGCGGTTCATTATTATACTGTGGTATTAACCCGTGACAATGCTCGTTTGATTGAAGCATCCAATGACCGTGTTGTGAGAGAGTTCGATAAAGATGACGATGCACAAAACAACATGGAGAACATTCAGTTCCCTGTCGAAAACAACGGACTATACACAACAGGTGACGGTGGCTCAGATCGTTCATCAAACAACGAAAGCAGTCACTTAAAAGAATTCTTTAACCAAGTTGATAAAAGTGTCCAAGAACTATGGGGCGAGCATAAAATGCCTCTTGTCATAGTTGGTGATGCAAAAAATATTGGCTACTACAAAGAAGTCTGTGATCGTCCAGATAATATCATCGCTACGGTATCGAATGCGACCAATCTAGAAGACGGTAGTGCTCAGCATATCGTAGATAGTGTGCAAGAAGCCGTAGAAGAGTATCGCACTTCACTACATAAAGCTGCATTGGGTGAAATCGATAAAGCTCGCGGCGCGAATATGTTGCAGACAGATTTGCAGGAAGTATATCGCAGTGCCTTCCAAGGGGCTGGTGAGACACTCTATGTACGCCGTGGTTATATACAATCTGCTAAGATTGACGAAAAGGCACAAACTTTAAGCCCTGCCAATAATGCTAATACGGAAGGCATCACAGATGATGCAATCGGCGAAATCATCGAACACGTCATTCACAATGGCGGCGAAGCTGTATTTATGCCACAAGACATCATGGGTGAAGATCAACCAATAGCGCTAGTAACTCGCTACTAATCTGACGATGACACCTATGCGCGATGTTCATTTATGAATCAGCCATTTATGAATTAGCCATTGATAATACATAGGTGTACTATGAGAGCATTGGTTCAATACGAGCCAGTGCTCTTTTTATGTCTGTCATTACCATCACTATGGGTGCTATCGTAGCTGAGCTATTGATCTTTACTCCATAAATAATGAGCGTACAACTAACCAAACTATGACTACCACCTCTTTTGTTTTAACCAGCTACAACATCCACAAAGGCATGTCACCGCTGAATCGCCAAGTGAAGATGCAAGGTATTGCTCAGGCGCTAGAGTCTGTGGGTTCAGACGTCTTGTGTTTGCAAGAAGTGCAAGGCCAAAACCTCAAACGTAATATGCAATACAACGAGTACCCCGATCAATCACAGCATGAATGGTTCGGCGAATTTTTAGATTTGCAAAACAGTTACGGTAAAAACTCCGAATACGAAAACGGCCATCACGGCAATGCAGTATTGAGCCGCTTCCCGCTAGATCCCAAACACAATGTAAATATTACGGTCAACAAGCTTGAGCAGCGCGGTGTCTTGCACTGTGAGGTACAGCCTATCGGTTGGGAGATGCCAGTTGTCGTATTGTGTGCACATTTAAACTTGTTTGAGCATGATCGTATCAAGCAGTATCAAGCGATTAGTGATTATGTGCGAAATGAGATTGCGCCGAATCAACCGCTTATCTTGGCAGGCGATTTTAATGATTGGAAAAAGATGTCTTGTGACAAACTGGCATCGGATCTAGGTATGGTAGAAGCGTTCAAACATTGTCATGGCAAGCTGTTGCCAACCTTTCCCGCAAAACTGCCAGTACTCAGCTTAGATCGTATCTATGTGCGTAATTTGCTTGTAAAGGATGCTTGGGTACACACTGGAAAACCTTGGTCATCGCTATCAGATCATTTGCCTATCAGTGCAGAGCTGATGCTACCCTAATACCTAACTATAATAATTCGTTTAAATGTATTATATTGGCAATCTATCGATATATGAACAATTGTCTTTATTGATCATATTGTTGATTAATTATGCTCTCGATTGAAAGTGCTATTAACAGCACAATTTTTCAATAAAATAAATAACAAGTACAGCCTAATAAGCAAAATATAAGGATATTCTACGATGGCAACAGCGTCTACTACTGATAATAATCAACATGCTAACCACAACATACCTAAGACTCAGCACGCCGTACTCATACGCGAGTTCGGTGAGCCTGAAGTAATGAAATATCAAGATGGTGCTGATGTCCCTGAGCTACAGGACGACCAAGTACTAGTAAAAATTGCCTATGCTGGAATTAACCCTGTCGATTATAAAACCCGCCAAGGTAAAGGCTGGGGTGCGGAAAACATCCGTAAAGACAAGTTTGAGAATGATCAGCCAGCTATTTTGGGATTCGATGTATCAGGCGAAGTAGTCAGCAGTAATAGCGACGAGTTTGTTGTTGGCGATAGAGTAGCGGCTTTGACCTTTAGCGGTGGCGGCTATGCGCAATATGTGGCAGTAGATGCCAAGCTACTTGCGAAAGTACCAGATAATGTCACTTTAGAGCAGGCAGGTGCTTTGCCTTGTATCGGACAAACGGCGCTACAGTTTGTAGATTTCGCTGATATAAAAACAGACGAGCATGTGGTGATTAATGCACCAGCAGGCGGTGTTGGTCATTTACTAATTCAACTGCTCATGAATAAAGTGGCGCAAGATAATATTAAGGTAACGGTAATTTGCTCGCCAGAAAAGTATGCCAAGCTTGATGAGCTGATAAACGCATCTAAGCTGGCGGGTTGGATAGATTATACAAAAAATGAAGCATTTCCTGACCTACAAGCCGATATGCTACTTGATTTAGTCGGTAATGACGCAGGTGTCCGTGCGCTTAGCGTACTCAAATCAGGTGCCCGAGTGAATGTGTTGCCAACTATCTGGGTTGATAAGCTCAAAGAAGCCGGTCAGCAAAAAGACTTGGAAGTAGCAGGCTATAAAGCGCAGCGTAGTGGTCAAGATATGGCGCGTGTTTTACAGGAAGTAGCCGATGGTAAGCTAACTTTAAAAATTCAAAAGACCTACCCACTCTCAGAAGTCGTTGCAGCGCACCATGAGCTTCAAAAAGGCGATGCTTTTGGCAAGATTGTCTTGGCCGCTGCTGAGTGAATGTCAAGATTGTCCAAGTATTAGGTAGTGTTTGGTAGGATTTATTAGTAAAGGGGATGTCTGTTGAAACCCAGTAAACTTAACTGATGACTTAACAAATCATACAAAAGTTTTATTTTGAACAACAGAACGTCCCTGTAGTCTTCGTTTATTTATCATAGGATAGAAAGCGAACGATACTAATAAAGGGAATAATATGACTATCAACAATAAGACTACTAATGAAAAAACAGATGACCACATTGCTTATGAAGCAAAAGTACGTGCAGAGATAGAAGCATGGAAGAACCCTGATAAAGGGATTTTGGATAAGACGCTAGCAGTGCTTAATACCCCTGTGGTAGCCGCCGGTGATGCGTTGATGGAAGCTCCACAATTTGGCAATTCTCTAAAAAAAGCAACTGAGGAAACGATTACTGCTTTGAGTGATGCAGCCAACTGGACATTGGACACTCAAGGCATTATCGATAACTATCAAGAAGAAGCAGATATCAACGACTCTTCTATCAAAACGCTGTCTGACATTAAAAGTCTACCTATTGCGGTTGTAGATAAACAAGTTAAGATTTTTAAAAGCAAATATGTAGCGCTAACCAGTGCGCAAGGGGTGACTACAGGGGTTGTAGGCTGGGCAGGTATCCCTGCTGATGTCGTTGGGCTTATTACAGCCAATCTACGTGCGATTGGAGAATATGCAACGTACTATGGCTTTGATATCAATGATGAAGGCGAACAGTTATTTGCGATGTCTTTGTTGGCTGTAGCAACTTCTGCCTCTGTTGAGGAGCGTAAGGCGGCGTTAGATGACACTCAGGCGATGATTAAAGATCCAGAAACTCAAGCATTTAATCAGATTAATGAAGAAGTCATGTCTCGTGTACTGCGTCAGACAGCGACTAAGGTAGCCACTAACATCGTTAAGACAAAAGCGGCGCAAATCATTCCAGCGGTAGGCGCAGTAGTCGCAGGTGGTGTTAATGCTAGCTACACTGCCAATGTTTGTGAAGCTGCTTACCAGTGTTATCGTGAGCGTTTTTTAGATCGTCTCGCGTAAGAATTAAATGACTCGTTAAGTCAGCGATAGTATCAAGATGTAAGCATATGCCGAAACGTTAGACTGATTCGCCCAGCATCCACCGTCTTCGTCTTAGTAATCGTATGCTTCCAAAAGGTCTGTGTGTCACCATGCATCACAACGAGCTGACCAGACTCAAGATAAAGTTCAACTTTGTCTTGAGTTTTTTTATGCTTAAAAACAAATTTGCGTGTAGCACCAAGCGATAAGGAGGCGATGACTGGTTGCTGACCGAGTTCTTTTTCGTCATCGGCATGATAGCCCATACCATCAGCGCCAGAAGGATAGTAATTAAGCAGGCAGGTATTAAAATTGGCAATGACACCAATCTCTGCTAAAGCTTGCTCGATTTTCTGTTTCACGTGAAACAACATATCTGACCATGGAACAGTTTGCCGCACGTGTCCTGAGTATTGATAGTCTGCATCTGTATCTCCCATCCAGACAATTTTCCGAGTGGTTATATGGGTCTTACCAAATAACGTCACGATGTCTGATTGCCAAGGTAGCTCATTTAGTAGAGTGTTATAAAGGGCAGTAGCACCGTCGATAATCACGCCTAGATCATTCACCTTACCATCATAGGGTAGTAAGTTATCCGTGGGTGCAGGGGCAAAGAGGTCAGTCATAATTTAGTCGTTGTAAATCCTTATTTGTTGCTTTGGTAGTGCTCGTTGATGATTTGAGCACATAGTTCAGGCGCTTCCATTGGCAATAAATGACCATAATCCGACAGCGAAATAAGACTGCTATCTGGGACAAATTTTTTCCATTGCTTTCGTACTTTGTCATTAATAAACAGAGTAGGCTTGCCCGTAATCAACGTGTAGGGACAGCGTATTTTTTTGAGTGCAGCATCGATATGAGGTGCGCCAAAATAATTGGCCAGCTCTTGTTCTGGGGCAAACATAAGCGTATAGCTACCATCTGTATTTTTGCTCAAGCTTTGCTCAGCAAATACTTGTAAGTGTTCATCGCTGATACGCTTATAAGCACGCTGCGCACGTAGGCTCTCGTAATAACTATGGGTACTTGGCCAAGTAGATTGCTTGGTTAACGTACTTTTGAAAGGCTCGCGGCTCAATAGGACAGAGCGTGGCAAAAGGTTATATAAGGTAGCTTGGTGTTTGGTAAATGTGACAGGCTCGATCAGGTATAATTGCGAAAACAA
This sequence comes from Psychrobacter sp. NPDC078631, assembly GCF_050268165.1. NCBI lineage: Bacteria > Pseudomonadati > Pseudomonadota > Gammaproteobacteria > Moraxellales > Moraxellaceae > Psychrobacter > Psychrobacter sp. NPDC078631. The sequence goes on along the minus strand of NZ_JBNNGG010000002.1, from coordinate 471,245 downwards.
CTCTGGACGTTTGGCAGCGGCCATTGCTGTAGCCGTCGCCCCTTGCGAGTGACCAATACCTACGACAGGCTTATCTTGGGTCTTTTCTAAAAACTCAATCAGCATATCAGCATCTTGATCGCGCGTCAGACGACGACTTTGCGGCTTATCATACCAGTAGCCACGTAGGGCAAGTGAGCTGATATCAAATTCGGTGGATAGCTTGTTCAATAGTGGTGTATAAGTGCCAACGGTAAAACTATTACCACTATAAAAATGTGCTGGTGCGCGGGGAGTAAAGCTTGAATCTAACGGCTGATTAAATTGGCTAAGGTCATAGTAGCGTGCCTGTTTTCCGCCAAGATTAATACGGTTTGTGAATGCTTCCATAAAATAAACACTTCCTTGTGACTTATTTTGAGTGATTTGTTTTCTTGTAGTTTTGCTTTTTATGATTGAGCTGACTTAATGAATCCTAGTTGTCTTCACCTAAGAAGCCACCACTTTGACGCTGCCACAGTCGAGCGTAGACACCATTCAATGCTAATAGTTCATCATGACTACCTTGCTCAATGATGCTACCTTGATGCATAACGACCAGTCTATCCAATGCGGCAATAGTAGACAGGCGATGGGCGATAGCAATAACGGTCTTGCCGGTCATGATGTCATTTAAGCTTTCGGTAATGGCATATTCAATCTCAGAATCTAGTGCACTGGTCGCTTCATCTAAAAGTAAAATCGGCGCATTTTTTAGCATAACACGTGAGATAGCGATACGCTGACGTTGACCGCCAGATAGTTTGACTCCGCGTTCACCCACTTGGGTATCAAGTCCTGTATTGCCTTTATCATCGTACAGATCTTTGATGAAATCCCATGCCTGAGCTTGTTTGGCAGCGATTATAATCTCTTCGTCAGTAGCATCAGGACGACCATAGGCGATGTTTTCACGCACGGTGCGATGTAGCAATGACGTATCTTGAGTCACCATACCAATTTGTTGACGCAATGATTCTTGCGTAACCGCATCAATAGCCTGACCATCAATTAGAATCTTACCGCTATCGACATCAAAGAAGCGCAGTAGCAGATTGACCAAGGTTGATTTACCAGCACCTGAACGCCCAACCAAACCAATCTTTTCACCCGGCTTAATATCTAAGTGGAAGTTGTCCAACAGTTTGATATATGAGTTAGGAGCGTGTTTAGCAATGCTGGTACTATCAACAGGCTCGCCAGTTTGTCCATTGTCTTCTTCGTCATTCTCATAACTGAAGTCGACATGGTCGAACACGATACGTCCGTCCGTGACGGCTAGCGCTGGCGCGTCAGGTTTATCAATGATCGTCTGCGGTGCTGACAACGTACGCATACCGTCTTGAACTGTACCGATACTTTCAAACAAACTGGCTGTCTGCCACATAATCCAACGCGTCAAACCATTTAGACGTAACGCCATAGCAGTCGCAGCAGCAATAGCACCAACACCAACTGCGCCTTGTTGCCATAAGTACAATCCAATACCCGCCGTACTGCTGACCAAGATCACACTGATAAGATGGGTCGATACTTCTAAATAGCTGACCCAGCGCATCTGCGCATGTACCGTACCTAAAAATTGCCCCATGGCGTTTTTGGCATAGCCAAGCTCACGACGCGAATGGCTAAATAGCTTTACGGTCATGATATTGGCATAAGCATCAGTGATTCGCCCTGTCATCAAGGCACGAGCATCCGCTTGCACAATCGCTGTCTCTTTGAGTTTGGGGATAAAGTACCAAATGGTGATGGCAACCAAGACCAGCCAAATAACAAAAGGAATAAGTAGTAAGCTGTCTAAATTAAACAAAATCACCCCTGAGGTGATAAAGTAGACAGAGACATACATAAACATATCGGTGACGGTCATCACGGTATCGCGTACTGCTAGCGCTGTCTGCATTACCTTAGCTGAGACGCGACCCGAAAACTCGTCCTGATAAAACTGCATGGATTGCCCAAGCATGCGCTGATGAAAACGCCAGCGCATCTGCATGGGAAACACGCCTTGCAAGGTCTGAAAGTGGATAAACGATGACAAGGCAATCCACAATGGGCTAACTATCATGACAGCGAGCATGATGAGCAACATGTCGCCTTTTTCTACCCATAAGTTTTGCGGCGTATAAATGCCCAACCAATCGACGATATTACCAATCCAAGCAAACAGCATGGCCTCGTAGATACCGATACCAGCGGACAAAATCATAAAGATTAGTAGCCAGCCGCGTAGGCCATTGGTACAGGCCCACAAAAACTTCAGCATACCATCGCGAGGTGATGGCAATGGCATAGGGGTGTCTGGAAAGGCTGGTAGGCGGTTTTCAAAAAAGCGAAATAAAGCATTCATAGGCAGTAATAAAACATCAATAGCAGTACGTCAAGATGAACGAGAGGACTCGTTATCTAGAATCTTTACTTTTGTGATTGGGATTAGGTGCTATTTTAGCAAAATTACTAATCATACCTGCATGCTAATTGTAATTTGCTTAAGAATAGCTATGTTTTGAAAGCTTCAGTTATTACCATAATAAATAGATTGCTGTAGAAAACATATTTTGTTACATTCTACATCCAAACTTATTTATGGTTTGAATATTGCTTTTATAAGCATGATTTTATTGCAAAAATCAGCTGATTAGCAGGCATTTTATTTAATGGTTTTTATAAATATACGAACAGTAATAACTCAACATTGAAGTTCAAAAGGTAGCAGTGAATGATGTATTTAATAATAGCGGTGCTATGTAGCGTTGCTGTCTCAGTACTTTTGAAAATATTGCGCCAGAAAAATATAGATATTCGTCAGACTATCGTGGCAGGCTATCCTGTGGCTTTTTTACTGACTTGGGTGTTACTAAAACCTGATGTGGGTGCTATACATGCGCTTGATAGCGCCTGGGGCATCATCATTGCGCTTGGGGTACTATTGCCTGCTGTATTTATCATCCTCGGACGAGCTATTGAAGCGGTGGGGATGGTAGCAACCGACGCGTCTCAGCGCTTATCACTCATTATTCCCATCGTAGCGGCTTTTTTGCTATTCGGTGAGGTGCTGACTGGTACACGTATACTTGGACTGGCGTTGGGTTTTCTGGCATTAGGTGCGCTCGTCTATCGACCACAGCATAACGATATTACTCGGCAAGCAAAGCAGACGCCACTATGGCTATTCGGGGTATGGGCAGGCTACGGCATTATTGATATTTTGTTCAAACAAGTTGCCAAACAAGGGGCAGCCTTTCCATTAACTCTACTGGTTAGCTTCGGCGTAGCAGGCGTATTGCTTTTAATCTATTTACTTGTCACACGGGTACGTTGGCAAAAACAAGCGCTTATGACAGGTTTGTTGATCGGCGCATTAAACATGGGTAATATCTATGCCTATGTACGGGCACACCAAGTACTGCATGATTCTCCTAGTATTGTTTTTACTGGTATGAATGTCGGTGTTATTGCCGTAGCGACATTGATTGGCGTAGGAGTGTTTAAAGAGCAGCTAAACCGTATCAATATAATAGGATTAGTATTGGCAGTCTGCTGTGTAGGGGTGCTGTTTTTAGCGTAATGGACTCTGTTCAAAGTACTGGTTTCATAATTTTTTAGCTATATTGTCACGTATCCTATATAGGCATATAAATCATCCTATGATAAGGTTATCTACAAATAACACGGCTTGTATGGAATAAAAAAGCTTAGTTTATGATATTTAACTTAACCAATAAAAATAGGATGCAGGCTCAATGGAATACGATAAGCAATTACAGCGTATAAAAAATAGTTCAGGTTTTATTGCTGCTCTTGATCAAAGTGGCGGCAGTACACCGAAAGCGTTAGAGACTTATGGTGTCAGCAGCGACGACTATGATAACGATGAAGCCATGTTTGATTTGGTTCATGAAATGCGTGCTCGTATCATGACGTGCGACTGTTTTGATAGCGAGCGTGTACTTGGTGCAATTTTATTTGAAGATACCATGGAGCGCGAAGTCAATGGCAAGTCGACGGCTAATTACCTATGGGAAGATAAAAGTATCGTACCATTTTTAAAGGTAGATAAAGGACTGGCTGAGCAAATGAGCGGCGTACAAGTTATGAAGCCAATTCCGAATCTAGATCTATTATTAGATAAAGCAAAAAACTATCCTGTATTCGGTACTAAAATGCGCTCAGTCATCTATGAGCCAAATGTCGATGGTATCGAGCTTGTGGTACAGCAGCAGTTTGATGTGGCAAAGCAAATCATCTCAAAAGGCTTGATGCCAGTCGTTGAGCCAGAGGTCAACATCGACAGTGCCCAAAAGCATGAGTGCGAAGTACTGTTAAAAGCCAATATCCTGCGCAATCTGGAACGCTTAAATGACGAACATCAAGTGATGCTGAAGCTAACATTGCCAGAAGAAACAGGGTTTTATCAGGAGTTGATTGACCATCCAAAAGTACTAAAAGTTGTGGCGCTGTCTGGTGGTTATAGTCGTAGCGATGCTTGTGCCAAGCTCAAACAAAACCCAGGTATGATTGCGAGCTTCTCGCGTGCTTTTACCGAAGGTTTGAGTAAGCAACAAAGCGATAGCGAGTTTGCTGAGACAATTAATGCTTCAATTGAAGAGATTTATGAAGCATCGAAAGTGTAAAACCAAATACGTACTAGTAAATTTAAGTCAGTAATACAAAAAAGCTTGAACCTAATATGATTAGATTCAAGCTTTTTGCTTTATATAGATATATTGAGCTTTAGAAGGTTGTTTGTAAGGACACATTAGCGCCTTGACTGTCGTAATTATCACGCCACTCACCACGATAACCTACAGATAGCTTAGTATTGATGGTTGGTGTATAGCTCAAACCAATGCCTACAATACCAATCTCGCTTCCAATTTCTTGACCAATGGTAGTGAACTTATCATTAGGCATACTAATAAAGCTTGCCGTAACATCAGATCGACGGTCACCATTCTCAACAGCAGCAGCCAATTGACCAGTCAGTGCAATCGCTGGTGTTAGAGCCTGCGATAAACGTAGTCCTGCAGTCCAACGCATTGACTCATAGGTATTTTCATCAACGTTCAGATTGTAGACACCAGCCCCTGTTTCACGATAGCTATCGCTCTCGGCACGCGCATAGTCTACCTGAGCGAACGGAGTAACATTACGCTGCTGAGTACCAATACGATGAGCAACTCCTAATCCTGCTTGTAAGGTATCAACAGAATAATCAGATTGTGCAACAGCATCTGTCAGTATGGTTATACGACGTTCACCTTCGACATCGCTCTTACCTAGACCTGCATGGAAATTTAGATCAGTCGCATCGCTTACAGCATAGTTACCGTAGCCAAGCACTTGCCAGTTCTTGGCGGTTAGCTCCTGATCAAGACTGGTGCCATCGGTATCAGCATCGCTCTTGATATAAGAGAACGCAACGCCTAGATTAAGATCATTATTAATAGGGGTGTCTAATCCTACAATGGCACCATATGCTTCAGAATCATAACCAGTAACGCCTTCTTCTGCATCATGGCTACCGTTATTGCCAATTAGCTGAGCCCAAAGGTTACGTTGAGGAACAGTCTGGCTATGTTCCTGAATAGCATCAGATGCTGCATAGTTAGCATCAGTAATGATACGGTTGGTCGCGCCCATAAATAATGGCTGCAACTGGTTGGCAGCTGTAGCAAGCTGAGACTGATTAAAGTTGAGGGTCGAGCTAATCAAGCTATCAGCCAACGCATTATCACCGTTTGTCACACGATCTTGGATGGCTTTATCTAATACATAAGCGATGCCTGTGTCATTTCGATTAGAACGACTGATCACTGATTGAAGGAACGTTGTATTGGTTACTGGTGGCTCAGGTGTAACTACTGGTGGCTCAGGTGTAACTACTGGTGGCTCAGGTGTAACTACTGGTGGCTCAGGTGTAACTACTGGTGGCTCAGGTGTAACAACAGGTACTATCATTTTGAGATTTACAGCATCAGCATTACTATAATCTGCTTCAAAGCTCACCAATGGACTATTATCATTGATAGCAGTGAATTCACCAGTACGACTGCTTGCGCTAATAATATCTGTCCACTCATTACTACCAGTCATTTTTGTCACAGCTTCTGATGCATCGACTTGCAACTGACCCTGACTAATGTCAGCAGCACCTGTCACAACTAGTTGACCATAGTCATCAAGACTATTTAAGCTAATACCTAGTATTTCACCATCACGCATGGTGTAATCGCCGTCTAGACTAAGTGTACCTTGTTTAATGTTAGTAGCACCTGTCCACTGTTTGGCAGTAGTCGCCATCGCTAGCATGCCAGTACCTTTCTTGGTAAAGTCACCTGCACCAGTGATAACAGCACCACTGCCTGCTAGCATAGTATTTTCGAATAAGCGCGCATTAAATCCAGCGGTATCAATTGTACCGCCACCTGCGCCTAAATTAATGAGGTTGTCACCCGTGAAGTTTCTGAATAATTCTGGCTGAAACTCTGTCAGTTCCAATGTGCCATTGTCAAAGTTGACTTCCGATTTTACAGAGTTCTCAAATCTTTCGATATTTTGAGTATTTACGACGCCATTGTTAACAACATTTAATGTACCGCTGCCGAAAGCACCTACGACAGTTACGGGCGCGATCAAAGTAGCATTATCTACTGTCAATTCACCTACTGCATTTGCGCCTTCAGTATCAGAGCCACCGAGCTGCAACTGACGAGTCACTTCTAGTTTGCCTTGATCGGTAACATCAACTTGACCTTTACCTCTAGCAGCAGCCCCTACGAAAAGATCCATTGTAGATACTTTGGTATCTTTTCCACCTATCTCTAAAAATGCAGTTTCAAGCTCTGTTTCAGGAGTAGGATTGCCATACCGAGAATCAGAAACACCAATATATAAGGCTTCTTCATTATTCCACTGTGCACCACTTACCAAGGATACTTTTGTATCTACGTCAGCAGATGAAGCAATATATGTGTTAGTAGTGTTCAAAACAGCTGCGTCATTAATATTAATACTGATATCATTAATATCATTAATATCATTAATACCATTATAATAAGCACTACTAACGTACAAATTACTTGCACTCAATGAGGTTCCATTACCGCTTATATTCACGATACTATTGCTAGAGATATTAGAGTCTATATTTCTAAATGCGAGTACATCTAAACTATTCATCTCAACCTTGCCGCCGTTTTCTACGGTAAGTGTGCTGGTTGAACCTTGAGAGACAATATATGACTGATCTTGGATATTAAGTGATGAGCCTAAACCGTTGACATAAACACTAGACTTACCACCTGTTGCTAGTTGAGATCCCTGACTGTCATCAATATATGAGTATATTTGTAGATAGTTTGATTCGACCTTGCCACCGTTTTCTACGGTAAGTGTGATTGCTTGTGCATTTCGAGCGTTAATTGCTAGAGAGTCTCGAGCCTGTAGTAATGACTCTGAACCATTTACATTAATTCTAATATCACCAGATACTTGTTGGTTAACTGGGCTGTAGAAGCCATTTGTATATATATCGTTAGCTTCTAAACGTCCTCCAGCTTCAATATTTACTAATGCATTGTTACTGATCTGGAGCTGGTCAGTCTGTACTACTCCGTTGTCTGTAATCAGAAGACGTGAAGGTATCTCTTGATCACCATTCATCTGCATATAATAATTGGTATTCACATCATCATCATTATTCTTCAGAATGGTGCTATCATTTTTCACGATATCGTCAACGATAGTATAGCCATTACCTACCATGTTTACTGCACCATTGTCATAGGTGATGGCATGAGTCACACTGGCTATACTCAGTCCGAGCACGCTAAACAGAGCAGTTGATAATGCGCGTAAGGCAAAATTGTTGTTTGAGGTAGAGGTTGATGATTTACCAGAAGATTTGCCACAAGTTTTGGCAAGTTCAGATACGCACTGATAGACACCTAAAGAATGATTAAAGACAACACGATAAATATGATTCATGCTTTTACCCTGAATGTTAACTAACGGAAATGTTAGTGTTTCTTACGGATATATTACTCGATATATAATAATTGTCTATTTTTATTTGTCTGGATATATATTATTTGTAGGTTTGTACTAGCTTTTTTATACTCTGTTTTTATCCGAAATAGATAATATCTCTCTCGCCCAAATAGTACCTACAAGGATTTATCTATATTTGAGTTCATTCTGAATAATGGTATAAAAGCATTGTCACTGAATGTCAGATTACAAAAAAGCCCTACTAGATAAGTGTGCAAATACTTAAATAGTAGGGCTTTTCTTATTTCAAAAGTATCGGTTATTAATCCTACACCTCTTTATACAACTGACGTCCTTCGTTGTTATATTTCTTAGTCATCTCCGCCATGCCTTGGCGAATTTCCTCAGCAGTGGCTTCACCAACTTGTCCGACGAGCTCTGTATCTACCTCTTTGATTAGGTGGCCAGCATCGGTTAGGTCGCCTGTTTGCGGCGTCACTTTTTTATTAGCAGCATCTTTATCCAGTCCCGCTGCATATTCACGCACGTTTTGAGTGATTTTCATTGAACAAAACTTAGGGCCACACATGGAGCAAAAGTGTGCCGATTTGTGTGCGTCTTTTGGCAACGTCTCATCATGATATTCGCGTGCAGTATCTGGATCGAGCGCTAGATTAAACTGATCATCCCAGCGGAATTCGAAACGAGCTTTAGATAGTGCGTTATCACGTGCCTGTGCTCCTGGATGACCCTTAGCAAGGTCAGCAGCGTGTGCAGCAATTTTATAAGTAATAATACCGTCTTTGACGTCTTTTTTGTTTGGCAGACCCAAGTGTTCTTTTGGCGTGACATAGCACAGCATCGCTGTACCAAACCAACCAATCATCGCAGCTCCGATAGCGCTAGTGATATGGTCATAGCCTGGAGCGATGTCTGTCGTTAATGGCCCTAAAGTATAGAAAGGCGCGTCAGCACATAGCTCAAGCTGCAAGTCCATGTTTTCTTTAATGCGGTTCATTGCCACATGTCCAGGGCCTTCGATCATTACCTGTACATCGTGCTCCCATGCGACTTTGGTTAATTCACCAAGTGTACGTAGCTCACCGAACTGTGCTTCATCATTGGCATCTTGCAAGCAACCAGGACGTAGGCCATCACCTAGACTAAATGCCACATCGTACTGTTTCATAATCTCGCAGATGTCTTCGAAATGCGTATATAAAAAGCTTTCTTTGTGATGGGCTAGACACCACTGCGCCATGATAGAGCCGCCGCGTGAGACGATACCTGTCAAACGTTTTGCGGTGAGCGGTACATAGCGGAGCAGAACGCCGGCGTGAATAGTAAAGTAGTCCACGCCTTGCTCTGCTTGTTCAATCAACGTATCACGGAATATTTCCCACGTCAGATCTTCAGCGACACCATCGACTTTTTCTAATGCTTGATAAATCGGTACCGTACCAATCGGCACAGGAGAGTTACGGATTAGCCATTCACGGGTTTCATGAATATGATTACCCGTTGATAAATCCATAATGGTATCCGCACCCCAACGTGTTGCCCACGTCATTTTGGATACTTCTTCATCGATAGACGAACCAAGCGCTGAGTTACCAATATTGGCATTGATTTTCACCAAGAAATTGCGCCCAATGATCATCGGCTCAGATTCAGGGTGGTTGATGTTGTTTGGGATAATTGCGCGTCCAGCCGCCACTTCATCACGAACAAATTCAGGGGTAATGATTTGAGGCGTATTGGCACCGAAGCTTTCGCCATCATGTTGACGCATATCGGTCAGTTCATGCTGCTTTTGCGTTTCGCGTATGGCGATATATTCCATCTCAGGGGTGATGATGCCTTGGCGCGCGTAGTACATTTGCGTGACGTTCTGTCCTGCTTTGGCGCGACGCGGTTTATCGATATGAGCAAATCTGAGGTTAGCAGTGCTGATATCACGAGCACGTGCTTGTCCGTATGAGCTAGATAGGCCGCTTAATTGCTCGGTATCACCACGTTCAGCGATCCAGTTCTCACGCAGTTTTGGCAATCCACGTGTGAGGTCGATATCGACATTAGGGTCGGTATATACACCTGAAGTGTCATACACATAAAACGGTGGATTATGCTCACCGTCTTTATCTCCAGTGCCACCAACAGGCGTATCAGCCAAGCTGATTTCACGCATCGGTACTTGGATGTCAGGTCTTGAGCCTTCGATATAGACTTTTCTTGAGGCAGGTAAAATACGGTGTAGGTCGCGCGCATCTTCTTCGAAACGGGCATCACTTGCGGCACGGTGGGCAGGGGTTTTTAGCGCATCTGCTTTTTTATCTGCTTTGACGTTGGTCGTGTCAGCAGCATTTGAAGCAAGCGTTGAGTTGTCGGCTGGGTTATGCGTTTGGGCTTTCGGTGCAATTGAGGTAGTGTCTGCAGTAGTCATATGCTGTCCTAGCGTGTTGGTTTTTGAATAAAATCAACACCGCCAGTATCTGCGGGGGTAGGCATCCGTCATTTATACAAATTTATATCATGAACCCACAACTTCGACCAAAAAGTATTGTCGTGCATGGTGGTCATCAAATATTGGGCGCAGCTTTATATCCTCTCTTCTTATCTGGTTATGCATCACGCATATTAAGACAGTAGTGACGATAAAAATGTATTTCTACGCGCCCTTTGCCATAAATAACAAAGTGCTTAAGACTTCCCTGCGTCGGTACTAACCGCATCAGGTTCGGCGGGTGATCTCTCAGCGAATGTATTAAGGCGACTACTTTAATAAAGCAAGTTTAATAAAGTGAGCCAAAAATACACCGCACCCCGAGTCTGTCAGTGTTGTAAATCAGCCTTCATACTAACAAAATTCTGTACCAACGGCTAATGGTATTTGGATACAAATACTCTGTATCATACATACAGTTCCATATTTTCATGAATAATTTTTTTGAGTATTGATAGATGAGGATGCTTAGTATTATTAGGTTGTAGACAAATTATTCAAATATTATGTAAAGCGAATGAAGGATTCTAGAAGTTGTCATTAAACTGTCATAAAGATTTGGCAAGATAACACGCATATCACAAGCAATGCTTTTTTATACCGTTGTTAAACTTCAGGAGTCCTACATGCGTTATTCGTTATTAGCAGTGGCCGTCAGTTGTACATTAATGCTTACGGCGTGTAATAAGTCAACAGATACGGCGGAGCCAACTGCTGATACTAGCAGTAGCGCTGTGACAACAGCTGAAACAACCTCTCAGACAGCATCTTCTGCTACGTCAGATTTTAAATCTGCTGAAAATATCGCTATGAATATTACAGGTGCAGGTGCGTCGTTCCCGCAGCCTATCTATGCGAAATGGTCATATGACTATAATGCTGCGACCGGTGGCCAAGTCAACTATCAGTCGATTGGCTCATCTGGTGGTATCAAACAAATTCAGTCAAAAACAGTAGACTTTGGTGCTTCTGATGCACCGATGACGCCTGAAGAGTTAGACGAAGCAGGTTTGATTCAGTTCCCAACGGTCATCGGTGGTGTTGTACCAATCGTCAACATTGATGGCGTTGAGCCTGGTGCACTGAAGCTAGACGGCACAACGTTGGCTGATATCTATTTGGGTAAAATCAGTAACTGGAATGACCCTGCAATTAAGGCGATGAACCCAGATTTGACCTTGCCAGATGCCCCAATCACAACAGTATTCCGCTCAGATGGTTCAGGTACGACTTTCAACTTTACTGACTATCTTGCCAAGGTTTCACCAGACTGGAAAGACACCGTTGGTGTTGATAAAACCGTCAAATGGCCGACCTCTGCTACTGGTGCAGGCGGTAAAGGTAACGAAGGCGTATCAAGCTATGTAAACCGCATGAAAAACTCTATCGGCTATGTTGAGTATGCTTACGCTAAGCAAAATAAGATGTCACATACTGCACTGAAAAACGCAGCTGGTAACATCGTACAGCCATCTGCTGAGACGTTTGCTGCGGCAGGTGATATCGATTGGTCACAACAAGAAGGCTTTTATAAAGTCATCACTAACTCTGAAACCGACCAAGCATGGCCTATCGCTGCTGCGACCTTTATCTTGGTACATAAGCAACCAGAAAATCCTCAGCAAGTCGCTGGCGTGTTGAACTTCTTTGACTGGGCTTATACCCAAGGTGATGACAGCGCCATGGAACTAGACTACGTACCATTCTCTGACACGGCAGTGGCCTTGTTCAAAGAGAAGTGGAACGAAGTAAAAGGTAGCGATGGACAGCCTGTCTACAAGCCAGCTCAGTAATTTGTTTCTGCTAAATACTATTTAGCATCCTACAAGTTATCCTCTCGAATAACTATTCTCCGGTAGTTGTTTGAGAGGTTTTAACACAGCAAATTTGATGAATACATCTCGATAGATATGTTTACTCATCCCATTTAAGTTTGTTGTGTTAAAACCTAAGATACATCTTTTTAATATTTCGATTCATCCCATTCAATGCTGAGACACTTATGACAGACTTAAGGTCCCAACTGGCTAAACAAAAACGTTACGACGCTTTATTTGTGAACTCTACTAAAGCGTTTGCCATACTCGTCCTCCTATCTTTAGGGGGCATTTTGGTGTCTCTAATCGTTGGAGCGTGGCCGAGTATTCAAGAGTTTGGTTTGGGATTTTATACCAGCAATAACTGGGATACAGTCGCCAATGAATACGGGGCATTAGCGCCTATTTACGGTACCTTAGTCACCTCATTTATCGCTATTATTATCGCGGTTCCAGTCAGTTTCGGTATTGCGATATTTTTAACCGAGATGTGCCCTAAGTTCCTCAAAAAACCACTTGGTATCGCCATTGAGTTGTTGGCTGGTATCCCATCTATCATTTATGGTATGTGGGGATTGTTCGTATTTGCGCCATTTTTTGGTGATCACATTCAGCCATGGTTTATTGAGCACGTCGGCCCTTTGCCTATTGTCGGTAAACTGTTTGCAGGTGCGCCTATGGGACTGGGTATGTTTACCGCATCCCTAGTACTTGCCATTATGATCATACCGTTCATCGCTGCCACCATGCGTGATGTTTTCTCTGTCGTACCAGACTTACTGAAAGAGTCAGCATATGGCATGGGTGCGACGACTTGGGAAGTCATGTTCAAGATTATCTTGCCTTATACCAAAGCTGGTGTCGTTGGTGGTGTAATTTTGGGTCTTGGTCGAGCATTGGGTGAGACGATGGCAGTTACTTTCTTGATTGGTAATGCGTTTAATATCAGTCCAAGCCTATTCACGTCTGGTGTGACGATTACCTCGGCCTTGGCCAATGAGTTTGCTGAAGCGTCTAGTGAGCTACATCTTGCGTCTCTACTACATCTAGGCTTAATCTTATTTGTCATCACCTTCATTGTGCTGTCTTTAGCAAAACTGATGCTCATGCGCATGGATCACAAAGCAGGTAACCGATAAGTCTGTTACCGATTTATTGAACCTTGATAGATATTGATAAAAGATATGGGAAATAAATATTATGCCTGCTAACAATACGATCAATGCACCACTACCTACTAAGCCAAACGGCGCTACCCGTTACAATCAAAGCCTTTATAACAAGCGTCGTTTGACCAACAAGTTAGGTCTAGGCTTTGCCATGTCAGCGATGGTTTTTGGCCTGTTTTGGTTGTCATGGATTTTGGTGACTTTGTTTGTTGAAGGCTTCCAAGGCATGGTACAGCTGCCAATCTTTACCGCTGATACGCCGCCACCAATGAGTGCAGGCGGTTTGCGCAATGCTATTGTTGGTTCGGTCATGTTGGCGTTTTCAGGATTGTTCATTGGTGCACCTATTGGTCTTATGACAGGTATTTACTTATCGGAGTTTTCTAAAGGCAGTATGCTAGGCAAGATCACTCGCTTTTTAAATGATATTCTATTGTCAGCGCCATCGATTGTCATCGGTCTATTTATCTATGCACTGATGGTAAAAGGTCAAAGTTTCTCTGGTTGGGCAGGCGCGTTGGCATTGGCATTGATTGTCATTCCAGTGGTCGTACGTACGACAGAAAACATGCTGAACCTGGTACCGAATAGTCTACGCGAAGCAGCCTATGCGCTAGGGACTCCTAAATGGAAATTGGTCACTCAGGTCACGGTAAAAGCTGCGCGCGCGGGACTGACCACAGGTGTGCTATTGGCTTTTGCTCGAATCACTGGTGAGACAGCGCCATTACTATTTACTGCACTTAACAATCAATACTTCAGTACAGATATGGGTCAGCCTATTGCTAACTTACCCAATACCATTTACCAGTTTGCGATGAGTCCTTATGACAACTGGCATACGTTGGCTTGGGCGGCAGCACTACTTATCACCGCATCTGTTCTAGTGTTGAATATATTAGCAAGATTTATCGGTGGTAGAGGTCAGCCTAGATAAGGGCTGAGAGCAGACCAGACCGTAGTACGCTACACGCTAAGCATTTACTTAAACTTATATGAAATTAATTGAGCTAGGTTGAAATATTATGAATGATGTCCTAAGCAACGTCCGTACGAACACGACTGCTGACAACTTTAATACGGCAACAGGTAGCCTATTAAATAGACCCATGTCTACTAGCGCCCAAGCTCAGCAACCAAACACTGCTGATTTTAATAAGCAAACGATTCAAGATATTCCTAAGAACATGCCTGCTGCAAAAATGGAAGTTCGAGATCTAAACTTCTATTACGATGATTTTCAGGCATTAAAAAACATCAATATCGATATCGCGGATAAAAAAGTGACCGCTTTTATTGGTCCTTCAGGTTGTGGCAAATCTACGCTACTACGTACCTTTAACCGCATGTACGATCTATATCCAGGTATGCGCGCAGAGGGCAATATCAATCTAGATGGCAAAAACATCTTGGGTAAAGACATCGATGTGAACCTATTACGCGCACAAGTTGGTATGGTTTTTCAGAAGCCAACGCCGTTCCCGATGTCAATCTATGACAATGTCGCCTTTGGCGTACGACTATATGAAAAATTAAGCAAAGACGAGCTAGATCATCGCGTCGAGTGGGCACTGAAAAAATCAGCGCTGTGGCCAGAAGTGAAAGACAAGCTAAAAGCATCAGGATTGTCGTTATCAGGTGGTCAGCAGCAGCGTCTGTGTATCGCACGTAGTGTCGCGACCAAACCTGAAGTGCTGTTGCTTGATGAACCGACATCAGCGTTGGATCCTATTTCGACGGGTGCTATCGAAGATTTGATTGAAGATCTGAAAAACGACTATACCATCGCTATCGTCACTCATAATATGCAGCAGGCGGCACGCGTATCTGACTATACGGTCTATATGTATTTGGGCGATATGATTGAGATGGGTGAGACCGATCAGATATTCACCAAACCTACCCAAACCGCGACAGAAGACTATATTACAGGTCGTTATGGCTAACATTGATTGAGATTGAAATCGGTACAAGCAGACAAAGCTGATTAGCCATAAGCCGACTTTCTAACTTTACAAGCACACTGCGCTATTAAAATATAGATTCTAGGGAATACCTCTCATGCAAAGTGATAAGCATATCTCCAAAAGTTTTGACCAAGATCTTGATGAAGCCATCCGCTTGTTTTTATATATGGGTGACAGTGCTGCGAACCAAGTAGCAAAAGCCATTCACGCGCTCATCGATAAAGATGAGTCACTGGCGCAAGAAGTCATCGATATGGACTTCGACATCAATCGAATGGAAGTAGAGCTTGATGAGCATATCTTGTTGTTAGTGGCAAAACGCCAGCCTGCAGCCGGAGATTTACGTTTGGTCATGTCAATCAGTAAAGGTGTGGTTGATTTGGAACGTATCGGCGATGAAGCGGTAAAAATTGCGCGAATGGCCAGTAAAATTGCGGCAGAAGGCAAATCAGCATACGGCTATGCTGAAGTTCAGCATCTGAGCAATCAAGTTCGTCTGATGCTAAACAACTCGCTAGAAGCTTTTAGTCAATCAAATGCGGAGCAAGCGTTTGAAGTGATGCGTAATGATAGTGTGGTCAATACCGAATATCAGTCAGCCATACGTGCTTTGATGACCTATATTATGGAAGACTCACGCCATGTATCAAAAGTCATTAATATTATGTGGATATTACGATCGCTTGAGCGTATCGGTGACCATGCACAAAATGTCGCAGAACTAGTCATTAACTATATCAGTGGGCAAGACGTGCGTCATTCAGACTATGCCATGGTCGAAAAAGCGGTGCAAGAAGCCAATGATCGCTTAGCTGCTCGTCAAGTCAGTACATTGTCAGCCAATGAGCTTGAAACGTCAGATAGTGATGAAGGCTGATAAGAAAGACTGTGATTTTCACCTTACAATAAAAAACGCGCTATAGTAAGCGCGTTTTTTTATAACTACTAAATGTAGCTAGTAGAAGGTAGTTAAATTCTAGCTTTCTGGTGTCCAGCCTTGTGCGCGCTCATAGTCTTCATTGTCTAAGAACTTATCACGTTGCTCTGTTAAAAACTTTTTAGCAGCAGGATCCATCATACTTAGATGGTTTTCATTAATGAGCATAGTTTGATGCTCAAGCCATTCTTTCCACGCCTTTTCAGATACGGTCTCTTGCAGCTCTTGACCTTTTTTATTAGGGAAGGGTGGATGCGGCATCTTCGGTAAATCTTGCTTATATTTACGGCAAAAAACAGTATTTGCTTGAGGGTTAAAAGTCTCAGTCATAAGGCATTCCTTATTTATTATATTAAGTGATTAAATCAAATATCATATGAGTCTATGATAACGGTCTTGGGAGATTTAGCAAAGGGTACTAATGTATATCGTCAAGCCTCTATCCATTTGTTATAAAGTCTCTGGTAGTTGATGTATAACAAATATTGTCTACGTTTAATTTTTTTATTTAAGTTCTTAAAACTAGCGATATTTTGAAAATGACATTGGCTAAACCGGTAAAGGTCATAGGACAAATAAAAACACCCGCGTAGATAGCGGGTGTTAAATTTATATTAGCAGGTTAGCTTTTATTCAAAAGTACTGATTAGGCAAAGGCTTTTAAGCGAGCACGGCCATTGACCACTGCTTGCTTGACTTGGTTTGGCGCAGTGCCACCCAAATGGTCACGAGCTGCTAATGAGCCTTCTAGCGTTAGATAATCGAAGACATCCTCACCGATAGCATCGCTAAATTGCTGTAGCTGTGCTAATGACAAGTCACTTAGATCAACTCCCTCTTTGATGCCTAAAGCAACAGCGTTACCAACCACTTCATGCGCGTCACGGAATGCCACGCCTTGACGTACTAAGTAATCTGCCAAGTCAGTGGCAGTTGCATAACCTTTCATCGTAGCAGCACGCATGGCATCGACGTTTGGCGTAATGTTGGGTAGCATATCAGCAAATGCTAATAGCGAACCTGTCAACGTATCAACGCAATCAAACAAAGGCTCTTTGTCTTCTTGGTTGTCTTTGTTGTAGGCGAGTGGCTGGCTTTTCATTAGGCTCAGCAAAGTCATCAACTGACCAAAGACACGCGCCGCTTTACCGCGTACCAACTCAGGTACGTCAGGGTTCTTCTTTTGCGGCATGATCGATGAGCCAGTACAGAAGCGATCTGGTATTTGCACAAAATTAAACTGCGCTGACATCCAAAGAATAATCTCTTCACTCATACGCGACATATGCATCATCAGGATAGATGCTGCTGAAGTAAACTCAATCGCAAAGTCACGGTCTGAAACGGCATCGAGTGAGTTTTGGCAAATACCTTCAAAACCTAGCAATTCAGCAGTGATGGTACGATCGATTGGGAAAGTCGTACCAGCAAGCGCTGCGCTACCAAGTGGCATCTGATTGATACGGCGACGTGCATCGACAAGACGCTCAGTATCGCGATATAACATCTCAAACCATGCCATCACGTGATGCCCAAAGCTAACAGGCTGTGCCGTTTGCAAATGAGTAAAGCCTGGCATGATAGTATCAGTATGTTGCTCAGCCAAATCAAGCAAGCCGCTTTGCAAGCGTACTAATAACTCAATAATATTATCAGTCTCTTCGCGCAACCATAGGCGAATGTCTGTGGCTACCTGATCGTTACGACTACGTCCAGTATGTAGCTTTTTACCAACGGCACCTATGATGTCAGTCAAACGTGACTCGACATTCATGTGCACGTCTTCCAGAGCGATCGACCAGTTAAACTCTCCCGCTTCAATCTCACGCAATACTTGCTGCAGGCCATCGATAATGGTGGCAACTTCATCAGCAGTTAAAATATTACATTCTTTTAGCATCGTTGCATGAGCAATCGAGCCTTGAATATCGTGACGAGCAAAGCGCTGGTCGAAGCCAACAGAGGCAGTAAAGGCGGCAACGAAGCTATCTGTCGCTTCACTAAATCGTCCGCCCCACATTTGTTGGCCTTGACTACTAGTAGGCGCAGTCTGCGTTGTGGTACTTGTTGTAGGAGCATCTGTGCTAAAATCAGAGTCAGATGAACTTTTACTTGATTCAGGATTACTAGGTTTTGAAGAATTGGCGTTCATATCGGTACAAGACAAGTCAAGAGAATAAGAACTCGAGTATAGCAAATGATGAGGTTGCCTTACTAGCTACACGCTTAGAGTTTTTTATTCCTAAACTCATGGAAATCATGAGGCCTTGGCAGTGGCTGACATATATCTTTTTTTGGTCCTTGTTCCTAACGGTAATGGAGCGCCATAGCTTAGCCACTTGGTCAGATTTCATGATTCAGTTTCTACGTAGTTTCATTCAAAACGCTCTAACAGTTATTCCCTCACTGTATTTAGTTGACTACCTACGCCCTGCATTTAAAAATGCCAGTATTCTTAGCGTAAGTATGCGGATTGTACTGTTACTGATGTTTGCTGCTGCAGTTTCGATGGCGTTAGTAACGTTGTCTATGATTAATTTCGGTTGGCTAGCATATGATAGTCGCACGTTTGTAGTAAATATCGTGCTTAATACAGTGTTGTCTGGCGGTTTTACGACTGTATTTTTATTATATTTTTTGCGCAGCTACCGTGAGCTTAATGCACTTAAGCTATCCTTTGAATATAAATTGACTGCGCAAAATGATCTAATAAAAGCCCGTACGGCCCCGCACTTTTTCTTTAATACTATCAATACACTTGTATCTCTGATTGAATCGAACCCGCCTAAAGCCGCTGACTTATTACAGCATGTCTCTGCACTATTCCGTGCTAGTTTTAGTGGTACACGTGAGATTAGCTTTGAAGAAGAGGTTGATCTTTGTGAGCATTATTTGGCAATCGAATCTAGTCGTTTAGCAGACAAGCTCGAAGTCAATTGGAAGTTACCTGAAGAAGATATCATGTATGACATGGTTATCACTGCGCTGACGCTACAGAGCGTGCTAGAGAAAATACTCCTCAATGTGGTAGAGATGACCACAGAAACTATCTGCATTAATATCGAAGTCACGTGGGAACAACACCAAGTCAAAATCATGATTGATGTTGCGCTTCCCAAAAAGACACTAATTATCAACCATGACTTGCGCCAACATATGAATTTCTATATTCAAGCTGATCGTTTGCGCGCCCATTTTGGACAAAGTGCTGATATCCAGAGCTCAGTAGCCAGTACGCAGATTATCACCATCATCGACTATCCTCTACAAGACGTCGGTTTATAACCTACTGTTCTTTATTAGCTTTCTTCATTTTTTCAACTCTTAAAAGCATATGTGGCATACTTATTGCAGCACCATGTATAGACGTCATGATTTATGTTTGATAAATAATGATTACGAATGAGTAATATCATAACTACCGTGAAACACAATTACACCATATAAAATCTACCTATAGCAGGAGTATATTGTCCGTTATAAAAACTGGTAGTTTTCGTCAGAATTTTATTAAATAATTTAGATTATATATTCTAAGTGATTGATAATGAGTGCTAATATAGCCGTAATACTATTGAAAAAAATATTAAGTATGTCCTTGGATGGGAGTTTGCATGCGTATCGTAGTTTGTGATGATGAGCCCCTAGCGCGTGAGCGCTTGGTGAGAATTGTACAGGAGTCAGGCCATGAGGTAGTTGCTCAGGCCACAACAGGTGCAGAAGCCATCGTCGCTGTAAAAACCCAGCAGCCAGATATTATATTATTAGATATTCGAATGCCTGAAATGGATGGAGTGCGCTGCGCTCAAGAACTTGCCAAACTTGAGCATCCACCAGCGATTATATTTGTGACGGCATACGACCATTATGCAATCGCAGCGTTAAAAGCCAATGCAATTGGCTATTTGTTGAAACCTGCGAACAAAGATGAGCTACTAGAGGCATTAAACAAAGCAAAGAACCTAAATGCCGCTCAACTAAACGAAATTCGCAAGCTTGAAGATCCGACAGCACGTCCAATACGTGAACATATCGCTGCTCGTACACATCGCGGTGTTGAACTGATTAAGCTAAAAGATATCTACTATTTTGCAGCAGATCAAAAATACGTCAAAGTACGTCACAAAGATGGCATGGTATTGATTGATGAAACGCTAAAAGAGTTAGAGCAAGAGTTTGATGATCGTCTGTTCCGAGTACATCGCAATGCCATCATCAACCTTAGTTATTTGGACTTTTTAGAAACTTTGGATGCAGGCCAGTATCAGATACGATTTAAAGGTATTGATGAGACGCTAGCGGTCAGTCGTCGTCACTTACCTGCCTTACGTGATAAAATCCAAAGCATGTAATAGGCTGTCCTGATAGCGACCAATCATTCCATATCATCAAACCCTTATTTATGCTTAAATAGGGGTATTTTTTTGCGTCAGCATCTACTATTAATCATTTGAGTCGCCTATGCTTTGGCAAACTTGCCCTATCGAGTAATATCGATATTACTCAGTATAAATATGAACAGTACTGACATTGGGACTATAGCCACTATAGTATTAGTATCGAACTTATTGAGGCCCTTTATGAGCAATCCGCAGCAACCTGTTTTGACTACTCTAAATATCGCTACACGTCAAAGTCCGCTAGCCTTATGGCAGGCTGAGCATATTCGTGATCGTTTATTAGCGCTGTATCCTAATCTGACGATTAATTTACTAAAAATTGTCACTAAGGGTGACAAGATTTTGGACACACCTTTGGCCAAAATCGGTGGTAAAGGGTTGTTTGTAAAAGAGCTTGAGCAAGCGCTGTATGAAAAGCAAGCCGATATTGCAGTGCACTCGCTAAAAGATGTACCCATGCAGCTTCCTGAAGGCCTCACATTAGGTGTCTATTGCAAACGTGCTTCACCAACGGATGCTTTTGTCTCAAACACTTATAATAGTATTGATGAGCTACCGCAAGGTGCAGTCGTTGGAACATCAAGTTTACGTCGTCAATGCCAGATCAAAGCCTATCGTCCTGACCTGCAAATCAAAACCTTGCGCGGCAATGTTGGCACTCGTTTGGGCAAGCTAGATGCTGGTGAATACGATGCCATTATTCTGGCAACGAGCGGCTTGCAACGTATTGAGCTGGACGAGAGAATACGCGGTGAGCTTGACATTGCAGCTTGCTTGCCTGCAGTTGGGCAAGGTGCTTTAGCGATAGAATGCCGTGAAGGCGATGAAGAAGTCCTCAAATTACTTGCACCACTCAATGATAATAAAGCCCGTATTCGACTTATCGCTGAGCGTGCTCTGAACCGTCATCTAGAGGGCGGTTGCCAAGTACCGATTGCCGCTTATGCAGTTTTGCAGACAGCTGAAGAAACCAGTGTTAATAATGATAACAATGGTGATAATGGTAATAACGATAGCGGTAATGTATTGTGGTTACGCGGTCGAGTGGGTCAGGCTGATGGTAGCGAATTGTTGAAGGCGGACAAACGAGCTACGTTGGTTGGGACACAAGCTGAGCAAGAAGCCCAAGCCAACCAATTGGGCATCGATGTCGCAGAAATGCTACTTGCCGATGGTGCAGGCGCTATTTTGTCAGCGATCTATCAGCCTGAGTAGGACAAGTACAGTCGCTATAGGTTTGATTAACCGTAAGATAGGCTGATCTAAGCATCAGCCATTTTTGTAGGCTTGCACTTTTTTCATTCTTCTTTTGTCATGGTATATCGATGTCATCAATGCCAACTCAATCTACATACACAGCTTCTCATAGGAATTGTTCTAATGAGAAGTCAAAAGTAATGCCGCAAGTTGTCATCAATACTCGCCCAGTAGAGCGAGCAGCACCGTTGACGCAGCATTTGCAAGCGGCAGGATTGGTAGTGGTTGAAATGCCAATGTTGACGCTACGACCACGTCCAACAACTGATCTAGATATTGCATTAATGCATCAGTGGTTGGCGGGGGAATACAAAGCGCTTGTTATCGTTAGCCCAACTGCTGCCGCTTCAGGGCTAGCAGTTTGGCAGTCACTTGAACATGAAAAGCGTAAATACAAAACGAAAGATAGTAATGGCAAGTATGTGCAGAGATTACCAGAAGGTTTGTCACTACCTAGTCCTCTAATTGCGGTTGGTAAAGCAACGGCGGCAGAGTTCAGTCAGGTGCGTATAGACACAACAGACTATCAAATACTTCAGCCTGAGACTGCCAATAACGAAGGCATGCTAGCAATGCCTGAAATCGATAGCTTACAAGCAGGCGATAAATTGCTGATATGGCGCGGACTTGGTGGACGACGATTATTGGTTGATACATTGCAGGCGCGCGGTATACATATTGATAGTATTGCTTGGTACGAGCGTACAATGCCTATCGATGCAATGGCTGAGTACCAGCAGTGGCAACAAGCATTTCTTACTCATAGTACTGCATCAGATATTGCCCTACCAAAGCAGCCAAAGCCAATTGTCGTCATCAGCAGTGCGGCAGCTTTTGAGCATTGGTCAAATATCGTCAATGACGACCAATCAAAGACGTTAGACAAAAAGCAAAATACGGATGCAGTGGCTGATATAGCACAGCGACTTTCGCTTACGCTAAAAGACTTTTCTTACGTTGTATTGGGTGATCGTCTTGCCAATATGGTTGCAGCACAGCAGTTGAGCTACTGGCGAGTAGAGGATTTGTCGCCAGATACGATTTTCTCAGCCATTCATTCTAAAATATAATACCTAAAACTTCTTATTTGCTTTAAACATGTTTATCTATACCAATAACGGTACTGCCTTATGTCAATGAATTCTGAGTCCTTATCTAAGGATCCTTCTACTGTTCAGCAGCGCCGGCAAGCAAATATTTTGCTGCTACGGATGCAATGGCTGGTTATCTTATTACTGATCGCTGCATTATTGTGGTTATATATTAGTCAGCAGCGCTTTCAGCATAGTGTCAACGATCGTTTGCAGAGCAATGAGCAAGTAATCAGTCGACTAAACGAAATGGACGATCGTCTATTTGCTATGAGTCAGCAGACGCTGCCAGAACCTAGAGTTAAGGCCAGTAGCCAAGCGCAGAATCAGTTGGACCTGTTGCGTATCCAAATCAAAGCTGCTGATAGACTGTTGGCGGATAGTAATGACAGTGCCGCGATTGAGTTATTGCGAGGTCTACATTGGCAGTTGTCGCAAAGCAGTAATGAGATTGCGCCTGCGTTAACCATCGTTATTAAGCAAAGTTTGCTCAAAGATATTGAGCGTCTGCAGGCACAAAGCTCGCAGCCAAGCCCGTGGCAAATACAAAATCTTGCGATTCAAAATATTCAGGAATTTTTGCACAGTCATGAGCGTCTTGGCAGCTATGAAGGTACGGATTTACAGCGTCGAGAGCTGGTAGATGCAGCTATTGAAAATAAACAGCAGCCTAAAGCAACCAATGCTACTGATACCTCAGCGACTAGTGGTACAAACTTAACGCGTCGTCAGCTCACTATCCATGAAGTCATCATGACGTTGAATTTAGCAAGCCAAGCCAGCAATATGCGTAAGCAAGATCAACTTGTCAGCTATTTGGCGCAAGCACGCAAACAGTTAAAAACGTTGGTGCCTAAAGCTTCAACTAGCGACAATAAAAAGTCAGCACAAGCTGGTGCGATTGGCATTGTACAAGCCGATAAAAAACCAATCGATGGTCAAAGTAATCTTGAGACAATGAAAGCGCCGAGTGACATACCAGAAGTAATTGTATGGCTAAATCAATTGATTGCTCATGCACCAAAACCAACGCCATTATTGACGACAGAAATTTTAGACAAGCCGCAACGCTAACGAAAGCTAGTCACAATAGTCAATACAGAAAATATAAAACGTAAGGTAAGCAATGACCCATTCTAATGAAAGCTCAACATCTATATCTGATACAGCAAACGAACACCGCCCGGAATTATTAGCTCATTATCCTGTTATTCATCATCAGCCGATACAGTGGGGTGAGATGGATGCCTTCAATCATCTGAACAATGTGGTTTACTATCGTTATGCTGAGTCAGCACGCATTAGTTATTTGCATGCGCTAGGTATGTTTGATGGCAGTATGGTCACTGTTTTAGCCCAGTCTAGCTGCCAGTATTTACGCCCGGTTACCTATCCTGATACGTTATTATTAGGAGTTCGTTGTAAGCGTTTGGGCAATACAAGTATGGCGATGGAATATAGTTACTATAGTATCGCACAAGAGATTATAGTTGCTACAGCAGAGGCTGTGGTAGTGCGTCTGGATAGTGATGGAAAAAGTAAATTGCCATGGACAGCAGCAGAGCGTCAACAGCTGCTAATACTGGAAGCCAAGTTTGGTCATACGCCTGAGCTTTAGGTTGGTTTCTATGTGAGTCGATTGTTCATTTTTTCAAAAAAATTATCATAAATTAAAAGCTAAAAACAAAAAAAGGCACGCTAACAGGATGTTAGCGTGCCTTTTTTATCACTCATTCTGCAACTATTTTCTTAAACAGTCGTTAGTCTTGCTGCGGTGCATGAACAAAATCAACCACGTTTAGATCAAAACCTGACAATGCAAAAAACTTCATTGGTGATGATAATAAGCGCATATCACGGACACCTAAATGACGTAATATCTGTGCACCAACACCGATGCTACGATATGGCTGTTGCGTGATGGTTGATTGCGACTCGTTGTCCGCGGCTTTATCCAACGCATCTCCCAAATCAACTGGCTGATTGCTACCAATCCATACCAGCACACCACGATCTGAAGCACTGATTTCTTCTAGTGCTGACTGTACGCTCCAGCCACTACGGCCAGTCATATCGTTTTTAGCTGCAAACAAATCGCGTAATGGGTGAAAACCGTGTACACGTACAGTGCTGACACCTTCGCTGACATCACCTTTTACCAAGGCTAAATGTGTTTCTTCAGCCCCAAACTCACGGAAGCGATGTAGCGTAAAAGTACCATGTTCAGTTTCAAACGGATGTGACTCAATTTCCTCTACCGTCTGCTCATTAGCGATACGGTAGTTGATAAGGTCAGCAATCGTGCCTATCTTGATGTCATGCTCTTTTGCAAATATTTCAAGGTCGTCACGGCGCGCCATCGTACCATCTGCATTGATAATCTCTACAATCACCGCTGCAGGCTCTAGACCCGCTAAACGCGCTAAATCACAACCTGCTTCTGTATGGCCTGCACGGTGAAGAACACCGCCGTTTTGTGCCATAATTGGAAAAATATGTCCAGGCTGAACGATGTCTTCAGGCTTTGCTGATGAAGATACCGCTGCCTGGATAGTACGTGCACGATCACCAGCAGAAATACCCGTGGTGACGCCTTCAGCAGCTTCAATCGAGACAGTAAAATTGGTGCTAAACTTCGCCTCGTTACGATCTGACATCAGTGGCAGTGCCAATTGCTGGCAACGCGCTTGTGATAAGGTCAAACAAACTAGACCACGCGCGTGAGTAATCATAAAGTTAATATCTTCAGGGCGGACATGCGTCGCTGCCATGATGATATCACCTTCGTTTTCGCGGTCTTCATCATCCATCAAGATGACCATTTTTCCAGCACGAATGTCTTCGATAATCTCAGGGATTGCATTTAAACTCATAGTAAATCTCAATATTTTATTATTTATAAATAGGTGTCATTTAGAATATAAGGCTCTATCTGCTTATTGTAGCAGTAGATAATACAAAGCGCTGTTACGGTCAAGCAAAGCGCTACTACGGTCAAGTAAATCGCGCTATAAGCAATATCATTTGATATAAAAGTGACTCGTTTAATTGCTTGTATATATCATTATGAGGTTATTTTAACGCTTTTCAGCGTCACGTGCTGCGCCATCTTCCCACTATATCGTTCAGTATGTCAAAAATAGTCATAAATATTATCAATGAACATTAAAACTGACCCATAAATCTGTACGTTATATTTTTATTAATCTATATCGTAGTTAGTCATTACTCGCTGCTTGGCTTTTTAGCCAGTCCATAAACTGCTTACTGTGCTGCTCACGCTGATTATCTGCAAACTCGTAAAAACTGGTACCAACCAAATTATCTGGTAAGTAGCTTTGTGGATAGTAATGGTTAGGATAATCATGCGGATAAGCATAACCTTGACCGTAGCCTTGACTACGCATCAATTTGGTCACGCCATTGCGCAAGTGTAGCGGTACAGGGGAGGCATCTTTTTCAGCCAACGCCATCGCAGCATTGATCGCTTTATAAGTGCTATTGCTTTTGGCACTGGTCGCTAGATACACCACAACTTGACCTAAAATAATACGCGCTTCTGGCATACCAATAGATTGCACACTACGCAATGCTGCATCAGCTAGGAGTAAGGCATTAGGATTGGCATTACCGATATCTTCACTGGCCAAAATCACCAAGCGCCGCGCAATAAAATCAGCAGGTTCGCCGCCTACGAGCATACGTGCCATCCAATATAATGCCGCATCTGGATCTGAGCCACGAACTGACTTTATCATTGCTGAGATAATATCGTAATGCTGCTCACCATCTTTGTCATATCTTACCAAAGCAGTCTGTGCCACTCGGCTGACCAATTCATCATCGATAATCACTGGCGACTGCTTGGCATCAGCAGTCTGAATGGCTAACTCTAATAAATTTAGCGCCTTTCGAGCATCACCATGGGCCAGCTGGCTAATGGTATCTTTTGCTTGTAAATCGACGGTCAACCTTTTGAGTATATTGTCTTCTGAGAGGGCTCGTTGCAGCACGGTACTTATCTGCTCAGGCGTTAACGGCTCTAAACGATATACTTGGCAACGTGATAGTAGAGCGTTGTTGACACTAAATGATGGGTTTTCAGTGGTAGCACCAATCAAAGTAATGTCACCAGACTCTACCGCACCCAATAGAGCATCTTGCTGTGCTTTATTAAAGCGATGAATCTCATCAATGAAGACCACAGGTGACTCAAATGCCAATGAATCTTTATTATCTAAGACTTCACGTAACTGTTTGACTCCAGTATTTAACGCGGAGAGCGCATGAAAAGGTCGATTAACGGCATCAGCTAACAACATCGCAATGGTCGTTTTGCCAATACCTGCTTCACCGTGCAGAATAATAGATGGCAGATGCCCTTGCTCTACTAAACGTCGTAACGGTGCACCAGCTGCCAGCAAATGCTCTTGACCAATAATATCAGTAAGAGAAGTAGGGCGCATACGCTGAGCAAGTGGGGTATCGGCATGGAAGTTAGGTGGCATAAGACTCTCCATCGAAAAATGAAAAAACTATTTACTAGCTGCAAAAGTAGTAACAGCAAGGCATCTATAGCTAAACCCAAATAACAGCATACTAGGCTACCTTTATTATTCTTATTGGGTTTTGGCACTCATATACGTTTGGCATGATTTTCGCAGCAATTTTATAATAGTAATGAGTATTAGACATCAGCAGTAGAAGTAGGCTAGTTTATAAGGATAGTACTTGTTACAAGTCATACGCGCTAGGTTAACGCAAAAATATGTTAATGAAAGCTAACTAAGCGTATAGCTTGTGTCCTGAGCACTTTAGTTTTCATCATTAACCTATATTAATGGCTCTACTATTAACAGTTCTACCGTATTGATGGGAAAAGTTAGCTAATTGTGACTGTTAACTATTAAACACTAAAAATGGCTTATCAAATATAAGGTATTGCATTAACGATGTCTGAACCGACTCTCAAACGCTTATTCAATCGCTACTTGCGTAGTGATACAGGCAAGCAGCAGTCACGTTATCTGACAGCTGGCGAGATAACGTTGGCGTATTCAGTATTTGGTGACAGCATCAAACTTGATGAAGTGCAGTTAAAGACAGCGTGGTGGGTACTAAAACATTATGCCGTTAGCCCCAATGGCAATATTTACTTTAATTCAGTCGATTGGATTACGGATTTTAGTAAAGCTCCATTGAACAAACAAAGCTGGCTCATACACGAGCTAACGCACGTATGGCAGTTACAGCAAGGCTTAAAAGTGGTACGCGGAGCGATTATCAACCGAAAATACGACTACGTGTTAGAAACAGGTAAATCATTTTTTAAGTATGGTATTGAGCAGCAGGCACGCATGGTTCAAGACTATTTTGTACGTCGTCAGCGTGGTCAGAACTGCCAAGAGTGGGAAGCTTGTATTCCATTTTTGACGGTGCAGCCTATTGTTAAGGCAGAAAATACCGATGATCCATCAGCCATATAATTTTTAAAAGTAACAGTAAGCTTGGTTATGATAAGTCATAACCGAACTATAGAACGATTGAGCTATACATTAACTGAAACACAGGTCAGTTGGATAAATACTGGATAACTATATTGGACGATTTAACAGTCAGTTGTGTCGCTAAAAATCAAAGAATAATGAACCGCAGTTGTAATTTACCCTTTAATAATTTTGCTTTACCAAAGGATATGCACTCTCATGTTTAAATTTTTGTCAGTAAAGCCTAATGTTGATACCCGCTACCAACCGACTTTGCTTGTAGCCGCACTGTCAGGAGTATTGTTTTTGACAGGCTGTCAGCAGTCTGACACATCACCTGTAGCTGATGACAGTCAAACCAGTGAAAAAACAAGCGTAGAAGACAGTCAGCCTATGCCAAAAAGTGACTCAGCTGCTGCGCGCATAAAACAATTTCAGCCGATATATGTCGCACAGGCGCAGAGTTTACAGAGACGATTGCAAGCAGAATATGAGTCATTGCAAGCGGCAGATGCGTCAGACAGTGAGGAGCTTTTATTACTGAATACTAGTAATAGTGAAAATACAGATAGTAATAACGAAATAGCGACCGATAATACCGCTCCTAACGCAAATACTACCGCTACCAGTCCTGAAGAAGTGGTGTCATCGCATAACGATATCGCCCCGATAGACAGCAATCCAAATGTAGATGCAGAGGTTGACGTCAATACTAGCACTGAAGTTGGTGAGCGCGATTTAACGGTTTTAAAACGTATCAGTCTTGAGCCGCGTAAACCTGTTATGTTGACTGAGGACCAAATTATAGAACGCTATCAGCAAACCATGGATGCCTTATATCAACCGGTGACAACACCGCTGAGCGCAGAGGATTCTGATACATTAATCAATGTGGCGACGTTGGTTCCGCAGTTATTTGAGCATGCAGAGATTGCTGGTAGAGTAAGTGCAAAAAGTCCGGCACTTGCCCGTTTAATTATTCAGCATCAGGTATGGGAACAAATAGAAGCTCAACAAGTGGTTGATATGCAGCAAATGAAGCAGAAGCAACAACAAGAGTTTGAAGCTTTGATGGCTAAGTTTAATGAAACCATCGAAGGATACGATGAGCAGATTGCCAAATATGAGCAAACGTTAAAAGAGTTTCAGTAACTGACTATACTTTTATCAACTTGGTTAGTCATTTCTCATAAAACAATCAATATCAAATAACGAGAATTAAGATAATAAAAAATCCCGCACGATGGCGGGATTTTTTATTGGATAAATATTATTTTTGCTTACTTGCGATCTTCAACTTTTACAAAATCACGGCGCGTTTCACCAGTGTATAACTGACGTGGACGACCGATTTTGAACGGTGCACTGTGCATTTCTAACCAATGGCTGATCCAACCTGAAGTACGAGCCAATGCAAAGATTACGGTAAACATTGACGTTGGGATACCGATAGCTTTCAAGATGATACCAGAGTAGAAATCAACGTTTGGATATAAGTTACGCTCGATGAAGAACGGATCTTCTAACGCAATTTTCTCTAGTGCCATCGCCAATTCAAGCTTAGGATCGTTGATACCTAGTGCTTCTAGTACTTCATCACAAGTCTCTTTCATTACTTGAGCGCGTGGATCGAAGTTTTTGTAAACACGGTGACCAAAGCCCATTAGCTTCACTTCACGGCTCTTCACTTTTTCCATGAACTCAGGCACGTTCTCAACAGTACCGATTTCGTCTAACATCTCAAGAACAGCTTCGTTCGCGCCGCCATGTGATGGTCCCCATAGGGCTGCGATACCAGCAGCGATACACGCATAAGGGTTTGCGCCAGTAGAACCAGCTAAACGTACTGTTGACGTAGAAGCGTTTTGCTCATGGTCAGCGTGCAAGGTAAAGATTTTGTCCATTGCGCGAGTGATAACGTCGTTTTTCTCATAGTCTACATCAGCAGGTGTTGCAAACATCATGTATAAGAAGTTTTCTGCGTAGTTAAAGTCGTTACGCGGATACATGAACGGTTCGCCTTGTGAGTATTTATAACTCATCGCAGCAAGCGTAGGCATCTTAGCAATCAAACGAATAGCTGTGATTTCGCGATGTTCCTCATTGCTTACGTCTAGGTCTTCATGATAGAACGCTGATAAGGCACCAACGACACCAACCATGATAGCCATTGGATGCGCGTCACGGCGAAAGCCTTCAAAGAACTTACGCAATTGATCGTGAACAGGAGTATGCTCGCGGATTTTTTCAAAAAATTCTGCTTTTTGCTCAGCAGTAGGTAGATCACCATGTAAAAGTGCATAAGCAACTTCTAGGTACTCAGCATTGTTCGCTAGCTCGTCGATAGGGTAGCCGCGGTGTAATAACTCGCCTTTGCCACCATCAATATAAGTAATCTTTGATTCAACAGGAGCAGTTACTTTAAAACCAGGGTCATAAGACCAAAATCCTGATTCTTGTAAAGCAGCAATATCGATAACTGGGCGCCCTAAAGTACCTTTAATAATAGGAAGTTCGTATTCTTCACCATTCACGGTTAGTTTGGCATTAGTATCAGCCATAAATTGCTCTCCATTGGTTTGACTTGTTAGAATAAATTACTACAGACGCATACCCTCGCGTCATTGTCGGTTGAACGGTAAAAGTGCATTCAACTCATTTAGTACGCAGGGTATATTAGCAGCAATTCTTGATGATTTGAAAAAACTTTTATGGACCATGTGTCCAATTGGCGCGGTGTGGCGGTGGTTATTCGCTGTAATTTTTGTATCAAAATATGTCTGTCAGGTTATTTTGCTTAAGATTCCTCTATTTTTGAGCAAGTTTATAGCAGCATTATCGAGCCAATATTTTGGGTTTTCAAATATATTTTAGAGACAAAACTCATAAATAATGACACCAAAAACTGGCAGACTATGCCTAGTAAGCGGATTAAAGTTTGTCATAATAATCACTGTTAAAACTAGCATTATCCTTATGCATTCATTTATTGATTGAATATGTATATATTCTTACTGAATGGATAAATTTGTAATTATTGCTCAGGCATTTTATAATTGTAGGAATTAACTGGCACTAGCTTTGCGCGAATTAATAAATGACCATGTTATAGTGTCGTTCAGAGCGTCTTCTATTCATGCTTATTTACGATTGTCTGGTGTTACGATAGACCAAACCGCATTCTATGGTTTGAATTTTCTTCTTAACCAATCTTTTTTATTTGTTTGGCACAAAATTTCAAGTGCCTAATATAAGGTCTGCTCTGATATAGAAGACATAGTAACGTTGTCTTACTATTGATACGACCTCTAAAATAGACTGGTTAGTCGATGTTACTCATGTTTATTTTCTTTGTTGTATAATAGATAGGTTGTTTGATAGGCCTGTCGATTCGACAAGCGACATTGAACAGTCTATCGATACCTTTATATACAGGATCCTTTCTTCATATTTAGCGCAAACTAAACGAAGTCAGCTAGCTCTTCCTTACTTTATTCGTCTCGTGTGTTGCTCAATGCTCAATTGGCACTATTTATGTCAGGCGTTGATAGCAGATACAGGAGTATAACCGCAAAAGGATGCCCGCTGTGAAAAGCAACCGACCTATTGATCTGCCTTTAAGCCAAGTGATTAGCGTTAATCGCTCACCGATCGCGATCGCCTCTATCTTGCATCGTATCTCTGGCATTATTTTATTTTTATTGATTCCTGTCATGTTATGGATACTACAGAACTCATTGGCATCGCCTGAGAGTTTTGCGACCGTATTTGACAATGTACTTGTGCGCTTTTTGGCATGGATATTTGTTGCCGCCATTGCATATCATTTTGTAATGGGTATCAAACATTTATTTGCTGATATGGGCATGAACGAAGAGCTAAAATCTGGCCGCACTGCCTCTATGGTCAGTTTTGTGATTGCAGCGATTTTAGTTGTCGCGTCATTTGTATGGGTGATGTTCTAATGATAAAAAATGATTCAGGAATCAAAAGTGCTACTGGTCTGACAGGTTCAGGCTCACGTGATTGGATTATTCAGCGTATTAGTGCTGTTGTTTTAGCCGTTTATAGTGTGGTATTGCTGGGCTTCTTTTTGACCCATGGCGATGTCACTTTCGTTGAATGGTCATCATTTATGACCAGCCTACCGATGCGTCTATTCAGCTTGGTTGCAGTACTTGCACTAGCTGGTCATGCTTGGGTTGGGATGTGGACAGTATTTACTGACTATATTACAACAGGCAAACTGGGCTCAAGCGCAGCAGGTTTACGTTTAGTACTACAGTCATTGATGATTATCGCTATTTTAGTATTTCTATTTTGGGGCATCATGATTTTTTGGGGTAACGGTTTCGGTATCGCTGCCGTTTAACCATCTCATAAAAAGCTCTGATATCTATATATAACGACGGATGCATTCAACTGCTACATTAGTTGGCAAAGTATTTTAGAGTCATCCGTTGATAGCCAAGAATAGTCATAGCATTGGACTGGCATTACTGATCAGCTAATCTGATTATAGTTGAGTAGGCTTAGTTCAGTATAACGATAGATATGCAAATTAAGTGGTTAACGACTATTAAGACTCTTTATTTTATAAGCGTAGAGATGGCCAAATAGTAAGCCTTTATAGCTGTAATAGAGATGTCTCAAAAAGTCTTTGATTTACTTTTACGCATTAACAGGCATTAGGAAAACCGTAATGGCAACTAGACAAGACAATACCATTAGTAATATCAAGACCCTAAACTACGATGCAGTTATCGTCGGTGGCGGCGGCTCAGGTATGCGTGCTTCATTGCATTTAGCGGAAGCGGGCATGAAGGTTGCAGTTCTTACCAAAGTATTCCCAACGCGTTCGCACACGGTTGCCGCTCAGGGTGGTATCGGTGCAAGTTTGGGTAACATGAGCAATGACAACTGGCACTTTCACTTTTATGATACCGTTAAAGGATCAGATTGGTTAGGTGACCAAGACGCTATCGAATATATGTGCCGTGAAGCGCCAAAAGTAGTCTATGAGCTTGAGCACATGGGCATGCCGTTTGACCGTAATGAAGACGGTACGATTTATCAGCGTCCGTTCGGTGGTCACACTTCTAACTATGGCGAAAAAGCGGTACAACGTGCTTGTGCCGCTGCTGACCGTACAGGTCATGCACTACTACATACGCTATATCAGAAAAACCTAGAGCAAGGTACTGAGTTCTTTATCGAGTGGATCGCGCTTGATTTGATCAAAGACGAAGCTGGTAACATCAACGGTGTCGTCGCGCTTGAGCAAGAGACGGGTACGATTGCAGTATTCCAATCACCAATTACTGTCCTAGCGACAGGTGGTGCTGGTCGTATCTTCGCAGCTTCTACCAATGCTTATATCAATACTGGTGACGGTATTGGCATGGCAGTACGTGCTGGTATTCCATTACAAGACATGGAGTTCTGGCAGTTCCACCCAACTGGTGTTCATGGTGCAGGTGTACTATTGACTGAAGGTTGCCGTGGTGAAGGTGCTATCTTGCGTAACAAGGATGGCGAAGCGTTCATGGAGCGTTATGCACCAACCGTGAAAGACTTGGCACCACGTGATCTCGTATCGCGTTCAATGGACCAAGAAATCAAAGAAGGCCGTGGTTGTGGTCCTAATGCTGATCATATCGTAATGGATATGACGCATCTAGGTGTTGAAACCATCATGAAGCGTCTACCATCAGTATTTGAGATTGGTAAAAACTTCGCTAACGTTGACATCACTAAAGAGCCAATTCCAGTAATCCCAACCATTCACTACATGATGGGCGGTATTCCAACCACTATTCATGGTCAAGTGATTGTACCGGATCTAGATGCAGGTACTGATGAAGACGGCTTATATGCTAAAGGCAACGTCGTTAAAGGTCTTTATGCAATCGGTGAGTGTGCTTGTGTAAGTGTACATGGTGCTAACCGTCTAGGTACGAACTCTCTACTAGATCTATTGGTATTTGGCCGTGCAGCTGGTAAGCATATCGTTGATGAGTTCCATCATGCAGACCATAACTATAAGCCACTTGATCCACGTGTACTTGACTTTACAGTGAAGCGTTTAGACAAATTGCAACAGTCTACTGAAGGCTACAACGCGCAAGACGTGGCTGATGAGATTCGTGCTACGATGCAAAAACACGCTAGTGTATTCCGTACGCAAGCGATGATGGACGAAGGCGTTGAGAAGATTTTAGCGCTAGGTGAAAAAATCGACAAGATTCATCTTGGCGATAAATCACAAGTGTTCAACACAGCACGTATTGAAGCATTCGAAGTTGCTAACTTGTATGAAGTAGCAAAAGCGACAATGATATCTGCAGCGAAGCGCCATGAAAGCCGCGGCGCACACAGTGTATCTGACTATGATCGTCCAGAAGATGATGATTACGCACCTAACGGCCGTAATGACCACGATTGGATGAAGCATACTTTATGGTACTCTGAAGGCAATCGCATCATTTATAAGCCAGTACGTAAAGTGCCATTAACCGTTGATTATATCGAACCAAAAGTCCGCGTCTACTAATTCTAGACTGCATACTTTATATATAGTTGATAGATAACAGCAGTGTTAACGTTTTATCCCTTATTAATTTATTAAAAAGGTGACCGCCAGCTACATGCTCATGCCAGCGCTACTACGCTATTAATTAGTATCCGATATTGGTTATCAGTACTGATTAATAGCTAGCGCAAATATGTTGCAATCTTTGTATGCCCGCCATCACCTACGTGTGGAGTTTAGCATTATGAGCCGAGGTACTCGCACCATCGAAATCTATCGCTACGATCCTGATCTGGACGCAGCGCCACGCATGCAAACTTATACGATTGAGCTACTTGATTCAGATCGTATGTTGCTTGACGTACTATTACGCCTAAAGAAAGAAGATGAAACACTTACTTTCCGTCGCTCTTGCCGTGAAGGTATTTGTGGCTCTGACGGCATGAACATTAATGGTAAGAACGGTTTGGCATGTCTAATCAACATGAACACGCTACCAGAAAAAGTAACGGTTCGTCCGCTACCTGGTTTGCCAGTGGTTCGTGATTTGGTTGTCGATATGAACCAGTTCTATGAGCAGTATGAAAAAGTACATCCGTACTTAATCAACGATCAGCCAGCACCGCCAACTGAGCGTTTACAGTCACCTGAACAGCGTGAGAAACTGAACGGTCTATACGAATGTATTCTATGTGCTTGTTGTTCAACCAGCTGTCCATCTTTCTGGTGGAACCCTGATAAGTTTTTAGGTCCATCAGCATTACTGCATGCTTATCGCTTCGTTGCTGATAGCCGTGACGGTGATACTCAAGCACGTTTAGCTCGCTTAGACGATCCGTTTAGCTTGTTCCGTTGCCGCGGTATCATGAACTGTGTATCAGTTTGTCCAAAAGGATTGAATCCAACCAAAGCGATCGGTCATCTACGTAATATGTTGATTGACCAAGCTGGTTAATCATAAATAATTGATATTTATAGTTACTATACGAAAAACACCACCTATTCATTAGGTGGTGTTTTTGTTAGTTAAAAAGCTGATATATAGATTTACTACTGTTTATAGTTGGCTTGTTATTTAAAGAATAGGACAAATTTAGCCTATTGAAAAATAGGTATTAAATGATTTATGAGTAAAACTGTATGGTCAATACGTTGGTCGTATGTAAGAAGAAATAATATATAGACAATCACCCTATATAATCGAATATAGACATAGTTGAATTTTGTTATAATTGTATTTGGTATTTAATGAGGTGATTAAAGCGTTTTTTTTAGCGCTTAATATGTGCCATTTGAGCACATTATGACATTATCAGGCTAAAATACTATGCGCACAATGATTATGCGTTTATAATTGATGTTAGATATTCATTACATAAATACCTAGTATTGAACAAACAAACTATGTCGCAAAAAATGGGCATGATAATCTATACAGCAATGTATGTCTGTCTGAAAAGGCAGGGTTTATCAGCAAATTTAGGGTAGTTCAGCATCAATAATCAGTTTATAGGTTAGCTGAAAATATAATCACCTATTAATAGCTTATCATTAATGGATTGGTTATGACTCAAAGAAGTATATATAAATTAATGTTGTGAAACGAGCTAGATAAGAAAACTGAGCGTTCACAAATAGTTTTATTTTTAGACGGGTATTGCAATAAGACTTGTTACCACTATTTAGCATCACTTGCTCTTGTAGACAATGACAGCAATATTCTATGGTAATGGCAATACTTAGGGATAAAAGTGTTTTATCGAATAGTATTTAACAGGATATGACACATTGTCTAACTACCTGAGCATACAACGACTGACACAATAATAAGCACGATTCCATTCATTTATCTATCAAATAGACGATTATTATGAATAGTATAACCAAAGAAAAATCTGGCCGAGTACATACCGAACTGGCTGCCGATAACGCCAACTATATAGAAGCTCTCTACGAGCAATACCTAACAGACCCTGATAGTGTTGATACTGACTGGCAAACGTACTTTGAACAGTATAAGTCGCAGAATGATGCTCAGCACAACGCTATCAAAGATCAGTTCTTACTACTTGCTCGTAATCAAACGGCAAATAAGAGTAGCAGTACTGATACCGACTCTAGCAGCTCTGCCAACTGTGACCCTAAGCAGATGGGCGTACAGCAACTAATCTCAGCATACCGTCGTCGCGGTCATCGCCGTGCCAAGCTTGATCCTTTAGATTTGCATCCACGTGCAGAAGTAGAAGATTTGACGCTTGCTTATCATAATTTGTCAGAAGCTGATCTTGATACCGTATTCCCGACCAATGATTTAGTCATCGGTAAAGATGAAGCG
Source organism: Psychrobacter sp. NPDC078631 (assembly GCF_050268165.1). Classification (NCBI taxonomy): domain Bacteria; kingdom Pseudomonadati; phylum Pseudomonadota; class Gammaproteobacteria; order Moraxellales; family Moraxellaceae; genus Psychrobacter; species Psychrobacter sp. NPDC078631. The sequence continues at coordinate 433,738 of NZ_JBNNGG010000002.1, read as the reverse complement.
ACATTGCGCGAAATCATCGAAATCATGGAACGTGTTTACTGTGGCCATATCGGTGTCGAGTATATGCATGTTACCACCAGTACCGAAAAACGCTGGATGGAAGAATACCTAGAGACCAATCTAGGCTATATCAAATTCGACAAAGAAAAACGTTTATCTATCCTTGAGCGCTTGACGGCTGCCGAAGGTCTAGAAAAATATCTTGCTCGTAAATATACGGGTGTTAAGCGTTTTGGTTTGGAAGGGGGCGAGAGCTTCATTCCTGCGATCAATGAAATCATTCAACGTGCTGGCGGATATGGCACAAAAGAAATGGTTATTGGTATGGCTCACCGTGGCCGCCTAAACCTACTAGTTAACATCTTAGGTAAAAACCCTGCAGACTTGTTTGATGAGTTTGATGGTAAAGTACAGCCAGAAAAAGGCTCAGGTGATGTTAAATACCACAATGGTTTCTCATCTAATGTGATGACACCAGGTGGCGAAGCGCATTTGGCTTTAGCATTTAACCCATCGCATCTTGAAATTGTCGCGCCAGTACTACAAGGTTCAGTACGTGCCCGTCAAGTACGTCGTAACGATCAGCCATTACTAGACAATACTGGTGGTAATTCAGTATTACCTATCGTGATTCATGGTGATGCTGCTTTTGCTGGTCAAGGTGTGGTTCAAGAAACCTTCCAGATGTCACAGACCCGTGCTTATACCACTGGCGGTACTGTGCATATCGTAATCAATAACCAAGTTGGCTTTACTACTAGCCGTCAAGAAGATGTTCGTTCAACTGAATATTGTACTGACGTTGCCAAGATGGTTCATGCTCCTATCCTACATGTAAACGGTGATGATCCTGAAGCAGTCGTATTTGCCGCTCAGTTAGCATTAGATTATCGTCATAAGTTTGACAAAGATATCATCATTGATTTGTTCTGCTATCGTCGTAATGGCCACAACGAAGCAGATGAGCCATCTGCAACTCAGCCATTGATGTACGCTGTTATTAAGAAGCTTCCGACTACTCGTACTCTTTATGCGCAAAAACTTATCGCAGAAGGTATCTTAAATGCCGAAGAAGAGAAACAGTACGAAGATGATTATCGTGAGTCGTTAGACCGTGGTGATTATGTTGTTAGCTCACTGGTTCAAGAGCCTAACGAACAGTTATTTGTAGATTGGAAACCTTATCTAGGTCATGACTTGGTTGATGACTGGGATACCAGTGTTGATATCGAAAAGCTGAAAGGTTATGGACGCCGTATGGCCGAAATGCCAGAAGGTTACAAGTTACAACGTCAGGTTCAAAAAGTCGTTGAGCAGCGTTTAGCGATGCAAACGGGCGAAGAGCCTCTTAACTGGGGTGCAGCTGAGACATTGGCTTATGCATCATTGGTCGATAACGACGGCGTATTAGTACGTATTACTGGTGAAGATGTTGGCCGTGGTACTTTCTCACATCGTCACAGCGAAATATATAATGTCAATGATGGCAGCATGTATGTGCCGTTGTCTCATTTGAGCGAAAATCAAGCGCGCTTTGCTACTTACAATTCATTGTTGTCAGAAGAAGCGGTACTAGCCTTTGAATATGGTTATGCGACTACTGTACCGAACGCATTGATCGTTTGGGAAGCACAGTTTGGTGATTTCGTTAACGGTGCTCAGGTTGTGATTGACCAGTTCATCTCAAGCGGCGAGACCAAATGGCAGCGTGTTTGTGGTTTGACGATGTTGTTACCACATGGCTTTGAAGGTCAAGGCCCTGAGCATTCATCCGCACGTTTAGAGCGTTTCTTACAGCTATGTGCTGAAGACAATATGCAGGTCATTACGCCAACGACTCCTGCGCAAATTTATCATGCTTTACGTCGTCAGGCAGTACGTCCTATTCGTAAGCCACTGATCGTTATGTCACCGAAAAGCTTATTACGTCATAAGCTAGCGACTTCTAATCTAGAAGAGCTTGCTAACGGTAAGTTTGAGACGGTATTGCCAGAGATGGACGATCACAACGCAGATAAAGTGACTCGTATGGTTCTGTGTGGTGGTAAGGTTTATTATGACTTATTAGAGCAGCGCCGTGCATTAGGTCTTGATCATGTGGCTATCGTTCGTATTGAACAATTGTACCCATTGCCAGAGACTCGCTTAATCGCTGAAATCGAAAAGTACAGTAACCTAACTGAAATAGTATGGACGCAAGAAGAGCCATTGAACCAAGGCGCTTGGTACTACTTAGCACCGCATATGTTCCGTATTGTCGTACCTCATCCAACCAAAGCAAAAGTCATGGAGCCAGTAGCGCGTCCTCCTAGTGCAGCCCCTGCAACAGGATCACCGAAACTGCACGCTCAACAACAGCAAGCACTCATTGCTGGTGGCCTTGGTATAAGTGTTGATGAATTAGCTCAGTAACACCTTGTCTAATCAAAAGATTATAGAAGATAAATGAATCAGGCGATGACAGTCAGTGTTTTTTAATAAATTATAAGCAAGGTTATTAGAAGATTACTGACTGCCTATCACGACTTAATAATAAGTATGAATATCCAAATCTAAGGAGTATATCGATGGCTGACATCAAAGCCCCCGTTTTTCCAGAATCGGTTGCCGATGGCACAATCGTTGAGTGGCATGTCACTGAAGGTCAACAAGTTAATCGTGATGACCTATTGGCTGAAATTGAAACTGATAAAGTTGTTTTAGAAGTTGTGGCACCTGATGATGGTGTATTGACCAAAATCGTAAAGCAAGTTGACGATACTGTATTGTCTGATGAGCTTATTGCTCAGTTTGAAGCCGGTGCAAGTGCTAGTGCTAGCGCAGAAGAAGCGCCAGCAGTAGATCCAGATCAACCAGCTGCGCCAGTTCAAGCAAAACAAGCTGCCGATGGTGGTGAGCCTGTTCAAGCAACAGATAAGAAAGGCGAAGCTGATCATAAAGATCAAAGCCCAGCAGTTCGTAAAGCAGCAAAAGAGTCAGGCGTAGATCCTAAAGAAGTTGAAGGTAGTGGCCGCGGTGGTCGTGTAACCAAAACTGATATGGCTAACCCAACATTGAAATCAGACAGCAGCATCAAGTCTGATAGCGGCCGTCCTGTTGCTGAATCAATGGGTGAGCGTACTGAAAAACGTGTTCCAATGACTCGTCTTCGTAAGCGTGTTGCTGAGCGTCTATTATCAGCATCACAAGATACAGCGATGTTGACGACGTTTAACGAAGTGAACATGAAACCATTGATGGACATGCGCACTAAGTACAAAGAGAAGTTTGAAAAGCGTCATGGCGTACGTTTAGGCTTTATGTCGTTATTCGTAAAAGCAGCGACCGAAGCGCTAAAACGCTTCCCAGCAGTAAATGCTTCACTAGATGGTGATGACATTGTTTATCATGGTTTTTATGATATCGGTGTAGCAGTATCTTCAGATCGTGGCTTGGTTGTTCCAGTACTACGTGATACTGATCGCATGAGTATGGCTGACGTTGAAAGCACAATCCGTGAGTTTGGCGGTAAAGCACAGCAAGGTAAGCTTGGTCTAGAAGACATGACTGGCGGTACGTTCACTATCTCTAACGGTGGTGTATTTGGTTCATTGATGTCAACACCTATTCTGAACCCACCACAAACTGCTATCCTAGGTATGCACGCTATCAATGACCGCCCAATGGCAGTCGATGGCAAAGTTGAAATCTTACCAATGATGTACCTAGCGCTATCTTATGACCATCGTATGATCGATGGTAAAGAAGCAGTACAGTTCTTGGTAACTATCAAAGAGTTGGTCGAAGACCCTGCAATGCTACTACTAGACCTGTAAGCTTTTAAGCTTGTATTGGCAACCGCTGATACAAGCTTTTTAACTTTGGTATAGATAATGATTTTTATTACTCAGCGATCTCTTCATGCGCTGATAACTGTATTTAAATGAATTTAATAATGGTGACTTGCTATCGATTATCGATGAGTGAGCCTATCTCACTGACATAGTGTATTAACTATTCAGTGTAGATAACGCTGATCTATCAGCAAGATAACAACCAGTTTAAATGACACATTCAATTAAAAATAGGAACGTACTATGAAAGACAATTATGATTTAGTCGTCATCGGCGGCGGTCCTGGTGGTTACGAAGCAGCTATTCGTGCAGGCCAGCTCGGTATGAGTGTTGCTTGTATCGAAAAGCGCGTTTATAAAGGCGAGCCAGCACTTGGCGGTACTTGCTTAAACGTTGGTTGTATCCCATCAAAAGCCCTACTTGATAGCTCACATCGTTACGAAGCTACTAAGCATGACCTTGACGAGCACGGTATCAGTACTGGTGACGTTGCTATCAATATCGAAAAAATGATAGAGCGTAAAGAAGGTATCGTTAAGCAGTTGACTGGCGGTGTTGCTGCGTTGCTAAAAGGCAATGGTGTTGATTGGCTACAAGGCTGGGGTACTTTAGTTGATGGTAAAGGCGCTGACAAAAAAGTCAAATTTACTGCTCTAGAAGACGAAAGCGAAACGACGATCACTGCTAAGAATGTTATTCTTGCGGCCGGTTCTGTGCCTATCGAAATTCCTGTTGCCAAAACTGACGGTGACCGCATTGTTGATTCAACTGGCGCACTTGATTTCACCTCAGTCCCTAAGCGTCTAGGCGTTATCGGTGCTGGTGTTATCGGTCTTGAGCTTGGTTCAGTATGGCGTCGTCTAGGTAGCGAGGTCGTCGTATATGAAGCACTTCCTAGTTTCTTAGCTGCTGCTGACAAAGACATCTCAAAAGAAGCTGGCAAAATGCTGAAGAAGCAAGGTCTTGATATCCGTGTCGATACCAAAGTAACCAATGCTGAAGTTCAAGGTGACCAAGTTGTCGTCACTAGCGAAAGCAACGGCGAATCGAGCGAGGAGAGCTTTGACAAACTAATCGTTTGTGTTGGTCGTCGCGCTTATTCTGAAAAGCTACTTGGCGATGATAGTGGCATCACGTTGACTGAACGTGGCCTTATCGATGTCAATGACCAGTGCAAAACCAATCTTGATGGCGTTTATGCTATCGGTGATTTGGTCCGTGGTCCTATGCTTGCGCACAAAGCAATGGAAGAGGGCATGATGGCTGTTGAGCGTATTCATGGCGAAAAACCTCAAGTTAACTATGACACTATCATCAATGTCATTTATACTCACCCAGAAATCGCCTGGGTAGGTTTGACTGAGCAAGAAGCTGAAGAAGCTGGCTATGAAGTTAAAACAGGTTCTTTCAACTTGGCTGCTAACGGTCGTGCATTAGCGCAAAGCGAAGCGCAAGGTTCTGTGAAAGTAGTTGCTGATGCGAAAACAGATCGTCTATTAGGTATGCATGCTATCGCTGCTGGTGCTGGTGATATCGTCCATCAAGGTATGATCGCGATGGAATTTGTTTCTAGCATTGAAGACTTGCAGTTGATGACGTTTGCTCATCCAACTATTTCAGAAGCAGTACATGAAGCTGCTCTATCTGCAGATGGTCGTGCTATCCACGCTATCCAACGCAAAAAACGTAAGAAATAAGTAGTTGCTCGTTTAGTTATTATCGATTTACAACCTGATTGGGGTATCGCTATTTCGGTGATGCCACAATCATGAGTGCGTCAGACGTATGATTAATATGTATATGTGCGCACTTGATTTCACTTTTTATTAATTGTAAAAAATAAAGGATACAATCAATGAATTTACATGAGTATCAAGCAAAAGAGCTATTAAAAAGCTACGGTTTGCCAATTCAAGAAGGCATCATCGCTCACAACGGCGAAGAAGCTGCAGCAGCTTTTGATAAAACCCCAACTGACATTGCGGTAATTAAAGCGCAAGTACATGCTGGTGGTCGCGGTAAAGCTGGTGGTGTAAAGCTAGTTAAAACTCGTGAAGAAGCTAAGCAAGTTGCTGAAGAGCTGATCGGTACTAACCTAGTAACGTTCCAAACTGATGCTGATGGTCAGCCAGTAAACTTTGTATTGGTTGCAGAAGATATGTATCCAGTACAAACTGAGCTATATCTTGGCGCAGTCGTTGATCGTGCAACTCGCCGTGTAACCTTCATGGCATCTACCGAAGGTGGTGTGGATATCGAAGAAGTAGCACACAGCACTCCAGAAAAAATCTTCAAAGTGAATGTTGATCCTTTAGTTGGTTTAATGCCTTTCCAAGCGCGCGACGTTGCGTTCAAACTTGGTCTAGAAGGTAAGCAAATTAACCAGTTCGTTAAATTGATGACTGGCGCTTATAAAGCATTTGTTGAAAACGACTTTGCTCTAATGGAAATCAACCCATTAGCTGTTCGTGAAAATGGCGAAATCGTTTGTGTTGATGGCAAAATCGGTATCGATTCAAACGCACTATATCGTCTGCCAAAAATCGCAGCACTACAAGACAAGACTCAAGAAAATGAGCGTGAGCTTAAAGCTGCTGAATTTGACCTAAACTATGTTGCTCTAGAAGGCAACATCGGTTGTATGGTTAACGGTGCTGGTCTTGCAATGGCGACCATGGACATCATCAAATTGTATGGCGGCAAGCCTGCTAACTTCTTGGATGTTGGCGGCGGCGCAACTAAAGATCGCGTTGTTGAAGCGTTCAAAATCATCCTAGAAGACAGCAGTGTTGAAGGCGTTCTAATCAACATCTTCGGCGGTATCGTACGTTGTGACATGATTGCAGAAGCTATTATCGCTGCTATCAAAGAAGTTGACGTACAAGTACCAGTTGTTGTTCGTTTAGAAGGTAACAACGCTGAGCTAGGCGCACAAATTCTAGAAGAGTCTGGTCTGAAATTGATTTCAGCTCAAGGTTTATCTGACGCGGCTCAAAAAATTGTCGATGCTGTTAAAGCGTAAGTCTTTAAACATAAGTGTTTAGAGATAAACGCTTAAGCATAGTAGTCAAATCGTAATAGTGGTTTTTATAATAAAGATTGGTTATCAAAATTTGATAATGATAGTTGTAAAGACTGCTGTTACAAGACAACCGAATACAAGGAAAATATAATGAGTGTATTAATCGATAAAGATACCAAAGTATTGGTACAAGGTTTTACTGGTAAAAATGGTACGTTCCATTCTGAACAAGCCATCGAATATGGTACAAAAGTAGTTGGTGGTGTGACTCCAGGTAAAGGCGGTCAAACGCACCTAGGCCTACCAGTATTCAACACCATGGCGGAAGCCATGGAAGCGACTCAAGCTGACGCTTCTGTTATCTACGTACCAGCACCATTTGTATTAGACTCTATCGTTGAAGCAATCGATGCTGGCGTTAAGTTGATCGTTGTGATCACTGAAGGCGTACCGACTATCGATATGCTAAAAGCAAAACGCTATCTTGAAGAAGCTGGCGATGTACGTTTGGTTGGTCCTAACTGCCCAGGCGTTATCACTCCAGGTCAATGCAAAATCGGCATCATGCCGGGCCATATCCATCAGCCAGGTAAAGTAGGTATCATCTCACGCTCTGGTACGTTGACTTACGAAGCTGTAGCTCAAACTACTAAGCTTGGTTTTGGTCAGTCAACTTGTATCGGTATCGGTGGTGATCCTATCCCTGGTATGAACCAGATTGATGCATTGAAGCTATTTGAAGCTGATCCACAAACTGAAGCTATCATCCTAATCGGTGAGATCGGTGGTACTGCTGAAGAAGAAGCTGCTGCTTATATCAAAGACCACGTAACTAAGCCAGTTGTTGGCTATATCGCTGGTGTTACTGCTCCAGAAGGTAAGCGTATGGGCCATGCTGGCGCTATCATCTCTGGTGGTCAAGGTACTGCTGAAGAGAAGTTCAAAGCGTTTGAAGATGCTGGTATCGCGTATACACGTGACCCATCTAAACTTGGCGACAAGTTAAAAGAAGTTACTGGCTGGTAAGATAGGCATTAGTCTACAGTTAAACTACTAAATCTGCATTGAAATATGATAAAGACACCCCTACAATGGGGTGTCTTTTTTATGCTTGAAAATTTTATGAAAAATAAGATACTAGTTACGGGAGGAGCAGGCTATATTGGTACGCATACCTGTATAGCATTGCATGAAGCAGGCTATGATTTTGTTGTGTACGATAACTTATTCAATAGTAGCCGTGAGGCGATTAACCGTGTCTCTACGCTTATTGGACAGACAATTGAGTTTATCGAAGGTGATATACGAGATGCTGAATCACTCAAACAAGTATTTGCCGCGCATCATTTTTTTGGCGTAATTCATTTCGCTGGTTTAAAAGCCGTTGGTGAGTCTGTTGCCAAACCACTCATGTATTATAATAATAATGTCAGTGGAACCATCACTTTATTAGAAATAATGTCAGAGTATGATGTCAAAAATTTCGTTTTCTCATCCTCTGCTACTGTTTATGGTGATCCTGAAAGCCTACCTATCAATGAAGAATCACCACGCTCCTGCACCAATCCTTATGGACAAAGTAAGCTAACAGTTGAACATATCTTGGAAGACCTAGCTGTGTCTGATGACAGTTGGAACCTGATTGCTCTTAGATACTTTAATCCAGTAGGGGCACATCCATCAGGACAGATTGGCGAAGACCCAAATGATATTCCTAATAACTTGATGCCTTATATTTCCCAAGTGGCCGTCGACAAACTTGAAAAGCTTAGCATCTTTGGTAATGACTATTCTACTGTCGATGGAACAGGTGTCCGTGACTTTATTCATGTCACTGACTTAGCTCAAGGTCATGTGGCTGCCTTCGATTATTTAGAGAAACAAACCAGACTAAACGAAAGTGGTACGACACAACAATATTCAGTAGGCTTTTTACCTATTAACTTAGGTACTGGCAAAGGTACGTCTGTATTAGAGTTGGTATCTGTATTTTCTGATGTATCTGGACAAGCTATTCCTTATCAGTTTACAGATCGTCGAGCAGGTGATATTGCGAGTTGTTATGCCAGTGTCGATAAAGCGAAAACGTTGTTAGGGTGGCAAGCTGAATTATCGATTACTGATATGTGTCAAGATACATGGCGCTGGCAGAGCATGTACCCGAATGGTTATACCAAATTGGTGTAATTCATTATTAAAAGTAGATAAAAATAAATAAGAGAAGTTTATGATAAAAGTACTAAGTATATTTGGAACACGTCCTGAAGCAATTAAAATGGCCCCTGTTGTCAAAGCACTAGCTAACAATCCGAATATCAAATCCTTAGTTTGTGTTACGGCTCAGCACCGTGAAATGCTTGATCAAGTATTATCTTTATTTGAAATCACTCCAGACTATGATTTGGATATCATGAAGTCAGGACAAAGCTTAACTCAAGCTAGTTCTAGAATGTTGCTTGCCCTCGAACCAGTACTAAAAGAATGTCAACCTGATTTAGTACTGGTTCATGGTGATACTTCAACGACATTATGCGGAGCACAGGCCGCTTTCTATCAGCAAATTCCTATAGGACATGTTGAGTCAGGTTTGCGTACTTATAATATTTACTCCCCTTGGCCGGAAGAAGCCAATAGACAGCTTACAAGTATAATCACTAAGTTACATTTTGCGCCAACTAAAGCTGCTGCTCAGCATTTATATGATGAACATAACAATCCTGACTATATCTATACTACCGGTAATACAGTCGTAGATGCTTTATTAGAGGTTAAAAACAAGCTTGAAACTAACGTAAAGCTACAAACTGAATTGAAACTTAAGTTTACTGAATTGGACTTTACAAAGCGTCGCGTTCTAATTACTGGCCATCGTCGTGAGAATTTCGGTGATGGGTTTGAATCAATTTGCCAAGCGATACAAGAGTTAGCAAAAAAGTACCCAGATTATGAATTTGTTTATCCCGTGCATTTAAATCCTAACGTTAAAGAGCCTGTAAATAGGTTATTAAAAAATCTTAGCAACGTCAAACTGATCGAACCTCAAGACTATCTACCTTTTGTATATTTGATGAGTACTAGTCATATAATTTTAACCGACTCAGGTGGCATCCAAGAAGAAGCTCCTTCTCTTGGTATTCCAGTATTAGTAATGCGTTCGACTACTGAAAGACAAGAAGCTGTAGAGGCAGGAACTGTAAAATTAGTAGGTACGCATGCACCTACGATTGTAGCTGAAGTAAGCAATTTGATTGAAAATGAGGCTATTTATCTTAAGATGAGTCACGCTCACAACCCTTACGGTGATGGCCAAGCATCACGGCGCATTACAGAAATTATTATCAAATTTTTCGATAAAGCATAACGTTCAAACTGAATAATTAAATATGAGTTAAGTGAGTCAATAATGAAAAATATTTGTGTTTTCGGTCTAGGCTACATTGGTTTACCAACAGCGGCAATGTTTGCACATCATGGAGCAAACGTAATAGGGGTTGATGTTAACCAGCATGCAGTTGATACAATCAACCAAGGCAAAATCCATATTGTGGAGCCAGGTTTAGAAACTATCGTCAAACAAGCAGTGGTTAACGGAAAGCTTAAAGCTAGTTTTATCCCTGTACATTCAGATGCTTATCTTATTGCGGTTCCTACACCTTTTAAGGGGGATAATCATGAACCTGATCTCTCTTATATCAAGGCTGTTAGTAAAGTACTAGCTCCGCTATTAGAAAAAGGAGATATAGTAATATTAGAGTCAACATCACCAGTAGGTGCTACTGAAAAAATGGTTGAGTGGCTCGCTGAAGAGCGCTCTGATCTAACTTTTCCCAAATATCATGAGCCTGATAACGAAGCTGATATCTTTGTTGCCTATTGTCCCGAGCGTGTATTACCAGGTAAGGTCGTAGAAGAGCTAATCTCAAATGATCGTATCATTGGCGGAATGACCAAAGAGTCGACTAAAAAAGCGCAAGAAGTTTACCGTATCTTTGTAGAAGGTGATTTGCTAGCGACCAACTCACGTACGGCCGAGATGGCAAAGCTTACCGAGAATGCCTCTCGGGATGTAAGCATTGCCTTTGCTAATGAGCTATCTATTATTTCAGACAAATTGGATATCAATGTTTGGGAATTGATTGAGCTTGCCAATCATCACCCACGTGTCAATATTCTACAACCTGGTGCTGGAGTAGGTGGTCACTGTATCGCTGTGGATCCATGGTTCATCGTTAACCAAAATCCAGACGAAGCGAAGATCATTCGTGCAGCTCGTGAAATCAATGATAGCAAACCGAATTGGGTTATTGAGAAAATCATGGCCGAAGTAAATAAGCTAAAAAAACAAGGTGTTGAGAAGCCGATAGTAGCGTTACTAGGTTTGGCCTTTAAACCTAATATTGATGATTTACGAGAGAGCCCTGCAGTTCATATTGCTAGAGAAATGTTAGATGTAGACTCAGCAGAAGTTCTACTGGTAGAGCCGAATATTGATAAACTGCCTAAAACACTAGAGTTTGGGACGTTGGTAAGCTTATCTGAATCGATAGACAAAGCTGATATCGTTGCTATTTTAGTGGCTCATAATGAGTTTAAAAAAGAAGATTTAAAAAGTAACGTATCAGTGATAGACGCTGTAGGTATCATGTAAAAAAATCAATACTAGACTTAAGAGTAATATAAATGAAAAATAAAGAGACGACTAAAAGTGAGTATCAAACTATTTCCTATCGTTTAGGTAAGGCTTTAATTGATGCTAAAACTGTTAAAGGTGCATTAACCTTGCCTTGGAAGCTATACCTTCTAAGAGAAGATGCTAAGAGCCGTCGCTCTCATAAAAAACCAAAGATAAACTATGAACAGCTTCTTAGGTCTAGTTCACTTGATAAATTACTGATCAAGATTCATAAAAAGCATGGGTTATTAGGTGTTACAGAGTTTTTGGAATGGTATGATATTTCAGCACAAGAAAAATCTAATATAGTTTATGACAATGCGCTTACAGTGAAGGATCAGAATCCTAAATTGTATAAAACGTTAATGGGCTTGTCTATTGAATTAAACAGTAATAAGAAAAACCTAAAAGCTTACGCATGGACTAACTATTACTTAAGAGATTTAAATCAATTAGAAATGGTGATCAACAAGCTTTTTCAGGAAGGAGAAAAAACGAATGACCAAGAATATTTTGCATTAGTAGATTTATTCAGTCATAAGTTAACCTCTTTGTTGTCTGATAAAAGTATGAACACCTTAGAAGAGTATGATGTTGTCTATGAAAACAACTTATTGAACTATAAGTCTTCTAAGTTTCCCGATTTAGTTCTAGAATTTTATTTCAAATATGGTAAGGAAAAGCTCTTATATTTTGTAGAAGAAAAATCGTATCATATGGGAACAGCAGATAAGGCATTTTTATTACTTAAGGTTTCAAAAGCATTATCAGCCCATGATAAAAAACTAGAAATATATTTCTGTGAAGAAGCTTTAAAGATAGATCAAAGTGAAAAAATATTGAGAGCTAGTTTATGGGTATATCAAAGAAACCAAGACTTTGCTAATACGTCTGTAGTTTTAAGAAAACTTGTACCTATTTTAGAAAAATCATCAGACTCCAAACAGAAGCTATTATTAGAAAAAATATATAAATCTCCTGCCTATAGCCTACTTGTTGAAAACCATATTCCTAGTGAGCCTAGAGATATGATAGATAGTATCCCTAATAGAATTGCTTATGTCTTACATAATAGCTTTCCTTATTCTTCTGGTGGCTATGCAACCAGAGCTTTTGGGGTATGTGAAGGTCTAAAAAGTCATGGTTTCGAAGTGGTTATTATCAATCGACCAGGGTTTCCAATAGATATCAAAGATGATCTAGACGCTGAAGACGTACCGGAAACTGAAATTATAGACGGTTACAGATATGTGCGTTCTTTATCAACATCACGTAGAGGGATGACTCCTTATGATTACATGCTTGAGGCAGCAAATGTAATTGAGACAAGGTTTAGAGAATATCGCCCTCAGTATGTTATAGCAGCCTCCAATCATATTACAGCCATTCCTAGTCTTATAGCTGCTAAAAGATTAGGGATTCCCTTCTATTATGAAGTGCGTGGTCTTTGGGAAATCACGCGCGTTTCGCGTGAGCCAGAGTTCGAAAAAAAGCCCGCTTATACTGTGCAAGTGTTACTTGAGACCTTAGCCGCAAAACATGCTACTCATGTCTTCACATTAACGAATCCCATGATAAATGAATTGGTAAGAAGAGGGGTTGAAAAAGAAGCCATATCGTTGGTTCCTAATTCGTGTTCGCCAGATAACTTTATCCCAAAAGAGCGCGACATGGAACTAGTAAAAAAACTCAATATTCCGGATGACGTTCCAGTTATTGGTTATATTGGTACTTTTGTACAATATGAAGGTCTCGATGATCTAGCAGAGGCTTGTGCTATTCTGAAATTCAAAGGTGTACCATTTAGGTTGTTACTTGTAGGTAATGAAAATGCTTCTGGTCAAGATGTTGGTCCTATTACAGCCAAGATTAGCGAAATTGCGACAACTTATGGGTTTAATGATTGGTTAATTATGCCTGGGCGTATACCTTTTGAGGAAGTTGAGAGTTATTACTCCCTTATAGATATTGCTCCCTTCCCACGCAAGTCCCAGCCAGTATGCGAGCTAGTTTCTCCAATGAAGCCATTAGAAGCATTAGCTATGAAAAAGGCTGTTTTAGTCTCTAGTGTACAAGCATTAAAAGAAATGGTCATTGAAAATAAGACCGGATTAGTGTTTGAAAAAGGTAATGTCAGTGATCTAGCCGATAAGTTGCAGTTGTTAATGAATGACAAAAGTCTAAGAAAGACTCTAGGTGAGAACGGAAGAGCTTGGGTTGAAGTTGAAAGAAATTGGGTGAAAACTACTACCGTGATTAAGAATGAGTTGTATTTGCAGAACAATACTTACTGAAAACTCTAATAGTTGAGATAGTGTTGAGTGCGACCATATTCCTAATATAATGTTTACAATAAAAATCATCCTAAAATATTTTATTACAATATAAATTAGCTAGGAAATATATATTATGCAAAATGAACTTACATATCTATTATCTAGTTTCAAGGATAATCCAGAAAGACTGTTTCAAGGCTATTGTTTCGATAAAGAAAATTTTGTTTTTGGTCAGGAAGGTGCAGATAAGTATTTTGAAGAAACAGGTAGAGAGATTGCACTAGGTGAAGACGGTTGTTACGTAACAGCAAAAAGAGTTGATAACGGATATGAAATAGGTAGCGATTATTCCGGATATAAAAAAATATTATATTTTAGTGATGAAAAAACAGGGAGTTGGGCAGTTTCAAATTCTTTAACGAAGATAGTTGAACATTTAGCCGAGAACTCAATTAGGGTCACACCAAGAATTCAATCGATCATGGCAATGCATATTGGCATATCTGTTTTTCAGCAGCCTGTGACATTTGATACAATAGCAAATGAAATAAAAATATTACCTTTAAATTCGATTTTAAAAATTGGGGCTAAGAAGCTAGAAATTAGAAAAATACATAATTTAGATTTTTTAGAGACTGATTACGATAATGTACTAAGAAATTTTGTCGCGATGTGGTCATCGAGAATAGCAACTCTACTTTCATGCAAAGACTTTTTTATTCAGCAAGGTCTAACAGGGGGCCTAGACTCACGGTCGGTGTTTTCACTATCAAACATTGCTAATAAAACTCAGAAGGTAAATGCTGATTATAGGTTGATTAGTAGTTTGACAAGAGGAGATGATATCGATATCAAGATTGCTGGGAAAATTACAAACCATTATGGATATGAGCTAAACGATAAAAGCCCTCCTACTATCTACAATCCAAAAAAACTAAATGCGCAAGAAAAATACTTGATTTGGAAGGACACAAGCTTGGGGTTATATCACCCAATCTATTTTCCTATCTTTGAAAGTGACTATAGAAAGGTATCAATAGGTGGACATGGTGGTGAAAACCATCGAATATTTTATGCAAAAAATCCAAAAATATATGATTATGATAGTTTTATAGCGTCTCTATCAAAAAGCTTCAAAGACACTCAGTTGAAGAACAAATTCGCTAGTGATTTAAATAATACCCTATCGACAATGCAAGAAATGGATATGCATGGTAGCGCTATAGATCCTTTAATACTTCATTATAAGCACTTTAGGAATAGGTTCCATTCGGGTCTGTTCCCACAGTATCGAGTCGTTTTTAGTCCTTTAAGCTCAAGATATCTAACCAATATATCAACAGGAGAAAATTCTAAAAAACTGGAAAACTCACAAGTTCTTTACGATCTTATTAACCTTACTGACGGTTTATTGGAAATTCCATTCGATAACTTGAAAAAGTTTCCTACACAAAAAAACCTAGAACAACTAACTAAGATAACAGGTAATGTACCAATTAAAGTAGGGAGGGTTTTCTCGAGCAATAATCTTTTCAAAGAGAGTGTATCACTTCACACTAAAAAATCACCGTTTATATATTTGAAAGAAGATTTTGATAAAGCATGTGACACTGAGTTAGTAAAAAAATTATGGGGTAAGGATTTTATCAATAAGGCTTCTAATAGTTTAGATAAGGCTGTAAAAGAAGGTAAGTTTGGCCACGCCACTGATGGAATTAATGTGTCTACAATTATTGCTACTGGATTATTTGAGCTATAGAATAGTCACTTTTATAGGTTTTTAGTAGTACTAAGTTAGCCAATATGCTTTTCAGAATAAATCTCCCCTCTTATATAAAACAATAGAACATACTTATAATATATAAATCACTATGAGATTCATAGTTATATTTAATGTTATAGATATAAGATTTGTTATCTAAAAGCATAAGTACTCTGAAAATATAGAATAGGAAGAAGAAATGTTTCTAAAAAATGGTGAAAAAGTTTTTGATTTTGATGAATATGAATATGATGGAGTCAGATTCATTATAAAAAAGGGTAAGTCTCATAGATTGTTTATATTTTTTAGTGCTTTTACCAAGAAAGGTTTTCCTCAAAAATATAATTATATAAAAAAAATTGTAGAGAATGATGAAGATAGTTTTATCTATTTTTTAGATTCTAATACTCCGAGAAAAGATCCTCGCGGAACATATTTTCTAGGGGATAGTGAAGATAGTTATTTGAAATCAATAATATATATCTTACGGACTGAGTTCCATAACCTTTCAAGTCTAGATATCTGGTTTTTAGGTTCTTCCAAAGGTGGTAGTGGGGCACTACTAGCCTGCTTAGAGTTAGGCATTGGATCTTTATTGATAAATGCACCTCAGATAAAAATTGGTGATTATTTATTTGATAAAAATCCAGAAGCAATAGTTGAAACAGGTAGAAATAGAAATGAGTTGAATGATATTATATTAAATAGAATTAAGTATTCAAGTCAGCCTATAGATATTTATGTTTGTTGTGGGATAGAGGATAGTTCACATTGGTTTTCACATTTGAAATATCTTATTAATCAGAGTAATGTTAACGCTAATACTAATATTAAAGTTATACCAACGAGAGGTGGGCATGACGATATATCAATAAATGATTATAGTATTATTGTAGATGCATTAATCAATAAAGATAAAATTTTAAATGATGGAGATAGTTTAAAGCGTACAATAGAGTCTTTTGAAAATAGAACTAGCTTCTTTTTCGAGAAGTTTATAATACCTGAATTAGAAAGTGTTAATGGAATAAAAACTAGTATTAGTGTCTTTAGAGAAAGTATATATAAAGTTGTAGCAGATAGTACTACTATAACTATTCTTGATTACCAATCAGCAGTTGTTCATATTAGTGGTTTTGAAGGTATCGAAATAACTGTGTACGCAAAAGACAATAAAGGTAGGATTATATCAAAAGGCGGTAAGTATATTAACTATGAACATAACTTCACACTACAGAATATGGACGCTAGGAATATTCATATATTAACTGTATTTATGAAGATTTATGGGGAAAAGATGAGTTTTAATTTACTTACAAGCCTCCTTAGAAAAGTAAGTAACATAGAGTATTATGAAAATGATATTGAGCATCTAGAACAGTTATCTTTAGAGTATTCTGACGTTGCTCAGAGAGTGATTAGAAGTAAAGATTCTAGAATGCTTAAAAGCGCCTATGTAGCCCCTTCGTTCATTGATAGTAGTGATGCTACATTGATTGCTCGAAATGGTATTGGATATTCATTTAAAACATGTATTACAAATGCTCTTCTCAGAAATAATTTACCAGAAAGAAACAGTATTTTAAATTCATTTTCTAAGAAAGATACAGCAGATTTTTTAAGTAGTAAAGGTTATAAGGTTCCAATAGTATATGAATATAATGCAGATATTAAAGAAGTTTTGAAATATAGTAAATGTATTGTAAAGCCTGTAAGAGGTGCTGGTAGTAAAGGAGTTTTTGTTAAAAGTCCAGATGGATACCTTGACCTTAGAGATAAAGAGTTAATTTCTGATTATGAAAGTTTTGAGGAGAAATATAAATCTTACTCAGATTTGGACGTAATTATAGAAGAGTTAATTTCAGATGATGATGAAATAGCTAGAGATATTAAAATTTACTCTTTTTATGGAGCATCCCCTATAGCCCTTGAGATAATTCGAAGCAATGATAAGAACTATTATTGCTATTATGACGAAGATTTTAATATTATAAATGACTGTCAAGATAGAGAAAGAGATTTTTTTGATGGAAAGGGGTTTAATAAAGAAATTTTTGCTATAGCTAAAGAAGTTAGCTGTCTAATACCCTTACCATTTATAAGAGTGGATTTCTTAGTTGCGAATGAAGATTATAGGTTAGGAGAGCTTACACCTATACCTGGTTTTTACTCACGATTCAATAATAGTTATGATAAGAAACTCGGAAAGGAATATTTGCTAGCAGAGAATAGGTTACAAAAAGATTTGTTACAAGGAAAGTTTTCTAACGTAAATAAATAATAGTTCTCTAATTAAATAATGTGAATTATGACTTAAGTTGGATATTAAATCATAATATATTTAAAGAGCCAAACTATATGTTTGCTCATAAACGCTAAACATTTAAGAATGAAAAGGTGTTATTTCCTAATAAGAGTCTTATATAGGACACGGTCCACTAGAGTGAGTATATTGAAAAATATTAGTATTAGTTTAATTAGTGATGAGTTAACGGTTTATGCTCTTGCATCATCAAATATAGCAAATATAAAAACTTTTAAGGGAGCTAGCTGGTTATGGAAAAAACAAAAGTATAGACCTGACTTCATCCTAGTCGAATCAGCATGGCGTGGTCACAAAGACAAATGGCGCTATAAGATTGCCAATTATCCTGACTATCCTGAACGTAACAATGTCGAGCTACGTAGACTTTTAGAACTGGCGGACAAGTATAATATTCCCGCTGTATTTTGGAATAAAGAAGATGGTGCTCACTTTAACCGTTTCATTGATTCTGCCAGCTTATTCAAATATGTACTAACCGTTGATGAAAACTGCGTTGAGCGCTACCAGTCAATCTTAGGCAGTAGCGTAAAAGTAGGGGTGCTACCCTTTGCTGTGCAGCCTAAGTTTCACTATCCTACCTCCTTACCGCCTCAATATAATGAGAGCCTATTTGTCGGTAGTTATAGCCATCATATTCATAATGCGCGCCAGCAATGGCAGGATATGGCGTTCACTGCAGCCTCTCCTTATGGGCTGACCATCGTAGACCGTAACTCTGATCGTAAGTCAGATGTCTATCGTTATCCAGAGCTACCGAGTATGACTATTAAGCCTGCGGTTCCTTACGATCAGACAGGTGAGCTATTCAGACAGTATTCACACTGTCTCAACGTCAACACCGTGACCGATTCCCCAAGTATGTTTTCTCGCCGTCTGATTGAAATCATGGCTTGTGGTAGGTTGGCAGTGACCAATCCTAGCTTGTCAGTCAGTACCCGCTTTGAAGGTATGTGTGAAGTTGTAGATAATAAAGAGCAGGCAGACGAATTGTTTGCCCAACTTTCCAAAGGCTATACTAAACAGCAGACAGAGATAATGCGCTACGCCAGTGACCATGTATTACAAAATTATAATTATGATCAATGGATTAAACGAATTGTAGAGTTTATTGATTTATAGCTCCTTATCAGCATATATTGTATTTCCTTATATCTTCTTAATATAGCTAACATACTATGAAAAAAATCACTCACGCTGTTATCCCTGTCGCAGGCTTTGGTACACGTATGCTGCCATTGTCGAAATCTGTGCCAAAAGAATTGTTACCGCTTGGCAATCGCCCTGCTATTCATTACGTGGTCGAAGAGGCTATCGCTGCGGGTATTAAGCATATTGTCTTGGTCGGTCATACGCAAAAGAGCGCGATTGAAAACTACTTTGATATCAATGCTGAATTGGACAATCAATTACGTTACAAAGGCAAAGATGAGTTGGCTAATAGCTTAAATTGGTTGCCAGAAGATGTGACGGTGTCGATGATACGTCAAGGTAAGGCGTTAGGTTTGGGACATGCAGTACTGGCAGCGCGACCAATTATCGGCGAGCATGACTTTGCCGTATTGTTACCTGATGTCGTGCTTGATCCATTTACCACTGATATGTCTGCTGATAATTTGGCCTTTATGTTAGACGCCTTTGCTACAGATGGTCACTCACAGATATTGGTTGATCAAATAGCGGATAAAGACGTACATAAATACGGTATTGCTCAACTAGATGAAAAGCTAAGTGACACTAATGATATTAACGAAGAAGTAAATACTAATGCTAGCTTTAAAGTGGCTGGTTTTGTCGAAAAGCCCAATCTAGCTGATGCCCCCTCCAATCTGGCTGTGGTAGGACGCTATGTATTCAGCAACCATATCTTTGATTACTTAGCCAATACTAAAGCATCTGTCGGTGGTGAGATTCAGCTGACAGATGCGATTGACGCGCTTATTAGTGAATACGGTGTCCATGTCACAACTATGCGCGGCAATAGCTACGATGCAGGCGATATGCGTTCGTATATGCAGGCATTCATCTACTTTGCCAAGCATCAATTAGCAGATGATGAATAGCTGATGGAAGAGATAAAGGGCGATAAGGCATATAGCAGTGCTCGACATTCTAAATACTGGCAGCAACTACAGACGCTTGCAAAACATCCGTGGGCGCTTGCACAGTTATTTGCGCAAGATGATAAGCGTGCCAAGCATTTTAGCGTGCAGACTGGTGCGCTGTATATGGATTTTAGTAAGCAGCGTATTGATCAGACAGTATTGTCTAACTTACTGAGTTTGGCTGACAGTTGTGAGCTAGATGCTCGTATTGATTCATTACTGCAAGGGGCTATGGTAAATACCAGCGAGCAGCGTGCTGCGTTGCATACGGCGCTACGTTTGCCAGCGACAGCGACATTACAAGTCGATGGACAAAATATCGTCACTGATGTACATCATAGTTTGTCACAAGTGGCACGCTTATCAGAGCGCGTGCGCAATGGCACATGGCGCGGGTTTTCGGGCAAGGCAATTACAGATGTTGTCAATATTGGGGTTGGTGGCTCTGATCTTGGCCCACTCATGGCGACTACAGCGCTCGACGAATGGGCAGATACCAGTATTGAGGTGCATTTTGTCTCCAATATGGACGGTACGCAGCTTGACAATCTACTCAAGCATTTAAACCCTGAGACCACACTATTTATTATTTCTTCCAAATCCTTTGGTACGGTTGACACCTTATCAAATGCTAAGACAGCATTATCTTGGCTACTTGCGACGGCAAAACTCCGTGCAGGCACAGAAGATAGTGTATTGCGTCGACACTTTATCGGCATCTCAGCCAATAGTGAAAAAATGAGTGCTTGGGGAATTCATCCTGAGCATCAGTTGCAGCTTTGGGAGTGGGTCGGCGGTCGCTTTTCTTTATGGTCGGCGATTGGCCTTGCCATTGCTATTCGTATCGGTATGAATGGCTTTAAGGCATTATTAAGTGGCGCTCATAGTATGGATGAGCATTTTGCACAAGCTGACTTTGCCGACAATTTACCCGTACTGTTAGGCTTGCTAGCTGTTTGGAACAGTACTTTTTTACAAGTAAACGCGCACACTGTATTGCCTTATGATGGCCGATTGGGCTATCTACCTAGCTATCTTACCCAGCTAGAGATGGAGAGTAATGGCAAGTCTGTTACTCGGAATGGGGATCATATTGACTATGATACGTGTCCAATTCTATGGGGTGAAATTGGCTCAAATGCACAACATGCATTCTATCAGCTGCTACACCAAGGTACGCAGCAAGTCTCCTGTGATTTTATCGCTTGCGTGCGACGCTACGGTGATGAGGCGCAGAACTCATCATTGCAGCAACAGCACGAATTGTCTTTAGCCAACTGTCTTGCGCAAAGTCGAGTATTGGCATTTGGTAATGCTGCTGTGACAGATCTGGTGGATCCACAGACAGTTTCCGAAGCAGACAAATATAAGTACTACCGTGGGAATCAACCGTCAACCACATTACTGATTGATGAGCTGACGCCGCATAGCTTAGGAGCATTGATAGCGCTCTACGAGCATAAGGTTTATGTCATGGCCAGTATCTGGGATATCAATCCGTTTGATCAATGGGGCGTCGAGATGGGCAAGCAAATGGCAGACTCCGTACACCATGCTATGCAGCATGTGCAGAAAGATGCTCAAGGCCTATTCGATACGTCTACTGACCAATTACTACAGCGTATTAAACAGCTGCCTTAGTAGTATTGATACGTCAATAATATAGGAAAGCACGCTCATGGAGACGGCTTTAGATGGTAGCCATATGAATAAATATAACAATAAATCTGAACCAAACCAATTAACTGATTCCACAGTTTGTGTGCTTATTGGTCACAGTATAGAGGCAATTACCAGCGCAGTAGTGCTGGCAAGTCTCGGTCAGTGTGTGCATCTTTACGCAGACAAGGCGCTACTAACGCAGCAGATACAGCAATATGGTTTTGAGCATCACCTGCAAGCTCTATGGCAAATGTATGAGCAGCAGCAGGTTATTACTAGTAAGGAATTACCAGCTAGTGCCGATATGCTAATAAAAGGCTATGAAGCAGTAGGCCATGACAAAACTGATGTTCAAAGTACAGTGACGCTTTATTGGTTGTTTTTAGACAGTGTCAAGCTAGCATGGACAGAAGACAGTTGGATTATCGCGTTTAATCAAAGCCATCAGCAGGCGCTACCTGTGATTATGAGCGGCATTGAGCAATTAGGCCATGTAGCAGAATTGGCTCAACGTTTGCAACGTGCTTGGGTCTATTATGTGCCATTTGTATTCTTACAAGATGGCGATGCTTATAGCTCGATGTTGAACCCTTCGTTATGGCTACTGGGTGAAAAGACAGTGAGTAGCAGTCAGCACTTGAATGTGTTGAAACCTTTAATGCAGCATGCACGCGCTACTCATCATGCTGATATCGCAACGATAGAGTTTGCTCGCAGTAGTATCATGGCAATGCTAGCGACTAGAGTGAGCTTTATGAATGAGATGTCACGTTTGGCTGATAGTCAAAATGTTGATATCAGTCAAGTCAGTCGTATTATGGGATTGGATGAGCGGGTAGGCAGCAGTTATCTAAAAGCAGGATGGGGCTTCGGTGGTAATACTTTGCCCACAGAGCTGGCTAAATTGCAACAATCAAGCCGTACCCACAGTTTGGATATGCCTTTATTGCAATCTATCGTGCATATCAATGAAGACCAAAAAGAGCTTATATTCCGTAAATTTTGGCAGTATTTTGATGGGTTTATTGATAATAAAACAGTCATGATTTGGGGCGGTAGTTATAAATCAGGCTCAGGACGTACCGCTGGTTCAGCTATCCATCCGTTGTTAGCATTACTGTGGTCTTATAATATTCGTACGCTGGTTTATAGTGATAAGGCACAGCACGAGCTTGCCGAGCTTTATCAGCAACAGCCATTGCTTGAGCTGATTACTAGTCCCTATCAACAGCTTTGCGATACCCATGCTATTTTCATCGTTAGTTGGTCACCGCGAGATCAATTAGATATCGCCCAAATCAATCAACAAGCCATGCCAGTATTTGATGCGCAAAATGCCCTGACACGCTCACAAATTAATAGCTTAGTAGGTGACTATATGGGTATTGGTCGAACTAAATAGTTTGATTTAAGGTTTTCTGTGTATAGAAAAAGGCTCGCGAATACTCATTAGCGAGCCTTTTTCGACTTATAATCAGAACTGTTTTACTGGGTCAATCACTTTATGCTGGTACGGCACCTTGCGTTGCTAGCCATTGCTGAATTTCTTGAGTTTTAGCAGCCAGTAACGGTTGATCACCGCGACTTTCAATATTCAATCTGATAAGCGGCTCGGTATTCGATGTTCGCAAATTAAAGCGCCACTCTCCAAAATTCAGACTTAAACCATCGAGTGTCGATTTAACTGGGCTTTGCGTACTAAACTTCTCTTCAATAGCGCTGATGATAGCTGGTGCGTCATAGGTTGTGAGACGAAAGTTTAGCTCGCCTGAGCTAGGATAGGCAGCAATATAGCCTGTGACCAATTCGGATAGTGTTTTGCCGGTGATAGACAACAGCTCAATGGTCAATAACCATGGAATCATGCCACTATCGCAATAGAAGAAGTCTCGGAAATAGTGATGGGCAGACATTTCACCACCGTACACAGCACCTGAGTCCCGCATGACTTGCTTGATAAATGAGTGTCCAGATTTACTGATGACAGCCTTACCATTATGTTCATATATCACTGCTTCGGTGTTATAAATCACTCGTGGATCATAGACGATTGATTCACTCGGGTATTTGTTTAAAAAAGCTTGAGCGAGCATACCGACGATGTAGCTACCATCGATAAACTCACCTCGTTCATCGAATAGGAAGCAGCGATCAAAGTCACCATCAAAAGCAATACCAAGATCCGCGTTGTTTTCCAAGACGGCTTGCTGGGTAGCTACTCTATTGGCTTCAATCATTGGATTGGGAATGCCATTGGGGAAGCTACCATCCGGTGTATGATGCAATTTAATCACTTCAATCGGTGCATCTGCTTGTGCTAATTTATCGATTAATAAATTGACCACAGGACCTGCACTACCATTACCTGAATTAACGACCAGTTTGAGTGGTTTTAGTTTCTCAGTATCGATAAAAGTCATGACATGATCGATGTACGCGCTTCTATCCGTCAATAACTGCAATTTGCCCGTTTGGTTGTCCGTAGTGAATTGCCCAGATTCTGCCAGTGCTTGAATCTCTGCCAAACCATCATCAGCGCTGATTGGTTTTGAATGTTCTTTAACCAGTTTTAGGCCATTATAATTGATAGGGTTATGACTGGCAGTCACTTCAATACCACCTAACGCCTGATAGTGACTGGTAGCAAAATATACTTCTTCAGTACCACTCATGCCCAAATCAATCACATCAACGCCTGCATCAGCGATGCCTTTGATAGCGGCTTGTTTTAATTGCTCACTAGAGTGGCGAATATCACTACCGATAACGATAGCTGGTTTTAGAGTTGCTACATCATCGGCTTGGGTTTGAGCTGCTGCCTGATAACGCTGATATAAAATCTGTGCGAACGCGCGCCCGATACGGTAGGAAATCTCTTCATCGAGATTGACCCCAAGCTCACCCCGAATGTCATAGGCTTTGAATGAGCTGATAGTAACAGGGTCGAATGTCGCGGCTGGTTGATAGCTGGTGGTCGCAGAAGTGGACATAATGATAAAGTTCCTCGCGCATGAGCAGTGGTAAAATGAAGTCGTCAGTAGCACAATTATAAGCCAAGCTGTGTTCAATGATACACTAACTATTAGACGAATCAGCAAACAACACATAAAACGATAAGAGCCGCCCTTATGAGTATTTTAGACAATAAAGTTACCGTGCCTGTACCAGTACAAGGAACACCAGAAGCCACTGGCCAGCTTGATGATTTGTTAGCGTTGATGGCACGACTAAGGGCAGACTGTCCGTGGGACAAAAAGCAAACCAATCATAGTCTTATTCCTTATGCCATCGAAGAGGCTTACGAGCTAGGCGAAGCGGTACAAGGTGACGATGATGAAGACATCAAAGGTGAGCTTGGCGATGTGCTGCTGCAAGTGGTGTTTCATTGTCAGATGTATGCGGAGCAAGGGCGCTTTGATATGAGTGATGTCATTACGACCTTACAAGAAAAACTGGTTCGCCGTCATCCACATGTATTTGAAGCCGAAACGCTCAAAGACGATGCGGCAGTAAAAGTACGCTGGGACGAAATCAAGCTTGAGGAGCAGCAGGCACGCGAAGCACGTGGTAAATCCAAGCGTCGCTTAGATCAAGTCAAAGCGGGTAGCGCATTGATGCAGGCGCAAGATGTACAAAAGCAAGCGTCAAAGTTGGGTTTTGATTGGGAAGGTGTTGCAGGTGCCGTAGATAAACTAGATGAAGAGATTACTGAGCTAAAGCATGAGCTAACAGATAAGTCTACAATCGAGGTCAAAGCAAATATCAGAGAAGTCGAAAAAGAATTAGGCGACTGTATGTTTGCACTGGTCAATGTCGCACGCAAATTAAATTTGGATGCAGAGACAGCAACCTTAACTTGCGTGCACAAGTTTAAATCTCGCTTTGGCTACATTGAAACGCAATTGGCTGCTGCTGGCAAGCGGTTAGAGGACAGCGATATAATAGAAATGGATGCACTGTGGGAAGCGGCGAAACAACATGAACGCTCATCGTAAATTCTCATTTGCCAGCTTACTGACGACCACCGCTTTTAGTCTCCTATTGTCTGTGGTCGCAATCAGTAATGCGAATGCAGATCCTTGTTTTGACGACCCTAAACGTGCCTATAAATATTTAATCGCGAAAGAAAAAGCTGTTATACAAGCGCGTGAGCAGAAAGTTATCAATATCAATCGAGCTAATGAAGGTGAGCTAGTGTCGTTAGATGGTATCGGCAGTAGTAAAGCGCAGGCGATAATTTTATATCGTGATATGTTTGGTGATTTTAAGACAGTGGATGAGTTAGCAAAAGTGAAAGGTATCGGTGCAAAAACAGTCGAGAAAAACCAAAGACGTTTAAGTGTGCGTGATTAATGGCGGTGTTTTGCATTAATTAACCCCAATATTGACAAAATAGCATGTAAGTAAATGTCATAACACCCCCAGTAGGTCCAAAATTTGTTAAACTAGCGGGTACATCCGCCTGATAAACGCTGTGTTATTCAGGGGTAGTTAAAGAATACCGGCGAGGAGTAGATGCATGGCCGAGCGTGCCGCCAAGCAGTTAGAACTGAACAAATCTGAATTACCCAATTCCATTACTGAAGTGATTGCCACATTGACCCGTGCTGGGTTTGATGCGTATATCGTCGGTGGTGGTGTGCGCGATACTTTATTAGGTCTGCGCCCGAAAGACTTTGATGCCGTCACTGATGCCAAGCCGCATGAGATTAAAGATGTCTTTGGTAAGCGCTGCCGCATTATCGGTCGCCGCTTCCAGTTAGCGCATGTATATTCAGGTCGCGAGTTGATTGAAGTTGCTACTTTCCGTGGTCCACCAACCAGTGATGCCAATACCAATCAAGATGGTATGATTCTGCGCGACAATGTTTGGGGCGATATCCAACAAGATTTCTCCCGTCGCGACTTCTCTATCAATGCGCTTTATTATCAACCGCTCAAAGGTATCGTTCATGACTTTTGCGGTGCGCTTGATGATATTGATAACAGAATTATTCGTCTATTGGGCAATGCGCCAGTACGTATCGAAGAAGATCCTGTGCGCTTGCTCCGTGCCTTACGTTTCAAGGCCAAGCTAGGTTTTGAGTTTGATGAAGCGTTGTCCGAGCAATTCAATGACGGGAACTGGGCGCTGCTTGAGCAAATATCACCGCATCGTCTCTATGATGAAACGCAAAAGATGTTTACCGGTGGCTATTTAGTACCCCTATTGCCACTATTGTTTGAATCAGGTGCGATTGATAGCCTCATTATTTATCCACCGTCTGAGCCAAGTGCTTTAGTCAATCAGGTAGCTATCAATACTGATAAGCGTATTGCAGCGGGCAAGAGTATCAACCCTGCGTTCTTCTATGCTGCCTTACTATGGGAAAACTATCTGCATCAATTGGCAAAAGCTAAGAAGCGCAATATGCCGTTTGCCGAAGCGCAAATGCATGCTGCTGGTAAAGTCATCGACCGTCAACGTATCAAAACCGCTATCCCTAAATTTGCTGAGCAATTCATTCGAGATATCTGGATATTGCAGCCAAAACTTGCAGCCCCGCGTAGCAAACAAATCGTTCAGCTATCTGAGCATCCACGTTTCCGTGCGGGCTTTGACTTTTTGTTATTGCGTGAGCAATGTGGCGATGCTGAGCATCCGCTATCAGAGTCAACCAACGATATGGGTGACTGGTGGCAGACGTATCAAACCTTGTCTGAACAAGAGCAGCAGCAAGCGATTGATGAGTTTGACGAAAACATTCGCCGAGGTGCTTATAAAAAAGGGCAACGTGGGCGCGGACGTAATCGTCAAGAATCAAAAACACAAACTACTGATAACGCAACACCTAATCAGAACAGTACAAAGCAAAACAAAGCCGATGACCGTCCTGAAAAAGGTAGAAATGAGCAATCAATGGTAAATGATTCGTCAAATATTCCAGCCCGTCGTCGCCGTGCTGCCAGCCAATCTAAAGCTAGTCGCAATGACAGCGGAAGACACGGCGTGCAGCAAATAGAGCAAGACAATAACGAGCTTGCTCAGCTACAGCAGTTGTCTCTTGCTAGTAACAAGCAATCGGCTAGCCAACACGTAAAGCCTAAGCCATTATTTGTTATAGAGCACGAGAACGTTGTGCCGCCATTGCAGAAGCAACTGTCAGCTGATGATACGTCAAAGCGCAGCAAAGCACCTGTGCGAAAGCCAGTATCAACCAATCAAGATGCATTAAAGCAAGTAGCTAAAGCCGAGCGCGTAAATAGTAGCACTCAGCCGTCTAATACTAACCAGCCAGAAACTCAGGCATCAGCTAGACCAGCTCGCTCGATCGCAAGATCACCTGCGTTAGTCAGTATGAATAACGAGCCGATCCCGCATAAGCGTCGCCGTCGTCAACCTACTGTAGATAGTGCGAGCAATATCGAAGTACAAGGCAGTAATAATTCGAAGGGCAGTAATGGCAAAGCACAGCCAGCAGCGAAGTATGCGAAAAAAGCGCCTAAGCCTGCAGTTGAATCGTCTGATAGAAGTGATACGAAAAGTGTAAAGGAAGTAGGTAGCAAGGTATTAGATAGCAAAGACTCGGCAAAAACCGCTGCACCTACGAGAGCCAAGAAATCGGTGAAAGCAACTACTGCAAAGGCTGCTAAAGCGACGCAAGATACGAATGATCAGATGCCTGCTGTGAAAGTAACTGATAACAAAGGCCCTGTACCATCGAAGCGCCGCCGCCGTCAGCCTGGTACTGAAAGCGTATAATATGGATAACAGTACAGATAATAGTAACTGGGTTACCTGTTATGTAGGCTTGGGTAGCAACCTCGCTAATGAGCTGGGTTCGCCTACCGATCATTTGCAGCAGGCGCTTGCAATGATGCGAGCACATGAGCAAGTACGCGAAGTAAGTGTCTCTTCTTTTTACGCTTCAGCACCGATGGGGCCACAAGACCAGCCGGATTTTGTTAATGCAGTGGCTGGTTTTGAGACAACGTTTGCCCCTTACGAGCTGCTTGCTTTTTGTCAGCAGTTAGAGAGTATGGCTAAGCGAGCACGTTTGCGCCGTTGGGGTGAACGTAGTCTAGATGTTGATATTTTGCTATACGGTGAGATACAGATTACTGATCCAACACTGACAATACCGCACGCTGGTTTAAGTGAGCGTAATTTTGTCTTAATACCACTGCGAGAGTTGGCACCAAACTTAACCATTGCAGGTAAGTCGATAAGTGACTATTCCCAAAGTCGCGATTGGACAGGTTTAACATTACTATCAAGCGATTGATTATAAGTAATTGATACTAAGTGATAGACGTTAAATGTTTGAAAGATTCGTCTAACGTATTTCAAGCATAGCTCTGATAGTAGCAATATTGATAATCAAAGGCATTGCAGATTAATTGAGGGTCATATGACGACATTATCTACTCTAAATAAATTTAAAAAAGACGGTACCAAGTTCACGTGCTTGACCTGTTATGACTCGATGTTTGCACGAATGATGGAAAAAGCTGAAATTGATACGATTTTAATTGGCGATAGCTTGGGCATGGTTGTACAAGGTCATGACTCGACACTACCTGTGACAGTTAATGATATGGCTTATCACACTGCCAATATTGCCCGTAGCAACAAACACGCGTTGATATTGGCTGACCTGCCGTTTATGAGTTATGTGACACTACCAGAAGCCGTTGCTAATAGCCGCACATTGATGCAAGCAGGGGCGCATGTCATAAAAATCGAAGGTGGTAGCGAGCTGTGTGAATTGGTAACGACCTTGGCGCAAGCAGGTACACCAACTTGTGTACATCTTGGTTTGACTCCGCAATCAGTCAACGTGTTTGGTGGTTATAAAATTCAAGGTCGCGGTGATGAGGCGGCTGATAAACTGCTTGCTGATGCCAAGGCAGTCGTCGATGCAGGTGCTGCACTGCTAGTGTTAGAATGTGTTCCAGCCGCGCTTGCAAAAGCCGTTACTGAAGCTGTTGCTGTGCCAGTTATTGGTATTGGTGCTGGAGCTGATACTGATGGTCAGGTATTGGTTATGCATGACATGCTAGGTATGGCACATGGCCGAGTGCCACGTTTTATTCATGATTTTTTAACCGATGAGCGTAATAGCGCTCACAGTATCGAAGGTGCTTTTGCACTTTATCAGCAGTCAGTACGCGAAGGTAGCTTCCCGACTGAGCAGCACCAATTTAGCTGATTTTGAAGTTATTAAAGTTATTTTAGCTATTGAACAACAGAACGTTTGAATAGAAGAAAAGTAATCATGTCTCCAATTATTTATCATGATATTTCGTCACTACGTGAAGCGCTGCAGTCTTATCGTGGTCAGCAACGTGACAAACAAGGCCGTCAGCAGCGCATTGCGCTAGTACCCACGATGGGTAATCTACATGACGGTCATCTTGAGCTGGTAAAAATTGCCAAACAGCATGCAGATGTAGTGGTGGTCAGTATCTTCGTTAACCCTATTCAGTTTGGCGTTGGGGAAGATTTTGACAGCTATCCGCGTACATTAGATGCAGATGTAGCCAAGCTTGCGACAGTGGATGCAGATTACGTGTTTGCACCTAGCATTGATGCGATGTATCCAGTATTACCACCACCTACTGCTGTGTTGGCAGGGGCTATTGCCAATCAGTTGTGTGGTCAATCACGTCCTGGACACTTTGATGGTGTTGGTATTGTTGTCGCTAAACTATTCAATATCGTACAACCAGATGTGGCAGTATTTGGACAAAAAGACTATCAGCAGCTTGCTATTATTAAGCAGTTGGTACGTGACTTGAGTTATCCTATTAATATCATTGGTGCGCCTATTGTTCGTGCTGATGATGGCTTAGCGCTATCATCGCGTAATCAATACTTAAGTGCAAATGAGCGTCAAGCTGCCCCTGTATTACATCAAGCATTGCAAGAATTAGCGCAGAGTTTGAAAAGTACGGCTCTTAGTAAGCAAGCATTTGATAAGCTATTAGTAGAGACGCGGACACGTATTAGTGACGCAGGTTTTATTATTGATTATCTGGAAATCAAGACTGAGGAGTTAGGTTCTGTCGTAAGTGACTCTAAAACCTTTAATATAGAAAACAAAAATATCGTTATTTTAGTTGCAGCGTGGCTAGGAAAAGCGCGTTTGTTGGACAATCAGTTGGTAGTGGTAAATTAGCTTTTATGACATAGCGGTAGACTAGATACAATAGACTTGGATGAGTAGATCATGGGTGTAAGTCAGGATCAAAATAGTAATGCAGCAGCAACGATAGCGGATCAGACGTCTACGAATAAGCTCAGTATATTGGTGGTCTCAGGGCGTTCAGGATCTGGTAAAACCTCAGTATTGAATATCTTAGAAGATCTAGGCTATTACTCTATTGATAATCTGCCGCTGTCTTTATTACCTAATGCTGCTCATAAACTGGTCAATGAAAGCGGTATTCATCGTATTGCGCTGGGTGTCGATATTCGAACGCCACGTGCTGATTTATCTAATTTCGCAGTGACGTATGCTTCTCTTAAGGAGACTTATGGGTCGCATGCGGTACAGATTTTATATGTGACTGCACAAGAGAGTACGCTGATAGCTCGTTTCAATGCGACGCGCCGTGTACATCCGCTAATGTCACAAGATATCGATAGTGATAATGCTAAGCATGTTACTTTCAACTTACCTGCTGCTATCAAAAAAGAAGTTGAGCTATTAGAGCCAATTGCTAGTCACGCTGATATTAGGATTGATACCAGTAGCCTAAATATCCATCAGTTAAAAGACAGCTTGCGTGAACACATAGGTATGGACAACCAGATTGTCATCAATCTACTGTCTTTCGGTTTTAAATACGGTAGCCCCATTGATGCTGACTTTGTATTCGACGTTAGAATTCTACCGAATCCGCATTGGAACCCTGAGTTACGTGACTCGACAGGTCTGGATACTGAGGTAGGCGCATTCTTCTTAGATTATCCAGAAGTAGCAGAAATGATGGGTGATATTGATAAGTTTTTGACCCGTTGGCTACCAGAGTTTTTGCACAATAATCGTCATACGGTCACGGTTGCCATAGGCTGTACGGGCGGCAAACATCGCTCTGTTTTTATCACTGATCATCTACAACGCCGCCTTGCTGATGCTATGCCCAAAGGCGTGAAGGTATTAGCAAAACACCGCGAAAAAAGTCGTTGGTAGTGATATCAGACACTATTTAATTTATTAATTATTATTTTGGAAAGCTTTTATGATCGACTGGAAAGAACAGGACATGCGCGTTTCGCGCACAGAACTCAAAAAAGCCCATGAGCGCTTGCAGCAATTATCTATACCGCTTGCTAGCTTATCGAAAAAACAGCTAAAAGCCTTACCTGCCAGTGATTATTTTATGGCGGAGCTAATGGCATTGGCTGATATTACCAGCGCCAATGCTCGTAATCGTCAGACCAAGCGTGTTGGCAAGCTTATGATTGAAGAGAATCGCCATGAGCTGATAAAGGCACTATTTGATGCCTTTTTTCCTAAAGAACAAGTCTCAAAAATAGAGAGCTGGTACGAGCGTCTGAATATCAATGATGAAGGTACGCTTAAGCAGTTTGTGAAGCAATATAAAGCTTCTGAGCACCACAGTATGTATCAGTTATTATTGTGGATAGAGTATGCCAAACATATGCAAGATGACGAGTTGCTGGCAGAGTCTAAAGCAGATTTGGCAAGCTATATTCGTGAAGTGGCTATTTTATCGCAGCTGAAAAAATAGCATCTATAACCAAGCTAGAAATCTATTAATTAGAATTTTATTAGTTGAAAGATTAGTAGTTAAAAATGAGTAATTAAAAGACGTATAGCTAAAAGGTTAAGATGCAAAAAAGCCAATCAATTTATGATTGGCTTTTTTGTTCATGGCGTATAGATAGATCGTACGTCATGTGAGTTATTCAAGTACTTATGGCTCGAATTATTTCTTTTCAGCGCGAGTTTTGTCAACTAAATAGTCAACAACTTTAGCGACTTTAGCGTTTTCACCAGTTACCACATATTTGCCTTGTACAACGACAGATGGAACACCAGTGATTTGATAACGCTTGGCGCCTTCTTGAGAGCGACCGATTTTTGTGCCAACAGCAAATGAGTTATATAGGCTGTTAAATTTCTTTTCATTCACGCCTTTTGATGCATACCATTTGCTTAGTGACGCTTGATCAAATAGTTTTTTGCCATCTTTATGAATAGCATCAAATAATGCGTCATGAGTTTTACTTTCAAAGCCTAGAAGCTGAGCTGCATAAAAACCGCGAGCATTGGCTTCCCAAACAGGGTTAAGTGCTGCCGGTGTCTTAAAGAATGCCACATCTTTGTCTTTGGTTTTTGCCCATTTTTCCATGTGCGGGTTAAGCGCATTACAATGTGGGCAGCCATACCAAAAGAACTCACGAACAATGATAGCATCACCGCTGATTTTCTCTGGGTTGTCTAGCACACGGTAATCTTTTCCAGCGACATAGTCTGCAGCTTGTACGCCCATAGAGGCAAGTCCAATGGCCATGGCTAGACCAGTCAGTGTGATGACACGTTTCATACTTTATCCTTGAGGTGTGGAGACTTAGAATGGGTTAAGAGGTTGGTGTCTATATGGTTATTAAACATGTGACACTCTAAAATATATAGCTTTTAAAGGGTCTAAACCAGACAGTGTCGAGTATAATCGAACAATAGCAAAGTATCGACTATGATAACGTAAAATGTATGTACTTGTGAATCGCATTCTTAACCAATAGTTGTAAAGCTGTTAGCTATTATTTAAGGTATATTGCTTGTTACTTTCTGAACCTACTGTTTCTCAAACGTCTGCTTTATTTCTATGTAATATTTAAGACAGTCGAAAGTATCAGGATGCGGTATTTTCACAAAAGTATTTAGCTCTTCTATATCAAGATACTGCCCAAAAAACAAGGTAAAGTTTAAGCCTATTCACAATCAGTGACGATGTGCTTACGACAAAACTGCTACTCTCATGCTAATATTAAGCACATAATCGTGCACTGTAAACGATAATAACGATAGTGACAATCAAGGAACATACCATGAGCTCAGCTTTAAATTCTTCATCAACTTCGAGTGATCAAAATAACAATAGCACTTTCAATAGTACAGAGTCTAACACCATCAACGTAGATCCTAGCGAAGTCGAAAAATTTAATAACTTGGCGAGTGAATGGTGGAGCAATACAGGTGCCTTTGCAACGCTACACGAGATCAATCCATTACGTTTAAACTGGATAGAAGAAAACGTCAAACGTGGCTATCAAAACGCTGCTAATAAAACCGCTGAGCAAGGACTTTCTGGCAAAAAAGTACTCGATATAGGGTGCGGCGGCGGAATATTGTCAGAATCTATGGCACGCCGCGGTGCTGATGTGACAGGGATTGATTTAGGTACAGAGAACCTAAAAGCTGCTGCGTTACATGCAGAGCAAAGCCAGTTGGAGAGTACGCTTCGTTATCAGCATATACCTGTTGAAGAGTTAGCAAAAACGCAGGCTGGTCAGTTTGATGTGGTGACTTGCATGGAGATGTTAGAGCACGTGCCAGATCCTAGCTCGATTGTGCAGGCTTGTTATGAGTTACTGGCTCCTGGCGGTGTCTGTGTACTATCAACGATTAATCGCAATCCTAAATCTTATCTGTTTGCCATCGTTGGTGCAGAGTATGTGCTGCGGTTGCTTGATCGTGGTACCCATGACTATGCCAAATTTATTACGCCAGCTGAATTAGACAAAATGGCACTTAATACTGGATTTGTTCGTCAGGATATTATCGGTTTGCATTATAATCCGCTGACCAAACGCTACTGGCTTGCCCAAAACGTCGATGTTAATTATATGATAGCCGTACAAAAGCCACTGGCTTGATGCTGCACGCAGCCATTTATTTGCCATACTTTCACTAAACACGTCATCAATCTCAAGAGCATTCACTATGACCCAATTTGTAAAAGCTGTTTTATTTGACCTTGATGGGACATTAATCGATACTGCTGCTGATTTTGTTCGTATCATTGGTAAGATGAGTCTCGAAAACGATTGGCAGGCACCGCCTGAAGCAGAAATCCGTGAGCAAGTCTCTGCGGGTGCCTCAGCTATGGTGCAATTGATGCTAAGACATAACGATCAGCTTGAAGTCAGCGAGGAAGAGTTGCTTGAGTTTCGTCAGCAGTTCTTAGATGATTATGAAGCAGATATCTGTGTCGATAGCTGCGTGTTTCAGGCGCTTGAAGCGGTGCTGACTGAGCTTGAAGCAAAAGGTGTGCCTTGGGGTATCGTTACCAACAAGCCACGTTATTTAGCCGAAAAGCTATTAAGTGAGATGCAACTGGATCAACGCTGTGCGGTTTTGGTCTGTCCAGATGACGTATCACGTACCAAACCAGACCCAGAGCCAATGTACATGGCGCTAGAAAAACTCGGTATTCCGCGAGGGGCTGCAGGCTGCGTACTTTATGTCGGTGACCATGTACGTGATATTGAAGCTGGCAACGCTGCTGGCATGCCAACGATTTTGGCCGCTTATGGATATATTCCACCTGAAGATCAAAAGTCTTTGAAAAAATGGGGCGCCGACTATATTACGGATACGCCTGAGCAGTTAAATAAATTGCTGCTATCGTCTGGTAAGTTTGAGTATTTATAGACTGCTATATATCACCAGTTTTACAACCATAAGCACATATCCTCAATGATTTAATGATAAGTAGTGAGCAATGCCATGAGTAACAATAGTAATCAACCAGTCGATCCACAAGACAATAAAAAAACTGTTCAAAGTCCTATTCAGCCTTTGACTCATGATGACATTCGTAGCTTCGTACCGTCCAGTAATTGCCTAGATGGTAAGACTATTTTAGTGACTGGAGCAGGTGATGGTATTGGCCGTGTTGCGGCATTGACCTATGCTCGTTATGGCGCCACTGTCTTATTGCTAGGACGCACTAGCAGCAAACTTGAGTACGTCTACGATGAGATTGAAAGCCTTGGTGGTAAGCAGCCTGCTATGTTACCTATGAACCTAGAAGGGGCGACTTACGCCGAAATGCAGCAGCTCGAAGGGCTAATTAATAAAGAGGTCGGCCAGTTAGATGGTATCTTGCATAATGCTGGTGTATTAGGACAATTGACGCCGCTTGAGATGTATGACGTCGATACTTTCGCCCAAGTGATGAAAGTCAATTTCACAGCGACTTTTATGCTGACTCAAGCGCTATTGCCGCTATTAAAAGATGCTGATCATGGCTCTGTTGTCTTTACCTCTAGCACTGTAGGTACACATCCTCGCGCATTTTGGGGTGCTTATGCACTTTCCAAACAAGCAGTAGAAGGTATGAGTGATATCTTTACTCAAGAGACTCAGAACACTACCAATCTACGTTTTAACTGCGTTAATCCGGGTGGTACCCGTACCAATATGCGTGCGCATGCGTATCCAGGTGAAAACCCTATGAGCTTAAAAACACCTGAGGATATCATGGCAGGCTATGTCTGTCTGATGAGTGATGAAAGCATTGGCGTACGCGGTCAAGTCATTGAGCTACAACCTAAAGATTAGTAGCAAAGTTTTAAGTTGAGTCGAAATAACTGCGTCATTCTTTGTTGACGATTTTATAAACTATTGCAGGTTGCAATTAACTATAGCTAGCCCCATCTATTTGTTATTAAAGACATTTGTATTGTCTCATTATAATGAATAAAAAATAGGATAAGATTATGGCAGGTGGCTGGTCAAGAGATGGTGCTGAGCACGAACAGATGGATGCAACTGTAAATGATGCGTTGGAGCGAGCGCGACGTTCGTTACCGACAGGTGTGAGTGCTGAGCTGTGTGACGAATGTGGTAAGCCTATTCCAGAGGCAAGGCGACTGGCAGTGCCTGGTATTCAGCATTGTGTTAGCTGTCAGACGGAGCTTGAACAAGAAGCAAAAGCAGCTGAGCTGTTTAATCGTCGTGGTAGTAAAGACAGTCAATTGCGTTAAAAAATAGTTAGTTGCGTTGAAAAAAGAAAGGGCGGACATTGCTAGATAAAATAGCAATGTCCGCCCTTTTTTTGTCTGTTGCTATATAACCAGTGCCATCAGTTCGTGATCGCGATCTTCCCAATCTATCAAGGCTAGTGACGCTTTGGCATCATTCTCAGTTTCTGATTTTCCTGTAGCTTTATCGACAGCATGTGTATCGACAGTATTGCCTAATTGCAAAATAATTTCCAATCGACTATCCGTCTGTGGGTTGATAGTTCTAGTAGTTAGACTACCAGGGTTAAAATTGATCTGCATCCATCCATCAGAAGTATGCACTACGCCTTTGATGCGTTGCCAGTTTGGCAATGCTAACAACCAATTCTGTAAATCGTCAGCGTTTAGTATGTAGTGTGCAGGTAGTCGCCATCCAGCCAATTGAAAATCTTGCTGCTCTTCATGGTAGCGATAGGGCAGATCACTATCAGCACTGGTCTGAGGATTGGCCTGAGCTTCGGTCTCATCGATAGATGAAATCGATGATGACGCAGTTGCCAAAGAGTTGTCTTGAGACTGTAAACCAATCATCGATTTTGTAGGATTAGAGATACTGACTTTTCGTTGATTTGAAATGATAGAGCTGGGCTTATTCAGTTGTTCATTCAACGTTTTAGAGTATGTATCTGTTACAAGTTTATTTGCTACAAACTTATCTGATGAGTCTGTTGCCTCAGATGCTGTTAGCCCTGATGCTGCCCAAATGATTTTTACTTGTGAATTTAGCTTGGTTATCCATTCTACTAAGACTTGTTTTTCGCTAGTATCTAATTGGACATAACGATTGATTATCAGCACATCGGCATCACGAACATGCGCTTGAAAACCATCGTGATCACGATACTTAATCTGTTGCCACTGCTCGCCACTCAGTACGGTTATCACCGCATTCATTTTTAGGGCAGTTTGCCAGTGCGGCGCACTAAGTTGTAGTATCAGCTCACGTGGATGTGCCAATCCTGTCGGCTCAATGAGTAATCGCTGCGGATGATGCTCACTGAGCAGACGACTGATTGCAATTTGTAAGGGTAGCTGACTGGTGCAGCAAATACAGCCACCACTGACCTCACGAATGGCGATATTTTTTTGCTTAAGATCGTTATCTTGGGAGCTTGCTAGGAGTGCACCATCAATACCGATACGGCCAAACTCATTGATTAGGAGAGCCCAGCGTTCGTCATCAGGTTTTGTAGCCAGTAACTGATTAATTACGGTGGTTTTACCAGCACCTAAAAACCCTGTCACTAACGTGCAGGGTATGTTTTGAAAAATAACTGGGTTTTTCACAAATAGGCTCATCATATTGGCACGTGTTTGAGAGTAAACAAACACGGCCTATATTAAAAGGAATTAGATCAGTCAAAAGTTATTCGCTTTTGATGGTTTCTACCTCAGCTTCATCAGGAACGAACACGTAGCCCACGCCCCAGACGGTCTGGATATAACGTGCTTGTGAAGGGTTGTCTTCAATCAGACGACGCAGACGTGATACTTGGACGTCGATAGAGCGCTCCATCGCACCCCATTCACGACCACGGGCAAGGTTCATCAACTTATCACGGGTCAATGGCTCACGTGGATGCTGTACGAGTGCTTTTAGTACTGAAAACTCACCTGTCGTCAAAGTGACTACGTTACCATCACGTTTGAGCGTACGAGTCGATAGATCTAATGTCCATGGACCAAACTCGACCACTTCCATTTGATGACTTGGTGCACCTGGCAACTCACGGTTTTGACGACG
The DNA here is from genome assembly GCF_050268165.1 of Psychrobacter sp. NPDC078631. Taxonomy (NCBI): domain Bacteria; kingdom Pseudomonadati; phylum Pseudomonadota; class Gammaproteobacteria; order Moraxellales; family Moraxellaceae; genus Psychrobacter; species Psychrobacter sp. NPDC078631. The sequence continues at coordinate 395,292 of NZ_JBNNGG010000002.1, read as the reverse complement.
CAGTACTGCTTTGATACGAGCCAATAGCTCTTTTGGGTTAAAAGGCTTAGGCAGATAATCATCTGCACCCGCTTCTAGACCTGCGATACGGTCAGCATCACCACCTTTGGCAGTCAACATAATGATAGGAATATCTGCATTGTCTTCACGCAGACGCTTACAAATACTGATACCGTCTTCGCCTGGCAGCATCAAATCAAGCACGACCAAAGAGAAAAGCTCACGTTGCATGAGTTTGTCCATCTGACTGCCATCATGAGCAGTACGAACGACAAAGCCGTCGTCTTCTAGGAAGCGTTGCAACAAAGAGCGCAGACGAGCGTCGTCATCGACGACTAAAATACGCTGAGTCAACGTGTCAGGGCTGTTGTTATCAGTCATACAGGCATCCTTTTATAAAAATTATTGTTATCAGAAACTACAAGTAAATAGCTATGAGCAAAAACACTGCCACTAATTATCATTATTTAATTATTGGTTACGAATAAGCACTTCATAAAATTAAAAACTATTGTTCAATATATCAGCACATATCAATATTTGTGTTATTGATACTTTAGTGTATAAGATTGCACCGAGAATTGCATCACCCATGATAATAAATGCTGTATGCGTTTGTTTAACAAGTCCATAGGATGTGTGATATAGAACGATTTGCGTCCTAAAATGCGCAATAAATAACGAAAAGATAAAAAGGATTTTTATTCATGCAGCTTTTGCTATAATGCAAAGCTACATTTCTCAACGATTGATACGTATATGAGTAGCACTGATACCTTAACGTCATCTCAAACCTCGACAAATGCACAGGTTTTAGATGCAACCACACACGCGAATATTCACGACAAGCTTGCTCGCGCGCTTGGCATTAAGACTGCTCAAGTCAATGCGTTTGTCAAACTTTATGATGAAGGCGCGACGGTTCCTTTTATTGCGCGTTACCGCAAAGAAAAGACTCAGAATCTTGATGATGCGCAGCTGCGTGCTTTAGAGAAGTCGCTTAATTACGAGCGTGACATGGCAACACGTCGCCTTAAAATTACTGAACTGCTAAGCACACAGGGCAATCTGACTGATGAGCTACAGACGCGTATCGATAATGCGACGTCTAAGCTTGAGCTTGAAGATATCTATCTGCCATATCGTCCGCGTCGTCGTTCACCTGCTGCCAAAGCTCGTGCCGCTGGTCTTGATACTGCTGCCCAAGCGGTCTTGACCCAAGAAATCACCCCGATGGATGCCTTGGCTGATTATCAGATCCAGTCAAGTATCACTGATGACAGTGGTAATGAAATCGAGGTTGACTTTAGCGATATCGAAAAACAACTCGCTGGCGTACAAGCGATTATCGTTGATGAATGGACGCAAGCATTGGGTTTGTTGGACAATTTACGCAGTGGTTTTGCCAAAACTGCCAGTATCGTATCGAGCGTTGCGAGCGAAGAGAAGCGCGAAGTGGGCGAAAAATTCAAAGACTACTTTGAGCATAGCGAAAGCCTTGCTCGACTGCCAAATCATCGCCTATTAGCAATGTTGCGCGGTCGTCAAGAAAACGTCTTGGGCCTAAAGATTGAAGGCGAAGACGCACCCTTTATCGAAAAAATCATCAGTCATTTTGACGTCGATGCCAAAGCGCCAGCAGCACGCCGTGAGTTTTTAGTAGAGGCAGCCAGTAGCTTGTGGAAAGACAAATGGCGTCCGCATATCGAGCATCGCCTATTAACTGAAAAGCGCCTAGCCGCAGAAGCGGATGCGATTGATGTGTTCGCTAGCAACTTACAGCATTTGCTAATGTCTGCACCTGCAGGTCCTAAAGTAATCTTGGGTGTCGATCCTGGTATCCGTCATGGCGTAAAAATGGCCATCGTCGATGCGCAAGGTCATGTCATGTTAGATAACGAAGAGAAACCTGTCATCGCGACAGTGTATCCGTTCGCACCTGATAATAAGATGGATGAAGCCAAAGAAGTCATCGATGCGCTGTTGAGCACTTATAACGTTGATTTGGTCGCTATCGGTAATGGTACGGCAAGTCGCGAAACAGATGCGATGATTAAAGAGATTTTGGCCGCGAATGATGCATTAAAAGCCAAAGCTGTTATCGTTAATGAGTCGGGTGCGTCTGTTTATTCAGCGAGTGAACTTGCTAGTGATGAGCTGGCCAATCTAGACGTTTCTGTACGCGGAGCGGTTTCTATCGCGCGTCGCTTGCAGGATCCATTGTCAGAGCTTGTTAAAGTTGATCCAAAAGCCATTGGCGTGGGTCAATATCAGCATGACGTCAATCAAAACCAGCTTGCAGACAGTCTTGATAAAGTAACTCAAGATAGCGTGAATGCCGTGGGTGTGGATGTAAACACAGCCAGTCCAGCTATCTTAGCTCACATCGCAGGTCTTAACCGCAATGTGGCGCAGCAAATCGTCACTTATCGCAAAGAGCATGGTGCATTTGATAGCCGTGAAGCGCTCAAAAACGTCCCACGTCTAGGCGCTAAGACATTTGAGCAGGCAGCTGGTTTCTTGCGTATTCATAATGGTAGCAATCCATTAGATGCCACTGGTGTGCATCCAGAGAGCTATGCATTGGTCGATAGCTTACTCGCACAAGCGGGCAAGCCGTTGTCAGAAGTCATCGGTAATGATAGCGTATTAAATACTATTGATACGACTATACTGGCTGCTAACGATGATAATGTTAGCGTAAAAGCGATTATCGAAGAGCTTGCTAAACCTGCTCGTGATCCTCGTCCTGAGTTTAAAACGGCCAATTTCCGTGATGACGTCAATAGCATCAAAGATTTGAGCGAAGGCATGACGTTAGAAGGGGTAGTCACTAACGTAACGGCCTTTGGTTGTTTCGTTGATGTGGGTGTCCATCAGGATGGTCTGGTACATATCTCGCAGATGGCCAATGATTTTGTCGCCGATCCTATGAACCGTGTCAAACCTGGCGATATCGTATCGGTACGGGTTATCTCTATCGATGAGAAACGTGGTCGTATCGGCTTTAGCATGAAACCTGAATCTGAAAAACCTGTCCGTACGGCTGCCAAGTCTACGACAGCTAGTACAGATGGTGAGAAAACCAGTCGCCCACGCAACAATAATGCAAATAGTGACCGTCCAAATAATAGCCGTCCAGCTGCTGATAAACGTCCGTCTAAGCCACGTGGCAAGCGTCAGGATAAAGACAACGCGAGCAATCGTAGTAAGCCAGTGAAAAATGATAAAGCTGAAGCCCCAAGTAAAATGGGTACACTCGGCGCTTTATTACAAGAAGCGGGCGTGACTAAAACTAAGAAATAAATACTGATAAAAATAGCTAAAATTTATAGTTTGGTATAACAAAAAAGGCAGCCATATGGCTGCCTTTTTATATAAGTAATACGCTTACAAACTAAATCAAATAAACTAGTTATCTGCTTAGCGTGATACAGCGATACGACGGTTCTCTTTGAACTGTACGTTTGCTGGCTGAGTAGCTAATAACTCACCACGCTTGTCTTTTTTCTTTTCTTGCAAAGTACTAGCAGCATCTGCAACTTTATTCTCAGTAGCCGCTTCACCAGCGATCAAAGGCTGATAGTCTGCATTGCTGTGTTGCATGTTAGGCGCTTGAGCGTTCTGTACAGGAGCCTGAGCAGTTGTAGCAGTAGTCATTGCTGCCGCATTGGTTGTTGCCTGAGCGTTATTCATCAAAGCTGCGTTATCATTGCTTACTTCATTATCCATATCGTCAGTTTCGTCGTTTATTTCATCTGCTTCATTATTCATGTCCATATCGACATCAGCAGTATTTGACGCTTCGACATCTACAGCGCCAGGTTGAGTCGCTAGCAACTCACCATCAGGACCTTCTATTTCGGCCTGTACAGTGCTCTCGACAGCAGCGTTACGCATATCTGCTGGCATTAGATCGCTATTGTTAACGGGTGCTGCCATTGCCATAGTTGGCAATACAAGGCTGGCGCCGACGATTAGTGATAAAACATTCTTCTTCATTATAAAACTCCATGATACATAATTAGCAATAGTTAAAAACGATAACTCATATTCAATAATGAGCTGTTTTTATTTAAAGGTGTCTGTAAATACTGTATGCAAATTATCAACGATGTAGTTTATATTTCAGTAGCAAACTCATTAAGGTTCTAACAGTTTAATGTTTTCTTGTGACGTTATGAAACTGTCATATTTAAAGTCTAGCTAGTATTTTAACTTGTATATTTTTCAAAAACTCATTAGTAGCAAAGGTTGATTTTGTTATTAAAGCTGTTAATAAATGAGTTTGTTAACTATAAATATTTACCGATGTCTCTAGCATTAAAAATATGAATGTTTGATTGCTTATAGTTGTTATTTGAACTTAGCTGATTGTTATTAATAGTTTTTTCAGTGCTATCTGTCAGTATTATAGAAACTTCTATCAGTAGTTTTTATTTATAATTAAAAGCCAGTGTTTAGATAATTCCTAAATTCTATTATATAAATCCTTTGATAATATATACTTCATTAAACTAATGTTTACGTATGATTTTTCTACAATATCTATAAAACGATAGTAGTACTAGATTAATGGTTAGTATCATAAAGTATTAAATAATCGGCAAACAGAAACATTGTTCACCAAAAAAATACGTTGTTCTTAATTTAATTTTCGTCTCAATTTTAGAATAGACAATAAAAAACCGTATCTCAAAGCCAAGATACGGTCATAAAGACATTGAGCCTTTGTTATCACTCAATAGATTAACTATCAATCACTTCAAAGCTAAGACCAGAATGCGCTTCTAAACGTGTTATTAGCTTATCTCCCATCGCAGTTGCTGGTGTCCAGAACCCGCCGCCAATATCTTCTTTGCTAATATCTTGTGCCAGACATAATGCCGCCTGCGAAATCATACGAGAGGTACTGCCATAACCAGGATCTCTATCACCTGTTACTTTAACGGTAATAGTATCGTTTTTGGCCGTTTGTCCAAAGTGACGAATATCAAAGTAGCCGTTCTCTTGCTCGTCCTTAGAAGGGCCTGAGCCAGCTTTTGGTAAGACGTGCTTGGATAGTAACTCGCGACTTGGTTTAATCATCATCGCAGTGGCAAAGCCTAGTAAACCTGCACTCATAGCATAGCTAGACAGTTTTCCTTTGACGCCATCTTTCATCCACATGGCTTCGTCATATTTAAAATCGCGACCGTACTCATAGCTGAGCAATTGGTTAGTACGATGGACGATACGCGTATTGATGGTCGCCATGACGAACGGTGCTAACCAGCGCTTATGATTGCTGTCATATACTGGTTTGCTAACATTATCCTGACGTACGTTTGGTGCGTTGGCATCATCGTTTAACAGGTATGGATTGGCCACTTGTTTGCGACGTGCTTTGTCCTCACCAGCTTCTTCAAATATTGATGCCATCGATGCGATAGTACCGCCTGAGATCCCACCTTTCGCTGCTTTGACACGCATATGAATGACATTACAGGTCTCGCCGAACTTTTCTTCTGCCTTAGCTTGGGTAAAGTACGCACCCAAATCTGAGGGGATAGAATCAAAACCACAAGAGTTGACGATACGAGCACCACTTTGCTTGGCAGTGTCTTGGTACTTGTCCATCATATCTTTGATGAAAATAGCCTCACCAGTAAGATCAACATAATCTGTACCGTTTTCAGCACAGGATTTAATCAGCGGCTCACCATATTTCAGATAAGGGCCGACAGTTGAGATGATGACTTGAGTTTGATTTGTCATCTTATCAAGGCTGTCAGCATCGTTACTATTGGCAATAATAATGTCTACCTTGCTCTCGAGTTTGGCCTGTAGCTTATTGAGCTTGTCTTCATCACGACCTGCGATCGCCCATGATACATTTGAGCCATCTTCGTTCTTATTATTTGACAAAAAATTGGTTAAATAGTGGGCAGTGATCTGACCGACGAAGCTTGTCGCACCATATAGAACGACTGCATAAGGGCGTGTGTCGCCGCTGGTTTTTTGTATAGGGTTTTCAGTATCCGTATTGGTATCCATATGTATTGTCCTTAATAGATTTGAGAATAGGTGGATAGTAAACTATAAACCAAGTCGTTTGATTAGGTTAGGGGTTTGTGAGGTCGCTACAGTTTATAGTTTGCAGCCTACCTCACATACAACATCACATATAACGTGAGAAATTTAAAATAGTTCTGCATACAGTTGAAAGAGTAGCGTTCAGTAAAAGGGCATTCAATAAAAGCACATACAGGTAAAAAGCGCTTAGTTTAAGAATGCTCAGTTAAATAACGTTGTATTCAGAAATATAATTCTATTTCGAAAATATCATCTATTAAAGAAAAAGAGGTATGAGACATTAACAGATACTACAAACTTTACATAACCTACCGATATTATTACTAAAATGAACGTTTTTTGGACACGAACATTGCTAATCTATAAGCGTAAACAGTAATAACTAGCATTAGATAAAAACAAGTTAAATAGATGCTATATAAATTCTAATATCTGTTTTTTACTATTATTTGAGGAGAAGATTATGTTTCGTTGGGCTATTATTTTTGCAGTAATCGCATTATTAGCGAGTTTACTAGGTTTTGGCGGTGTCGCAGGATTATCTGCTAATTTGGCATACATTTTCTTAGCAGTCGCAGTGATTTTGTTTATTGTTGCCTTTGTCAGTCGTAAGATGTAGACACAGCTTATCGTTGTAAATACCTACTATAAGAAAGACCCTCAATTGAGGGTCTTTTTTTGTCTGCTTCAACTAGGGTAATAGGTATAGAGCCAAGATAATTAGTATCAAGGTATGCATTATAGACTTGCTACTACAACCGTTTGGGCTGAATAATATGCTCCATGCGCTTGGCTAAACGAATATCCAAACTAGATATACCGCCTGTATCATGATTGGTTAGACGAACTTCTACGATATTGTAGGTATTGCGCCATTCAGGATGGTGCTCAAGCGCTTCAGCATGAAATGCCGCTTGATTCATAAAGCTCATAGCTTCGATAAAATCGCTGAAATGATACGTCTTGACGATGCTATTGCCGTCACGCTGCCAGCCAGCCAGCTCTTCTAGCTGTAGATTGATTTGTTTGTCAGATAAACTACTCATATTAATAACCTTTATTGTTATGTCGAATTGGTTTATTAAAAGTGGTGCTGGGGTATGTCTCCTATGCTAAATAAATATCTACATATTTTTCTGCTTTGCCCGATATTACTTAACTGAACCTAGTTAAAGAATTAGTTGAGCCTAATTATGTAGCCAGCTAAATCAAATCTTGATACTCAGGATTTTTGCTAATGTATGACGCGACAAATGAGCATTGCGGTACCACTTTTTTATTTTGCTCACGCGCATAATTCAATGCATGCTTTACCAGTGCTGAACCAACGCCTTGACCGCCTAATTGCTGCGGTACGATAGTATGATCGTAAACCAACTTGTCAGCATTTTCCTGATAGCTAATATAACCTGTCTGACCATTGATAGATGTCTCAAAGCGGTTCGCTGCTTGATTATGAACAATGTCCAGATTTGGTTTAGAGGTTTGATTATTCATTAATATACTCCATTTCTTATTATCGAATTTTTATTATGAATTAAATATTTATTAATTTAATAGTGCCAGTTTAGTATGTAGGTTTGACACCTAATAATCTAGACGCTTACCGTAATGGTCGATAGGACGATTGTTAACGTCATTTATGTTTGTTGTCCTACCTTATCATGGCAGTATCTGGTTGCAAATCTGAATAGGTCACCATGCATAGGATATGGCTTTACGAACGACTGGAGGTAAAAAGCGAGTGAGACCACCAACATTTTCTATCTCTAATTTATCTTCTAATTTGTTTTCTAAATTGACCGCTGACCTATCATCTTTATGAGTAGTAATATCTGCATTTTCCGTTGACTGTACATACGCTTGCCATTCTTTTTCACTAGGTTTGCTAAAGTGATAAATACGTCCCAGTACTTGCTTGAGCTGAGTGCTAAAGCGGCCAGTGTTATAGCTTAAACCATACTTATGGCACATGGCCTGTACCTGCGGCGCAATCTTTGCATAGTGGGCAGCTGGCATATCAGGGAATATATGATGCTCAATCTGATGAGACAAATTACCTGTCAAAAGGTGAAACCATTTGCTGCCTTTGATATTGCTAGAGCCAAGGATTTGGCGTACATACCAGTCGCCTTTACTTTCATTGGCATCGAGATGGGTATAGATATGCGCTTGCTCAGTGAAATGCCCACAAAAAATCACCGCCCACGTCCATAGGTTACGGACAGTATTGGCAGTCATGTTACCGCTCAGCGTACTAAAGGCGCCACGACGGCCTAGTGTCATCGCTACCACAGACGGCAGTGCGATATAGTCTTTGCCTATTTGTCGTCCAATTTTGGCAAATAACGCGCGAGACTTTTGCTGCATGATTTTGTGCAGATCAGGAGAGTCAGCGTATTCATCTGCACTGATTTGGATATCGTGAAAAGCTACCGCCCATTCAAAGCCTAATGCTAGCACCGCTGTACTAAACATATTATAGCGATCTTCTGGCGTCCAAGGCTGCTCGTCAGTCACTCGAATCAAGTGATAGCCTACGTCATGATCACGGCCAACAATATTGGTAAAAGTGTGATGTAGATAATTATGAGAGTGTTGCCACAATGGAGCAGGGCAGACAATATCCCAGTCAAACTTTTGACTATTAAGGTGCGGGTGTTGCATCCAGTCATATTGCCCATGCATGACGTTATGACCCAGCTCCATGTTGTTCAATATTTTGCTAAAGCTAAGTAAAGACGTACCTAGTAGCCAAGTAGCGACAAGACTGCGTTTCGATGGCATACGCCCAGCCGCTGCCAGTAAACCACGGGCGATAATTTCACTATATACCACGGTGGCATATATCCGCTGTATGTAACGTGCATCCTCACTACCTAGCCAGTCCATAACGCTTTTGTACAGGGCATTGAGCTCTACGGCTAAAGCATCACTTTGAGGCTTTGATAGAGGGGCATCAGTTACTGTTGGGTAGCGAGTCCGTGTTGACGTGTCTGGCTGACCTCTATCATTGATTGCTTTATCATTAAGCTGCGTGTAAGGCGTTTGCGGTGTCAAAGGCAAGGGCGCGTTTTTTGCTAGCTGTGCATCGGACAAAGGCGTCAAGATAGGCACAGCAGATTGTGGCGTAGTAACGGGTGGTAATAAGCGCATAAATAAATCCTTAACCGAAACGGCATGAATAAGCAGCACTGCATCCGGTTTGATAAGTTATCTGAGTTTTAGCCTATAAAGTGACGTTTGTCTTTTACTTCTCATAGGTTGTTTAGCATATGCTTTCTATTAAGCCAGTCATTAAACATCGAGTACCACATCAGTCATGGCAATGTTGATACAAGTCTGAATAGACTCGTAACCATCACCACTCACTTTCCCTGTTTGGACGTTTTTGACCACGCCGCTGACTTTATTACAGCGGCACAACTGGCAAATACCTTGCCGACAACCATATGCTAGTCGTATATCTGCATTTTCAGCAGCAGTCAGTATGGTCGTGTCACTGCTAAACTGTCGTTGCCGTGACCGTAAATAGACAGTGTGTTCTTCTACAGGTATCGTCTTATCGAATGTTTGATTGCTGCTGACATCAACATCAGCTAGAGCATTACCAAAGTTCTCTACGATAATGTTATCGCGCAACTGTTTGTCTGTAGGGCAAATTATCTCTGCGGCGACTTTATATAAGCCAGTTAATAACGCTTGTGAACCGCAAGCAAATATCTGCGTATCTGCTAGAGGTAAGTTTAGCAACAGCAGACCCTCTGCACTTAAATATCGTGTACCAGCCAAATAGGTAGTCGGATCTTCAGTATGGATTAGATGATAAGTGAAGTCTGGATGAGTATCGTTCAGCTGTTGCCACTGATGTTGCAGTTTGGATGAAATAGTCCGACTATAATGCAATAGCGTCACCTGATGTCCATTACTCAGGGCTTGAGTGATAAGTCCGAGCATAGGCGTGATACCGCTACCGCCAGCGATGAATAGCAAAGGAGTGGACTGCTTATTATCTGAGCCTTCCTGCACTACTATGGATGTCTGTCCCAAAGTGAAATGACCAAGTGGCAGGCTTGTATCAACGACGCTAGCCAATGGCATTTGCTTGGTTAAATAGTCAGATACCAATCCTTGCGGTTTAATCGCGATAGTTACCGTATGGCGTTGGTCTGCTGTGTTACTACTGGTATTATCGTCGAGCCACCAGAGGGGTTGATGCGCCAAACCCACTATCGAGTAGCTACGCTGGTAATAGATCCCATCAATACAAACGCGAAAATCAAGATATTGACCGCCTTGCCAACCACCCATCACCTCAGAAATTTGCTGTTTAAAGGCTCTATTGGTTTCAAATCGAAGTGCTATCAAATCATCATTTAATGTATAGCGTGCGATCAGGCGTAACTTAGGAGTCGTCAATGACCAAAACGGATGCAAGCGCGATCCGATAAAATCGACAAACGCACGTTGAATAATTTCAGGGCGATAGCCGTTGGCCATATTATCAGTACCTGTATGATTGTTATAAAGTAGGTGTTGAGACGAACATAAAGTCAGATGATCAATCGATTTTGATAATTAAATATCAAACGGATCTACTCGACCTTGTTAAGCCACACTAACATGCTAACGGCTATTGATTAAATTTGCGAAAGTTTTGATGCTATTTTTTGTGGTCTTTATAAAACGCTAATGAATCAAAATGTTAAGTTAGTTCATTAAGATAAGACCTCCTAAGTTATTTTCTAAAGCGAGTTTTATAGCTAAAGGGCATAGCCTGCTGCCAAAAACAGTAAAACAACTGGTAAAACAACCTGTCAGCTTGCAGGGTATGCGCCACAATGCGATAATGACCTATAATTTGTAACCCTGATTTTGAGGTACGGCACGCTTGGCATCATCGCTGAGTTGCATTTGCTGTTCTCTTCTATGCAGTCTATCGGAGTGTTAATGGCTCAATATATTTACACGATGAACAACGTGTCAAAACTTGTTCCCCCTAAGCGTGAAATCCTAAAAAACATCAATCTATCGTTTTTCCCTGGTGCCAAAATTGGTGTTTTGGGTATCAACGGTTCAGGTAAATCAACCTTGCTACGTATCATGGCAGGCGTGGATACTGAGTTTAGTGGTGAAGCACGCGCGCAGGCAGGTACCAAAGTTGGCTATCTGCCACAGGAACCACAGCTAGATGACAGCAAAGACGTTCGTGGTAATGTCGAAGACGGTATGCGCGAAGCACTAGATGCGCTAGCACGTCTAGATGCTATCTATGCTGAATACGCAGAGCCTGATGCTGACTTTGATAAGCTTGCTGAAGAGCAAGGCAAGATGGAAGATATTATCCAGTCTTGGGATGCGCACAACTTAAACAACCAGCTAGAAAAAGCAGCCGATGCGCTACGTCTGCCACCATGGGATGCTGACGTTAGCAAACTATCAGGTGGTGAGAAACGCCGTGTGGCACTATGTCGTCTGCTATTGTCGCGCCCTGACATGCTATTACTTGACGAACCGACCAACCATTTGGACGCCGAGTCTGTTGCGTGGCTAGAGCAGTTCTTGCAGAACTACAGCGGTACTATCGTTGCCATTACCCATGATCGCTATTTCTTGGATAACGTAGCTCAGTGGATCTTGGAGCTTGACCGTGGCCATGGCTATCCGTATGAAGGTAACTATACTGAGTGGCTAGAGCAAAAGAACACGCGTCTAGAGCAGCAGAACAAGCAAGAAGAATCATTTGCTAAAGCGCTAAAAAAAGAGCTTGAGTGGATTCGCAAAAACCAAAAAGGCCAACAGGCCAAGTCTAAATCTCGTGTACAGCGTTTTGAAGAATTGAACTCAACTGAGTTCCAAAAACGTAATGAGACCTCTGAGATTTATATTCCACCTGGTCCACGTTTGGGTAACAAGGTTATTGAGATCAATGACATCTCTAAATCATTTGGCGATCGTCTGCTGTATGAAAACCTAAGCTTTAACGTACCAGCTGGTGGTATCGTTGGTATTATCGGTCCAAATGGTGCGGGTAAAACCACGCTATTTAACATGATTACTGAGCGCGATACACCAGATACTGGTTCAGTTGATTTGGGTGAAAGTGTTAAAGTTGCCTATGTCGGTCAGGTACGTGATCATCTAGATGATAACAAAACCGTATGGGAAGAGGTTTCTGACGGCCTTGATATCATTACGGTTGGTGACTACACCACGCCAAGCCGTGCTTATATCGGACGTTTTAACTTCAAAGGCTCAGATCAGCAAAAGCACGTCGGTCAATTATCAGGTGGTGAGCGTAACCGTCTGCAATTGGCGAAAACGCTAAAGCAAGGCGCAAACGTATTGCTCCTCGATGAACCATCAAATGATTTGGATATCGAAACCTTACGTGCACTAGAGGATGCAATTCAAGTATTCCCAGGTACAGTAATGGTCGTATCGCATGATCGCTGGTTCCTTGACCGTATCGCGACTCATATCTTGGCATTCGAAGAAGAAGGCCCGGTTTGGTTCGATGGTAACTACACTGAGTTTGAAGCGTATCGTAAAAAGACAATGGGTGATGATGCCAGTCCTAAACGTGCCAAGTACAAGAAGATTACCAACTAATACGGCTGCTTAATATAGTTCAATCCAAAAAAAGACCGCTAATGATTAGCGGTCTTTTTTTATTTAGCTTAAAACCTTAAAGGGTGTGGCTAGTTGTTAAGACTAACGCTTACGCCCAAACTTACGCTGCTTTTTATTACTAATTTCAGTAATGGCGTGAGTGATTTCTTCTTCGTCCAAACTAGCGACTTGCTGCAAGATTTGCATCATATCAGGAGTTAACACGTACTTAGCATGATGAGCAATGTCATTAATACGATGATCAAAGGTCAGTATGCCTGTTTCATCGTCTTTTTGTAGATAGTCAAGACGAGTCAACGCACTGATGAAGCTGGTAAACAAGGCGCGATCAAAGAAGTCAGGAATATCATCTGCATAAAGCACAGATAAACGCTGTCCGAGCAGGTGACACAGGTCAACAACTTCATTTTCAGTCAAATTACCAGAACCTTGCTGAGCAAGTAGGGCAAGCGTCATAAAGTAACGCTCAAGGCTTTGTCCAACTGGAGTTGCCAGAACTTGCAGCTGCTGATAGTGCTTACTATTAGACTCAGGAACGCTGAGCGTATCATCACCCAAGTCAACGATGAGTCCATGAGACAGCAAGTTATCAACTTTCTTATTAAGCGTATCAGCCAAGCCATGTGCTGGATAATATAAGAATAGCTCACTTTGTAAGAACGGATATAACTGCTCAGCAATACTATCGAGACGGCTGCGTTTGATACGTCCATTGCGTGCGACTAGCGCAGACAGGAACGACAGCAGGATAAAGACATGCAAAATGTTGTTACGGAAGTAGCTGAGTAATGCTGCTTGCTTACCTGCGACCTGAATGATATCGCCCAAGATGTGCGGCGTACGCTCAATAAGTTTTAGCTTAATACCATAATCAATGATTTGCTGTGGCGTCATATCAGTGATAACTGTATCATCCGAGTAGACCAGCTGCTGAGCTAGACCTTGATACAAAGCGATTTGCTCACGGCAGATGTTTTCATCCAATGCAGCTTTCGGTGCCGATAGTAAAACTAATGACAATAGCGATACAGGGGTGACGACTGCAGCTTTATTGATATGCTGCATGACTTTCACACCGATGTTATCAACCATGGCACTGGTTTTTTCATCAAGCGGCGAGTCAGTACGATCGGATGGCAAACTATTGGCTGGCACATCGAACTTTGTCATAAAGTCGCTAAGGTGCAACGGCGTACCAAAGCTCAAGTGCACATTGCCGAAGATACGTTCGATTTTGCGGCCAACTTTGAGCAGTCCGATTAAAGACTCTGACTCTTTTGGCTTACCTTTTAGCTCACCGACATACGTGCCGCCTTCCATAATACGCTCGTAACCAATATAAGTTGGAATAAATACCACGGGCTTATTGGTTTGGCGTAATTGGCTATGCACGGTCATCGCTAGCATACCCATTTTCGGCGGTAGCAAGCGACCTGAACGTGAGCGACCACCTTCGATGAAGTATTCAATCGGGGTGTTACGCGTGATAAGGGTATGCATGTATTCGCGCAGTACAGCGGTATACAGCGCGTTACCACGGAAGCTACGACGAATATAAAAAGCAACGGCACCGCGTAATAGTGGGCCTAATACCGGTACATCTAAGTTGTCACCTGCTGCGACATAAGGGATACTCAGGCCACGCTTGTAGATAACATAAGACAGTAATAGATAGTCGACATGGCTGCGATGACAAGGCACATAAATCAGCTCATAATCGGTCGCAAGGTCACGTACTCGCTCGAAGTGATGAACTTCTACGCCGTCATATAACTGCGTCCATAACCATGTCAGAAATTTATAAAAACCACGGATGATAGAATGAGAGTAGTCATTGACCATCTCATTAGCATAGCCTCTGGCTTGGCTGCGAGCTTCTCGAACGCTGGTCCCTTTTTCTGCCGCTTCCATCTCGATCGCATGTTTGATCGCTGGCGAATACACCAGTTTGTCTACCAAGTTACGTCTATCTGATAGATCTGGGCCAAGCATACTGGCGCGCTGTTTATCTAAATAAATTGACAGTTGCTGCTGCAACATACGAACCAGTTCACGATTACTATCAGCCGATGCGACTAGCGCATAACTTGGTGTTTGCTCAGCATCAACTGCGGCATCACTGTTAGTAGCCGTTGATTCTGTATCGACTGAATCCGCCGCGGTTAAATTTGCTTTCAGTGCATCTGTAGCGACCGAATCAAAGGTAGCTGGTCCTTCCACATCGCCTTTAAGATTATCATTGATAATGGTACGTAAGTCTTGCGGTGGATGAAACTGTACGAAAGTATCGCGGCCCATAACCCCGATATTAAATAGTTGCTTGGTAATGCTAGGGTCTTGCCAGTTGTCAGCAGTCAACAGTTTAAATAGCGAATCTTCTTTTTCAGGTGCGCGTCCCCACAGAATCGATACGGGCACTAAACGCACCTTTAACTCTGGATATTGCAATACAGCAGATACTAAGCGAGAAAGTCGAGGAGACAACTGACTGTCTTTGGCACTTGGGTGATTCAAAAATATGATGGCCGCATTTTCTTTAATATTATGGGCGGCATCATTTACTCCAACCAGTGCAGGCGGTAAGTTGTGCTCTTGCGTTTGCAAGTCGATCAGAATACTGTTGGAGCGAGAATAGTCCTGTAGTACATAAAACCTTAGCGTCTGATCATCATTGTCGAACTCAGGCAGCTCGCCTAATAGCTTAGGTTTTACGGCGATATCGAGCATCTGACCTGACAGCTTACGATACAGCTGATTGATCGGTGCATTAGAATAAGGCTTAGTAGCGATTGCATTGCCATCAGTTTCAGACGCACGGTCAGTCGCGACCGGCGCTTTAAAAATCCGTTTTTTTAGGAACTTCGGTATCATAATCAGTATCAAAAATAGTCAAATATGTTGCGCTTATGATGCCATAAAAGCCACCAAAGCGATATATAGTGTCTATATATACTACCAATATTAATACGGTTTGGTTACGCTGTAGTGAGTGACAAATTATACAAAATGCTCAAACATTGGAAAGTTCATATATTTAGCGTAATAATATATTTTTATCATTGATGATTCATAGATATAGCGTCCATTTTTCAATTTCACTTTATTAAGCCTAAAACTTATGACTCCAGCTATTGATCTTGCCAAAAAACGTAACCTTGATTACCAAGTACACGAATATATTCATGACAGCAATGCCGCATCGTTTGGTTTAGAAGCCGCAGAAAAACTCGGCGTAGCGGTGACACAAGTGTTCAAAACTTTAGTAGTGACCACCGATACTGGCGTACTGGCTGTGGCGATATTATCAGTTGATAAAACACTTAATTTTAAAAAAATGGCTAAGGCTTTATCTTCTAATAAATTGCTATCTTGCAAAAAAGTGCAGATGGCTGACCCCAAACAAGTAGAGCGCAGCACGGGCTATGTGTTGGGCGGTGTCAGTCCACTGGGTCAAAAGAAGCGACTAGAAACCGTGATAGATAGCACAGCTCAAGATCAGGCCACAGTCTATGTGAGTGGGGGTCGCCGTGGTCTAGAGATTGAATTGCCGCCTGCACAGTTGGCTGCAACGCTTGATGCCTGCTTTAGTGATATCACTGATGAATAAAAGATTCCACGGTGGCTGTAATCTGCCTATTACAAAATGGTGATGTCGACAATTTCGCTAAGCATATTTATGAGTAATCTATACTGGATTCGCTTGTACTGAAGATATTTTGGCGCAAGATTGTTGTAGATTGACCATAGCGATAAGGCGTAGACTTATACGCCAGCTTATCTATTATTTCTATCTACATTTAAGGACATGCTCATGCCACATTTAACCATTCAAGTGACACCCAACGTCAGTATCGCTCACGAAGAATCATTGCTCAAATCGCTAAACAAAGCATTATGGGATAGTGGTCAGTTTAAGCTGCCTACTGATATCAAAGCCCGCATTGTACCTATTAAGTCATTTCTAGTTGGTGTTGAAGACGATGAGCAGGCCAATGGATTTATTTATGCTCACCTAAAGCTGATGAGCGGACGCGATATGGCCGCTCGTGACCAGTTGGCTGAACTGTTGGTTGCTACTATCGAGGAAAAAATAGGCGCAGAGCAGTCAGGGCGTGCAGCATTGCAGATATGTGTAGAAGTTGAAGAGATAAGTGCGGTGTATCATAAGAAAATGCTTGGTAGCTAACAGTACTCGCCTTAAACAGCTCATTGCTGTGTATTCTGTATAAGTAGATTTTCAGTTAAACACAAAAAAGCGCCTAAATGATAGGCGCTTTTTTATTGATTATCGATGCAATTCTAGTCTAAGAAAGCAAAGTGATCGATTTCCATTGATGTCATGCTTTCGCTTGGAGCAACCATCGCTTCTGCGTGACCAGAAGTGCGTGGTAGCAACTTATCAAAGTAGAATTCAGCAGTCTGAATTTTTGCTTTGTAGAATTCTGGTGCTTCTGTGCCGCCGGTTTCTAGCTTTTCGTAAGCGACCGCTGCCATACGAGCCCAATGATAGCCCATCATCACGTAGCCTGAGTACATTAGGAAGTCCTCTGACGCTGCTGAGATGATTTCACGGTCTTTACGTGCCATCAACATCAAGCGTACCGTTAAGGTGTTCCACTCAGCACATAGTTTGGTTAGTGCCCAAACGAATTTACGCATTTCTTTATCGAGTGCGTACTCGCCGCACCATTTCATGATGCTTGACGTGTAATCACGGATAATCTTACCTTTAGACTGTAAGATAACTTTACGACCTAGTAGATCAAGTGCTTGTACGCCAGTAGTCCCTTCATACATCGTCGCAATACGAGCATCACGAGCGATCATCTCCATGCCCCATTCTTTGATGTAGCCGTGACCACCATAGACTTGCTGACCGTGTTTAGCAGCTTCGATACCTAGCTCAGTTAAGAAGCCTTTTAGAATTGGCGTATAGAAGCCCAATTTGTCGTCCCACTTTTCGAACTCTTCATCATCGCCATTGACAATACCTTGTGCCATTTTGTCTGCATAACGTGCTGAATGATAAATCATTGAGCGACCGCCTTCAGCAAAGGCTTTTTGCGTCAGTAGCATACGGCGTACGTCGGCATGATGGATAATAGCATCAGCTACTTTTTCAGGATCTTTAGTACCAGATAGCGTACGCATAGAACGGCGTTCTTTGGCATATGGCAAGGCGTTTTGGAAAGACAATTCAGTATGCGCCAGACCTTGGATACCAGTACCGATACGAGCCGTGTTCATAAAAGTGAACATAGCTTTTAGGCCTTTATGCGGTTCGCCAATCAAGTAGCCGACTGCGCCGTCGAAGTTCAATACACATGTCGAAGATGCGCTGATGCCCATTTTGTGCTCAATTGAACCACAAACGACGGCATTGCGCTCGCCAGCTTCACCTTCAGCGTTCGGGGTGAATTTTGGTACGATAAATAGTGAGATACCGCGTGTGCCTTCAGGTGCATTTGGTAGACGTGCTAGAACGATATGGACGATGTTATCTGTTAAGTCATGCTCACCGCTTGAGATAAAGATTTTGGTACCGCTGATTTTATAGGTACCGTCATCTTGTGGAATGGCTTTTGATTTAACTTGACCCAAATCTGTACCACATTGTGGTTCAGTCAGACACATGGTACCTGCCCATGAGCCTTCGACCAGCTTAGGTAGGTACAGTGCTTTTTGCTCGTCAGTACCGTACTGAAGCAATGTGTTGATACAACCTGTTGATAGACCAGGATACATCGACCATGACCAGTTAGCAGTACCAATCATCTCAGCTTTAATAAGGTTGATTGACGTTGGCAGATTCATACCACCGAATTCTTCAGGATATGAGATACCTTGCCAGCCGCCTTCTACAAACTGGTCATAAGCCTCTTTGAAGCCCTTTGGCGTGGTCACGACGCCATCTTCAAAATGACAGCCTTCTTCACCACCTGATTGATAGAGCGGGGCAATGACGTTTTCAGCAAAATCAGCCATGCCTTGTAGAATCATGTCTACAGTTTCAGGATCAGCGTTTTCGCCATTGTCTAAGCTTTTATAATGCGTCTGATAGTCAAATACATCATTAATCAAAAATTTGATATCACGTAAGGGGGCTTTGTAAGTTAACATAATCGCTCTCTTTGGTTAGTTCGCTATCATAGACTTATGGCGCAATATCTGAGTCACAACTTATGTAAGCGATATTTACTTATTTTAGATGAGCTAGACGTTATATTAGTCATCAAGTGAATTATTAGTGGACAGCTTTCCAGTGTATTAGTTATTAGAACGTCTTTAGCGACGGACAGCTGTTATGGCGTTGATATGATTATAAATCTTCTACAGCGACAAATATACAACTAATAACTATTATTCATGATTAATTATGTTATTAATTCATTTTAGTTTGTATAGGTAAATTGTATCTTCGCTTGAAATTATTCTATAAAGGGCTATGTATACTCATCTAAATTCAAAGACAAATGGACTTATCAAATAGGAAAGCCATTTATGAGCACCTCGAAAAAGCAACAGCGAACCTCTTGGTTGGGCACACTATTAACTCGAATTAAGGGGTTAATCGATGGTGAGCTGAATCATCTACTGACAGTCAATCGTAGTCATCGACCATGGCATATGCCAATCATCGCGGCGATAGCGATTAGCTTTCCGGTGTTTGTAGGGGCTTATTTTGGTGACTTGTCTTCAGGTATCAAAGCCTCGCTAGGCTCGATGATTATTCTAAACCTACCATTTGTAGGCGGGCTACCACATCGGCTAGTGACAGTCATGGCTTGGGGGTTTGCGATGATACTTAGCTTTGCACTGGGTCTGATCGCGCAACTGATACCAATGCTGCGGCTGTCCGTGTTTATGCTGATAGGGATTAGCGTAGTGATGCTAGGTCGTTACTATCGACAACCACCACCAGCGGGATTGTTTGTGTTGATGGCGGGTGCGATTGCGCTATTTATCCCCGTGCCGATTGATCAAGTGCTCTCAGCGATAGGGCTTGTGATACTGGGTAGTGGCTCCTCGATGTTGTTAGCGCTACTCTATAGTTTGTTCTTATTGGCGACGCGTCCTGTTGCTTCTGTACCTGTCTATGACTATCAGCCTGATATGATTAGCGATAGTCTTATCGTGGTAAGTTTTGTTAGTTTGGCATTGGTCGTTGCCGTTCTGTTAGAGCTGCCTTATCCCTATTGGGCAGCGATGAGCTGCTTTATTATCAT
Organism: Psychrobacter sp. NPDC078631; assembly: GCF_050268165.1. Taxonomy (NCBI): domain Bacteria; kingdom Pseudomonadati; phylum Pseudomonadota; class Gammaproteobacteria; order Moraxellales; family Moraxellaceae; genus Psychrobacter; species Psychrobacter sp. NPDC078631. The sequence goes on along the minus strand of NZ_JBNNGG010000002.1, from coordinate 375,358 downwards.
CCAAGGTATGCAGCTACGAACCATGTGGATCAAACAGTTGCATCGATTATTAGGTACATTAGCTGGCATGGGCGTAGCGGGCTGGATGCTGTCTTGGGGACTCTCGGTATGGGGCATTGCTATCGCAATATTGTGTATGATGTTTTTGATTGAATCGTTTGTGGATCGGCATTATGGACTGGCGGTGATATTTATCACGCCGCTGACGATATTTATCGCTGAGTATGGTAGTACGATGTCAGTGCCTCCAGTCGTTGGGGAGGTTATCCAAGCACGTATGATTGATACGGCGCTCGGCTGCATGATTGGACTGAGTGGTGGTCTAGCGATACACTCTACGAGATTGCGTGTACCGCTACGCCGCTTTGAAAATTGGCTATTACTACGTTTTAGTTAATAGGGTAGAGCTTTGCAAAGATTCTTCTTTGATTAACTGTCTTTATTTAGCGCTGTTGTCGCTTGTGCTACATCGATAGTATGCCCAGTCCAACGCTCAAAGCTTAAAGCGGCTTGACCGATAAGCATACCGTAGCCTTCAGAGGTCTGTGCGCCGCGAGCGGCAAAATGCTGCAAGAACGGTAGCGGACGTCCATACATCATGTCGTAAGCGTATTGACAGTTTAGAGCATCATCCAGCGGCAACGTATCACCTGACAAGCCAATAGAAGTGGCATTAATGATAATGTCAAAAGAGCCACTGAGTTTATTGGTCGCACAAACCTCGATATGTTGATTATCGATTATTGAGCTGGCCGCACTCAGCTCATTTACCAAGTCAGCTGCCTTAGACACGGTGCGATTGGCGATCTTGAGAGAGTTAATACCTGCTTCAAATAGTGGCAATATCACGCCACGCGCGGCACCGCCTGCACCTATTAGCGCCACACGAGCATCAGTTAGTGGCCAGCCCAAGCTTACGACGTGATTGACGAGTCCTTGCCCATCCGTGTTGTCACCATAGAGTGCTTCGGTGATTGGTACGCCTCTTTCTAATAGTGCCTTGTTCAACAGTAATGTATTGACCGCACCTGCCGTCTTGGCATGTTCTGATAAACCACCACGCGCCGCACAGCAATCATAAGCGACTTGTTTAAAAGGAACCGTTACGTTGGCACCCACACCGCCACCGCAAAAAAACGCCTCAACGACAGCCGTAAAACTAGCGGCATTATCAGGGCAGTACTGACGCTGATAGCTAATATCAATCCCTGCTTGAATAGCAAACTGCTCATGAATCTCAGGAGATTTACTATGGGCGATTGGATTGCCAATAACGATAAAGTGTTGGGTCATAAATAGTCCGCTGGCTAGAAAATAAAAATACTATCAAAGAAGCAATAAGTGGCGCTCAATCATCATAAGGGATAACGCTATAATTGACAAACCAAGAGGCCATCACCAATCAATGATTAGGAAGTGACATTGTTAGTCAGAGGCAGCCTTATCGCTTTTGAAAATAAATTGTGACATTGAGGCAAACATACGCAAAACACGCGCAAGCAGTTTTGTACTTTCTATTAAAGAGAAGGTCGTTTTGGTACGTTATATATTTAACAAATCTGTACTCTCGGGGAGTACTCCGCGTAACGTAAAAGGTAGTCAAGTGCTGAGCAGTTGGGTAAACTATAAAATATGGAAACCTATATCAATATGCTGTAATGACTGCTAGATTATAATATTTGTGAAATATGCTCTTTATTGAAAACTATTCGTTATCAGCGGCGTTCTTGCCAGCTCGTTAATACTATTTCGAGATCAATCTAAAAGTGTGAGTAAATTATCCATGTGGAATCCTAACCTACAGACCCTTCTAGTCGGTACGATAATGGCAGTTGGTGTGACGCTCAGTGGCTGTGACAGCACCAAAGAAGATGCTCCAAATCCAGATGCGGAGACCACTGAGCAGGCAACGACGAATGAGCCAGTACAGGACAGCGCAAACAACCCTGACCTAGACGGTGCCACTGCTCAGCAAGGCACGCCAGTGAGATATGATGTCACAGCATGGGGTGCGGATAAGGTTGAGTCGCTCGCTGTAGATGAGTTAGATAGTATAAAATCCGTGTTTGGCGAAGTGATGAGCACTGACGAAAACAGCCTAGACTATGCCAGTAATCCAGCGGCGAAATATCGCTTTATGAAAACGGATGCGCCTTATCTAGATATTATCGACTCTGAAAAATATCTAGAGCTTGGCTGGTACTATGCCAATCCTACTGACACAGACAAAGAAAAAGAGCTGAGCCAAAACCACGCCAAAAAAGCCTATCAGCTATCGCGTCAATTGATGGGCGATGATGGCGGTAAAATGGTTGCTGATATGCTCAATAGTCAAATCATCAAAAATAGAATCGTCGGTGGACAAAAGATAGAGCTAGCAAAATGTGAGTTCTACAGTTGCATGCTGGTTATCAATAAAGCCGCTGCTCAAACAGACAATAGCTAAATCATGACCGATACGATGTCAGTGCCAAACGGCTGGGTGTGTCTGTACCCTCAAGACAGCAGTGTGACCGAAGAGGATAGGGCAACCAGCCAAACGGTAACGATGTCTTTAGATAATCGCGGACTGGCATACGCTGATGGGTTTTTTACCACCATGGGCGTCATTGATGGGTTGATACTATGGTCAGATTATCATTATCAGCGGCTTGTCTCTCATGCTGAAGCCTTGCATCTAAACATAAACAGCGAAGAGCTATTAGCAGTACTGCAACTGTATGCCCAGCAGTTAGAGCAGGGTATGCTCAAGCTAGTGGTCACTCGCGCTGCGCAGAATGTACGCGGTTATGGCTATACACCTAGTACAAATGGTAGCGACTGTGAGATATGGCTAAAGGCTACTGCAATGAGAGTTTCTACTGCACTGCAATTGTCTTTGCCTGATGGAAAATTGGTACCTATCCAACCTAATGCTTCGGCAATATGCTTGTCCTCTCAGATTGCTTGCTTACCGCCACCGCTGGCAGGTCTCAAGAGCCTTAATCGTTTAGACAATGTTCTCGCTAGTGGTGAGCTACAATGTATAAAAGCTGAGCCATTGGCATCAAAGCTTGCTTCAACACTTGGTGAAGGACTGCTACGTGATATGGGCGGGCAGTGGGTTGAGGGTACGATGAGTAATGTATTCTATCAATTGGCAGAAGCACCACTATCAGAATCCAAAACTAGCTCTAGTATTCATAAAGATAATGAAAACTACCTAACCACCGGTCAGTGGTACACCCCTTCTATGGCTCAATCGGGTGTCGCTGGCGTCATGCGTCAAGTAATTATAGATGCACTATCGACGACGCAATATCCAGTCATAATCAGGTCGCTACAAGATGAGGATTTACCTAAGCTAACTCAGCTTTTCTTTTGCAATGCACTGCGCGGTATCATGCCAATGAGCAGTCTGACGTTATTATCAGGTGATGTTGTGGATTTTGAATCTGCCTAGCTGTTACTGAAAGATATTGAATTGGGTATCAATAAAATCATCTGGATGTAAAACCACTTGCTCATTTCTATACATCTCTTGCGCTTTCAAAAGTGCACTTTGCTCATCTTCTGCGACAACATCCACGATAGTGCTTAATGTTTCGACAATTTCAACTTGAAAGGTTTGTGCTGCCTTTTTATCTTTTCTTATTATATTCACACTCGATTCTCATATATCACTTCAGTCATTTATAGCAAGTAGATTAGCAAAAGCCCTCGAAAGAAGTGATCGTCTTTTGTTACGTGGTCTTGTGTCTTAAAGCAAATCGATCAATGCTGCTTATCTAATAAGGAGATAAGCCAATGTACGAAGTTTATGAAGATGAAAGTATCCCGCTACAAATCCGTCGTTTGATGGTTTTTGATGAAATCTGTAAATTAGCGAAGAAAGAACCTGATGAAATTATTCATTTATCAAAATTTACTCAGTTATCACTTGGAGTTATGTATCTAAAGGATTTTAAGAAATTTATAGCCTTTGGTGGTGTGTTTGAGTATGCACAAACACCCGAAGAAGTTATTGAGCAACGTATTCGCATTTTTCCTAACGACGAGCCAGTAAAGTGCGCGCTGACTGTTAATCTAAAGCAGTTTACTCGCCCAGCTAGTACACCTATACAATTAGTGTGGTATTGGAATAAATATGTAAAGAATAGAATGCATGCTTATGTTGACTATCGTGAAGAAGTTTTTTTTCGGATAAATGATGAAATTGATTCGGATTACCCACCGCATAAGTTTCATGACCGTCTAGTTGCGACAGCTCGTCTGCCACTATGGGATGATAGAGATGAGTTAATTGCAGATGTATACCGTGACAATCAAGGCGAACCTAGACCTGAACGTTATAATGAAAGGCGTTTGATATAATTTAATGAAAAGCGTTTGAAATAATTACTATGTTATACGAAGCTCATAATTAAGTTACTACTTATAATTATAGCTGCTAATAAATTTTAGCGGCTGTAATATTATGATCTTGATACTGTGTTTATATGACGTATCAGCCTTCTTACATAAATCACCACTCGCCTTTGAGGCTCCGTCAATCGAAGTTAATGCACTGGTACTTTCGCAAGAAGTCTATTGAGTGATGCATATCTCCAATAACGTTCTTCATAATTGATCGTCTTTTGTTAATGAGTATTGCGTACTGATGTTAATCGATCAATGATTGCATTCTATCCAATACTATTTAACAGGGGATAATAAATGCGTACTACATATGAAGATCAACGAATTCCACTACAAGTTCGTAGATTGATGATATTTAATAAAGTTTGCTGTGCAGCGAAAAGAAACCCTGATGAAATAATTCACTTACCTTGTTATTCACAGATAGCATTTAGTATTGTTTATTCTAAGAAAGATAAAAAATACACAGCATTTGGGAGTGTGTTTAAGTATGCGCATACCCGTCAAGAAGTCATTGAACAAGGTTTAGATAAGCAGTTTCATGAAGATACTGTGATGTGTGCAATCACAATCGAAAGACAAGCCTTTATTAAAGCTTCTCGCACTCCGTTAGGGCTGTTAATCAGCTGGAATAAACAGGTAAAAAATCGAGCTTATACCTGTCTCGATGGCAATGTGAAACACTTTTTCAAAGTAAATGATGAGCTTGAGCTAGATTACCCTCCTCATAAGTTTTACGGTCGTTTGGTTGCTGCCAAAGGTTTACCATTATGGGATGATAAGTGTTCTTAGTATAGCTTTCGATAATGACCACGGCTTACAAATTCAATGATGCCTTTATCTCGTAATACTTGTAATTGTTGGCGAATTTTATCTTTTACGTGCTTGTTTTCAGGATGTTTGAGCTGCAACTCATCAGCAAAAGCATAAACTTGATTGAGAGAAAAACTGTCATCGAGTCGGTCGATACATTGCCAGACATCGAGTGTCCAACCGCGTGAAGCCATAGATTGCTTGCGTAAAAACAAAGTCTTTTGGAACTGTTGAGTGACATTTTCACGCGGTATAACTTGTTGGTCTTTGACCAAAAATACTTTGCCTGATTCGGGTACGTGGCGTAAGTCAATATTGCAACCAACCCAACCTGCTCGTTTGGCAGTAACTGATAAGGGTTTACGCTTAACAATAATATCGGGTGTAAAGAAATGCTTAGGAATAATCAGAAAATTATTGACGGTGTATTCTTTTGAGTAGGTTAAAAAGAAAAAGCTGGGATTGTTCTTACTATTGATACGCTCAATCATCGTCTTATAAGCGCCATCATTGACAATATTGCTTAACTTGGCTTTTTTACTTTTTAGCTCATATTGCTCATTACAATTTTCGCAATAAAAATCAGCGGCAGGTTTGTTATTAGCAAACTCAGCAAGCGATTGGGCGCTACAATTGGTGCAGTAACTATTTTCTTTTACCCATGCTTCGCTGAGTACACGAACTTTTTGAGGTTCAGAGTGATAGTTTTTAGCAAGACTTTGGTTAAAATGTAGGTTCATAAGATATTTTCATTATTAATAGATAAGCTGAGAATACTGAAAAAAACGCTTAAGTATTAAGCCATATAAACGGCTATCAATAGCAAGATAATTCATAAGCTAAGCAAATACCATTGAAAATCGCACGGTTCAGTGCTAAATTCTAGCAAACATCTGCCTCGCGAGTTGCCATGAGCAAGCCTACACCCAATATACCACCTGAACGTCCCAATGAGTCGCCGTCAAACAAGCAAGATGGCACAGTCGAGGAGCGTGTCGATACCACGCTGCCGGACGCGCAACCAGTGGTAGATGAGGTGGAAGACACATCAGCAACGCCAGCAACCAATGTCTCGCTCATCAGTGGTAACAGTAAACCGCGTCAATATAAAGTCAATAACCCATCTTTTTTTATGCAACGTGGCTATCAAGTGCTGCTAGTGCTAGGGCTTATTGCTGCATTTTTCTTGGTCATGGTTTATCAGACGTTGTTTGGTCGTATCGAGCAGCCGCAGCAAATGGTCACGATTGAACCAGGTCAGACGTATTATGGTCTATTACCGCAGTGGCAGCAGCAGATTCCGCTGTTTTCGGCAGGCGTGGCCAAGCTGTATATCAAATCGCAAGTCGATGCGCCGTTGCATGCTGGTACGTATCAATTACCTGAAAACCCGACTATCGCTGAGGCGTTACAGATACTAGGTCAAGGCGCAAAAGCGGCCATGGTCAAGGTACAGATTATCGAAGGTAAGACATCTAAAGACCTTTACCAAGCGCTGCGCGATAATGACAAAATCGAAAAAGAAGTACTGACTGCAGATAGTGACAATGCGAGTATTGCCCAAGCACTAGATTTGACGGGTGTATTGCCAGATAGTGTGGCTAATAGTAGTGACCCGATTGTTAACTATAATCTTGAAGGTTGGTTCGCGCCTGATACCTATTATTATGGTGAAGGAACCAGCGATAAAAAAGTATTGACTGACTTGTATAAGCGTCAGCAGCAGGTACTGACTGATGCGTGGGAAAATCGTGCGCCGAATCTGCCTTATAAGAGTCCTTACGAAGCGTTAGTGATGGCGTCTATTATTGAAAAAGAGACCAGCGTTGCTGATGAGCGTCCTTTAGTCTCTGCCGTATTTAGAAATCGCTTGAATAAAAACATGCGTATGCAGACGGACCCGACTATTATCTATGGTATGGGCAGTCGCTATGATGGCAATATTCGCCGCAAAGACATCAATGAAAAAACGTCTTACAACACCTACCAAATTGATGGTTTACCGCCAACGCCAATTGCGCTACCATCAGCGGCCTCTATCGAAGCGACCTTACATCCTGCCGATAGTGAGGCCTTGTATTTTGTGGCAACGGGCAATGGCGGGCACAAATTTACCAATAGCTTGGCTGAGCACAATCAAGCGGTAAAAGACTATCTCAGTGTCATGCGTGAGAAAAAATCTCAAACGCCGCCGCAGTAATATTCCTTCTTAATCTTCTTAAAAAACTTATCGTTTATTGAGCGCTACAAAGTAGAGGTAGCGCTCATCAATGACATAAGGTCATATCATGTCAGTATCTATGCATACCAGCGCAACACCGTCACATACCAATACACCATCATCGAATCTACCTGAAGCAAGTGCTTCGAATACGGAGATGGCACCTACTTTAGGCCGCTTTGTTAGTTTTGAAGGGACCGAAGGCGTAGGAAAAACTACCGCGATTGAACAGCTGTGTTTGCGCTTAGAAGCTAATGGCATTCCATATCTGCGTACTCGTGAGCCGGGTGGCAGCCCATTTGCTGAGCAATTGCGTGACATATTATTGGACCCAGCGACGGATATCGAAGACGATACTGAGCTGCTACTATTGTTTGCGGCGCGCTGTGATCATATGCAGCAATTCATTTTACCAGCGCTCCAAAATGGTACTTGGGTGATATGTGATAGGTTTACCGATTCTACCATCGCGTATCAGGGCTTTGGACGTGCGTATGGCGATGAGTTGGTACGCGGCAAAATCGATATGCTTATCAAACAATTTGTGACGCAGCTTCCTGAGCTGACACTGTGGCTAGATTTACCAGTAGCAGAAGGTATGAAACGTGCCAATAAGCGCAGTGCGGCAGATCGTTTTGAGCAGCAGGCTACCGAGTTTTTTACTTGGGTGCATACTGGTTTTAGTCAGCTTGCGAGCGAATACCCTGAGCGCATACAGCGTATTGATGCATCGGGCAGTACGGATGATGTGAGTGCGCGTATATGGCAGACAGTTATGGACAGATTCGATATCAAGTAATTAAATTTTGCCAAATAGATTTATAATGCAGTTAAATGTATCGATATTTAGTCAGTCAGTTAGTTAGCACCAATAAAAAAGCCCCAGCATATTGCTGGGGCTTTTTATTAAGGTAAATCTTTCATCTTTAAGTCAATAAAGCAAATAACTATGCACGTTATTTATCATCTATTTTATCTACTTTTACACCATCAGTAGTAGCGATAGAGGCGTCGCTATCTTGAGCAGAGTCAGGTAGACGATTTGGGTCAAGCGCCCCTTTTTTGTTTTTAGGCGCACTACCATTGCCATTACTGTTCGTAGAGGTTTTGGTCTTCGAAGTCGCTGTCGAATTTGCAGACATGACACCTTTATTATCCCCATTAGTAGCAGATGTTTTTGGCTCTTCTACTGGCTCACTTTTCTCTACGGTAGTACTAGAAGGTGACTTAGTTTCAATGCTACTGCTTTGGTTAGTTGATGACTGATTAGCAGTGTTTTGCTCATCGCTTTTGTCACTATCTACCGAAGGCTCTGGCGCTGCTGTTTGACTATCGTCAGGGTTAGGCTCCTGCTCTTTGCGCTTTTCAGGTGCTTTTGAGTTGGATTCAAAGTTAGCATCAGCTGCCATGCGAGCCTGCTCTTGCTTAGGCGTTACATCGACTGGCTTCGGCTGTACTTCATCGTCTACCACTAGCGATATAAGCTTACGGTCACGAGGGACAGTACCGTCAAACTTATCGGTGATGACGTGCAGTTTGCCTTCTTTATCGACGGTATATAGCGGTACGAATTGTTTATTATCCGCTTTATACTGCTCAAAGCTATAGCTATCCGTGATGTTAGTAATCTTAATTCGAGCTTTTTTGGACAGCATACTGGCAAGCTTAGTATAGGTCACATCTTTGCCAAACAACCACTGTGAGTGGAAGTTCGATTGCTTATCATCACGCTCGCTTTTAACCTTTTCGTCACTGAATTTAAGTCGGTATAGCTTACGCTCACCAAATTCATGACGATAGTGAATCTCGGATAACGTATTCATTTCTTTGTCCATACTCATCGCAAACAGACGACCAATACCGATTAGATCTAGATGATGATCTGCGTGATCAGAGATGGGGTTACCGAAGTAAGTACGCAGACCGCTCATGCGTGCGCGTGCAATATTGGTGTAGTTATTGTGGGCAACGATGACGTCGAAGCCTTGGTCTTTGAGAGAGGTAGCAATCAATAACGCAATTGGGTTTGAGCCAACGATAAGGATACCGTTGGTCTCAGGCTCACGTACGCCTAGTAGATTACCGACGACTTTTGCACCCAAGCCCTGAATCATGACCGTACCAATGATGACCATAAATACTAGAGGTACAAGTAGCTCTACGCCCTGAATATCATACTCTTGCAAACGAATCGCAAACAGGGATGAAATAGCAGCAGCAACGATACCACGTGGCCCAATCCAACTAATCATCAGCTTTTCATTGGTCTTAAGGTTAGAGCCGATAGCGGATGCCCAGACTGATAGTGGGCGTGCGACAAACATCACGATAGCGAGCAGCACTAGCCCTGCAAAACCAACGCTGAGCAAACTTGCCAACTCTACACGCGCCGCCAGAATGATGAACAGCACTGAAATCAGCAAAATGGTCAACGATTCATTGAACTCTAAAATCGTCTCACGTGGGAATTTTGGCCAGTTTGCCAATGCCACGCCCAATACGGTGACGGTCAATAGACCAGATTCATGCTCTAGATGATTCGATATCGAAAATAACACCAGTACAAATGCTAGAGTAAAGACATTACGCAAAAACTCAGGAATCATATGACGACGCATGAGGAACGCAAGTAGCCAAGCACCTGCCATACCCATTGCCGTTGCCAATACGACAATCTTAGCAAACAGTAGAATACTACTGGCTTCGCCGCCTGAGATAATGTACTCATAGACCAATACCACAGCGATAGCGCCGATTGGGTCAATGATAATACCTTCCCATTTCAAGATATTGGAAATGGTTTTGTTAGGGCGTACACTACGCAGCAGCGGCATAATGACCGTTGGACCAGTCACACAGACCAGTGCACCGAAGAGTAGAGCAATCAATGGATCGACATCAAATAGTAAATAAGTCGATAGGGCCACGATAGCAATCGTAATCAGTACACCGACCGATACCAGCATCTGTACCACGGTACCGTGTTGCTTAATCTCATCGAACTCTAGCGTTAGCGAGCCCTCAAATAGGATAATCGCTACGCCCAAAGAGATGAAAGGAAACATCAGCTCGCCTAATACCAGATCTGGGTCAAATACACCCAGCACTGGGCCGACGATAATACCAATCAGTAATAAAAATAAAATGGATGGTTGCTTTAAATACCAAGCCAACCATTGGGCGGCAATGCCAATCCCAACCACGCCGGATAGCAAAAGGGCGGTATCCATAAATTAATCCTTTTATAATCTTGTCATATTTTATATCTATCAATAGCTGTTATAAGATAGTCGCTACCGTTTATTTAACAATAAGTTGTTATCCGTTTTTGTTGTAGCTAGGCCATCGCACTGATAGCCATCATGAATCACAACATAAGCTAGATATGATATAACTACTATAAAGTAGCAAAGACAAAAGCGCTTCTAGATAAATCACAATACGCTAGAAATGCAAAAGATGGAAAACAAGAGTGATGATAGCCAGTTTATAAACCTGCAATAAACAGTCTTATATACAAGCTAACTTTTGTTTGTTTAGTAAAATATTTGGTTTGACATCATACCATGATTTTATTTCAAGCTGATGTAAGCCGTACCTGCTAAAAAGCTATGTCACGGCCATAAAAGTATACGAAGACCGTATGAAATAACGCTGTCTTGGGTTATCCTGCACTATGCAAAAAGCATCAGCACAATACTTTAAGTTTTTATTTATCATACAATAGCTGCGTGGGGCATGCACGTCGCGCGCACAGGATAATAGTGTTGGCGCTATGAAATGTCATATACTGATAGCTGACATGGTTTATTTTTATAAGACACTATTAACCATCTTCTAAAGAAAAGCACTCTATAAATATTCAAGTAATGAGTAGGGATAAAAATAAGCGTAAAGTAATTGCTAAATAGCTATGACAATAAGTTCGAATAAAAGTGCTGCGTAGTATCAAGAGATAAGTGAGTATAATTTCACCAAATAGTAACGAATAGGGGTATGCCGCTTGGTGTAGTCGCTATCGCTGACAATCATAACGTGGCTGTTAATAACAGCGATTACTCATATGGAGGACACAAAATGCCTATCAATATGTTCAAAGGACAGACCACTGCCAATATGCAGCGCTGGTTACAGCGTAGTGCGCTGGCACTCGCTGTTAGTACCGCGATGTTCGCTAGTATTAATGTCACGACGATAAACAGTGCTCAGGCTGCAGTCACTACGGCTGATTTCTCTGGTTTGGTGCAACAAGTCACGCCAGCAGTAGCACGCGTCAATGTCACCAAAACGATTAGTGAAGCCGAGCTTGCTAAGGCTCAGACTGCTGAAGTGTTGCGTCAGTTCTTTGGTGATCGTCTACGTATTCCTGATCGAGTCGCGACGCCAGCGATTGAACATGCTTATGGTACGGCCTTTTTTATTACCTCCAATGGATATATGCTGACCAATCATCATGTCATCGCAGGGGCGGACAAAATCACTGTGACGCTCAATGATAGAACCGAGCTTGATGCAACTTTAGTTGGTAGTGACGAGCGCTCAGATGTGGCCGTGCTGAAAGTTGAGGGAAATCAATTTCCAGCCCTGCCTATTGGCGACTCCAGTGGTTTAAAAGTAGGGGAGCCAGTATTAGCAATCGGTTCGCCATTTGGTTTTGACTACTCAGCCTCTGCTGGTATTGTCAGTGCCAAGTCGCGTAGCTTCTCGCGTGAGACGAGCGTGCCATTTATTCAAACGGATGTAGCACTAAACCCTGGTAATTCTGGCGGACCACTATTTAACCAACGCGGTGAAGTGATTGGAATCAATTCGCGCATTTTTAGTGGTACTGGCGGTTATATGGGTCTGTCATTCTCTATCCCTATTGACGCTGCCATGGACATTTATGAGCAGCTAAAAAACGACGGTGAAGTGGCGCGTGCATATCTAGGAATTTATCCACAAGATATCGATCGCAATCTGGCCGAGGCTTATAATTTAGAGCGCCCTCAAGGTGCCTTACTGACTCGTGTATCACCAGATTCACCAGCACAAAAATCAGGCCTAAAACCTGGTGACATCATTTTGCAATACAATGACGTACAAATCATGGAGGCATCCGATTTGCTGAACTTGCTCAATCGAGCGCGTCCAAGCGACTCCTTCCGTGCACGGATTCAGCGTAACGGTAAGCAGATGGTGATTAACGGTAAGCTCGCTTATGCGCCTAATGATGTAAGAGCACAGAGCGGTGATGAGCAAAATGATGATGTACAGTTGGGCTTGCGTTTACGCGATTTGACGGCAGATGAACAAGCAGAAATCGCAGTCGATAATAAAACGGGCATATTGGTTACCACAGTGGATCCTACTGGACTAGCCGCGCGCTCAGGTATTCTGGCAGGTGATGTCATTACCAACTTTCATCAAAAGCCGATTAAAACAGTGGCAGACTTTTCAGGTGCTATCTCATCTCTTCCTAAAAAAGGCGTGGTCACTATAGAAGTTATACGCCAAGGCATTCCTGCTATTATTGGTCTGCGTATTGAGTAGGTGTCATGATTAAAGCGTGACTGTTAATGTTACTCATAATGTAACTCAGATTACGGTGCAGAGTATAAAGGCAGCGCACACGTCAATAATTGTGCTTGTCTATCATGGAGGTCGACCTCTATAATGTTTGGTTTTTTATCAAACAGCTAAGAGTAAGACCTCAACAGCAATCCATTCGTTAAATGAGTTATTGATCAATCAATAGGCTCTAAGGTGGGCCGAGTCGCTTAGTAGGCTCGTACCATTATACAACCGCTAGGTAATTATGACTGACCCCGCTCTACATACGCTTATTACAACGACGTCAGCAGCACTGCTAGCGTACATTGCACTGTGGTCAGGGCTACAAACGTTTAATGCCAATCCTACCAAGCGCTTTATGCGTATTTGGGTAAAACTCGCATTGTATTATGCCGCTTACACGATGCCTGCTTGGGCAGTATTGCTTATCATGGCTTGGTCACAGGACCTGATACCGATGTTAGCGCAGCTATCATTACCTGCCGTACTGATGGCAATATTGATGATGAGCTTATACTTTTTTACTGTCATTGTACAACCCAACCGCTTACGATTAGAGCATCATTCTATTGACTTAGATTTGTCTACACCGCTCAAAGTCGCCGTATTGGCAGATTTGCGTATAGGAATATACGGTGGTAAGCCGCGTCATATCCGCAAGCTAGTCTCTACTATTAATGCCTTGTCAGCAGACGCCGTACTGATTACGGGCGACTGGCTATACTATCCAAGTGCAGATTTAGTGGGTCAGTTAATGCTATTTAAAGGGGTGAATAAACCTGTTTATACGGTCATGAGCACCTCGGACTTGCGTTATCAATCTATGAATACGACCAAGCAAGGTCAGCCGCTACTAGAAGATACATTGGCCAGTACTTTTGATGTACTCGATATTAACTATATCGGTCAGCAATGTACGTCACTGCCACTCAAATGTGCAAGAACAACAAATGAGCAGTTAGTCGTCAATCAGTCGACTTATCGAACTAATAATCAAACTAATATTGAGCAAGAAAACTCGAATATAAATCCATTAGTAGCGGTGCTTTGTGGCTGGCAAGATGTACCCAAGCAATCTACAGATATTGAAACGTCAGAGGCGACTGATAAAGTAATGCTTGGATCGGAGATTGCCAATGCCACCAGTCCAGTGATTATCTTGGCATCACGATTTGATAGTATCAGTGATCTGCCAAAATCTTTACAGCCACGCCCTTTATTGATAACAGGCGCTGCAAAGGCTATTCAAAGAAATATCCTGCTTGCTCAAAAACAGAACGATATTCGACACAGTAGTGAACAGTCAGCATTGCTATATAACAGTCGTATGGGTAAGCAGCGCGGCCTATACCAACATGCAAGTGCACAGATATTTGTCAGTAGCGGCATCGGTACGAGAGGGTTGCCTTTTCGATTCTATCGACCTACTGTCGATGTGTTGTCGATTCGTTAATATTACATAAGAGATTTATCAGCGTACATTGATTGCGCTAAACTGCTCCTTTAATGATGTAACTATTTGTCTACAAGGTTTTAGGCCAAGTTCTATAAATTTAAGCGAAAAATAATACACGTTTTTTGGTACTAAAATTATGTGCTGACTGCCAATTGATTGATAGCGGTCAAATCAAAATATGCTACACTAACGAGCACTCTTATTATTATATTTCTGTCGGCTAGTAGGTACGCCTATTACTCTTGGTAAATTGCCATCACGATACTGATATCGTAAATATAATAATCTATGATACAAACGCTATTATAGTAAGTAGAGACGCAGCATTAATATCAAGTAAGTTACGCCATCAGCGTTTATCAACGCACACAAAACAATGGCCACTTGCAAACGACCTATCATGTGACAGCTTTAATAAAAGCTAGGATAATACAGTAAGGCACGGTTATGAGCACAGCATACGACGAGATCAAAACCCGACTACAAGGCTCAATGGTAGCCTTGGTAACGCCCATGCACTCTGACGGTAAGGTCGATTATAAACGTCTCGCAGATCTCATAGATTGGCAGATTGAGCAGGGCACACACTGCCTTGTAGCTGTTGGTACTACTGGCGAATCAGCGACCCTATCTATGCAAGAGCATAGCGATGTCATTCGCTATTTTGTCCAGCATGTCAAAGGTCGTGTACCGGTCATCGCAGGTACTGGTGCCAACAACACGATGGAAGCCATCAAGCTGACTCAGGATGCTGCCGATGCAGGCGCAGACTGTGCGTTGCTCGTTGCTCCTTACTACAATAAGCCGCCACAAGAAGGCTTGTTTCAGCATTATCAAGCCATTGCCAAAGCCGTAAATATACCGCAAATGCTGTATAACGTGCCTGGACGTACAGTGGTTGATATCGCTCAAGAAACGGTTGAGCGTTTGTGTGATATCGATAATATCGTTGCTATCAAAGATGCGACAGGATCTGTCGGTCGCGGTGAGCAATTGATAAAAGCCGTTGGTGACAGAATGGTTGTGTTATCTGGTGATGACGGTACTGCGCTTGATCTAATGAAAGTAGGCGGCAAAGGTAATATTTCAGTCACTGCTAACGTAGCGCCAAAAGCTATGAGCGAGACTTTTTCTGCGGGTTTACGTGGTGACTTTGAAGCGGCTGGTAAAATCCACGACGTAGTCAAGCATCTGCATCGTGACCTATTTATCGAATCAAGCCCTATCCCAGCGAAGTACGCCTTGCATAAAATGGGCATTATCGATAAAGGTATCCGTCTACCATTGGTTTGGCTCGCCGAGCAGCATCATGCGACTATCGATGAAGCATTGGTTCGAGCAAACATACGATAAATTGATATTTAGCCAATTGATATTCGGCGATTTAAGACTTGCTGCACATTAGATGAGTGCCATTCGAGCTAGCAGCAGGTCAACTTATCATGATAAGTCAATCGCCTACATGAGCAATAACTGCTAACTCAGAGAGACAACATGATGACAGTATCATCAAAGACGACAAAATTATTTCCAGCAATGCTGACCTTGGTTTTGGGTAGCACTTTGGTATTAAGCGGCTGTCAAGCGACCAAAAACCTGCTTGGTAAACGTGACAACGGCAGCTTAGATTATCAACAAAGCAAAAAGCTTGCACCGATAGAACTACCTGCTGCCCAAGAAACGGCACCCTTTGTACCTTTGTATTCAACACCTAATGCTGGGGCAAACACGCTCCAACTACAAAATGAGTCAGGCAATCAGTATCAGCTGCCAAAACCTCAGCGTGCTGTTAGCAACACTTCGAACTAAACTTACTCCCTTATCTATATCGCTGACTTTTGCGTTTTTTATTATAGCCGCAAATCATGTATCTTACATCAGTCAGCGGTAGCTGCGCGTTTTTACCACATAAGCTTGAACGAACAGGAACCCCTATAATGCAAAAGCAACAACTGCTGTATAAAGGTAAAGCCAAATCTGTCTATGAAACAGAAGACAATGATCTTCTGATTTTGCACTTCCGTGATGATACCTCAGCGCTTGATGGTAAGCGTATCGAACAATTAGCACGTAAAGGTGTGGTTAATAACCGCTTTAATGCTTTTATCATGCAAAAATTGTCTGACGCTGGTATCGAAACACATTTCGAGAAGCAATTATCTGATGACGAAGTGTTGGTTAAACGCTTGGACATGATCCCTGTAGAGTGTGTAGTGCGTAACTTTGCAGCTGGTAGTTTGGTGCGTCGTTTAGGTTTAGAAGAAGGTCAGGCATTGACGCCGCCAACTTATGAGCTGTTTTATAAAGACGATGCGCTAGGTGATCCGATGGTTAACGAATCACTTTCTGTATCTCTTGGCTGGGCGACCAAAGAGCAATTGGCTAAGATGGAAGAGCTAACCTATCAAGTCAACGATGTATTAAAGGCATTGTTTGATGCGGGTGATTTAATCTTAGTTGATTTTAAACTAGAGTTTGGCATATTCCATGACCGTATCGTGTTAGGTGACGAGTTCTCACCAGATGGCTGCCGTATCTGGGATAAGAATACCAAGAAAAAGCTGGATAAAGATCGTTTCCGCCAGTCACTAGGTGATGTGATTGAAGCTTATGAAGAAGTGGCTGACCGTATTGGTGTACCATTAAACTAAGTATCAGATACTTAGTATGCAATAAAAAACTGAGCCATGTGCTCAGTTTTTTTATGGCATTCTATAATGGTTGTACCCTAGTGAGGACTTGAATATTTGGCGGTAGGCTATTAGTAGCAATGGTTCCAGTTTTTGAAGCAACAGCAATGTACTTCGTTGTGTACATATAGTGAGCTTTTGCATCATTATTTTTATATGCTAAGTAGATGAAACATACTTTCAATGAGCTAGAGATAGTTATGAGTAAGGCAGAATTTAATGAGTTAGAAGCAATTAGAATCTTAGGCGAACTCAACTTTCTTTTCAAAGTTAATCATAATGTGCTAATTCCAGAGTTAGATAAACTAGAAAATATCGTGAAAAGCAAGAATTACGATAACTCTAATCTTGACTTTGGCTTTGCATTCAGACGAGTACAGGAAATAGGTATATATGACGAGGATATTGATGAACTGTTCAAAGAGTTAAATTTTATTATTTGTGTTAATTGAAATATAGGTAAATATTAAACTCTCAAGCTATAGTATTTATAAAATGATTCACCAGAGTTTATTGCCTAGAGCTTCCTCTTAATCGAACTAATTTATATTGAATCATGATCGATGCGCTATACAGGAGTCGAACATACTCTAAAAAAGGACTTTATGGTAAAAAATCATCAAAATACACAAGCTAATTGCAAGGTCATAAAATGAATAAAAGCGAGATAGATACTCTACTGTACAGTATTCCAGACAAAGTGGATTATACTGAAATACCAGACGAAATAGATTTAGAAGATGTACCCATAGAGCGTCTTAAGAAATTGATAGCACTACTAGAGGTCGATGATGAATCTCTTTTATTTGATGTCTCCAGATTATTAACATCTTGGGGTGTTAGAGAAGGATTCGATACTCTTAGAAGTCTTTTAATGAATAATCGTTTACAAGGAATGATCCAACATCGCTTGCACGGTTATGATGATACATATAAACATGTACTGGATAGCATTATCAGTTACTGGGCTAGCTTATCAGACTTAGGACAAGGGGCTAAAGCAAGACAAGAGATATTCGAACCCATATCCAAGATTATTAAAGATTCTAACTTACAATCATTTGAGATTAGTAGAGTATTTTATCTAATCCTTCGTGAAGGATTTTATGAATATATATCTCTATTGAAGGAGCATCTGGAAATTATTATTAAGAAACCTGAAGATAATTATTGGAAAATAAAAGATGCTCTTGATTTGTTTTTAAAGATTGATCCTGAATTTGTAAAAGTTGTTCTTAACAATAATTCAAAAACATTGGCTGATTTTGGGTTAAATGAAAACCTGTGAATATTGATTTAGCTCTTTAATAATCAATGAACACAATGTGTCTTTTTGGCTATACCCCAAGAGAACCATTTACTTAACCCTTCAAACCTATTAATAGACTACTTAAAACAGACTGCCATAATGGAACCGCTTATAACAGACTGCAATTCCTATCCATTTACCAACCAGTATCACCCTTTCAGCCATAGGCTTATCATTTAACTCGTATAAAAAATCAAACATAGCGCCAACACTGTACTCCATACCTTATCTTACTTTTATGCTAATTTGTTAGTACTTACTCATATCAATTAGACCATAAAAATAAGAAAAGGTTTCGCTAATGTCTATTGCTTCATCAACTGTTTTAGAGCCTGACTGGTTTACACGTCCGACCTGTGTGGTCGCTGCCGATTTGGTCGGTAAGGTGCTTTGTAGAAAGCTGATCGACAGCGACGAATCAGAAAAAGTTTTGCGAATGCGTATCTCAGAGACAGAAGCCTATATTGGTCAAAATGATCCTGCTTGCCATTCACATGCAGGTACTCGAACGGCGCGCACAGAGATTATGTATGAGCAAGGCGGTGTGTTCTATGTCTATTTGACATATGGTGTGCATCATATGCTAAATTTGATTAGCGGCTCTGTAGAGTCGCCTGAATCGGTATTGATCCGCGCTGGGTTTTTGACTGATGATAGTGACCGTCTGATCGAAGAGCAACAACTCAGTCCAGATAAGCAGTTTACTCATCCTAAGCAATTCGCAGGCCCTGGTAAATTGACCAAACGCTTGCAGATTGATCGCGATTTATATGGCAAATCTATCTCGCCGACATCAGAAGTTTGGATAGAAGAGGATGGTTGCCAACCACCCGTGTCAGTGCGTCCGCGTATCGGTATTGATTATGCCGGTGATGCCAAAGACTGGCTACTACGTTATATATGGACCGATCATCCTTCCTTATCTAAGAACTAGCAGATTGAGATTCAAAACTATTCTATGAGGTAAACCTATGTATAAGTTGACCTTTTTTGTTCCTGATGCAGCGTTAGAACAAGTGAAATCTGCTTTGTTTACTGCTGGCGCTGGGAAAATTGGAAACTATGAGCAATGCTGTTGGCAGGTACAAGGAGCTGGTCAGTTTATGCCATTGTCAGGTAGTATGCCGCACATTGGTACACAGGATAGCTTAGAAACTGTCGATGAGTGGCGAGTTGAAATGGTGGTAGATGAAGCCTTTATCGATGCTACCATTGCCGCGTTAAAAGAAGCGCATCCCTATGAAACGCCAGCTTATGATGTGATAAAAGTTTTGGATTTCTAGTTTTATATAGAAAAATGCCAGATTCTTAACTGTAAGAATTCTCATAAAAAAACCAAATAAGCCATTCGATGACTTATTTGGTTATAAAGTTTTTAATGTTCCAACTGAATATTCATAGTGAATATCAGATCCTAATAACTGATTAATCTTTTTTAAGTTTAATCACGTTGTAGCTTGGGTAGCCTAGCTCGATTTTATAATCGTCGCGTCCACGTTCGGCCTTTATCTTAATCTTACGATCACCGTTTTTATATTTGACGTCTTTGACGCGATATCCCATGCTACGGACTTTACTAGTAGCTCTTTGCTCGACAACAGAGACATAGCTGTCTTTGTTATCCTTTTTTTCTTTGTGTTTTTTATGCCCTTTATTGTCCTTATGAGTATGCTCGTATAGGTCGTCATAGCCGTTGTAGCCATTCGGCGCAGTCACACAGCCTGTGGTCACTGCCAATAAAGCTGCGACTATGCTGCCAGTCGCTACCGTTTTTAATGTTGAAAATGATAGAGTTTTCATAATGATTTCCTAATAATATATCATTGCTCAATATGGGTAAAAGTTAAATGTACCGAGGTCATTAGCTGAAAATGCTGAAAGCAATCAATCTTTTCTGACTTTGATCACATCTAAATTTGGATAACTTAATAGTATTTCGTACTTTTGTGAACCGCGTTTGGCCTCAACCTCAAAGACGCCTCGCTTGTTTTTTTCTTCAAGATCGATATCTTCAATACGGTAGCCCATCGCCCTTACTTTGTTGATAGCACGGCGTTTAATAGCTGGGTAACGTGATTCTCTTTTAATAATGTCTTCGACATCGCCTTTTTTATAGCGCTGACCATTCTGATAATTATCTTTATGCTTGTTTTCTTTATAGCGGCCATTATTTTTTTGCGACTTACTATTATCCCAGTTATCTGGCCATGATCTTTTACTTGAGCTGATGAGTCTTAGGGTAGGGTAAGTATATTTTAGTTCGTAGGCTTGGTTGTTCTTTTTAGCATAAGCCGTAAGAGCTCGATCACCACGGTAACTATCAGCTCTGATATGTATAACTTGATAGCCTTTGCGGCGCAAGTCTTGTCGAAGCTGCTGACTGATGCGATTAAAGTTATGGCTTTGGCTATTATTGTCACCACGATAGACAGGCTGATTGTCATATCCTGAGCCTACAACTGTACAACCCACTGTCGTACCCAATAATGCAACGACAAGACCAGTAGACAAAGTGGCCTTAATAGAGAAGGGTTTTATTGTTTTCATGAGGCAGTATCCTATGATGAGATTAAGTGGGTCGTGTAGGTTAAAGGTACCTATATTCTCTATAACTATAAGATTTTAAAAGTATTCTGGCGAATTAAACTAAATCGTAATTAATAAGTATTTCTAGTGATTTATTTTTCGAAATATTTCCTTACATTATCTATAATAGAGTACAAAACTTTGCGCTAGGTGTCATTTGCGTTAATAAGTTGTAATAATTGTGGTAAATAAAATAAATCGTTGTAAGCATATGCTTACATGCAATGACGTTTACGCGACTTAACATAAGAGTGAGAGTTAGGCATTATAGTCACACGGCATTAGGGAATGTGACTCAAGGATTGAGTTGACCGCATTAAGGATAATGATTCGATAACTAGCGTCAGGATGACAATAGCGATTGAAGTAAGGACACATACCCTTTGCTGATAGCAGCAAGTAATACTGAAGCTGTAGTGTAGTAAAAAGGGCAGGATGCCCAGTATCACAATATACTGAATATTTGTGCAAGGATGCATGAAAAGCAGTCGTGATAGGTAACATGGATAGTTAACAATAAAACCGCATAACAATTGATTGCTATGCGGTTTTATCGTGTCTGGAGAATGGTAATTTATTTCCCCAACAGCTTGTCTGTACAGTATAAATCTGACATAAAAAAACCGCATATATTTCTATGCGGTTTTTCAGTTTATTCAGTAGAGTAGTTATGAACTAAATATATTAATATTTGTTTTCTACACGCCAGTCATCTACTTCACGCTCTGCGTCTTCTTTGGCATGACCGTAACGTTCTTGTACGCGACCTACTAGCTTGTCACGGCTACCTTCGATATGGGTAAGATCGTCGTCTGTTAGCTCAGCCCATTTTTGTTTAACTGAACCTTTCATTTGGTTCCATTCGCCTTTTAGAGTATGTTCGTTCATTGTATTATTCCTTTTATTGAACTTATTGTGTTTGATTTATATTTTAATCACTATTTTGATTCTTATTTCACGATATCGATTACTGATACTGCTATTTAATTTTTATTCTAATTGTATTGCACAAGGATAAATGATTGGTTCCAAATATCTTGTGAGATCAAATATAGGACTTTTCAATTCAACTGTCTGTATATGCTATGTTTATAGTGTTACTTAATTATAGTGAGCGTTTACTAAGTGTTATATACAGGGCTGCTGTAGTAGTGCCACGTAAATTGCGTCTATTGTACGTGATAATAATTCTTTCTATGAACTTGTTTTTTATATGAATATTAAAAAAATATATTATTTATTGAAAAATAATTATGCAAATAAAAAAGCAGAGACTCAAAAATAGAGTAGCTGCTTTTTTTATTATCTTTGAAATTGAGTGAAAGTTATTTCGTCGAATATTTATTCAAATAACGATGATAGCGTTTGGTGAGTTTTTTTATTCGTATACGATCAGAAATCAATGAGAAAATTGGCGAGGCAGTTGGTTTGGGCGATTTTCCTTGCCCCATGCGCTGTAATTGTCGCTTGATGACCGCCATTGTAGCAACTGCACTTAAGGTTTTATCTTTCCAGCGTACCACAGGATTGTGAGCACTAAGCGTACTATCATTTTTCCAGTCATTCGGTAGAGCAGGGTTCATGGCTAATGCGGTTCCCATACCAACCATATCAATCCCTTGCGCCAGTACATCTTCTGCGACAGCCAATCGCCTAACGCCACCTGTCGTCATGATAGGCATGGTAGCGACTTGAGCAATCTCCTTTGCAAAGTCTAAAAAGTAAGCTTCTCGTTGCAACGTGCGACCATCAGCTGTGCTGCCTTGCATGGCTGGGCTTTCGTAGCTGCCACCTGATAGTTCAACCAAATCTACCGCCAATTCATTCACCGCTGAAATAACCACTTTGGCATCATCTGCATCAAATCCTCCGCGCTGGAAATCGGCTGAGTTTATCTTCACAGCGACTGCAAAGGTAGGCGCAACTTGAGCACGAACGGCTTTGATTACTTCGATTAATAGTCGCATCCGATTCTCAATCGAACCGCCATATTCATCTTTACGTTTATTGGTAAGCGGTGATAAAAATTGAGAAATTAGATAGCCGTGGGCGGCATGAATTTGTACACCATCGAAGCCAGCTTGTTCTGCTTTTAGAGCACTATCGGCGAATCGCTGTATCAGTTGCTCGATATCTTGTTGCGTCATCGCGCGCGGTTTACCAAATAGATGAGAGTGTTTGCCCAAGTCAATTGCTACGTCAGAAGGTGATAGCACATCGCCGCCCATGGCAGCATATACTTGACGGCCAGGATGATTGAGCTGCATCCAAACCTGGGTATTGTTGTGCTTGGCAGCATTTGCCCACGCTCTAAAAGGCGCTATCTCACTGTGTTTGTCTAATACGACACCACCAGGCCCTGTCATAGCACGGCCATCGACCATCACGTTTCCCGTGATTAACAGACCTGTACCGCCTTCTGCCCAGTTTTTGTATAGACGGAGCAGAGTAGGGCCAGGGACTTGACCGACATCAGCCATGTTTTCTTCCATGGCAGCTTTCGCTAAGCGGTTGGGTAAGGTAGCGCCACAAGGCAGAACTAAAGGGGTGAATACAGGTGATGTCATGATAGTGGCCTAGAAATGGTTGTTTTGTGAAGCATGAGTTCTACTATGGGTTTGGCTATAGACATATGGTTTAAATGACTATAACCTTATAGCTAAGATATTCGCTGTCGGCAATTGACCATTATCATCACATTTTTTTGGCACAATAGCACCTAAGGTAAATTACTGGTGTGTCGATATAATTATCTATTGAATAGGAATACCTCTGCATTGAATGTATTAGCGCAAGATTTGACAGTCCCAGTAGAATCTAAACGTGAGCTGGCGAAAGCTAAGACTCGGCGTGCGTTATTAAAAAGTGCCTTGCGGTTGTACAGTTTGGAAGGTGCTCAGGGCATGAGCATGAATAAAGTTGCCAAAGGTGCAGGTATTGCCCAGCCCAGTTTTTACAATCATTTTGAGAGCCTAGAGACGTTACAAAATGAGCTGAGCGCCCAACTAAAAGACAATTATCTATCACCGATGCGACTGGCATGGGTCAATATGCTCAAAGATTATGATGTGTTGAGTAAAGATCAGTTTAATCAGCAATGTCGACAATGTCTGATTATGATCTTTGATTCTGCATTTGAGAATATCGCACTGTTTCAACACTTGCTCGAAGATCGTCCTAGATTTAGTGACAGTATAGAAAACCAATCTTCATTAAATAATGGACTAGGCAATCTGATTACTGAAATACAAGAAGAATGGACAGAGATATTTATTCAGGGATTACAGTTATCCAATCGTACTTGCGAGCGCAGTGCTGTCAATCTATGCGTCGATATGGCGGCGGCACAAGTACATGAGTTGATATTGGGCTGTCATCAGCAGCGTTACTCAAGACAACAAGCGATTGCCACGTTGAGTAACAGCTTCGATGCACTGTTCGCCAATTTTTTGCACGGAAGCAATACTAGTCAGTAATGATAATTAGCAAAAATTATTGTCATGAAATCTAGAACAAAAAACACAACAGGGAGAGTGACTATGGCCACAACCACGGCTGCACCAACGTTAGGCGAAGCGCAAACGCATTTTAGAACTTGTACATTGTGCGAGGCAATGTGCGGCGTCGAAATAAAACATGATGGCGAAAAAGTCTTGTCGATTAAAGGGGATAAAAACGATCCCTTTTCGCAAGGCTATATTTGTCCGAAAGCCACCGCTTTGCAAGATTTGCATGAAGATCCTGACCGTTTACGTCAGCCGGTAGAGAGAACGGCAGACGGTTGGAAATCTATTAGTTGGCCAGAAGCGTTGGATAAAGTCGCCGCAGGTATTCAGTCCATACAGCAAAAGTATGGTCAAAATGCGTTGGGTGTTTATCTAGGTAATCCTAACGTACATAACATGGGTGGTATGTTGACCATCAAACAACTACTTACCAGCTTAAAGACGCGCAGTCGTTTTTCTGCCACTTCTATCGACCAGCTGCCACATCATATTATTAGTATGCATCTATTTGGTCACATGCTGCGCATTCCAGTTCCCGATGTCAATAATACACAATATATGCTTATTATCGGTGGCAATCCGCTGGCTTCTAACGGCAGTATCATGACTGCGCCCAATATGCGTCAAAAGTTAAAAGATATCAAAGCGCGCGATGGCAAAGTAGTGGTGGTTGATCCAAGACGTACCGAAACTGCAGACATCGCTAGTGAGCACCACTTTATTCGTCCAGCGACGGACGCATTGCTGCTATTGGCTATGCTAAATGAAATCTATACGCAGGGTTATGCCAAGCTCGATACTAGAGTGGCTGCCTTGGCACCTGAGATCGATCGACTTGCTTTGTTTGCTGAACAATACACGCCTGAGTCAGTGGCAGATATCACGGGTATTACCGCAGATGAAATCAAACGTATCGTCAAAGAGTTTTGTGAAGCGGAAAGCTCAGTTTGTTATGGCCGTATGGGCATCTCGGTGCAAGAGTTTGGTTTGCTCAGCCAATATTTATCTATGGTCATCAATATCGTCATGGGTCGTTTAGATGAAGTGGGTGGACTCATGTTCCCAAATCCTGCCGTAGATGTTGTGAACAGCTCAGGCCCAGGCTATTTAGGTAAACGTCATAGCCGCGTCAGCAACTTGCCAGATTTTAATGGTGAGTATCCAGTGGTTGCGATGGCAGATGAGATGTTAGTCGAAGGGGAAGGCCAGTTAAAGGGATTCGTTACGGTCGCTGGTAATCCTGTTTTGAGTACCCCAAATGGTGAAAAGTTGGATGAAGCACTATCTCAGTTAGAGTTTATGGTCTCGCTTGATTATTTTGTGACTGAGACCAGTCGCCATGCCAATATTATTCTGCCGCCTGTATCGCCATTAGAGCGCGACCATTATGACATCACCTTTAATGGCTTTGCCGTGCACAATGTCGCCAAATATTCGCCTGCTTTGTTTGATAAAACTGACGATACCAAGCATGACTGGGAGATTTATTTAGGATTAGCAGATCGCTTAGACAAAGATGCACCAGAAGCAACGCAAAAGGAACGTGCCGCGACAAAAGCCTTTGGTCCTAAGTTCTTGTTAGAGCAAGGCCTAAAGTATGGACCTCATAAGGAGGTGACATTTGAAGCATTAGTCGAAAATCCGCATGGTATCGATTTGGGTCCGTTGCATCGTATGTTGCCAGAGGCCATCAAACACGCTGATAAACAAATTCATCTTCATGTTGATTTTTATCAGTCAGATTTGGCCCGTGTCAAAGAGATGGTACAGCAGTACAACAGTAATGAGATTTTGCTAATCGGTCGTCGTCATGTACGTAGCAACAACTCATGGTTGCACAATAGCCATCGATTGGTAAAAGGTAAATCTCGCTGTACATTGATGCTGCATCCGCAAACAGCAGCACAACATGGCATTGCAGACGGTCAAGATGTTAGAGTAACTTCTCGAGTAGGTAGCGTGGTCATTGCAGCAGAAGTGACGGATGAGCTGATGCCAGGAGTGGTCAGTATCCCGCACGGCTTTGGTCACGGTCGCAAAGGAGTCAAGCAAAAGATTGCTCAAGCGCATGCAGGTGTCAGCGTCAACGATTTGACTGATGAGACGTTGATTGATCAGTTGAGTGGTAATGCCGCCGTTAATGGTGTGCCTGTGCAACTAGAAGCATTGGATATGGGTGTAGATGGTTTATCGACTGCTACAGAGACTGTGACAGAAGGCGCATTAGCATAAAGTTAATGATATATTTGTAGAAATATAAAAAAGGCGTTCACGTAAAGTGAGCGCCTTTTTTTTGCAATTTAAATATATCGCTGAGCCGATCAAACGCTCATGCCGATAAAATCAAAATCGACATTAGGGGTTTCGTCTTGGATTAGCAAACTAAGGGCTTTTGCAGAGCCGCAAGAGTGTGTCCATCCCAATGTACCATGTCCTGTATTGAGCCATAAATTGTCAAAAGTCGCTGAAGTATTATGACTACCATGTTTGACTTGACCACAGTGTGCGCGACCAATTAGGGGCACGTTCGATGGGGTCATCGGGCGCAGTCCTGTCCAATATTGCACAGAGTTTGCGATAATACCTTTTGGAAATAACTGCTGCACACGGCGAGTAATGGCCTCACAGCGCGTGGCATTTAAATCTAGGTTATAGCCATTAAATTCAGCTGTACCAGCGACTCGCAATTTGTCACCCAGTCGTGAGGTGACTAGCTTAAACTCATCATCAATTAGACTGACAAAAGGCGCTAAATGCGGCGCGCGTGGATTCACCGTATACGTAGCCGAATAACCTTTTGCTGGAAATATTGGCGCGTGTATCCCCAATGGTTTTAGTAGAGGTACGCTATAGCTGCCAAGCGCGACCACATGACTATCAGCCGTAAAGGTCTGCGCATTTTCGCCTTTTGGACGGATAGTAATACTGTGTACATGCGGACGCGCAGAGTCGGTATCGGTATTGAGTGCCAAAATCTCGGTATCATATAAAAACTGTACACCAGCATCGATACAGCGCTGCGCTAAACGTTGGGTAAACAGGTGCGCATTGCCAGACTCATCACGGCTGGTATAGGTTGCTCCCGTGAGCTTATGCGCAATTGGGTAGAGCGCTGGCTCTAAATTGACAGCGTTATTGATATCAATCACATGGCGCTCACAACCAAGCGCTTGCATGCGTTCAGTTGGTTCGATAGCCGCATCAAACTCTGCCTGATTGGTATAAAAATGCATGATACCGCGTGTTTGCTGCTCATAGTCGATGCCAATATCCGCACGCAGCTGTTGTAAGGTATCTCTTGAATATAGACCTAAGCGCACCATTTGCACCAGATTGGCATCAGCTCTATCGGCGCGGCACTCTTGCAAAAACTGCATGGCCCATTTGAGTTGATCCTTGTCCGCACGCAAGCGATACAGTAGCGGAGCATCTTCTTTAAACAGCCACTTAAGCGCTTTCATCGGGGTCGCAGGGTTGGCCCAAGGCGTGGCATGTGAGACAGATATTTGACCGCCATTGGCAAATGACGTCTGCATACCTGCTGCCGGTTCGCGCTCAATCACGGTCACATCATAGCCTGCCTGACGTAGATACCATGCGGTGGTCACGCCCACCACGCCTGCTCCGAGTACCGCAATATGTGTCATAGGATTCTCTATGCTCATGTTAGTCATGACGGTCGCGCTGTATTGAACGACCATCACCTTTGCCGCGTCGCTTGCCTGATTCGATGTGCCTTTATTTCGGGCGTGCGACATCTACTTGTAGTGCAGCTGGCAAGTCCAATATGCTCAAATCACTTTCTGCTAACTGTTCAGGGCGTGCCACGACCAAAGCGATAAAGCCATCGTCATTTTTCATCGTATTGACCACTTGGATTTTATCAATCTTGTCACCTGCGTTTGGTGTCTCACCAGTGCCTTGCACATAGTGTAAAAATGCTTTGGGCGCAGATTTAAAGTAAATACGAGCGATGACTTCCTGACCTAAGTAGCAGCCTTTATCATAGTCCATGCCGCCGCGCTGATGCAGACGCAGCTCTTGCGGTTGAAACTCACCTTGAGTCGCGGCCACAACCCAATAATTACCAGTAGCTAGGCTGCATGCCATCCAAGCCTGCGTATCCTCAGCAGTATTATGGTCGTCTTTATGGCTAAAAGTTGGCTCATCTGCTAGCACACAAGGATAAATCGCTGCTGGTACACTGGTTTTAAATTTAGAAAACGCCCCGTACTTATTAAGGTGTGCCTGAAAAGACTCAGCACAGTCGCTACTGATGACCACATCATAATGTTTCTCTGCTTGTTTTTTGATCCAGATGCCAAACTCAATACGACCTTTTAGGTTACCGATGGCGGCTGCCTGATAGCTAAGCCCAAGTTTGGTAACGTCACAAGTCAATTGCCCTTGCAAGAATTTTTCGGCGTCTTCGCCTTGGATAGTTAATTGCGAAAACTGCGGTACAGCTGCTAGATTTGAAGACTGAGTCATTGTTATTATCCTTCTGATGAGAGCTTACTTAGTAATAATATAGAGAATAAATCGAAGTGATAAAAAATTATATGGGCGCTTTTATCATTGATAGTATCTGTGCATATAAATTTAAATGAGGCTAAGAAGAGTACCACAAAAAACCCTGCCATAAAAAACGTCATCAATCAGCGATGAGTTAAGTGTTAAATTGGGCATAGCGTTTGATTTTCAAGCGTACAAATTGGTTAAAGGTGGTGAGTTACGGTACAATATCAGCTCTATAATTAACCTAATGTACGATGGCTGCCGAGGAAATAATGAGCTTACCAAATTGCCCTAAATGTGATGCTGAATATACGTACGAAGATGGTGCGTTACTGGTATGTCCTATGTGTGCTCATGAATGGACGGCGGCTGAGACTGATGCAGCGCAAGCTGAAGACCAAGACGCAGTGATTCGTGATGCAGTGGGTAATGAGCTACAAGATGGCGATGCCGTGACTGTAATCAAAGACTTAAAAGTCAAAGGCTCTTCAATCGTGATTAAAGTGGGTACTAAGGCGAAAAGTATTCGCCTGTTGCCAGACGCTACCGATGGTCATGATATCGACTGCAAACTTGATGGCTATGGCCCCATGAAGCTCAAGTCTTCTGTGGTCAAAAAAGCTTAAATTGTAAAAACTTCTTGAAAGATTCGATAATAAACAAATATAAAGCAGACGTTTAGTCACAAAACATTGTCGTTATAAATGTCGCTATAAGTAGAGAATAATTATGAGTACTAAAAACGAACAGCTCTTTGCACAAGCACGTAAACATATCCCAGGTGGTGTTAACTCACCAGTTCGCGCATTTGCAGGGGTTGGTGGTACACCTATCTTTATGCACCGTGCCAATGGCAGCAAAATTTATGATACCGAAGACAACGCCTATATTGACTATGTTGGCTCGTGGGGCCCAATGATTTTGGGTCATGCGCACCCAAAAGTCATCGATGCGGTGAAAAAAGCCGCTGATGATGGTCTAAGCTTTGGCACACCAACGCCGTTTGAAACGACCGTTGCAGATAAGATTTGCGAGATCGTTCCTAGTGTTGAAATGATTCGCATGACCAGCTCTGGTACAGAAGCGACCATGAGTGCAATTCGCTTAGCACGTGGTTACACTCAGCGTGATAAAATCGTTAAGTTTGAAGGCTGCTACCACGGGCATTCAGACAGCCTGCTAGTAAAAGCAGGCTCTGGCATGCTTGATATTGGTGAGCCAACGTCAAAAGGTGTGCCAGCAGATTTTGCTAAGCATACTATTACGATTCCTTATAATGATCCGCAAGCGATTAAAGATTGTTTTGAGAAATGGGGCGAAGAAGTCGCTTGCGTTATCTTAGAGCCTATCGCTGGCAACATGAACATGGTTATCCCAACACAAGAATTCCATGATACGTTGCGCGCAGAATGTACGGCTAATGGCGCGGTATTAATCTTTGATGAAGTGATGACGGGCTTCCGCGTTGGTCTTGGCGGTGCGCAAGCCCATTTCGGTATTGACCCAGACTTGACTTGCTTCGGTAAAATCATCGGTGCTGGCTTACCTGTTGGTGCTTTCGGTGGTAAAAAAGAAGTCATGTCTTGCATCGCGCCACTTGGCGGTGTCTATCAAGCTGGTACATTATCAGGCAATCCACTAGCGATGCGCGCTGGTATCGCCATGTTTGAGGACTTAACAGCAGAAGGTTTCTACGACGAGTTAGCAGCGAAAGTTGATCACCTAGTAGACGGTTTCCAAGCAGCAGCTGACAGACATGGTATTCATCTACGTACCAATAAGCTTGGCGGTATGTTTGGCATGTTCTTTGTCAAAGACAGCGCAACCGAAACACCAAAGAACTTCGATGACGTGACAGAGTGCGATATGGACGTATTCAATACTTTCTTCCACGGTATGCTAGATCGCGGTATTTACTTGGCACCGTCAGCTTATGAAGCAGGCTTTATGTCTATCAAACATAGCGACGAAGATATTGATGCGTCAATCAAGGCGGCTGATGAGATATTTGCAGAAATGGCAAAAGCATAGTTTAGCCATGTAAGTTATTAGCTAACTAAAAAGTTAAAGCTTAAAAAACCAGCAAGGTCATCCCGTGATCTTCGCTGGTTTTTTTGTTTATCGATATCTTATTTATAATCGTATTGGGAAGAATATAAAGTTTGTCATTTAACTTATATGACGATTAAACGTTATCGTGCTTTATCAAACTTACGATTTCTCAAGCTCAGATTGCCTCGTAGCACATCGCTATACATACGAAAATCGCTGACAAAGCTTTTCAATGGAAACTTAAAAGAAGCGGGTTTGTTCTTCTCAAAGAAAAAATGTCCAACCCATGCACAAGCATATCCAGCGGCAATGCCCTTTACCAAAGGTTTGGCTGAGCCAGTTTTGACAGACTTTGCTAGTCCTAATAATCCAAAGCTACTACCTGCGAAATGTAGGCGGCGACAGGCCATGTTTTGATGCTCATCTAAGTAAAAATCATAAAATGCCTGTTTGGGCGAACTTTCAGTTTTTACCATGTCTTTTTTGGCGCTACTGATAGGGGTCTCAGTATTTTGGGTAGCGTCTTTTGTGGTGGTCTGATTCATATGACTAGCTTCCTTGCTGGTGGGTTTGATAACTACTAATTGCAAATGATTTTTAACCGATTAGCTGGTGGCTTTTGAAGTAAATTACACGGATAAAAATTCTGTAAATAACGGTTTTTTATCATGATATTGATAGCTTTCAATGTAGCAAACCGATATGCGTAACACAAGCGCTAGATGCTGAGCCGATACCTGTCAACTCATAGGGTGGTCGTCGATGTTCCCGCTACAGTTTTGCATCGCTTGCGAGTGTTTGGCATAAATGCTTTAATGATAAAATTGCCCTGATTTTTGTGGTTATGACTTTTTTCTATACATGTGATTTTATAACTATATAGCACGTGATTTTGGTAAACTATCCACTCTCTCTAACACGGTGACGACTTGTCCTATGCCTATTGACTACCTTACGAATCCGCCAATTGGCGATGATGAAATGATGGCAGCCATCGATATTGGTTCCAACAGTTTCCATTTAGCTATTGCTCGTCTTGACCATGGGGAAGTGCGAAAAGTAGTCTCGATGTCTGAAAAGGTACAGCTCGCCGCCGGTCTGGACGAAAATAATATTCTAAGCGCAGCCGCTGAGCAGCGCGGTCTTGATTGTTTAAGCCGCTTTGTAGCGCGCTTGGATTCAGTACCGCCAGAGCGGATTCGTGTGGTCGCGACCAATGCGTTGCGTCAAGCCAAAAACGCTAACGACTTTATTTCCCGTGCCAATAAAATCCTACCAAAACCTATTGAGATTATCGCGGGCCGCGAAGAGGCGCGATTGATTTATTTGGGCGTCTCGCATACCAACGAGAGTAGTGATAAACGCTTGGTTATGGATATTGGCGGCGGTTCGACAGAGTTTATTATTGGTCAAAATTTCGATCCATTATTGACTGAAAGTTTACAAATGGGCTGTGTTTCTTTTACCCAAAAATTCTTTGCTGACGGCCTGATTACTAAAGAAGCCTTCAATAGTGCAATTTCAGGTGCACGTAAAGAAGTCTTAGCGATTAATGGTCGTTATCAAAAGACAGGCTGGAGCAGTGTGGTCGGCTCAAGCGGTACAATTAAAGCGGTGCGTAATGTTCTAGTATCAAAAGGCTGGGCCGATGAGCAAGAACGCATTACCTATAAAGGTGTCAAAAAATTAGAGAAATTGCTGATTAAGATTGGCAATATTGATGAGATCGAGTTAGAAGGTGTCAAAGAACATCGTAAAGCCGTATTTCCTGCTGGCGTGGCAGTATTGCGCGCGGTGATGAAAGTGCTGGGCGTTGAAACCATTACCTACTCAGATGGTGCGTTACGTGAAGGCGTTATGTACGATATGCTTGGTCGTTTTGCTAGTGAAGATGTGCGTGACCGCAGTGTATTGGCGTTAATCAAGCGTTATTCAGGGGATAAAAAGCAAGCCAAGCAAGTGGTGAAAACCAGCCGTCATTTATTTGAACAAGTAAAAGACAAGCTGACCCTGTCCAATGATGATTGCGACTTGCTCAGACGTGCTGCATTCTTGCATGAGATAGGACTGGCAATCAGTCACAGTAGTTATCATAAGCACAGCGCGTATTTGCTTGAATACTCTGATATTCCAGGGTTTTCGCAAGTCGATCAAAAACGCATGGCGCAGCTGATGCTTAACCATCGCCGCAAGCTTAAAGCCGATATGCTAGAGCAGACTTGTCAGATTGGTGGTGATCAGCTGGTTTATCTCTGCTTATTGTTGCGCCTCGCCGTACTGGCGCATCATAGCCGCAGTGATTATGCGCTACCAGAGCTAGAACTAAAGGTAGTCGCTGAAAACAGCTGGCAAATTACCTTGGCGGATAGCAGTGAGCATTATGCGTTCTTGCTCGCAGATTTGCGTACTGAAATTGACCAGTTTGCTAAATGGGGCGTACAGCTTAGTGTGATTGAAGCTCAAGAGGCCGAGACTCCAGAGGTTGAGCAGTTACCATTGTAAGTATTGAGTTAAAGATTAACGTAACAAAAGCGGCGTTGTCGATAATGTCATGCTATTTAAGATGTGCTACTATAGCTCCTATTGAGTTTACAACTGTACTTTCATTATCTGAATACGGATAACGATATTATTCTTAAACATAAATACATTAAGTATAATTATTAAAGGGAAGCGTCTATGAGCACTGTCTGGGATAGTGTGCAGCTTGCACGACATGCCAAGCGTCCATTATTTATGGACTATGTTAATCAGCTTTTTACCGAATTTGACGAGTTGCATGGCGACCGTGCTTTTGCCGATGACAAAGCCATTCTCGGTGGTCTTGCACGTTTTGATGGTCAGCCTGTGATGGTAATTGGTCAGCATCGTGGTCGTAGCACCCGTGAGCGTATTGCTCATAACTTTGGCATGGCCAATCCTGAAGGCTATCGCAAAGTGATTCGTTTGGTCAAAATGGCCGAGCGCTTTAACATTCCGGTGATGACCTTTGTAGATACTCAAGGTGCTTACCCTGGTATTGGTGCAGAAGAGCGCGGACAAGCGCAAGCGATTGCAGAGAGCATTGCTGTATTTTCTAGCCTAAAAGTGCCTGTGATTGTGACTATCATTGGTGAAGGTGGCTCAGGTGGGGCATTGGCAATTGGTGTTGGTGATAAAGTAAATATGCTACAAAACAGTATTTACTCAGTGATCTCGCCAGAAGGCTGTGCTTCTATTCTTTGGAAAACCGCTGAAAAAGCACAAGACGCTAGTGAAGCACTAAAACTAAACGCCATTAACCTTTATCAAATGGGTTTGATTGACGCTGTCATCGAAGAAGGCGAGGGCGCACATGTGCAGCCACAACCTGTGATGAATGCCTTAAAAGCATTGATTACTGAGCAGCTTGATGAGATTAAAGACCTAGATCCTCAAGAGCGTTGTGAGCTACGTTATGAGAAGCTAAAGTCTTTCAACTCAGAAGTGATGTTGCCTGCTTAATTGGTTGTTATGGCGCCTTTATTGTTAAGTCGCTATTATTCAATAATAGGTTTTTCATATTAGAGTCTGAGTCTTAATGCTAAAATAAAAACGTGTCATTTAATGGCGCGTTTTTTTATGGTTGTTAGTATATAAAGCACCTAACGTAACTAAAAATAAGGCTGACTATGACCAGCAGTGCAATCATCTCACATCCTATTAAACCAATTTCCGATTTGCCAGTTGATGAGACGCTAGCAACCGCATTATTGAGCAGTATGTCTGTTTATAGTGATCAGTTGCATGGTCGTCGTCTTTGGCTGGCATGTAGTGGTGGGCGTGATTCATTGGCACTTGCGGCGCTGTGTGTGCAGCTCTACCGACAAGGTAAATTGCCATGTCTGCCGGAGCTGTTACATGTCGATCATGGGTTACAATCGGATAGTCAGCATTGGGCTAAGCATGTTGCCAATTGGGCGCAAGCTCAGCAGATACCTTGTCGTATTTTACAGGCACAAGTGAACGGACATGATGAGCAGGCAGCACGGCAAGCACGCTATAATGTTATGCGAGCTCATATCAACCAAGACGATGTATTGCTATTAGCGCATCACGCTGATGACCAAGCTGAAACCGTATTGATGCGACTAATCCAAGGCGCTGGAGTCAATGGTCTTTCTGGTATGCAGCCATGGCGAGTGCAAACGCAGGGCGTACAGCGCAATATCCTGTGGCGACCTTGGCTCACAATACGACGAGCCAATATTAGTGCCTACGCCAAGCGCTTAGAGTTGCCTTATATCGATGATCCTACCAATGACAGCGGCGACAACGTACGTAGTGGGCTACGCCGCGATATCATGCCCATATTGTTCACATACAATCCCAATGTGATTGATAATATCGCTCGAAGTGCGCAGCTGTTAAGTGATGCACAGGAAACAATCAATGCTCAAGCTATTCAGGATATGCAGCAAACAGAAAATACAGACCTGCAACTTTCACTCGCACAGCGCGCGCTAAGTATCAATGCGTTGCAAAAGCTACCCATGTATCGTCAGCGGCAATTATTGCATTATTGGCTCGGTCAAGATGAGCCATTACCACCTGCTAAGCAACTCGTCGATGACGTACTAACTCTCAGCCAACGTGATGACCAAGATCATCAAACAGAACTGTTTTGGCAAGGTCGTAAGGCATCTTATACCATTCGCCGCTATCGTCAGCAGCTCTATCGTATGAGCAGCGAATGGCTGTCTTGGCTGAAGCTACCACTGACCGAGCAGGTGCTGCCATTATTTAGTCATTCAGCTAATAATTTAACATCACTCACCATACGTAGCAGTGATCGTTATATTTGGCAGTTGCAAGTAAAAGCAGATGCACTGGTACGATTGTTAGAAAATAGTACGGACTGTGTAGTACAACAGATAGTGTTAAAAGTAGCACCGTTAGACCGTATGCAACGGTTAAAGACCGAGATGGCTGCGCGCCCACAAGCAGGCAAAAAACTGTATCAAACGCTTGGGATTCCAATATGGCTGCGAGACAGCTTAATGGTAGTTAGCATCACCTTTATAAAAAAATCTGAAAATGGAAGCGACATACAAACTGATATTCCTCTATTACTAACATTGCCATTTGAGAGTTGGCTTTTGAGTTCTGAGCAGACGGATAAAGATACCGATAGCGATGCTAAAAGAAATCAATTGGCTGAGTACATTGCAAGTGAGCTTAGTCTAAAATAGAAAGCGTCAAAAGTTTAATATCCGTTGGTTGACTCATTGATTTTTATCAGGTTGATGTCAGGCGCGACATTTTGAATTTATCAAACGGTGGTAGTGGCAGTATGATAAACTGAGTGTCGTTTTATATATCAGTATGTTAAGTTGAATACCTTTGAATTTTGTGACTAGGAGACAAGTATGTCGGTATTAGATAATAAAAAAATCAGTTTTATTGGTGGCGGAAACATGGCACAAGCGCTCATTAGCGGGCTTGTGGGTTGCGGCATCAAACCAAATCTAATCACGGTCGCCGATCCTAGCAGCGATGCACGTGAGCAATTAGCCGCCAAAGGTCTAAATACTGTTGATCCAATGGCTGATCCAAAGTCTGCTGTGATCGGTGCAGATATCGTGGTGCTAGCAGTAAAACCACAGATGATGAAAGTAGTGGTAAGTGCTTTTGCTGATGTACTAGACAATCAATTGGTCATTTCAGTAGCGGCAGGTTTGTCGACTGATCTTTTATCAAACATGCTGGGCGGCTATAGCAATATCGTCCGTGCAATGCCAAACACGCCTTCTATGATTCAAATGGGTGCGACTGGCCTTTATGGTACAGACAATATCTCAGCGGAACAGAAGCAGCTAGCAACAGCCGTTATGGAAGCATCAGGTTTGGTCATGTGGGTCGATGACGAAGAGCATATGCATGCGGTCACAGCCGTATCAGGTTCAGCGCCAGCGTATATGTTTTATTTCATCGAATCGATGGTCGATGGGGCAGTTGCATTAGGGTTAGATAAAGAACAAGCCTCAGCGCTTGCGATGCAAACCATGTTAGGTGCTGCAAAAATGGCGATGAACAGTGATGATGCACCAGCTGAACTGCGCCGTAAAGTTACTTCGCCGAACGGTACTACTCAGGCAGCGGTTGAGTCAATGCAAGCCAATGAGATTGGTCGTCAAATCAGTGAGGCCATGCAAGCTTGCTATGATCGTAGCCAAGCGTTAAGTGAAGAGATGAGTAAGTAAACACTGACAAGGTGTGCTGTGAGTGATAACTGACGACACACCTTATGTAATCATCAGCATCTGATAATGACATTTGTCATCCTAGAATCTGTTAATAATGTCACATTGAGTAGCACTTCATGAACAACATGTTATTTCAAATTTTTGATTTGGTCACCACATTCGCTATGATGCTGGTGTTTATTCGTTTTATGTTGCAGTTTGCGGGAATGGATGCGAGCAATCCGATGATTGCGCCTGCTTATAAGGCGACGCATATCGTCGATGTATTTGGGCGTATTTTTCCGACTGTTGCACAGGGTCGTATTAGCATTGCCGCTATCGTGCTGATGTTTTTGATTCGTCTAATCGATATCTCTGGAAAGGCCGCATTGACGCATAAAGGTATTGCGCCTGTACCGCTATTCTTTACGGGCACGACTAGCTTATTGTTAGACTTTTTACGTATGTGTCGCTACCTAGTGATTGGTTCTATCATCGTTAGCTGGATTGTGGTGTTTACCAGATCTGAGCATCCGATTATTGGCATTATCATTAATTTGGCTGAACCTATTTTGGCCCCGTTTCGTCGTATTACGCCGAATTTAGGGATGCTAGATTTATCGCCAATGGTGGCTTTCTTAGCATTTTATTTGCTGGAGATATTCATCGGTGGCTTGGCTGCAAGTGTGTTGCCAACCTTGGGTTAATCCTAATAGAATTAAATCTGAAAACTGTCATAAAAAAGGCGTTCTATCAAAATATAGAGCGCCTTTTTTGCGTCTGCTACTTGGGTAAGCTATAGCTTATTAGATATGCTAAAAACGAACAAAGCGATTTGGTATGAGTTGAGCTTGAGTATCATCAGGATGCGGTGCATCAGCTGCCTGCAATGTCTGGGTAATCCAACTGTCGGCTGCTTTTACCGCGTCGATGAGAGCATCACCCATTGCCAAGCGTCCAGCGATAAAGCTGGCGAGTGAACATCCTGAGCCATGGAACTCACCATCTAAGCGCGGTAAGGTGCTTTTATGCACCATTTCGCCCTGTATATATAAGTACTGCTCGATGTCACCGCTATCAAAATCATGTGAGGTCTTTACTAATACCGCATGAGCACCTTGAGCACATAGCTTTTTTGCCCCGACATGCAAGTCTTGCTCACCGCTAAGCGCACGTAGCTCATGAGTATTTGGGGTGATTAAAGTAGCATAGGGCAGTAATTGTCTAAAGGCGCTAACCAGTGTTTTCTCATCGCCCAAGCTGCCACCGCTATTCGCGACTAGTACAGGGTCTAAGACAAATGGCATGTCGTTATCGATAATTTGATCAGCAAATAATTTGGTCAACATTGCGATATTATCAGTGGTGCCGAGCATACCTGATTTAATAGCACTAACAGGCAAGTCATCAAGAACCGCAGTAGCTTGAGCTTTTACCAATGATGCCGCACAAGCCTCAAAGCCAAATACCTGCTGTGAGCTTTGGATAGTGACCGCCGTACACGCGATGGCTGCATGTGCCCCTGACTGTCCAATGGCCTCGATATCCGCTTGTAATCCAGCACCGCCTGAAGGGTCTAATCCTGAAAAACACAGTACAACAGGTCGCATAACAGCTCCTTTTAAGAGATTTTAAAGTAAGTGACAAATACTATAGCCACCTACTACTAAAAAATCTATCATAGTCTTATGCTTGTGGATGAGGTATAAGACGGTAGAGTGAGTAGGCCTAATATTAGTGAGCAGTTTGGTTGTTATATTTAGCAATGATATGTCGCAATTTTCCGTATAAAAATGCAAGATAAGCACTTATATCTATAATTTTGATAAAAGCCGCATTAAATCTGTAGACAACGCTTGCAATTCGTTTTGGCTTTGTTATAATACTCGCCCACGACATGAGACGTATTGTTAGCATCAATACTATGTTTATAGATTTTTTATAAATGTCTTGAATCGTTAGGTGAAGTGGGTGAGTGGCTGAAACCAGTTCCCTGCTAAGGAACCATACGTGTAAGCGTATCGAGGGTTCGAATCCCTCCTTCACCGCCATTTATTCAGTTGTTATTAGAGTAATAACGCAATATACTGCGTTAAACATTTTAATAATTAATTCAAAAAATAATTTGTTTTAATTAAAAAAGATGTTGACACAAGCGATATTATCTATATAATGACCAACCTAATTTACTGCAAAAGATATTATCTTCGCAGTGGATAAAGTGCAAAATACGCGCCTGTAGCTCAGTTGGATAGAGCACTTGGCTACGAACTAAGGGGTCGGGAGTTCGAATCTCTCCAGGCGCACCATTTGCATAATAGCTTAGTATAAGCTGATAAAACATTAAAATAATCGCCTGTCTTATGACAATTGGCGGTTTTTTTATGTCTGTAACTTTTACCTTTCTACTTATTTATTCTACGATCATCTTCTGTGTATGACATGATTGGATAGCCAACTAATAATATTAAAGAGCAATCTACGATATTGGAGAGCAATCTATGATATTGGACAGTCATCTATGATATTGGACAGTCATCTATGATATTGGACAGTCATCTATGATATTGGACAGTCATCTATGATATTGGACAGTCATCTACGATGTTAGGCCACCTATGATATTGGACAGTCATCTAGGATAATGTACGATAGCCCCACCATTTACGGTACAATAGCATTACTATTCACTGCTTGCTATGAGCTTGTACCATGTCAAAAAGTCCATCTAAACGTCCGTCAAAAACGACTCGCAAATCAAAGCCTCAATCGAGTGCGCCTGTACAGCAAGATCCTAACGAAGAGCCAACCATCGCTAAGCCTATGATTCGTGTCGTGGCGATTCTCTATGATGGTATGCTGATTTTAGCGTTATTGTTTTTGGTAGGGACGATACTAACCGTCGTCGGTACGCTGTTGACTATGGAGACGGGTACTGAGTCATCACAAGCTCAGTCACTGCCGCTCTGGTATCAGAACGCCATTATGACGCCGTCATTTGTACTGACACTCGTGGCATTCTATGGGGTATTTTGGCGCCGTGGTGGTCAGACATTGGGTATGCAGACATGGCGATTAAAAACGATTAATGATGCAGGTCAATGGCTAACGTGGGGACAGTCGTTTAAGCGTATTTTGGCCGCTTGTTTGATGCCGCTGATTTTTGGCATTATTGGTAGTCTCATTGATGGATCACGCGCCGCCTTATTGGCCAGCGCGTTTCTTGGTTTGGTATTCAACTATGTGTTCTGTCTGTTCAACCCTCGCGGTTTGGCAGTACAAGATATGCTGTCCAACACCATCACCCTAAAGATGCCAAAAGTGGCACATGAAGGGCTATGGCGCGGTTTTAAAAATCGTAAGAAAAAACCGTAGTATGATGATACTGCATGTTTACCAAACTTTATAAAAGTAAAAATTACATACTAACGCTTTGAATCAGCCATGCAGTATAACCGACGAAGAAAAGTACCAACGTAGCGCCTGACGTACGACCGAATTGGCGTTTTGTTTTAAAGGCAAATACGCATAGTGTCACTAGCAATATCGTCAAGAGTCCCATTGCCATCACATCACGTGATAGAATCACTGGGTCGGCTGCGATAGGAGCAATGACTGTTGCCAAGCCGACAACTGCCAAAGTATTGAAGATATTAGAGCCGATGATATTGCCAAGCGCCATATCATGTTCGCCTTTACGCGCTGCTGACAAGCTCGATACCAGTTCAGGTAATGAGGTCCCAACGGCGACAATCGTTAGACCAATGATAAGCTCACTAAGCCCCCATAGCATTGCTAACTCGACAGCGCCCCAAACGATAGCACGTGAGCTAGCTACTAGCATCAGCATACCGATAATTAAACTGACAAGACCACGAGTTACGCTTGGTTCTAGCTTTTCTAAGCTCTCTGAGTTATTTAAGTGCTCTAAGTTATTTGAGTGCGCTGAGTCAGCATTAGCTACGACTACATCCTCTTCGTGCTCATGATAGCCTTCACGTATACTCATTATGATCTGTAGTCCTAAAACGGCGACCAATAGTATTAATAGTACGATACCATCAGCTTGGCTCAATGTCCCATCACGTAGCTGCCAAGCGGCGATGACAGTAATCAGTAGCAGCAAGGGCAAGTCGCGCTTTACGATGCCTCTACGGATGATAATAGGGCTAATCAATACGGTTGCACCGAGTACCAATGCGATGTTGATGATATTCGAGCCATAAGCGTTACCTAGAGCCAGCTCAGGGCTGCCTTCTATCGCTGCTAGTACTGATACCACCATCTCAGGCGCTGACGTGCCTATACCCAATATTAAGACACCTATTAAGAAGCTAGGCACACTAAATTTCTTGGCCAGTGCTGTCGCCCCATCAATGAAGACATCGGCACTCCAAACTAAAATTGCTAACCCAATCAGTATTGCAAGCGCGGCCAACCACATCAGTATGTTTCCTTGTATATGATGAAAAATGTGAATTTGATAAATAAAAGTGGCATAAAAAAAGCCGAATCTTGATTTAGATTCAGCTTTCCCTTTAGCATCGAGATTTTTAGTAATAATAGCAGCTAATTCAAAGATGTAACTTTGTGTTTATCTTAAATTTACCAAAACCTCACCATCCTGTCATATTAAGCAACTTGTACAGGAATGATATTTGCTGTGTCTTTTACGGTGTTGTCTTCGTTGCAATAGACAAGTTTTGGCTGATACGTTGACGCTTCAACTTCATCAAAATGCGCGTAAGCACAAATGATAACGATATCGCCCAAATCTGCCATATGAGCCGCAGCACCATTTAATGAGATAATACCAGAGCCCGCCTCAGCACGGATAGCATAGGTGCGAAAGCGCTTACCGTTGGTCACGTTATAGATATCAATAGATTCATTTTCGCGTAGACCAGCAAGATCTAATAGATCACCGTCGATACCGCAAGAGCCTTCGTAATGAAGCTCGGCATGGGTAACACGGGCACGGTGTAATTTGCATTTAAGCATATTAAGTAGCATAGGTTGGTTCCTTGGCGTAACTGATATTAATTAACTAAATCAAAAGGTTAATGGGGATAAAACTACCAAAATAAAAGGTCATTATCATTGAACGACTACATTATTCTGGTAATTTAAAGCCATTAATTTGTGAACGTGCTTTTTCGACATCACCATCTAACAATAATGGGAGCGCTTCAAAAGCAGCTGTCAGCGCGCTATCAATCGCAATCTGCTCATCGGGAGATGCTTTAGAGAGAACGTGTCCACTAACTTTAGACTTGTGACCAGGATGGCCGATACCCACACGCAGGCGATGAAAATCATTGCCAATATGCGGCGTGATATCACGTAGGCCGTTGTGACCACCATGTCCACCGTCTGTTTTGAGTTTGATACTACCAGCTGGAATATCGAGCTCATCATGAGCAATCAACAATTCATCATTTTTGATGCCATAGAAATTTACCATAGGCACCACTGACTGACCAGATTTATTCATAAACGTCAGCGGCATAAGTAAACGCACATCAGACCCATGAATCTGCCCACGCCCTGTCACTCCATGAAATTTTTTATCAGGGGAGAGCGTGATATTAAACTGCTGAGCCAAATGATGGACAAACCAAAATCCTGCATTATGACGCGTAAACATATACTGCTGACCAGGATTACCAAGACCGACAATAAGCTTTATGGCCATAAAAACACCCTGCTTGAATTTGATAAATAGGGGTAAGGTTTGAAGTACTGATAGACAGCTTATTTTCAAACCTTACTTACAAAAACAGCAGGAGATTTTAATCACCTGCTGTCTTATTGACTAAACGAATGTATCACTAACCAGCACAAAATAATGCACTAGTTAGAAATAGTATATTACTCGCTGTCTTTGTTTTCGTCAGTACCGTCGTTTTGCTCAGTTGCTGGTACTTCATCAGCATCAACGTCAGCATCAGCATCAACTTCTTCTACTGTTGGTGGCTGCATGTTAACGATAGTACGGTCATGACCGTCTTCTAGCTCAAGCTCATGAATAACAACGCCTTCAGGAAGTTTGATGTCTGATAGACGGAACAAATCACCGATTTCCATGCCAGACACATCTACTTCTAGGTATTCAGGAAGTTGTGATGGTAAGCAGATAACTTCGATGTCAGATACTAGAGTAGATAGTACACCAGCAGCAGCAGTACCAGGCGCATCTTCACGACCAGTGAAATGAACAGGAACGTTCATGTGGATTTTCTGACCTTTTACAATGCGCTGGAAATCAGCATGCATTGGGAAGCCTT
This sequence comes from Psychrobacter sp. NPDC078631, assembly GCF_050268165.1. Lineage (NCBI taxonomy): Bacteria > Pseudomonadati > Pseudomonadota > Gammaproteobacteria > Moraxellales > Moraxellaceae > Psychrobacter > Psychrobacter sp. NPDC078631. The sequence goes on along the minus strand of NZ_JBNNGG010000002.1, from coordinate 331,766 downwards.
TAGCTGGATGGCGCTGCAAGTCTTTGATAACTGCTTGATGCTCTTCACCGTCAACGTTGATAGTCAAGATGTGTGAGAAAAACGCTTCGAATTCTAGTGATTTTACTAGTTCGTTAAGCTTGATAGAGATAGCTGTTGGCTCTTCGTTACCACCATAGATGATAGCAGGAACTAGGTTCTGCTTACGTAGGCGGCGGCTCGCACCTTTACCTTGTAGTTCAGCAGCACGATCAACGGCGTTTAGTTCAAAATGATTAATGCTCATGGATATAATCCTATAAAAAAAATGATGAAGTGTCTGGTCATAAAAAAGTGGATTTGCGACCAATCCACTAATACGTGATGATAGCTAATATTATCGTTACGAATAAAACTCGCAATGTCTAAGCTTAGCCATTTGCTTATAGCAGCGCTCGCTATGATAATTACCATAACAATGGTTGCTGTTAAGCATGATCAGCACTTTTGATAGTGCTGGCCTAATAAAAACAACGAAAAGGTCAGCACAGGCGCGCATTATACGTGATTCTGTAGCAATAATAAAGACCTACGTAAAATGCCTACACAAAACAAAGCGCCAAGTAAGGATACTTGACGCTCTGTTTTTTAACTATTCAAGATGTCTTATGACAGTCATTGCTATTCAAAATTAACGCAATGGCTGTTTTAAAAATAACTGTATCAGATTAAGCGTCAAACATCGCGCTAATAGATTCTTCGTTATTGATACGGCGTAAGCTTTCAGCCAGCATCGGTGCAATACTTACCTGACGGATTTTGCTACAGGCTTTCGCTTCAGCAGATAATGGAATCGTATCAGTCACAACCACTTCATCCAATGCAGATTCGCTGATGTTTTTCAGTGCGTTACCTGATAGGACAGGATGCGTGATGTAAGCTAAGACGCGACGTGCACCATTTTCTTTCAATGCTTCGGCCGCTTTACACAATGTACCTGCAGTATCGACCATATCATCAACGATAACGCAATCACGGTCACGAACATCACCAATGATATGCATTACTTGTGACTCATTGGCACGAGCACGGCGCTTATCAATAATTGCCATGTCGGTATCGCCTAACTGTTTGGCCATCGCACGTGCACGAACCACGCCGCCTACGTCAGGTGAAACAACCATGATATTGTCATAGTCTTGCTTTTGTAGGTCGTTTAGCAATACAGGTGTGCCGTAGATATTGTCTACAGGAATATCAAAGAAACCCTGAATCTGATCTGAGTGCAAATCAACAGTCATTACGCGATCGATACTAACGATGTTTAGCATGTCAGCGACCACTTTAGCCGAGATAGGTACACGAGCTGAGCGTGGACGACGATCCTGACGAGCATAACCAAAATACGGCATGACAGCTGTGATACGGCCAGCACTAGAGCGACGCAAAGCGTCAGCCATCATCATGATTTCCATCAAGTTGTCGTTGGTCGGTGCACAAGTAGGCTGCATGATAAACACATCTTTACCACGTACGTGTTCTTTGATTTCCACGGCAATTTCGCCATCAGAAAAACGCGTGATGTCAGCTTTACCAAGAGGTATGTGAAGATGATCGGCTACGGTTTTTGCTAATTCTGGGTGGGCATTACCCGTAAAAATCGCCAAATAAGGCATGACAGAAGTCCTATTGATTGACTCAAGCAGCGACCGCTAAGCAGTGTCAAACTGCTCAAATTAAGAAAAGAGTGGTGAAGGTGTTGAAGTATACTATTACAGTAAAAAATGGCAGGGGTAGCTGGACTCGAACCAACGGATGTCAGGATCAAAACCTGATGCCTTACCAACTTGGCTATACCCCTGTAATGTCTAGGCTATGAACAACTGATATATAATAGCGACTAAGTAGTCGTTCTCAATATAGTGTCATGACCTGTCAGTTATCTAAAAAACGGATAATCCGTTTAAAACATAACTTTTCCCTAGCGGTGTCCATTGCGAACTATACCGAAACTGGGATAACGTTGTCAATGACAATAAGATAAGTGGCTGTCTATAAACCGCTTATACTCGATGTATCTCTAACGCTTCGTACTAAAAAATGGCAGGGGTAGCTGGACTCGAACCAACGGATGTCAGGATCAAAACCTGATGCCTTACCAACTTGGCTATACCCCTATTGTGGCGACCTATTATAAGTAAATTTTCAGATTTTGCAAGTCATTTGCAGCTTTTTCTGGTATTTATTCATCATAGGTTACTGCTGACGCTATTTTAGCAAATTAAAATAGGCAATCCTACCGTTGTCATTATTTAGATGATAAGAAATCTAAAGGTTATATGTGCTATTTTAAGTTTCCAACGACATATGCCGCACAAGGCGCATCTGCAATCCACTTCGCCACAAGTTTTTTGTTAGTAGCCACACTCGCATCTAGAGGCAAAAATACCGCACTGCCAGAGCCAGTCATGCGTGCTATGCTCAGTGCTTGCGCTTCTAACCCCTGCAAATAATTCAAGGCATCTGTAACGGCAGGAGCAAGGCTAGTCACTACTGACGTAAAAACATTGTGATAGGGTGCATTGAGCGTTTGTACATAATCAGCGTATTGGCTTTGAATGGTTTCAATCGATAGGGGCGTGATGTCTCGCTCTAGTTTTGGATGAGCGAAAAGTGTGGCAGTGTTGACGTGTGCATCAGGTGTGAGGAGCAAATATTGCTGGTCAGGCAACTCAATCGTAGTCAGTTCTTCACCAATTCCCATCGCAATAGCATCTTGGCCAAAGATAAATATCGGTACATCCGCACCCACAGTCGCGCCAATCTTTATAAGCTCATTACAAGTAAAATTAAGCTGCCAAATCTCATTGAGCACCAGCATAGTCGTTGCTGCATTAGATGAGCCACCACCCAACCCTGCGCCCATTGGCAAATGCTTATCTAAAGCGATATGCACTTTTGCTAATTGCTCCGGTAAAGTGTTTGACTGTATGGCAGATGCTAGCAGTGCGCGCGCTGCTTTGAAAATTAAATTGTCCTCTATACTGGTAGTAATAGCCTCTGCACCATCCAATATTAGTAGCTGATGACAGAGTTGATTAGCAGTTAATTCACTAGCTATAGTAGAAATCACAGCATCGTTGCTGACCGAGAAATGCAAATAATCGCCCCAGTCGAGCAGGCGAAATACCGTTTGCAAATTATGATAGCCGTCGGCACGTTTACCAGTGACGTGCAAAAACAGATTGAGTTTTGCAGGTGATATACGAGTAATCGTAGAAACAGATGGTACGGCTATATTTTCAGTCATATTTTTTTATCATAAGGTGCAGTTATAAATAGCTATCTTAATTAACAATGCTAGTTTTTAGCAGGCTTTCTGTTGTTAATAAAAGATGGATTAATGATTGATCGTCATTACAACTTTGTTGCCTTGTGGCTGTACTGCACTAATTTTACTAGGTAGCTTATCCGTACCTTTATAAGTAAAGCTGGCTGTCCACTCACCATTGACTGAGCTAACTAAACGATTCTGATCATCCAGTTGTGGCGCACTATCTGAAGGTGCTGGGCGACCAGAAATCCAGTAAGGCATTTGTGAAATTGGTGCTTGCCAACCAGTGGCTTTCTTTAGCAAGGTTTCAGGATCGTCAGCGGTCAATGTACCTGTCTTTTCGCTAACTAGAGTAGCGGTCTGACCATTGTATTCGATGTTGGTTTTACCAATACCGAGTGCGCCAATCAGCTCAATGGCAAATCGGTCATTTTGCTGGCCCCATGCATAGAACGCACTACCACCTTGGGTACCGGTCGAATCATTCGCAGGTGTCGTCACTCCAATCTTACCGGTGATATTGAAGCTCTCTAGCTTTTTGGGTTGATCAGCGTTTTGACCTTGTACAGTAGTCGTTGGCTGGTTGGTCGCGTTGGCCGTTTTTAATGACTGACAGCCAGAGGTTATGACCATTGCTGCAGTTATAGCAGTAAATAGAGCCAGTTTATTTGGTTTATAAGAAGTGATTGATGCTGACATAATAGTTTCTCAAAATGGAAAGATGAACAAAGATATTAGCTTAAGCGTTATTTGTTGCTCGGTTATGCACGGCTGTTAGCTTCTTATAACGACCTTGTAATTTACAAATGCTTCGTTATTTACAAAAACCTTATCAACTATCGTATCTCTATGGTTGCAAAGCCCAAGGAGCATATCCAAAATCAGCGCTATTAATACAGCTGTATGCGGTCATTGATATTATGCTGTCCAAATGAGAAGCGCTGCTGCAAATCTGCGAGTAATGCTTCAACTTTATCATTGTTACCTAAGCCTTGATAGGCACGCAATAGCAGCGTGCCTGAGCGCAGAGTTGGTAGTACATCATAAGGTGTCTGTAGGTAGTCGATGACCTGCTGATAGTTCTCTTTGGCCAATGCATTGCCTGCCAAGACATTTAAGGCTTGCAGATGTAGGTCGTTATCATAACGTGGGTCATCATAGCGAATCTGAATAATCGCTGTCGCTAGCGCCAGACCTTGCTCTGAGCTGCGCTCATTTGCCAGTAGCAACTGTGCATAGCTTAACTGATAGGATAAGTTGCTAGGATCTAAAGCCTGCAAATGGTTGAGCAGGGTGCGCTTAACGACATAGTCTTCTTTATCATCTAAAAGCTGAGCACGCGCGAAAAGTAGCATCTCATTATCAGGATATTTACGAGCGGCACGGGTTAGTAGACGCAGTGCTTCATCCGACTCGTTTTGTTGCCACAAGATATCGGCTTGCATGACAAAAGTGTCAGGCGCGAATACTGTGAAGTCTTTGCGCAGCTTCTCTAAAGTCGCGATTGCCCCATCAACATCGTTATCGAGTAATTCAAACGCCACTACCTTTCTACGCGCTTCTAATACCAAATCCTCTTGCATGACGCCATTGAGATAGTATTTGGCTTGATCGAACAACTGCTGACGCTCAGCACTGATACCCAGATAGTAATAGGCTTGATCAAGATAAGCTGGACTCTTGGCAAGCATATTGAGTAGCTCATCGGCACTAGCGTACTCTTCAATATCTAGGCTTACTAAGGCTGCGAGCAGAGTAATTTCAGAATCATCATTGAAACGGCTATGCGCCTCAAGCAGTAACTTCCACGCTTGTTCGCTTTGCTTTAAATCTAATAGATAGCGAATCTCATATAGATATAAGCTTTTGCTATCAGGGTTACGTAGACGAGCTTGACTGACATAATTAATGACGGTTTCTGCGGTCACGATTTTACGCAATATATCTGCTTTTAACGTAATAAAGGGCACATAGTCTGGCTGACGCTCTAGCGCTCGATTGATATGAACGATAGCGACTTCAGGTTCGTTAAACTGATAGAGTAAACCCGCTTTTAATACTGACAATGAGGCATTTTGCTCGCTATCTAGTGGCTGCAACGCGGCAAGAAGCTCACGTTTGTCATCATCATTATTTGGGTAAATACCTATGAGAATTTCACTTAAGTCTGCGCGTGGATCATAGCGCAAGATGCGGTTTAAAGTTTCACCCGCTAATATGTAGTCGTGGGCACGTAAGGCCAAATGCGCGACATAAAACCATGCAGGCACGTGGTCAGGGTTTTGGTCTTGCCATGTCTTGGCAAATTGTAATGAGTCTTCAACCCTTTCGTTACGCAAAGACAGGCTAAGCGCTCTCTCAAACACGGCTGTCGCATCTTCTTTAAAAGACTGTTGCTTATAAATAGAGACTGCACGTCGTTTGTCGTCGCGATCAGCAGCAAACTCGGCATCCAGTAGAGCGTACAAGCTTGGTTCACTAAGCTCAGGCTGCCATAAGCTGGCTGGCGCTAGGCCATTAATGTTTTTTACGTTTTCTATGGTGAGCGTATCTTCATTATAAGGTGTATCAATCGCATCACTACTATCATTTACTTTATTGCCATTTAGCTTATTATTAGCTGCTTTATTATCGGTAGCAACGGATACGTTAGGGATTTTTGTTTCTAGCAATACATCAGGATGGCTAGCATGAACAGGGGCTGCCAAACACAGACACACGGCTAGAGACAACGCTAGCTTATATCGTTGACACAGGCGCTCAATAGCGACATGCAATAAAGCACGGAAGCTAGAGTATTCGCTATAGGGATGTAGTGACCGAAGTAATGACCCAAAAAAAATCATAGATAGCCGTATTCGCCTATGGTTTACCTACAAAGATAAGGCAAGTTTGTTTTAATTATTTTACGTTAGATATTGGCAATATGTACCCATGACAAACATTATAAGAGTAGACCGATGAGATAAACAATAGCATCCGTGTTACTCAGGTATCGGCAGGTCTGACTGTATGAATGTGCTACTAGTAGCGAGTACGTTGCCAAAGAATGATACTGAAGATGATTAAATATAGATATGTCTGTCGAACTGAATATTATAGAAATATAACAAGTTAAGATAGAGTAAGCGAATGATTTAACATTATATTATTGACCATAAGTCAAAACCCAGCTATTGATTTTATAAATCGTATGAGTAGTTGATTTGTTACATTTGCGACCAGATACAGAGATATGGTTATCATAGATGGGTGAGTGTTAATTAAAGCCCGCAATAATGATATAATAGGCGGTTTTTAGGGTCTTCCTTTTTAGCGCTGTCGTCAAAAACTGTCTTTTAAAAATAATAAGATAGCGTAAGGGGCAACTGAGCGTCATGTTTATGGTCTATCGATAATGAGATTAGTGGTCATTGGGGTCAATCACAAAACTGCACCAGTCGCTCTGCGAGAGCGCTTGGCGCTTGTGGGTGACGATGTAAATGTCGCACTCAAACAAATAGAAGCCTTTACTGATGGTAGCGTGATCGTCTCTACTTGTAACCGCACCGAAATCTATGCGCTAGTGCCGCAAACTTCAACGTCGCAGCACGCTAATAGCCAATTATCTGACTCACAATCATCCAATGTGCAAGATGTCAAAGCTGCTGGCCAATCATCATCCAACAATACTTTTAGTAGTAGCATGAATATCTCGTCTGCTGCGATTAGTGCGCATATTACCAAAATCAAAACGTGGCTGGCTGATTTCAAGCAACTACCACTCGTTGATATTGATCCTTATCTCTATGTGCATCGTGATACTCATGCATTGACTCATTGGTTAAGAGTAGCGGCTGGTCTCGACTCTATGATACTGGGTGAGCCGCAGATTCTTGGTCAAATCAAAAACTCTGTGCATCTGGCTCAAGACCAAAAAGTACTCAGCAATCAGCTAGGCTGGATCATCGATCAAGTATTCGCTGCCGCCAAACGAGTGCGTAACGAGACGCAAGTTGGCGCCCAAGCCGTATCACTTAGCTTTGCTGCCGCCAAATTGGTCACACAAATATTTGATGATTTACCCAGTCGTACTCTACTGGTCGTTGCGGCAGGCGAGATGAATCGCTTAGTTGCCACCCATATCGCAGGGTTAGGGGTCGGACGAGTCATTATCTGTAACCGTAATCCCGAACGTGCCGAAGCCTTGGCGGCTGAACTACGTGGCCCTAATCGCCGCGTAGACGTTAGACCTTTACAGGAACTACCACAAGTCTTGGCAGAAGCCGATATCGTTAGTAGTTGTAGTGGTAGTATGGATTTGCTGATTGATAAGACAATGACCATACAAGCGCTAAAGCGTCGCCGTTATCAGCCAATGCTTATGATAGATTTGGCCGTACCGCGCGATATTGATTCGACCATTAGCCGTATTGATGATGTTTATCTGTACTCTGTCGATGATTTGCAGCATGTCATTGCAGGTAATATCGAACAGCGTCGTCAAGCCGCAGTGGATGCTGAACTGTTAGTCAGTCAGTTGGTGGTCGAGATAGACCGTCGCTTTCAGGTTCGCCAAGTCGGCAAAGATATTCAGCAGTACCGCGCGTGTACTCAAGGTCAAGTCGATAAACTACTGCATGAGTCTATTGCTAAGCTGCAACAGGACGATGTTAGTCCAGAAGATATCATCACTGAGCTATCGCGACGTTTGACTCAAACATTGACTCATGCGCCATCGAAACTGATGCGCAAAGCCGCACGCGAAGGCGACAGTGAGTTGCTAGACTTCGTGGTATCAGGACTACAAGATGCTCATCGAGGGCATTGATGTTTTTATCGTGGCTTTATAAATCAAAATTTATCAATCAATACCTACCAATAAATACTCAATAGCGCAAGTCATATCGTTGCCTGAGCGTATCGTTGTCAACCTTCAGTATCAGTGCTAATATCAAGCTCTCATGGATGGCTTAGGTCAAGATATGTGCTGGTGTTTGCTCGTAATATGACTATAAATATATTAACTTCACGTTAGTAGACCTCATCAGTGTTCGTTGTTTTTTGTTTGTTTAAAAACAACGCATCTCTAGACAGCGCAAGACCTCACCATCAAAATAATAGCACTTGATTATAGTGCTATCTAATCTATGTCGCATATTATCTAACCATACACTAGGAGTGTTCAATGCCTGCATTACGTCAAGATATCGATCCAAACGGCTTATTAGAGTATTCAGTGGTTTATACCGATCGTGCGCTAAACCATATGTCAAAAGCCTTTCAGCAAGTGATGAACGACCTATCTAGTGACCTAAAATCTGTGTATAACGCTGACGCCGTGGTGATCGTTCCTGGTTCTGGTACTTATGGTATGGAAGCAGTCGCTCGCCAGTTGGCAAATGATGAAGACTGCCTAATCATTCGTAATGGCTGGTTCAGCTATCGTTGGACGCAAATCTTAGAAAAAGGCAAAATTGCCAAATCATCAACTGTGCTCACAGCCAATCATACCGAAGATAGCGAGTCACCAAAGCCGTTTGCACCAGTCGATATCGACACGGCGGTCGCTAAAATCAAAGAAGAGCAGCCAGCAGTGGTATTTGCGCCGCACGTCGAGACCTCATCAGGTATGATTTTGTCAGATGACTATATCAAAGCGTTGAGCGCGGCTGTGCATAGCGTCGGTGGCTTACTGGTTATTGACTGTATCGCGTCAGGCTGTGTCTGGTTAGATATGAAAGACTTGGGTATCGATGTGCTTATTAGCGCCCCGCAAAAAGGTTGGAGCAGTACGCCGGGCGCTGGCTTGGTCATGCTAAGTGATGCTGCTGTCAAAAAAGTGGACAGCACTGAATCTGATAGCTTTAGTATCGACCTAAAGCAATGGTTGAATATCATGCGTGCCTACGAGAATGGCGGTCATGCTTACCATGCGACTATGCCGACAGACAGCTTACGTCAGTTCCGTGATGCCGTAAATGAAGCCAAAGCAATCGGTTTTGATAAATTGTGTGACGCGCAGTGGGCACTTGGCAAACGTATCCGCGAAGTACTAGAAGCCAAAGGCGTTAAGAGCGTCGCTGCCGAAGGTTTTAAAGCGCCAGGTGTTGTCGTCTCTTATACTGATCGTGATGACATGCATAAAGGTAGCGCGTTTGCTGAAATCGGGGTGCAAATCGCGGCTGGTGTACCATTAAAAGTGGGCGAGCCTGATAATTTCAAAACTTTCCGTTTGGGTCTATTTGGCTTGGATAAATTGACTGATATCGATGGCACAGTAGCGCGTTTTGAAGCGGCCCTTGATAAAGTGTTAGGCCAGTAAAGATGCCAATTAAGAGGGCTGATAAAGATAGTAATGTGATAGCTTATTAAGTCTTTTTCACTGTCCTTTTTGAAGCCTTTGCGGTACAGTCTTTACAGTTATAAAAAATACTGAACTATTAGCATTATGCTAGGTTCAGTATTTTTTTACCTTTTTATTATATTTTATAATATAATGTATTTTTATAAATTAATACTCAAGCACGTATTCAATAAACTTAACTAGGTAGTCCGTTATGAGCATACAAATAGACTGGCAAGCATTTACGCCGATCTCCTTAGTTGGGGGTCTAATGCTAGGCGTAGCGACGGTTATCTTACTGCTAGGTATCGGTCGTATAGCAGGCATTAGTGGTATTTTTTCAAGCTTACTAAAACCCAAAAGTGTAGAGATGTGGCAGGTGCTATTTACACTGGGCTTGGTGATCTCACCACTGCTATATCAGTTGGCAAGACCATTACCTGAGGTAGCGATTAGCAATTCTTTGCCGCTGTTGATTACCGCAGGGCTATTGGTCGGCTTTGGCACGCGTTTAGGTTCTGGATGCACGAGTGGACATGGTATTTGTGGTAACGCACGGCTGTCTCCACGGTCATTGGCAGCGACCGTCACCTTTATGCTGTTTGGAATTGTGACCGTTTATATCGGTCGTCACGTATTAGGCCTGCTATAGCAAATTCATGGCAGATTGCCAGATGAATGCTAATAATTGGGCTCACGCGCGAACGACATATGATGGTTAATAAAAGATAATAATAGCGAGATACGACGATGCTAAAAAATATAATCGGATTGCTAGCAGGACTGCTGTTTGGACTTGGACTACTGGTGTCAGGTATGACCGATCCTGTAAAGGTACAAGGGTTTTTGGACGTATTTGGTTTATGGGATATCTCCCTTGCACTAGTGATGGGCGGTGGTCTGATCGTCGCTTTCTTCGGTGTGCGATTGGCAAAGCGTCAACAAAGCAGCTGGATCGGCACACCAATTGATATGCCAAGCAAAACCGTCATTAATAAAAAATTGCTTATCGGTGCGATGTTGTTCGGTATTGGCTGGGGGCTGGTTGGTATCTGTCCAGGACCAGGAATTGTATTGCTTGGTACGGGACAGTGGCAAGCCTATGTCTTTATTCCTGCGATGATTATAGGGATGCTGGTTTATCAATGGCTTGAGCCTAAGCTTGGCTGATATAGTTAGTTCTCTATAAATTGGATACGGTGTCAGCCTCGCTTAGTCTACTATTTGTAGTACTTTCACTTGGCTTCCTTGTCTCCAAATTATATTGAACCAACTATAGTATAAATAGATTAGCACTCGAAAAAAGGTCAGTCACTTATACGTGATTGACCTTTTTGATGGATGTTAATTGATGACTTAATAAGTCGCCGCTCTATTTCGCACTGGCGGTTACTTTTGGCGTTTCGTGTGCCAACGACTTAGCCGCTTGGCGTAGCTCAAACTTTTGAACTTTACCGGTACTGGTCTTTGGTATTTCTGCAAAGACAATGTATTTCGGCATTTTAAAGCCTGCTAGATGCTGACTACAATGCTCCATCACCGTATCACGTTGCAAGGTGCTACCGGCGTGAATCTCGATAAAGGCAACGGGTACTTCGCCCCATTTATCATGTGGCGCGGCGACGACGGCACAGCTCTCAATCGCAGGTAGTTTATACAAGACGTTTTCTACCTCGATACTAGAGATATTCTCACCACCTGAGATGATGATATCTTTTAGTCTGTCCATGATTTTGATATAGCCATCAGGGTATTTAACACCCAAATCGCCTGTGCGGAACCAGCCATCAGCGAATGCCTCTTCGGTAGCCTTGTGGCTTTTTAGATAGCCTTTCATTACCATATTGCCACGTAGCGCCAGCTCGCCCATCTCTTCTCCATCAGCGGCGACTGGCTCAGTAGTACCTTGTTTAAATACCTCAAACCCTGCCATCAAGTGAGAAGTCATACCTTGACGTGATTTCTTTTGGGCACGGGTAGCCACATCAAGCTCATCCCATTCTTCCTGCTCAGCGCAGACCGTCACTGGCCCATATACTTCAGTGAGACCGTAGACATGAGAGATATGAAAACCCATTGCTTCCATCGCGGCCAGCATAGTTTCAGATGGCGGTGCACCAGCGACCCAGCCTTTGACCGTATGGGTGATAGCATCTTTATACTCAGGTTTGCCGCCTGCAATCATATTGTGCACCACCGGCGCAGAGCAATAATGGCTAACTTGATGCTTGGCAATCAGCTGCAATATCAAGTCAGCATCAATTTTTCGCAAGCATACATTGATCCCAGCACGCTCGGCGATGGTCCACGGAAAGCACCAACCGTTGCAGTGAAACAATGGTAGCGTCCATAGATACATTGGGTGTTTGGGCATGTCCCAATCTAAAATATTAGAGATAGCATTGAGAGTTGCGCCGCGATGATGATAGACCACACCTTTGGGCTTGCCTGTGGTACCAGAGGTATAGTTCAGCGCAATGGCATCCCACTCATCTGTCGGCATCTCCCAATTATCCAAACTGTCTGAACTGGCTATCAATGCTTCATAACTCATGAGCCCAAAGCGCTCGACATCGACAGCCTTGTCCGTTGAATGAATGACAATTAAGTCTGGAAAAGTCTCATCGATGATTTCAGCGTGCTCAGCAAATTCGCTGTCTAAAATTAAAACCTTTGCTTCGGAATGCTGCAAACAAAAGGTAAGTGCATTAATATCAAGGCGGGTGTTTAAGGTGCAGAGTACGCCACCTGACATAGGTACACCAAAGGCGCATTCGACCATGGCTGGCGTGTTCGGCAGCATCACGGCTACGGTGTCGTTTTTATCAATACCCAGTTTGCGCAGGCCATCAGCCAGTTGGCGACAGCGAGTATAAGTCTGTTGCCACGTCTGAGTCAGGTTGTTGTGTTCTAGGTCGTCATAAATGATGGCAGTCTTATTAGGATAAACTTGCGCGCTGCGAATGATGAAATCAATAGGGGTAAGTGGTTGATGGTTGGCGGCGTTTTTGCCGAGACCTGTATGGAAATCTGTCATGATGATAGTCCTTTATCGTATTTCTATAATGCGTCAGTACATTAACGTCAGTATATTATTTAGTACAGTAATCTAGCATAGAAGTTATAGGTATAAGTCGATATTTATCGATTTATATCTTAGTCTAATCTCTAAGTGATATTAAGCTAACGGTATATAATCTACCTCAAAAGTTGGCTAGGTTTTGTGATGTTTGCTTAACCATATGCCACAGTGCAGCCTGTTACACCGTCCCGCTCGTTATAGCAATTAATATAGTGCTCACTCATCAGTCGCTTGTCTGCATAGCTGACAATAATCGCGGTGTGTTACGATATCGAAGATGCTAAACCCCTTAGACCCACCAATTCTAAAAAGCCGTTTTTAAGAAGTAGCCTCATAAACTATTCATAAGGAAAATGATATGTCTGCCAGCCATAGTGCCAATACGATCCAAACCGCTAGCACCAATGAACACTATCCGCATTTATTTGAGCCGCTAGATTTGGGCTTTACTACGCTAAAAAACCGTATGGTTATGGGCTCAATGCATACTGGGCTTGAAGACCGTTTTTATAATTATGGCAAGTTGGCGGCGTATTTTGCAGAACGTGCCAAGGGCGGCGTGGCAATGATGATTACTGGCGGTATCTCGCCTAACCGTGAAGGTTGGTTGTTGCCTGCTGGCGGAACGATGAATACTAAAGCTGATGTTATCAATCATCAGCGCGTCACCCGTGCTGTGCATAAGCACGACAGCAAAATCATCATGCAGATATTGCACAGTGGTCGCTATGGCTATCATCCTTTTGCTGTATCATCTAGCCCGATTAAATCTCCAATCTCACCGTTTAAACCGCGTAAAATGAGCATTAAAAATATCGAGCAGACGGTAAAAGACTATGCTCGCTCAGCCAAACTTGCCAAGCAAGCAGGCTATGATGGCGTCGAAATCATGGGCTCTGAAGGTTATTTGCTCAACCAGTTTTTATCAAGTCATGTAAATAAGCGTAAAGACATCTATGGTGGTGATATTCATGGTCGTATGAAGTTCGCTGTCGACGTGGTCAAAGCGGTACGTGAGGCGACTGGCGAAGATTTTATTATTCTATTCCGTTTATCAGTGATTGATTTGGTCAAAGACGGTAACGTCATGGATGAAGTCATCACCGTGGCTAAGGCACTAGAAGAAGCGGGCGTAACCATCATGAACACTGGTATTGGCTGGCATGAAGCGCGTGTGCCGACTATCGTGACTAGCGTACCACGAGCCGCTTTCGTTGATTTCACTGCTGAAATCAAAAAGCATATTAGTATCCCGATGATGGCAGCCAACCGTATCAATATGCCAGAAACAGCAGAAGAGATCGTTGCGACTGGTCAAGCTGATATGATTCAGATGGCGCGTCCATTCTTGGCTGATGCGCATTGGGTCAATAAAGCCAAAAACGGACAGACAGATCGTATTAATACCTGTATCGCTTGTAACCAAGCCTGCCTCGACCATACGTTCGAAAACAAACGCTCGACCTGTTTGGTCAATCCGCAAGCCTGTTATGAGACTGAATTGGTCTATAAAAAAACCAAAAAACCGAAAAAAGTCGCTGTCATCGGTGGCGGTGTCGCTGGTATGTCAGCGGCTCATGTGGCGGCCTTACGTGGTCATGATGTGACTCTGTTTGAAGCAAAAGATGTGCTGGGTGGGCAGTTTAACTACGCTAAAGTTATCCCTGGTAAAGAAGAGTTCTTTGAGACTATTCGCTACTATATCAATGAGCTTGAGCATTTGGGTGTTGAGATTAAACTGAACACCAAAGTTGATAAGGACATGCTTGAAAAAGCTAAGTTCCATCATGTCATCGTAGCAACGGGTGTCGTACCGAGAAGTCTAGAAGGTAAGCTAGAAGGTGCTGAGCTGCCACAAGTAATGAGCTATGCTGAGCTGCTATCTGGCGAAAAAGCAGTGGGCAATACCGTAGCGGTCATCGGTGCTGGTGGTATTGGCTTTGATGTAAGTGAATATCTAACGGCTAATCATGGTAAGTCACTGGATGAGATCGGCCCTGAGGGACTAAAAGATCCAAGCTATCGTCCTGAGCCACAGTCCATCAATGAGTGGCGCGAAGAGTGGGGCGTGACCAATGATACCGACTATCAAAGTGATGGCGGTCTGGTCAGACCACATGCGATCAAGCCGATTCGCCAAGTTTATCTCATGCAGCGTAGCAAAGGCCGTCTAGGCAGTGGTCTTAACAAAACCTCAGGCTGGGTACATCGCGCACATATCAAATCTCACGGCGTGATCCAAGTCGCAGGCGTGCAATATGACAAAATCACCAACGAAGGTATCTGGGTAACTAACCCACAAGGTCAAAGCCAGTTATTACGTGTCGATAGCGTTGTTGTCTGTGCCGGTCAAGAGTCAGTCGTTGAGCTGATGCCAAATGTTGGCGATGCGCCAGATGCGCAATATCACCTAATCGGCGGTGCTAAGCTAGCAGCTGAACTAGATGCCAAACGTGCGATTCGTGATGGTGCAGAGGTTGCGGCAGGGATTTAGGGTTTAAACAGAAATAAAAAAGCAGTAAGCTGGCTCAACTTGCTGCTTTTTCTACAATAATATATTAAGAATTGCTTTTAAGCGTGTTCTTCTTGCGCAGAATTAGATTGATGTTTTTGGAAAAGTTTTGAAAAAAAATGTAAGACAAGGTTTTTTTCAAGCTTACGTTTTTTTCTATATAGTATTTCAATAGAATCTTGAGCTTCTTTTCGCTCTCTTAGAAACTCTTTATTTATTTCGATATAATAGCTCATTATTTCTTCATAATTCTCATCTACTTTCTTTTCAACCAACTTGATTTGATACTTTTTATCAGAAGTTTTCATTGTAACCTTCCTTTTAATTTAAAGCCTCTTTTCCAAGAGACATTCTAACGAATGTTCTAAAGCAAGCCTAATTGCAAACCGTTCTAAAACCCATTCAAAGTGTTTTTTCTCATTGTTTTTGAAGAAGTTTTTTTGAGAAGCAGCTATAGTTATAACATATATAACCTCTTTAGTTGTTACACTTATTAGTGGATAACATAACTGTGACCAATCTTCTGTCTCAGATGTCGCTCCTTTGACATAACAAGTAGCCTCATTAACACCTTGTTTCTGCCTAGAAATTTCCTTTCTAACATCTTGAACAATTTCTATTTGCATGCTTTTAATACATCTAGATATTGTACTTTCTGGAAGTCTCAGTTGATCTAAGGAAGTTCTTGGAGGTCGATTCAGTGGTAAGAAGTACTTCCAAGTATCGACACTATTGTTCTTAATATTCATCAAGCCTATTTTAAACTCAATATCTTCATAAGTGTGCTTAAAAAATAATTCTAAGGCCTCCAGAATTAACTCGCTCTGGTTTTCGGGCTTAGTAATAGCCTTGAAAACATTGTTCGTAGTATACTTTGTTGTTTTTGAGCGTACGAAATTATCAACTTCTTTAGCAAATCTTTCTCTCTTTTTATTAACGGGGCGTTCTAACGCTGCCAATAAGCCTGCTGAAACCATACCTTTATCGTTTTTAGACTTAGTTTTAGCTTCAAGAAATTTATAGAGAGCCTGATACAAAATAGCAACAATCGTAGCGGTTAATATTATAGGTATAGGGTGGTTCATTAAAAAACTACCGAAGAAAAGCTTACTAATTTCATCTGCAATCCTACTAGTACTGTAGCCAATTAGTATAAGACCATATAGCGAAATCAGTATTATTTTGACAATAGTAAATCGCCAATCATCAAGGATTAAGATTAACATTTTGAAAAACTTGTTCAATGTGTTGGCTCTTTGCTTTGTGAAATTAATATCCAATTAATTCAAAATTTGTACTCTTGAATATTTCAGATAAAGTGACTATTGAGAGTTTAAAGTTATGAGAATATGGATTTCTTGAAAAAATCAGAATTAGGAGGCTAGTTGTTGCTTACTGAAAATATAAACACTAATTTAAAAAAACTACTGATTTTAGTTATTCTTTAAAAAGAAATCAATCATTTCCTTAATTTAAGTAAAAGTTAGTATATACAATAGTATAATTTCATTTTGATTTTTAAATTAGCTGAGCCATAAGTGTAATTTATTCCTGTTACCAAAAACTCCTTCAATACTACGCTAAATTTTATCAGTTAGATTTAATCATAGGTAATAATTACAATATAAAAAGGATTTCTTAATGGTAAAAGCTCACATTGAATAGATTGCTTTATTTGTTTTAGCGCTAATTGTTACCATTCTTGGTTTAATACTGTATGGTTTCGGCTATACATTCTAGGAGTCTTAACTCAATCATCTTTAAGACTAAGCCTTCATCTCACCAACCAACCATTTTTCAAAATCACTAACTTGCGCTGCCAACTCAGGTTGCGCTTTTGCTAGTTCATCGAGCTTGTTTTTAATCTCAGGCTTATTATATTTAACGCCAGTCAATGTCTCTTTAAGCAGCTCAATAAGCTCAACATTGAGCGCGTCAGAGAAGATGACAACTTCGGTAATCATCGCTTGCTTCACATCCATATGTACATCCATCATGCCCCAATCAAAGCGAGTCTCGATATGATGAGTGAACTCAGGCGTTTTACCAAAGCGCCAATCCCAATCTGCCATTTGTTGATAGTAAGCGTTTAGCGTGGGCTGCTTAGCAAGGCTGGCCTCATCTAATTGCTCAACCTGTGCAGTCTCTCCATGATATTCACAGAAGGCTTCAATAATCGCATCAGACAATGTCTCGTGATTGATAGTCTCATTGAAATCTACCAAGTTTGCCACGCGAGCGCGCACAGATTTGATGCCTTTTGCTTTAAGCTTTAATGGATGCGGGTTTAGATAATCGCCAAGCTTTTGCATGTTGGCATTGACCAGCAATGTGCCATGATGAAAGCTGCGATCGGCTGCATGTCTAAATGCGCTACCCGATATTTTGCGGTCACCGACCTGCATGTCGTTACGACCAGACAGCGTGGCGTCTATGCCGAGTTTCTTAAGCGCATTAATGATGACGGTGAAGTTTGCTTCTTGGTCGTAAGCATCACTGGGCGATAAAAAGGTAAAGTTGGTGTTACCCAAGTCATGGAATACTGCGCCGCCGCCACTCTGACGCCGCGCTAAAAACACATCGTCTGCTTCCATCTTATCGGTTTTGCACTCTACCCATGGATTTTGTGAGCGTCCAATAACCACGGTCTCAGAGTTACGCCATAAAAATAGGGTATGCGAGTCGGGATTGAGCGTATTAAATATCCAATCTTCGGTGGCAAGATTAAACCAAGGATTGGTCACAGCAGACTTTAGGATGCGCAGTTTCATGTATTTGACTCTTTAATAAACTGGGTTGGTGTGCAGGTTCTATAAATAGGTAGCATCATTCTTACCGATGCAGGGTTGTAATTCAATGGCTGTCTAATAGGGAGGTTGATTTTATCAGTGGCTTTGACAGTGGTGAAGACGTTGAGTATATAGAAAAACGGTGAGAAAATTTCATAGAGGATGGTGCTAAGGTTGATGCTTCAGTTTTTAGCGGGCGGAAATAAAAGCCAAGCAAAACGCTCAGCTTTATTGCACTATAAATTGCCAGAATACTTTGTTCTATTTAGCACAGATCTCCCACTGCGATTTTGTACTAAGATAACATTGCATAACCGCTTTACCAGACTGCGCATAGGCATCGCTGACGATACGCTGATTGGTTGGCAGACGATATCTGATGATTGCTGGCTCGTCATTGACGGTGGTCGTCCATCCAGTCACTTCATTACGGTCATTATAGTTTGCACTGGTAGAGGTTGCCATTTTGCCAAGGCCTGGCAGATTATAGGAGACCTGTCTAAAACTATAACTCATCGCTGCACCCTCAGCGCCCTCATACTGACAGTTTAGCTTTTTTTGTAGTTTATCTTGTTTATAAACATAGCAAGTGGTCTCATCTGAGAACTGACCAACCCCGCAAAAACCTGCCGTTGCAACTGACATCATACCGATAAATAACGCTATCCTTTTCATAATCATTCCTCAATAATTTATAAATCCTATTAATGATGTTTGCCATCTATTTTTTGTATTGCCAAATACTAACCAATACCTTTTAGATAGTAGAAAATTAGTAAACAAATATCAACTAATATATTTTAAGAAAATCTTGATTGATTTATCAGAGCTATCCTTAACATCAGTATTATTAAGAGTAGTGGTTTTAAAACAGGGTTATAAGGAGGGTTTACTATGACCGTGAATCTGTTTTTATAGGTATTGAACGGATGACTTACTTAAGGATGACTTTGGAGTTCTTTAGTATATGAATGGAAAGGCGCTGGAATAGGCTAAAGTATAAGAAATATAGGAACAGCGCTGCTTGCTATATGGTGCTTACTAAAAGGAATTTGTCCAGATTTATAAATTATCAAAAGGTGCAAACCTTAAAACTGTGCTAGAAAAATTAATAAATAGATAAAAACTCACTATAAATTTTATAAAAAATTACCCATCAAACAATTAAAAAGTTATCATCATGAGTTTTTAATCGCATGATAATTTTTACAACGCATCAGACGCTTCTGACCGACACGAGTTGGCAAACGCAGTCGAAGCGCTTAATAGGATTACCCAATGACCAACCGTGACCTCATCATCTTTGTGACGCTCTCTTTTATGTGGTCACTCTCTTTCGTCTTTTATCGTATCGGCGTACCTGAATTTGGCTCATTGGCATTTGCCAGTTTGCGTGTGATATTCGCCGGATTGGTCATGTTGGTCTTTGTATTGCTCAATAAGAAAAACAGAGTAGGCATCAAGGAGCATTGGAAAATGCTAGCGCTCGTCGGCTTGTTTTCAGCAGCGCTGCCTTTTGTGTTGTTCTCGTTTTCCGCGCAGTCAGTGAACGCAGGCGTGCTAGCCGTACTAAATGCCTCTGTGCCGATGATGAGTGGGTTTATTGCTAGAGTCTTTTTTAAAGATAGGCTATCGAAAAAACAAGCACTTGGTTTGGTGATCGGGGTGATTGGGGTAATCATATTGATGAGCGAAAGCTTATTTGGTGGTGGGGAGTCGGGAAAAGGGTTGGTTGAAGGCATACTGCCGATGGGTTACGCGCTACTGGCCTGTGTGGGTTATGCGCTTGGGGCCAACATCACCAAAAACTATCTGTATGAAGTATCGCCAGTCGCTATCACCGCAGGCTCGCTCATTATCGGTAGTATCATCATGCTGCCTGTGGCCTTTAATGAGTTCCCTTACGGCAAAGATATCAGCATAAAGGCGTGGGTATCCGTAATCTGTATCGGTGTATTTTCGACCGCCATTGCGCTTATCTTTATGAATCAGCTGATTAAAAATATTGGCCCGACACGCGCCACTAGTATTACTTTAGTCATTCCGATTTTTGCCATTATTTTAGGGTATCTGCTACTTGGTGAAGCCTTAAATATCCAAGCCATCATCGGTTCAGTAGTGATATTGTTTGGTACATATCTTTCATTAGAGCTGTCTGTCAAAAAGATGCTACAACCAAAGAATTCCACGCGGGCGACGAGAGTTTAAGCTACAGTAAACTGTTTTCGTAGCCTGTAATTATAAAGATTCGAATATCTAAATATTGGTGTTTCTGTTTGTAAATATTGCTTGGAATAAGGGCATTTGCCCTTATAAAGAACTCGGCTTATGAGTAGCGTACTTCGCAAATTATAGAACGACAGCTAAGTGCTACCTACTAATATAAGTGCTATTTATTACCAATAATAGTAAACCTGATACTAAGGTTTAAAACAATAAACAGGGCTTTTTATGGCACACGATAATTTATTTGAAACCGTCGAAATGGGTACTCAAACCCTAAAAAACCGCATCATTATGGCACCGTTGACGCGTCTGCGTTCGGTTGAGCCAAGTGATGTACCAACAGCATTGGCAAGCGAATATTACTCACAGCGCGCAGGTTCTGGCTTGGTAATCACTGAGGCAACGCAAGTATCTTTTCAAGCGAAAGGCTATGCTGGCGCGCCAGGCGTTCATACCAAAGACCAAATCACTGCATGGAAAACCATCGTAGATAACGTCCATGCTAAAGGTGGCAAAATCGTCGTACAGCTATGGCACACGGGCCTAGTCTCTCATGAGAGCGTACAGCCAGACGGCAAAGCGCCGATTTCTGCTTCTAACGTTGATGTTGGTGTACGTACCTCGCTACGTGACAGCGATAACCAAGCCATTCGTGTAGATGCAACGCCGCCACGTCCAGCCACGCTTGAAGAAATCAAACAAGTTATTGCTGACTTTGGTCAAGCAACTAAGAACGCTAAAGAAGCGGGTTTTGATGGTGTAGAGATTCATGGTGCTCACGGTTATCTATTGCATCAGTTTTGGGTTGAGCAAACCAACCAACGCGATGATGAATACGGCGGTAGCCGCGAAAACCGTGCGCGCTTGACGCTTGATGTTATCGATGCGTGCGTAGACGCTTGGGATGCAGATCATGTTGGTATTCGTATTTCACCACTTGGTACGTTCAACAACGTAGAAGCTGGATATAACGAAGACGAAAATATCTGGATGATTGAGCAGATCAACAAACGCGGAATCATGTATCTGCATCTGTCAGAGCCAGATTGGGCAGGTGGTACGCCGTATAGCGAAGACTTCCGTAAGCGTGTGCGTGCTGCTTTTGATCAAATGATTATCGCAGCTGGTGGTTACACTGCCGAAAAAGCAGAGCAAAATGTAAAAGCGGGTTATATCGATGCAGTCGCCTTTGGCCGTGACTATATTGCCAACCCTGATTTGGCTGAGCGTATCCAAAAAGGCGCGCCACTCAATGAGCAACATCCAGAGTCTTTCTATGGTGGCGGTGCTGAAGGTTACACTGACTATCCATTTTTAGACCAAGCGTAATAGTTAGATTTTTAGCTAAATAACGCAATATAAAAAGGCCGTTTAACTAGCAATAGTTGAGCGGCTTTTTTTATGCATAAATTTTCATTATTTGCCGAAAATGCCTATTTGATAATCACGAAAGGTTTGACGTAGTTCTTCTTGAGTATTCATGACAAAGGGACCGTGACCTGCGACTGGTTCGCCGATTGGCTTGCCGCTTAGCAGTAGCAATTTGATAGGGGTATCGTCATCGGTAGTTGCGGGGTAGGTCAATTCGATAGTATCGGTAATAGGTAAGGATGAATGTTCAACCTGAGTGTCGATATGAGCTTGGATAGGCGCTGAAAATTCTATCAGGCTGCCTGCACTGACGGCTGTACCGTTGACCAATACCTGACCTTCTTGTACCAGCAGTAGGGTGTTGTGTGTTTTCGGTACTTGTAGCGTGGCTGTACCTGCTGTATGTAGCTCGATATCCCACATATTGACTGGCGTAAAGGTCGTTGCGGCTCCCGTTATCCCATGCCAGTCACCGGCAATAATGGCAGCTTGGCCGATGACAGTTTGCTCGTCGCTATTGTCTATCAGATCAACGATAGGCATATCAGCACGTTTGATAGATTGGTATTTTGGGTCGGTCAGTTTGTGGGCGCTTGGCAAGTTGACCCATAACTGCACCATACTAAAGACGCCGCCACGCTGCCCAAAGGCTTCAGAGTGGAACTCTTCGTGCAGAATACCGCGACCCGCAGTCATCCACTGTACATCACCTTCTAAAATATCGCCGCGCCCACCGGTCGAGTCTGCATGGCTAATCTCACCTGAATAAGCGATGGTTACAGTCTCAAAACCTTTGTGTGGATGCAGTCCGATGCCATGCGGTTGCAGCTTATAATTAGGATTGGGCGAAAAGGTCGTGGGCTGACCGTAGTCAAATAATAAAAAAGGATCGGTATGGCTATAGTTAAAATCAGGATGATTATCGAGATGATTGATTAGGGTTTTTACAAAAAAGCCGTCACCTACCCAATGCGGTTTTTTATCACCATGAATATGCTTGATTGGACGCATGGATTACCTCATAAGTCTAAGTGGCATTGCTATCGATAGGATGAATGCCTTACGTTAATTCTACTATGAAAATAGACTTATGTTGTGTTTATTCTCATTGCTCTCTAAGGTTACTGTCTAAAACCATTCAACTATCATCAAACATACTGTCAGCCATTATCTGAGTAATAGTCAATTATTCAAATGCTGACAGTCATTAAGGCTATTATTGTCGCTATAAATAGTGAAGCCATTAAGGTGATTAAACGACTTCACCACTGACAAAACCACTGGCCCAAGCCCATTGAAAATTATAGCCGCCAAGCCAGCCAGTCACATCGAGTACCTCACCGATAAAGTACAAGCCATCTTGCAAGTTGCTTTGCATCGTTTTGGAAGATATCTCGTCGGTTGTGACACCGCCGCGTGTTACCTCAGCCGTGCGGTAACCTTCTGTACCAGAGGGCTTGAGCTGCCAGCCATTGAGCGTAGAACCAAGTTCTGTAAGGCGTTCGTCTTTAATGTTGGCAAGTTCTGTATCTTTGATGTCTTCCCACAAATGCGTCTGTAATGCTGCCAATAGCTTCTTGGGTAATGCGTTATCTGTATTTTCTGCCAATACGGTACGAATCAGTTGGCGTGGATGTGATTTTTTACGAGTCAGTAAAAGATCAGTGACGTCTATTTCAGGCAACAGATTGATACTGATGGTTTCGCCAGTCTGCCAATAGTTGGAGAGCTGTAGCATGGCAGGGCCAGAGAGACCGCGATGGGTAAATAGGACAGGTAATTTAAAAGAGATACGTTCGTTAGTGGCAATAACTGGCAGACTGATACCAGCCAAGTCACGGATAAGTTCTCCTGTTTTGTCAGTGAAAGTAAATGGCACGAGACTGGCATCAGTAGGTACGAGCGTATGCCCAAACTGCTGCGCCAACTCATAGCCGATACCACTTGCCCCCATGGTCGGGATAGATAGACCACCAGTAGCGACCACCAAAGACTCACAGCTATAGCGTGTTTGCGCGGACTGAGTGCCGCTCGCGATGTCTTTTTTACCTAGCTTTTTGCTCGTCGTTAGATAAAAGCGTTCGCCGTTATCATGAGCAGCAGTTTTAACATGATCAATTTGAGCATTAAGCTTTACTTGTACGCCTACGGCCGCGCATTCATCTAACAGCATAGACAAGATGTCTTGTGCTGAGTCGTCACAGAACAGCTGACCATGTTCGCGCTCATGGTAGGCAATCTTATGCGACTCTACCATGCCGATAAACTCCCAACTCGGGTAACGACTCAGTGCTGATTTGCAGAAGTGAGGGTTGGCACCAATAAAATGCTCAGGCTCTACAAAGTAATTGGTGAAGTTGCAGCGACCACCACCCGACATCAAAATCTTTTTGCCAGCTTTATTGGCATGATCTAACACCAATACGCGGCGGCCGCGGCGACCAGCAGTCAATGCACAATACAACCCTGAAGCACCAGCGCCGATGATGATGACGTCATAGTGATTATCAATGGACTTTTTGGCTGACGACGGATTACCCACTGACGAATTAGTTGGCTTAACTGGCTTTGCTTGTTTTGACATTTGACTCATGATGATGACTTATAGAATAGGTTTGGATAGACGATACAAAGTAGCTAATTATACCATGGCAATAATGGCGGTGTTTTTAGGTGAGTAATATAAATAGCTTTTGCCACTTGCTATAAATCGTTGAATAACTTTGATTTTTCTATAGACAATAATTCGTAGTTGGTATAATGTGAATACATGAATATTATTCGCTACTACTGCTGCCATGTTGATTACTTACTAAAACGCTAGTCGTTTTGATACGAAGAAAATGAATTTCTTTATAAATAGTTGATGAAAAAGTCAGTCGATTGAACCGCTTATTCAAACATTGTCACGGATGATAATGTTAAGACAAAAGGGACTTTATGGATATCCTACAACTGCTCATTAGCGGGATTGCTAATGGTTGTATATATGGGCTGTTAGCGCTGGGTTTTGTACTCATTTACAAAGCCTCAGAAGCGGTAAATTTCGCCCAAGGCGACATGCTTATGCTCGGTGCCTTTTTGGGCATATCTTTCATCAATGCCGATCAGGCAAACCTTCCCTTCTTATTAGGCATCACCTTTGCTGCTGTCATCATGGGTGCATTTGGCTACTTACTCGATCGCTTTATCCTACGTGGTATTTTTGGTCAACCTCAATTTGCGATGGTTATCCTTACCATCTCGCTTGGTTTCCTAATGCGCTTCGTCGCTGGTGTCATCTGGGGACATAGCCCAGTCTCACTACAGACGCCGTTTTCAGGCAAGATGTTGGCATTAGGCTCGCTAAGTATCGCTTATGTTGACATCATTATCATCATATCTACTATCGCATTAACCTCTATTTTGTACTTCTTTTTTGCCCACACACGGCTTGGTATTGCGATGCAAGCCAGTAGTCAAAACCAAATGGCAGCCTACTATATGGGTATTCCTGTCAAGCGGGTCAACGGTATCGTTTGGGCATTGTCAGGGGTGGTTGCCGCACTTGCCGGCATACTATTTGCGGCCAAAGGTGCTATCGAGCCCTCTGTCGGATTACTATTCGGTATCAAGGCCTTCGCCGCTGCGGTAATCGGTGGCTTAGGCTCCTTGCCTGGTGCGCTGGCAGGCGGGTTGCTAGTAGGGGTGATAGAGCCCTTTGCTGGGCGTTATCTACCGCTAGGTCTTAGTCAAATTGCGCCTTATGTGGTTATGCTAATCGTACTAATCGTACGTCCGGGCGGTATTTTTTCTCAGGTCAAACAGAAAAAAGTATAGAAGCTTTGATCCAAGGTAGCTTTGATTCAAGGATGACAAAGCGGCCTCCAAATCTTTTCAAGGATGAGTACTGCCCATGAAAGCTCAGTTTAAACACAGCTATGATCAAGATATCAATGTCTTCGATGACAAAAGCCAACTCATAAAGTATGGCGTGCTTCTCTTGCTACTATTAATGGCGCCTTGGTTGTTGAGCAACTATTACATCAGTGAGCTTAGCGCCATATTGATTTGGTCTATCTCTGGACTGGGTCTGATGCTTTTGACCGGGCACACCGGACAGGTCAGCTTAGGGCATGCCGCCTTTATGGCGATAGGGGCATTTAGCCATATGGCACTGATGGCTCGAGGGTGGAATTTTTTCCCTGCTTTGATTGCCTGTGCACTCATTACTGGGGTTATCGGTGCGATCATCGCCAGACCAATCTTACGAACCAGCGGCATCTACTTAGCCATCGCGACTCTGGCGCTTAGTATTATCGTCGAAGACATCGCTATCGTGGCTGAGCCTATTACTGGCGGTATCTCTGGTACCTTTGCCTCTCCTATTAACCTTTTTGGCTATACCATCGATCGCTACATCACGCCCAAAGCATTTTATTACTTATGCCTCGCGCTCGTGGTGCTAGTTACCTTAGGGTATATCAACTTACTCAGAAGTGGCACAGGACGATCGTTCTTAGCTATTAGAGACAGTGAGGTCTCTGCCCGCGCGCTTGGCGTCAATGTACCGCAAGCCAAAACGCTAGCGTTCAGCATATCTTGCGCGATTACCGCTGTTGGCGGCGCTATGTACGGACATTTTGTGCAAGCGGTCAATTATGAGAGCTTCACCGTTATCATCTCTATCACCATACTACTGCAAATTGTCATCGGTGGTTTGGGCTCCATACATGGTGCATTTTTTGGTGCTGTCGTCGTTGTCTTATTGCCACAAGTGATTGCTATCTTAGGCGATATGGTTGGTCAAGGTGCGGGCTCTAGTATCACCAGTATTCCTGGTATTGATACGGCGCTGTTTGCTTTAGTCATTGTCATCATGATCATCTATGAGCCACGCGGTATATACGGCATTTGGATAAAGATACGGACTTGGTTTCAGATGTTTCCGTTATATCGTAAAGGACTGTTTCGCCGTTCTAAAACTTATCTTAAAACGGAGCGTATGCGATGAGCTTATTAAAAGTTGACTCCTTATCTATCGCATTTGGCGGTGTCAAAGCCGTTGATAATATTAGCTTTGAGGTAAACGAGGGCGAGGTATTTACTATCGTAGGACCTAATGGGGCTGGTAAATCCACGATTTTTAACTTAATTAGCCGCTTGTACGAGCCGCTTAGTGGTCGTATTACCTTTGATGGTACTGATATTACCAAACTACCTGCTCACGATATCGCAAAACTAGGTATTGCCCGTACGTTTCAAAACATTGAGTTGTTTGATCACTCAAGCGTGCTTCAAAACCTGCTTATCGGCCGCCATTCACAACGCAATACGTCGTGGATACAGGACTTGCTGTTTTTGCCAAAGGTGCGCCGTAGCGAGCGCGAGCATCGTTTGCAAGTTGAAAAGATTATAGATTTTTTAGAGTTAGCGCCTTATCGAGATAAGCTGATTGCAGGTTTACCTTACGGTATTAGAAAAGTGGTCGAGATTGCGCGCGCATTAGCGGCTAATCCAAAGCTTATTTTGCTCGATGAGCCGGCCTCTGGTCTTAGCGTAGAGGAGACGTCCGAGATGGCGTGGTGGATTGAAGATATGCAGAAAGATCTTGGGTTGACTATCTTGATGGTAGAGCATGACATGAGTCTTGTGAATCGGGTGTCAGATCGCGTATTGGCCGTCGCTGAAGGTAAGTTTTTGGCTCAGGGCACGGCAGCTGAGGTACAAGCCAATCCACAGGTCATTGAAGCCTATCTTGGACAGGAGAGTGTGTAATGTCAGCTATTAAAAAATCACTATCCTCTGCCGCACCTGCCACTGAAATGAATTTGGTCGGCTCCGAAGTAAAAAACAACGTGCTTGAAGTGCGAAATTTAGAATCCGCTTATGGTCCAGTGATGGCATTAAGAGGCGTAAGTCTAGAGGTGCCCGAAGGCAAAGTGGTCACTATTTTGGGCGCGAATGGTGCAGGTAAGACGACGCTAATGAAGACTATCTCGGGGGTTATCAATCCTCGCAAGGGCGCAGTATGGTTCCACGGAGAGCGTATCGATGGCACTGAGCCTGATCGCTTGGTCAAAAAAGGACTGTCGCATGTACCCGAGGGACGCGAGGTATTTCCCTTTTTGAATGTCGCCGAAAATTTAGCAATGGGCGCTTATACTCGGCGTGACAAGTCTGAGATACAGCGCGATGTAGAGATGATATATGAGTATTTTCCTATTCTAAAAGATCGCCGTACACAAGCAGCTGGCACGATGTCTGGTGGTCAGCAGCAAATGCTCGCTATCGGTCGCGGGCTAATGTCACGACCCTCTCTTATGCTACTCGATGAGCCGTCTCTTGGACTGTCTCCATTACTAGTACAGGAGATATTTGCCATTATTCGACGTTTAAATAAAGAGCAAGGCGTCACGATTCTACTGGTTGAACAAAACGCTAGAGTTGCCTTGGCAGCAGCGGATTACGGTTATGTGTTAGAAACAGGGCGTATTGTCATGGCAGGTTCAGCGGACAAACTCATGCACTCTGATGATATTAAAGAGTTCTATCTGGGACAAACCAAAGATAACACTGCGGAAGCCACTCGGTGGAAACGCAAAAAGACTTGGCGATAATAATCATGACGACCTCCATTGATGTTCATACTGAAAACAATACTTCACTTTCTCCCGCGGATGCTACGGTCACGAAAGTAACATCTGCCGCACCAGTATCGTCTCGCGATAATTCTAAAAATTATGATTACGATACGGGTCGAAAGATACACAACGCGCCTTTCGATCATGCACCTCAAATCCTAGAAGGGTGCGATACGTTGAGCAAACTCTGGCGACAGGTTTGCTTGAGCAGAGGTGACAGGATTGCTCATCGAGAAAAGAGCTTTGGTATTTGGCAGAGTTATAGTTGGCTGGACTATTATCATCATAGCTGTGATATCGGCATGGCACTCGTCGAACTTGGTCTGAGCAAAGGCGATACTGTCTCTATCTTAAGTGAAGACAACAAAGAATGGCTTTATTTTGATATGGGAGTCTGCGGCGTAGGCGGGATACCCAACGGTGTCTATACGACAGACAGTCCCGAGCAGCTTGCTTATATATTGAATGACAGCCACTCAAAGTTTCTGATTGTAGAAAACGATGAGCAATTGCATAAGTTTTTAGAGATTCGTGAACAGACACCTCATGTCAAAAAGGTCATTGTCCTTGATCGTAAAGGCTTGCGTAGCCTAGAGGATGATCAGGTTGTTTTCCTCGATGAACTATATACGATTGGTCGAAGTGTTGATAACGCAAGAGAGCGTTTTAGCGATTGTATTGATCAAGGCACACCTAATGACATACGCACTTTAATCTATACCTCTGGTACAACAGGCAATCCAAAAGGCGCTATTTTAACGCATGCCAATGTCCTCTTTGAGCTAAAAACAAGCATTGATATTCTTCCTATTTTGCCTACTGATGAGCAGCTCTGCTTTCTGCCCTTATGTCATGTACTCGAACGTTTAACGTCAGTAGATCTGCCTATCCATCGAGGTTGTATCGTCAATTTTGCTGAGAGCACAGAAACGGTATTTGAGAATATGAAAGAAGTCTCACCTAATACCTTTACCGCTGTACCCAGACTATGGGAAAAAATGTACGCCTCTATCAGTAATATGCGTAGCGACGCCAGTGCACTCAATGGCTGGGCATTTGATCAAGCCATCAAAGCAGGTCATGACTATGCTGATATCGTGATGGCAGGCAATACTCCTACGACAGGTCAACGACTGCGTTACGAGTTTTGGAACAGACTGGTGCTATACAAAATTCGTGACCTGATAGGCATGAGTAATATTCGCCGTGCCACTACGGGTGCCGCGCCCATCTCGCTAGATATTATCCGCTGGTTTCATGCGATAGGGGTGCCTATCTATGAAGGCTATGGCATGACCGAAAGTGCGGGCGTGATATCGGTCAATACGCCTGAAGCGCAGATGGCCGGCAGCGTAGGTAAGGCACTACCAGACTCTGAAGTTCGTATCGCCGACAATGGGGAGATACTCGTAAAAGGCGCTAACGTGTTTGCAGGTTACTGGAATAAGCCAGAAAAAACGGCTGAGGACTTACGTGATGGCTGGCTACATACGGGTGATGTCGGCGAGATAAGAGACGGTTATATATTCATCACGGGTCGTATCAAGGACATTATTATCACCGCAGGCGGCAAGAACGTCACACCAGCTGCGATTGAAAGCAAACTTAAATTTTCACCTTATATCTCAGATGCGGTCGTCATTGGCGATAAACGGAAGTATTTGACTTGTCTGA
The DNA here is from genome assembly GCF_050268165.1 of Psychrobacter sp. NPDC078631. Classification (NCBI taxonomy): domain Bacteria; kingdom Pseudomonadati; phylum Pseudomonadota; class Gammaproteobacteria; order Moraxellales; family Moraxellaceae; genus Psychrobacter; species Psychrobacter sp. NPDC078631. The sequence goes on along the minus strand of NZ_JBNNGG010000002.1, from coordinate 301,872 downwards.
TCATGATAGATCAAGAAAATGTCGAAAAATATGCGCAAGATAATCAAGTGATGTTTTCTGATTTTCGCTCGTTGTGTCACGCGCCAGAAGTTATCGCCTTGATAGATGACGTCGTACAGTCTGCTAACGAGACCTTAGCTCAGGTAGAAACCATAAAGCAATTCAGGCTTATTGATGTGCTGCTTAGTCCTGAAGATGACGAATTGACCGCGACGATGAAATTGAAAAGAAACTTGGTTGAGAAAAAGCATCACGCTCTCATCGACTCTATGTACTGATCTAGCTCTTTATCACATTTTAGCTTAGTACCGTTCAGCTTTTTTGAAATCGTCTCAACCTCAAAAGTATTAATCTCAAGAGCATTAAACTAACAGCGACTGAGTCGCAAGGAGAAAGGCAATGAAATGGACATTCAAGACCACGCTACTAGCACTCACGGTCGGTACGATGGGTTTAGTAGGGTGTAGTGATCCAGAAACGACCGCAGCGACGGGCACTGATACTGAGGCTGCTACATCTACTTCTACAAGTGATATGCCAGTACAAGGCGTGACCGATACTGAGATTATCTTAGGCGGTGCGAATGATTTATCTGGGCCGTTCGCTGGATTTGGTAATCCTGCAGTCGCCGCAGCCAATATGTATTTTGATGAGGTGAATGCGGCAGGCGGTGTCAATGGTCGAAAGATTCGTTACATTGTCGAGGACCATTCTTATCAAGTACCAAAGGCCGTACAGTCTGCGAACAAACTGGTCAGCCGCGATAAAGTGTTTGCCATGCTGATGTCGCTAGGCACACCGCACAACTTAGCGAGTTTCCCTATTATGGATCGCGCCAATGTTCCTAGTATCATGCCGCTCACTTTTGCTCGGGCTATGCAAGAAGAAGGGGATTTCAATCGTCGCTATACCGCTGGTAGTACCTATTATGATTCAATAAAGCTAGGTATGGAGTACCTTATTGCCGAAAACAAAGTTAACAATTTATGTGTCATGTATATTCCGTCAGACTACGGTGAAGAGACCAATGAAGCGGCTAAGGATATCAGCGATAACAATCCTAACGTCACTTTAGTTCAGTCCAGCTCCCACCGTCCTGATGAAACAGACTTTGCTGGGGCAATGGCCAAGCTAAAAGACGCTAAATGTGAGCTTATTGCCTTATCTCTAACCATTCGCGGCGCTATTACAGCGGTTGGTACAGCAAACGCTATGGGCTGGAGTGATGTGAAATTTATCGCTCCTGTGACTGGTTTCCATCCTGCAGTTGCAGCGGCACCAGGCGGCGCAAGTGAAGGCCTATACTCTGTGTCTTACTATAATGATTTGGCACTAAGAGCGAATGAACCTGAGACTAAAGCTTGGGTTGAGAAGTTCGAAAAAGCCACAGGAGAGGAAGTATCAGCAGGTGCTATTCTTGGTTATCTAGCTGCAAAAGTGACCGTTGATGGTCTAACCGCAGCAGGTCCTGACCTAAATGCTGACACTTTCAACAAGGGTCTTGAGACTGTCAGTTTTGTCGATGGCGTTACAGGATCTACAGTTGCCATCACGCCTGAGAGCCATGTCGCAATTAATGATATTTACTTGTCACAAGTACAAAATGGTCAGTGGAAAACAGTAACGCAGCTTAAATAATACGTCCTAGGCGTTTAGTGAAGTTTTGATAGCAGCAAGCCATACATAAGTATGGCTTGTGTCGTTTATGAAATATGGGTTTGACAATAATTTCATTTTATATTTCAACCATTTTACAATTATTTATAAGTCCAAAACCCTTCTCAATACAAAATAAGCCATAAGCTACAAACAATAGGAATTGACTAGAATGCTGAGTTAATTTCGCTTATAGCGACTAGATTATTTGTGCCTAAACATACAGATGTACAGTGAAATTGTTATGTTTGGCTTTTGATGTCTTGCAACCGTCACGCTTATTTGTCAAACTAACGATGAGTGTCACACATTATGGAAGATGACTCTTATCGCTTACATGGGGCGCGTCATAGACGTTGAGCCATGTAGGTCATAATAATTAAAAGGGACCCAACACTATGACTCAGAAATCATTTCCTATCTCAGCCGAGTTTATGGCTGCTGCCAATACCACACCTGATAAGTACCTTACAGACTACCAGCAATCTATCGAATCACCTGAAGCAATTGATGTTTTTTGGGCGAAGCGTGCTGAGCTAATCGATTGGATAAAAAAGCCGACCAAGGTCAGTAACGTCAATTATGACTTAGATGATTTTCGCATCAAGTGGTTTGAAGATGGTGAGCTGAACATTTCAGTCAACTGTCTTGACCGTCACCTCGAAGAAAACCCATATAAGCCTGCTATCATCTGGGAAGGTGATCACCCTTCATTGCATAAAATCATTTCTTTTAAAGAGCTGCATGAAGCTGTTTGCCGCTTAGGTAATTCATTGCGCAAACTTGGCGTTGTAAAAGGTGACCGCGTAACGCTATATATGCCGATGATACCGGAAGCCATGGTAGCGATGCTAGCATGTGCACGTATTGGTGCGGTGCATTCAGTGGTGTTTGGTGGTTTTTCTGCCGAGAGTTTGGGCAATCGCTTGATAGACAGTCGCTCAAAAGTTGTTATTACCGCTGATGAGGGTTTACGCGGCGGTAAGCACACACCGCTTAAAGCCAACGTCGATCACGCACTCGACATGGATGGCACTGAGAGCGTCGAAAAAGTCATCGTTGTTCATCGTACGGGTAACTCTATACCGATGAGTGGGCGCCGTGATGTGTGGTATCACAATTTGGTCGATGGTCAATCAGAGATCTGTGAGCCTGAAGTCATGAATGCCGAAGACCCGCTATTTTTATTATATACCTCTGGTTCGACAGGTAAGCCAAAAGGTGTAGTGCATACTACAGGCGGCTATATCACCTACGCTATCTCAACGTTCCGTGATGTGTTTGATATCAAAGAAGATGACGTCTACTGGTGTACAGCAGATGTGGGCTGGATTACCGGCCACACGTACTCAACCTATGCACCACTGGCCAATGGCACGACGACGGTAATGTTCGAAGGTGTGCCAGAGCATCCAACATGGGCACGTATCGGTCATATCATTGATAAGCATGACGTGACCATCCTATACACTGCACCGACAGCCATTCGAGCGATGATGAAAGAGGGTGACGCTTTCGTTCGAGAGTCGGATCGTTCTAGTTTGCGTCTGCTAGGTTCGGTCGGTGAGCCGATCAACCCAGAAGCGTGGGACTGGTACTACAATGTCGTCGGTGATGGTAAATGTCCTATCGTCGATACATGGTGGCAGACCGAGACTGGTGGCATCTTAATGGCGCCAATACCAGGCACGGTCGATCTCAAACCAGGCGCGGCAATGACACCACTATACGGGGTAAAACCAGAAATCGTTGATAGCGATGGTGCGATTTTAGAAGGCCCTGCAGAAGGCAATTTGGTGATCAGTAGCGGCTGGCCAGGGCAGATGCGTACTATCTACAATGACCATCCACGTTTCTTAAAGACTTACTTTAGCGATTATCCAGGTCATTATTTCACAGGTGATGGCGCTCAGCGTGATGAAGACGGGCATTACTGGATTACTGGTCGTGTCGACGATGTACTCAACGTGGCAGGGCATCGCTTGGGCACAGCAGAGATTGAGAGCGCTGTGGTTGCGCATCCTGCAACTGCTGAAGCTGCGATTGTCGGTATGCCGCATGAGATACGCGGTACAGGTATCTGTGCATTTATCATTCTAAAGTCAGGTGAAGAAAAAACTGACGATCTAAAAGCAGAGTTAAAACGCCATGTACGTGCCGAGATTGGGCCGATTGCGACGTTAGATGCTATTTATATGGTCGATGCACTACCAAAAACGCGCTCAGGAAAAATCATGCGCCGTATCTTGCGTAACCTTGCAGCAGGGCAATATGTGGGACTGGGCGACCTATCTACGCTTGCCGATAGCTCGGTGATTAATGACTTGGTCGAAGAAGTCAAAGCAGGCCGTGGAGAGTAATTCAGCCTGATAACGAACCTGTAGTATTAAGGATAGTTATTCAATACTAGCCATTAATATTCATATATCAAAGTTAAATAAAAGCCATGTTATCGAGAATAGCATGGCTTTTTTACGTAGACGATATTGATATTGAGTTACTTTGAAGGTTCAATAATACTAACAAGACAACATCGCTACCATTTTAATTGAGGATTAATTGACGAGCCACTCGGTACTTACTAGGCTAACTAATTAATATAGTAGCGACTCATAAATACTTTATAAGGTCTACTGTCATTATGACTGATCATGCTTCGTGCTCAACTGTTCTATCTAACCCAAAAATAGCCATCATCGGTGGCGGCCTAACGGGATTGCTCACAGCAACACTATTAGAGCGCGCTTCAAACCAATCAAGCTCGTCATCTAACACTCCGCAAATCACTATCTTTGAAAAATCACGTAGTGTGGGCCGTTTAGCGACCCGCTATCGCAGCGATAGTAAAACTGATAAAAACTGGCAATGGTCATTCGGTGCGCAGTTTTTTACTGCGAAAACTACTGACTTTCAACAATTTATCGCGCCTTGGCTAGATACAGGGTTGCTACAGCCATGGTGTGCCGAAGTGGTTGAGTTAACTCCTGCAAGTGACAATGGGCAACCGCCTAATATCCAAAGCAAAGAACAATGGGACGCGGTGCATGCACGCTACATCAGTACACCGAAAATGACCAGTTGGGGCCGTGAATTGGCCGCCGCGCTCAAGCATACGACCATAGTATTTAAGACCCGTGTCGCACCGCTCACTCAGTATTTGCAGTCTCAAAATCAGCAGCGGTCTCAGCATCAGATCCAGAACCAGACTTTTAATCAAGCTTTTAATCAAAACAGCAAGCAAACTGAGCTATTTGACGACACTGGCGCCAGTCTTGGTTGGTTTGATTGGGTGATTTGCACAGCGCCAAATGGTCAGGCAGTAGAGCTGATGTCAGATAGCGGCTTTGCTCAACAAAGCAAAATTACTAAACCGCAAATGCAAGCCTGCTATACGTTGATGCTTGGTTGGAATGATGTGCAAAAACTACCTGAAACATTAAATGGCCAACTAGCACCGCAATGGGATGTCGCTTATTTAAATAGCACTATTCTCGATAGGATATTTATTGAGCATCAAAAACCTGCTCATGATGAGCTACTACCAAGTGTCACCATTCATGCACGTAATGACTGGTCAGAAGCCCACGTCGATGACGATATTGAGTCAGTCAAAAAACAGTTATTACAGGCGGCAAAACAAGCATTAAATTGGAGTGAAGAGAGCGCACCTAGCCAGACAGATTGTCATCGTTGGCGCTATGCAGCTACTATCGTAAATAAGGATACTGAAGAGCTAGGCATCTTAATCGATGCAACCAAACAATGGATCGTCAGTGGCGACTGGTGTGCTAAAGGTAATATTGAGAGCTGCTATCGAATGGCGCAGCAAACTGTTAAAGCAATCATGCAAACGCAGTAAGCGTAATATCCATGCTCATTATTTTGCATTGTTTGGCGATATTTGGACAGTCGAAAACTCGACATTTGGCAAAATGTAAGCAAAAAAAGGCCCACAGAGGAGGTACTGTGGGCTGAGGAAAACGGGTCATGTATTAGCTACACAGGCCGTGGTCAAGAGTTGTTGTAATTATTGGTGCTCTCTACTGTTATTTATAAGGATAATAATTATTAATACAATAGGTGGAGATATTTAACTATTAACATTTACTGATTTAAGTGTACAAGTGTTCTGGTACAGTCGCTATGATAGCGCAATTGAGTGCTGTCTGGCGGTTTTGGTTACAGTATATTACGTTGTAAAATTCCAAAAGACGCCAAGACTGGTATGAAGCACTGATATTTAGAGTAAGTAGCGGAGCTTTATGATGCAATCATTGATAAAGGCTGCCAATAATTTCAATACCTTATGTCGATAGAAGGTCATCTAGTCAGCCTTGATACCTTTCTTGATATCTTTGATAACTTAATCGCTGCAGAGATGGCATGACGCCTTGTCCGAAAAATGCTAAGCTATCTGCCATTATTATGTTCATATTAAACTGGGTTTGCCATGACTGACAGCACGCATTTGCATACGCAGGAAGAACCGCCAAGTTCGCAAAATACCAAGAGTATTTTTAACTTACCTAACAACCTTACGATTGCGCGTATCTTGATGATTCCGCTATTTGTCGCGATTGCTTATTGGCCGCCAGCCATGGGTATTGGTATGCCTGCGATTTCAGACAATGTCATTGCGCGCGTTGGGATGAGCGAGTTTAGTGATAGCTTGTTGCGCCATTTGTTATTGACTGGTGTCTTTATCATTGCCGCAATTACCGATTGGCTCGATGGGTATTTTGCTCGTAAACTTAATGTCATGTCAGCCTTTGGTCGATTTTTGGACCCTGTTGCTGATAAATTAATGGTGGCGGTGGCGCTCATCGTTCTTGTACAGTGGCACCCCAATATCATTATGGCGATAGCGGCTATCGTCATTATTTCACGCGAAATCGCAGTATCAGCATTACGCGAATGGATGGCGGAGTTGGGTAAGAGCACTAGCGTCGCCGTATCTTATGTTGGCAAATTAAAGACCACATTTCAGATGGTAGCGATTACCGTACTATTGCTTAACTGGCAGTCGCTTGAAACCATCGGTTATGTATTAATGGTCGCTGCTGTAATACTTACTTTATGGTCGATGATGATTTATCTAAAAGCCGCTTGGCCTTATTTAAAGCAAAGCGGATAATTCCATAAAACGAAAATAATCAGCCCAAAATTTAGACAATAAAAAACGCCAGTCGCATTAGCCACTGGCGTTTTTGTTTTTACTGCCTATAAATTTTTACTGCCTATAAATCAGACAACTTATAGTGTCACTGAGTTGTTTTCACCTAAGTTGGTCGCCTTCTTGCCATCCATTACCGCAGCAGTGGTCATCTTAAACATATTGACTACTGAGCTACCGCTTAGCCAGTATTCTGCACCATGTGGGACGACTTTAATTAATTGGACATTTGGATCTTCTTTACCTTGCTCATAAAACGCATTGTAAATTGGCGACCATAGCTCATCTAACTTCTCTTGGTCTTCGACCAATTCTGCTTTACCGTTAATTGAGACATAATCTTTTGAATCTTGACTGACATAGGCCAAGTTCACTTGTGGGTCTTTTTCGATATCTTTGATGGTTTCAGTGGTTTTATCGCCAATAAACCAAATTTCTTTTGCACCAATGCTCGTCTCGCTAGTAGTCATTGGGCAGGCATGTAAATGGCCTTCATGAGTACGAGTGGTCATCATGGCAAATTTCACTTCTTTTACCAGTTCTTGTACTTTATCGATATGGTCTTGTCTACTCATAATAAATTTCCTTTTTTATAGTGTTTTAATTGGGCTTATATAGCGTTGTTTTAATTAGCCGAATCGAACAGTTGATTATTTATAGTAATTTTTCTTTAGGCTAGATATGTCTAACCATTAAATAAATTTAAAAGTTAAACGTCATCATCGCCTTAACAACTGAGACTAGAATACCGAGTTGTCACCCTACATTTATATAGGTTCCCAGTAATGCGATGTGAGTGTTTGTAAGGAATATGAAGGTTAGGTAAAAATTGTGACAGCGTAGATTTGAGCGTTCTATTTTTCGATGGATTAATCAAAAACGATTTAAAAAGATACTTTTTTGAATTATCGATTCGCAAATAGTAAGTCGCGATAGAAAGCAACTTATCGGCAATTTATCTTGGTTTAGACCTGCTTATTACAGGTCTTCTTGTTATAATACCCAGACCATTTACTTAGCATGGCAGAGATGCCTTGATCTTACGGATTATGCCTTTATGATGACCATCGCCGGACAACCGTTTCTTACCGATTTTCAGACGCAGCAACTCATCAGTCAGTTTCAGCAAAAAACCGAGCTAAATGTCAGTCAAATAAGTACTCAGCAAGTGTATGTACTATCACGAGAGCTATCTGGTGATGAACATAAAAAAGCGCTAGATCTACTGGCGGTTGACCAGTCAGCAACGCTAAATGCGCCGCAAGACAACCAACTACAAGTCATCGTTGGGCCACGTTTTGGTACGATATCGCCATGGGCAAGTAAAGCGACAGATATCTTTAATAACTGTGAAATCGAGATCAATCGTGTTGAGCGTGTCGTTGTTTATACGTTAACCCTCGATGAAAAAATAGACGGCGCCGCAGGCGAAAAACTACCAGTAGACGCCGAGCATTTATTATTTGACCGTATGACTCAGAGCTTGGTCTATGACTTGAGCGATGTCAGCAAATTGTTTGATGATCAAGCGCCAGCATCACTGAATCATATTAATGTTATCGGACAAGGTCAGTCAGCACTAGAATCAGCCAATACCGAGTTCGGCTTTGCGTTATCAAGTGAAGATATTGACTATCTGATGAATGCCTATGTCAATGAGTTGAAACGCAACCCAACTGACGTTGAGCTGATGATGTTTGCACAGGCAAACTCAGAGCATTGCCGTCATAAGATTTTCAATGCTCAGTGGACAGTCGATGGTGAAGTGCAGCCAAAGTCACTGTTCCAAATGATTAAAAACACGTACCAGTCGAACCCACAAGGTATCTTGTCAGCGTATAAAGACAATGCTGCGGTCATGGCAGGGTCTGATGGCATGCGTTTTTATCCTATCCCAACCGACGCGATGGATGCCAACTCAATCCATCCTTACGACTTTCATCAAGAGAACATCGATATCTTAATGAAAGTTGAAACGCACAATCATCCAACGGCAATTGCTCCGTATTCAGGTGCGGCAACAGGTGCTGGCGGTGAGATTCGTGACGAAGGCGCAACTGGTCGCGGCGGCAAGCCAAAAGCGGGTCTAACAGGATTCCACGTGTCACATCTGCATATCCCAGAGCTTAGCGAAAAGTGGGAGCAGTCAGGTCAATTGAGCACGCAGGATTATGGTACGCCAGATCGTATGGCAACCAGCCTTGAGATCATGACCGAAGCGCCATTAGGTTCAGCCAACTTCTCAAACGAGTTTGGTCGTCCAAATCTATGCGGTTACTTCCGTAGTTTTCAGCTAGATACCTCTGCGGCAAAAGACGGTAGCGAGATGCGCGGCTATCACAAGCCAATCATGTTGGCAGGTGGTTACGGCAATATCAAACGCAATCTGATTGAAAAAAATGCAATCAAAAAAGGCGATTTGCTTATCGTTCTTGGTGGCCCTGCCATGCAAATCGGTCTGGGCGGCGGTGCCGCATCGTCGGTCGATAGTGGTGATCTTGATGAGGGTTTAGACTTTGCCTCAGTTCAGCGCGATAACGCTGAGATGGAGCGTCGTTGCCAAGAAGTCCTTGATCGCTGCTGGGCCCTCGCTGGTAATGATGTCGATGTAAGTAATAACAGTAAAGACGGTAACCCAATCGTTTCACTACATGATGTAGGGGCAGGTGGTCTGTCTAACGCGATGCCAGAGCTGGTCAATGACCATGAAATGGGCGCGCATCTGAACTTGCGTAAGATTCCATCGTTAGAAGCTGGCATGTCGCCAATGGCCATCTGGTCAAATGAAGCTCAAGAGCGTTATGTGCTAGCGATTCGCCCAGAGAGCAAAGATCAGTTCGATGCCATCTGTGCCCGTGAGCGCTGCCCATATGCTATCTTGGGCGAGGCGACTGATATCCGTCAGTTAATCGTTGATGATGAGCTATTGGATGAGCAACCAGTCGATATGCCGATGCAAGTACTACTCGGCGGTACACCGAAAATGCAACGCAGCTTTGAGCGTACTGAGAGCACGTTACCAGCATTAGAGCTTGGTGATGTGAATCTAGCTGAATCAATCACCGATGTATTGCGTCACCCAACCGTGGCGAGCAAATCATTTTTGATTAGCATTGGTGACCGCTCTATCACGGGTATGGTCGTGCGTGATCAGTATGTGGGTCGCTATCAAGTGCCTGTATCAGATTGTGCAGTGACCGCTTCTGGCTTAGTGGCACTAGATGGTCAGCCAATGACTGGCGAAGCCATGAGTGTCGGTGAGCGTACGCCTGTTGCGCTTATTAGTCCAAAAGCCTCTGCGCGTCTAGCAGTCGGTGAAGCGATTACTAACATCGCTGGTGCGCGTATCGCTCAGTTGTCTGATATCACGATGTCAGCGAACTGGATGGCCGCGTGTGGTGATGACGTAGAAGATGCGGCATTGTTCGATGCTGTACATGCCGTTGGTGAAGAGCTGTGCCCAGCACTCGGTATCGCTATCCCAGTTGGTAAAGACTCGCTATCGATGCGTGCTAACTGGACTGATAACGCCAATGACAATGGTGACAACCAAGACAAATCAGTCGTGTCGCCAATGAGTTTGGTCGTGACTGCGTTTGCCCCTGTCGTTGATGTCGCAAAAACGCTAACCCCTGAGCTAATCAATGGCGACAGCGCGTTCTACCGTATTGACTTGTCAAAAGGTAAATTGCGTCTAGGTGGTTCAATCCTTGCGCAAACGCTTAGCCAACTAGGCAATGACTGCCCAGATTTAGCGCAGCCAAGTGATTTGGTCGACTTCTTTAACTTTATCCAAGCGGGTAATGAGCAAGGCGTCATCAGCGCTTATCACGATATCGGTGATGGCGGTCTGTTGGCAACTATCGCAGAGATGCAGTTCACTAGCCGTCAAGGTATCAAGCTGTCATTAAATGACGACAACTTACTCGGTCAGCTGTTCAGTGAAGAGCTAGGTGCAGTCATCCAAGTATTACCAGAAAACGTCGCTACCTTGATGGAGCTAGCAGATCAGCATAACGTGAGCGACATGCTAAGCCTCGTCGGTCAAAGCTCTGAAGAAGACAGCTTACTAATCCAAACGCCAACGCTCATGGGTGACGACACGCTACGCTTTAGCCGTGCTGAATTACAGCAAGCGTGGACGCAGGTCAGCTATCAAATCGCGCGCCGCCGTGATAACCCAGCGTGCGTACAGCAAGAGTATGACTTGATTAGCGATGCCAGCCATAAAGGTCTGATCGCTGCGCCAAATTTTGATCTCAATCAAAAAGTTGAAGAACCATATCTAAATAGCCGTGCTGATTCTGATAACAGCAAGCCAAGAGTCGCTATCTTGCGTGAGCAAGGCGTCAATGGTCAGACAGAGATGGCAGCAGGCTTCACTCAAGCTGGCTTTGAAGCGGTCGATGTACACATGAGCGATCTACTCAGTGGCCGTATCAATCTACGTGACTTCGACGGATTGGTCGCTTGTGGTGGCTTTAGTTATGGTGACGTACTGGGCGCTGGCTCTGGCTGGGCGAACTCTATCTTGTTCCATGACGAGCTTCGCATGCAGTTTGTCCGCTTCTTCGCCCGTCCTGATACCTTCTCACTAGGTGTCTGTAATGGTTGTCAGATGATGGCGCAGTTAAAAGACCTCATCCCAGGTGCAGAAAACTTCCCACGCTTCATCGCGAACAAATCAGCTCGTTTTGAAGCGCGTACGGTCAACGTAAAAGTCGAGCGTACCAAGTCTATCCTGTTCAAAGGCATGCAAGACAGCATCTTGCCAATCGCTGTTGCGCATGGTGAAGGTTATGCCACACTAGACAATACCGAAATCGACGGTATGGCAAAACACGGTCAACTTGCGATGCGTTATGTCGACAGCCAAGGCCATCCAACCGAGACGTATCCGCTCAATCCAAACGGTTCGCTCGGCGGTGTCACGGGTCTGTGTAGCACTGATGGTCGCGTCACTATCATGATGCCGCATCCTGAGCGTAACCTAAAAGCCTACAACCATAGCTGGAAACCAGAAGAGTGGGATGAGGACGGCGCGTGGATGCGTATGTTCCGCAACGCTCGCGCTTGGTTGCGTTAAGATATAGGGTAATTTGTTCTAAAGTATAGTTTTAGATAGAGGTTTTTTAAAGTAAGAAGGTGGGCTTCGGCTCACCTTTTTTGTGTTTAAGAGTTGAGTGTTTGGAGATAAGGGCTAGCGTTTATACCGTGTTTTCACGAATATAGGTAATGACACCCATGCTAAAATTGCGGTCAACGTAGATTAGCATTAAGCAAAATAAGGAAGAAGGAAATGTCAGGAATTACAGATATCAATGAGCTATTGAGTTCGATGCAGCCCGTACTAGTTGATGAGTTATTTGTGTTTTGTACTGTAAAAGGGCAGCTAGCGGAGTACCTAAACTTAGCGCCAATCGCGACGTTTGTGGAAACAGAAGGGCTGACTCTTGTGTTAAAAAAAGCCAAAGCTGACGAGGCAGGTTTACAGTATGAGGGCGTGTTTCGACAAATCACTTTGACGGTGCATTCAAGCCTAGAAGCGGTCGGTCTAACCGCAGCAGTGTCAACCAAACTGACCTCAAAAGGTATCAGTGCCAATGTGATCGCTGCTTATTATCATGACCATATATTTGTATCGAATGATAAGGCGGAGCAGGCGCTATCGGCGTTAAAAGAGCTGATTAATATATAAAATTTTTAAGAATGATCAGGCAAATAGTAAAAGAGAAGGTATGAGACAATACATAGCTTTCGTAAATAAAATAGTGAAAAAGTCCCTCTAAAAATGAAAGCTAATATGTTTTTACCGAACTATGTATCTTTCAAAATTTTTAGCATTAGCGATCAACTCATAAATCTTATCACTTTCTAATATCCAAAAAAAACGGCACTGAAATCAGTGCCGTTTTATAAGTAGTGATAATTTAAACCATAACCACGACTCTTCAAATGCTAAATCGCCAAAATCAATCCCAACTTAAAATCACCTTACCGCATTGCCCACTTTCCATGATATCAAAGCCTTCTTGAAAGTCATCAATGTGCATGCGATGGGTAATGATGGGCGACAGATCAATACCGCTGATCAGCATTTGCTCCATCTGATACCACGTCTCCCACATCTCGCGGCCATAAATACCTTTTAGGGTTAACGCCTTAAAGATAATCTTGCTCCAATCCACCGTGGTGGTGTTAGGCAAAATGCCCAAGAGCGCAATTTTAGAGCCGTTATACATGTTACTAATCATCGAATCAAAGGCCTGAGGCGAGCCTGACATCTCAAGCCCAATATCAAAGCCGTGCATTTTTAACGTATCGATAGCGCCTTCGATGGTTTCACCTTTGGCTGGGTTGATGGTCATCGTCGCGCCCATTTTTTTGGCAAGCTCTAGACGATAATCACTGATATCACTGACCACGATATTACGTGCTCCAGCAAATCGGCAAATCGCCGTTGCCATGGAACCAATCAGTCCTGCACCCGTGATTAGTACATCTTCACCAAGGACAGGAAATGATAAAGCGGTATGCGTGGCATTACCAAAGGGGTCCATAATGGCGGCCATCTCATCGCTGATACGCTCATCGAGTTTGATGACATTATCGGCAGGTATCACCAAATATTCGGCAAACGCGCCATCGCGGTCAACGCCCACGCCGATGGTGTTTTCGCACACATGGAGCTTACCTCGGCGGCAGTTACGGCAATGCCCGCAAGCGATATGGCCTTCGCCTGTGACTCGGTCACCTACTTCAAGATGCTTGACACCATCGCCCATTTCACTGATAACACCGACGTACTCGTGTCCGATAATCATCGGCGTGTTTATGGTCTTTTGTGACCACTCATCCCACTTATAAATGTGCAAATCTGTGCCGCAAATGGCGGTTTTTTTAATTTTAATTTTAACGTCATTGATGCCGACCGTAGGTTCTGGCATGTCTTGCATCCAGATGCCTTTTTCGGCATGAGCTTTAACCAGTGCTTTCATAGTTTTCTCTTATTTAACTGTGTTGTACTTAATGATTGAATTTAGGGTGTGTCCTCATTTTAAAAATGGTGATAAAAATGAGATAAATTGCCGTCAAACGAGGAAAATAGTGCAGATAATATCGAGATATTGACTAACTATTTGACGATGTTTGGCAAAATTTAGCTATTTTTAGCCCATTTAGAGAACGCTCGTTTGAATTGAGGGCACGCCCTAGATAAATATCGGACGACGCTTAATCAATCACCTTCATTTGCTTGGCGACTTTGATAAAGGCGGCGATACACTGGTCGAGCTGCTCGCGAGTATGGGCAGCAGAGAGCTGCACACGAATGCGAGCCTCATTTTTAGGTACGACAGGATAGAAGAAGCCAATCACATAAATGCCTTCTTCAAGCAGTGCGTCTGCCATTTGCTGCGAGACATTGGCATCATAGAGCATCACCGCACAAATGGCCGATTCGGTAGGCTTGATATCGAAGCCTGCATCTTGCATTTGCTTCACAAAATAGGCGGTATTTTCATGCAATTTATCTTGTAGGGTATTGTCTTGCGATAGCATTTCAAACGCTTTTACTCCAGCGGCAGCCACCATAGGAGGAATAGAGTTTGAAAACAGATACGGGCGTGAGCGTTGACGCAGCATCTCAACCATTTCTTTTTTACCTGTGGTAAAGCCGCCAATAGCGCCGCCAAACGCCTTGCCCAAAGTGCCAGTGATCAGCTCAATATCGCCACGTAGATCAAACAATTCAGTCACGCCGCCACCAGTGCGACCGACCACGCCTGCTGAATGCGATTCGTCGATCATGACCATGGCATCATATTTTTGTGCCAACGCATAGATCTCATCCATTGGCGCTACGTTACCATCCATAGAAAACACACCATCGGTGACAATCAAACGAAAACGCTGTGCTTGCGCCGCTTGCAATTGCGTTTCTAAATCTTGCATATCCGCATTGGCGTAGCGATAACGTGCGGCTTTACATAGGCGCACACCATCGATGATTGAAGCATGATTTAACGAATCAGAAATAATCGCATCTTCGCTGGTCAGCAGTGGCTCAAAGGCACCACCATTGGCATCAAAACAGGCCGCATAAAGAATGGTATCTTCGGTATTAAAGAACTTAGAAATCGACGCCTCTAATTGCTTATGCAAATCTTGCGTACCACAAATAAAACGCACCGATGACATGCCATAACCTGAGTCTTCGATGGCTTGGATCGCCGCCTTTTTAATCTCAGGATGGTCAGACAATCCAAGATAATTATTGGCACAGAAGTTAAGCATCTCACGGCCATCGGCGATCTTGATGAGCGCATCTTGCGGAGAGGTAATAACGCGCTCGTTTTTATATAGACCTGCGTCGCGGATATCGCTGATTTCTTGTTGTAGGTGTTTTTGAAAGGCTTGATACATAAATATTCCTTTTTTAGTATTATTGGTGTTCGTTTGATAATAGAGATATTGAGACTGGTAATAGAACTAAGCTATCAAAGCCAAGCTATCAAATCTACGCATCATCCTAGCCATCATTAAAATCAACGATAAAACCAACGAGGCGGGAAGCCAATGAGATGGTGCGAGCAGTGATACTATCTATAACCTTGTGAGCGGTGATTTTATCATTAGCCTATCGCAATAAATAGCCTAAATAGTCGGTAGATAGTCCTTCTTTTATAAAGCTATATAGTGCTGTTTAGTTGTAGTGTTGGTCTCATAGCGGCTTAGCTATGTCTCAAAACATAAGACATCAACTTGCGCATTTATTTCATCTTGAGTGGCAAATACCGTCTATCCAGTTAGTCATCTTTGGGGCGCTTCTGAGCCTCAGCGATCAACTCATAAATCTTGGCACTTTCCTTTAGCACACAAGCATCATAGGCAGAAAGTGGCTCAGGTTTTTGCTCCTCTTTCTTTTTCTGCTTTTGCTCCTGCTCTTGTTTGGCTTTTTCTTCTAAATACTTTTGCAGATCGTCTTGCTCATTTTTTTGAGAGTTATTCATGGTTTATGTCTCCTAATAGCCTGTATTCTTTAATAAAAGTCATCCCGACCAGCATACTTCTTGTTTAGTGCCTGCAATATCGCATAGGTCTCGCTATCCATATTACCCGTTGGCTGCTGCGCTCTGAAATGTAGCTGAAACGCATAGACGACATCGCGACTGGCCTTGTCCCACGTATCAGTGTCATTGATTTGATAGCCATACTTGCGAAACGCTTGCTTGATTTCAGGTATCGTTGCCGACGCAAATCCATCTTGATTCATAAAGAATTGCTTATCAAATTCATCATACCAAGCGCCGATACCGTAATCGAAATACAGTCGCTCCCACGGGAACTTTGCACCGGGGTCTATCTTACGCGAGGGTGCCATATCGGAGTGACCGATGATATTCTTTGGTGAGATGTCATAGCGCGTGGCGATATCTTGCACCAGTTGTGCGACTTTTTTAATCTGCAACTCATCAAATGCCACATAATGCTCATAAGGATGATAGTCGAGCGTGCCATTTTTTAACGCGTCTCGATATTCAGGCTTGATGCCGTTATTGACGATCTCGATACCGATAGAGGTATCGTTTAATATCGTCCGTCCTGCAAAGCCGCCGTCACCAGCATGCCATGCGCGCTCGCTATCTGGTACTAGGTTGTAGATTTTATTGTCATCATTGTCTAATACTAGATAGTGCGCGCTCACATTGCCCGTGGTCAATGTCTTTATCGAGCGCTCATTATCTGAGACGGTATAGTGCAAGACGATGGTTTTGATGCGTTCGCTTTTGCCAGTCGCTTGGTAGCTATCGCTATCGATGACATAACGCGGCGCTGTCGTTGATACGCAGCCTACAAGCGATAGTATGGAGCATGATACTAGTACTGAAGTCAATGTAATTGAGGAAATGTTTTTTGCCATGAAATGCTCTGTGTGGGAATAGTTGCGGTGATAGCATCTTTTGCGCTTGATGTTTATTGTGCCCAACTAGCAAATGCTATTTATGTTCAATTAACGTTAGGATTGACTGCGATTTTTTTATAACCAATTGCCCCAAGCAGAATAAAAAATCCCAGCAAGACATAAGCATTGAACGACAGCGCTGCTGGTGAAAATGGTAGCAGCAATAGCGATATAAAGACCACACTGATTAATACAGAGAGATAATTTAGCAGACTTGCCTGTTTCTTTTTCCGCTCATTGATGAGGTCAGCGGTTGTGACATAAGCAAAGCCAACGGTTATACCCAAGGACGCCATTGTCACGATATCGAGTAGGTAGTTTCTACCTAGCCAAGGAGAGAGTAGGCACACCAAACATATCAATATAACGGTTTTTTGCTTACTGAATTGGTTATGTTTATCTGTAAATACGCTAGGCAATAATGACGTGTCACCCATAGATTCTAAGAGCTTAACCGATGACAATATAAAGCCATTGATACCGCTCATTATCGAGCCAATCATGGCTATTGACAGTAGCCAAATACCAATGCTACCAATCCGATTGTCTATGCCTTCACCTGTTGCCCAGTGGCTGTCTTTGATCGCTTGATAGTCAAAGCTCATGTTTAGCGCGGTAAAGTAGTTGATTAAAAAGTAAAACAACACACCGGCGATGAGTGAGATTAGGATAATACTTTTGGTCTTGGTTTTTGAGTCGCTAATCGCCTTCGAAATCTGCGGTGTGGTCTCAAAACCAACATACGCCCACGGCATAACGGCTAAGATAGGTAACCATGCCAGACTGGTGATAGAGCTGCTAGACATGTCAGTTGGCAAAAATGCTTGGCTCGTTGGTGTCATCCAAAGCGAGGCAAAAAACAGCGCGGTGACTGATAGAATCATAAAGAGGGCGATATAGAGTTGAATTTTTGCGCCGACTCGTACACCTTTTAGATTGATATAACTGAACAAAACAATAGCCGCACTGCATAAGAACACTTCACTGGCGTAGACTTCCCAACCAGCAATTGTATACAGATAACCTAATTGTAAGCCGCTAGGTAACAGATAGCGCAGTAGCAAAGCGACGGCTGATATATTGAGCGCGATAATAGAAATATAGCCTATCGTGACGCCCCAACCATAAATATAGGCATGCTTGCGATTGATGTATTTTTCAATCCAATAGACACCGCCTGACTCGTTCTCTGGCGTTTGGGTCAGCAAATTAATATAGGCACGCGCAACCATATAGATGGCTAAAGTACCGATAATAATAGCAACAGAAGAGCCTAATAGCTGTGACTGCGGCAAAAACAAATCGCCTGGCATGACATAAGCGCCCCAGCCGATAATCGCACCGACGCTAATCGCTATCGCTTGTAGGTAGCTGATACTTTCTGTCTTTTCACTCATGGAGTGCTCCTTCACGATTAAACATAGAGAAGGAGAGAGTGTTTATTATGAAGCTGACATAGAACATGAAAAACCTTGTGACGCCATTACGCAGGGTAGTGGCTATCTTTTATAAATAGAAAAGTCATATTAAAGGTTTTTGTTGAGTGTTACCTTTTCAATCCTGTTGGATTTTTTTAGCCAGAACCTTTTTCCAACTGTCCTCTAAATAGTCAATCGCGAGCCACTGTTCAATAGTATCTGCATCATATTTCTCTTTAGAATTGGCCAATTGCCATAGCGTCTCTAGTGTCGCAAACGGATAAGGGCGCTCAACTAAATATACGGGTAAATCAGCGTCTATAACGCCATCGCGTACAACTTGGAAATACCAACCAGAGATACCTTGCTTGCTGACCCATGCCGCGATATTTGGTACTTCGGTAAATTGACCGATTTGGTCGTTGATTTTGTAGCAGGGGCGGCGCGGTTGGACGATACGTAGCTGAACGCTAGTATCATCATTACTAGTGTCTTGACCGTCTTCAAAATGTCCACCATATTGAAAAACATCGCCAATACAAACCGTAGATTCGGTCATTTCAGGCAAACCATCGACAGCTTCAGTCGTAAGGTTTTCTCCTAGTGTACCGACACGAACTTTTAAACCAAACTCTGCATTGATTTTTGCATACGTCGCAGGCGCTAGCTGATGCACGGCTTTGAGTGGGCCGCCATGATGCTTACGGTCAGCCTGTTCATCAGTGGTTAAGCCCATAAAGTTGACAGCAACAGGAGATTTGATAGGTGCTTTATCAATGGCGCTCATTTCTTCACGGGCGAATGGCATAGATTTGCCAGCGCGGACGCAGGTTAAGTTGGCGATATGTAGTGGCAAGTCTTGGTTAAAGTCTGTTGAAGTTTGCTCAGGTGATGACGTGTTCGATTCTGCGCTCATAAGGTTTCCTAATAAGTAGAATAAATAGGCGAGGGCGGCTTAATTTTGGCGGTTTAATGTTAGCGGCTAATAAATATTAATATGAAATGAGCTTATCCGTACTCAATGATTTATCTGATTATACTGATTCACAACTATAAAATTTACATAAAAAAAGACCAGAATAAGTATTCTGGCCTTTTTGGTAGAGCGTTTCTTAATTTTGAACGAGTATCGTCACTGACAAGCTTATTTATTTTTGTTACGACGACCTGCAGTTTTCTTTTCGCGCGGCGTAGCAACCAGCTCAGCCAACTGCTCAGGTGATGACCATAGGCCTTCTAGGTCATAAAACTCACGTGCTTGCGGCGTCATCATGTGGACGACAACTGCGCCCAAATCAATCAACGTCCAGTCAGAATCGATGCCGCCTTCACGGCCAAGTGGCATAAAACCAGCTTGCTTAGCTTCAGCGCCGACGCTATCAGCCATCGCACGTACATGACGCTTTGAGGTACCATCAGCGATGATGATGCGCTCTGTTACGTCAGTCAAATCTTCTACATTCATTACAGTGATGTTCTTTGCTTTCATATCATCTAGAGCGCTTTGTACTAGGGTCAAGCATTCTGTTAGGCGTTCTGCAGTCATGGTGTTGGTCATAAATTTTAATCTCTTGAATCGTAAATATGTAAAATAAAGGGGTAAAACGTCAATTTGTCTTATCCGACTGATCATATGTCGTCAGTCACGCATAGAGACAGGATAGGCAAAATGACATAGATAAGGCGATTTTAACGGAATTGAGCAGCAGAATATAGCTGATGGGCGATAATATATTGATAAACAGCAGGATTTAGCCATTTAGCTAATGGATTAGATTCAGTATTGCTAATGATATCATTTATTGATGCTATAGATGCGATTTGCCGTTGAGCGACTGGCATTTTATTTGTTTGATCGTCTAATTTCTGTAGTTGTTCACGTATTTGTGTGCTTGATACCGCAGTAATAGGTCGCGAATCTATATAAATGCGTCCTTGAATCGCATTTTTCAAGTCAGTGCTTTTTAAGTCAGTGCTAGTCGGATCAGTGCTATTTGGATTAGTACTATTTGAGTTTAAGCTATCTGACGATTGCTGAATGGTTGGAGTTAACAGCTCGATAGGTGAGTCTATTATATGGGGCTGCAATGACAATGGTAATTGCGTTTTTAAGAAATTAACATCTTGGGTAGTCGCTGTATTGTTTTCAGAAGAGATAGTGCTGTCAGAAAATTTTTCACTGATACCATCACTAACATCAGAACTGCTCTGACGATTAAATACCCATAGGTTGACATGGTCAGTGAGACGCAATCCATCTTTCCATTTATCCAAACTATGGGCGCTGTCCATACCCATAATAAATATCAAATTATCATTAGGATATTGCTGTCTTAATGTACGTACGCTGTCGATCGTATAGACAGGCGGCGCTTGCCATAGCTCCAGCTCATTAATCTGTATCGGTGTATTTTCTGTCGCCAGCTTTAACATCGCTAAACGATGGTTAGGGTCTGTACTTTGCGTCTTAAATGGCGAGCGTGCATTGGGTAATAAAGACACATGCAGGGGACGCTGTAGCTGCGTTGCAATTGGTAGTAGGTGCTGATAGACCGACATCGCGACTTCTAAATGACCGTTATGTACTGGATCGAACGAGCCACCAAGGTAGGCACGAATGGCAGGTGCAGGTGTTTTTTCTTGAGGGCTGTTGCTCGTATTTGGCATAAATAAATGTATAAAAGTAGATAGGGCGCATGTGGTCGTTGATGCACCTTACTCTTTTACTGGCTGGCCTTTTTAGATTAAATAATTTGATGATAGCGCTATTGTAGAGGGCAGACGAGTATCTGTCACCACTGTCTGACCCCACAGTACCAATAAAAAACCGACCATCGTAATGATAGTCGGCTTTGTATAGGACTTTAATTAGCGAGTCTTATAGCGATTAAATCAAATCGCTATACGCTTGGATAGCGGTTAACGCGATGGTATAAACGATATCGTCGACCAAGGCACCACGTGATAAATCATTAACGGGTTTATTCAAGCCCTGTAGCATAGGGCCGACACTGACGACGTTGGCACTACGCTGTACTGCTTTATAAGTGGTGTTACCAGTGTTAAGGTCAGGGAAGATAAAGACATTGGCTTGTCCAGCGACAGGTGAGTCTGGCGCTTTTTGCTTACCGACGCTCATGACAGACGCCGCATCATACTGTAGCGGGCCGTCGACTTTGAGGTCTGGTGCACGCTCGCGAACGATTTGGGTTGCACGGACGACTTTTTCGACATCTGCACCTGCGCCTGATGAGCCAGTAGAGTAGCTGATCATCGCAACTTTTGGATCGATACCAAAGGCAGCAGCAGACTGTGCTGATTGAATGGCAATCTCTGCAAGCTCTTCAGCATTAGGATCTGGGTTGATCGCACAATCACCATAGACGACCACTTGCTCAGGCAACAGCATAAAGAACACTGATGACACGAGCGAATACTGCGGCGCGGTTTTGATTAGCTGGAATGCTGGGCGTACCGTGTTGGCAGTGGTATGAATCGCACCTGAGACCAGACCATCTACTTCGTCTAGTTGAAGCATGATAGTACCTAGATAGACCGTGTCTTTTAGGTATTCAGCAGCGACTTCTGCAGTGGTTTTGCCTTTACGGCGCTCTACGACAGCAGCGATATATTTGCTCATATCGAGGTTGTCAGGGTCGATAATTTCTAACCCTTCAGGCAACGTTAGATCACGGTTTTTAGCCACTTGCTCAACGTCACTACGTTTAGCAAGTAATACGCAGTTGGCGATACCGCGACTTTGACAGATACAGGCCGCTTCGACCGTACGTGGTTCCGCGCCTTCTGGCAGCACAATACGTTTTTTGGCGTGTTGTGATTTTTTGACCAATTGATGGCGAAATGCTGATGGTGACAGACGCGGCTCGTGATTGCGGCTGAAGTATTCTTTAATCCAGCTTAGATCCAAATGCGCCGCCACATAACGAGCGACTTCATCAGCACGTTCTGTATCATCACTTGGAATCTCAGAACTCATATGCATCAGGCTCTGTACCGTCTCGTAGCTGTCGCTTTCGACACTCATGACGGGTATGCCAGTTTTGAGCGCTGATTGCCAAAGCTCAGCAACTGTATCGCTTGGGGTGATACCACCTGTCAATACTAGACCTGCCAATGGAATCCCATTGATACAGGCTAATCCCGCAGCCAATAGCAAGTCATCACGGTCGCCGGGCACGACCATTAATGTACCACGCTTAAAGACTTCGTTGACGCGCGCCACTGAACGAGCGGTTAGGCTGATACGATTGATACGACGTGTCTTTGCTTCGCCAACATTTAGCCAAGTCGCATCAAGCTCCGTTGCGATATCCCACGTGCGTGGCACAGACAACGAGTCACTAAAAGGCACTACCCCGATAAGGCGGAACACTTCGGTATTGAACGAAGGCGATAGACGCTGAACCTCTTGCAGGAAGTTCGGATCTAAGCTGACAACGGCCTCACCCGGCGCGACAGGTTGATTGTCAAAGGTGTTCGGCACGTCTTGTACACGCATCAATATCACGCCTAGCGTACGTGAATCGATGACCCCGCCAAACTCACGGGCATGGACATCCAGTTTGTCTGCTAAATAAGCAGGCTTACTGATATCGGCAGTACTGACAAATATAATTTTGGCGTCTAGCGCGTGAGCAAGTGCACGGTTAATTTGTGAAGCATAAGAGGTCTCAGTGGTTGGCACCAGACCTTCACAGATAATCACGTCATGACCATCATCGATCGTATGAAAATTGGCAATCACTTCTTCCATTAAGTCATCAAGATTGTCATCGCCTAGCATACGCTCAACGTGTTGACGGCTGATAGAGTCAGGCGGATTTAGGCCAAATGCGTGCATGGTCAATGCGCTTGAGCTGTCTAAGCTGTGTTGTTTGTCTAGCGTATCATCTTGCAAAAACGGCTTCATAAAGCCCGCTTTGATACCGTTATAATCAAAGGCACGGATTAGTCCTAGTGCGGCTGATGTTACACCGATACCACGACTAATGGGAACAAGTAAAATGGTTTGCATAATATGTCCTACAATTTATTTTATTTTAGACGTCGAGTCGTTTTGAGCAGCATAAGCAATGCAGTATAAAAACACCAAGCGCTTTATCTTATTTGTTTTCAGCTTTTTAAAAGCGTTTAGAACGATAAGCGCTAGGCATTATAATCAATCGTCTTATACTAAGTTCAATGCTTGACGAGTCTCTTGAGCGATGCGGTATTCTTCGTCTGTTGGTATAACCCACAGCTCGACACTGCTACCTTCTGCTTGGAAGCTGCCTTCTTGGCCACCGTACAATCCAGCGTTCTTTTCAGCGTCCATCTTGATACCGAAATGACGCATGACGGCTAAAATACTTGCGCGCGTGGTGACGGAGTTTTCGCCGATACCACCAGTGAAAACAATACCGGTAAATTCAGGCAGTGCACAGCTTAAGCTGGCGAGGTATTTACCAGCGCGGTAGCAGAACATCTCGATGGCGAGCTGCGCATCTTTATGGCCTTCGCTAGCGGCTTGCTCAATAGTACGCAAATCATTTGATAGACCAGAGATACCAAGCAGACCACTTTCACTATTTAGCATCTTGTCCGTTTCTTCTAGGCTAATACCGAGCTGACGCTTTAGATGCATATGTAAGCTTGGGTCGACATCGCCGCTACGTGTGCCCATCATCAGTCCTTCAAGCGGGGTCAGACCCATACTGGTATCAAGACTTTTGCCATCGTATACGGCAGTTGCTGAGCAACCATTGCCTAGATGCGCAGTTATCCAACCATGAGGACCTTTTGCTTCAGTAATTTGGCTAGCACGCTCTGAGACATAAGCATGAGACGTACCATGGAAGCCATAACGACGGATTTTGTGCTCTTCGTATAGATATTTTGGCAACGCATAGCGGAAGGCGACAGGTGGCATGGTTTGGTGAAAGGCGGTGTCAAATACCACAACTTGTGGAATATCAGGATAAATAGCTTGAACCGCTTCAATACCCAAAGCATTTGCAGGGTTATGTAGTGGAGCTAGTATCTTTAGACGTTTTACTTCTTCTAACGCATGCTGATCAACGCGAACCGCTTGAGAGTATTCACGGCCGCCATGTACCACGCGGTGCCCGACTGCGATAAAGTGATATTGCTCTAGTAGCTCTAGAATTTTTTGCAGGGCAAGTTTGTGACTACCACCCGGGATAGAGATCTCTAACTTATCGCCATTTAGCGTGGTGTGTTTGATACGGGCTGTATCGAGACCTAAGTTTTCGGCAAGACCGGTGATACGAGTAGAATTGTCATCGCTAATCAATGCGTATTTGATAGAAGACGAACCGCAGTTGAGGACTAAAGTGGGGCTGGTTAGGGTTGATGTTTCGCTATTCTTATCATCAAAAGTGGTACTTAGGTTGGCGCTCATACTCTATCCTTAGATTGGTTTTTATAAAGGGCAAATTAATTATATCGTTCGTTCGATACAAAAAAGACGTCTATTGCCACGTCCTGTTTTATTATCATCAAATGCTACATCGCTGATATCTCAAGTGCTGTAGTAAGGGTCACTGAGATATGATGTCATTATTATATGGAGTTGATGACGTTGATAACCGTCGAGTAAAATAAAAATCAACCATATATATGCTGATCATATCAAGCAAGTATATTGGCGATTTTGTTTATACTTGGACTACTACTTCTGACAGTGCTATGCATCCATGCTTATGAGGTAATGCGTCTGCATTTCAGGCTAGCATCCTATTGCCGCCGCAAACTGGGAATATAATGTAACACATTTTTGTTTCTACACCACGACAGGGGCAAGGTTTAAAGTGTGTGATTAATAAATGGCTAAATACGTAACAAATCAATTATATTCAGTGAGTTATAGAACTATAGGTGGATAACTTGTATGGGCTACATAGCAAGGCTATGACTCACAAAATTGTAAGAAATATTGTCGAGACACCCATATGTTATACATCCATATCTAAGCTCGCAGACGATATTACTATAAAAATTCGACTAATGTTCTAGAAAATATTCAACATCATGCAAATTTATTCACCAATCATATTCAGTATCCGTACAGCTTTATGTAATAATGCTATGATGAAAATGGTCATAACGACAGTGCTTTAACTGCTAATTTGGCTGTCCATTTATTTTTTATTTATCACGATTTACTATCGCCATTATGCCGTCGTAAGCTCACAGGTTATCTATTATATGTCTACTATACACAGCCCCTCAGCAGCCAAGCATGCTAGCTCGTTCGCTCGTACCAGTCGTCAGGCTGTTGCCACTTTAGTTATTGGCAGTATGGTTATGCTAGGATTGTCAGGCTGCGGGCAAAAAGGCGATCTATATCTGGCAGACTCTAGTAGTCAAACGATAGAGGGCAGTGCGTCTGTACTTGATAGTACTAGCCATCCACAAGATGCAGCCTTTGCGGGTATCGATGATGATAACTATCAAAAAAACCGCTACCTAGAAGACCAAATGGTGCTACCTGAGCCCAGTACTGATCCCAACGACTACTAATTGCTAAGCTATTAATTACTAGACTAATAGTTGCGAGGCTAATAATTGCTAAGCTAAGCCAATGGATAGCGGTTAGGTGCTTTTTAATTAACAGTTTAACTAACTGTCGATTCTTTACTGCCTGATTGACTAAATAGCTTTACTACCTAAATTTAATTTTCACCCTTGATAATCTGATTATATTAGAGATGTTTATATGAGTCATTCTGAACTACCTGCTGACTTAACCGATTCTGCTACTGGCGAATCCGTTACTATCCAAACTGAGCAAGGACTATATGTTGACCCGAAAGCGTTGAGTGCTCACTTGCCAGCGCTAAGCTATCGCGACGATGCATTGTATATGGAGCAGGTCAGTATCGATGAGTTGGCAAAACAATATGGCACACCATGCTACGTGTATTCAAAGCAAGCAATATTGGACGTTTACCAAGCTTATACCGATAGCTTTGCCAGTCTGAATCATCAGGTATGCTATGCCGTAAAAGCAAACTCTAACCTTGCCGTGCTTGGTATCTTGGCACAGGCAGGCGCTGGGTTTGATATTGTCTCTCGCGGTGAGTTAATGCGTGTGTTAGCGGCAGGTGGCGCGGCATCGCGTGTGGTATTCTCAGGTGTGGGCAAAACGTATAGTGATATCGAATACGCGCTGACTCAAGGTATTGGCTGCTTCAATGTTGAGTCTATCAGCGAGCTGACTTTAATCAATGAAGTG
This sequence comes from Psychrobacter sp. NPDC078631, assembly GCF_050268165.1. Classification (NCBI taxonomy): domain Bacteria; kingdom Pseudomonadati; phylum Pseudomonadota; class Gammaproteobacteria; order Moraxellales; family Moraxellaceae; genus Psychrobacter; species Psychrobacter sp. NPDC078631. The sequence continues at coordinate 275,404 of NZ_JBNNGG010000002.1, read as the reverse complement.
GCAAAGTCACTTGATAAGCCTGCGCCAATCTCGTTACGCGTCAACCCTAACGTCGATGCCAAAACCCATCCGTATATCTCAACAGGTCTCAAAGACAACAAGTTCGGTATCACTCACGAAGACGCATTAGCGGTCTATCAGCAAGCGGCCGATTTATCACATATCGACATCGTTGGTATTGATTGTCATATTGGCTCGCAATTGACTGAGGTAGAGCCGTTTGTTGCAGCATTAGATAAAGTGATTGAGCTGATACATAGCCTGCGTGACGCAGGTATTGAGTTACAGCATATCGATTTGGGCGGTGGTTTGGGTGTGCGCTATATTGATGAGACGCCTGTGTCTATCGATGAGTTTGCTCAAGCCTTATTGCCAAAACTTAGTGAGCTTGGTTTGACTGTGTTCTTTGAGCCAGGTCGTAGTATCGTTGCCAATGCTGGCGTGCTATTGACTCAAGTTGACGTACTCAAGCCGACTGAGCATAAGAACTTTGCTATCGTTGATGCCGCTATGAATGACTTGATTCGTCCTGCTTTATATCAAGCTGAGATGGCGGTGATTCCAAGTGTACTACCTAGTGCCGGTATCGATACAGATGGTACACAGCCATGGGACATCGTTGGCGCGATTTGCGAGACGGGTGATTTCTTGGCAAAAGACCGCCTACTATCATTGGCCACAGGTGATGTATTGGCCATCACGGGTGCAGGTGCTTACGGCTTTACCATGAGCAGTAACTATAACTCACGCCCGCGTGCTAGCGAAGTGATGGTGTCTGGTGATAGTCATCAGCTTATTCGCAAGCGCGAAACGATTGAAGCGTTGTATGCAGATGAAGCGTTGTGGCAGGCGCAGTAATGCGATTAAAGACGAGCCAAAACTATCGCCGTATTTGATGATTGAAGAGAACCCATTGTGATAATGACAATGGGTTTTTTTATGACTGGATTTTGAAGAAAGTGTTTTTTAGTTAAAGGTGATTCTTAATTGAAGGCATGCCTTTAGTTGAAGGCAACATCATTCACAGAAATTAGAGTAGCAAGGAAAACGAGTGCAAGTACTACTCACTGTAGACTAAACAAGTTTGACACCGCTAATCGTATTTTTTGGGATTGGTATTATTATGATTGTATCTGACAGCGTGCTAATATAAGGCATACATAAAAATAGGATAGGACATCAAAGATATGCTAATAGAGTTTACTAAAATGCATGGGTTGGGTAATGATTTCATGGTCATTGATTTAGTGACCCAGCGTCTAGATTTGACCAAGGATTTGGTGCAGTTATTGGGCGATCGTCATCTAGGCATTGGTTTTGATCAGCTGCTCGTAGTCGAGCCGCCCATGCGCCCTGATGTCGATTTCAGTTATCGTATTTTTAATACTGATGGTACCGAAGTCGAACAGTGCGGCAATGGCGCGCGTTGTTTCGCGCGTTTTGTGCAGGCACGTAAACTGTCATTTAAGCAGCGTCTACGCGTTGAGACGGCCAGCGGTATTATTTCTCTGACCACTGATCGTTACGGTTGGGTAGATGTTGATATGGGCAAGCCTAAATTTGAGCCAGATGAGATTCCGTTTAGCCCAAGAGCGACGACCAAAATCCAAAACACCTATCATCTTGATGTAAATGGTACGCCTGTGCAGCTGTATGTTGCCAATATGGGCAACCCGCATGCTGTCATAAAAGTCGATGACGTACTTGATGCAGAGGTCGAGACTTTAGGCAAAGCAATTGAATCGCATCCTGCGTTCCCAGACCGCGTCAATGTGGGCTTTATGCAAGTGATGAATCAGCGCCACATTCGTCTACGTGTGTACGAGCGCGGAGTGGGTGAGACGCAAGCTTGTGGTACGGGCGCGTGTGCAGCAGTAGCCGTTGGTATACGTGAAGGCTGGCTCGATGAGGGTGAAGAAGTTCGCGCGCAGCTATATGGTGGCAGCATGATTATCAAATGGCAGCCAGGTTATTCGGTTACGATGACGGGTCCGACCGCTTTCGTTTATGAAGGTGTATTTAGTCCAGATGGCCTGATGGCACAAGCAGGTCTTAAACCCAACGCTGAAGGCTGATAACTGTTGTTAGGCCGATCGTATAAATGCCAAGGATGGTTCTAATATGTTTATGTCTACAAATAAAGACACTCAGGCGGCGAGCTTAGCACCTTGGCTATCTACTGAGCTGGCCGCCACTATAGAATCCGACGCTGTCTTACGAGAGCTACTCACACCTGTGCATCGTTGGCTCAATACGTTGTCTGTGCGCAACCATTCACCGCATACTCTGACCGCTTATTTCGCTGGTTTAAATCAACTGGCGTTATTTTTGCGTGGTAAGCGTCTAACGTGGACACGCTGTGATAAACGCCAACTTGCCCAGCATATTAGTCAACGTCTCGATGAAGATAAGTTGGCACTTGCCAGTGTCCAGCAAGAGCTGTCTGCGATTCGGCATTTCTATGGCTGGATGATTGAAGAAGCGCTAGCACGTATCAACCCAACCACTGGCTATCAGCTGAAGCGTAGTCCTAGACCGCTGCCTTCTATCGCTGATGTCGATTTACTAACTCAGCTACTCGATCAAGAGATGCCTGATACACCAGAGCAAGCGCGCTTATGGTTACGTGATAAAGCTATGTTTGAATTGCTCTATAGTAGCGGCTTGCGTGTTGGGGAATTGGTTGCACTTGATATGGCAGATGTAGATTTGTCTGAGTTACGGGTACGAGTCACGGGTAAAGGGAATAAAACACGCCTAGTGCCATTAGGGATAAAGGCCGCAGAAGCGATTAGTCGCTACCTGCCGCATCGTAACCTTTGGGTAGAGCAGATGGATAGCGCATTATTCATCAGTGAAAAGCTCGGCACCAGATTATCAACACGGGCAGTGCAGCAGCGTTTAAAAGTCGCTGCCACCCGCGCAGGTATTGCCCAAAACATGTATCCCCATCTATTGCGTCATTGTTTTGCATCACATATGCTGTCAGGCAGTGGCGATTTGCGCGCCGTACAAGAGATGCTCGGGCATAGTGATATTAGCACCACACAAATTTATACCCACGTTGATTTTGCAAAATTAACGCAAGTTTATGATCGCGCCCATCCACGAGCAACTCATGCTCAAAATGAAGAATTGCCTTAGCAATTAGGCACGAAATCCACTGAATTTCACAATCTACGCCAAACGATGGCAATCAAAGATAGGCAGTTTTTGGCGGCCTTGCTCTTGCGCTTGCTTGTCTAATGACGCCATGACGATGGCATATTGTTTATCCAGTTCGCTATCGTCATAGCTTGCGATAACACTACTATCAAACGCTGTAATGGCTGCATGTCCCCATGTTTGACGGGTACTACCATCTTTATAAAGATGATCACCACCTTGCGCTGCGCCAATGATCATACATTGACTATCTAGAGCACGCGCCCGTAATAACAACGACCAGTGCGCTTGCCCTGTCAAGTAAGTAAAGGCAGAAGGTGCACTCAATAGTTCAGCACCTGCTTGTCGCAGACGCTGCGCCAATGCTGGGAAGCGCAAATCAAAACATACCATCATACCGAGTTGATAGACTGTATTGCCTACTGCTAGTGGCGCAATTATGGTCTGGGTACCTGGCTCAAAGGTTGCCGCTTCGTTATAGCTGCCATGCTTATCGGCCACAGTTGCGGTAAACAGATGAATCTTGTCGTAGCGTGCGACACGTGTACCATCTGGTGCAAACAGCTGACTCACTTGGCGTAATCTACCATCAGGAACGACAGTGCCATTAGGGCGATAATGGCAGGGTAACGAGCCCGCTAGTACATGGATACCAGCGGTGCGGGCGTAATCTGCTATCGTCGCTGATAAGTCGTCAAAACGCTCGGCAGTAGCAGATTGCTGTCCCATACTACAGCAGTTCTCAGGCAATACAACGAGCTCAGCCCCTTGGCCTTGTGCATCGATAATGGCAGCTTTGATATCTGCTAAGTTATCCTCAACATTCTGCTGACTGTTCATTTGAATAGCAGCGACGTTAAGTTGATGGTTACTTGAATTCATGACAATATTCCTATTGGGTGTGAGCTGTATTGGTCATTTGCCGTAATTTATTTATTATAATATTTTCGCGGTAATGAACAGACTGCTCGTATTTATGGATTGCTCATCCTTGCCAAGATGGTAGTCTGCTATCGATAGCAAACCAAACGTATCCGGACAAAACATAAATTATCATAGCAAAATTGTGGCAAAAAATGCTATCGTCATGTCCTGATAAGATTTATGTCGTTACTTTTACTGACAGAATAAACACAATATCATTAAGATCGGAGTGCAATAAGCCGCCCATGAGTATGTCGTTCGGATTGGCGACCACGCTGAGCAACTCACAAAAGCTAACCCCGCAAATGCAGCAAGCCATAAAATTGCTGCAGCTCTCTAGTCTTGAGCTCGCACAAGAGGTTCAGGCAAAACTAGATAGTAATCCATTACTTGAACGTATCGAAAATGATGACGAATACGACAGTGGTGACGATGAAATAGAGGAGTGGAGCGAGCCGTTGACGCTTGATAGCTGGAATCAAAGTAGCAGTGACTCATTCGACTCAGTACCTACTAGCGGTACAGAGTACAGTGGCGATAGTAGTGATAGCTTCAGTGATAGTTTAGATAAATTACAACAGCCTAATATCGATGATAGTGCAATAGATGTGGATAGCTATAGCAGTTCTGATGCCGATAGCTTTGATATAGGTAGCTTTGACACGGGTAACTATGCCTCTACCGCAACAGGCTCTGGCAATAGTAGGGGTGATGAAGATTTCGATAGTTATCAAGGCGGTACATCGTCCACCATTCAAGATCATGTGCGCTGGCAGCTGAACTTTAAGCGTCTATCAGAGGCCGATATGCTGATTGCAGAATATTTAATAGACTCCATGGATGATATGGGTTTTATTCGAATTGATATAGATGAGCTACTACAGAGCTTCGATACGTTGGCAAGTTTCTATCAATGGGATGAGCGCGTTGAAAAAGAAGAGGTCTTGACGGTATTACGTATTATCCAGTCCTGTGATCCCGTTGGCGTAGGGGCGCGTCATTTAAGCGAGTGCTTATCGATTCAGCTATCTAAGCTAGATGCTCACACCGAATATCTACAAGAAGCTCAAGCGCTCCTATCAGCGAGCGAGCATTTAGTCAGTAATAATATTAAAGCACTGACTGAACGCACAGGACTTGCACCAGAATATATCACACCTGCGCTTACGCTACTACGTACCTTAAACGCTTCGCCAGGGCTGCTGTTTCAGTCTAGCCAGCCTGACTATGCCCAGCCGCCTGAAAGCTACGATATTCCAGATGTGTTGGTCACACCTGTTAGAAACAATAAGGCGACAAGTAACTCTGAAGTAGAAGAGGATGGCTGGTATGTACGCCTCAATCCAGACACCTTACCAAAACTACGCGTAAACCAAGAATATGCCAACCTAGTCAAGCGCGGCGATGACAGCCCTGACAATCAATATCTACGCGAAAACCTCACCGATGCTCGATTGTTTATTCGTAGTATCGAAGAGCGCAATCAAAACCTACTCAAAGTAGCGACCAGTATTGTACGCTATCAACAAGAGTTCCTGCAGCATGGTGCAACCGCCATGCAACCCTTGATACTAAAGGCAATTGCTGAAGAAGTTGACTTGCATGAGTCTACGGTCTCACGACTTACCACCAGCAAAACTATCTTGACACCGCAAGGGTTGTTTTCTTTGAAACACTTCTTCTCCTCTCACGTAAGTAGTGCTGATGGAGATATTTCATCGACCGCTATCAGTGCCATGATTAAAAAGCTCATCGCTGACGAAGACCCCAAAAAGCCATTATCAGACAGTCGTATCAAAGATGAGCTGTTAGCAGATGGTATCGATATAGCCAGAAGAACCGTCGCCAAATATCGTGAAGCAATGAATATTGGCTCGTCTACTCAGCGCAAACAGAAATATTAATTATCTAAGATCATCTTTCTACAAGGTTAATGGCTACCTGTCTGTATAGTGTAAACCAGATATAAAAAATAAAATTTTTTGATTATATAGAAACCAAGTAGAAATAATAGGTATTGTTACACTTAATTACAATTTAACGGCTTGCTACTGAGCGATTTTCATGACAAATTAGAGTCATACCAACAACGAAAACCAAGTGCCGATTTATAGTATTTATTTACAACTAATAAAGGAGACGATAAAAGGATACGTCGACACATTACTAGAGGCATTGGGATAGTTAGTGGTAAGGCAGGATGATAAGAGTAAGAATGCTACCTCATCTGTTGATTGTAAGTTACAAATAAAAGGACAACAATATGAATGTTTCTATCAGTGGTCATCATATCAGCGTTACCGAAGCTATGGACACAGCAGTACGCGAGAAGCTTGAAAAAGTAGAGCGTCACTTCGATCAGATACAAAGTATTCAAGTGATTTTATCGTTAGACAATAGCGGTGCTAGCGACGGCGGTAAAAAGAGCCACAAAGCTGAAGCAATTATGCGTGTCTCGGGTCAAGAAATGTTTGTCCAAGCGTATGAAGATGATATGTATAAAGCCATTAACGAGATGGCAGACAAGCTAGATAGACAAGTACGTAAGTATAAAACCCGTCAAGAGCGCAAAAAGACTCAGGGTGCAGGACGCGATAGTCGCTATCAGGATCTAACCCCTGCAGAAGCAGTACCAGCAGCATAGTTCGAGTTTAAAAATTTGAACACTATCGTTACAAATTAGTGAAAGTAGACTAAGAGAATAAAAAATTTATAAATAGCTACTGCATTAGTTTGTAATTGACATAAAAAAAGACCTCTAACGTGTAATACGTTGAGGTCTTTTTTAGCATTAGTAAACTTAGAATGGAAATAAACTAGCTGTCAGCTCAAGCTTATCTATCTAAACATTATTAACCACCACCGACGGCTTGTACTACTTCGATATTCATACCTTCTACGATACGCAGTTGAGCAAGCTCGCTTTTTGGCATCAACTCGCCGTCTACTTCTACAGCGTAACGACCCTGACTAAGACCAAGCTCATTGATAACCAGTTGTACAGTCTGATGAGTGGTTTGCAAGCTCTTACCATTGACACTAATGGTGCTCATATTAAATACTCCCTACTAAATTAAAATTCCTGTTTATCCGCTATTCGCTACGTATCTTTCATTCTATTACTGATAATTCGTTGCAGTTGATGCAAAGAGCGAAAAATTACAATAACTATTGAGCAACTCAGTTAACTGAGTCTTTCAATCGAAAGGCAGAAGTGGCCAGCCATAGCCAACCTGCAATCATAAGAACGCCGCCAATAGGCGTAATCGCACCGAACCAGCGCGGTGCACCAAGCGTCATGGCATACAAACTACCAGCAAAAATGATAATACCAATTTGTAGTAACCAAGCGGTCGTCTGAGTAGTATATTTCAAACGAATTAGCAGACCGACAAGCAATAATCCTAGCGCATGTACAAACAAATATAGCGTTGCCGTATGCCACCATTCAAGCTGTTGAATGCTGACACGACCTTCTAGACCATGCGCACCAAACGCGCCCAGAGCAACAGCAATAGCCATATTAACTGCGGCAATACCGATCCAATTTAACATTGAACAACTCGTATCATCTTAAGGCTACTGAATATCATCTGGCAAAATCACACTATCAATGGTCATCGCATCACGAATCTTGTCCATGGCATTTTTCTCAATCTGACGGACTCGTTCGGCTGAGATAGAATAAACCGCTGCTAACTCATGCAAGGTGGATTTTTGCTCAGATAACCAACGCTGTTCGACGATGTCACGCGAACGATCATCTAAGGTACCCATAGCAGCGATAAGTGCTGACGAGTTGTTTTCTTCCCAATCAGCTTCCTCTAACTGCTCAGCTGGATCGATACCATCTTCCAAAAATAGCTGAGGTGCATAGCGACCATCATCATCGTCGCTTGACTGCGCCTCAAACGAAGCGTCATAAGAGGTTAGACGTGACTCCATCTCTAACACTTGCTTGCGTGTGACATTCAAGTCATTAGCAATAGCATCCGCTTCCTCTAAGGTCAGCTGATTATTGGTCTTCTTAAGGCTACGCAAGTTAAAGAACAGTTTACGATGAGCCTTGGTGGTCGCAACCTTGACAATACGCCAGTTGCGAATCACAAACTCATGAATTTCAGCTTTAATCCAATGTACGGCAAAGGATACCAAACGTACGCCTTTATTTGGGTCAAAACGTTTGACTGCTTTCATCAATCCTAAGTTACCTTCTTGGATTAAATCTGCTTGCGGCAATCCGTAACCCGAGTAACTACGCGCAATATGAATCACAAAACGCAGATGCGACATCACCAACAGACGAGCAGCTTCAACATCACCTTCATCATAATAGCGATGCGCCAACTCTTGCTCTTGTACCGGCGTCAAAATAGGGATCTGATGGACAGTATTGATATACGCACCCAAATTGACCCCTGGCGCTGACAAGTGAGTTGGCATAGCTGGTACTAAATCGCGCGTACTGGTATTGCCCAAAGTACTCGCGTCATAAGGTGGTCGCTGAGCAGCGGCCTTTAATGCAGCATCGCGTGCATCATTTTTTATAGGAGCTGAGCCATCTTTTTTATTTGTATTTACAGCATCAGTAGAAGTATTAGCCATATTCTTGACCTTGGTTAAATAGTTAAGCAAATAGTCAGATAAAAATCTTTATGATTTAATTGTAAAGGATAGCAGCGCTTAGTTGCTATCAGTTTTGGTAATGATGAAGTGATATATTGTAGCGAAACGCTGTAATGATGTGCCATCAACTGACGAGTGATCAGTACCTTCATTGACCACTAGCTTTAAGTAATCTGCGGACTGTGATTGCTGGCTTTGTCTACAAAACGCTGTGATATCAGCTTGCGAGTTAGGGTCGGTTGCAACCACATATAACGAATCACCAACTGTTACGTCACGTAATGCGACCTTAGTTTTTAACAATGGCATCGGACATGCAAGACCGCGTCCATCAACAAAACATTTTATATTTAGTTCAGATCGCGCTGTAGCTACATCATCTGAATTATGACTCTCAGTCGGTAGCAACTCTAGTAAACTCGCAATATCGTTTCGCTGTGCATCAGTCAAATTCGCTGATAATTGCATAAAGTGCGATACACGTTTGATGACTAATTCACTAGCAGCGGGCATAACTTAAACCTTGTAAATGTCTATATTTTAATTTGTTTTATTAACAATAGGCTTTGATATTTAGTACGAACATAATCTAGCAATCATAAATTATGAGGTCGCCATCACAGTCATCTAAACTTACTATCATTGTTGCTTATTATACCAAATAGATAATGTATAGTTGCAGTTGAATATAATCAACGCTGTGTTCGGTTCACTAGAATCATATAACCAAGAGTTGCACGATTAGCAATTGCCCGATTAATAGTTATACGTTTGAGATTTACTGCATAAATAATAACCCAATGAATAATTACACAGCCATGTTGCGCAATCGTGACGGGTGGCTAAGTTATTGGTAGTTAAGTTCATTGTATAATTGACCTTGGATAAACAAGCTCGTATAGTCGAAAAGACGTCGTCAATCATCTTATAGGATATGCACTTGTACCACGCTAATAGAACGAAGCGACCTAACAGCAACAGCTCTTTAGTAGCCACCAACTCTGTAGGCTTGCCACTTATGTTGTCTAAGCGAAAAGGTAAACGTCATTTTGTGAGTGTAGCTTTGCCAAATAGTATCAAGGTAGGATTGTCAGTAATGCTACTAGCCATGGCCAGCGGTGCGTATAGTTATGAGAGTCAAACAATGCCATTTGCTGATAGCTCGTGGCAAGTCACAGATCCGCAAACGCTAGATTTACCAAACCTGCGCGGGCAAGGCTTAAGCTTTGCTGAGCAATATCAGAATAAAATGCTTGGTGAATGGTCATTACAGAATATCAATGGTCGTGTCAGAATGGAACATGATCCTTGGGTACAAGAAACGATAAAAGACATGACGTGGCGTCTCAATGCCCAAGCCCGTCAGCAAGCACCACTTGGCGTCGTTATCATTGATAACCCTAGTATTAATGCCTTTGCAGCGCCTGGCGGCGTAATCGGTATCAACACTGGGACGATCCTGTCAGCTAGTAGCATGGATGAGCTGGCAAGCGTCGTCGCGCATGAAGTTGCGCATATCAGTCAACGGCACTACGAAAGCAGCGCTGATGAACGTAAAAAAGCCTTGCTGATGCAGCTAGGCGGTATGCTAGCCGCGATTGCTGCTTCAGCTGTCGATGGTGATGCCGCTGCGGCTGTGATGATGGGCAGTCAGACAGCCTCTATGAATAGCAGTATGGCGTTTAGCCGTAGTAACGAGCGTGAGGCTGACCGAGTAGGGATGCAGATTATGACCCAAGCGGGTTATGATCCTCGGGCGATGCCACGGTTCTTTGCCACGATGAATCAGCAGAGTCAGTTAAACCAAGTTGAGAATCAATTTTTACCGAGCTTTGTACGCTCACACCCTCTGAGTAACGAGCGGTTGAGCGAGTCACAAAGTCGCGCTCAGCAGTATCCAGCGCTCTCATTGAGCCAGCAGCAGCGCCATCAAGCACTGTTTGATTTACTGTATTGGCGTGTTCAAGTGACTGGTAAACATGCCTCTGAAGTCACACTGACAACGGCCGCCAAAAACAGTCTCGGGGCCAAACTTGCGCTAATGCATTGGTATGGAGAGCAACAGCGCTTTACAGATGCTAATAAGGTATTGGCCGAGATAAATGCGTTATCAAGCACGCAGCGTCAGAGTTTAGAGCCTCTATTGTCGATTACCCACAGTCAGTTATTGAGTGAACAAGGCAAATGGCAACAAACCGTAGATGTTTTAGAGAGCCAACAGCGCCTATATCCTGAGCGTCGCGACTTACGTCTTTATCTGGCCGAAGCGCTGACTAATAGCAATCAGCCGATAAAAGCCCAAGTGCTGTTGAAGCCACTAACAGAACAGCAGCCAAGCGATCGTTATGCATGGCAAAGCTTACAACTTGCCAATGAAAAACTTGCTAAGACCACCACCTCACCACAGTTAGCCAATATCGCGACGATTAATGCATTGCGCTATCGCAGTTATGATCAGCTATGGAATGGACGCTATGAGAGTGCGCTGACCTCTTTGACACAGGCCAAACAGTTGACGGAAAATCTACAAACCACAGATCAGGCCAATAGTGCGCGTCCGTTATTGGCCAATATTAATGCAGAACTCAAAGCAATAAAAACCGCCAAAGACTTTAAGCCTTAAGCGGTTATTTGTACAGATTAGCCTGCCAATCAATAGCAAGTGCTAGCCTTGTAGCGCGTCTTTGACCATTTTAGAAATCAAAGCAGGATCAGCACGGCCAGCTGTTTTATTCTTTAAAACACCCATGACGCTGCCCATATCGCGCATAGACGTAGCACCTTGCTCAGCGATTTCAGCATTTACCAATGCCATGATCTCGTCTTGATTCATTTGCTGCGGCATAAACTCGTTGATAATATCAATCTCAAACTGCTCTTTGGTGGCCAAGTCATCACGGCCATTTTCTGTAAAGATCGTAAGTGACTCTTGACGCTGCTTTAGCTGCTTTTGCAAAACTTCTAATACTTGCGCATCATCAAGTTCTGTCTGACGGTCAATCTCGATTTGTTTCACTACTGACTGTACGTTGCGCAGTACTTTGACGCGCTCAAGCTCACGAGCTTTCATTGAAACTTTGATATTGTCTGATAACGTCTGTTTAAGTTGGCTCACTGCTATTATCCTTATCGATCTGTTAAATGCTATTCGTTAGAGGTTGTTTGTTAAATTTTGAGAACAAAACCTGCTGATAGTGGTTTTAATAAAAAATTATGTCAGCAGTAATAACAAAAATTGTAGCATAAAAAACGCCACTGATATCGATTGATAACAGTGGCGTTAGTGTAGCGCTTGTACTTAGCTAATCAGATTACTGATTAGTACATACGAGTGGTACGAATAGTTTCGCGTTGTAACTTCTTCTTATAACGCTTTACGGCAGCAGCTTTTTTACGCTTACGTACTTGCGTTGGTTTTTCATAAAACTCACGCTTACGTACGTCTGATAATACACCAGCTTTTTCACAAGCACGTTTGAAACGACGGATAGCGATATCAACTGGTTCGTTTTCTTTAACCTTAACTGCAGGCATGAAGACTCCTCGATTAGGATGAGATATAAGGGCATTAGTTTGGCTGTGTATTAGTATTTAGCCGTAATATCTCAAGATTACAGGCATCAGCTCAAACTAGGACAATTCTCACGCATTAGCGTAAGGGCAGGTATTTTAATAAAAAATACCAACAAAGTCAATGGTTTTAAGCATTTATTGCCGATAAGGTATTCAATTAGATAGCTATTTGAATTTGGCTCTCAAACTATGAATTCGACATATATACAACGCTTTATCAATAAAAAATCCCTACCGTCTATAACGGTTTGATTGGAGTTTATGCTATGATAATTCCCATATTATAGTAAGCCTATGAACCGTTTTGTGTGTATTTTATTGAGGATGTTGGAATGAAAAAAACAGTATTTAACACGGCATTAAGCACCGCACTTATCGTAGCTTTAGGTGTGAGCGTGAGCGCTTGTAGTGGCGGCGAAGAGCATGAAGAAGTAATGGCAATCGATCGCGTTGACGAAGCTGCTGAGCTTGCCATTAAAAATGCACCACCAGCTGAAGAAATGGAGTTCCCAGAAACAGCACCAATGCCAGCGGCTGATGCAGCGGGTACAGAAGCTGACGGTACAGCTACTGCCGAAGCAGGAACGGCTGACGCTGATACTGCAGAAGCAGCAGCTACCGATAGTACGGATACAGCCGCTGCTCCTACTGACAGCGCTGATATGGCGGCTACTGACGATACAGCTGCAGCCACTGCTGAGTAATTTAGTGGTTAATTGACTATTAGCTCAATGAACTATTAAACAGTCATTAGTTGTATACGTAAGTACTTTGGGCTGATATAACGCATCTCTAATTGATTGCAGACTGATTAAGTAAGGGTAAAACCATGATTGATATACAACCGTATATGAACAAGCTAAAATTGTCTGTAATCAGCATAAGTGTGGTATTTGCAGTGAGTGCTTGTAGCGGTGATAACACAGCTACTGAAGAGTCTACAGCAGCCAAGGAACCAGCTACCGCTGTAGAAAAAACAGCTGTAGCCGAAGGCACGACGCCTGAGTCTGTGGTTGAGCCAGAGACAGATACCCAACCAAAAGCAGCAACAGAGTCTGCTGACATAGTAGATGAAGAGGTGGCAACACCCGCAACTGATTCTGAGCCTGAAGTGTTGGCAGCAGATGCAGGTGCCAAACTGTATGAATCAAATTGTCAGGTTTGTCATGCTGCAGGTTTGCTCGATGCGCCAAAGTATGGTGATACAGCGGCTTGGACAGCTCGTTTGACCAAAGACAAAGAGACGCTATATATGCACTCGGCTAAAGGCTTTAATAAAATGCCAGCACAAGCGGTAAATGGTGTGACCGAAGCACAAGTTAAAGCGGCTGTTGATTATATGCTAGCGTCGGTAAGCTGATACGGTATATATAGAGTATGTAAGCTATTGAAATTTGCTAAACTGGCCGTCATTGTGACTGACAATGACGGTTTTTTTATGCACGTTTTTTGTCATGCCAGTCTCAACAATATACAGCTTTACTAAGCTAATTTGAGGTAGTGTGAGACTGGCTGTATTCGTTATCCAATCTCTCAAAATGATGTAAGATAAAAGTGCGATAAAAATAGCACGAAAACGAAAGTATAAAGGCAAAAATATGAAAGTATTGGGCTTAGAGACCTCTTGTGATGAGACGGGGCTAGCGATTTTTGATAGTGAGCAAATAAATAGCGACAACCAAGGTTTGGTCGGGCAAGTACTATATTCTCAGATTGAGCTGCATGCCCTTTATGGTGGCGTTGTGCCTGAGCTTGCTAGCCGCGATCATATTCGTAAGCTAGTGCCGTTACTTAATGAGCTGCTAGAACAGTGCGATATGAAAAAAAGCGACATCGATGCGATTGCTTATACTAAGGGACCTGGTCTAATTGGTGCATTGATGACAGGCGCACTGTTTGGTCGTAGCTTAGCATATGGTTTAGATATTCCAGCGATTGGTATTCATCATATGGAGGGGCATCTTTTGGCGCCGCTTATGGGCGCAAACCCTCCGGCGTTTCCTTTTGTCTCGCTACTAGTATCTGGTGGGCATACGTTACTCATTGCTGCTCACGGTGTTGGACAATATGAGATATTGGGTGAGTCGATAGATGATGCGGCGGGTGAGTGCTTTGATAAAGCGGCTAAGATGCTAGGTTTACCTTATCCTGGCGGCCCTAATATTGCCAAACTGGCAGAATCTGGTAATCCTGATGCTTATGCACTCCCAAGACCAATGCTACATCGCGGTCTAGACTTTTCGTTTAGTGGCATGAAAACAGCCGTACATAATCTGATTAAAGATACGCCACATTCAGGAGGTTCGGGTAATGGCGCTAATAGCGATCCACAAGTTCGTGCTGATATTGCCGCCAGTTTTCAGCATGCAGTGGTCGACACGCTAGTGAAGAAATGCGTCAAAGCACTCAAGCAAGCAGATATGAGCCGTCTGGTGATTGCGGGCGGGGTCAGTGCCAATACTCATCTGCGTGAGATGTTAGAGGCTGAACTGGCTAAGATCAATGCGACAGTCCATTATGCACCACCTGCACTATGTACGGACAATGGCGCAATGATTGCTTATGCAGGTTTTGAGCGCTTGCAGGCAGGACAGTCTGATGATTTGGCCGTTAGCTGTATTCCGCGTTGGCCGATGACAGAGTTGCCAGCCGTATAAATGAGCATTTGATCCAACACGTTTATATGAATTAAGGACAATCTATGCAGTGGCTTGCTATTGGTTTGGGCGCAGCATTTGGTGCTTGCCTGCGAGCTTGGCTATCGCGTTTTAATGCCTTGCACGGTTGGGTGCCACTCGGTACTCTGAGCGCCAATATCTTAGGCGGACTGCTGATAGGGCTCGCGCTAGTATGGTTTGAGCGCATGGGTAGCAATCTATCCGATCATATACGCGTGTTCATGATTACAGGATTTTTGGGCGGATTGACGACTTTTAGTACGTTTAGTGCAGAGGTATTTGGCTTTATCCATGACGGGCGGCTGCTGGCAGGCTTAGCGCTCATCGGTTTGCATGTTGGGCTAACGTTACTCGCAACTGCGCTTGGCTTTTATTTCTTTAAGGTCGTGCTTTGAGCTTTTATCAATACTACCTGCTTAATCAGGGGTCTGATTTAAGTAGTTACCGAAATACAGTCTGTTTTAAGTAGTCTATTAATAGGTTTTTGGAGTGAAATAGCTGGTTCCTTTGGGGTATACCCTAAAAATAAGGCCGTAAATAACAATATTTAGTTTAGTACTACAAATTTCGGAGGAAAGTTGATAACTTCTTTGTAATTGAAGTAATCTTCTATTTTAGAAGAAATTAATAAAGAAGGATTTGTTATGAGTATGGCTTTTTATTATTTTAAAAATGATGAATGGGATAGGCCAATACCATCATGTCGTCCTTTAAATAATAGCAATGAAATGAGAATGATGTCCTACTATTTATCAGAGCTAGATATCGAGTTTTCAGAGAACATTCTTCATAATTTAAGAAATAATAATATTAATATATTAGATATAAGTTCTGAGACTTGGCAAGTTGTCATAGACGGTAAGAATGTGACGATATGCTCTATATATGACGAAGATAATAACGACTTTAAAGCTACTGTCAAAAAAGATGTTTTTGAAAAGTTCATAGTCGCATGGCTTGATTTTTTAAGGCAAGATTACAGTCTTGAGATTATTATTGATTTGTAGAATTAGTGGTGTAGTGAGCTTTTTGCGAGATTTTGTTATTAATCTATGTAATTGAAGTTCGATGCCTGTATAGCGCACCGAACACGATTTAATGTAAATTAGCTCAATCGACAGGAATCTAGGATTTATGAAGCTTAACGACTAGCCTCACTAATACATACTTCTTGTGTACTATAGGGGTTTGTTATGCCACTACATTTTTTAGCTTTTACTAGGTAGTTACATTAGGCTTGGGGTATATTCACCTTTGAGTTGGATGCCAATACTTGTTGATGAAAGTAAAAACTATTAGTACTGATGAAACTATAGTGCCTAATATAAGAAATATCACGATATCTCGTTTAAGCGTCTCTAAGATAGCCTCGTCTTTAAATATGCGTACTAAGGTTAATAATATAAATACGACAAATCCAACATAGTATCCTTTTAAAAAACTCGTCCAAAACGGGTGGTCCTTTATATGCCAAGACAAAAACATTCCAATCGCCACCTCACTAATAAAATCTGTCACTTCTTAAGATCCTTTTATGATTGATTTTTAGTCCATTATAAATATGGAAGAGCCTATACCATGGAGAAAGTTTTTTGAACTATTATCAATCCAAGCTTGGCGTAGAGATTTAGCTTGGGTGCATTTCATCTCGATAAGTACACTACCGAGTACACTGTGACCGCCTAAATAAGTAAGACCATTGATGTCAGCTCTACACAGCCGAACCTTCAAGTCCTCACTAGGGAACCATTATTTTCCCCAACGCCTATCATAACGTAAGAAAGCGGACAGTATTTTATAACTAAAAAATGTAATAAGCAGTGGAGTCTTAAACTGGCTTCACAATCCCTTCCAATAAACTGGCAAATCCCTGCATGTATGCTGTATCTTGGCTTGAGGTACGCGTAGCGGCGTACAACTGACAATGCACACCCTTTCCTAGTGGTCGTGATACGACCCAGCCTTTTCTCTCGTATTCAGCAACCACCCAATCAGGCAATGCTGCTACGCCGCGTTCACTGGCGACCAGCTGAATTAGCATCGCGGTCAGCTCTGTCGTACGAACACTCTCAAAGCTTACTTGTGCTGGCGTCATAAAATTAGCAATGATGTCGAGACGCTTGGCCTCTACTGGATAGGCAATTAATGTCTCATTAATCAAATCATCAGGGTCAATAAATTTTTGAGCAGCTAAATCATGCGTTGGTGAAAGCACCAAACGACTCTCGTACTCAAACAATGGCTGATAGCTGATACCGTCGAGCGGTAAATCACTGGTAGTGATAAGCAGATCAATATCACCTTCCATCAATAGATGATGCGGCTCAGGCTCAAACCCTGTGGCAAAGTCTAGCTCGACATCCGACCATTCACGGCGATAGTGGTTAAGTATCGGCATCAGCCAATCAAAGCAGCTGTGGCACTCTGATGCTAGGCGTAATCTACCTGCTTGACCATGCGCTAAGCGTTTAAGGTTAGATTTGGTGCGAGTAACTTGCGGTAGGATATTGTCTGCCAATGCCAATACTGCTTTACCTGCTGGCGTGAAGCTAAGCGGGCGTGTCCGACGATTGACTAAGCTGATGTCGTAATAGTTCTCAAGCTCTTTTAATTGATGCGAAACGGCTGAGGCAGTAACGTGTAGCTCATCCGCCGCTGCTGCAAGTGAACCATGCGCCCGTAGCGCGGTTAACGTATTAAGATGACGTAGCTCAAGCATAATATAACCTAACCGCTAAGGTGAGAAAAATTCATTATAGTCAATATAGCGCTGACTTTCACTCATAGTCCGTTATTAATGCTCAGTTAATGACCAGTTAATAAGCAATTAGTCAGCAATCAACATCTAGCGCTTGCGTAATAGCAACTGTGAGATAACCACCAATACTAGTGAAGCAACTAGCAATAACGTACCAATGGCGTTGACTTCGGGCTTGAGTCCTACGCGCACCATAGAATAAATGCGCAGCGGTAAAATCTCATAGCTAGGCCCCGTGACAAAGGTCGACACCACTACATCATCTAGCGACAAGGTGAAGGCAAGCAACCAACCTGCCATGACCGCAGGCAAGATAACTGGGATCAATACGGTGCGCACCATGGTTGATTCGTTAGCCCCCAAGTCACGTGCCGCTTCCATTAGACGCTCATCTAAACTACTCAATCGTGCAAAAACGGTAATAACGACGAAGGGTAAGCAAAAAGTAATGTGCGCCAATAGCAGCGAGACAAAGCCCAATTGCAAACCAATCAATAAAAAAAATGCTAGCAATGAGATAGCGAGTACAATCTCAGGCGACATCATCAGGACAAACAGTAGCCCATTTAGTAAGCCTTTACCGCGAAAATTATAACGATGTAAGGCTAGGGCAGTAAGCGTACCTATCAAAGTCGAGACAGTGGCCGCCACCAATCCTAATACAATCGAGTGCCAAAACGCATCGAGCATCGCTTGGTTGTTAAATAGCGATTCGTACCACTTTAAGCTAAAGCCGCCCCAGTTGTAGCCAATTTTTGACTTGTTAAAGGACATTACCACTAAGACAATAATAGGCAGGTACAACAGGGTATAAATAAGCCCGAGATAGCCTTTGGCAGCGATACTACCAATCTTGAGCGTACGAGTTTTTTTATTCGGTGAGCTATAAGACATTAGGCCACCTCGTTAAAGTCAGTCTTGCCAATGCGGCGGCTACTGGCACGGTAGGCAAGTAATAATACCGCCATCGCCAGTGTCAGTAATACGCTGGCCGCAGCACCAAAGGGCCAATCACGCGCATCCAAAAATTGGTTTTTAATAATATTACCAACCAGTAAATTGCGAGAACCACCCAAGATATCTGCCACATAAAACATACCCATCGCAGGCAATAGTACGAGCAGTACACCAGAGATAATCCCTGGCGTCGTTAAAGGCAGTACCACATGCCAAAAGGTCTGTGTTTTAGTTGCACCCAAATCTTGCGAGGCCAATAGCATATCATTGCGCAAGTCAGTAAATACCGCATATAGCGGTAGTACCATAAACGGAAATAACAAGTAGGTTAAACCTGCAATCACCGCACCTTGCGTATATAAAATATCGATTGGTGTATCAATCACGCCGATGGCAAGCAATGATTTATTGATCAAGCCATTGTTAGCAAAGAGCAGCTTTAATGCGTAAGTCCGCACCAGAGAATTGGTCCAAAATGGCAGTATCAGTAACATCATGAGCAGTGGCTGCCATCGCACTTTTGCCTTAGAAACCAGCCATGCAAAAGGATAGCCAAGCAGTAAACAGATAACCGTTGTGATACCTGCCATCCATAATGAATGGACAAATACCTCAAAATACAATGGGTCAATCATCCGCACGTAACTGTCGATACTGACAGGCAAGCTAATAAAGGCGCTACTATCGCGGGTCAAAAAACTGACAGCGATGACCAATATGTTTGGTAACAGCGCAAATATCAGTAGCCAACCCCAGATTAGCCAAAGCGTGGCGGTACGAAATGGGCTTTTACTGCCTAAGTGGTTGCGGGCCATCAGCTACCATCCTTTTGTGCAGTTATGTCTGGCATAGCTTCAGAGTCTTCTGGTAATACCCATTCCCAGCCATCCACCCACGAAACTTTGACGCCTTCGTTTAGTTTGTAATCAAAGCTCGGGTCATCCTCATCAAAAAACTCAGAGGCTTTGATGATATGACCATTTGCCAATTCGATAATCGAGTCTAAGGTGCTGCCTTTATAGTTACTCTCGATGACACGGCCTAACAGTCCGCTATGCTCATTGTCTTTTGGGTCATATATTCGTAGGTCTTCGGGGCGAAGTAGTAAATTAACGATATCACCTACCTGCACGTCATTGGCAAAATTAGGACGACGTAAGTTACGTAATGTGGTTGGCCCTTCTTGGACTTGAGCTTCACAGACTTCAACCTCGATGCGTCCGTTGGTCACTTTACCATCACGATCTGGGTGATCTGGATAGACACCTTTGACCTCAGCTCTAAACAAATTGGTCTCGCCGATAAACTTGGCAGTAAATAGGTTGGCAGGGGTTTCGTAAATCTCGATAGGCGTACCAATTTGCTGAAACGTACCGTCTTTCATTACGGCAATACGGTCTGACATCGACAGCGCTTCTTCTTGGTCATGGGTGACAAAGACAAAAGTAATGCCAAGCTCACGTTGCAGACGTTTGAGCTCAGATTGCATCTGCAGGCGTAGTTTATGATCGAGCGCAGACAATGGCTCATCAAGCAATAGCAGTTTAGGGCGGTTAATCACCGCGCGTGCAATGGCAACTCGCTGCTGCTGACCACCAGACAAATCTTGCGGCTTGCGGTTGGCTAAACGCTCCAGCTGTACCATCGCTAGCATCTCGCTGACGCGTCTTTGGATTTCATCTTTTGGGACTTTTTTTAACTTTAGGCCATATGCGACGTTTTGAGCAACGCTCATATGAGGAAACAACGCATATTGCTGAAATACGGTATTCACCGGACGTTTATCAGCGGGCAAGCCTGCCATCTGTACGCCATCCAAATATATCGCCCCAGTGTTTGGCTGCTCAAAGCCTGCAATCAAGCGTAGCAAGGTTGTCTTACCGCAGCCCGATGGCCCAAGTAGCGTCAAAAACTCACCATGTTTGATATCAAGGTTGATGTCTTTTAAGACCTCGGTTTGATCGTAGGTTTTTTTGAGACCAGTCAGCTTTAGTAGCACCTGATCATCATGAGGTGACGCAGAGGTGTTATGCGTATTTGGAGAGGGATTGGCCATAATATCTGTTCCTAAGCGTCCAATATATCAATACAGTCATCGAGGTAAATCACTGTCATCAAAGAGATTGGCATGAGCGTAAGCATGATCTGATTGCTGCCTGAATGCTGCGTATTATAACAAACCCTTGATATAAGTCAGTGCAAGTTCGTTATAAGTTATGCGAGCCATACGGTCATGGTCGTGATGGGTGCGGCTGTATTTTTGGTATCGACTGTCTTTACCTCACGATATTTAGACAAATTTTTTTACCGATTTTTGGCTTTTATTCCTATACAATCACGGTATGGCTGACAAATATCACGAGCCTGATAGGTTGGTAGCCACTAGCCAATCTATGTTTGCATACCTAATGTAATGCCATTTATAACTCTCATATTATTGATGATAAAGGATCTCTCATGTCTACCGATACACGTCCAACAACAGGTCAAGAAGCGCTTGAGCTTTTAAAAGCAGGTAATGCGCGTTACGTTGATAGCCTCACCAGTACCGATCAATATATGCAGCGTCGTCCAGAGTTGGTCAAAGATCAAAACCCATTGGCGATTATTTTGGGCTGCTCGGATGCACGAGTACCCGTTGAGATTGTCTTTGATCAAGGTTTGGGAGATTTGTTCGTTATACGAGTCGCAGGTAATGTGGTTGCACCATCGCAGATTGGTTCAATCGAGTTTGCAGCCGAAGCCTTTGGTACGCAGTTGGTGGTGGTCCTTGGGCACTCAAAATGTGGCGCTGTTACTGCTTGCGTTGAGACATTGATTAACCCTGAGCAGAATTATTCACCTAACTTGCAATCTATCGTTGATCGTATTCGCCCAAGCGTTTATAACTTGCACGAACTGGCAACTGCCAATGGTCAAGACGTCGATGCAGACGAGCTGGTCGATCGCTCTATTCGCGCTAACGTACGTATGTCAGTTAGTCAGCTAAAACATGGCTCACGTGCATTAGAGGACTTAACCAATAGTGGTCAGCTATTGGTAGTCGGCGCTGAGTATGACTTAGAGACAGGAAAAGTGCGTTTTTTAGATAGCTAATCAGTCTTAGGTAGATTCAGATAACTAGCTAGTTAGGGCATAAAGACGAACATACCTTGTTCATATTCTTACAAAACCCTATCAGTTATTTTGCCATTTTTTATTATGATAAGAGAACGGCGCAAATTACGACAATCGTGATTTGCGTGTTTATGTATTTATTTTTGAATTATATTAGGATAATTATGTCTACTTCATCTAACAACAATAACGACGCAATAGACCAGCCTGCTAGCAGCGTTAGCACGGACGGCGTTCAGCCAATTTCATCACAGACGACTGGTTTTACTTTTAACCACACCATGCTGCGTGTCAAAGATCCTGTTAAATCGCTAGCGTTTTACACTGGTGTCTTGGGCATGACCTTGCTTGCTGTTAAGAGGTTCCCTGACATGGGGTTTGATTTATATTTCTTGGCTAAGTTGACCGAGAGCGAGCGCGAAACCTTGCCAACTGGCGATGATCTAGAAATTTTTGCTTTCCGTCAACGTGGTATTTTAGAGTTGACGCACAACTACGGCACCGAAACAAAAGCTGATTTTAGCTATCATGATGGCAATCAAGATCCGCAAGGTTTTGGTCATATTTGTTTTAGTGTTCCAAGTTTGGATGAAGCAGTTGCTTGGTTCGATAAAAATGACGTCGAATTTAAAAAGCGTCCAGAAGATGGCAGCATGAAAAATATTGCTTTTATCAAGGACGTTGATGGCTATTGGATCGAAATCGTACAAGCTGATTTGATGTCATAACTGGCAAAGAAGCAGTGAGATTTTCATTTGTTTATCCCCTTAAACACGCGCTAAGACAGCAATAGGAGCAACCCTTTATGCCCACCCCCGACGTGAGTCGCATATCGAATACTCTAACCGATGGTGTGACCATCTATCAACAAGTGGTCTATACCACGCAAGACTTGGCAAGTGGCTTTATTGAGCGCATTCCATATTTTGTGGCGGCGCTCATTGTGTTGGGGATTTTTTGGCTATTGTCGATTATTTTCAAAAAAGTAGTGCATAAAACCTTAGGCGCGCGCGTGCGTCATCAAAATTTGGTGAAGGTGTTTCAGCGGATAGGTGGGGCACTTATTCTGTTTATTGGCTTTATGATCGCCATGGTTGTTGCTATTCCAGGATTTACACCAGCTAAGCTAATCGGCGCACTAGGTATTGGTTCTGTGGCTATCGGTTTTGCTTTTAAGGATATCTTTCAAAACTTGCTCTCTGGTATTTTGCTCCTGATTTCAGAGCCGTTTCGTATCGGTGATCAGATTGTCTCAGGCGACTATGAAGGAACGGTCGAAGATATTAAAATCCGCGCAACCACTATCAGGACTTATGATGGCAGGCAAGTAGTGATTCCAAATTCAGATCTCTATACTTCAGCATTGACCGTCAATACCGCTTATAAGCAGCGCCGTCTACAAGTCGCAGTTGGTATTGGTTATGAAGATGATATCGAAGCGGCTAAAGCTGAGATTATAAAAGCATTAGATAAGATAGAGAGCGTCTCAAAGAAAGCAACGCCAAGCGTGATTGCTACTGGTTTCGGGGGTTCGTCCATTGATCTAATGGTGCGCTGGTTTATCGAAGATGGTACGCAAGCCAATAAGGTTGCCTCGATTCATCAAGTAATTGTAGGTATCAAAAACTCGTTGGATGCAGCGGGCGTAAACATTCCCTTCCCAATACGTACGATCGATTTGAGTGATCCTTCAGTAAGTGCAATCGTTAATAAGATGAACGAGCAACAAGACGTTGTGGATGTGAATAAAACAGTGGCAGAGTAGTGCGCTCGGTGAAATATTTAATTAGTGTTAAAACTTTGATTTCCACAATATCCAGAAAACTAAAAAACCGCCACATCAAACGATATGGCGGTTTTTTATACGTATCTACTTGCTATAAATACAAAGATTTATTCGTCCTTTGCTCTAAAGTCGGTATGGCATGATTTACAGCTTGCACCAACTTGTCCAAAGGCAGGTTTAACATCGTCCATGCTAGTGGCGTTTTGGGCGGCAGCATTTAGCTCAGCAGTGACCTTTTGAAAGTTTTCCGCTTCAGCACTGAAGCCATCAGCATTAGACCAAACCGATTCAGTAGCATTGCCTACTGCTTCTGGGTCTTCAAAATGACTCCAAGGCTTGGCGGCATCTTCTGCTAAGAACGCCGCTTGCTCTTTAAATACGTCCGCATCAAATGTATCAGGTGCTTTTGCCATATCACCCATGACGCCCATTGCATCGCCCCAGTTTTTCATGGTGTCTTGACGCGCTTGCACGTCAGGGTTAGATCCTGTTGAAGTGCTACAGGCCGTTAGACCCAGTGCAGCCGCCATCAAGGTAACGCTAAACAGAGACTTGAAAGATTTGTTGGTATGAACCTGTGCCATATGACTTACTCCTTTAAACTTGGCTAATAGTAAGCGCGATTACAAACGCTCGCTTTGACTTAAAATATAGTTATACAAAATACTGCCTAAAATTCTTCTGAGCACAGTTGCTAATAAAGAACGTCTTCTATTGTAACGGTTATCTGCGCGTTGGGAATTATATAGTTGTTATATCCTCGTAATATTTTAAATAAGCATACCTTAACTTGGTTATGGCTACTTATAGTTGGTTGCGGTGATTACATGGTAGTTATACAACGTATTTCTGTACGATAACAACCTAAGAGTAGCTCGTTTAGATGGTGCTGACAATAAAAAAGGCCAGCGAATAGTAGCTGACCTTATTAATATTTTCCAAAAATATGAATGCCGTGATATTTACGAAAACTACAGTGCTAACCAATCACGTGGCTTTAGATAATAATCGGTTAACTCAAACTCAGGCGTTCCTTCAGTAGGCTCAAAACGATAATGCCAGCTGGCAAGCGGTGGCATACTAACTAGAATTGACTCGATACGTCCGTTACTTTGTAGCCCAAATAGGGTTCCACGATCGTAGACCAGATTGTACTCGACGTAGCGGCCACGGCGATAGAGCTGAAACTCGCGCTGCGCTTCAGTATAAGGCGTATTTTTACGTTGTTCAAAAATCGGCATGATACCGTCAAGATAACCGTTGCCAACGGCTTTCATAAAGTTAAAGCAAGTCTCAAAGTCCCAGCCGCGACTCTCGGTACTGACGTCATCATAAAATAGACCACCAATACCGCGCTGCTCATCACGATGGCGCAGATGAAAATACTCATCACACCACTGTTTAAAATCAGCATAGATATTGTCTCCAAAAGGCGCACACAAGTCATGACAAACTTGATGCCAGTGTACACAATCAGCGAGTACTGGATAGAATGGCGTCAAATCAAAGCCACCGCCAAACCACCAGATAGGAGCTTCGCCTTCCGCTTCTGCTACGAATAAGCGCACATTGGCATGGCTCGTAGGCACGTTTGGATTTCTAGGATGGACAACCAGTGATACGCCCATTGCTTGGGCTTTACGCCCAGCGATATTGGGGTGACGCGCGGTCGCCGAGGCAGGTAGGTTATGTACATGAATATGGCTAAACATGACGCCCGCTTTTTCGATGACCTCACCATCTGCCAATACGCACGACCGACCGCCGCCGCCTTCAGGACGTTCCCAGTCATCAGGAACAAAGGTCGCATACTCGTTGTCGTTAGTGCTACCATCGCGCTCTTGTGCTTCTAGTGATTCACAGATACGTGCCTGTAAATCAACCAAAAATTCACGCACTCGCATGATATCGTTATTGGTTGGCGTCGTCACTGATGCTACCGTTGATAAGTCTGTTTCGTTATTTGTATTTGTAATACTCATAAGATATCTATTTATTCAGGTGTATGGCGGTATTAAGGTCTGTATCGAGAGAAGCATCTATATCAAGATTGATATTTTTATCAAACAAGTGGCCCATGCGATCACGTTTGGTTGCTAGATATTCCGCATTCATATCATTGACACCGACCAACAATGGAACCCGTTCGACAACATCAATACCATGCTCAGTCAGATAAGCGACTTTGTTTGGGTTGTTGGTGATGAGCCTAACAGCGTCAACACCGACATGGGCAAGCATCGGACCACACATATCATAGATACGCGCATCGGCAGGCAAGCCTAACATGAGATTGGCATCCAGCGTATCATGCCCTTGATCTTGGAGGGCGTACGCACGAATCTTATTGGTCAAACCAATACCGCGGCCTTCTTGACGCAAATACAAAATCGCACCGCAACCTGACTCTTGGATAGCTTGCATGGCAGTATTGAGCTGCGGACCGCAGTCACATTTCAATGAGCTAAACGCGTCGCCTGTCAGACATTCAGAATGAATGCGAATGAGCGGTATTTGCTTCGCTATCGATTCATCCTTTTGGTTCAATATCATGTCGTCTAAAGATTGGTTAGCGATATCGTCTGTCTGTTGATCGACCACAGTTAGACCAACGGTCAGCATGACATGCTCTTGACCTTCGCTATTTTCGAAGATATGAATATCAAACTCGCCGTGACGAGTGGGTAATTTGGCACTAGTGATAAATTGATATGACATTGCTGTCCTACATAAGCCTAAAGTCGTGGCGGTGAAAAGTGTGTTATTGCTGTTTGAAACGAGCGCTGTTAGAGCCAGTTACTGTTCGAGATAACTACTGTTTTCAAGATAACTATTAGTTGAGATGAGCCTGTCACCTAAACTTTACTGTTAAAATTAAGATGATACCAGTATAACCTGTTCATAGAGACAGCGTGCTCATTGTATTTTTTATAAAAACACACAAAGTTCACAGACGACGCACGATGATTAAAGCGACAATTAAAAAAAAATGCTATTATGCCATACTATTTTGACGGATACAGTGACAAGTCTTTACCCTTACATTACTATGTCGTCACTAACATCCGCTATTGATGCAAAATAATAGGGCATAATGTCACCCCTCAGTCGTCAATAGTATGAAAGCATCAATATTTTGATATCAAAACGTTGGTATTGACGCGCAGTCTATTGTGCTAGCGTGTCTACTGTCGTAAGTAGCGCAGCTATACAAATACGAAAGTTGCATGAATAATTATATGGTCGATTACATCAATAATGATGTAGGTATTATTGACGTCTTTTGATTATAGTCACCGCTATATTTTAAAGACACGTCTTGTCAGCAGATTGGTAGGTATCGTACGGTTTATGCAGCAGTCACCTCATTCTCCAAAGTCTCAGTCCCTATCTACATCAGTGCTGGATTCTGCTGCTCAGCTATCGAGCTTACAGCAGACCTATACTGTGATTCCACGTGTGCGTCCTCATACGCCATTGCTTGATGCAATTGATACACCCACTGACCTCAGCACGCTTTCAACGGCTAAACTTATTACGCTGGCTGATGAATTGCGCCTTTTTCTATTGTATTCAGCTGGTCAGAGCGGTGGGCATTTTGGTGCCAATTTGGGCGTGGTTGAGCTGACCATAGTATTGCATTATTTGTTAGAGACGCCGCAAGACCAAATCGTCTGGGACGTGGGTCATCAAGCCTATGCTCATAAAGTACTGACAGGTCGCCGTGAGCAGTTAGGTACTATCAGATCTAAAGACGGTTTGACGGCATTTCCTGAGCGCGCAGAGTCTGTCTACGATACATTTGGCGTAGGGCATTCATCGACCTCTATCTCAGCTGGTCTGGGTATGAGTCTCGCCCTGCGTTATCAAGGCCGCGAGCAAACGGTTGCTTGCATCATTGGTGATGGTGCGATGACAGGTGGGATGGCATTTGAGGCCATGAATGACGCAGTACAGCAAGATGCTGATTTACTGGTCATTCTAAACGATAATGATATGTCGATATCTTGCTCTATTGGCGGATTTTCACGACATTTAGCGATGCTTTGGGAGTCAGGTTATCAAGTTGATATCTCTGAGTCAGGTGAGCCAGTACTCTGTCACCGTCCTGATATGCAGGCGTTCGATCGCCGCAAGCGTCATAAAGAGATGCGTGATGTTCCGCAGCTAGAAGATAACTTATTCAAAGCGATTGGTTTTACCTATTTTGGTCCATTTGATGGGCATAATATTCCTGAGTTACTGCGCGTATTGTCACTGGCGAAGCAAGTAAAAGGCCCAGTACTAGTGCATATCTATACCACTAAGGGTAAAGGCTTTGCACCAGCAGAATTAGATCCAGTGGGCTATCATGCAATCAGTAAGTTGCCAGTCGAAAATCATAAAGAGCATGAAGCGTCTAAAGCTGAATCCATAAGTCAGCTAAAAAAACAACCAAGTACAAAGCCAGCGTTAAAATATTCGCAAGTGTTTGGCCAGTTCTTATGTGATAAAGCGGCCGAAGACGATAAGCTACTAGCTGTCACCCCTGCCATGGAAGAAGGTTCAGGGATGACGGACTTTGCTCGTCACTTTCCAGAGCGCTTCTTTGATGTGGCTATTGCTGAGCAACATGCTGTCACACTAGCGGCTGGAATGGCAACTCAAGGCGTCAAACCTATTGTCGCGATTTATTCAACGTTCTTGCAGCGTGGATATGATCAGCTGATTCATGATGTGGCTTTACAGAATCTCGATGTGATGTTTGCCATCGATCGAGCGGGCCTAGTCGGTGAAGACGGTGCGACGCATGCTGGCGTGTTTGATTTCGGATTCTTGCGTTGTGTGCCTAATATGGTGATTGCAGCGCCAAAAGATGAGAACGAATGCTACCACTTGCT
The DNA here is from genome assembly GCF_050268165.1 of Psychrobacter sp. NPDC078631. Taxonomy (NCBI): domain Bacteria; kingdom Pseudomonadati; phylum Pseudomonadota; class Gammaproteobacteria; order Moraxellales; family Moraxellaceae; genus Psychrobacter; species Psychrobacter sp. NPDC078631. The sequence continues at coordinate 246,940 of NZ_JBNNGG010000002.1, read as the reverse complement.
CAATACTTGCTATGAGTATCCAGGCTGTACGGCGGTACGTTATCCGCGTGGTACAGGCACAGGTGCTGATATTGAGCAGCCAGCTCAAACTTATAAAGTTGGTGAAGCAGTTGTCGAGTCAGTATTAGGTAAAGCTGATGCACCTTATAAACTAGCCTTATTGGCCTTTGGTACGATGGTGGCAACTGCTCAACAAGCAGCAGAAAGCTTAATAAATAACGATGCAGCGTTAGATTGCCAGATACAGGTAGTTAATATGCGCTGGGTAAAACCGCTAGATACAGCCATGCTTGAGACGTTATTGGCACAAGGGGTCACTCATATAGCAACCCTAGAAGAGCACATGATTATGGGCGGCGCAGGTAGTGCAGTGAATGAATATTTACTCAATGAGTCGGCAGCCTTTAAGAGAAATCGTCCAGCTATTGCTAATATCGGTATTCCTGATCGTTTTATTGCTCATGGTTCTCAAGCAGAACAATTGGCTGACTGTGGTCTAGATGTCGAGGGCGTGATCAAACAGCTGAAAATACTTTTATCGTAAGCGTTACAATATTATTTTAAAAAATTAATGCGCTAAAAGTGCGTTAATTAAAGTCGATATAAGCTCCTTAAACAGAGCAAACGCCTACTAGCCGTAGGTGCTAACTTTTTTACAACTTGCGCAGTTTAGATGATCGCCAAAGTACTGGCTTGGTCAGCGTGACGGTTTTTTCGTTTTTATCGAACAATTTTAGTATAATGCGGGTGGCTTTTATAAGTTTTCGTTTATAAGAGACACGTTTTTAATCGCATAGATGTGGTGTGATGCGGCGGCTGTTTGGCATGTTGTGGGCACAAAGTTAGTCTTATTTTTTATATTCATTCATCAAGCAAATAGGTTATTTATGGAACCCATGGTCGTCATCGCAGCGCGTACTGCTGAAAAAGTTGGTAAAGAGATTTTATATGCGCATCAAAACCGCCACAAAATCGAGTTAGATATTGAGTCTAAAGGACTTGATGGTTTGGTTACTCGCATTGATCGCTTTAGCGAAGAGCTCACTATTGAGACGCTAAAAGCCAGCTATCCTAATCATTCATTTTTAGGTGAAGAGTTCGGTATGCAAGAAGGCCGCGGCGAAGATGCTGACTGGTGCTGGATTATCGATCCACTAGATGGCACTAAGAACTTCGTTCATGGTGTACCGCAGTTCTGCGTATCTATCGCTGTACAGCATAAAGGTGTTACCCAACATGGTGTGGTCTATGATCCTGTTCGTGATGAGATGTTCTCAGCGAGCCGTGGTAAAGGTGCTCGCTTGAACAATCGCCGTATGCAAGTGAGCGAGCGCAAAACCATTGATGGCGGTTTCTTTACGACTGGTCATCCGCTTGAGCGTAAGCGCAATGGCGAAGTTATCTCTTATGCTAAACAGCACTTTGAGAGCTTACAGAAGATATCTGAGGCAGGTGGTCAGGTACGTCGTATGGGTTCAGCTGCGCTTGACTTGTGCTATGTTGCCGCTGGTCGTTTTGACGGTTATTTTGAGATGTCTATCAAGCCTTGGGACATCGCTGCGGGCGAGCTTATCGTAACTGAAGCACGCGGTGTGGTGGTTGATCATACTGGCGCGCACAACTCTATGACATCAGGCTCTATCTTCGCTTGTAATGTGAAATTGCTTAAGCCATTGATGCAAACAGTTGTACCAATCTGGGGTGACGCAATCTAAACGTTAACCTTAATGGTATTAACGTTTAGCGCTTGCAAGATTTAAATTCAAGTAATATCTAGATTGAGTATAAATGAAAAAAGCTGGTTCCATTATGGAGCCAGCTTTTTTGTTTTATCGTTACCCTTATTGCCAGCTTTATCTTCAACAGTAATGCCTTTGAATGCTAACTCTTTACTGGTAGTTTCTAGCAGTTGCAACTCTTCTTCTATCAGCATCAGCATATCTTGTACGCGAGGTAACGCCTTGCTACAAGCGGTGATACCAAACTCAATCTTATCTAAATAACTGGCTAAAGTGATATTCATCGCTTGACCATTAAAGACGATAGAAGCGGGGTACAATGATTGCAGACGTGCACCATTCCAGTACAGTGGTTTTTCAGAACCAGGTACGTTAGAGATAATCAGGTTAAATGCCTGCTTTCTAGGAAACAGTCCTGTCGCTAAGTTGATGCCTTGCCACGCGTATGAGACGATACTGTAGTTAATGACCTGCGCTTGGTTCATGCGGCGAAAGCGACGTTTGCCGTTATTCATACTACGATGGATAAGCTCTATCCTGCGCAGTGGATTGTCCAAATGCGTACCCAAGTTTGCCAATACAAATGACAGCTGATTGCCCGAGATACTGTTATCTGTACGCAGTGACATCGGGACAAATGCAATCAACGGTTTACTCGGTAGCGCATCCATTGATATTAGGTAGCGACGAATAGCACCTGCACAGACCGCCAGTACCACATCGTTCCTACTAATTTTGAGCCTTTCAGCAATATCGTTAAACCGCTGTATATCATAAGACTGTGCGGCTATACGCCGTGAGGCTGATATACGTTTATTCAAGATACTCATCGGGGCGTCAAAAGTACCGACGTACCCTTCATCACCGTAGTTTTTCACGTTATCTAGCAATTCTGTAAATACAGGTTTGATGGTAGATATCTGCTCTTTTATGATGCCCCTGATAGATCGTTCGGCAGGTAATATAGCGTTTACTTGGTTACGATGGCGCGCCATCAACGACCAGACAGGCAGGGTAACTGGTTCGGTTGGCGATTGAGATAAGGATTTTTGAACCAAACGCATCGCTGCGATGCCATCAACCAAAGAGTGATGAATCTTAAAATACCATGCAAAACGTTCAGGTCCACCTTCGACTTCTGGCTGTATACCTTCGATAACATGACATTCCCACAAAGGCATGGCACGATCTAATAAACGCCCATGTTCTCTTGAGACATACATCAATAATTCACGTACGCGTCCAGGACTTGGTAGCGCAACATGATGCAGATGATGCTCAACATCAAAGTCTTTGTCTTTTTTCCAAAAGGCTAAATGTTCAAGTACCTGATTAAAAGGAAAGCTAGGCGGTACATCAGACTCTTGCATTTGTTTTACCAATTGATAGACAAAATCGCTATCCGCATTGTCTGGTAATTCAAATACAAACAGCCCACCAACGTGCATGGGCTGTTTACGCGACTCAAGAAGTAGAAACAACTGGTCGACTGCTGTGAGAAGTCGCATAATAAATCCTTTTATGACGATAAGTGTTATGTGAAAATTATAATAAGTAGAGATTCAATCAAATAACATTTTTTATTATTTTATAGAGCGTGTTGAGCAATCAACCATAGCACTGACAGCGCTATACGTAAATACTCAACACGCTCTATTATGACATGTCATTTATGCTTCAACTTATTGAAAGAAATACCCAGTTTGTGGTGAGCTGGCAGTAGCCATCTTACGCATAGGCATACGACCTGCTAAAAACGCAGCGCGACCTGCCCACATAGCATGTTTCATTGCGTGTGCCATCATTACTGGATTTTGCGCATTGGCAATGGCTGAGTTCATCAGTACGCCATCACAGCCAAGCTCCATCGCAAGTGCAGCATCAGACGCAGTGCCGACACCAGCGTCAACCAATACGGGTACTTTAGCATTTTCGATTATTAAGCTAAGTGTATGACGATTGAGTAGACCAAGTCCTGAACCAATCAAGCTGCCAAGCGGCATAATAGCGACACAGCCCATGCTTTCTAATTCTTGTGCAACGATAGGGTCATCTGACGTATAAACCATTACTTCAAAACCATCATCGATCAATACTTTGGCAGCTTTTAAGGTTTCCATAACGTTTGGATATAAGGTTTTTTCATCCCCCAATACCTCAAGCTTAACCAAATTATGCCCACCCAATAACTCGCGAGCAAGCTTACAAGTGCGAATGGCTGTTTCGGCGTCAAAGCAGCCAGCAGTATTCGGTAATATCGTATATTTATCAGGTGAAATCACATCTAATAAGTTAGGCTCATCACTATTTTGTCCAATATTGACACGGCGAATGGCGACAGTCACGATTTCGGCTGCTGAAGCGGCAATGGCTTCTCCAGTCTCTGTCATGTCTTTATACTTGCCAGTACCAACCAGCAGACGTGAAGAAAAGGTACGGCTACCGACAGTAAAGGTATCTTGTAAAAGTGGTGTTGGGTGAGTAGTGCTAACGTTCTCTGACATAACGGAAAATCCTAATATCGAGCGGGAGAAGGGACAGACAAAATATGATGGGTAATCTAAGCAATCTAAAAGGTGTAGTAGACAATGGCAAGCTGTCAGCAAAAAATCGCATGATATGCTAACTCTGATAGTAATAATATGTGCTGGGCGATAGGTATAAAGCGCCAGTCACATAAAATAATACCCGTCTAAAACAAAATGCTATTATAACAAACTCATGCAACCTTACTGGCAGTCTTTTTTGATTCGAACTGTTAAGGACAAGGCATCCATTCTGTCTTGGCGTGCGTTCTTCTTATCCTCTCCTCACTTATTGGGCCATCTTTATGATGCAGTTGCCATACAGCTTCGCGAAACGCCATCAGATTTTGGCCATACTTGCGATAGATCCTGAATTGCCGCCAACATTAGTACTCACCAAAGCTACTCCGTTGTCAGCGATCAATGAAGCGGTACGGTTTTTACAGCAGCAAGGCATTCGCGGTGTACCTACTTACGAAAGTGTCAGCGCGGACGATTTTGAAAAACGTATGAACGCCGCTTATGCGGGCAATACAGGAGAGTCGCAACATATTGCTGCTGGACTTGAGGACCATCCTGATCTCGATAGCTTGGCAGATAGTGTCCCTGAAACTGAAGACTTGATGGATCAACAAGACGATGCACCTATCATTCGTTTGATTAATGCATTGTTGTCCGAAGCCATCCGTTTAAGTGCCTCAGACATTCATATTGAGACCTTTGAAAAACGTTTAGTCGTCCGTTTCCGAGTCGATGGTGAGCTAAAAGAAATCATCACACCAAAACGCCAATTGGCTCCATTGTTGGTTTCGCGTATTAAGGTAATGGCTAAGTTAGATATTGCCGAAAAGCGAGTGCCGCAAGATGGTCGTATCAGTTTAAGACTGGCAGGGCGAGAGGTCGATGTGCGTGTATCGACTTTGCCATCAAGCTTTGGTGAGCGTGTGGTTATGCGTTTATTAGACAAGCAAGCTGGTCGTTTAAATATGACGTATTTGGGGTTGTCTGATAATGACTATACTGAGCTAAAACGCTTAATCCATCGTCCACACGGTATTATTTTGGTGACAGGGCCGACTGGCTCGGGTAAAACCACGACGCTATACTCTGCATTGACCGATTTAAATGATCAGACCCGCAATATCTTGACCGCCGAAGATCCGATTGAGTTTCAGCTTGATGGTATCGGGCAGACGCAGGTTAATAATAAAGTAGACATGACATTTGCTAAAAGTTTGCGTGCAATGCTTCGTCAAGATCCTGATGTGGTGATGGTTGGTGAAATTCGTGATTTAGAGACAGCAGAGATTGCCGTACAGGCTTCTTTGACAGGGCATTTGGTATTATCGACGCTGCATACCAACACTGCTATCGGTGCAGTCACTCGCTTACAGGACATGGGTGTTGAGCCGTTTCTGTTGTCGTCATCGCTTATTGGCGTAGTAGCGCAGCGTTTGGTACGTACTTTATGTTCACACTGTCAGAGCTGGCAGGCTGCTGATACCGAGCAAGCCAAGCTGTTTACCGAAATTGGCATTGGGTCAACGCTGAAGAGTAATGCCAAAGATATAGCAAGTGAGTCGATTCGTTTGCCCAAGCCAGTTGGCTGCGATAAATGTAATCAGTCAGGGTTTAAAGGACGTACTGCTATATATGAAGTCGTGCCAATCGACGATACATTGCGCCGTATGATTCATAGCAATACGGCTGAGTATGAGCTGGAAGAGTATGCGCGCCAGCAAACACCATCTATTCGTGCAGATGGTTTGCATAAGGTCATAGAAGGGCGTACGACATTGGAAGAAGTGCTACGAGTGACGAAAGAGAGCGCATTAACGGACGAGACAATACTGGTATAAATTTGCAGACTCGATATTGGGATAGCAAATAAAAAAACAACTGGCGTAAATAGCCAGTTGTTTTAATATTTTTCTAATTGTGGAGCTTTAGAGTTTTTAGCCGCTATTATTTTGCAGCCATACATTCAATCTCAACGCTTGCTCCAGCAGCCAGTTCTGATACGCCAAAAGCTGAGCGTACAGGATAAGGCTTTATCATCTCAGCTTTATAGACTTTGTTAAAGTCATCAAAGTCATCCATATCAGTCAGCATGACCATACATTTAACGATATCAGACTTTCGGTAGCCGTACTTTAATAGCGTGATATGGATGTTATCGAGCACTTGCTTGGTTTCAGCTTTGATACCGCCTTTGACCAGTTTGCCATCTTTAAAGCCAATTTGTCCTGACATATACAATGTATTGCCCACGCGTACAGCCTCTGAAAAAGGATAAGTTCCGCCATCGCCCAAGAAAGTAGGCCCAGACTTAGCAACGCTGACAGCTGTCGTTGTATTGGCATTAGCGCTATGAACAAAACCCAATGAGCACAGAGTGGCTAGCGCTAGCGTAGATAGGCAAGTACTAAGTTTCGACATACTGTTTCCTCATTGGGTTTGTTATCAATTTTTACTAACTACTTATCAGTACTATTATTTTGAGTAGATAATGCATCGTTTTCTTCGATTGGTGCCTCGGTTTTAGTGTCATCTTCTGCAGTTTTTTCAGACGCTTTACCTTGGCGGCGTGCCTCTAGCTCCGCTTTTGGTATCCATGCCCACGTCATCTCAACCACAATTGGATCGCGGTCACTATCAGACTCACGATCTTTGATGACACAAGGAATAATCATCTCACCTTTTGGCGTGTTTAGGATATCCAAACGCTGTTCATCAGACAAGCTTGCCACAGCAGCAATTTGACCTTTTTTAATCGGGCGATGGAAATTTACTGAGTAAGATTTAATCAGTAGGATACGATCAGAAGGCAAGTTTAAACCTAAAATAAACCCCGTAGCCGTCTCAGCTAGTAACGTGATGGCGACTGCATGAATAGAGCCGATATGGTTTTGGACGGCTTTATTGTTGTTTAAACTAACGACGACTTGGTTTGGTTCTACCGTCTCATAATAAATGCCAGTTGTACCGACATAGGGAACGACCTTGCCAAAGGCTTTAGATAAAATACTTGAGCGTGCACCAGCAGGCAGATATTTGGTGACTGATAACAGTTTGGTAAATTGATTACTAATTGGTTTTAGCGTGCTACTGGGTTTCTCAACTGAAGGTTTTGTGCTGTCAGATACTTTGGCTGGCAGTTTATTGGTCAACTTGGCGGGTAGTTTTTTTAATAATCCTGACATACAAAATTCCTTAACGTAAATGAGTTGAATGACATTCTTAGCATGGCTTTTTATGATAGCGACACAAATATAGATAATGAAAGTCGCTACAAATACTATGGTACATCAACCATTGCCTTCCTACTATTATTAGCATGAACTGCTGCGCTTACAAAACTATAGTAGCGTGGCTATGTTGCTAGGTTATGTCATTAGTTTAGATCGCCACTTAAAGCAGCCTAGTCATCTTATATGCCAGCGTCATTTGGACAAAGAAGGCCTGAGTGGAAGTACTACGAATAGTAGACTAAGCGAGACTGACACCGTATCTAATATATAGAGGGTTGACTATAGTTACCATGCCAATAGATAGCCACGTTATAATGACAAAATGTTAGCATGTCTATTTTAAACCTGTTTTCAATGCCGCCGGATAACGTTATGCCTGATATGTCTGCTCATGAACCGACCAATATTATTTATACGGGCGTTGCTGGTACAGGTAAAACCTATAGATTGCTGCAAATCGCGAAGCGATATACCGACTATCTACCCAAGATTGAAAATGAAGATTTATTAGAACAACTGCTGCAAGGCTTAAGCTGGCGCGAAGTATTGTGTCTGGTGTTTTTAGATTTACGTGCTGAACAACAGGATTTGTTAAAGGTACGAGAAATTATTGATCATCCTTTTTTTATGACCAAAGCTGCTCAGAACTCACGTGAGAAAAATCTGGACAGTACAGCTTGGCTAGAGTTACGCAGACATAGCCCTACGAACTCTCAAACAGTCAGTTTTGATAACCGTGCTAGCCAAGCTTATTTTGATAAAGACAATAGTGGATCATGGTATTTATTGCCAGAGAGTATAGTGTTACTAGAAGATTTATCACAGCAATTAGCAGAGTTTCAGCAGGCACAGCGTGACAACCAAGCCCATCAAAATCAAAACATTGCTAAGCAACGCTTTAGTATGGTGAGCTTCCATCAAGCCTACGGTTATGAAGAGTTTGTAGAAGGTATACGGCCTGTCATGAGTGGCACCACTCAAGCAAATAACAGCCCTTCTAATCAAACTCAAATGAGTTACGCGGTGCAAGATGGAGCGTTTTTAAAGCTATGCCAATGTGCCGCTCGCGACCCTCAGCAGCGTTATGCAATGCTAATTGATGAGATTAACCGTGCTAACGTGTCACGGGTGTTTGGTGAGCTTCTCAGTTTGATAGAGCCTGATAAACGAGCGGGCAAGCCGAATGCGATGACAGTGAGTTTGGCGTATTCTGGGCGTGCTTTTAGTGTTCCTGCCAATGTCGATATTTATGCCACTATGAATACCCAAGACCATTCTTTAGCGCCACTTGATATGGCATTACGCCGACGTTTTCGCTTTATGGATTGTCCGCCGCAGCCTAATTTACTATCAACAATTCGAGCCAGCAATGACACCGACACTGGACTGTCTGAAGACTTAGAAGCAGGTGCGATAGATTTGAGTAAATTACTAACAGGCTTGAATAGACGTATCGTGCAGACACTGGGAGTAGAAGCGCAGTTGGGTCATGCGTTTTTATTCGCAGTCACTCAGTTAGAGCAATTACAAACGGCTCTCGTTGAACAAATTATCCCTCAATTGGCTCAAGCAGCTGGTGGTCAAATTACGGTGCTGCAGTATATCTTTAGAGATGAGCAGCAACCGACGAGCAAGCAGTTCGTACAGGACAGTCAAGCATTGATGAATGACGACTTGTATAATCCGATGAACAGTCAAAACAATGCTTCCGCTGAACACCAAATGTTTGCAGGGCAGGGTTCTTTTCTTGGTCAGTCTATGAGTATGAATAGCTATACTATCAATGCCGATTTGATCGCTAGGGATGGTGAGTTTAATCATGCTGCTATCTATCAGCGTTTGTACTAGCAGGGTAACTGTTCAGTGATAACAAATAATCCATATTACGCCAAAGAGCACATTATTGAGGCAAACAGTCGCCAGACTCGTGTCCCTAACAGTAGTGTCGCTACCATGAACGTTATCACTGTGTTTGAGCATCAACGTTTGACCGTGCATGATTTTTTGCAAGCATCTGATTTCGATTGGCTAATAGCGCAAGAGTTTGCAGCATTTACTATCAAGCGTAAGCGAGGGCAATGGCAGCTTAAGGTGGGGCACTATATTGGGATTATTCTACTGCCTAGTGGCATGACGCTTGAGATATTGCCAAAGCTCAATCAGTCTACTCAGACCAATGATATCGTCCAGACTCGTCATTGGGTACAGGGTATGCTATCGGATTTGATACATCTTGATGCGCATAACAATCGTAAGCTACCCAATACGAAAAACTTCGGTCAGTTTAGTTCCCAGTCCACTCCTTTACCGTTAAAAGTATTGCCTATATCAGACTGGCTGATTGAGCAGTTTTTGCAGCGTTTAATGGATTATCAACCAACCAAGCATTATCAGGCTCAGACTGACAATCAGGCATCCCTGCAAGGTCGACTGCTCATCAAAGAGCAACTGCGTCACAATAGTATGCAACCGCATAAGTTCATCTGTGAAAGTAGCGTATTAAGTCATGATATGTTGGCCAATCGGTTGATTAAGAGTGCATTGGTTTACTTGATGCCTCTATTGCCCCAGTTTATTTCTTCAAAACTGTTGCAGCCATGGCAGCAAGTGCCTACGCTAAACAACCGCGAAATGCAGCAGATAGCATTAATATATGCTCAAGCAAAGCGTCAGCTAGATGTTCAGCCACTCCAAAAGCAAAAATTGCACGCCGCGCAGCAGTTAGTAGACTTGGCATACTGGTTATTGAAACAGACGCCAGCTGCGACAGGTAACGGTATTGATCCAAATAGACAAAACTGCTCTCAGCTAAGATTGTGTTTGTTGATCGATATGAATCAAGCTTTTGAGCAATGGGCAAGTCAGCGTATCGCATCGATGTTTCAACAGATTAGTAGTAGTTACCGTCCTTTTTATCAGACCCAAAGTGTCTGGCTAAACGATGCTGAGGGACTAGCATGCTTATCTATACGGCCTGATTTGCTAATATTTAAAACTGCCTCTGATGATTGTCAAAACCAGAACGATATAGCAGCTAATCAAACTAAAGCCAAAAACAAAACCAAAGGTCGCTACAGTCATGTCATCGACATTAAGTGGAAGTACTTACCGCATGCTGCTGCAATTAGTGCGAGCGACGCTTATCAATTGACCAGCTATGCACAAGCTTACTTGGCGGGGCAGGTTTGGTTGGTTTATCCGGTGCTAGGTAGTGATAGGCAGCCAGTAGCGCTTAAGCAACAAATTTACTATGGCAGTGGTGACAGTAGCGATGATATTAAAAAAAATGAGTCAGCCGATGCCCATTTATGGTTAATGCCGTTTGATGTTTTGACAGGTACACTCAACGGTGAAGTACTGCCACATTTGGACAAAGCTAATATCGTTATCAATGACAACGCGAATGACTGACTGATAGGTAAATAAGAAAAGGGTCTTGCTGTCACTATTTTGGCGAAATTGACGTAATTTTAAAAAAATTAGCGATTATTTGAAATTAATCGAAAATAGGTGTTGACACAATCGCCTTTACCCCTTAATATGTGCACCTCGATAGCGAGGAACATTAACAAGTTAGCGGCATTGCCAACAACGAGTTGATTAACAAACTATCGTGATAATAGAGAATTTCGGAGTGTGGCGCAGTTTGGTAGCGCATCTGGTTTGGGACCAGAGGGTCGTAGGTTCGAATCCTATCACTCCGACCATCTATTTTAAGAGCCTTACAGGCTTTTTTTTATGTATAACGGTTTAGTTTCTGATATAGTAAAATATATCGTAAAGTAAGCTTAGTATATAAAAGTCCTCTAAGAGCGCCTGTAGCTCAGCTGGATAGAGCATCTCCCTTCTAAGGAGGTGGCCGCAGGTTCGAATCCTGCCAGGCGCACCATTTAGCCTGCAAATCTTGCCTATTCTTTGGCAATAGTTATGGCGGTTGTAGCTCAGTTGGTAGAGCCCCGGGTTGTGATCTCGGTTGTCGTGGGTTCGAGTCCCATCAGTCGCCCCATATTTTATTCTGTATGTATCTACATACAAATCATATCTTAATCTAAAAATATATCAGTAATAGCACTCGCCCTTGATGGCGATTTTTTTATGCCTATTCGATTTTATCTCTATATTACCTTTATAAGATTAAACAGATAGAGTTTGATAGCATCTTCAATACTAGATAATCCCCCAAATTTTTATCAATACTTCCTGCAGGTTTTCCTTAAGGCCTAGCGTGACTGTGTCTCCTCTATTATTGTTTAGTAATTCTAATAAGTAAATAGACATGACGTTTTAAATGATGCATTATGCTTAAGTGTTATCACATCCATCGTATTTAATAAAAATTATTTATTGGAGCAAGTATTGGCATAGAGGAAACTGACAGAAATCGTTATTAAGAATACTATTATTTTTTTAAGATGAATCGTTATTAATCTGCATTATTGAGGAATTGATTGATGGACGCACTAAGTGTATTGCTGCAAAACGTGCATTTATTTGAGACTAAGTATTATCGTCTAAATGGCACTGGCAATTGGTCTTATTCTATTACTAGAAAAGACACCATTTTATTTTACTTAGTAATGTCTGGCGGTTTTTGCATCGATGTTGGTAATGGTCTAAGAGAAGCTCGCGCTGGCGACATGATCATGATTCCGAATGCGCACAAGCATGTGAGTTACGCACTTAATCACCATGGCGATGTTACTGAGTCGCTTGATGAACTATTGAGCAATTGCACTGAGCGTACACTTGATATCGATGGCGATGGCGACCCCAATTCTTCTTTGATACTGATCGAATGCAAATACGACAAAGAGATGATTAATCCTCTGTTGTCAGTACTACCACCAATATTACCGGAGCTCAATGATGCTGCTGACGGTCGGTTTGAAGTGATTGATGTAGAGATAAAGCTGCTGACACTAGAAGCTGAGCGCGAGCGTATGGGCAAAACGGCTGTAATCAATCATTGGGCAAGCATCATGATGATTGAGTGTTTGCGCGTCTATATCGAAAGCTTGCCTGAAGCTACAGAAAACTGGCTCAAAGCCATGAAGGATCCATTTTTGACCAAGGCACTAGCCGCAATGCATGGGGAACCGAGTGAAAGCTGGACCATTCATCAACTTGCAGAAGTAGCTGGGATGTCGCGTTCCAGCTTTGCACAGCGTTTTAAAGACACTGTTGGTATGCCGCCATTAACTTATCTGATAGATTACCGCTTACGATTGGCAGCTCGCTATTTACGCTTACAGCAAAATAGTATTAGCCGTATTAGCGAGATGGTAGGTTATGCCTCAGACTCGACTTTTAGTCAGGCATTTAAACGTGTGTATGGTGTCTCGCCAAAAGCATACCGTCAGCAGTATCGACAGAACAATCTTGCATAGCTCTAGTTGCTGTTTATTTAAGTAAAATCACGATTAGAAGCGCTAAGGTCATTTATATGTCCTTGGCGCTTTTTTAATTTGTGAATACATATTGTTTATAAACGTTGAGTCACTCATATCTATCAGACCTTTGGTAACTTGCTATGGCTATTTTAGTTAAGGGCAGCTGACATTGAGTCTGTGTTCAGGTACTATGGGTTGATGAGTCGTCGAGACAAAAGCGTTGATTTTGTAGCGCGTTATATGTCCTTGTATGATAGGCATATAAAAGAATCGAGACGATGTTTATTTTCGCTGCTGATGGTATGTTATGACTGAACCGACCGCAAAGCTAAATGCAGGAAGCAATGGCCAACAAGAGGCTGCTGCAACTGCTAAAATAGAAAGTAATGTTGATAAAAACACTGCTATAGAGAACCCGCATGTCAGCAAAGATGCGCCGAAAAATGAGTCGGTAGAGACACCTGATAAGGCGGCATTATTGACGATGTTTACTTTGTCAGATATCGAGGCGGTAGCAACTGAAGCAGTAATATCTGAGTCATCCGATAGTCTTACAGTAGCTGCAAAACCTGCTGCTCAAGAAACCAATGTCGCTACGCAGCGTGTCTCGCTTTATCGTGCTCAGCATGAGCGTACTCGACTGTTATATATGGCATCTGCCAATACGCGTCCTACTTATTTGGTACAAACCCTGAAGCCGCAATTCGCAGAATATCAGCAATATTTACTTGCGCAGCAGCTTGATAAACGTGGGCTGATGGATACGGATACGCTCGAAAGACTCTGGCAGCAGCTGCATGTAGTTGATGACATTATTGCAGATATCGTGCGTCATATGCCTGCACAGCAGCCCGCCGGTTGGCAGCTGACGACTCAAGATGGTGGCAATCCATTGTGCTTTGCTACAGTCGGTAAGTTAAAGCACGGCAAGCCAATTCGCGACCAAGGTAGCCTCAACAGTTATGTACTTGGTCACTTTGGCGTGAGTAGTTTTACCTACGATCGAGGTTATTATATCGGTCATGTGGTTGGTTATTTATTCAGCTGTTATTATTGTGCCCATCTGTCGATTACTTATGGCGTCACAGCTCTTGGCCAGCAAGTCGTGGCTGACTATGATTACGCCAGTCTTGAAACCCCGCATATGGTCAGACTATTACAAGGTCTCGACGGTTATTGCAAAAAACGTATTTATCAGTTGGCTGTCATCTGCGCGCGCTTGAGTGTTTTTGCGAGTGATAAACGCATTGAAAGAATGCTCATCGCTGAGGTCAATGACTTTGATAAAAAGCTACAGCAGCAGCATTTGGATGTCTTGTTATTACAAGGTTTGATGCCTGATAGTAATGACTCAACGCCATTTTTTTAAGCGTCGCATGTTAAATTAATAAATTTCTATTAAGTCATAAATTATAACTGTCTATCTGTAAGCTTCTTAGGATATCTGTTGCCATGCCTGCCTATCATTTCAAAGCGCTTGACGACCATGGTGTTGTCCAAAAAGGCTTGCTAGAGGGGGATTCTGCGCGGCAAATTCGCCAGCAGCTGCGTGATAAGCAATGGACGCCCGTTGAAGTCAACCCTGTCAATGACAGACAAAGTCAGAGCAAAAACCGCTACAAAAAACCGTCTGCATACGAGCTTGCATTGCTGACACGTCAGCTATCTGTATTATTGGCAGCCGGTATTCCACTCGAAGAAACCTTGGCAGCGGTTGCTAAGCAATCCCCAAAGACTCATATAAAATCCCTGATGCTTGCAGTACGCTCACATGTCTTGGAAGGACTCAGCTTAGCACGTGCCCTGCAACAAGCCGCTAGCTTCCCACCGTTATACATCGCTACGATTGCCGCAGGCGAAAAATCTGGTCACCTCGACCTTATCCTCAATCAGCTAGCAGACTACACCGAAAACCGCTTTGCCCTCCAAAAGAAAATCCAAGGGGCTATGGTCTATCCGATTGTCCTAATGGTAATGGCAATCGCGGTAATTATGGGGCTAATGAGTTTCGTTGTGCCCAAAATTGTCAAAGTCTTTGAACAGTCTGAGCAAGCGCTGCCTTTAATTACTCAAATTGTTCTCACGCTATCGAATATCATTACTCAGTGGTGGTGGTTAATACTATTGGTATTTGCAAGTACCGCATTTTTATTCTACCGTTTTGCCCAAACGCAAGCAGGTAAATTAACTATTGATAGTGTGGTGCTTAGATTGCCGATACTCGCCAGATTGTCCAAAGGCCTGAATGCCGCGCGATTTGCCAGTACCCTTGCGATACTAGTACGCTCAGGAGTGCCTTTGATTGAGGCATTACATATCGGTGCTGCGGTCACGACCAATTTACATATCCAAAAAACTATTATTACTGCGGCTGATAGGGTCACAGAAGGCTCTAGTTTGTCTAGCCAGCTAGAGAAATCCACTTACTTTCCACCGATGATGGTACAGATGATAAAAAGTGGGGAGAACTCAGGCGAGCTTGAAAATATGCTGAGCCGTGCCGCCAATATGCAGGAGGCAGAAGCAACCAATTTTATCAGTACTTTGTTATCATTACTTGAACCTCTAATGCTGGTGCTAATGGGCATAGTAGTCATGATTATTGTGATGGCGGTTATGCTACCTATTGTCAATATGAACGATTTAGCAGGCTAAGTTAATTCGCTAGCCGATGATTCATTATGCTATTCACATACAGACAGTTTCCTATCTCCAAAACCTCTATTTAGTTCTCTTTTGCTCTATTCATATCACCTAACTTGCTTACTAAACCTTGGACTAGCTTTCTTAAGGTTTGCTTACTGTTGTATATTGTTGAACGAACGCTATTTTTGCTATGGCAAACACCAGCGCCGCGCTATAGTAAGCACGGATTAATAGTCATACATATAGAGTCTGCTAACATTTAACTTCGGTTGAAATAGCAAACTCAAACTGGGCACAGTGCTGGATAAAAATAAAACCATGGTTTATAGTGACAATAGTTTCAGAGCTCATTGATATATCATTGATGAGAGCCACGATAGAACGCCACTTTTACTATTTACATAACTGTGATGACCAAAGCGATGACTATGACTGACAAACTCCAAGTAAATATGACGCCAAAAAGTGCTATTCAGGATATGCAATCCCATCCGAATGTTGTAAATGACCATAAGACTGCTTCTTCAGCTATGCAGTGCAGTGCGACAAAAAAGTCTGGTCAAGCAGGATTTACTCTTATCGAGATTATGGTCGTTATTGTGATCCTAGCCATTCTTGCTGGATTGGTGGTACCAAAAGTAGTTGGTCAAAGTGATAAGGCCCGTGTTAAAACAACTGAAACGGCGCTTGCCACTGTCTCAAATGCGCTAGATATGTATAAGGTTGATAATTCACGTTATCCGACGACCGCTCAAGGATTAGAGGCGCTTACGACACCGCCTGCTGATGCAAAAAACTATCCTGAAGGTGGGTATATTAAAGGTGGCTATCCAACTGATGGCTGGGAAAATGAGATGCAATATGTTGCACCAGGTAGTGAAGGGCGACCTTACGATTTATTTTCGTTAGGTGCTGATGGTCAACAAGGTGGTGAAGGTCAAGATGCAGATCTTTATGCTCAGCTATAAGGCTTAATAACATACGTATAGAGAACAAATTTTGATACTGATATAGCTTTGTAGAATGAAACATTCGTTCATCGATGCACTTTCAACAATTTATAAATATCAACCAATATTCCCTTATTGGTTGATATTTTTTATCAGTAGATAAACTGCCTACTGTTCAATACAAGTTTGATAGCCAGTGTTATAAATATATCTAGGCGCTCAGCAAAAAGTCATCGCAAACTGCAATTAAAGGTAATCATCTATGTTGATCCAACAGTCTAATAAATACTTTTCTAAAAACCTCTATAAATTGGTTCTAACCGTTGCGAGTACTTCATTAGTAACGGTCTTGTCAATGACATCGATCAGTGTACAAGCAGCAGGGTTAAATGATTTATTTAAAAATAGCTCCTCGGCAAAATCAAAGTTCTTACCAGTGGATGAAGCCTTTCAGGTGGTCAGTAATACCAAAGCGACTTCCAAAGGCACGCGGTTGTCGATCAGTTTTGAAATTACGCCAGGGCATTATGTTTATAAGGATAAGCTTACGTTGAGCTTCCCTAAAGGAATAAGTGCCACGCCGTTCACTTTTAATCAATCACCAGTATCAATCAATGATCCGACCTTTGGTCAGGTTCCTGTATTTACGCAAAGAAGCGTCATTGCAACCACGACGCTGACGACGAGTAATGGTAAGGGCGCCAAAAACGCGCCTATTATTATTGGTTGGCAAGGGTGTGCAACGGCTGGGCTATGCTATCCACCAGAAAAAGTTAAAACCAAGATAGATATTGCTGCGACACGCAGATAAATAGCGAGCAGATTGATTAAAATATCGGTAATAATAGGTAGCCATTCATGTCCATCAAGACATCACCAAAGTCCTCATCATTTAGCGTATCTACCCATTCGAAAAAATCCCATATCTTAGCGCTTGCTATCGCTAGTGGCTCATTGTTGACAGGTTTATCAGCGACATCGACGGTACAAGCGGCAGGGTTAGGCGACCTTTTTGGTAGTAGTGAAAGCTCATCGAAGTCAAAGTTTTTGCCAGTAGATCAAGCGTTTCAGGTGAGTACAGATAGTACCCCTGTCAAAGCAGGTACGCGGTTATCTATTAATTTTGATATCACTCCTGAACATTACGTCTATAAAAAGCAAATTAAGCTTACGCTACCCGCTGGCGTGACGGCTGCACCTTTTACCTTTAGCCAGAAACCATATTCGATAGATGATCCGACTTTTGGCAAAGTACTGGTATTTGACCAAGCAAATATGGTCGCTACCACCACACTGACGAACAATAGTGGCAAGAATATAGAAGACGGAGCTATCGTTGTCGGCTGGCAAGGTTGTGCAAAAGCAGGACTGTGCTATCCACCTGAAAAGATTAATACGACTGTCGATATTGCAGCTGCATCGACGCAGGTATCAGCAGATAGTGAGAGTACTGCGAGCTCGACCGACTCAGAGAATAGTGCTAAGGCGACACCAGAGGAAGCAAGCTCAACAGCGCTTGATAGTACTTTGCCTGATGAGGCGCAAGCACTGACAGACGATGGGGCTATTGATTATGATCTCATTGATGACAGCGCTGTAGAGTATGATTCTTTAGATAGTAGTGCAGCGACGAATACGATTTCTGCAGCAACTAGCAGCGTAACAGGCGAGACGGCTAATAGCGAAAGTACCTTGAGCAACAGTTTCGTTGATAGCGATCCTTTTGGTTTGGCTTCTCACCCTTGGCTGGCATTAGTACTGTTATTTTTAGCAGGCTTAGGCTTGGCTTTGACGCCGTGTGTGTTACCAATGCTGCCTATTGTAGCCAATATCGTAGCTCGCGAACAAAATCCAACGGTCAAACGCGGCGTCATCTTGACCACCAGTTACGCTATTGGGGTAGCGACTGCTTATGGTATTTTGGGCGCTGTTATCGCAGTATTCGGTGAGTCTTTAGGTATTATTGGTTGGTTGCAGAATCCAATTATTCTCATTAGCTTTGCTATTGTTTTTATACTTCTCGCACTATACATGTTAGGTCTTTTCAGTGTGCGATTACCACAAGTGATCAGTCGAAAGATGCAAGGCTTAAGCCAAGCAGGTGACAGCAAGCTTGGTAGTACAGGCGGCAGTTTAATCGCTGGGTTTTTATCAGCGCTAGTCGTGTCACCTTGTGTTTCTGCACCATTATTTGGGGCATTATTAGCGGTCTCTACCATTGGTAGTCCGTTGCTCGGCTTTGCCGCTTTATTCATGCTGGGTTTTGGTTTATCAGCGCCGCTTATCCTAATCGGTGCCACTCAAGGCAAGATTATGCCAAAGGCAGGCGAGTGGATGAATTGGGTCAAACAAGGCTTTGCTTTACTACTGTTTGCCGTGGCACTGCTATTGATTGAGCGCGTCTTTATATCGCCAGTCATGCTGATGGTATGGGCGTTATGGTTTATGGTCGTGGCAACATGGGCATGGAGTTGGCTAGGTAAAGGTCGTATGCTGACCCAAGCACTAAGCCTTATCACTGGTATTTGGGCAGCGTGTTTAATAGTCGGCGCTGCATTGGGTAATGACGATAGCTTACATCCATTAGCATCATTGGGTGCAGCACCGATGATTGTACAGTCAACGTCTGGTCAACCAGCGAATAGTGATAGCACCACTGATAAGACGATCACGACGCTTGCAGAGCTAGATGCCATTGTCGCAGCCAATCCGAATGTCATTGTTGATCTGACAGCAGAGTGGTGTATTGAGTGCCGCATTATGGACAAGAACCTGTTTCACAATCGTCCAGCGCAGATGCAAGATTGGCAATTAGTGAAGCTTGATATCACTGAGACGACAGCAGACTCAAAAGCCGTGTTGTCTCGTTACCAACTCTTTGGTCCACCAGCGCTACTGTATTATATTGATGGTCAGCTAGTAAATCAGCAAGTGGGTGAGATTGGTCGCTCAGAATTTGAGCAGACATTATCGGCGTTGAACAACTAACATTTAACAATGAACACTTAAGAAACCAGTGTGATATTTCGAAAATTCTTAAGAATATTAAGAAGGCCAGTATACTAAGATAGAGTATGCTGGCTTTTTTGATGCTGTTAAATTCATACTATAGAATATTTATTAAGTATTTGTTATATAAGCAATTATATTGATAGGTGCTTATTTTAACTGTCGATAAAGCTAGTATCGTGCTTATATTTTCATTACAATAAGGAAACAATGCAGCAGGGGCACTAATTGTCATTTTTTGCGCTCCTAATATCTGCGATTAGCTGATAGTCTCAGTCAATTCTATTTTAGCGACAACGCTAATGGCTATATTAATTACCTCATATACTCTGCTAGCACTAATGCTAGTTAGATAAAGGACACTTATGTTTGCCCATACCATTACTCAGCGTCACCAACAGCCGTCTTACCAGAATGCGCATATGCCTCTTCGTATTGCAGTTGCGCTTGCGTTGAGTTGTACCGCGATACAAGTACAAGCTGCTGATGATTCTCAAACCTATAACGAACTGCCAGCACCTGAAGCTGCGTTTGAATATGAGGATCTTGACCTATCACAGAGTCTCGATAATAGTGCGATATCTTCTGATATGAGTACACAAAGTGGCAAAATAATTAGCAAAGAATTTATTGCTCAGCAAGCCAAGCTATTTTCTGAATGTACTCAAGTCCAGTCTAGTGCTGCTCGCCTCGCTTGTTTTGATAAGGTAGCTGAACAAGGTAAGACACCAAGCTATACCTCAACTAAACAACCAATTGATTTGGCAAAGACCTTTCAAAGTACGGTCTCAGGTAATCCAAAAGTGATATTGGCTGAGTCTCAAACGGCGATGAGTGGTACGACAGTTGAAGATGCAGATACCATTTTAATGACCAGTCAGCAAACAGCAGCTAGCAAATTGAAGGCAAATGGCAACGTAGAAGTAGATGCTGAAACGAATAGTGAGGCACAGATTTTAGAAAATGTCGGTGTCACTCAAACAGACATCGAAAAGTTCTCGCCACTCAGTCTATCTTATGACCTAGACAAAAATAGTGAGCGTGGTACTTGGACGGTCAGACCATATCGACCGACATATCTGTTGCCATTATTTTATACCTTCGATCCCAATTTAAATCCAAGTACACCATCACAAGAAACAGATCCTTTTGACTCTAATGATATACGCGAAACTGAGCTAAAATTCCAATTATCTCTAAAAACAAAAGTCGCAGAAGATTTGTTTGATACCAGTGCTGATCTATGGTTTGGTTATACTCAAGAATCACATTGGCAAGTTTATAACGAAGATAACTCACGTCCATTCCGTGCTACCGATTATCAACCTGAAATATTCTTAACCCAACCTGTGACAGCAGATCTGCCTTTTGGTGGACGTCTGCGTATGTTGGGCGCAGGTGCTGTGCATCACTCGAATGGACAAGATGATCCATTATCACGTTCATGGAATCGTGCTTACCTCATGGCGGGCGCAGAGTGGGGCAGACTCTCAGTCATACCGCGCCTATGGGCTCGAGTAAATAACGAAAGTAGTAGCGATGACGATAATCCAGATATCGAAGACTACATGGGCTACGGTGATATCAAATTCTTGTATGATTTGCCGGCTGATCAGAGCATTAGCGGTACCTTGCGCTACAACCCAGGTACCAATAAAGGTGCTGCGCAAATCGACTATATCTATCCTATCTCAGAGAACGTTAATGGTATGGTTCAGCTATTCCAAGGCTATGGTGAGTCGATCATTGATTATAATCATGAAAATACCTCTATCGGGTTTGGTATTGTACTGAACGATTGGAAAGGGCTTTAATTCGGAAGTGGTATCAATTTGAGAAAGGCTCTAACATAGATGAAATTTATTATAAGTTATGACAAGTTATAGTTTATGCGCCGTTTAGCGCCTTATCAAACTGGACTGTGGTTGGCAGAGTATATGGATATGCGCTGCCAACTATGCCGTATTTATCGTAGTACACCACAATCTCAACTACTGCACCATCAAGCCCCATCTAGTCTACATGATGTATCGGATGCATCTTCTACACGGACAGCCTTAAAGAAACACTCTTTTCTTACTGATATCATTCATCAAGCAAACAGCTATTTGAGCAGTGGTTTACTCTGTGCTCACTGTCACAACGATATCACTTGGTTACCAAGACCTTTTGAAGTGGATATCGCTCCTAGTATATCTCTATCTATCCAAGCCTCTACTTACTACGAGTATCCAATACGTCAAGCTATCCGAGCATTTAAGCATCAAGAAGATATGACGAAATTGCCGTTATTATTGCATGCTATACGTCAATTACCGCGTCCACACGGTTGTCATCGCAATAACAGCGTGATTGTCGCTATGCCAACGACAAGTCAACGATTGGTCAAACGTGGGTTCAATCCTGTCAGTATTCTATCTGCCCAATTGTCTAAACATTGGCAAATTCCTTTATGGCAAGGCGTTAAGCGCATTGACGATACAGTTAGTCAGCAGGGACTGACTCGTGCCGAACGTCTTAGTAACTTAGACAACGCCTTTGCGCTAATCGAAAACCCTCCTACAAAACGCTTACTACTATTCGATGATGTATCTACCACAGGTGCAAGCTTACAAGCATTAGCGCGAGTCTTTGTTCCACCTGCAGCAGTAAAATCATCAACGGATAGCAGCCATAATAGTTATCAAATTTCTGCTTACGTATTAGCACATGGCAGCAAATCCTAAACTCCATATGTCTATGTCAGTAATATCTAATTATTGCTAATATATTTCCTTAACGCTATATTATTATAACTATGTATACTAATTTGTTGTTTTACGGCTGTATACGTCGATAATGATTTTACATATTTATGGATAAGTTACATATATCAAGTGACAAATATCGACTTTTTTAAACATTATTAGTTATATGTCGTGGAACGAAAATTGCATGTTATTAAGCGAACATATGCAAAAAGTAGTGACAGCAAATTGAAAAGACATGATATTCGTAAATATGGTTAATAAAATATAAGTAAAAGCCAGATAATTGTAGTTTTAAATAGGAACATGATGTGAATGCATCTTTAAATACTCCACCACCTAAGCTGAAAAGCGTAAGCTCAGGTTTTACCTTAATTGAATTGATGGTAACCATTGCTGTTCTTGCGATTATTGCGGCTATTGCAACGCCTAGTATTAGTATCCAACTTGCAAACCAGCGAGTGAAATCGACAGCTGTGATACTTGCTAATGCGTTAAAAGAAGCTAGAGTAGAAAGCACTATTCGTCGTCAGGACATAACGTTTTCTTATGATAATGATGGAGATGACGCAGGAAAAATTGAGATTGAAAATGGCAATGGTATGATTGCTACTTATCAATATGATGCTAACAGCACTATCACATCCACTGCGAGTCAAATTGAATTTAAGCCAAGTAGAACGGTAGATGCAATGGTCTATACTATTTGTGATAGTAATGCTTCTGCATCTCCCAGACAGGTTGTCATTACTGCGATTGCCAATATTAGCAGTCAGCTAGGAGGTTCTTGTTAATGAAATTCTTAAGTGATCAGCGGGGGGTGGGTCTAGTTGAGGTCTTAGTTGCCGTTTTATTGTTATCTATTGCCGTACTAGGTTTTAGTGCACTACAGATGCGGGCAATTACAGCCACAGATGAGAGTTTGGTTAGGACCAAGTCTTTAACAGTCATTCGGAACTTGGCCGAAGTCATGCGTGCTTACCCTGAGGCTTATGTTATAGCAAGCGGGACTTCTTTCAATGATGCTGCCCCCACAGATATTGGAGCAGAGCCAACGGTTCAGGCTGTCGTCGGTAGTTCGGCAACTGAGACAGCTACCGTTGGTGGAGAGGTGATTAGTATCTTAGCCAGTGGAAATAACTGCCTATCGACAGAAATGGTAACCACAGGTGGAGACAAGAAACCGAAACAGCCTTGTAGTATTAACCAGCTTGCTGCAAGGGATGCGTTGATGATTAAAAAAATGGCAGCAGATGAGGATATAGATATTGCTGTCACTATGTGTCCTGGCACTTCAGCGCAGGCAATTCAGCAACAAATGTGTGTGATTACTGCGTGGAATGACACTAAAGCGTTATTAGATGATAGTGATGCTAAAGCATGTGCAGATAGTAGTGGGGTCTATAAAACTGGTAGCCAATGTTTGATATCGGAGGCTTACTAATGAGCTGTAACTATAATTATATTCGTAATAAAAACGGGCTGAAGATAAGTATATTTAGTAAATCTCAGGGTTTTACGCTTATTGAGCTAATGATATCTCTGGTCTTAGGTTTACTTATATCGGCAGCAGTGATGCAAGTATATTTGATTAATACACGCACTCTGACAGTACAGAAAAGTGCTTCAGAAGTACAAGACAGTGCTATTTTTGCTTTACAAGGTATGGAAGATCACATTCGTATCGCTAACCTAGGTAATCCCATTACTAATATTACCGATGAAACCAGTCATGGCGGTATTGTGCTCTCGACGACAAATTTAGGTGCGAGTAACGCTACGGATAGTGCAAATTTTACGAATAGCGCTGGATCAGTAGGGTGGGTTGGTTTGTCAAATATGGAGAATGTCGACAGTGATCAATTGACTATTCAATATAAAAATATTACTGAGAACTCTTTATTCGATTGTGAAGGGACAGAAGTACCTTCGGGTACGGATGATTGGATCGTTGAACGATATTTTATCCGTGCAGATTCAGCAGCGGACGATTTAGTATTAGCTTGTGATGCTGGACAGGTGACAGATGCTGGTGTGGTTACAGAAAATTTTGGTGGCAATGGTACTATCATTACACCAGGTGTTGATCAGTTTCAAGCGCTATTAGGCGTGCAGACGGATATAGATAACTTAACTTATTTACCAGCAAGTATATATGTCCAGTTAACCGAAAAACCCTCAATTACAACCGTGAAACTTGGGTTAGTAATTCGCAGTAGTACGCCACTAATAAGTACAGAAGATAAAACTAATTTTACTGTACTAGGTAAACAACAAAGCTTAACAGCTGATGCGACGCGTGACAAATTCTATCGTCGTAGCTATGAATCAACCATCTTGTTACGTAACGCGCGAGTTATGTCAGTGACTGGTCTTTAATATAATAGCGTGTCACCATGAGAAGAGGCAACATGTCAAATATTCAGCAGCACCAATATCCTAAAGTATACCCAACTTCACAACAAGGCGCTGTTCTCATTGTAGTGTTGCTATTTTTAGTTTTGATAATATTGGTAGGTGTCATTGCTGTAAAGCAAAGCACGACTGATTTGCGACTCGCAACCAGCGATCAAATCAATACTTTATTATTACAATCAGCTGATAACGCTAATCAAAATATTGAACAGAGTCTCAACGGCAGCAATGACACAGATATCTATAACGATATGATCTCGCGTAGCGGGCCTTTCGGGCATTTCATGCTCAATACTGATAGTGCTGAGCATGAGTATATATTTTGTTTTCGCCCACGTGGTCAATTTTTTAACATTAACAAGGCTTCTATCATTACCCCATCTGGAAGTTTGAATGATAAAGGCTATTGCAACCCAACTCAAGCTAATGACTATATCAGTGATCGCAATGCTAGTATGACTCAAGTGAATATCGGATTAACACCATCTAACGCCGCAAATGAAGCTTTTGGAAGCTACACTATCGGTCAAGATAGTAGTGAAATATCTAGTCAAGCCTATACTTTTGATATCAATAGTACATCAGTCTTACCTGCTTATGCTGATACTGAATACGACAAAAAAAACTGTTTTGAAAAAACTAGTCGCCTTTATTCGGTTAGTAGTAAAGATGAAACCATTGGTGGCTGTATGGCAAAAGCTGGCGTACCCAGCATTGTCCTATATGAGATGGCCAATGTCGAAAATCAATCTAAGCGCACTAAATGTGTTAATTTTGGCAAAGGCAGCGGTAAGCTATGCACGCTACCTATAAGCTAAAATAGATCATACCAGATTACATGAAACAGACAATATACATTGATATTAGGAGTAGGTCATGACCCATAGAGATAAAAAATCGTATTTACGCGCTTGGCCTATTAAAGCACTGGCAACAGCAGTGATTATGGGTCTTATGATGACATCGGGGCACACTGATACTGCTACGATTAATCGTAAACCTATAGGTGATCTTGAAATTTATGCCGCAGCAAAGCCTGGCACCGCTTCTATTTTTATGATGCTAGATACATCAGGGAGTATGAGCACATATGATGGTTCATGTTTTGGAGGAAAGAGTTCTAGATCTGATAAGGCAATTCGATTAGTTATTTACGAGCGTAAAACAGATGCAAATGAACCAGACGGTTTACTAAGAGATGAAAATGGTAATACAGTATTAGACTTCGATAAGGTATATGCTCAAGGCACTTATACACCCTATGGTTGCACTGATAGGAATGATCGTAGCAAAATAACGACTGATCGAATGACGCAGCTTAAGTTAGCACTTTTAGAGTTAATTTCTGATAGAGTTTATAATGAGCAAGATGGGAGTCTAAAAAACACAGGCTCGTTATCCGATGACTATGGAATTGGAATGGGTAACTATAGTCTCAACGGTGACGGTAGTAGAGCAGTTATTTTAACACCTACCCGTGAATTAAGTGCTGCTCAACGTGTTGAGCTATTAAATAAAGTAATAGGATTGAGCGCTACAGGAGGAACCCCTACAGCCCATGCCTTAGCCGAGTCTGGTGCTTATATGATGGGTACTTCTACAGAAGATAGTGGATCTTGGAATAGTACGTGGTGGAGCGGCTTTAGCTATTCAGATAGTAGTACAAAGAATAATGGTAGTTATATCTCTCCGTTAAATGACAAAGAATGTAGTGGTAATGGTATCTACTTGTTAACAGATGGTGAGCCGAACGGCAGTAGCAACTCTAAGGCAAAAAGTATAATGAATAACTCTTTGTCTCATTCGTCTTCTCTATCAGTGAATAGTTGCAATGGGCTATCTGGTGGTAACAATAGTGGCGCATGGGGCTGTATGGCAGATTATGCTGCATTATTGCGAAATACTGCTAATAATTCAAAAGGATTACCGATTAAAACAGCAACTGTCGGATTTGGCAAAGCTTTTGATGGTTTAACAGGTACTCGTAATATCGTCGTTAATGGTAAGTCTAAAGAAGTGGTTGATTGTGATAGTGGCTCTACTAGTGGAAATAATAAAGTAGATCAAAACACACGTAATTTATGCAAGCTCGGCGAGCGTAAAGGAGACGATGAGGTCAAAACCTTCGGTGACGGAGGTTTTTATTATACGGAAGAATCGGCAGATATTGCCGCCAGCATCGTGGACTTTGCTTCGGGACTAGTACAGGTGATTAACACAGCTCCTTCAGGTACTATTACTATTCCAGATGACCCTTATCGTGCTGCTAATCAACTACCATATGCTTATTTGCCCATGCTTGATCCAGATATTGCATCGGCGAGTAGCATTTGGCGAGGAAATTTGAAGAAGTATGATTTAAATGAGGGTACCTTATATGGTAAAAACGACGAATTATTATACGAAGATATTGCTGGCAACTTAAATGCGGCCACGCAAGATATATGGCAAACTGTTGGTATGACTGCTGATGGCAAACCTGCTAATAATAATGTGGCTGCAGGTGGAGTATATGCACGGCTCAAGTCACCCAACTCAGGGTTATCTAGCCTACGTACAGTTTATGTAGAAGATACACTGAGTGATAAAAAAACACCTGTTTTGCGTAAAGTAACAGTAGATAGTAATGGCAAACCACAGAATTTTGATAGTCTGACTGACGATGTATATACTAATTCAAATGAAATAAATAAACGTCGGATACTTAATTTTTTGGGATTCGATACAGTACTGACTAAAGATGGTCAACCCACCAGTACTACGGAAGTTGATAAGCTGAAACTTGATAAACCGACTCAAGAAATAAAAGTACTCGGTGGCGTGGTTCACTCTACTCCGACAGCAATATCTTATGGTGCTACGTTAGATACGAATGGTCGTATTACTGACACTCGTGACGATTACGTATTATTTGGCTCAATGGATGGAGCTTTGCATTTAGTTGATGCTGACACAGGTGTAGAAGAGTTTGCCATTGTCCCTAAGCTTATGATGGAAACTCAACCAAAGGCTTTAGTAGATGGATCTATAAAAGATGAAGTAGGTACGCCATATTTTGGTGTAGATGCACCGTGGCTAGTGACTACTGATTATAAGTATGATTTGGATAATAAGAGGGTTACAGTCGATGATACAGGTGATAAAGGTATGTTTGCTTATGGAGGCCTTCGAATGGGAGGTGAGGCATTCTATGGTATTAACATAAGCAAAAAATCTAGTCCCGAGATTGAATTTACTATTACACCAAGCAGTGTAAATGGTGGTTCTTCTACGAAATTTGCACGCTTGGGTCAAATCTGGAGTAAACCTACAATAGCTAAAATTCGTTTAAATAAAGGCTCGAATTCTAATAAAAATAATGCCTCTACTGACGTACTTATATTTGGTGGCGGTTATGATATGAGCTATGAAGATGCTGATTACAGACCTACCTCTAGTAAGCCTGCTAAAGGAAATGCTATATACATGGTTAATGCAAAGACTGGCGAATTAATCTGGTCAGCGACCCAGACTGACGATAGTAATATGATTCACAGCTTTACAGGTGAGATTACAGTACTTGATAGAGACAATGACGGATTAATGGATCATTTATATGCGGCCGACTTAGGTGGACAAGTTTTCCGTGCAGACTTTGAAAATGCTCGTATTGAGCAATTTGGGTTTGAAGCAGTTAATAAATTTAACAATAAAGGTATTACACGTATATTTAACGCTAGTGCCAGTATTGATCAAAAATATGCTTATCGCTTCTACACTCGGCCAGTCGTAAGTTTTTATCGTAGCGAAGGTGGTACTAATAGTGGCAGTATTTTCGCTCTAGTCAACGTTATTTCTGGTAATCGTAGCTCTCCGCTATCGACTTTGCGTGATAATAATAATTATGCTAATCGTGTCTATGGCATTATTGATACCGATATTACTAGTGCTCAGCTATATAATAGTAGCTTCAAAAAATCTATCAATAATTTGACAGAAGAAGAGTTGGTGAATCTGTCAGATAAACTTGCAGGTATGCCTGATACTGATGCGAAGAACAACGTGAAAAATATGATGGTTACTGGCGGGAAAAAAGGCTGGTATTATCCATTAACCCGTTTTGATGGGTACAACAAGGTTCGGTATAACAAAGGTGTAGGAGATATGGCCGCTATTAATAACATTCTATATACGACTGTATACAACCCTGATAAGCTTTATGGTACTGTTTCAAGCTGTGCCGCACGGATTATGGGTGGATCTGAGCGCCAACTATACTGCCTACCTTATGGTATCTGTATGGATGATGACTCTAAAACAGGTACAGGTGGTTATATTCCAGCAGGGCAAGGGATTCAAGAATTAACACTTGGTGCTTACAACGCTGATAACAAAGATATAAAAGTCTTGATAGGTACTACTACTATCAGTGAGCGTATCAAGGTAGCAAACCGCGCAGACTATGGTCAAGATAATTTCAAAAATAATAGTAATATTAAAGACCTTTATCCAGGCACTGGTAAGCCAGTTCAAACTGATGGTGATGGTAGTGCTACAGAGTATTTATTTAATGAGCGCTACACATTACAACCAAAAGCATGGTACGAACAAAGTAATGGTCAATAAGTCTCAGATATTTGCCAATTATAACTCACTAAGATAAGAAATAAGGGTAACAAAAAATGGCGGCGAATAAAACGATATATTTCTTATCACCAGTGCGCCGCCCAAGCCAAGGGTTTACGCTTATAGAGCTGATGGTTGTCGTGGTGATTATTAGTATCTTGGCAGCCGTAGCTATACCTAAATATCGGCAATATGCGGTGATGAATGCGGAGCGTGAGGCACAGGCAAGGATGCTACAGTTACAAATAGATCTTGAGCATTGGCGGTCTAAAGCTTTGAGCTATCAAGGCTTTCAGCCTAAGAATGTCGATAGTACATCGAATGTTATTACTTATGGCTATGATGAAGCGAACAATACAACTATTTATGTGCCAGACGGTAGTGATTCAACAAACTATCTCTACCTTATTACACTCGTAGATGGTGTTAATACGGCTAGCTCCCTTGCTCCTGTCAAAGGAACTTCTGTTGACAGTATTACTGGTCGTACGTGGAAGATGTTAGCTCTACCAAATAAAACAGGTATTACTGCCAATGCTAATGAGATTATGCTAACTAGTACCGGTTTACGTTGTCAGAGTAAAAATAACAATGTAGTCGTTTCAAATAGCGATTGCGGTACAGATCAGGAAGAGTGGTAATGGTTTTTACAGTATGTAAATCGATTAATTCATCTGATTACCAGCGTGGATTTACCTTGATAGAGGTTATGATCGTCATCGCTATTATTGGTGTGCTAGCAGCTATTGCTTATCCAAGCTATCAACAGTATGTAATAAAAACCAAACGTACTGACATGATGAGTGAGATGCAAAATATCGCTACTCAAATCCAAAGTAATAAACTGGCGCAAGGTAACTATAGTAATGATGTAATAATAGGACTGGGTGGTAGTTACCCTGCACAAGGTACAGCTTTGTATCAAGTTACTTTCACCCCTGACCCACTTACTTCTAATTGGGCTATCGTTGCTACCCCAGTGGCAGGAGAACAAATGGCTAATGATGGTATGCTTAGCTTAGATTACAAAGGTACTAAATGTCGACTTTCCAAATGTAGTACAAGTAGTGACTGGAATGAGTAAGCGATTTATTTTGCCTGATGTAATGTCAACAAAACAAGTTAAAACATATAAACTAGTTTTGACAAAAAATGTCATACATAATTTATCTTTTAATATCTAAATTTATGAAAACTGACAATTTACAGCAATTTAACTGTAACAATACTAAATAGACAAAAATTGTCAACGACGATTTTATTTTAAACTATGTATTCTTCGATACTTCTAATGGAAGATTTGAGCTTATCAAGTACTTTTAACACCAATATATCGTTTATTACGCTAGAAAATTATATCAATAAGAAATATATATCAGTTAATAAATAAGTTGGCATAATATCTGCAAACATAACAAGAGAGTCAGTAGTTTTAGTTATTACTTTACGCTGACATCGTACTATTTATAATAGGTAACAGTTGTTGTACTAAATGGCATGTTAATCAATTTGTTATCACATTACTTTAAAGGAAGTATTATGAACACTGCTCAAAAAGGTTTTACCTTAATCGAACTAATGATTGTTGTAGCTATTATTGGTATTTTGGCAGCAATTGCAATTCCTCAATATCAAAACTATATTGCACGTTCACAAGTTGCTCGCGTGATGGGCGAGACTGGCGCTATTAAAACAGCAGTAGATAATTGTTTACTTAACGGCAAGTCTACACTAGGTTCTGCTGGTACTCAGTGTCAACTTGATGCTACAGGTTCTAATTTATTAACTGGTGCTAAGCAAGATGGATCCACTGCTGTAGCCACTGGTACTGGTGTACCCCAAGTTACAATTACTGCTGCAACGGGTGCTGCGACTATCGTATCTACCTTTGCTAACTCTGCTGCCGCTGATGTTAAGAAAGCTGGCGCTAATACGCTTACTTGGGCACGTGCAGTAGATGGTACTTGGACTTGTACTACTACCGTTGAAGGTAAATATCGTCCAGCTGGTTGTCAGGCTTCTTCATAATTAATACTATTATACAAATATAAAGAAGTCCTCGAATGAGGACTTTTTTTTGTCTGGCTATTATCTTTAGGACGTATTTTGATGGATCGTTTAGTAGTTTGGATAATAACATTACTGTTAATATCGCCAAATCTATATTTGTACAGTAAAAATTTCGTACTCCAATCACTGCTACTCAGCCTATTAACGATCGTTTATCTTGGGGCAGTAATTAAGAGTAGTCGTTATTTAGTCATGCTTTATCCTGTTGTACTTCTTGTACCCTTTATTTTATTTTATATTCACTATTATGAAAGCAATATTAGTGAGCAAGTTTTAGGAATTATCTTCGAAACTAATTGGCAAGAAGCATTAGGTTTTTTAGGAAACAGGGTTTATTACTATACCGCTATTTTTATTATCTGGATTATTTTAATAACTATTCTATTTTGGTATATTTATCGTCATCCAGTATATTGGTCTCATCGTAGTCGTTGGTGGATTATTATAAGTATAAGTTTAAGTATATTCACTGGTGTTACTGCGAATCAAATACTAGCAAATGAAGTAGATAATAGTTTTGAGAATATTTCAAATAATTTTCTAGTAGAAGAAAAGAATGGTTTAGTACAAGAACTAAAGCAAACTTATCCGTTAGGGTTATTTGTTTCTTTCTATGATTTATATCGAGAACAGAGCAAAATCAATGAAGCATTTATCAAACATCAGAAGTTCAAATTTCAGGCTAGCTCTTTATACGATCCACAGCACGAACAAACTATTATACTGGTCATTGGCGAAACTAGCCGTAGAGCGAACTGGCAATTGAACGACTATAAACGTAAAACTAATCCACTTTTATCATCTCAAAAAAACATTATTAATTTTAGAGATATGATTGGGGTTTCAAATGCTACGCGAAGTTCAATCCCAATGCTATTAACTCGAAAACCTACCGAAAAAGTCCATGATTACGATTTTTCTGAGAAGTCTATAATTTCTGCTTTTAAAGAAGCAGGGTTTGCAACTTACTGGCTATCTAACCAACAGAAGTTTGGTAATTATGATACCAGTACATCCGTTTATGCTAAGGAAGCAGATCATATTAAATTTTTGAATAAAACTAATTATAGTGCTCAAGGGGAAACAGATGAAGTGGTATTACCAGAGTTCAAAAAAATATTATCTCAACCAGATGGAAAGAAATTTATTATCATTCACACATTAGGTAGTCACTTTGACTATTCACATCGTTACCCACTTACATTTGATGTCTTTAAACCTTCATTAAATGATTTAGATATCTATAATTTGCAAGATAGTAAATACAAAGAGCAGCTAATAAATAGTTATGATAACTCTATTCTGTATACTGACTATATATTAAATGAAGTAATAGAGACTATTAAAACGCAGAAGCAGACGGAGTCATTTTTATTGTATAGTTCAGACCATGGCGAAGACTTGTTTGATGGTAACTGTGATAAAAGCGGTCATGGTAATGAAACGGCATATAACTTTGAAATAGCTAGCTTTGTATGGTTCTCAGAAAGCTTTGCTACCCAAAATCCTAAGAAGATTCAATATTTAAAATCAAATCAGGATAAGAAACTGGATCAAACATCAATATTTCCGACATTGATAGATGCAGCTAATATCAATATTCCTCACTATCAACTTGATCGAAGTATCTTAAACAAATGGAGTTACTATCCACGCTTTGTCATGGGTAGTAAAGACTATGATCGTAGTTCACAACAAGGTAGTTGTAGAGAGATAAAATGAGACCAAAACAACAAGTCCTACTTTCAAATTTAGCTGCAATATTTTTTATATCTGGCTTTAGCGCTTTGATTTATCAAGTTAGTTGGCAACGCCTTCTATTTACAGGTTTTGGCGTAGACTTAACTTCTATTACACTTATTATTTCAGTTTTTATGATGGGGCTAGGTATAGGGGCATTTTTCGGTGGGCGTATTGCAGATAAATTCCCTAATAATATTATCTTAATATTTTGTATGGTTGAGATGTTAATTGGCATCTTTGGACTGGCAAGCTATCATTTAATATTGAGCTTGCAGTCTGTATTAGCACATGCAAGCTTACCGCTATTAGCCGTATTTACGTTTTTCTTATTATTACTGCCGACTTTCTTGATGGGGCTGACTTTGCCACTATTAACTGGGTATTTTAATCAATTTATTGACAATATTGGTCAGTCTATCGGTACCTTGTATTTTTATAATACTTTAGGTGCAGCGATTGGGGCACTTGCGACAGGGTTTATATTATTTAACTATTTGACATTATCACAAGCCATTCAAGTAGCTGCTGTATTCAACATGATGATAGCTAGCACTATTTTTATACTATATGGAAGAAACCATGCCTTATAAAAACTATATTTATATCGTTTCTTTCTTTAGTGGATTTTTGAGCTTATCGCAAGAAATTATCTGGATGCGCATCATGTCGTTTGTCGGTATGTCAGTGCCTCAGACTTTCGCCTATACGTTAGCATTGTTTTTGTTAGGTATTGCTTTAGGAGCACAAGTTGGAACGCATATTTGCAAAAAAAGAGTAGAGATCAATATCTCAACTTTAGGTGTAGTGTTCGTTATTGCTGCACTGATAGATATTATACTGATTGCTGCATTATATTCATATTCTGCACTCTATAACCCTTCTATTATCTTATTAGGATTATTTACCCTAGTCTGTGCTGCTGTCAGAGGCGTGGCTTTTCCATTAGTACATCATGTTGGGGCTGCTGATAAAAAAACTGGGACACAAATATCTAATGTTTATTTTGTAAACGTTTTTGGTAGTACACTTGCACCATTATTGATAGGTTTCATCGCGTTAGATTACTTAAATACACAACAGGTTTATTTATTAGTTTGTACTTTCACTTTAATTATAGGATTGTTTTGCTTTAAGTCATTAAAAGTAAAATCTATGCTATTAGCTGTCAGTGTAATATCATTAATGGCATTGTTATTGCCAGAAAAAATATTTCATGAATTGTCTAAAAATAGTTATCAGGCTAAAAAATATCCAGACCAACTCATAGAAAATAAATACGGTTTTATCCAAGTTTATGATGATCACAATGACAAGGTGGTATTTGGTGCTAATGTCTATGATGGTAAATTAAATACGAATATTTTCCATAATACAAACGGCATAGATAGAGCTTATTTATTAGCTGCAATAAAACCAGAGGCTAAGACAGCACTTATTATTGGCTTGAGTACAGGGTCATGGGCGCAAGTACTT
Organism: Psychrobacter sp. NPDC078631; assembly: GCF_050268165.1. NCBI lineage: Bacteria > Pseudomonadati > Pseudomonadota > Gammaproteobacteria > Moraxellales > Moraxellaceae > Psychrobacter > Psychrobacter sp. NPDC078631. The sequence continues at coordinate 212,377 of NZ_JBNNGG010000002.1, read as the reverse complement.
ACTAGTATGCCAAGTTTAGAGAAAATAACAATTGTTGAAATTAATCCTGCGTATGTGGATTTCATCAGAGAGAATTCAGAAGTCAGTGCGCTATTAGAAGATGATAGAATTGAGATTATATTTGATGATGGACGTAAATATCTAAAACAGCATCGAGACAGTACATACGATATCATTCTAATGAATACTACATGGCATTGGCGTGCATATGTTTCTAATTTATTAAGTGCAGAGTTTTTAAGCCTCATAAAATTTTCTTTAGAACCGGATGGTGTTGCCTATTATAATACGACGCAATCTTTAGATGCTTATTACACTGCCCAAAACGTTTTTAACTATGTTTACAAGTATAAGTACTTTGTTTTAGCTTCTACGCGCCCAGTAATGATTAATAGAGCAATGATTGAAAATAATTTGTGTCAACTCAAAAACTATAAGACTAAGAACCCCATCTTTAATAGTCAGGCTAGATGTCAGGATGCTGCTGAGATTATTATGGCTCATCCCTTAAAATCTTATCAAAGTATTAATATGGATTCTCTCGGAAGAGAGCCTCGTTTAATCACAGATAATAATATGATTACAGAATATATCTATGGCAAAGGTTTATAAATTTATATTAATAATAGCGAAATTTATACAGCGTTAGAGCAGTTGCTTAATATCAGATTCATTTTGGTAAGTTTCAGACTATGAGGTAATGAATAGCGTAAGGCATCTATGATTAGCTGTCGATGAAGACTTACCAATAAGTAAAATTATTATGACGTCACTACCTTGACGTGATTGGGAAATTTGAGAAACAACCGTACTAAATACAGTGACATTAACAGATAGTAAAGATACTAATACTGTGGGGATTCGTGACCTTAGAGAAGAAGATGCCTTGTTTAAGTTTTTTATAGATAATTTTTGGAATAATTATGAAGTATGTTCTCGGTGCAGCATTGATTAGCTCTCTTATTTTTTTTCTAATTGCTTTATTTATAAATGGTGTTGGTTTTATACCTTCTCAAAGTATACTAAAGTATGGCTGGCTATCTTGGGGCGTATTAATGTTCTTATGCTACCCTTTGGCAAAGAAAATCATGGTTTAAGCTATAAAATATGTCTTGTACATCGATAAAAAAACGATTTTTGCAGCTACTTATTTCTAATGAATGATAAAAAACCACCTAACAGCATATCGCCATTAGGTGGTTTTTTATTGGCTCAATATATTGAGTTATCTTAGAGTAACAATTATCTTTCTAAATACTGAATCTTACCTTCCACGCCATCCCATTTCTCAGCTTCTGGCATTTGCCCTTTCATCTCAGTAATGTTCGGCCATTTCTGAGCCAGCTCTTCATTTAGCTGAGTGAACATCTCTTGGTCTTTCGGTACTTCATCTTCTGAGAAGATCGCATTGGCGGGACATTCAGGCTCGCATAGCGCGCAGTCGATGCACTCATCAGGATCGATGACTAGGAAGTTTGGGCCTTCATAAAAGCAGTCCACAGGACAGACTTCTACACAGTCGGTGTATTTGCAAAGAATGCAGTTATCTGTAACGACAAAGGTCATAGTGAGGTCTACCTGTTATTGGATTGGCTGATATAGTCAATCTCTTTCAAGAGAATTATCGTGTCAGCCTTGCCTGGAGTATTATTTATACCTCTGCGCTCAGCTACATTGTAATTCTTTCAAATTAAATCAACTATAAGGGCTACATAGAATAGTTGGAAAATAAAGCGTATTTTAGCGCCTTTACTACACTTTGACAATTCCCTTTAATGACTAATGATTTTTTTTAAGTAATAAAGTAAATCATGCGCTTGCTTGGGCGTTAGACTATCAGGATCAATCATACTTAGCTCATCTTGTAGGCTAAATAGCTGATTTTGTTTTGGATTACTAATTGCGTCTGATGTTTGAGCGGTATGACTTACTTCTTGATTGAGAGTAGCATCATTATAACTCTCTTCCCGTTTATCCTTTACTGACTTAGCTAATTCATTTTTATCATCAATAGTTTTTGCTTTATCTACGGCTAAATGGTCTAACTGTAAGTTGTCTGCTAGATAGCGCTTAGCATCATTTAGCACTTGAGAAGGGATGCCCGCCATTTTTGCGACATGTAATCCAAAGCTAGAACTCGCTGCGCCATCTTTAATTTGATGCAATAACAATAATTGACCATCAACTTCACTGGCTGCTACATGAACGTTACGGATATTAGCATGGTGGTTACCAGTACCATTCGTTAATTGGGTCAGCTCAAAATAGTGAGTGGCAAATAATGTCAGGCAGCCAATCTCGACTAGGCGATTGACACAGGCATGGGCAATGGCAAGACCATCAGTGGTAGCAGTACCGCGACCGACTTCGTCCATTAATACCAGTGATTTATTCGTTGCTTGATTTAAGATATTGGCAGTCTCAATCATTTCCACCATAAAGGTCGATTTGCCACCAGCCAAGTCATCAGCTGAACCAATACGCGTAAAAATACGATCGATATCACCAATATTCGCATGCTCAGCTGGCACAAAGCTGCCGCAATGCGCGAGCAGTACAATCAGCGCGGTCTGGCGCATATAGGTAGATTTACCACCCATATTAGGACCGGTAATCAGAAGTAATCTTTCAGGGTGTCCTTCATCAGCATTGGCGCTACCTAGTGCGCAGTCATTGGCGACAAAGTGGTTTGTACTTAACGAATTACTATTCCTATTGTTCGCATTCGTTTGATTTAATGCCGCTTCGACCACAACGTGACGACCTTGACGAATATCAATGTTGGTTTGATTTTTGGTCACTGATTCGCTTTGGTCTTTTTTATGTAGACCCATGATTGGACGCTGCCAGTTATAAGTCATGGCAAGTTGGGCCCAATTGCTTAGCACATCTAATTGGGCGATAGCCGCGCTAAGCTGTTGTAGGTCAGCCAAATGTTGGTTTAATTGAGTGAGCAGCTCTTGATACAGCTGCTTTTCACGAGCCAACGCCAAAGATTGAGCGCTTAGATATTCTGTCTCGACTTCCTTTAGCTCATCAGTGATAAAGCGCTCACTGCTTTTAAGCGTTTGCCGACGGATAAAGTGGGCAGGGGCATTCTTCGCCTGCATCTTGGGCAATTCAAAATAGAAGCCGCTAACTTTATTAAAGCCGACTTTTAGACTAGGTAGTTGGTTGTCTTGACGTGCGCGCTCTACCATCTCGTCTAGCGTCGATTGGATATTGTCATGCAAATGGGTAAGGCGATCAAATTCTTCATCGTAGCCCGCCGCTAGCATTCCGCCATCACGGATATGAGCAGGCGGTTCAATGACAATAGCGCGCTCGATTAATTCGGCAACGGATTGAACAGCAGGTAACTCAGCTGGCAATTGCTGCATCAGCATTGGTAGCAGGCCAGCGTCTTCATGACTGATACCTGATGCTGTCAATAAGGTAGTAAGCTGGGCGCTACTAGCGATACCATCGGCGAGCTTGCGTAAGTCACGAGGCTTGGCACTCATTAGCCCGATTCGACTGCTGATTCGTTCAATATCGCCAATAGTATTTAGCGTTTCTCGCAAACGTGTAACCAATAAGCTATCTCTCGCATCTTGGTTTGACTCAATTGAGTCACTCTTTGGGTTTAGCAAACAAGTTATCGCATCTAGACGCATATTGATACGTGAATGCTGACGCAGTGGACGCTTCATTTGCTGCACAAGTAGGCGTTTACCCATCGGAGTCTGACAGTGATTCAGCACAGATATCAAAGAAGTGCCATTGCTACTAACAGGGGTAAATAGCTCAAGGTTTTGCTGGCTATTGGCATCGATAATCAAATAATCGTCGCTGTACTCAACAATGAGTTGGTTCACTTGAGGTACGTGGCGTTGCTGAGTTTGACGCGCGTAGTGGATAAGCGCAGCACAACTGGTTTGCGCAAGTGGAGCTTCATGGATGCCCAACCCGTCGAGACGCTGAACCTCGAACTGTTGACAAAGCGTGTCACTGGCATGCTCACGATGAAAGTCATTGGCAGCGACTTCTATAATAGGGCAGTCCAGATTTTGTCGTAACCACAGTAGCCACTCTGTATCATTGCTTCCAATGCTGCCGCCAACGCTATCAATAAGTGCTTCACTAATGATGCATTCACTAGGCGCAAAACGTGCTAATACAGTAAGCATTTGAGTTTGCAAGCCATCTATATCATTTTTATCTGCTATCAGTGTCTGGGTAGTCAGTGTACCTGCGGCCAAATCCATCTGGCTAACGGCTGCTTGTAACGTCTGGCTATTGTCTTGCGTTTTCATAGTCGAAATATCGATGGCAACCACAGTCGGCGTATGATTAGGGGCAATCAATGCGTCATCAGTAATAGTACCTGCGGTAAGCGTCTTAACCACTTCGCGGCGCATGATGCTACCAGCAGCAGATTTACTTTTGTCTTTCTTTTGCTTGTCGCCCATTGCAGGGACGTTGGCCTTGTAACTAGCGTTGCCAGTTGTCGATTCGTCAATTTGCTCACATACAACGACGGTTTGCCCAGCAGCGATTAAGCGTGCCATATAGCTATCGGCTGCATGGAAGGGCACGCCCGCCATGGCTATCGTGTTACCTGCTTTATCCGTACCACGGCGCGTTAATGTAATATCTAGTATTTGCGCCGCTCGCTTGGCATCATCAAAGAACAGCTCATAGAAGTCACCCATCCGGTACAATAGCAGTGCTTGTGGATAGTTGGCTTTCATGGTTAGATATTGCACCATCATCGGCGTATGGTCTGCTAGGTTGTAGACGGCATCGCCTATACTTAAGCAGTCAGAGGTCTCTTGTTTTGATAAGGTTTTTTCTGATTGATTAGGATTTGACGACTGATTTTGTACAGATGGTTTTACGGTCATGCAGAGTCTCTTATAGTGCTTTAATGATTGGTAATGAGTATTTTGTGATAGAGATGCTAAAGGGTTATTTGTCTTATGTATGAGTTTGATATATAGCTTTGGCTTTATCAATAAGCCAGTCACTTGTAGATAAATGGTTCCACGACAAATTTTGAGCCAAGACGCAGTGGTAGCAAGCGTATAAAAATCGAACTATGACAAACAAATAAAGTCGCTGAAAAAGCTAAGAAATTTAAGAAGGTATTCGCTATTTTAACACGTCCTACTCGGTTTTTACTGTGGCAAATATCTACTCGTTGCCCTTGTATCCATCAGCGTCATAACCATATATAATGACGGCACACTTAATTGGGCGATACTAAATTAGGTAGTACTTAGTCGGGTGATGACAAGGCAGAGAGCTAAGCTTTGGCTAATGCGCACTAATTATCGAATATTCCATAGGTCAAAAAATTATGTTATCAAAGATTATAGGCAGTGTGGTTGGCACCAAAAATGACCGCGAATTAAAACGCATGCGTAAAGTGGTCAGCAAGATCAACGCACGAGAGGCTGAAATACAAGCCCTGTCTGATGAGCAACTACAACAAAAAACTGAAGAATTCAAAGCCAGACATCAAAAAGGCGAAAGCTTAGATGCATTATTGCCAGAAGCATTTGCTGTCTGCCGCGAAGCATCATTACGTGTCAACGGTATGCGTCACTATGACGTGCAGCTGATCGGTGGTATCACCTTGCACGAAGGTAAAATCGCTGAGATGAAAACTGGTGAAGGTAAAACCCTAATGGGAACCTTGGCCATGTATCTAAATGCGATCAGCGGTAAAGGGGTTCATCTGGTCACGGTCAACGATTATTTGGCTGCGCGTGATGCTGAGCTAAACCGTCCGTTGTTTGGGTTTTTAGGTATGACTGTTGGCGTGATTTACTCACAGCAGCCGCCACAAGAAAAAATCGAAGCTTATCAAGCTGATATTACCTATGGTACCAATAACGAATACGGCTTCGATTATCTGCGCGATAACATGGTCTTTAGCCTTGCTGAGAAAAAACAGCGCCCGCTAAACTTTTGTATTATTGATGAAATTGACTCCATCTTGATTGATGAGGCTCGTACGCCGCTTATTATTTCAGGTCAAGCTGAAGATTCTTCACGCATGTATGCGCTGATTAATACGATTATTCCTGTGCTGATTCGTTCAAAAGATGAAGAAGCAAACAAGAACAACGAAGAAGAAGACTTCTGGATTGATGAAAAGAATCGCCAGATTGAGATTAGCGAAAAAGGCTATGAAAAAATCGAGCGCTTCTTAATCGAAGTGGGTGAGCTGGGTGAAAACGAAAGCTTATATAGCCCAAGTCGTTTGCCACTTTTGGCTCACGTTCAAGCTGCCATCCGTGCGCATCACGTGTTTGTCAAAAACGTTCACTATATCGTCGATGAAGGCGAAGTGGTCATCGTTGATGAAAATACAGGCCGTACCATGCCTGGTCGTCGCTGGTCAGAAGGCTTGCATCAAGCAGTAGAAGCGAAAGAAAACGTTGAGATCCAAGCGGAGAACCAAACGCTTGCAACCACGACCTTCCAGAACTATTTCCGTCTATATGACAAATTGTCTGGTATGACAGGTACCGCTGATACCGAAGCTGCTGAGTTCAAATCTACTTACGATCTAGATGTCATTGTGATTCCAACGCATGAGCCAATTGCTCGTATCGATATGGATGACCAGATTTTCCTAACCAAGTTAGGCAAATACAAAGGCATCATTCGCGAAATTAAAGAAATTCAAGCAAAAGGCGCGCCAGTACTGGTTGGTACAGCGACGATTGAGGCCAGTGAAGAGTTGTCTTACTTGCTTGACCAAGAAGGCGTTAAGCATAACGTTCTAAACGCCAAGCAGCATGAGCGTGAAGCAGAAATTATCGCACAGGCAGGTAGTCCAAAGTCAGTCACAATCGCCACCAACATGGCAGGCCGTGGTACGGATATTATCCTTGGGGGTAACTGGCAGTCGTTTATCGAAGATATCGATGCGGTGAGCCCAGAAGAGATGCAGCGTCTAAAATCTCAATGGCAAGTCAAACATGACCAAGTCGTAGCAGCTGGTGGTTTACATATCATCGGCTCTGAGCGCCATGAGTCACGCCGTATTGATAACCAGCTACGTGGTCGTGCTGGTCGTCAAGGCGACCCTGGTATGTCACGCTTTTTCTTATCGCTTGAAGATGATCTGATGCGTATCTTCGCAGGCGATCGCGTGGTCAATATGATGCGTGCGATGGGCCTCAAAGAAGATGAAGCCATCGAACATAAAATGGTCTCTAAATCGATCGAAAACGCGCAAGGTAAAGTTGAGAGTCGCGATTTTGATGCTCGTAAAAACCTACTGAAATATGATGATGTTGCCAATGAGCAGCGTAAAGTTATCTATGGTCAGCGTGATGATTTATTAGCAGAAATGGACTTATTAGAAGCCATCGAAGTGATGCATCATGAAGTATATAACGCGATGATCAATCAGTTTATTCCACCTGGTTCTATTGATGATCAGTGGAATATTGATGGATTAGAAGACGAGTTAGAAGACGAGTTCAAAATCTCAATGCCGATTAATGATTGGTTAGATGAAGATCGTCGTCTGGATGAAGAAGGTCTGCGTGAGAAAATCGTTCAAACAGCGATAGATCGTTATCACAGTCGCCGTGAGCAGATGGGTGAAAAAGACGCCGCTCAGCTTGAGCGTCATTTCATGCTACAGAGTCTAGATAAGCATTGGAAAGAGCATTTAACGCAGATGGATCAGCTACGTAAAGGGATTCATTTGCGTGGTTATGCACAGAAAAACCCTGAGCAAGAATACAAGCGTGAGTCGTTTGAATTATTCCAGATGATGCTTGGTGCGATTAAGTCTGAGACCGTACAAGACTTGTCACGTGTGCATATCCCAACCAAAGAAGAACTAGAAGCGTTAGAAATTCAGCAACGTGAGAACGCTGCCCATATGCAAATGCAGTTTGAGCATGACGATGTAGATAACTTGGATAGCAATGCGAGTAGTTCAGCTGCTCAGCCGCAACCACAAAGCCGCACTTTAAACAGTGGAGCTGCCGCAGCTGGTGTTGGTGCTGCTATAGCAGGTAATGGTAGTAATGCTAATGAACCAAATCCATATGCAGGTATGAATATCAGTCGTAATGCAGCGTGTCCTTGTGGCTCAGGTCTTAAGTACAAGCAGTGTCATGGTAAAATCTAGTCTTTAATCATAGCAAGTCATTAGCTATTTACTGAACTGCTATTAAAGCAAGCTCTTACCTAAAAAAGCCCTTATCTTAAGTAGATAGGGGCTTTTTCATATCTGTTAGATAACTTATGCAAACTTAAAACTTGCTAGACTAAGACCAACAAACACTTTGTATTGATTACTTACAAATTCAGCATAGGCGTGAATTTATGGACACGCTATAGTGTTTAACATATTTATTTGGGAGAGTGTCATGAGTGTAGAATTCTTAAAAAAAGTGCGTAGCTCAGTAGTTTTAACAAGTTTGTTGGCTGGCGCCTTGACGGTCAGTGCTTGTCAGCAACAGGCAGAGCCAGAGTCGGGAATGGAAGACGGTGCTAATACAGAAGAGTCTGTTCCAATGTCAGCGGAGCCTGCTGAACCTAGTGATGTCGTCGTCGATACCGAAGACGCTTCACTTAACGAAGTAGAAGGTGATACCACCGCTTCAGTAAACAGCGGCGTGATGCAGATGTCATATCTATGTACACCTGAACTAAAAGTTGAGGCGACTTATAAAGAAGATTCCAATCAAGTTGTTGTCGCAACCGACATGGGTACAGTAACGTTGAACCAAACCAATGAAGGTAGTAATCCTGAAGTGTTTGAAGTGGCGACCGCAATTGATGGTGGTCAAGGATTCACACAATGGCGCGTAGGGCACGAAGCTCGTAAAACTGGCGTCATGCGTACTGCTGGTGCAGATGAGTCAAATGTGAATACATTCGAGTGTAATGAAGCCTCATAGTTGGTCTTCAATATTTAGTAAGTGATAGGCATTAAAAAAGCAACGCTAAGATAGCGTTGCTTTTTCATGTTGTGAAATAATCTTTATCAATCATACAAGTTCGTAGTAACTAAACTATCAGCGCTTATTTTAATGGAGATGTATCAGAACCATGAGCCAGCAAACCTTCTTCAGTCACATCTAACTCTTCATGCTTGAGCTCTACTTGAATGCTATCAGTATGTACATGGGTGCTTTTGTTAATTTCGATGTCTTGAATAGCGTAGGTGTCTTTGGTAATAGTAGCCACTTGGCGAGATAGCACAATATCAACCGGTTCATCGCCAATCTCTATTTGTTTACCATTAATGGTCACTACAGCTTTGCTATCCAAAGAAGGCTCGACGTGGCGTAATATGTCTTTTTCATCGTAATTACCAGAGAGTAAATCTTGGCTCTCTGCGTCATGGTACTCAGTACGAATGGTGATATATTCTTCTACTAACTCAATTGGCACTTCAACAGTTTTAGTGCGTGAATGTTTGGTGACGGTTACTTTACCCACATCCAAGCGTTCTTTGTTAATCACAGGACGTTCTTCTAATAGCTCTAAGTGTCCAACATTGACGGTATTATTCGTCTGCTTCGTTGAGATATTTTGTTCTTTATCCAAGTTATCTTGGTAAAGGCTGTTTCCATTTTCAGTAGTCATTATTATTCCTTTATAATTATAAACGATGAGTTTCTAATAATTTCAAACATTATATGTTAACTAACCACATATATTAACTAGCTACATTTAATACTATAAACCATTCGCTCATATTATGAATACAAAAAAGACCAGAGACATGCTCTGATCTTAATCGCTAAACATATGAGCTTAGCTACTTACTATCATCATATTTAACTGACGGTATAGGAAGCTTACGTCGTTAAACTATGACGTATTAGCATATTACATGCCACGAGCACGGCGTACATCTTCTGCTGTGATACCATCACGGTCTACTAAGTTACCCTCACGGTCAACCACGTTGCCGTCGCCATCAACATCTAGCTCTTCACGTTGAATGGTCTCAATTAGGGTTTCGGTATGGTGATCGGTCGTTTTACCGACATTTACTTCTTCAGAAACATAGGTTTCTTTGCTGACGCGAGCACGTTCGGCCTGTAGTTCGACTTCAACTGTTTCAGTAGCATCGAGGTCACCAATACGACGGTCTGTTGGACGATCTACGCTAGTACGTTGGATATTGGCATGTTCTTCTTCTAAATCTACATCGACATTGCGCTCTTCAGTAACGACATGCTTACCTACTTTTACTAGACCAGCAACGATACGGTCTTTATTTACCGTTAGACGCTCTTCTAATAGCTCCAGTGTATTTGGTGCATCATAAGAGTGATCTGCAATATCAACGCGATCTTCTACAGGAAGTGTATCGGCGTTAAACGCTTGACGATCTCTTTCATACTGCTCTTTGTAGCTGTACTGATAGTCGTGATCGTATACTTCCATGGCTTCTACTTGTTTTTTTGTTAAGCTATCAAAGAAGACATCATCACCAACGATACGCGCTAAACCTGCTGGTACCAATACTTCTTTTGAACTAAACCAGCCGCCTGCGTCTACGATTAAGTAACGAATACGACCAGTCGTGTCTTCCACTAGGGCGCCTTCGATCTTACCGATTTTCTCTTCATTGATACCGTAAGCAGTTTTGTGCGTTGGGTCATAATAGTCATCACCAATTAAATCTTGATGAGTAGCTTGAATATCTTTTAAACGAATTAGTTGACTCATTGTTATATTCCTTTTTTGCGAGTTTATTTTTTATAATGTAATGGTTGATGTTGTTATTAATTTTTAGTAAAACCATATTTATTACAGTTAACAGTGAAGAAAATGAATAGCTTCCCTATCAACTTGTAGCTATCCTAACACCGTGATTTTTGATGAGATATATGAGCAAGGTAGCAAAGTGTGCGCTTGCAGTAATTGCGTGTAATAGGCTGTAAGTGGCATAACATAGGAGGGGGTAGAAGTTAACGAGTCTTTACACAGAGTAATATTCAACATTCATCGAAAAAAAGCAGACACAAAAAAACCGCATTACCATTAGCAATGCGGTTCCTCAATAAACAATAATTATCTAAGTATTATTTAGCTAACTTACTTTAAGTCAGTTAGACCTGCTTTATTTAAGCAAGTTCAATAGCAACAGCTACCGCTTCACCACCACCGATACATAGCGTTGCGACACCTTTTTTGCCGCCAGTACGTTTTAGAGAGTTGATAAGCGTAATTAGAATACGAGCACCTGAACAGCCTACTGGATGGCCAAGGGCACATGCACCGCCTTCGATATTTACTTTGGCATGGTCAAGTTTTAACTCGTCGATCGCAGCCATAGTAACCATCGCAAAGGCTTCATTGATTTCCCATAGATCTACATCATCTACTGACCAACCAGCACTTGATAGTACTTTTTCAATGGCACCGATTGGCGCGATGGTGAATTCGCTTGGGTGACGTGAGTTTGAGGCAGTAGCAACGATACGAGCTTGATAATCAAGGCCTTCAGCTTTCGCTTGTGACTCTTTCATTACTACGACGGCTGCAGCACCGTCTGAGATTGAGCTAGCGTTTGCAGCAGTAATCGTACCATCTTTAGCAAATGCTGGACGCAAAGTAGGAATACGATCAGCATTAGCAAGAGCCGGTTGCTCATCGGTATCAACAGTTTGCTCGCCTTTGCGAGTGGCAAACGTGACAGGCTCGATCTCATCTTTAAAGTGGTTGTCTTTGATAGCAGTTAGCGCACGGTTCAATGATTCAATAGCAAACTCATCCATTTGCTCGCGTGTATAGCCTTTTTCATCGGCCATTTCTTGAGCAAACATACCCATTAGCTTACCAGTATCGGCATCTTCTAGACCATCTAAGAACATATGATCTTTGACTTCTTTATGACCCATACGATAGCCGCCACGTGAACCTGGCATGATATACGGTGCATTGGTCATTGACTCCATGCCACCTGCAACAGCGACGTTGAAGCTACCCGCTTTGATACCATCGTGTGCTTGCATGACGGCTTTTAGACCTGAACCACAAAGCTTATTGATCGTGACAGCACCAGTCGCATCCGGTAGACCTGCTTTACGCATGGCTTGACGAGCAGGGCCTTGACCCAAACCTGCCGTCAAGATACAACCCATAATGACTTCATCAACACTGTCAGCGCTAACACCTGAGCGTTCGACGGCAGCTTTGATAGCGGCGGCGCCCAGCTCGGTAGCACTCATGTCTTTTAGTGCGCCTTGAAAGCCACCCATTGGTGTACGTGCGCCGTTTAGGATTACAATTGCATCATTTGACATCGTTATTATTCCTTGTTGTGCGTTTTGATTAAGTATCTACCAAGAAATCAGATGCCGATTGGCTAGCTTTTGCTTATATTATAAGCATCTGTCTTCTTCAGTATTTGGTTTATGCTAGCTCATCTAATCGTATGCGTACTACTTTATCAGTAATGGTCTCTAACTTTTCAATTTTTTCGATAGCAAGATTCATCTGACTCTCGATCACAGGTAGCGTCAGAATAATCACTGGCACTTGACCTACTTTATGCGCAGGCTTTTGCAAGATTGCATCGATGTTGATACCAGCATCACTTAGGATGCGCGTGATATCTGCCAATACGCCTGGGCTATCATAAGCATGCACACGCAAATAATATCCAGTTACCATCTGATCAGCGCGCAATATAGGCGTATCTGATAGCTGGTCAGGGATAAATGCTAAATGCGGTACATGATGTCCAGTGTTGCTCTGATCGTCGCGGTCTTTACTACCCAGTACACGAACTAAATCCATGACGTCGGCCATCACTGCAGAAGCGGTTGCACCAGCACCAGCGCCATCGCCGCAATAGAGCGTCTGCCCAAGTGGATGTGAGTTGACCAGTACTGCGTTCTTCACGCCATTGACGTTCGCCAGTAGCGCATCTTGTGGAATAAGTGTTGGATGTACGCGTAATTCAACCCCTGCGTCACCATCGTTTTCGCTATCGCGGCGTACGGCAAACCCTAAATGCTTGATACGGTAGCCAAGCTCTTCGGCATAGTTCACGTCTTGCAGGGTAATACCAGTGATACCTTCACAGTAAACTTTATCAAACTGTAGCGGGATACCAAAAGCGATAGAGGCGAGTAGCGCCAATTTATGAGCAGCATCAATACCTTCGACATCAAAAGTAGGATCTGCTTCTGCGTAACCTAACTCTTGTGCTTCACTCAACACATCGGCAAATGGGCGACCCTTATCACGCATTTCGGTCATGATAAAGTTACCAGTACCGTTGATGATACCCGCGAGCCAGTCGATTTTGTTGGCGGCAAGTGCTTCACGCATTACCTTGATAATTGGAATACCGCCTGCTACCGCTGCTTCATAAGCAACATGCACATTGTTTTCTTCAGCGAAGGCAAAGATCTCATTACCGTGTTCAGCGAGTAGAGCCTTGTTTGCCGTAACCACATGCTTGCCGTTTTTGATGGCCTGCATAATGACGTCTTTGGCTAAGGTAGTACCACCAATCACTTCGATAACAATATCGACATTATCGCTTGCGGCAATTGCCATCAGATCGCTGTTTTGCATGATATTGGTATCAATATCATCACGCTGACGACGCGTACCGACTTCGGTAATAATAATGTCGCGTCCGCTACGGCGTTTTAGCTCATTTAAATTGTCATTGATCAGATTGATCACGCCCGTTCCGACGGTGCCCAGACCAAGTATCGCTAGTTTGATGGAATTACTCACAGTATCCTCAAGAGGTTAAATACAATGAAGTCAGTATAAGCGGCGACAGTGTCAAATGAGTCTGCGCCATCAAACAGAACGTCTGTGCGCATTGCCTAGTACTGCCTGCCTATCTACTTCATCATAGTTGAATAAAAAAAGCTCAAATAAAAAGGGTGTTGCTCATTTTGCATCGCGCTTTATCGTATCATACCGACAAGGCATTGTGACGTCTATACAATCTCATAAAGAGCAATGTTCTAAAGGCTAATACCATAAAAGCCAATGTTCTGAAGGTTGATGTCATAAAGGCCAATGTTATAAAGACAACGTCATCAAGGTTATATCAGCTTACGATTATAAAAAAGCGGTAGCTTCAATCTTGTTTGGCATATGTATATGTCATTTATGCTGGGTCACTCATATTAGTCGCTCTAATATGAGTGACTAATATTAATAACTCAAATGATTAGTTAGCGCCTACTGCTTGTGCCAATTCTGCTGCAGGCAAGTAGCCACCTACTTGTTGTCCTGTTTCGGTAAATACCGCAGGCGTACCGCGCACACCAAGTCTTGAGCCTAGAGCCATATGTTCTTGTACAGGGTTGGCACAGCTAGGGGCTTGTACATTGGCACCGATTTTTGCTTGATCCATTGCAGCTTTGCGATCCTGACTACACCAGATCGCTTCCATTTTTGGTACAGACTCTTGACTGCGTGGCCATGCCAGATAACGAACCTCGATACCGCGCGCATTGATATCATCCATTTCTGAATGTAGTTTGCGACAGTAGCCACAGTCTGCATCAGTAAAGGCATAAATAACGGCTTTAGTTTCGCCTTTCGCTGGATAAATCACCATGTCTTTTTTATCGACGGCTTTTAGCGCTTCTTGTGCTGTCGTAGCAACCAATGCAGCACTGATATCAACCGGAGCGGCATCACCCACAGCAATGATCTGACCTTGAATAATATGCTTGCCAGCTTTATCAGTAAAGAAAGAAGGTAGACCTTCAGCGGTCACCCAATAAATACCATCCATATCTGTCGGTACGGCTGAAACGATAGTTTCCTCGATACCAGAGCTTTTTAGGTTAGCCTGTAATGCCTTTACCACGGTTGCATCATTACCAGCTGAGGGCTTAGCAGCAGTGGCATTTGTCTGTGCAGCATTTACAACACTGGTATTGCTGGTTGCATCAGCGGCATTGTTTGAGCAGCCAGCAGCGATACCAACCAGCAGCGCACTCATCATAAAACGAGATAGAACGGTACGAGAAAGAGGGTTACGCAAGGTGGTATTTTTGATAGTGGGGAACGGCATACGGGTTTCCTATAGGCATCGCGCCTAATCATGAGTTCGTTATAAAAACGCTATAAACTTTTCTATATAGTAATGTGTCTTGGCAGTGTTTTAAAGGTCTAACATTGAAGAAGTTTTTATAACTTATTGATAATAAAAGATAGGTAGTAATAGCCTTCATATTACCATATTTATGCTAAATAATAGCAAAGGGAAGACTGCCAAGAAGTATCAATAAAGCCAACTTTAAAGAATAGCTATCAACATAAATTCAAAAAATAAGATACATTTGTGCTATTTAACATATGCGCTTGAACTTGTAGTCTAAGGCTAATCGCATTGTTTTTATAAAAATCTATATAAAATGCGTTGTATAAACCATTTAAGAACGACTTACTTTAACAAATTTGCTTTAAGGAGCACACATGGCAGGTGCCAGTTTATTAACCTTACTCGATGACATCAGCGTCTTAATGGATGATGTGAGCGTCATGACCAAAGTTGCCGCTAAAAAAACCGCGGGCTTAGTTGGTGATGATTTAGCACTCAATGCCGAGCAGGTCACAGGGGTTAAGCCAAATCGTGAGCTCCCCGTCATTTGGGCAGTAGCCAAAGGCTCTGCCGTGAACAAAGTGATTTTAGTACCAGCGGCGCTATTGATCAGTTATTTTATACCGTGGTTGATTACTCCGCTATTGATGATCGGAGGGTTATACCTGAGTTATGAAGGGGCTGAGAAGGTCATTCACAAGTTTTGGCCGAAATTGTTGCCTCATGATGAAGAGCAAAATGCCCGTTTAAAAGCCAATGCAGATGAGTCGGTAGATTTGGTCGCGTTTGAAAAGGACAAAATCAAAGGTGCCATACGTACCGATTTCATCTTGTCAGCTGAGATTATTGTTATCTCTCTAGGCGCAATTACAGCAGCTGGTGGCGATATTGTCCAAAAAGGCATCGTACTTTCGATAGTGGCTGCTGTCGTGACCGTCGGTATTTACGGCCTAGTTGCAGGCATCGTAAAGATTGATGATGCGGGTCTGCATTTGATTGAAAACTCACAAGCAGGTGATAGTAAGCGCAAGTTTGGCGAGTTTATGCTTGCAGCTGCGCCAAAGCTTATGAAGTTTTTATCCATAGCGGGCACGATTGCGATGTTCTTGGTGGGCGGCGGTATTATCGTTCACGGTATCGGCTTTTTGCATCACAGTGTAGAAGATATTGCCCATCTTACTGGGGTGTTTGAAGGGTTAACCGCGTCATTGTTAAATGGATTGGTAGGACTGATTGTTGGCGCTATTGTGGTAGCTATTGTTACTACTATTGGCAAAATGCGTGGTAAAGATGACACAGCGTCTTCTGCACACTAAGCTTATATGCTCTCTATTGGCTCTCGTTTGAATTAGCAAGTAAGTTTGACTGTATTAAAATAAAAAGCCCCAAAGCTATTCATAGCTTTGGGGCTTTTACATTTGAGCTTATATGACTAGCTGTCGCTGTCTACATCATTAGATGCTAGCTTTTCAGCCTGCGTCGGCTTCTTATGATCCGTCTTAGGCTTACGAGTGCGCGCCTTTGGTACTTTTGGCGTAGTCAGATTAAACATACCAGTCTGTGGCAGCAATTGCTCAGCCACATTTTCGATCATGTTTTTATAGCTAGCTATAGTCGTCTTAGACTTAGCTACCTGACTGTCTTCTTTGCTAGCCTCTTTAGTAGATTCTTCTACTACCGATTCAGTCGTTTGCTCAGTCTCTGCAGCATCTTCTACCTCATTGACAGTTTGCTCAGTCTCTGCTACTACGTTTTCTGCATCCTTAGCTTCTGATTGAGCACGCTCGACTTCTAGCAAGTGCTCACTATCAGCACTGATATCATCAGTTTGAGCCTGATTGGCGAGGGCAGTTGCTTCAACGTCATGCGCATCGACTTCGCTATCGGTTTGCTCGACGGTAGCTTGTTCAGCAGGTACGCTCAATACAGCGGGTTCCTGATAATCAGGGTGCTGTCCGCGCGGATCGTTGCTAGCACGCTTAGTGATAGCACGTGGCTCAACGTCTGTCTTACCTTGCGCGGCTGCGAATTGACTGACCGCTTGGGTCATCGATTCAAAGCGTGCAAGGTAGTCGGCAGCCAATGGTTGATAGCCATAGTTACTAAAGTCAAAGCTTTGGCTAGCAGCATCAGAACTATTATTAGCATTCTGAGATTGCTCATTATGCAGCGCAATGGTCGCGATAAAGCAGTTGATAATGCCTTCTTCTGCTAAGCGCGTTTGCGCCTCTGGTAGCGTTGCACGAATAAACTCACCAACCGTGCCGCGTATTGCTGGCACATTAGTAGCAGCTGGCTTATCCGCTTGAGCGGCTTGCTGAGCGAGTACTACACGTGGATCGTTACTCGCTTGACCAAATTTCTCAGCAGTCACGTAACGTGTGCCAAATAGTGCTTCATGGGTTAGCTCAAGTGCTGAGTTACTCACATTACTTGTGCTTGCACTATTACTGTCAACCTGAGTACTTTGAACTTCATCACTTTTACTCACATTTTCAGCAGTCTTGGTTTCCTGCTGTTTTGGAGTCTCTGTAGCTTTTTCAGCATCAGCAGTTACCGACGTTGGAGCTTCCGCTTTACTTTCGGTGTCACTCGTAGAAGTCGATTGAGCTTCTACAACTACAGGTGCTTTATTTTCTTCAGCAGCCTGTTCATGCTTAGGAACATCGTTTTGCACCTTAGCTTGTTCAGTAGTTACACGCTTATCATCATTTACCTGATTAGCTTTGGTTTCCACCGTACTTTTTTCGTTATCATTTTTCTTGTCAGCATTCGGAGCACTGGTGTTTTGCTTGCCAGTGTTCTTCTCACTGCTACTATGCTTATCAGTAGATTTTTGAGCAGCTGTTTCGTTTGAGCGCTCATCTTTTGCTACGTTATTCGTCGTGCTTCGCTGCTCACTAGGCTGAGTTTTGGCCTGTGTAGATTTGCTATCGTCCAAAGATAGATGAACCACTTCAGGCGCCTTTAGCTCAGTTGGCGCTTCATTAACCTGTAGCACGACCTCGTTAGGGTCCTGATTGCGGCGCGTGTTAGATTGATTTTTGCTATTGGCAGCATCGTTGTTTCTAGCGTTCTGCTGTTTGCTATGCTTAACGCTGTCAGCCGTTAGTGTCTCACCGCGCTCTAGCTTACCGCGTGAGCCGCGTTGGCTATGCGATTTACGCTTAGTACGGGTTTGCTCATCTGCTTTAGAGCTGTTTTCGTTATCAGCATCATTGCGCTCACTTGCGTTACGATTGCTGTTCTGTTGATTGCTATCTTGGCGGTTATTACGATTGCGATCGTTCGTACGTCTGTTATCGTTCTGACGCTTGTCTTGCTGTCTTTGGTCTTGAGTATCAGACGATTTGTCATCAGCACTGTTTGAGCCAGTATTTTCTGAGCTACTGTTTACGTTGCCAGTAGTCTCGTCAGTTGCCTCTTTTCTTTGACGCGGCTTAGAAGATCTAGACTTACGCGGCTTACGTCTTCTTCTGTCTTCATTGCTGCTGTCGTCAGTATCGCTATCGTTACGACGCGCCTGTTGGCGATTAGCGTTGTTATCTGACTGTTGGCTGTCGTTTTTCTGACTGTTATTTTGTTGAGTTGGCTGCTCACCAGTTGAAGCGGCACTATTCAATGCATTGCTATCAACTTGACCAAACGAGCCTAAGCTTTGCGCGCCCGTGTTTACTAGCGCTTCGATTGCTTCAGCGGCATCTCGGCTACTGACACTAGGTGTTGTAGTAGCTTGCGGTGCTTGAGCAAATAGGTTTGATAACCACGCAACGGCTTTTGGTTGAGCAGTAGTTTCAACACTCTGCGTTTGCGGTGCTACTGGGGCGGCAACACTAACGTTTTTATTGGCTTGCGGTGCAGGTGCAGGCGACACGTCGTTGGTGTTTTTATGATTACGACGATCATTGCTATGATTTACCGTATCGTTCTGTGCTTGCGTAGTTGCATTCGACTGCGTGTTTGAGCGGCTCTGCTTATCATCTGCAGTTTTACGAGGTTGGCGAGTAGGTTGCTGTTCAGGACGCTCTTTTTCAGCAGTCTGCCAGTCAACGTTGTAGCCAAGGTCACTGTGCTCTTGTTGCTGAGTATCAGTGATACGCTCATAGCTCGATGGTGCAAAGCCATCACGGTTGAAGTGAAGCTTGAAGTTTGGTGATTCTAAATGCGCGTGTGGCAAAATAGTGATACGCGTGCCACTGTCTTGCTCAAGATAAACCAAGCTGTCGCGCTTTTCATTTAATAAGAATGCCGCGATGTCTGTCGGGACTTCTGCTTGTACTTCACCTTGACGTTCTTTAAGGGCGATTTGCTCAATTTGACGCATGATAGATAGCGACAATGAGCGCAAGTCACGAATCATACCGTTGCCATGACAACGTGGGCAGATATAGCCTGTTGACTCTTCTAATGAAGGACGTAGACGCTGACGGCTCATTTCCATCAGACCAAATTTAGAGATGTCACCAAATTGAACGCGTGCACGGTCATATTTGGTCGCATCAATTAGACGTTTTTCTACTTCTTTTTGGTGCTTATTGTCATTCATGTCAATGAAATCAATAACGATCAAACCACCCATATCACGCAAACGAAGCTGACGGGCAATCTCATCGGCTGCTTCTAAATTGGTATGGTAAGCGGTCTCAGCAACGTCTGAACCTTTGGTTGACTTAGCTGAGTTAATGTCGATAGAGACTAATGCTTCTGTCTGGTCAATAACGATTGAACCACCTGATGGCAGACGAACTTCACGCTGATAAGCGGTTTCGATTTGTTTTTCGATATTAAAGCGAGAAAACATCGGCTCGTAATCGGTATATTTGCGTAGCTTTTCGGCTTGTTTTGGCATTACCGCATCGATAAACCCAGCCGCTTCAATGTAAGCGTTTTCGTTATCAATCCAAATCTCAGCGATATCATCACGTAGATAATCGCGAACAGCACGTGTGACAACGCCCGCTTCTTGGTGAACCAAGCGCGGTGATGGGTATTTTTGGTTTTGTTCTTGAATGGCTTGCCAAATATTGAGCAAGTGATTTAAATCGTGCTGCAAGTCTTCTTGCGTTTTACCAATACCAGCAGTACGAATGATAACGCTCATGCCTTTTGGTAAATCAAGATTGCTTAGCATACGCTTCATATCTTCGCGCAGTTTGCCCGAGATTTGACGTGAGATGCCACCGCCGCGAGGGTTGTTTGGCATCAATACCAGATAGCGACCGGCTAATGACACATACGTCGATAGGGCAGCGCCTTTGTTGCCGCGCTCTTCTTTTTCGACTTGGACGATTAGCTCGTCGCCTTCTTTGATCAGTTTTTTGATGTTTTCGTCACGTGGGTTGCCGCTTAGGTATTCAGCAGAGATTTCACGAATTGGCAAAAATCCTTGGCGCTGAGAACCATATTCAACAAATACTGCTTCAAGCGATGGCTCGACACGGGTCACATGACCTTTATAGATGTTAGATTTTTTCTGCTCGCGAGTACGGTTCTCTAGGTCGAAATCGTACAGATGATTGCCTTTACATAAGGCGACACGAATCTCTTCGTTTTGAGTGGCGTTGATTAAAATGCGTTTCATATTTGTATCCTATGAGTACGCATGACAACGATAAGACAGTCTTTAGGACATAGTGGCAAGTGTGGCTAATATTGTGATTAGCGTGTGTAGATGTTCATTAACGGTAGAACGTAAATCGTGGGTTTCATAAAGCACATGGGCTTTTTCAATGGCTTCTTTTTTTACCTGAAGTAATGAGCGGTGCTCACGTTAATATCAGTAATATAGGGTGTAAGGCTATGGTACTTATATTTTATCATTAGTAAACTTGGTACATATATGATTGGGTCAGCGAGTCAAAGCGCTCTTATTCTCAGTACGTTCTATTGGTAGTGATTTCAGCGCACGTTGTAAGCGTGGGCGAGGGTCAGTTACAGTTCTAAAAAATACTGATATTAAAAAGGTGTGGTGCTGTTGCCATTCATCCATCAAAGTCTAACAATAATATCGCGGTCATGATTGCTACTATATAGTGGCGTCATTCAGCGGTTGTTTATTCAGGCGAAGCAATTGGTTACTCTTTGTTTATCGTTCTTTGTCTAACGTCAATAATATCTTGGGTGTCTCAAGGTTAGGTGTCGCAGCTTTTGTTATCAGCGGGGCGTACTTGGCAAACAGAGTAATGGACCAGCTTGTCAGCGTGGTATCGTATTTACATTGTTATCGTCATCTGTTTGACCACCAATACTTAGGCAGCTATCGATATACTTTTCGATCCTAACGCTAAACTACCCATACTTGCTCAACTATGCTGGCATAAAGAACCATCAGATAAATAGTCATTAAATAATGATTGGTTATCGAGTACGGTCGTTGTCATGCAATTAGTGAGTCAGTGTTGTGTTGTAATCGGTTAATAAGCTGATTTATTATCAGAGTGATTAACGCGATGGTATTTAGTGTCACTATTTATTTTATGGTACCGAATAACATTCAGTACAGTATTTTTAATTTGTAGGGCTATATTTGGTAAGTAGTACCTCTAAATAAATAACGCGCCCTAAAATCAGATGAAACGTGTCAGGTCAGCAGGATAAATAGCGTCAACCTCTTTACTGGCAAGTAGTGGAAAACTAACAAGCAATAAAATGGTGGTCAACTATTTGTAACAACAATGATTATTGCTGTCGCCTCTGCTTAATTGTCGCTCAACATGCTAAACTATAGCAAATCTTTGTGTAAATACCTAACTAAAAATGACAAACTCAAAAATGACTGACGACGCTACTACCCATGAAGCCCCTGCTATTTTTAATAGCAAAACACGCCCACAAAGCGCTGACGATGAGATTAGCAACTTCGGTAAGGTGAACTACCTCGAAGTAACGCGCCATCAACACGACCAGCGTTTGGATAATTTTTTGTTAAACCGTTTGAAAGGTTTGCCAAAATCACATATCTACAAAATGATTCGCTCAGATGAGATACGCGTCAATAATAAGCGCTGCAAAGCACACGATAGAGTGCAGCGTGAAGATGTGGTACGTATTGCTCCTGTAGAGCTAGCGACGCGTGAAAAACCAATTATTAGCACCGAATTTGCCAAAAGCTTGCTGGCGCGCGTGGTCTATGAAGATGACGGTTTGCTAGTGCTAAATAAGCCCTCTGGTATCGCTGTGCATGGCGGTAGCGGGT
Organism: Psychrobacter sp. NPDC078631; assembly: GCF_050268165.1. Lineage (NCBI taxonomy): Bacteria > Pseudomonadati > Pseudomonadota > Gammaproteobacteria > Moraxellales > Moraxellaceae > Psychrobacter > Psychrobacter sp. NPDC078631. The sequence goes on along the minus strand of NZ_JBNNGG010000002.1, from coordinate 190,115 downwards.
TGGACTTTGGGGTTATCGAAGCCATGCGTGAAGTGACGGGTAAAAAATACCTAGAGCTGATCCATCGCATCGATAAAGACACATCAGGGCTACTGATGATTTCCAAAAAACGCTCAACGCTCAAAGTATTGCAGCAGCATTTGGTAGACAAGACCATTCAAAAGCACTATCTATGTCTTGCCAAAGGACAGCCTGCGCTTAATGAGCAGCGTATCAATGCGCCATTGCTACGTTATACACTTGCCAGTGGTGAGCGCCGAGTGAAAGTAGATAGCCAAGACCCACAAGCGAAAGAAAGCCAGACTGATATTATTATTCATGATCGCTTTACGATTAATAGTCAGCCAGTCAGCTTGATTGAAGCCAAGCCATTGACGGGTCGCACGCATCAAATCCGTGTGCATTTGGCACATATCGGTCATGCCATCTTGGGTGATGACAAATATAACGTCCATGACAAATCAGGCGTCCATCGTCTGTGTTTACATGCATGGCGCTTAGACATTCCAGGCTACAAGACCATTACTGCGCCATTGCCAGACGATATGGCAGATTGGCTACCAGAAACAACGAAATTGCCTGAATAGTTTTTTAAAATAAACTCTTAAGCCCAACTATTTTTGTATTTTATAAAACGTCACGATATCTTATTTTTACGAATAAGCCGCCGTGACGTTTTAGTATCTGTTATTTATTATTGATATTCATTAAGGTAAATCTATGGCCAAACCAGCTGTAACTTCAGAACGCATCATAAATGCTCAACCATTAGCAGAACATCGGTTGTCTGATAAGACGTTGATTATTTTTGATTGGGACGGCACGCTAATGGATTCAATCGGCCTGATTGTTGATTCTATGCATGTGGCTGGCGAAGCCCACGGGTTTGAGACGACTGATAAAGCTGTAAAAGATATCATTGGTCTGAGCTTAATGAATGGCCTTAAGATTTTATATCCGCAGGCAAACGATGCGCAACTGCTTGAGATTCAGCAAACCTATGCAGAGTACTATATTGCTAATAGTCATAGTACGCCGCTCTTTGAACCGATAGAGCATATGTTGCAAACGTTGCAGCAGCAAAGCAAAACGCTAGCCGTAGCAACGGGTAAAAAAAGAAAAGGGCTAGATCGTGTATTAGATGCCTCAGATAGCCATGATTATTTTGCGATTACGCGTTGTGCTGATGAGTCAGGCTCAAAACCTGATCCGCAGATGTTGACCGATATCTTGGACTATACGCAGCAGCAGGTTTCTGATGCTGTGTTTATCGGTGACAGTATCTATGACATTCAAATGGCAACAGCATTAGGCATGACCAGTATAGCGGTGAACTATGGTACGGCAACCAGTGCAGAGCTTGCTGAGCAAAATCCAACCTATCAAGTTGATACTCCACAAGCGCTAGTGGATTTGCTATGCGGGTAGAGCTACTTTTATAATTCTTATTATTTTAATAGCATGCCGATGATAATAATGAGTGAATAAACAGGCAATAAAAAAGGGTTTATCGTTATTACGATAAACCCTTTTTTGTTAAAAACAACGATATTTATTTGTTTTCTTTTTCACCGCTCTCTTTTTCAATAGCGTCTTCTAACTCAGCGCCTTCTAGCAATGCGAAAGAAGACTCAATGATTTTGTCTGCATCAAGCTGATACTCATACCAGTTGCCCATTATTCCAGCCAACTCATCAAGACCTTCTTTTCTGAGAGCCGAAAACAACTGAATGGTACAGTTTAAGCCCAGTTTTTTCAGGCGTTTACGAGTCTCAAGGAGGGCGTTTTTAGAAGCACCGTACTTCAGCTTATCTGCTTTAGTCAGCAGAATATGTACTGGTAGCTCACCATCGTTTGCCCAGTGCAGCATTTGCTCATCAAAAAACTTAAGCGGATGGCGAATATCTGTCATCAGTACCAGACCTGCAAGACTTGAGCGTGATACCAAGTATTCTTCTAGCTCAACTTGCCATTCTTTTTTCATCTCTAGCGGAACAGCTGCATAGCCGTAACCAGGCAAATCGACCAAACGTCTGTCAGTATCACCGATACTAAAAAAGTTAATCATCTGCGTGCGTCCAGGTGTCTTAGACGAGCGAGCCAATTGACGCTGATTGGTTAAGGCGTTGATGGCTGATGATTTGCCAGCGTTTGAGCGACCTGCAAAAGCGACTTCCAATCCCATGTCAGGAGGACAGAGACGAAAGGTAGGTGCTGACATCATAAACTCAGTTTGCTGAATTTTCTGACGAGATTTGGTATTGAACAAGGCATGTTCAGCGGCGACATCGTTAAACGGGGTACTCATAAATGGCTCATTAATCTTAAAAAATTGGATGCGATTATAAAATTTTAGTCAGCTGATGATTCAAGTCATCGGTGCGGTCAAGTAATTGGTCAAGCGATAGGTAAACCAAGTTAAAAGGCTATTATTCATCAATACAGTTATGTGCAAATCATAAAAGTAGCTATTTAATATTACTGGCTATTCTATACTATTCCGCGTCTTACTTATTGAAATAACTGCGATTAGCATCATATAAATAGTAGGATAACATTAAAGTTGGCCAGTCATTAAGACAAGTTCTCAGCTTTAACAAAGCCATATCCAAATTCTCTATGTTTATATGACATATATTGTTACAATGTTTAATGAAGGATGTTTAATAGAACGATTGATGAGACACGTGAAATATCACGAGGAGGTGCTCTATGTTTTCAATCAGTAAACTTCTTAGCACGAGTTATCGCGCTATAACGGCTAGCAGTGCTGCACTATTATTAAGTGGCATTGTGATTAGCAGCGCAAGTGCGGCGGATATCGATACTACCTATAATAACTCATGTGCAGCCTGTCACGATAGTGGGGCGTTGAATGCCATCAAAAAAGGTGATAGTGCCAAATGGCAACAGCTGATTAAACAAAAAAGTATGCCGACGCTTATCAAGTCTGTCAAAGGTGGGATGCCGCAAATGCCAGCAGGTGGTCTTTGCGACAAATGTAGTGATGACGACTATCGTAAACTTATCGAATATATGAGCAAATAATCGACTTATAAATATAATTTGAACATATAAAATAAAGCGCTGGTTTAACAACCTATCTGCGCTTTTTGTTTTTGCGTCATATTGTATATTGTGTTGCCAGAAAACTGATGGATACTATGATTAAGTAGGCAAATGATACAAAGTCTTGCTATAATAATCGAAAATAAACCCTGATGTTAGTAAGTACTTTCAGACTGCTTGTGTCCAAGACCTCAAAATATACGCCATTCTCATGATTAAAGAGACGGCTATATCAGGTATCTTACCAGTGCAATCACTCTAAATAATGCTTACGCCGAGCTAGTAGGATTTGTATCAATGAAAAAGTTAATCGCTGCTGCCAGCTTATGCGTTGCAAGTTTCAGCGTACAAGCTGCTATTATTGTTCCTGAATATGACGTCAATGCAGGTCAAAAAGTTGCAGAAACCGTTTGTGCCGCTTGTCATGGTCTTAATGGGGTCAGCATTGTTCCTGCACAGCCAAACCTTGGCGGCCAAAACGTAAAGTACCTATATAAACAGCTAGTCAACTTTAAAGCAGGTTATCGAAAAAACGGTATCATGCAGTCACAAGTTGCTAATCTGTCTCAACAAGACCTAGCCAACGTAGCAGGTTATTACGCCAGTCAAGCGCCTTGGGGCGTTGGCTACGGCAACCCTGCAACCAACCAAGAAGCGACTAAGCTATTCTTGGGCGGTGATAAGTCGCGCGGTGTTATTGGTTGTGCCGGCTGTCATGGTCCAGATGCTGCAGGTAACACTTGGGCTGCATTTCCAAAGCTAGGCGGACAGCATGCTCAGTATATTGCTACTCAGCTAAAACTATTCCGTGCCGCTGGACGTGTTGATGATATCGATAGCGATGATCAAAAACGAGTCAATGATGCAGCCAAAGAAGGCGAGATGGGTATGATGCAAACGGTTGCATCGAAACTATCAGATCGTGACATTCGTATCCTGTCAGACTATGTAAGTGCTATTCACTAATTGAGTCGCATTGATTCAATATCTGATACATGCTTTGCTTTGCATAGAAAGCTATTGAGTAAAGCCACTGAGTATTGAATCGCATATTGATTATATCTGAATGACTAAACCCCGATTTCGGGGTTTTTTTATAACTGTTTGTCCCTTATATTAAGACAGTATTTAGCTGAATTCATTTACAGAGGCCAGTCGTTGCTCTGTATAATTATAAATTATCGTTATTCACTTTATACCAATTTGCAAAATATGATTAACTGTGTCAAACATATTCAGTCTACCATGAGTGGTAATTGCGCGTTTTTTGTTTGCTAATCCAGTTTTTGTGAATGGTATTAATTAGATCGTTTGGATTGAAATTATGATGATCCGTTATGCTTCTTATTTTATCGCGGCGCTACTACCGTTATTGCTATTTCGTTGGTTTGCACCTGCGTCAATTGGTGAGATTGACTTTTGGTTACTATGGCTATTAGCCATGGTATTGGTTGCGCTGCCAGTTGTTTACGCTGAGATAGCGTTGGCCTATCGCAGTGTCGAAGGACCTCTAGCGGGTATGCAAAAGCTCACTCGTGAAGCAGATGTCAGTCCTATCTGGCGCAGCTTTGGTTGGTTAGCAGCGTTGGTTTCTATAGTGATTGCAGCGTTGGTTATATCTGGTGCAAGTACAGGTATATTGTCCGCGTTAACTGAGCTAAATAGCGTACCTGATGTACCTAGCTTCGCAGTTGCTGCAGGACTAATGGTCATCGCGGTACTCTTAAGCTTGCTAGGTATTGCGCCATTACCTATTGGTTTAGGATTGATGGTAATAGGGTTGCTGCTAGGGTTCGCAAACGGTGTGCCAAATGCTGGTTTTGCCATGACTGATGTCAGTTTGACGGAATGGGCACGCGCAGTCGCGTTAGCATTAGTCAGTGTTGGTGCAGGTACAGGATTATACTGGTTCGGTCAAAACCTAGTGAGTAAGCAGACAGTCACAGCGGTAGAAGCCAACAATCAGCAAGCAAAAAACAGAGTTGCTACTCGTGAGTACCGTGCAACCAAGTTAGTGTTACCGATTTGGGTGTTGCAACTTTTGATAGGAGTAGTGGCTTTATTTACTAGCGGTATGTCGCTACCGCCAATTGGACAACTGTTATATTGGGGCGGGGTGTTATTTGTAGCCAGTTACTTGCTTCATTACAGCACGCAACAGTTAACACACAAATTTGGATTAATGGTTAGTCTGATAATCACTTTTGCTGTAGCGTTATTATTAGTGGTTGCGATTCCGACAGCATGGTTAGTTGGCATCTTGGTCATTATTAGTAGCATTGCGGTACTACTATTATCAGTATTTGCGGGTTGGCAGATGAAAATCAGTCATCTGCGTAAGTCGTTAAATTTCAGCAATGAAGCAGTTTATAACTTGTGGCGAGTGGCGATACGTTTAGTCGTACCATTAGCATTGCTGCTAGCATTAATAGGTTGGGTGATGCAGTGGTTGAGCTAACAGTTGAAGGTCGTGACAGCAGTGTGCCACAGTCTACGCAAGCCAATCTAATGACCGTATATCTGGCGTATGCTAAAGATGAGCAGCGCCAGCATTACCTAGCTTTGCAGGTTAGACAAGGTGCTAGTTTGCATGAAGCATTGGCGCAAGCAGGATGGCTTGAGAAATTTGCAGAACTGGCAGAGTGGTGTGAGCAAGTAATAGATATCACCACGCCAACTGCGAAACGTTGGCATGTGGGCATTTATGCACAGAAACAGCCATTAAGCTATTTGCTACAGCCTTTTGACCGTATCGAGGTATATCGCAGTTTAAGCGCTGATCCTATGTCTCAGCGCAAAAATAAATCTCGTAGCTAAATTATTAACTATCTAAGCTAATAGGTTTCGCTGACTATGATGCTGGCAGACTCTCAATACCTTCGATGCGCGTGACCAAACCATTATCATCAAAGTAAACAACTAAATGCTGGCTAGCGTTTTTGACATCTGCGATGCCTTTGCGGCTACCTTCAGTGCCTGCTTTGTAGTCATAGATATAATCCCAGCGTTTAGGCTCAAGAGTATCTCGAATTGCAGGGCTACCAAGAGTATAAAGAACTTGGTTTTGATTCATACCCACTTTTAGCTTCTGGGCTTGGGTTTGAGTAATCGCTGTGCCTTGTGGCAAATCAATCTTATAAACACTCAATAATGAGCAGCCAGACATAGCAACAGTAGCGCTAAGCATACTGGTGATAACGATCTTACGTAATGCGCTTGTGTGGCTTAACGGACGGAAATTTAATGTCTTTATCATGGTAAGATGACTCATAAGAAATGAATTAGGTGTGGCCAGCGTTAGGTCGTACCAGTCTGACCGACAATCTTGGACAAATGATACGTCATTTACTTGCAATTGCCTACCACTTACGACATTATTTACCAAACACAATCTGAATAGTTAGATTAATTATATTTTAAATTCATAGGCTTGCATCTCGATATTTAGAAAATAATAAGAGAGATGTCTGCGTAAGTTTCATCAGTTTATTATTAATCATTTACTTTATATTAAATAAAAATAATCTTTGTTGATTATTTATCTCATATTTTCTATTTGTTAAGACTGTCACAGTCAAAAGGGATATTATGGCTTCTTTTACCAATCAAGATTTACGTAGAGCAGGACTCAAGGTCACGTTACCTCGTATCAAAATTTTAGAGCTATTAGAAAGCGCAGAGCTGCATCACATGAGCGCAGAAGAAGTGTATAAGGCACTTATCGAGCAAGGTGAAGATGTAGGTCTTGCCACTGTCTATCGTGTCCTAACACAGTTTGAGCAAGCAGGTATTGTTGAGCGTCATAACTTTGAAAACAATCTATCTGTATTTGAGATTACCCAAGAAGAGCATCACGATCATCTAGTTTGTGATGTGTGTGGCAAGATTATAGAGTTTCATAATGAAGTCATTGAAGAAGAACAGCTGAAAGTAGCAGAAAAACATGGCTTTAAACTGTCTGGGCATTCTCTAGTGCTATATGGTATTTGTGCGGACCAAGCCTGTAGAGATAGCGCGAAATAGTTTTATGTTATATCACTAGAAATGCTTATTTCTATCAGTACTACGATATCGAACAATAAAAGAAACCCTCGTTATTTATAACGAGGGTTTTTATATATGTCTATTCTGTATGGGAAACTCAATAACTTAGCTCACATCTAACGATAAACTATCAGCACCTTCATCTAAATTAGCTTTACCGTTTTTGCTACTGAGCTTAATTTTGAGGCGTAGATCGTTAGGAGAGTCGGCATGTAGAATCGCTTCTTTATACGTTATCTCTCCTTGCTCATACAAATCAAAAAGTGCCTGATCAAAGGTTTGCATACCACTGTCTCGTGAGCGTGTCATCACATCTTTGATTTCATGAACTTCCCCTTTACGGATATAGTCACTGATCAGCTGCGAATTTAGCAAAATTTCAATAGCAGCGCGTCTTCCTTTACCATCAGGCGTGGGGATAAGTTGCTGCGCGATAATAGCTTGCAGGTTCAACGACAAATCCATAAACAACTGATTATGGCGACTGGTTTCAAAGAAGTGAATGATACGATCGATTGCTTGGTTAGCGTTGTTTGCGTGCAAGGTTGCAAACACTAGATGGCCAGTTTCTGCGTACTGAATAGCATAGCTCATGACTTCACGGTTACGAATCTCACCGATTAAGATGACATCGGGTGCTTGGCGTAGCGTGTTTTTTAGGCCCGCTTCAAATGAATGGGTATCGATACCAACCTCACGTTGGGTGATAATACAGCCGCGATGTTTATGGACAAATTCGATAGGGTCTTCTATCGTAATAATATGACCATGAGAATTTTGATTGCGATGTCCTATCATTGCAGCAAGGGTAGTGGATTTACCCGTACCTGTTGCGCCAACTAATAGAATAATACCGCGTTTTTTCATCGCCAATTCTTTTAACGCTGGCGGTAAACGTAACTCTTCGACCGTTGGAATGTTGTTTTCAATTTTCCGTAAAATCATTCCTGCCATATCACGCTGTATAAATGCACTGACTCGAAAACGTGCTTGCTGCGCCTCATCAGCAATAGCAAACTGACACTCATTGGTATCTTCAAACTCTTTTCGTTGGCTTGGCGACATCACACCCTTGACCAACCTCATGGTTTGCTCAGCACTCAAGGGCGTTTTACCAACAGGCAATATCTTTCCATTGACTTTCATGGAAGGCGCTACATCAGCAGTAATAAAAAGGTCAGAGCCATTTTTATTAATCATTAACTGCAATAGTTTATCAATGTCCATATCGTACCTGCACTAGATGTAAATCGATTAAGAAAATATTTAAAATCATGCCGTAAAGTTCGTAAGTAGAAGGCTATTAAATAATAGTGGATATCACCAATTATTCACTTCTAATGGTCTCTATATATACTATAGAAACGCTTCAGGCTGTTTTGCATAAGGACGCGCCACATCTTTGCTAATAGTACCTTTGCCTACCAAGTTCTTTAATGTTTGATCGAGCGTAATCATGCCTTCGCCTGCACCAGTTTGAATAGCAGAATACATCTGAGCAATTTTATTCTCACGTATCAAGTTACGGATAGCGGGGGTACCTAACATGATTTCATGGGCTGCCACACGTCCACCTGCTTGACGACGTAACAGGGTCTGTGAAATAACGGCTTGCAATGATTCTGACAGCATCGCGCGAATCATGTCTTTTTCAGCAGCAGGGAACACGTCGATGACACGGTCAATTGTCTTAGCGGCTGAGCTAGTATGCAAGGTACCGAATACTAAGTGACCAGTTTCTGCTGCGGTCAATGCTAAACGAATGGTCTCAAGGTCACGTAGCTCACCGACCAAGATAACATCAGGATCCTCACGTAGAGCAGAGCGTAATGCTGGTTCGAAACCCAAAGTATCACGATGAACTTCACGTTGGTTAATCAAGCTTTTCTTTGATTCATGAACAAATTCAATCGGATCTTCGATAGTTAGAATATGCTCCTTACGGCTTTCGTTAATATAATCAATCATCGCCGCAAGCGTTGTCGATTTACCTGAACCTGTTGGGCCCGTTACCAGTACCACACCACGCTTAAAGTCAGAAACGCGTCTAAAGACATCGCCCATACCTAAGTCTTCCATTGTTAATACTTTGGAAGGAATGGTACGAAATACAGCGCCTGCACCGCGGTTTTGATTGAAAGCATTGACACGAAAACGTGCTAGATTAGGGATCTCAAAAGAAAAATCCGTCTCAAAAAATTCTTCAAAGTCAGCACGTTGTTTATCATTCATGATGTCATAAATAAGCTGATGCACAACCTGATGGGTCATCTCTGGCATATTGATACGTGTCATTTCACCGTCAACACGAATCATTGCCGGCATGCCTGCTGAAATATGTAAATCTGATGCCTTATGTTTAACAGTAAAACGCAGCAAATCTTCGATACTTAGATTATTTTTTTCAGCCATAATTTGATATTCCTATCACTTAGTTCGGGTAAAACAGAACACTACAACAACACGTGGTAAACTATCTATCAGCAATTTCAGTTGAATAAGAAACCTTGAAGAGATAACCGACTTTGTTTTTACTATCGCTAGCATATTCAGTAGCATATGTTAAAGCATGTAACAATATCATAACAAGACTGTGAGTATTTAACCATCTACTAAATTAATAAAACTCAAAATTAGTCTTAATAAAGATATTTTTATATAAATAGTCTCTTATCAATCTTCATTAAACGATTCTGCATAAAATAGTCATAAATATTGAGTAATTATTTTTTGAAGAAGTTTTGGAAACCTAATAAGTATTAAAGGCCGAATATGAAAGAAAAAGATCAAAATATTGATGAAGTGACACTTATCGATAACTGGCAGCAAGTTCATAAGCAGATGAAGCAAGCGTGTGATCATGCTGACAGAAAGGCTAATAATGTTATATTGTTGGCTGTTTCGAAAACGAAACCTACCGATATGATTGCAACTTTAGCAGAACAAGGACAGCGTGATTTTGGTGAAAACTATCTACAAGAAGCCATCGAAAAAATTACTGAACTTAAAGCTCAACCTGTAGGCAAGAGTATCGTTTGGCATTATATCGGTAGTATTCAACGTAATAAGACACGTGACATTGCAGAGCACTTTGATTGGGTGCAAACGGTTGAGCGAGATATCATCGCCAAACGATTGAATGAGCAACGACCAGCTGACCTGCCACCGTTGAATGTGTTGCTCCAATTGAACATCGATAATGAAGATAGTAAGTCAGGATGCCTGCCAGCCCAGTTGCCAGAGCTGATAACAGCGATCAAAGGCTACGAGCGCTTACAACTGCGAGGTTTGATGATTATTCCTGCTAAAGCAAATACGGATGCCTTTGCTCGAACTAAGCAGTTGTTTGAAAAGGTTAAAGCCGACTATCCAGAGTTAAGTAGCTGGGATACGCTTAGCATGGGTATGAGTGGTGATATGCCAGAAGCGATAGCAAACGGCACAACGATGGTACGTGTCGGTACTGCTATCTTTGGTCAACGTGCTTAAAACGATATGAATAGGCTAGTTAGGCATCCTTTAACTAGCCAGTAAATTAAATGACATCTTCTAATTTAGTGACTAGCATCTGCGTGATTTTAAGATTATCAGTCGCAATAATCTCAAATCGATAATTGGCATACTCAATCGTATCGGTCTTCTTAGGGATTTTTCGGAGCATATACATCATAAATCCACTGATAGTCTCGTAATTTTGACTGCGTGGTAGGTTGACGATATCTAATGCACGAATTACATCTTCGATAGGGGTCATGCCATCGATTAACCAGGAGTTGTCAGTGCGCTGGACAATAGGCTGTTCCTCTAGCGTTACCAATTCACCCATCACAATACTCATCACGTCCTTTAATGTAATAACACCAACGACTAGGGCATATTCATTCACAATAACCGCAAAATCAGCGCCAGTAGATTTAAACATCTCTAATACTTCAAATAAAGACAACGTATCAGGCACGAAAAGTGCTGGCTTCAATAGAGTCTTGTTTGTCAGGCCAACTTCCTGTTGGTTCAAAACCAAAGCTAAAAAGCTACGAGATTCCACATAACCAACGATATGTTCTAAATCGTCATCATGGCAGACCAAGAACTTATTGTGTGGCTGCTCAATCATGATATTCACGACTTCTTCGGTACTTGTCTTGGTATCAAAGTAAACGATATTTTCTCGAGGATTCATCACTGAGGTGACGGTACGCTCTTGCATATCAAAGATATTTTCGATCAAGTGATGCTCTTGCTTCTTTAATACACCTGCTTCAGCACCTGCATCCATCACTGCATAAATATCTTCTGGTGTCATATCATCTTGACGTATGGTTGAGATGCCAAAAAGTTTAAACAGGATATTTGCAGCCCCATCGAACACCCATATAATGGGCTTTAGTATAAATATTAACAACATCATCGGGCGTACAAGCCGTACCGCTATCGTCTCAGCATTTGACATGGCCAAACGCCTAGGCATTAGATCAGCAAGTAGCGAAAACAAACTCGTGATGAGTACAAATGATATAACCGATGCTATCGTTTCACTATTTAATAACTGCTCGAGATAAGGACTGATGGCCGATTCACCCACGGCACCAGCTGAAATAGCGACCGCATTTAGCACTATTTGTACGACGGTGATAAAACTGCCAGGATGCTCTTGCATATTGAGCACATCAAGTGCGCGAACATCGCCTTCTTTTGCCATAATTTGAAGCTTGATTTTGCGGCCTGCGGCAATGGCAATCTCAGCAGCAGAGACAAAGGTGCTTAAGGCAAGCAATAAAAGAAGAAAAACACTAGCGGTTAGCAAACTCATGACGTACTCGAAAAGGAAATAAAGATAATTGAGGCAAAATAGTTAGTGAAACTGTGTGGAAAAGAATATGGTTAGGTGTAAAAATTTTTGGTGGATAAAAACCAAAAAAGCTGGGCAAGCACCCAGCTAATAGTAAAAATTCGATATCTTGTAAAACTGGCTAACTAGTACCTCTCAACTTATAGATAGTGAAAGTTGAGAGGTGTGTAGCAATTAACCTTTGATTGACCACTTATTAACCAATGGGTAACGGCGTTCACGTCCGAAAGCTTTGTGGCTAATCTTGGTACCGATAGGAGATTGCAGGCGTTTGTATTCGCTGTTGTCTACCATTTTGATGACTTTGGCGACCATCTCAGCATCAAAGCCTTTATCAATAATCTCTTGATAGCCCATATCTTCATCGATATATGACGTCAAGATACCATCTAACACATCGTAGTCAGGCAAGCTATCTTGATCCTTTTGATCTGGACGTAATTCAGCTGATGGCGGACGAGTAATAACACGCTCAGGAATAACAGGCGTATCCTCTAAACGGTTACGATAGCTCGCCAATTTATAAACTTGAGACTTATATACGTCTTTTAGTACGTCAAAGCCACCAGCCATGTCGCCATATAGTGTTGAGTAACCAACAGCCAATTCTGACTTGTTACCAGTCGTGATAACTAAATGACCGAATTTATTAGATAAGGCCATTAAAATAACACCGCGAGCGCGCGCTTGGATGTTTTCTTCGGTCGTATCCGCTGGTGACTTATTGAATAACGGCGCTAGTGTATGACGGATGCCTTCGACAGCGTCAAAAATAGGGCAGACGGTGTAAGAAACATTTAAGCGACGTGCTTGGGCTTGAGCATCTTCTAGACTGATTTGAGAGGTGTATTCGTATGGCATCATGACCGCATATACCTTGTCAGCGCCTAACGCATCAACAGCGATACAAAGTGTCAATGCTGAGTCAATACCACCTGATAACCCGACGATAATGCCAGAGAACCCTGAATGATTGACATAGTCGCGTAGACCGACGACTAACGCCTGATACATTTCAGACTCGCGGCTCAAGGTTAGAGGCGCTTTGGTCTGTTCGTTAAACTTAGCAGTTTTTACATCTAACGTAGCCAATAGCAACTGGTTCATAAAGCGCGGCGCTTCATGAGCAATGCTGCCGTCAGCTTGTACAGCCATAGAGCCACCATCAAACACTAGATCGTCTTGCCCGCCGACAGCATTGACATATACGATAGGTAGCTTGTTTTCACGGCTACGCTTGGCCAGCATAGTCTTGCGATTGTCCTGCTTTTCAATCTCAAAAGGTGAGGCGTTTAAGCTTACGATTAAATCAGCACCCTGTTTTTTAAGCTCAGAGATAGGACCTTTTTCCCACAAATCTTCACAGATAAGCAGACCAATAGTAATACCTTTATAGTCAAATAAAACTTGATTACGACCTTTATCGAAATAGCGACGTTCATCAAACACGCCATAATTCGGCAAAATTTGCTTATGGTAAAAGCCTTTTTGATGACCATTATGTAGGATGGCAGCAGAGTTAAAAGTTCCGTGATGATCGACATGCGGATAGCCGACAATCATGACGATATCATCAATATCACTCAAAGTAGACAAAGCGCTTTTGACGCGACCTGACAAGCTTGGACGTAGCAATAAATCTTGTGGAGGGTAGCCTAGTAGCGCTAACTCTGGGAATACGATTACGTCAGCACCCTGTTCGCGTGCTTGTAAAGCTAGGTTACGCATTTTTTCGACGTTGGTTGCGATATCACCGACCAAAAAATGTGATTGAGCTAAGGCAAAAGTGACAGTATCTTGTGGTTTATTGGTCTTACTGGCTTCGTTTGAGGTGTTAGAGTTGGGGTTATCAGTGTCTTTTGACATTGTTATTGTTCCTATCGATATATTATTAAAATTTGGTGTGTCTGTATTGATTTCAAATAAAATCAAAGTAAATCCGAAATTAACTCAAAACTGCGCTCTTGCATATCAAGCTTAAATATTGAGCTGATATGCTGAGTCTAAATCTTATATAAGCCTTTATAAAAGACTTATGATTTTGCTCAAGTAACTCACTCTAAGTGATGGCGACACCCTAAAATTAGAACTTATGATAGTCTAAAAGAAGACGATATAAGCGGGTGTTGAAATCTGGCTCAGAGGATTCGATGTCTGTACGACGATGTAAATAAATATGTGCAAATAAACTTAACTACACTGAAAAGCTTAAAATAATTGCTTTAGTATAACATCAATTGTCGCGACAAATAGAACGCACCAGTGGATTCCCTTATAAGATAACAGTTTAAAAGCTGAACATAAAAGCAGTTTTCAATACATCATTTTTACACACTAAATTCATGCATTATGCGCTAGTCATTATCGTCGTCATCTAGTAAGCTTGCATAGACAAAGTTGTAAGTAAAGATTACAACAACGCGTTATATAATTCACACGCTTTATTGCATAATAAAGTGTGCTAGCTGCATTTTTATTGTGTTATCTAGGATAATAAATGGCTATGAATTTGTAGTATGGAGCTGAACACAGTCACACTATTTAACTGTCACACTATTTGATTGTCATATGACTCCATAAGTCCGACCCAATGCTTTTTTGTATGATTCGCAACTCTCGCTAATGGATATGGCTTACAGACAACGTCTAAGAGCTAATATTCATCACACATTTATAAACTCGCCAGCAAAATTATCGTTTGCTGTCCGCTTTTGGTTTATACGCTATGATTGAAAACTGGACAAAAGAATTTATTATTCAGCGCTTATTAGCAATTACGTTGCTAGTGGTGCTGTTCGTATTGTGTTTTCAAGTGGTGCAGTTTTTTATTGTACCAGCGCTGTGGGCAGCGATTTTGGCCTATGTAACTTTTCCTATTTATAATTTCTTCCATGAAAAGGTAAAGCTGAGCCCAGATTTTAGTGCCGCTATTATGACGGTGAGCATTTCACTGATAATAGGCGTGCCACTGGTCATCGGTGTGTTTATCTTGCAGCAAGAAGCTTTGAGCTTGATCAGCAACTTGATTTATCGTATCAAGGTAGGTTACTTAGATGTGCCTGATTCTCTTAAAGATTTACCTATCATCGGTCAGCAAGTCAAAGACGTACTGTGGCGTATCAATAAAAACCCAGAAGGGACGCTAGAAGCTTTTCGCATTTGGGTTCAGTCGCATTTATATTATGGCAAAATAGCATTTGATGTGGTGTTCAGTAGTTTGGCCAAACTCGGTATGGCGTTAATGACGCTCTTCTTTTTTTATCGTGATGGCACCAGTCTGGTTCGGCAGATTCGTCAAGCGCTGCGCAACATCATCGGTAATCGCATCGACGGTTACATCGATTCTGTAGGTACAACTACGCGTGCCGTGGTATACGGCATCGGGCTGACGGCATTGGCTCAGGCTTTATTGGCAGGTATCGGCTATTACTTCGCTGGTGCGCCAAGTCCTATCTTATTGACCATTGTCACGTTCATTATTGCCTTGATTCCCTTTGGCACGCCATTTGTTTGGGGCGGTGTGTCGATTTGGCTATTGAGTCAAGGGCATACTGCAGAGGGTATTGGCCTGGCGCTATGGGGTGTATTAGTAATTAGCTGGGTGGATAACTTGATTCGTCCTATCGTCATTAGCGGCGCGACCAAAATTCCTTTTATCATTATTTTTATCGGTGTACTGGGTGGTCTAACAGCGTTTGGTTTTGTTGGTTTGTTTATTGGACCTGTCGTATTGGCTATCGGGCTTGCAGTATGGCGCGAGTGGATATCGCAGCATAAGAATGAGATATTTGCTCAGCAAGAGGTGATGCTTTCTGACCCTCGTGTGATAGATCCTGTGCACGAAACAGAATAACGAGTCATTAGGGCGTGTCTTCAATTCACCCGATGGCCATCTAAATGGGCTAAAAATGACTAAATTTTGCCAAACATCGTCAAATAGCTATTTAATATCCTGATATTATCTACGCTATTTTTCTTGTTTGACGGCAATTTATCTCATTTTTATCTCCATTTTTGAAATGAAGACACGCCCTAGAAAATACGATGTAAAAAATTATCGATAGAGACGATGAATAATGACAAATAAGAATATGGCAGAATCGACGAATAATAAGGTCGATAAGTTAAGCGCGATTAAAAATATCACTGTTCTAGCAGACAGCAATATTGCCAGTCTGAATGATTTTTTTAATGATGCTACGCTTGGTCAGCTGATTGAGCATACGGTTGATATCATTGCTGTTGCTGGTCGAGATATTGATGCAGCGCTACTTGCCGAAGTACAGCCAGATATACTGCTGATACGCTCTGTGACGAAAGTAAACGAAACGCTATTGGTTGATAATAACAGCGTGCAGTTTGTCGGGTCTGCGACTATTGGTACCGACCATGTAGATCAAGATTATCTAGCGTCTCGCAATATCACTTTTGCCAATGCGGCTGGTTGTAGCAAGCATTCTGTGGCTCAATATGTATTGACGGCTGTTTTCACTTTGCGTCCGCAGTATTGGCAGCAATCGGCGTCATTAACATTAGGTGTCATTGGTCTTGGTAATATCGGTAGTACACTTGCTCAATATGCCTATGACTTGGGTTGGCAGGTGCTAGGTTATGATCCCCTGTTACCATCCTCTAAAACTAACAATGCTAGCCTTGATCAGGTACTTAGCCAAAGTGACGTGGTTAGTCTGCATGTGCCTTTGACTAATGAAAAGAATGCGACGAATCCTAAAGGTAGTGACTACCCAACACGTCATCTTATCAACGCAGCTGCATTAGCAATGATGCCTGCCAATACGATGTTAATTAATAGTGCGCGCGGGCCTGTAATTGAAGAGAGCGCACTTAAAGCAGATATTGAGCGTACTGGACGTCAAGTGGTGCTAGATGTGTTTGAGCATGAGCCAGAAATTGCAGCAAGCTTGCTATCCAAAATTGCTATTGCCACACCGCATATCGCTGGCTATACGCTAGAAGGTAAGCTGCGTGGCACACAAATCATTTATGACGCCTTGTGTGAAAAATTAGCGATACCTCTAACTCAATCTATGTCCAATCTACTACCGCTAAATATGTTCTTATGGTCTGAATTAAAATCGTATCCAGACAGATTGGCAAAGTTTTATGATGTCATGCAAGATGATGCCTCATTGCGAAATAAAGAAGTTGATGGGCAAGTAAATGGTGCTGACTTCGACGGTCTGAGACGTGATTATCACTTGCGCCGTGAGTGGCAGTTTTAATTAAACAAGATATTTAGCAACCAATTATTCATCAGTCGCAGTAGAGCCCAATGACTCAAGCAAATAACATTTCTTCGCAGCCTATTACTTCTAAGCCTAGCTACGCGCCAACCATGACACTTGCAATGGCACAACAGCGTGCGCAATTTATCAGCAATATTCGTCAGTTTTTTACCAGTCGACAAGTGCTGGAAGTGCAGACACCGCTATTATCCCAAGCAGGCAATACAGACACTTTTTTGCAGTCTGTAGCAGCTCATGTGACCTATCAAGACCGTCCGCGCACTTATTATCTGCATACCTCGCCTGAGTTTGCAATGAAGCGTTTATTAGCCAGCTGGCAAGTACCTATTTATCAGATTTGTCCTGTCTTTCGTAATAACGAAATAGGTACGCGTCATAATATTGAATTTACGATGCTTGAATGGTATCAACCGAATTATAGTCTGGACGAGATAGCAACTGAACTTAATGAGTTGTTAGAAGCGCTTTATGGTCATTCTGTTGTGATGAGTCATTATCGCTATGTCGATGCCTTTATGGATTATGTTGGTATACATCCGTTGACAGCGAGTTTAACTGCATTGCAAGCCGTGGCAGAAGATATGGGTTTGACAGGATTTAATTTTAATAATACTGATGATAGCGAAGAAAATCGTCGTCAGAGCTGGTTAGATTTGTTATTCAGTCACGCCGTAGAGCCAAACCTAGGTCATGATTTGCCGACATTGATTATAGAGTATCCACCTGCGACCGCTGCGTTAGCGAAAACCGCTATGGATAAAGACGGTAATAAAATTGCGAAGCGTTTTGAGCTGTATATTAATGGCGTTGAGATCGCCAATGCTTATGATGAATTAGCAGATGGTCAAGCACTGCTCGACCGTTTTGAACAGGATAATCAATTACGCGCGCGTCATAATCTACCTCAAATGCCAATCGATGAACATCTATTAGCCGCATCCAATGATTTGATGCCATGTAGTGGTATCGCAGTCGGTATGGATAGGTTGCTAATGGTTTTAACAGGTGCAAGCAGCTTGGAAGAAGTCATTCCTTTTCCCAGTGGGCGAGCATAATTGAATGAGCTTCTTGTAGATTAGCTGTAATCTAAATACATAATAAAAAGGTCGTTACCGATTTACCAATTAGATATTGGCGAATCGACAACGACCTTTTGTATTGGCTGCTTCTAAAATCTAGCGTCCACAATCAATTCTGGTAATGCTAAATTTATTTATACCGTAGCAACTGCTTCATTGATATCGATATCACCATTGTGTAGATTGAAGATTTTGCCTATGGTGTTATCCGCGGTTAGCACCGAGGCTAACGTTGTCGCTACATCTTCGATTGCATTCTCACCAGAGTTGGTATCATTAATAGTGATTTTGCCGGTACCAGCACGTTCTTTTAGTGCGCCTGGCTGTACGATAGTGTAATCAAGCGAGCTGTTGTTCACTAACCAGTGATCTGCGTAGTGTTTAGAGATGTAGTATTCTTTTAGATCTGCAATACCTGGGTTTTCGTCCCATTTTTCAGTTTCTAATGAGAAGACTGAGCTCAGCATAATATAACGTTTAATGCCTTTATCTTGTGCAGCCTGCATCGTTTTCACGGCACCGTGCAAATCAACTTCTAAGACGTTTTTACCACCAGACCCTGCAACAAAGTAAACAGCCTCAATGTCCTGATCCAGTTGTTTTTCAATAGAGTCTTTGCTGGCTGTAATGTCTAAATCTAGCTGGGTATAGTTGTCATTATCAAATAGTTTTTCTTTCTGACGAGTCGTGCCAATAACTTGATGATCAGCCAATAACTGCTTAACCAAATCACCGCCCACTCGACCACTTGCACCAACGACTAAAATTTTCATAATCATTCCTATTTTTATTTAAATGCTATTGTTTGAATTATTCAGTAAGTTTATTTATCTTAAAAACCGAATATAGAGTAACAAAGATAGGTAGCACGCTTCGTTATAAAGCGTGCTGATTGAATAGTGTTTGGTTATAGAGTGTATACCGTTTGCAAGGAAGCAAACGTTGATCAGATGACATCATATAATAGATGACAGAACAGGTAGGCGTCAGATAGAACCATAGAAGGCACTAACGAACCAAGCGATTGAGACCATCCGCAAAGGCTTTTTTATCTCGATCGCCGTAGGGTTTTTGACCGCTCATTTCCTGCAACTCTAGGACACCAGTACCGCGCATAGTATCCATAAAGTCGCGCATATTGAGCTTTTGCTTGATGTTGTTCTTATCGTAGACCACGCCGCGCGTCGTCAATACCATGCCACCTTTATCCAAAATGTCATTGGCCAAAGGAATGTCGCTAGTGATAGCCAAGTCACCAGCCTGTATCTGCTCGACGATATAATCATCAGCTTTATCGAAACCTGACGGTACGACAGTCATAACAAGTAGGGGTGACTTGCGTAGCTTGATCGGCTGATTGGCCACAAATATGGCCATGGTCTTGGTACGTTCAGCCGTTTTAATAATCAAATCTTTGGCAATCAATGGCACCGAGTCTGCGTCCACCCAAATTTGCATTATTTTTTAGCCTTTTCAGATTTTGATGGAGGAGTATTCAGGCTGTCTGTTTGGCTATCTTTAGTGTCTAGTTCATCAGCTGTGGCATCATTTTGAACACTGTTCTGAGCACTGTTTTTAGCATTACTCTTAGTATCCACATCTGCTTTACTAGGCTGAGTATCTACAATTGCATACTCTTTATCTAGGCCAACCTTGTTTGGCAAGATAGCAACCAATTTTGCCATAGCAGGCTCTAAATCAGTCACGTCATTAGGCATCAAGGTGATATGAGCAATCTTGCGATCGTCACGCTCAGCCTTATGATAGCTATGATAATGAGCGCCATCGATATTTAGCACTGCACTGATATCGGGATATTGACCCAGTACATTCACCATAATTGCAGGATGGACGTTATCTGTATCGCCTAATGGCAAGTTGACTACGGCACGGATATGATTCTCAAACTGACTGGTAATAGCGCCTTCAATACTCCAGTGTCCAGAGTTGTGGACTCGTGGTGCGATCTCATTCGCCAGTATCGCATTATGACCGCGAGCATCTTTAGTGACGAACAATTCAAGCGCCATAACGCCAACGTAGTCCAAATGGTTCATGACTTTGGTGATAGCATCTGTTGCTTGTTGAAACAGGTGACTCGTGCCAACAGCAGGTGCTTGAGTTTTGGCCAATATACCGTTGTGATGATGGTTTTCGACCAAGTCGTAACAGCGTACCTGACCATTTTGCGCTCTTGCTGCAATGATAGAGACTTCACGGCTAAAGTTAATAAAACCTTCAGCAATTAACGGCGCAGGTGTTGGCGTGAGTGAGCCTTTACCGCTGACGGCGTCTTTTAAATCTAGCCAAGCAGCCTTAATATCACTGTCTTGCTTGATAACGAACTGTCCCTTGCCATCGTAACCACCTCGGCTGGTTTTTAGAACGATAGGCAGCCCTAATTCTTTACAAGCGTGCTTGAGCTCAGCTTCAGAATTAACTTCCATAAATGGCACGGTTGCAATATCAAGCGTGTTGAACATCTGCTTTTCTTTTAGACGATCTTGAGCGATATCAAGCGCAATCAATGGTGGGAACATGCCTTGCTTGCTGCCAGATTTTGACAAGCTAACCAGTTGCTCGACCGTAGACGTTGGCGTGTTTTCAAACTCTAACGTAAAGACATCCGCTGCTGCGATAAAGTCTTCTAATTGATCGCTATGAAAGACACGACCGTACAAGCTGGCAGGGCATTCTGGATTGTCTTCTAAGAATACGCATTGGTAGCCCAATGGCATAGCGGCTTCGGCAAGCATCATACCAAGCTGACCACCGCCTAAAATACCGATGGTACGAATGGTTTGGGTAACAGGATAAGCGTTTGCTGTAGTCATGGCAGGCTCTTTGAATAAAAGTGAATAAGGTGTTTGGTCTATAAAAATCTAAAACTCAATGGGTGAAAATAGGAAAAGGTGCACTGTATGCACCTTATCTTTACTCGGAATTGCTTAAAAATATACAGTAATAGCTTCAATTGTTAAGCCTTCAATCCAGAAGGCTCTGCTATAAAAGCTAATCGATTTATATTTACTTAAGGATTAATAATACCTGGTGTTGGGCTAGCAAGAATAGTCTCAGTCTGAGACTGGCGCATCTGATCGAGCTTAGTAGCAATCGTATCATCATGCAATGCCAATACTTGAATTGCAAGTAGGGCGGCGTTATAAGCACCAGCAGCACCAATCGCCAAAGTACCAACAGCGACGCCTTTTGGCATTTGTACGATAGACAGTAGACTATCCCAACCGCTCAGCATAGATGACTTTACGGGGACACCAAAGACAGGTAGCGGCGTTTGACTGGCACACATGCCTGGCAGATGAGCGGCACCACCTGCACCAGCGATGATCACTTGTAGACCATTATCTTTTGCGCTTTTGGCATAATCAAATAATCTATCTGGCGTACGGTGTGCAGAGACCACTTCACAATCAAAAGCAATGTCAAAATCTGCAAGCAATTGCGCAGCAGCACTCATAGTCGCCCAGTCAGACTGTGAACCCATGATAATGCCGACTTTTGGCTGACCAGCAGGGGAGGTGATTGGACCGTTCTGGTTAGCAGCAGTATTCGTGGTGCTCATGATTGGATATCCTCAAAAAGACCATCATACAAAAATTTTGCTACACTCGTAAAGCCAAGTTTGACTTTTAATACTGGTATGGCGCTAATTGCAGTGATATCACGATTTTATGTTTGCTTTTCATCGTGATAATGCTGAACAAAGTGATTGACCGTCAATGGTAATGGTTTTTTGGTATCCAGTTGATAGCATGTTAGATAGCCGCTATCCACTGCTGCAGAGTAGTCGGTACAGGCAACTTGTGGACTGAGTGGCTCAGGTGTACCAGTGAGCCAATAATGCCCGACGAACACAGGTTTATGAGTTTTTAGCGCAAATTCAATATTTTCAGCCAATGCATCAGGCGGTATTTGTGCCAATGCGGACGATGGAGCACGAGACACTTCACGAAGTGTGCGTTTATTTAGCTCATCTAGCCACCAACGTACTCGCACTCGTGTACGCTCGGTACCTTCTTTATCTACCATCACAATACCATCAGGTAAGCCCGTTTCAACCCCTTTTAACACTCGCTCTAAAGCGTCAAAGGCGACGGTATCTTCTTTAGCCGTTGCGATTAAACCTGCTGGAGTCAGACAGTTATCGTCAGTCAGAAAGGGCTTTAGTATTGCCATGCTATCTGTATCCCAGCAAGCATGTACAAAACACGCATAGTCGGTCTCAATCCATAATGGGATTTCATATAAACGCTGCAACCAGTACTCATGTTGCTCTGAGCCGAATGGTATCTCTGCCAAAAACGCCTCGTGTTGGCGTCTGTGGATGTCATTGTGCGAGCGTAAATACTGGCTAGTATTATCAGGATCGCGCGTGGCATATGCCAACGCATTATATTCATGGTTGCCCATCACTGCATCGGCTACATCGGCATCTAGCATTGTAAAGACAATCTCTAACGTGGCCAGTTGCTGCGAACCGCGATCGATCAAATCACCGATAAACAAGGCCCTGTGACCTGTTGGTGGCACGAAATACTGACCGTTATGCTCATAGCCTAACTGATGCAGCAGACCGATCAGTTTGTCTGCATAACCATGTATATCACCGATAATATCTATAATCATAATGTATTACTAAATCTCGAATGTAGAAGTATACCCTGTGCAAAATAGTATTTATAAAGTATAGCTGTCTTTAAAATGCTAGCTTTAATATACGTAAAAATGTCTAAAATCCCGGTGATAGCAACGCATTGATAAAGTGCGGTAGTACTTTTGGTTCCAAAACAATCGTAGCGATAACGCCAAATGCGCCGCCCCACATATGAGCCATGTGATTGATATTTGAGCCACCGCGTCGATCCGCATAGATACTATAAAATATATAAGCCACGGCAAATAGTATCGCAGGAATAGGAATCACGGCAAAGAGATAAATTCTCTCCCATGGTGCTAGCAGGATAAAAGCAAATAGCACAGCCGATACGCCGCCTGATGCGCCTAGACTCAAATAACTGGCATTGTTCTTATTTTTCACGTAACTTGGAATCATAGCAACGATAATTGCTAACACATAAAAAACCACAAAACCGTAACCGAATAAAAACGGCTGATATAGTCCTTCGATAGCACGCCCAAAGAAATATAAAGTAAACATATTAAAGAGCAAATGCATACTATCAGCATGGATAAAGCCGTGGGTCACAAAGCG
Organism: Psychrobacter sp. NPDC078631; assembly: GCF_050268165.1. Lineage (NCBI taxonomy): Bacteria > Pseudomonadati > Pseudomonadota > Gammaproteobacteria > Moraxellales > Moraxellaceae > Psychrobacter > Psychrobacter sp. NPDC078631. The sequence goes on along the minus strand of NZ_JBNNGG010000002.1, from coordinate 166,574 downwards.
ATCCCACTGCCCATTGTTGACTGCTGGCGGGTAAAAAATCAATCGATTAAATAGCGTCTTGTTTTGCCAAGCCAATAAGCTGACAATAACGGTAATAATGATAATAAGCGTCGTATGGTTTAACAAAGGAAAATCCTTAGGCCGTGCCTGATATGTGACAATGTTACAAATGACAAGCTACAAATGACAATATTCAAAGCCTAAGCGTTACGGCTGAGTAAAAAATAAGTTTGACGTCTGATCCGTATTAAGTACTAACCATTAGCAATAGACTAATACTAACAGCAGTTGCGATAACGCGAATACCTATTGTGTGACAAAACGATGCTTTTTTACGCGGTTATAGTGAATAATGTAGCAGTGTACCATGCAACATAAGTGAAACTTTTAAAGCAAGGTTAAAGACGAGAGTAGTGCTCATTCATCCGCGCTGCAATGAATCTTTTAGACAAAGAAGCAAAATGCATAAGTGACATGGACAAAAATAAAATAAGTGCTTAATTTTGCACATTCAAATAAGGCTGATAGAGGCAGTGGAATATGAACATTATTGACCAGCTAGAACAAACGGTAACCCCAGCTGTAATGGGTAATGATGACAGCAATAACGTCGCCTATGTCAGTCTACTTGAACAGTTTTATGCTGTTTTGGCTGCGCGCCTAGCTGTGCCACAAATTTACTCACAGCTGCTGCGTACTGATCAAGTAACTACTAGCACTAATAATGAAAGCCCTTTATTTGAACAAATATGGCAAGATAAAAGACTGCAAGAGACTATCGTCCAAGAGTTGTCAGCCACCCATCACATTGATGAGCAGACAACTGAGCAACTACTAATTAGTGCCGCGCCGTTGGCATATCGTGAGCTAAAAGTATTGGCCAATGGGCAATTTTTGCCAGCATTTCTACAAGACAAACAGGCTGCTTTACGTCCATATTTACCTATCTGGTCAGCAGCTGTGATTACTGCTACTCAAGGCGTTAGTCAGCAAATACAAACAAGCTTTGGTTCAGATGATAATGATGTGCCAGTACAGGTGCCAGTAAGTGACGACATATCGAATAGACTTGACGATTCTACTTTAGATACTGGCATAGCTAGCATAGACACACCAATAACGAACACTGATGCAGAAAGTATAGAGCAAATATCAACTGCTGAGCGCGCAAACACTGAAGCGTTAGATAACGATACGATTGCCAATAGTGATGCTATTCATGCCAATCCAGCAGCCTACCATTTGGCAGAGAATAGTAACTTAAAGCGTGCACAAGTGCGCACTCGTAACCAACGAAACGATCTACTAATACGTGTGTTTTTATTAATAGTAGCCCTTGCCGCGCTTGCCCTAGCAGCATGGGCATTATTAGTGAAACCCAATAATGAAATACCAGTAGAACCCGTGGCCACAGTTCCTGTTGAACCACCGCCAGCACCCGTGCCTCCTATACCAACAACGACTCCTGTTGAGCTTATTGTCGGTGTAGACAACGGCGGTAATTTGTACACTTGTAGCGCGACCGTTGGCGATGCTGCCCTGCAAAGCACGTTGCAACAAGCGCTTAATACAAGCTTTGGTGAGCAGGCAAGTATTTGTGAATTAAACATACAGGATGGGGTAGCAACCACAATCGCTAATATGCCTGTGGAGATATTGCCCAATGTCTTGACGATGCTTAGATCAACACCATTTGCACGTTTGCATGTGCAAAACGACCGTCTCACACTGGAGGCGCCAGACAATATGCTGCTACAAAAACTGGTTACAGAAGTACGCAACTTAGTACCAGCGATGGTAGTCGAGAGTACAGCGCCACTGCCGTTGCCTGATAATAGCAACATTGGTGATGCTACGAACAACATGGCAAACGCAAATAATCAGTTTGTAGATGATGGGGCAGGGATTAATAATCAATACAACAATAATGGGGTAAATAGTAACTCTGGCGAATACCAAGCATCAGATGATGATACTGGAGATCGTGTGATACCAAATCCTTTGCCTAACAATAATAGCTTTAATAACGCGCCCAACAATCTGCCTACTAATGGCGCGAGCAATATTCCCAACAACTTTCCTTCGAATAATCAAACCACCAGACCGCCGGGCCCTTTTTCACCTTCAGAAGTGGATGAGATGGCAAACACGGTTATCGTTGCTGAACCAGCTCAAGTAAGGTAGTTTTTTATAAGGCACGCTTTTTTATATAGCGTGTCTTTATATATAGCCTATCTTTTCATGTAACTCGGCGACAGTTACTTATATGGCCTATGATTTCATGTAGCTTAGCGACAGTTACGTGTGCCAACCGAAACATTACTTACTGTATCATTTGCACAACAACGCACAGACTGTGAATAGCAGCTTAAGAATTTTATAATAATCAAAGCCAAATAAAGTAGTTTGATGGATTTATCGCTACCATGACTATCTAATACTATAATGATTGAATACAAAAGAATGATATAGCTGCTTTTTGAGCGAACAAATGATATAAATAAAAATTAAGGGGAGAGCCATATTATGGATATTATTAGCCATTTGACACGCACCGTCAGCCCAGCCGTATTGGAAGATGACCGTAGCCCAGCTAAGAAAAATCTATTAGAGCAGTTTTATGCCATTTTTGCTGCTCGTCTTGCAGACAATGATACTTTTAGCCGCTTTGCCAATGAAAACATTGCCCGTGATGACAACGCTTTTTATGATCGTGTATGGACAGAAGGAGCACACCGCGACCAAATTTCTCGTGAACTGGCAGGCAAACATAACGTCGATGCAACGGCCTCACGTGGTTTGATTGCGATGGCAGCGCCATTAGCTTTTCATGAAATCAAAAGTTTAGCTGGTACCACGCCCGTTCCGCAATTTCTGAATGACAACCTGAACAGTTACCAGCATCATATCCCTGCATGGGCGGGTACTGTTTTGCCTGCTAGTGCAGTCGCTGCCACTTCTACTACGGCTGGCACACCAATTTCTGATACCACCAGTCCAGCGCCATTGCAAAAAGAAGAAGAGCCAAAAGAGAGCTTTATGAAAGCGCTGCTACCTATTATTGGTTTGATTATCTTGGGTGCATTGGCTTGGGCTCTACTCAGAGGTTGTCAAGAAAACCCTGAACCTGTAGCAACGCCAGCGGCTACAGTACAGCAAGGGGCACAAGGTAATGAGGCATTAGCGGTTACAGGCGCAATTGAGCCTGCATCACTCAGTATCGCAACTGGTGAAAATAGTGAGCTGTATGCTTGTCGTATGAGCGTAGGTGATGAGACATTACAAACCAATGTTATGAACGCTTTGACTGGTGCATTTGGTGATGAAGCTAATAAATGCCGTGCTGACGTTGATGATAACTTTGCAGTAGATATGCCAGCATCTGCTCAACTGGCAACGATATTACCAATTATCAAAAATGTACCGAACGCGAGCATGATTATCAAAGGCGATAACATTACTGTCAATGCTCCTGATAAAGCTGCGTTGGACAAGTTGGTTGCTGACTTACAAGCAGCTGCTCCTGCCATGACCGTGCAAGCTGAAGGTCCATTAGACCTACAAGGCGAGATTGATGACAGTCTGGCTGCTGCAGATGTGGCAATGACCAATCTAGGTGAAAATCCAGATCCGCGTGATGTGGCTCGTGCTTTGAGTATTCAGGTGATTAACTTCCAAGTAGATGAAGCGGTTATACCTGAAGTCAATAAGGCGCTGTTAGACCGTGCTACAGAAATCATCAACAATGTACCTGATATTAAGCTGATGATCGTCGGTCATACAGACAGTCAAGCCTCTGATACCTATAATATGGAGCTGTCTCAGGAGCGTGCTGAGTCAGTGAAAGCTTATCTAGTGTCTAAAGGGGTTGATGCCAGTAAACTAACGACCAAAGGCATGGGCGAATCAGAACCAATCGCGGACAATTCAACTGAACAAGGTCGCTTCCGCAATCGCCGTATCGAATTTATGGTCAATGACGAAGTGGTCAGCGCCAATGATGGCATGATGATAAACAGTGATTCGCTAGATCCAGATATGAACCCATTAGATAGTAACAATGATGATTTGTTACCAGATGGCGATGATGCTACCCAAGGTACTGCGGTAGACCCAACCAATTAATCTATTTGTTCTTATTTTGATTATAGCTACGCAGTAGTAGTTAAATGACAAAAACCGCATCTTATAAAGGTGCGGTTTTTTCGTATGCTGCTTGATGATAGTTAAGTAAGCTATTACTTATACAGAGTAGGATCTGTTGATTCTTTAGTAGTCTCACCATCAGCTTGCGCATCAAAAAAAGTCTGAGTAACATTCTGCTTGGCTTGCTGCCAGTATTCAAACTGCTGGCAAGTAGATTCAAGATCGCCTTGCCATGTTGGGATGTTGCCGCGCATGGTTTTGATACGTTGCTGGTTAGGATAAGGCAGATCTTGCGCAGCTTTAGCAGCCTCATGAGCAGCCACACGGTCGTTGCATACGAGAGCAATATCACAACCAGCATCAATGGCCGCTTTTACGCGAGCACTGACATCACCAGCTGCCTTTGCACCTGCCATCGATAAATCATCAGAGAATAATACCCCATCAAATTTAAGTTCATCTCGAATGATATCTTGTAGCCAAATTTTGGAGAAACCTGCCGGCTTGTCGTCTACTTGCGAAAATATCACATGCGCTGGCATAAGAGCATCCAGACTATGTAGTGTTTGGGCAAAAGGTTGCATGTCGCTATTAATGATGTCATCTAAGCTACGCGTATCGATGGCTTCTGATACGTGCGAGTCAGGAGCGATGGCACCATGACCAGGGAAGTGTTTACCAGTGGTTGCCATGCCAGCCGCTTTCATTCCGCGCATGAACTGTGTTGCAAGCGCAGTGATGGCTTGTGGCTCATGATGAAAACTGCGATCACCGATGACTTGGCTAATACCATCTCTATCTAGTACGGGTGCAAAGCTCAAATCAATTCCTACAGCCAGCACTTCAGCTGCCATTAGATAACCGCAATCGTAGGCGCAGCTAAGTGCTTGACTTGGGTCTTGATTGAATAGCTCACCCAATCGACCCATAGCAGGTAGGGGCGTGAATCCTTCACGTAGTCTCGCGACTCGTCCACCTTCTTGGTCCACACCGATAAGTATGTCTTGATTGTGATAACGTATATCGTCGCATAGTGCTCTGACTTGGGCCGCATCTGTGACGTTACGACCAAACAATATTACTCCGCCGACTTGTGCTTGTTTAATCAAACTGACATCTTCAGCGGTCAAAGCGGTACTATCGATATCTATCATTAAAACGCCGTACATCGCGTGATCCTTATTATTTTATATATGGTTATATTATGAATGTGACTGATTATCTATCTATAGCTGTCTTATCGCTTAGCAGTCATTGTTCAGATATCTTATTATGACAGCTATTATTAACTGAGCATAATGTGGCAGATTATTGGGGTCAAATCAATTTGCTAATAGTCATCAAATTCAGTCATCAAATCGATGTTGATAGCCCTCAATTACTATGTATGATAAAAGTGATAGAAAGTTTGGTATGTACAGAGGTAGCGTGTAAGATTGCTTATACAGTTTGAGACAGTTCAGTATTTATGCGCGTGATAATATTGATTGATTTTTGACTATATATCAGTATTTAATGATGCATAAAGTATAAGAATAAAAAGTGCAGCATTTATAGGTCATAACAGATTTGAGCATTTCTAATTCTGATGAATTACCCAATACTATTAACTTCAAATAACTAGGTACATATGATGAAAAAACAACCAGCACAGTGGTTACTCAGTGCAGCGTCAGTGGGCATCGCCGGTATTATTTTAACTCAAAGCTACGGTACTGCAGTCGCCGAGACCAATACGGGAAGTTTCGTTCAGACCCCTGAGCAAAAGGTCACCACCCGTCAAGTAGCTGCCTTGCTGGATCGGAGTCATTATCTTAATCAGCCTTTAGATAGCAAGACCGGTAGCGAAATCCTATCAATGTATATCGATAGCCTTGACCCAAATCATACGTTATTTTTGCAATCTGATGTCGATGAGCTGAAGAAAAAACACGCTGAAGACTTTGGTGCTCGCCTAAAACAAGGGGATCTATCTGCAGGGGTAGAGGTGTTTGATCGTTACCGCAAACGCTCAAACGAGTACTTTGCGATGGCCACCAAGATGCTCAAAACAGATATTGATTTGACAGGTAATGACACAATCATTCTCGATCGTGAAAAACTCGGCCATTTTAAAACCAAAAAAGAGCAGCGCGATTACTGGGAACGTCAGTTAAAGTTCCAGTTGATGAGTATTACCCTCGGTCAAGAAGACGAAAAAGCCAAAGAGAAAGTATTTTTAAGCAACCCAGATATCACTCGTGGACAAGACTTGGTACGTAACGATGAGCGTACGCCAAATGAGATTTTGCAAAATCGTTTGTCGCGTCAACAAGAGCAGTTTAAGCGTCTCAAAGATGATGAAATCATGGAGACCATATTAAATACGGCGATGCTCACTTATGATCCGCACAGTAATTACTATGCGCCGATTCAAGCGACGGAACTGCAAATCCAGTCTAGTCTTCAGTTGGAAGGCATCGGTGTTTCTATTCGTCCTGATCGTAAAAATCCGGATTACACCCGCATTGTGACCTTAGTCGACGGTGGTCCAGCGGCCAAGTCGGGTCAAATCAAGCCTAATGACTTGATCGTTGGTATCGCAAAAGATGGCGAAACCATGACGGACGTGGTTGGTTGGTCAACGCGTGAAATTGTCAGCTTGATTCGAGGAAAACGCGGTACATCGGTCACACTGAAACTACGTCAACCTAATACCCCAGATGCTAGCGCCCGTACGGTCACGGTCGTGCGTGATATTATCCAGCAAGAAGAGTCTGGCGTCACTCAGCGAGTGGTAGAAGTGCAGCGTCCTAATGTTGATAAGACGCCAAAGCGTATTGGCGTACTTGAGATACCAAGTTTTTATTTAAACTATCGTGCGCGTCGTAACGGAGAAGACTACCGTAGCGTCAGTATCGATACTGAAAAAGCACTAAAAGAGTTGAATAAACAAAATATCGATGGCCTAGTGGTTGATTTGAGAAACAACCCTGGCGGCTCATTGGATGAAGTTGCCAAGATGTTAGGTTTCTTTATCAAGAGTGGACCACTGGTACAGATTCGTGATAATCGTGGCAATATTCAAGTGTATCGCGACAACGATGGCGGCGAGCAGTTGTATGATGGCAAAATGGCAGTCATTACCAACTTAGCATCCGCCTCAGCCAGTGAAATTTTTGCCGCTGCTATTCAAGACTATGGTCGCGGATTAGTGGTTGGTAGTACGACAACTGGTAAAGGCTCGGCGCAGATTCAGCTCGATAGCTTAGCCTTGGGCTCTGCCACTTTAACTCAGCGTAAATTTTATCGTGTCACTGGCGGTAGTACGCAAAATAAAGGTGTCGTGCCGGACGTTGAGCTAGTCAATATCTATGATGATGCAACCTTTGGCGAGCGCGCTCAGAAAAAAGCATTACCTTGGGACACTATCAGAACGGCGCCGTATAAGCCTGAAGGGAAGTTTACCAGTGATACATTGGCGACGCTCAATCAGCAGTCTAAGATTCGCCAACAAAAAAACCCACAATTTACTTATCTGTCGACACTAAATGATATTCGTAACATGGATGATGAAAAGAAACCTGTTCGATTAGATATCAATAGCCGCAGAGCTAAAATGCAATTAATTGAAAAACGCTCATTAGAAGCAGAAAACAAGCGCCTTATCGCAACTGGTGAGCGTCCGTACTCTAACTGGAACACTTATCAGGCAGCGATGGACGCAAAATTTGAAGAACGTAGCCGCATGAAAGCAGCTGAACGTCCAGAATTACCAGAGGATGAAGCGTTCATCAATGAGGCAGCTTACCTGATGCTTAGCGCTGAACCTAAGACGATGCTTAGCCCTGAAGAGAAGCTATAATGTGAAGTTATTATAACGTTACGTAATCTATGTAAGCATATGCTTACATAGATTGACGTTTAGACCTCTTACCAACGAAGGGTCAATCTGCGACTATAACTGTACGGCACGATTGAACGAAACGGTTCATTGATACTAGGGATTGGTATCTTAAAGGTCGCACTAGGGATAAGTAGTTTGCTGATTAAGGATGATAAGGCTGGATGCCTGTCAGTTATGAGATGCCCCGGGATTAGGTATCATGTAACGCTAACATGGATGGTTGGTAATAAAAGCCGCATGACGCTTGTCGTTATGCGGCTTTGTTACGTTTGGATATTAATAATGTTTATGGCAGATTTTTTAAATAGATAGTATTCAAGTTGAGCACATCTACATTAATTCAAAACTTACCATGAGATAAGTATAAAAAAAGGCCAGTAACCTGATCGGCTACTAGCCTTTTAGATTAGATGATAGATTCAATAACTTATCATCTAACTATTGTCACTACACTCTAGAAGAGATTAGTGCTCAACGCCACCTGCACCATGTACATGGCCATGGTTTAGTTCGTCTTCAGTTGCTGCACGTACTTCTTGGATTTCAACATCAAATGTCAAACGCTTACCAGCCAATGGATGGTTTGCATCAACAGTAACTTCTTGATCGTTTACAGCAGTTACGGTAACCAACATTACTTGGCCGCCAGCTTCTGACTGGAACTGCATACCAGGCTGAATGTCATCAACGCCTTGGAAGTTGTCACGTGGTACATGCTGTACTGCTTGCTCTTGGTATTCGCCGTAGCCATCAGCAGGTTCAACGACTGCATTAACTTTTTCGCCAGCAGACTTACCTTCTAATTGTGCTTCTAGGCCTGGGATAATGTTGCTGTGACCATGTAGATAAGCAAGTGGCTGACCTTCTGGTGACTGGTCAAGGATATTGCCTTCGTCGTCTTTTAATGTGTAATTGAATTTGACGGCAGTGTCTTTTGCGATAGTAGTCATAAAATATCCTAAATATATCTATGTAAAAAATTAAATACGGTTGCAATAAACCTAAAAAAGCCAATCTGCAAGCCAAGAGGCCACGTCATTAGTCAATTATCATCAGTTTATTAAAGTAACTTTAGCAGTTAGCATCTTTAATTGAGATGGCCCACATAACTTTCAAGGCAAAAAACATAAAAAATGCCAATTAATGCCACAATTTACAATAATAACTGCTATTTTCTATAGTTAATGCATAGCTGTTGGCTATTCATGGTTTAGGAGTTGCTTTTTTAGAGCAGGACTTCTAGCATAATTATAAAAATAAGGATGAGAGACACGATGACTGCATTTGCCAATACCACTACTAAACAACCAACGAGCCATATTTCAACCAATCATGATGATACTAAGGCTAAAACAATAGCTGATATAAGCTATCAATTTGATTTTGCCCGTTTCTACGAGCATTTGGTCGATGTATCCCTGAGCTTTGCAGCAGTATCCGATGCGCCTCAGCTTTGGTTACCAGCATGGATACCAGGCAGTTATCTGATGCGTGAATTTGCTCGAAACATCACTGCGGTACATTATCAAGTACGAGAGGTTCAAACAGCGGATAGTGACAAGCAACCAGAGACTTATCGCGCACAAAAAATCGATAAAAACACATGGCAGCTGCCAGCAGTGCAAGCAGGGCAGACGGTCATCGTCGAGTACGAAGTCTATTGCTATGATTTATCCGTGCGTACGGCCTACGTCGACCAGCAACGACTTTATGGTAATTTCACCTCACTTGCGCTCGCCGTCGAAGGGCAAGAGCAAGCACCTGTCCACGTTAGCTTGATTGTGCCTGAGACATTTTTTACAGACAAAGAAAGTAGCAAAGTACTGTTGACCTGTGGTTTGGACGCTACGTACCTGCATATTGATCAGCAGCAAAAAGACAATCAGCAAGCGAACAGTCAGCATATTTACAAGTTACAGGCAGCCAATTATCACGAGCTGATTGATTATCCATTTGAAATCGCAGAACAAGAAAAATTTGATTTTATTATTCATGATAATGAGCATCAGACGCTACATCATAGTTTTTACCTGTCGGGCAAGCAGAATGCCAATCTGGGTCGATTGCAGCAAGATATTACTCAGATTTGTCAGACCTACGTAGATTGGTTAGGCGATGCGCCATTTGACGATTATACGTTTATGACCTTTGCCAGTGGTCAAGACTATGGTGGGCTTGAGCATATCAACTCTACTAGCCTTATTACCCCGCGCAATGACTTGCCAAATGCCAATGAACCAAAGTTACCAAGTACAGATTATCAGCGGTTTTTAGGCTTATGCAGTCATGAGTATTTTCATTCATGGTGGGTTAAGACGGTACGTCCTGATGTCATGATTGATGTCGATTTGCGCCGTGAGGCATTTACACCATTACTTTGGGTATTCGAAGGTTTTACGTCTTATATCGATGATTTTATGTTGCAAGCGTCAGGTGTGATTGATAAAGCCAATTATCTGCGACTGCTAGCCGAGCAAATCAATCGCTACTACCAGACTCCAGGGCGTGGTAATCAAAGCGTGGCAGAGTCAAGTTTTGATGCTTGGATTAAGCTGTATCGTACCGATGAAAATACAGGCAATGCGGGTATCAGTTACTATAATAAAGGCGCGTTGGTAGCTCTATGTCTGGATCTAATCTTACTCAAAAATAGCGACGGTCGTTATCGTTTGTTTGATGTGGTCAAAGCTTTTTATACTCAAGCCAAGCAGAACGACAGTAAGCGAATTGGTATCAGTAGTGCTGACATGGGCTCAGTCATTGAGCAGTTTATGCCGCTAGCAGAATGGGAAGATTTTGAACGCCGTTATGTCAACGGGGTAGAAGAACTGCCAATTGAAGCGTTGCTAGTTGCAAATGGTGTCAAAATACAGGCGAATACTAAAGAAACGGCTGACAAGCATGTGCCTTGGGGTATGCGATGTAACGAAACGCCAGCTGGACTCAAAGTCAATCGTGTGATGCGAGATAGTATTGCGGCTAAGGCTGGTATTTCAGCACATGACGTTATTATCGCGATTGACGGCATCAAAGCGGATACGAAACAGCTTACCGCCTTGGTTAATATAGCGCATCCTGTTGAGTGCTATTTATTCCGCCGTGATGAGCTGATGTGTGTTCAGATTCAACCCGAAACGTCAACTAAAGTGAAGCTACGAGATGAGACAACTGGCATGACTGGAGCAGTACCTCCTCATAAAGTAAGCCTACGCTTAGCAAAAGGAGATAAGACTCTAGAGAATGATAATGAGCAATTAAAAGGTGAGGCAGGTTGGGAGACATGGCTTAACGTTATGAAGCGGTAGCTTCAATGCTATATCAAATAATTTTCCATATAAAAAACCCTTCCATATAAAAAACCATCTTCCGAGCAATACTGCTTAGAAGAGGGTTTTTTATATTACTTTTAATATTGTAGATATGTCCAAGCAATTTAAATGCTCGATAGGTCAGAGGTTGGCGAGAAGATATACGTTTACTGCTCTTTAGCTTTAGTAACTGGGCTATCTGGGTTCTTATTATCGGCAGTTTCGGCTTCAATATTTTCATCTACAGAGCTATCGTCTTCGTCGCTACTTGCAGCCTCAAGCGCAGCAATCCAGTTTTTCATCACATCAATTTCAGTTTGCTGGGTATCAATGACGTCTTGCGCCAACTGACGCATCTCTTCATCTGTCCCATATTCGAGCTGAACTTTTGCCATATCAACAGCGGCAATATGATGCGGTAGCATGCCGCGTGCAAATGCCATATCAGGTACGGGATCAGCCACACCCAAAGTCATTTCGCCATGCATATTTTCCATGCTCTTAGCATATGCTTGCTGCATCGCCACAGTATTTGGCTTAGGTTTGGCAGCATCAGGATGGCTAGCTAGCCACTTGTTTAAGATGTCGATTTCAGCTTGCTGTGCCGTAATGACATCCTGAGAAAGCTGGCGCATCGCTTCGTCAGTACCATACTTGAGCTCTATTTTTGCCATCTCTACCGCGCCGCGATGATGTCCCAACATGCCTTTAGCGAAAGCGGTATCAGGATCGTTATAACCCATACCAATCATCATCTCGTCATGCATTCTAGTCATTGATCTCGTATAGTCTCTGAGCATATCGCTCATTTGAGACTCATCACTGACACTGTTATCGCTGTCATTTGTTAGAGTGTCGTCTGCCATACCGTCATGCTCAGCATGTGGCATATCAGTCACTGGCGGTGAGGTTTCTTCTGCAGGATTTGATTGGCTATCCTCTGTCGTTGGCTGACAGGCACTCAATACAAGCGCCGCAAAAATGCTAGTGACCAACGAAAGAAAACGACGAGAAGCAATCATGACATATCCCTATTGTGAAGAAACCAAACGATAAATGGATAATACTTATTATACATAATCAATTACGTGCTGAATGTTAGCAGATAAACCTTACCCATTCGAGACACTATGTTTAACAGGTCGTAATATATTAATGTTAGAGTTTTATATTCGTGGCTAAACAGTCAAACAGTGTGAACTAACCAACAATATATAAACTTAAAACCATCTAAATTAGCTAGAAATACCTAGCTGACGACTGTGTTCGCTAGTTAGATGAACGCGTACAGACTCCCCAACAGCTAACTCACCTAGCTCAAACCCTGCCACCGACCAACGTATCAAACGCAGACAAGGCAGACCGACGTGCGCTGTCATACGTCTGACTTGGCGATTTTTCCCTTCATATATTGTTAGTATCAGCCATGCGTCCGGTACACTTTTACGCTCACGTATTGGCGGATTGCGCTGCCAGAGCACCATCGGTAGCTCATCTTCACTGACGTGTTTGACCTCGGCAGGTAGCGTTTTACCGTCTTTTAAAACCACGCCACGTTTGAGCTTATTGAGTTGCTCAGCAGTAGGCGTTCCTTCTACTTGTACTAAATAAGTTTTACCTTGTTTGCGCCCTGCATTGGCTTTTGGCGGATGAGTAATTGCTTTATTAACGCGACCATCATCGGTCAAAATCAGCAAGCCCTCTGAAGTGGCATCTAGCCTACCAGCAACTCGCAAAGCCTTATCGGTAAAGTATTGCGATAGGGTGGTGTGGTCGTTATTACTGTCATCTCTAAACTGACTTTGCACGCCGTAAGGCTTATTGAATAAGATGAGACTAGAAGTAGACATAAAAAGGTGTTTCCTAGTTTTAGATGAGTAATGAAGTATTGTAGCGTATGTTTTGTGATGCAGAGCTAGTATTAAGCAACAAGACCAAAGGCGATATATTTAATGTGCTGTATGCTACATCACCTGCTACAAAAGTAGGACAGCGCTTATATAGATTTGCTGTTATCCTAAATCCGCATTCTGATAGTGGTATTTATATTTCTGATATAGAAATATCTACTATCTACTAGCGGCGATCATTGTTTGGGTCTCTATTTTAATTTTTTTAGCTACGAGCTATTTTTAACATTGTTCAAATCAATGTCACAAGTGTCGTACTCATCAAAGCTTTGCTTAGCCGATAAGCGCCCAAAGCGTTACAACTATAATAAAACGGTTAGCATAACAAAGTGTCTAGTTCGCTTGCGACGTCCAACATACAACCAAGGAGTATCATCGATGTCATATGATAAGGTTATCGTGCCAAGAGACGGCGAAAAAGTGACCGTAAACGCAGATCTCACATTAAATGTTCCCAACCATCCGATTATTCCGTTTGTGGAAGGTGATGGGATCGGCGTGGATATCACGCCTGTTATGATAAAAGTAGTCAATGCTGCAGTTGATAAAGCGTATCACGGCAAGAAGTCTATCATTTGGATGGAGACTTATCTTGGTGAAAAAGCAGCGAAAGTATATGACGGCGACTATTTGCCAAGCGAGACGCTAGAGATTCTAAAAGACTACGTCATTAGTATCAAGGGTCCATTGACCACGCCAGTGGGTGGTGGCTTCAGTTCGTTAAACGTCGCGGTACGCCAAAACCTCGACCTGTATGTCTGTCAACGCCCAGTACGTTGGTTTGAAGGCGTGCCAAGTCCAGTGCAGCATCCAGAGCTGACCAATATGGTTATCTTCCGTGAAAACACAGAAGACATCTACACGGGTATCGAGTGGAAAGCGGGCAGCGACGATGCCAAAAAAGTTATCAATTTCTTAAGAGATGAGATGGGGGTGACCAGTATTCGCTTCCCTGAAGACTGCGGCATCGGTATCAAGCCTGTTTCAAAAGAAGGCTCACAGCGCTTAGTACGAAAAGCGATTCAACATGCCATCGATAATGATTTGCCAAATGTGACCCTAGTGCATAAAGGTAATATCATGAAGTTTACAGAGGGTGCATTTAAGGATTGGGGTTATGAGCTAGCGGCAGAGCGTTTTGGTGCAGAGTTATTAGATGGCGGTCCATGGATGACCATGAAAAATCCAAAAACAGGTAACGATATTATTATTAAAGACGTCATCGCTGATGCGTTTTTACAGCAGATTTTGATGCGTCCCGCAGACTATTCTGTAGTGGCGACACTCAATCTAAACGGTGACTATATCTCTGATGCATTGGCCGCTGAAGTAGGCGGTATTGGTATTGCACCAGGTGCAAACAAAGGCGGCGCGATTGCTGTTTATGAAGCGACGCACGGTACTGCGCCCAAGTACGCTGGTCAGAATAAAGTAAACCCAGGCTCATTGATATTGTCTGCTGAGATGATGCTTCGTGATATGGGCTGGACGGAAGCAGCTGATCTTGTCATTAGCGGTATCCAAGGGGCGATTACCAATAAAACAGTCACGTATGATTTTGAGCGTCTGATGCCAGATGCTACCTTATTGAGTACTTCGGAGTTTGGTAAGGCGATTATTAAGCATATGGAAGCATAAGACTACTTAAGCTCTAAACATTTTATTTTATGACTATGTATTAAAAGCCGCCTATATAAATAGGTGGCTTTTTTTGTTTCACTCTTTGTAAAGATTGTAGAAAACACAAAAAAACACCTCAACGTTCGAAGACGGTTGAGGTGTTCTTTTACTAAAACTTAAACTCGCTTAATCACTTTTGAGTATAAAACCCAAAGGCAATTAGGCTTAATGGTTTAAGAATAATCGCTTAAAATTATAGCGATGCCAATGTCTCGTTAAACAAAGCGCTTGGACGCATTGCTTTCTTAGCCAACTCTTCATCAGCATAGTAGTAGCCTTTGATATCTACTGGCTTGCCTTGGGCTTGGTTAAGTTCTTTAACGATAGCTTCTTCGTTCTCTTTTAGCTTTTGAGCGAATGGTGTAAATTGCGCCTTTAGCTCGCTATCTTTATCTTGCGCTGCAAGCTCTTCTGCCCAGTACATCGCTAGATAGAAATGGCTACCACGGTTGTCCAACTCGCCAGTCTTGCGTGATGGTGACTTGTCGTTTAGTAGCAGTTTTTCTGTTGCTGTATCTAGCGTGTCTGCCAAGATTTGAGCTTTAGCATTGTTGTCGTTGTTTGCTAAATGCTCCAACGATACCGTCAATGCCAAGAACTCACCAAGTGAATCCCAACGTAGATGGTTTTCTTCTGTCAGCTGTTCAACGTGCTTTGGTGCAGAACCACCAGCGCCAGTTTCAAACAAACCGCCGCCTTTCATTAATGGTACAACTGATAGCATCTTGGCACTGGTACCTAGCTCTAGGATAGGGAACAAGTCAGTTAGGTAATCGCGTAGGATGTTACCAGTCGCAGAGATAGTATCTAGACCACGAGCAACGCGCTCTAGGGTATAACGCATCGCACGAACCTGAGACATAATCTCGATATGTAAGCCAGTAGTATCATGATCTTTTAGATACGTTCTGACTTTTTTGATTAGCTCGTTTTCATGTGGGCGGTATGGGTCTAACCAGAAGATAACAGGCGTATCTGATTCACGAGCACGGCGTACGGCAAGTTTTACCCAGTCTTGGATAGGCTCATCTTTAACCTGACACATGCGCCAGATATCACCTTTCTCAACACGTTTTTCGAGTAATACTTCATCAGTATCAATATCGACGATACGTGCAATACCAGCATCGCTAGACTCAAAAGTCTTGTCATGCGAGCCATACTCTTCAGCTTTTTGAGCCATTAGGCCAACGTTAGGAACGGTGCCCATTGTTTTTGGATCAAAGTTACCATGCCATTTGCAGAAGTTGATCATTTCTTGGTAAATACGGGCAAAGGTAGACTCTGGCATGACGGCTTTACAGTCATACATTTTGCCATCAGCACCCCACATTTTACCGCCTGAACGAATCATCGCTGGCATAGAAGCATCAACGATTACATCACTTGGTGAATGGAAGTTGGTGATACCTTTTGAAGAGTCAACCATGGCCAGACGTGGGCGATGCTCTTGACACGCATGTAAATCACGCTCAATCTCTTCACGTTTTGAAGCTGGTAGCGTTGAGATCTTGTCGTACAAATCTGCCATACCGTTGTTGACGTTGATACCTAGCTCATCAAAGAAAGCGCCATGTTTCTCAAAGGCTTCTTTATAGTAGATTCTAACTGCATGACCAAAGACGATAGGATGCGAGACCTTCATCATGGTTGCTTTTACGTGTAGTGAGAACAAGATACCAGCTTCGCGGCAATCTTCCATTTCACGCTCATAAAACTCTAATAGTGCTTTTTTGCTCATGACCATCAGATCGATGACTTCTTTATCAAGCAAAGCAATTTTAGGCTTTAATACTTTTTGAGTACCGTCATCAAGTAACAACTCCATACGTACCGTACGGGCTTTATCTAATGTCATAGATTGCTCGCCATCGTAGAAGTCGCCGCCATGCATGTGTGATACGTGCGTGCTTGACCACTGCTTCCACTCACCCATAGAGTGTGGGTGCTTGCGTGCATAGTTTTTAACTGCTTTAGGAGCGCGGCGATCTGAGTTACCTTCACGCAGTACTGGGTTCACTGAACTGCCTAAGCTTTTGCCATAACGCTTGCGTAGCTCTTTTTCTTCGTCAGTTTGTGGATCTTCTGGGAAGTTAGGAATAGCATAGCCTTTGCTCTGTAGCTCTTTAATAGCAGCTTTTAACTGCTGTACAGAAGCACTGATGTTTGGCAGTTTGATGATGTTAGTATTTGGATCTTGAGTCAGACGACCTAGCTCAGCTAAGTTGTCAGGAACACGTTGCTCTTCGGTCAAGTATTCAGGGAATTCAGCCAATATACGCGCTGCAACAGAGATGTCGCTGGTTTCAACTTCAACGCCTGCCGTTTTGGTGAATGCTTCGACAATAGGTAAGAACGACAGAGTCGCCAGCGCTGGGGCTTCGTCAGTTTTTGTATAAATAATTTTTGACATTTTAGTTAGATCTTCCTTTAGGCTGTAGTTAATAATAAAGCTCAAATATAGTGTTGAATATGCGTCAATGATACTATGCAATAATCCATGATATGGTTAGAACAAGTACTTCATATGTAGCTTCTTAGAAATTTTTAAGACAGGTCAGGCATTTTCTTTTAATAATATTCATGAAAAAAGCATTTAAAGGCAACACGTTAACGGTCGGTGTAAAATTGCCTAAAAGTGAATCACTGACGCTACATTATAATCAATCCACTATAAATCCGATAGGATGTCAATCGTATACCATGAACTAAGTATACTGTTTTAGCTCGTATCCTATGGTTTCGAATTATACTAAGCTAATAACAACCTTATTCTACCAGTCATCGGCTTCGATATCATCTTTTCCATACAACTACTGTTTTTTCATGACGTTTTATATTGATCTTACTGCCCATGAGCGCAGTCTTACAAACCACCCGCGTTATCGTTGGTGGTTTTTTATTGGGTGCGGATAAGTTTTTGCAAATTGTGACAGCAATGGCGTAAAAATTTGCTAGTCTAGGTCATCAATAGATTGGTTATCGATAAATATATCGCGATTATAATAGTGACGGTGAATATGAGTTTAGAGTATGCGCTGATTAATGATACCAGCTGGCAGAGCCAAACAGAGTGGCAGACACCAGATACCCCTTTCATGTCATTTGCCTTTTGGCAAGCGTTGACTGACACCGGAGCAATTGGTGAGCAGGCAGGGTGGTTACCGATATTTATTTTGGTACATCGTGTCGCCGACGCTACTAATAGTGCCGATAGTGAAGAGAGTACCGATACCTTAGTAGACAGCGCGGCAGAAAATACATTGCAGCCTGTGGCCGTCATGCCAGTATTTATAAAAGGTCATCATCGCGGTGAGTTTGTATTTGATCATGCATGGGCTGAAGCTTATGCGCGCTATGGCGTTGATTATTATCCGCGACTGGTCACTAGTGCACCATATACACCGATTACTGGTCAAAGGATTTGGTTGGCAAAAGGTGAAACCTTGAATGAAGATATCCTCAAAACAGCCATCGCAGGTATCGATGATATCGCTCAACAAGTGGGCGCCTCAAGCTGGCATGGACTGTTTGTGACACCTGAGCTTGCCTCTATCGCCACCACATCTATGCCAACTGAAATTGATGTAGAGCTTGCGATAGCGGCTCAAGAAAACGGCGTAGAGTCAGCTGTTATTGAGCTACCGATATTTGAGCGTCAAGGTTGCCAGTTCTTATGGCAAAACAAAGACTTACTTAATGACCGTAAGCCATTTGCAGATTTTGATGCGTTTTTGATGACCTTAAAAGCCAAAAAGCGCAAAACCATTCGGGCTGAGCGTCGTAAAGTTGCTGAGCAGGGCATTAGTTGCCAGCGAAAGTGCGGTGATGCTATTAGCGATGCTGACTGGAAGGCTTTTTATCACTGTTATGTGATGACCTATGCAGTACGCGGACAGCAGCCTTATTTGACGATAGACTTTTTTATGGCATTGGCAGTAAGCATGCCTGAGCATATAATGCTTGCGCAAGCACTCGATGCCAGTGGTGAGATTATCGCGAGTAGTTTGTTCTTATATGATAGACCTGATAGTGACAATGTTGATGGTGACAAGGCTGATGGCGATAATAATGCTACCTTATATGGTCGTTACTGGGGCGCGCTAGGTGAATATGACAGCTTGCATTTTGAGCTGTGCTATTACCAAGGTATCGAGTTTGCTATTGAGCAAGGGTTGATATCTTTTGATCCTGGTACGCAAGGAGAGCATAAGCTGGTACGTGGCTTTATTCCAACGACGACACATTCTATCCACCGTATCTATGATCCGCGTTTTGTACCAGCGATTGGCGATTTTTGTGTCAGAGATCGGATGCATATGGCGCAGTATCGTCAGCAGGCCTTTGAAGCTCTGCCTTTTAATGCAGACAATATGCCTGAATTTGATGGTAGTGACTCATAGCACTAATTCGTAATGGTAATCAGCTTTGATTAACTCTGTTTCACTTTGCAAGCACCTTTTAACTGTTAAACACTCTTTAAATAAACACTCTTTAAAAAATACTAGCCATAAACTATGACCAGCAATTCTTTTAGTTCTACCAGTGGCCTACCTCCTACTGAACTCATACCTTGGCTAAATGCTGAAGGCTCTCTCACTGCGATATTAGAAGAGAAGGCAAGGCAGCCGCTGCGCGTAAAACGCAGCTTTGAAGGCTATCGTTCGCTAACTTTAGGTCAAAAAAAGCAGCTGGGTGTACGAGGTATGATGCTAAATCGTCCAATGCTGGCATGGGTACGGGAAGTGCAGCTGTATGGTAATGATGAAATACCATGGGTCCAAGCACAGAGCATCTTTCCTTTAAACAGTTTAAAAGGTCAGTCTCGTCGTCTTCAGCATCTGAAAAACACACCTATCGGCTACGTGTTATTTAAGCGTCGCCGTACCTTGCCAAATGAGCGTTTTATCAGTCATACGAGTGACGGTTGGCAACGACAAACGCGTTATGATTGGTATGGTCGCATGCTTATGATTAGTGAAACTTTCTTACCAGCGTTCTTATAATCACTTTACTATAATAGTCACTCCACTATGAAAGTATTGCTGCGTTAACTGCGCTTGAGGTATTTAATATACATCTACACTCGGCTGCCTTGTACCATTTTTAAACTGAATCGACTATATAGTCAAGTCTATATAAATCCGCTACATCGTCATCCTCGCTAAGCATACTAATGTATAACTTGCACTCGGTTTCCTTGTATCGAAATTATATTGAATTGACTATATCTAGCGACATGTAAAAATATTTTATGCCTAAAACAGCATAAAGGTGCAGGCAAGAGAAAAAAGTCAGCGGGTAAATCCTTTATTTTATTGGCTATTTATCTGTGTTATATAGTCATTTAATTCCCTCATCTTAAGGTGAGGTTTTTTTGCGCTCACAGCACAAATTTTCATGTTACACTTAATCTTTCGCGATGATATCGATGCAAATGTACATCGATTTTATTGACGAATCAGTCAAGTTAATAACAGGTCAGTCGCCTGTATTTATTCTTATTTCAATCTTTGCTAATAGACTCCATTCACAATAATGGTCATACCGTAAAACAGACTGCAGAAAAACAGCGTGCAGAGGTATTAATAGTACTTCAGCGACGTTGACGCAGTAGTTGTTTTATTGTGGGCAGGCTATAAGCTTCTTTTCAATGACGTTTTTTAATGACAGTCACTACTTAGGACATCACTATGTTTAAAGATATTTCTATCAAAGATTTTGATCCAGTACTTGCTGAAGCGATGGCCGCAGAAAGCGTTCGTCAAGAAAACCACATCGAGCTTATCGCCTCTGAAAACTACTGCTCACAAGCAGTAATGGAAGCACAAGGTACTGACCTTACCAACAAATACGCAGAAGGTTATCCTGGCAAGCGTTACTATGGTGGTTGTGAGCATGTGGATGTGGTTGAGCAATTAGCCATTGACCGCGCTAAAGAGTTGTTCGGTGCAGAGTATGTGAACGTTCAGCCGCATTCTGGTAGCCAAGCAAATTCAGCCGTATTTTTAGCATTGCTAGAAGCAAATGACACTGTACTAGGCATGAGCTTAGACGCTGGTGGTCACTTGACGCATGGCGCACACATCAACTTCTCAGGTTTGAACTACAATGCCGTACAATACGGATTGGTAGATGGCACTGGCCTTATTGATTATGACCAAGTAGAGAGCTTGGCGCGTGAGCATAAGCCAAAAATGATCATCGCGGGTTTCTCAGCATATTCACAAGTAGTTGATTGGCAGCGTTTCCGTGACATCGCGGATGAAGTAGGCGCGTATCTATTGGTCGATATGGCTCACGTTGCAGGCCTAGTTGCTGGCGGTGTTTATCCAAACCCAGTACCTTTCGCTGATGTAGTTACAACGACTACGCACAAAACCCTACGTGGCCCACGCTCAGGTATGATTTTGGCACGTGATGAAGTACTGGCTAAAAAGCTAAACTCAGCCGTATTCCCAGGCAACCAAGGTGGCCCGTTGATGCATGTTATCGCTGCAAAAGCAGTTTGCTTTAAAGAAGCGTTAGAAGATAACTTTAAAACGTATCAGCAGCAAGTAGTGAAAAATGCGCAAGCAATGGCAAAAGTGGTTCAAGAGCGCGGCTATGAAGTCATCTCTGGCGGTACTGAAAACCATCTAATGCTGATCAGCCTCGTTAAGCAAGAAATGACGGGTAAAGAAGCGGACAAATGGCTTGGTGAAGCGCACATCACTGTCAACAAGAACGCTGTACCAAACGATCCAAAATCACCATTCGTGACTTCTGGTATCCGTATCGGTACGCCAGCTATTACTACTCGCGGTTTCAACGAAGTACAAGCGGGTGAGTTGGCAGGTTGGATCTGTGACGTACTAGACAGCCGCGGTGATGAAGCGGTTGCTACTGAAGTACGCTCTAAAGTAGAAGCGATTTGTGCAGAATTACCAGTCTATGCTAAAAATCAGTAAACTTTAGAATGGCAATAAAAAAACCGCTAAGCTTTTGCTTAGCGGTTTTTTTTGTTATTACTCTCTATAAGTATTAGAGCGTTTAACGCAAACCTATGTTGATATTGCTATTTAGCTCTTTTAATTATATTTAAGTCTGTTATTTAACCTGAAAATCACTACCGACATTTTTCGATAAGTGTAGTGATCTTGACTGAGTTCTGGTATTAATTTTAAGGAGCTAAGTTGATGTTTAATGAAGAAAAATGTGTAAATCCCTTTGTTTATACAAAAATATTAGTATATAGTCAGTATTGAAGTTCTAGTAATAATACTAATACAAATTATAATAAATAGTTACACTTTGTATTAGTATCGCTGTAATTGATTGAATAATTATATAAATATTATTTTCAATAGAGGGATTTACATGAAAAAACAATCTTTAGTCGCAACGATGCTATTACTCAGCACGACTCTTGCGCAAGCAGCAGAACAATCAGGTTTAGCAGCATTTGGAGCAGGTCTCGATGGCTTTATGTCCAATATATTTGGCTGGTTCGTCGACCTTATTTTCTTTTCAGTACCTCTTGGAGACGTCAGCTTCCCGCTTATTGTGGGTTGGTTATTAGTTGCCGCACTCGTATTCACTTTTTACTTTGGATTTATTCAGTTTCGCCAAATAGGCTTGTCTCTAGATATTGTCAGAGGCAAATATACCGATCCCAATCCCGCCAACAAAGAAGAAGGCGAGGTCAGCCATTTTCAAGCCTTAGCTACTGCGTTATCAGGTACTGTTGGTCTTGGTAATATCGCAGGCGTTGGTGCAGCACTTGCTATTGGTGGACCTGGCGCTACCTTTTGGATGATTATGGTCGGCCTATTCGGTATGGCGACTAAGTTTGTAGAATGTACGTTAGGTGTCAAATACCGTACGGTACTACCATCTGGCGTTGTATCAGGTGGCCCTATGTACTATCTAAGCCGCGGTATGGCTGAACGTGGTATGGGCGGATTAGGTAAGTTTCTGGCTGTTGGTTTTGCACTCATGTGTATATTGGCGACCTTTGGTGCCGGTAACATGTTTCAGGGTAACCAAGCCTTTGCAGTCATGAGCTCTACGTTTAGCATTCCAACGGACTACAGTGTATTCTTTGGTATTGGCTTAGCGTTTTTAGTCGGTATGGTTATCATTGGTGGTATGCCGCGCATCGCAACCGTTACCGAAAAAGTCGTACCTTTTATGGCTTTGTTATACATTACTATGGCGGTAATCGTACTGATTGCTAACTTTAATCATATCGGTGCTGCATTTGGCGAGATTTTCACAGGTGCCTTCACTGGTGCTGGCGTGGCTGGTGGCTTTATTGGCGCATTGATTCAAGGTTTAAAACGTGCAACTTTCTCTAACGAAGCTGGCGTTGGTTCAGCCGCTATTGCTCACTCAGCAGTAAAAACCAAAGAGCCTGCTACTGAAGGTTTAGTAGCGCTATTAGAGCCTTTCATTGATACGGTTGTTATTTGTACGATGACGGCGCTTGTTATTACTATCTCTGGGGTGAACACTGCCGCAAACTTACAAACCCAAGCGCTTACTGGTGTGGATCTAACCCGTGCAGCCTTCATGGAAACGGCGCCTATCTTCCAGTATTTCCTAGCTGTCGCGGTATTGTTGTTTGCTTTCTCAACGATGATTTCATGGTCATATTATGGTCTAAAAGCTTGGACTTACCTCTTTGGTGAAGGTAAAGGCGGCGAGATGATATACAAATTGATCTTCTTAATCTTCGTTGTTATCGGTACCATCGTACAGTTTAGCTTTGTTATCGACTTCTCAGATGCGGCTCTGTTCGCGATGGCTATCTTTAACATCATCGGTCTATACTTCTTGATGCCAATTGTGAAAAGAGAAGTTAATTCTTTCATAGCACGTGTGAAAAGTGGTGAAATTAAAAAGTATAAATAATAGGTTTGATTGAACACTCTATTATAACTTGATAATTAAAAAAGCCCGCCAAGATGAGTCTTGGCGGGCTTTTCGATGGCTGGTATTTGTTATTTACTAAATAGCTATTAAGTTTTGATCTGTGGCAGCATCAGTCTACATAAACGGCAACTTCGTAAAAATCTGCAATATCGTGGCATTGACGATATCAACAAAGAACGCACCTACCATCGGTACGATTAGAAATGCTTTAGGTGAAGGCAAATAGCGATCAGTGACTGCCTGCATATTTGCAATTGCAGTCGGGGTCGCACCCATACCAAAACCACAATGCCCCGCTGATAATACAGCCGCGTCGTAGTCTTTACCCATAATTTTAAAGGTAATCAGGTACACGTAGATAATCATAATGATGGTCTGTACGACCAATATGACTAGTACAGGGCCTGCCAAATCGGTCAACTGCCAAAGTTTTAAAGACAATAATGCCATGGCCAAAAACAGGCTTAAAGAGGCATTACCAAGTACATCAATTGAGCGGTCAAACATATCAAAATTGAAGACCATCGTTAGTACATTGCGAATAATGACGCCGCCTGCCAGTGCCCATACGAAAGTAGGTAACTCAAACCATGTACCTTCAGCAACGATGGCCATCACATCGGCAAAAGCCAAAGCACCTGCGAATAGTGCCAAGGTTTCGATAGTAGAAGAAGCGGTGATAAAGCGCATGCTATCAGGTCTTTCAAAAATATCTTTATTACTACCTGCAGACTCCTCATCGTGTTTGGTGCTATATAACGACTGTGCACCAGCAACTTTTTCGATATCGCTAGGATCAGGGTTGGCTGGCGTCGGTTTTAGTCCAAGTCGATTAATCAAGCGACGAGCAACAGGACCTCCAACGATACCACCTGCGACCAAACCATAAGTAGCAACCGCAATACCAAGCGTCGTCGCACCGACTACACCGTAGTCTTGTTCTAACGTAATGCCCCAAGCGCCTGCTGTACCATGACCACCCGTTAGAGCGATAGACCCTGTCACTAGACCGAGCAAAGGATCAAGTCCCAATGCACTTGCCATGGCCACACCAACGACGTCCTGCAATACAATGAATACTGAAACAACGATAGTAAAAATCAATAATGGTGTGCCGCCTGCTTTTAGCCTACTAAAATCAGCACTCAGACCGATGGACGCAAAGAACATCAACATGGTGGCGGTCTGTAGTCCTTGATGAAAGTTGAAACTATATCCCCAAACCATATTGAGAGCATAGACAACAATCGCCGCGACCAAACCACCAGCAACAGGTTCTGGGATATTAAAGTCTTCTAAAAACTTGATTCTCCGCACCAAAAACCGCCCAAGCAGCAGCACTAAGGTGGCCAATATCAGGGTGTAATAACCGTTTAAGGTAATCTCCATAGGTTAATCCTTTCTATAAAATAAATTAACCTGAATTCGGGATAAATATGGCTTTATCTCGAATTCAGGTTTCTATGATGACGAATAATTATCGATGACTATCGGCGGTCAAGCTTGCAATATATAGGCTTTTAACGACTAAATGTCTAACGCATAAGCTTCATCCTCAGATGGCACGATGATCCATAATTGTGGTTTGCCAAATTCTCTAAAGGCATCCTCAATAATGCTTTTAAAGACATTGAAGTCCTCAGTGTTTATCTTTTTGACGTCTGTCAAATCCAGCTTTAAATGAATTACTTTACTGTCTGTTAGACAATCCCATGCACTGTCCCAGTTGTGTGAAAAATAACTGGGGAAGTCACAGGCCTTGGCCAAACTCGTCAATAGCTCAGTTTTTTCGAGCGTGTCACCGACGGCTATAGTAACAGCCTGCGCAGGAATGCTAGTACCCAGTGCTGTACCGTTTTGGTTAATGTGGTCTTGATTAACATGGCTTTGATTAACGTAGTGGATTGCTTGGTTCATACTGTCTCGATTCATATCGGCTTGTTTCATATCAGCTCGTTTCATATTAAGGCACCTGTAGTCTTTGAAAGCTATCATAGTGGTCGATAGTCAAGTAATAGACGGTAGGTGGGTTACCACCTGTGACGATACGCCGTGCGCCGCGATGAGAGACACCAGGGGTGGGCACGGTATATTCGCGGTAGTAGCCTTGTGACTGGGCGGGTAGTCTGCCTTCACGGTTATAAAACGTCGTGCCATCTTTATTTGGATAAGGAAACGGGCCGCCTTGCTGAATAAGCGCAATCGTATTATCGACCTGTGCATCACCTGTTATACCAGCACGGACGACTTGGCTCGTATTATTATTTACGTCTTGCGATACCGTTGTCGACTCGATGCTATCAGCAAACAATGTCGAATTTAAATCGCCAAAGAAATAGAAAGCGATGGCAATTATAGCGATGAGGCTAAATAGCGTAGAGCCTAAGCTTCTTTTATTTGGTTTACTATTGTGACTGCTACGATTTGAGTTATGAGTGCTGTGATGGCTATTAGTATTAGTAGGTGTATAGTTTGGAATACCTGATGCAGTATCTTGTTCAAGGCTCAATGAAGATGAGGTCACTTCAGTGGCTCTCAATTGGTTTTTATCATTACGGGCACTGTTAAAATAGACACTTTGTCCAACCGTTATAGGCTTCGCCAGTCTTGCTTTGCTAATATGAAAGAACACATCTTCACTTTGATTATCTACATCGATAAAGCCATAGCCTTTATCTTCGTTCCAGTGCTTAATCTTGCCACTTTGCATGGTCGTACCGCTCCCTATAATTTAAATGCCTTAACTAAAATACTTATGATTTAAACGAAGAAACGCCAGCATAATTGCTGACGTTTCTGATTACTCGTTTCGATAATCGGTACTGGTATGATTAGGCACGGGTTTCGCCATGACCATAAACGATCCATTTCTGTGAAGTCAGACCTTCGAGACCGACAGGGCCACGTGCATGGATTTTGTCCGTTGAGATACCAATCTCAGCACCGAGACCGTATTCAAAACCATCAGCAAAACGGCTAGAAGCGTTAATCATCACGCTGGCTGAGTCCACTTCTCGGATGAAGCGTTGCGATTTGGTATAGTTATCAGTGATGATGACATCGGTATGATGGCTGCCGTGCGTATTGATATGTTCAATCGCTTCGTTAATACCTGCGACCACTTTTACCGCTAGGATAGGAGCTAAGTATTCAGTATCCCAATCCTCAGCCGTGGCAGCGGATAGATGACCTTTAAGCTTAGCATTGTCATTTAGAATAGCTTGCGATTTGTCATCAAGACGCAGTTGCATCGCATCATCAGCAGCAATGATGGCTTCGGCAATTTTAGGTAATAGCTCATCTGCGACTGTTTCATCGACCAGTAACGTCTCCATCGTATTACAAGTGCCGTAGCGATGTGTTTTGGCATTGACGCTGACTTTGATCGCAATCTCAGGATCCGCATCACTATCAATAAAGGTATGGCAGTTACCGTCTAAATGCTTAATCACAGGTACTTTTGCATCGTTACTGATACGCGCAATCAAACCTTTACCGCCACGTGGCACAATGACATCAACATATTCAGTCATGGTGATCAGTTCACCAACGGCTGCACGATCGGTTGTCTGTAGCACTTGCACGCTATGTTCTGATAGATCAGTATGGCTAAGTCCTTTGATGATGCATTTGGCAATGGCTTGGTTAGATTCAAATGCTTCAGAACCACCGCGCAAAATAATGGCGTTGCCTGATTTGAGTGCCAGTGAGGCAGCCTCTAAGGTTACGTTAGGACGCGACTCATAAATCATACCGACTACGCCAAGTGGCACCCGCATTTTGCCCAAATGAATACCCGATGGCTGATAGGTCATATCAGTGACTTCACCGATTGGGTCAGGAAGACCAGCGACATCTTTAAGACCTTGTAGCATACCGTTAAATCGTGCTTCGTTTAGCTCCAAGCGGTCGAGGAGTGCGCTATCAAGATTGTTTTTTTGACCGTTGTCCATATCGATTTTATTGGCAGCCAAAATGTCTTGTTTGGCATTGACCAGCTCATCATGAATGGCTAATAGTGCTGAATTTTTATCGCCAGTGTTGGCAGCAGCCAGCGCGCGAGAAGCGGCTCGTGCTTGCTTGCCGACAGACTGCATATAGGTCGTAATATCCGTAGTATTCGATTGACTCATAAATTATTTTCCTTATGTGATACAGGTTTTTTATAACTAAAAGCGCCCAATTTTATATAGGTAAAAGTACCTAAAAAGGCGAAAAATGTCGCAAAAAAAGAAGTTTTGAATGCCTACTCAAATAGCGATAGGTCATTATGCTATTTAACATAGAGCAGATTGAGACGATAGTAAAGATGATTTTGTGAACAGAATCCGCTTTGTAGCGCTCTTGTAGGGGCTTATTTAAAGTAATATTGCTGATACTAAGCGGTATTTATTCAAGACAATCGCGTTATCAGTACTACACTATATCTTTACGTGTTTTTAACAGAATTGCGCTGTAAATACTAAGGTAGCTGCGAGATATCCTCAGTATAGTAAGCATTAAAACAGCAAGGCTATCAGTAGATAGTACTTAATCTTATTATGATGAGTGATGGAGAACGAACATGGCTACGAAAAATACAACTTATAAAAATTGGTTAACGGTTGGCTTGGTAGCAAGTGCTTTGGCATTAGGCGCTTGTAGCAAAAAAGACGAGACACCGATGGAGACTGAAGCTGATACTACTGTAGACGCTCAAACCTCTGTAGAAGAAAGTGCAACAGCGAGCGACAATGATGATGTGGCCGTTGCTAGTGCCGATGATGAAGGTATGGACGTTACCAATAACGATGATGTGGCAGTGGCGACAGCAGAAGATGCGGATATGATGGATGGTACTGAAGATTCAGAGCATGTATCGACGTATTAATCGCATATTATAGAATATATTAGCTACATCATAAGTGTACTAACTAGATACTATAAATAGGCAGTTATCAGATAACACAACGTCTCGTATTCTAAAGTGATAAAATAAAGCCCAGAGCGATAAATGCAGTCTGGGCTTTTTTGTATTCGCGGTTTGTTAGAAGCTGATTAACCCGTTGGTTAAATACAATATTTGCCTTTTTACTGCGTAATAAGAGACAATATGGCATTTTTCTCTTTGCCTCATCAGGCATATTACGATAATGCATCTAGATGCTTGTACTATATATAGATATAGCTCTTATTTTATTCGTGTTTTCACTCATATTTATTGGAAGTCTGCTGAACCATGCTTGATACTGCAAAAAACCCGACTCGGCCTATCGCCCTAGACTTACAAGACATCCATAAAAGCTACGGCTCATTAGAGGTATTGAAAGGGGTTTCCCTGACTGCCTATGATGGCGATGTTATCTCTATTTTGGGCTCATCTGGCTCAGGTAAGTCGACGTTGCTGCGTTGTATTAATCTTCTAGAAAACCCCAATCATGGTCGTATCTTGATCGGTAATGAAGAGCTGATGCTAAAACCTGCCAAATCAGGTGAGTTACAAGCGGCAGACGTGAAGCAGCTAGAAAGCTTGCGCGCTCGTGTGGGATTTGTCTTTCAGAACTTTAACCTATGGCCGCATAAAACCATTCTACAAAACATCATCGAAGGGCCAACGCAGGTCTTAAAGATTAAAAAAGACCAAGCAATTAGTGATGCAGAAAAGCTGCTCGATAAAGTAGGCCTGCTCGACAAAAAAGACGCTTATCCTGCCAACTTATCTGGTGGTCAGCGTCAGCGTGTCGCAATCGCCCGTGCGCTTGCTATGCAACCACAAGTTCTATTGTTTGATGAACCAACCTCTGCGCTAGATCCTGAACTGGTCAACGAAGTGCTTGCGGTAATGCGCGAGCTAGCAGAAGAAGGACGTACGATGCTTATCGTTACTCACGAAATGCGCTTTGCCCGTGAAGTATCAAGCAAAGTCGTCTTTTTACATCAAGGTGTGGTTGAAGAAATTGGCACACCTGAGCAAGTCTTTGATAACCCTACCTCTGAGCGTGTTAAAGATTTTATGGCGTCACACCGTCCTACCTAGTTATTAGTTATTAGTTATTTGCCTAATATCATGTTCAATACAGATGGTGGCAACACTCTTGCCACCATTTATCCTGCCAAACATAAAATCACTGTAACGTAACCATTGTTGACTGTTTATTGCCCAATGATAACTATGAGTATGCAAAACGTTTGTTTTTGATATTTTACTCAGGTATTATCAAAAGGTTTATAGGCCGTCACGTCTCGTGGCTGTCTGTTATTCTGCTATCTATATTGCTTGTCTGGCAGGGACGTCAGAGAACAAAATATCAGAACCCTAAGTCAGAAAATCCTGTCAAAAACTTATGTAAAACCCATCAGAATTTAAGGAACGTATGATGTCGAATTCTCGCCTATTGTGGTCATCGATGACCGTTACTGCTGCATTGATGTTGAGCGCTTGTAGCCAACCTGCCGATGAAACTACCGATACCAACGCTGACGCCCCTGCAGCAGAAACCACTGGTAAAACCATTCGTATCGCCACCGAAGGTGCTTACCCTCCATTCAACTACACTAATGCTGACGGCAGCTTGGCAGGTTTTGATATCGATGTTGCCAACGCTTTGTGTGATCAAATGCAAGCCAAGTGTGAAATCGTTGCACAGGACTGGGACGGTATTATCCCAGGTTTATTGGCACAGAAATATGATGCGGTGATTGCAGGTATGTCTATCACCGCTGAGCGTCAAGAAAAAGTTGATTTCAGCGAGCCGTACTTTGCCAATACGATGGTATGGCTAACCAATACGGATGGTGGTTTTGATCCTATGGCGATTAAAGACGCAACGCTTGGTGGTCAACGCTCTACTACGCCAGGTGCTTATCTACAGGATAACTACGAAGGCAAAGAAGGCAACACAGTCCAGTTGTATGACAACTATGACAATGCCTATCTAGATCTAAAATCTGGTCGTAGCGATGCGGTATTGGCTGAAAAAGTTTCTGCAAAATCATGGTTAGCAGAAAACGCAGCGGGCTTCGGTATCGTTGGTGATGAAATTGATAACGATGACAATATTGCCATTGCTGTACGTAAAGGTGACTCACTCAAAGCTGACTTTGACAAAGCATTGAGCGAAATCCGTAGTAACGGTGAGCTTGCACGTCTTGAGCAGATGAACTTTGGTCAATAATGACTCACTGAAGATTTATGCTTAGAACAAGTAACGTTTGATGCGAGTAATGCTTAAAACCGAGCATGTTTCAAATAAACGGTGTTTATAAGCATAAATCAGCAAGCAGTAATTGACGATACAGCTGGTAAATATATTAAGGAATAAAACTTATGACAATTTCAATGACATCATCAATGAGCAAAAAAGTATTGTGGCTAGCACCGCTTAGCGCAGCAATGCTAATGCTGGCAGGTTGTAACAATAGCTCAGCACCAGCAGAAAATGCTGAAGCTGATACCGCTACTGAAGCGCCTTTAAATATCAAAATCGCGACAGAATCAAGCTACAAGCCTTTTAGTTATACCGATGCAGATGGCAAGCTGATTGGTTACGAGATTGAGCTGGTTGACGCACTATGTGCGCAAATGAAAGCTGAGTGTGAAGTCATCTCTCAAGATTGGGATGGTTTGATTCCAGGGCTTAACGCACAGAAATTTGATGCAGCTATCGCAGGTATGTCTATCACGCCTGAGCGTAAAGAAGTGGTTGATTTCAGTGACCCTTACTTCCATAGCGGTATCATCTTGATCGGCAAAAAAGGTGATGACTTAAGCGTAGAGTCGCTAACAGGTCTACCAATTGCCTCACAGCGCTCAACTGTTGCCTCGCAATACCTACAAGACGAGCATGCAGATGCTGATATCAAACTATACGATACGCAAGACAATGCTTATTTAGATCTGACCTCAGGCCGTGTGCGCGGTATGATGTCTGACAAAGTAACGGGTATTGACTGGTTAAAAACAGATGCAGGCAAAGGCTACGAAGTCAAAGGTGAAGAAATCAGCACCAATGACGACGCAATGGGTATTGCCTTCCGTAAAGGCGATCCGTTAGTTGCTAAGTTCAATGCAGCATTGGCTGAGCTAAAAGACAACGGTACCTATGATCAAATCACGGGTAGCTACTTTGGTACTAGCTCAACAGCTGCAGCACAAAAAGCGGTGGCATCAACTGATAGTGTCGAAGAAGTAATGGTCGCTGAAGAAGAAGCGCCAGCTAACTAATACGATATCTAGCAGTTTGACTGCTGTTGTTTAAAGACGTGTTGTTTACTCAAGAAAAAACCAAGGATGATCATGAGCAACCATTGTGCCCCAATCTGTGCCACGACTGGCAAATCTAACATTACTGTAGCCAGTCGTCTGTCTATGTCATTGCTGGCGCTAGCGACGGCCTTTATCGTTGCTGGCTGTAGCAATAGCCAAGAGAGTGCGGCTGATACCAATCCAGAGGCTACCGAAGCAACGGCAGCCTCTACAGGTGATGTATTACGCATCGGTACAGAAGGGGCCTATGCGCCTTTTAACTATACCAATGCCGACGGGACACTGGGTGGTTTTGATGTTGAGATAGCAAATGCACTCTGTGCGGATATGCAGGTGACCTGTGAGATTGTGGCGCAGGACTGGGACGGTATTATCCCCGGCCTAAAAGCAGGTAAGTACGATGCAATTGTGGCCGCGATGTCCGTTACTCCAGAGCGTTCGCAGCAGGTGAGCTTTACCGATCCGTACTTTAGCAATGCCTTGGTTTTTTTGGCCAAAAAAGACAGCAGCTTTGACCCTAGTAACAACAGCGATATCGACTCGCATTCTATTGCTGCACAGCGTTCAACTATCTCATCGCAGTGGCTAGAAGACACGTATCCAAAAGCCGATATGAAGCTTTATGATACGTTGAGCAATGCGTTTTTGGATCTTGGTTCAAACCGTGTCGATGCAATGATTTCTGATAAGCTGCCTGCGATAGAATGGCTGAGCTCAAATGCTGGTAGCAAATATGCGCTAAAAGGTGATGAGATCGATATCAATGATAATTTTGCGATAGCAGTACGCCCAGGCGATCCGCTACAAGCAAAGATCAATCAGTCTCTTGCTAATATAAAAGCTAATGGTACTTACGATAAAATCAATCAAAAGTACTTTGCGGTGCCAGCATCTGCAACGAGCACAGTTGATGAAGACGCAGATACGGGTACAGATACAGATATTAGCGAGCAACCAGCGATAGAAAACGTTAGTTAATAGCTAACAGTAGTTAGAGATGGTAGTCAAAAAATAGTGTTTTGATCAATAAAAGGATATCGCCATCATGGTGATATCCTTTTTTATTTGTCGTTATAGCAACGAATATACATAATAGCCGCCTATCAATTTTGCTCAAATTTAGTCGGCTTATTGTATGTCTCTAGAGGCAAGTGTCTGTTTAAGTACGGTTTAGGCGCAGCTTTTACGCGTCAGTATTAACATCACGGCGAGTGAATATGATAAAATCAGCGCTCATTTCTACTGTGTCAATTATCGCAGCGTTAATCGTATTCTTCTGACGTCATTTTTTGATGCCGACCATCCCTATTGATTTGGTATAAAATACGGTGTTTCGCTGCGTTCAGCTATTGATGCTGATTCTTTTAACTCATATTTTGCTAGGGCGTGTCTTCATTTTAAAAATGGTAATAAAAATGAGATAAATTGCAGTCAAACAAGGAAAATAGCGCAAATAATATCGAGATATTAGTCAGCTATTTAACGCCGTTTGGCAAGATTTAGCCGTTTTTAAACCATTTAGATGTCTATTGATTGAATTGAAGACATGCCCTAATTGCTAATATAAAGAGACTGAGTGGATAATCGTGTTTGACTTACAAGGATTTGGCGCGCTTTTATTAAGCGGCGCTACCGTCACCATACAGCTAGCCGTGACCAGTTTGATCATTGGTCTGGCTCTAGGCTTGCTCGGCGCAACCGCAAAGATGTCCAATATCTGGTTGCTGCGTAAACTTGCGACTGTCTATACTGCGACAATGCGCGGTATTCCTGAGCTGCTATTGGTGCTCTTTATTTACTATGGCGGCTCTATCTTATTGATGAGCATCCTCAAAAAGTTTGGCTATAACGACTATGTCGAGATTAGCGCTTTTTGGGGTGGTGTCATGGCACTGTCTATTGCTTTTGGTGCGTATGCGACTGAGATTTTTCGCATGTCCATTCAAGAGATTCCAGTAGGGCAGCGAGAGGCTGCGCAAGCGATTGGTATGCGTCCTTTTCAGACTTTTTATCGCATCACTTTACCGCAAGTGTGGCAGATTGCTTTACCAGGTTTGGGAAATTTATTTCTGGTACTGCTCAAAGATACCGCATTGGTATCGGTCGTGGGTCTCAAGGACATCATGTATCAGTCATCGCGTGCGGCACAGTCTACACAGCAGCCGTTTACCTTTTATATGGCAGCAGCGATTATTTATTTGGGTCTGACCATGTTGATTACTGGCTTTATGATGTGGCTTGAGTGGCGAGCCAATCCTGCGGCACGCTATGCCAAAAAGATAAGCCGTCAATCCACTCACAGTCAATCGACCATAGGGTAGAGGAGAGATACTATGGATTGGAATTGGCAGGTCATTTTTGACCATATCCCTGATTTACTAGGCGGCGCGGTATTGACCGTACAGCTGGTTTTGTTTTCAGGTGTGATTGGATTGCTGTTTGGTTTGGTTTTAGCGTTGTTACGACTGTCTAAGAATTGGGTGGTGCAGATACTACCATTCCTGTATATCTTCTTTTTCCGTGGTACGCCGCTGCTGGTACAGATATTCCTGATTTATTATGGTTTGGGTCAGTTCGAGGCCGTACGTGAGTCGTTCTTATGGGAGCCAGTACTTAGCCAAGCATATTGGTGTGCCATCATCGCCTTTACTCTCAATACCAGTGCTTACTTGGCAGAGATTATACGCGGGGCGATTCAGACGATTCCGATTGGAGAGCTTGAAGCTGCTGATGCGCTTGGCATGTCAAAGTGGCAAAAGCTAACACGGGTTACGCTGCCGCGCGCATTTGGTATTGTGATTCCAGCATACAGTAACGAAGTTATCTTTATGCTAAAGGGTAGTGCGCTCGCTTCGACTATTGCATTGATGGATATCACAGGTGTTGCTCGTACGATTAGTGCGCGTACCTATACCTTGATGGAACTATTCTTTGCCGCTGGTATCGTCTATCTACTGCTGTCATGGGTTATCTTGTTTAGCTTTAGAATGTTTGAAAAGCGTATGAACCGCCACGCCAGTTATGTACCGCCAGATGTCGTGACCAATACGATTCCATAGTTAGCAGTTAGCAACTAAAAATCGTCAAAGTCACTGT
Source organism: Psychrobacter sp. NPDC078631 (assembly GCF_050268165.1). Classification (NCBI taxonomy): domain Bacteria; kingdom Pseudomonadati; phylum Pseudomonadota; class Gammaproteobacteria; order Moraxellales; family Moraxellaceae; genus Psychrobacter; species Psychrobacter sp. NPDC078631. Next base: position 131,387 of record NZ_JBNNGG010000002.1, on the reverse strand, counting down.
AAACAATATAGTATGGACTGCTGATAAAATAGCCATCATTTACAGGGAGAGTTTAGTATGAGCCAATCGCCACACGAGTCATTAGCGAACGCCATTGCAGCTGGTGTCAATGCCAAACAAGGCGCTATTAATCATAATGAAAGATTGCGTACCTCTATTGGTAAAGTTGTCTGTGTTGGTCGCAACTATGCGGCACATGCTGCAGAGTTGGGCAATGAAGTACCAACCACGCCGATACTGTTTATGAAGCCTGCGTCTTCAGTGGTCTCTATCCGTGGTGATGTAGTTCGCCCAAGTCCAGAGCTGTTTGGCGAGACTCACTACGAGGCCGAGCTATGTATTCAGTTATCAGCTGATTTATCTATGGCGACGATTGAGCAAGCTCAACAAGCCATTGGTGGCATGACACTAGGACTGGATTTGACCTTGCGTGATTTGCAAAGCAAGCTAAAAGAAAAAGGTCATCCGTGGGAGCGTGCTAAGTGTTTTGACGGAGCTTGCGTGCTTGCTGATTGGCTCGACCCACAAGCGTTTGGCAATCTGCAGAATGTACAGTATCAGCTATCTATCAATGATAAATTAACGCAAGATGGTGATAGTGCCTTAATGCTATTTCCTGTCTATGAATTGCTGGTCAATATCAGTCACGCCTTTAGCTTGCAAGCAGGGGATGTAATTATGACTGGCACGCCAAGCGGCGTTGGTGTATTGCAAGCAGGCGATCAGCTTAAGCTAAAACTGGGTGCTCATGAGTGGGTATCACAAGTACAGTAAGCTTGATTGCGATAACAGATACATATTAAAAACCCTGAGCAATTGCTTGGGGTTTTTGCTTTTAAGCCTTTATATTTATTTTTTAACTTTGCTAACTGCCAAACAACTCTAACTATCTAATCATTCTATTTTTCAATAATCATCAGTACAGTCGATTGTCATCAGTTTGTCACCTATTGTTCAGCGTGCTGTCATAAAGGTTGAGTAGACTTAAGCGGAATTCGTATTTTTGTGATCGTAATGATGAAGCCGCGATCAACTCTCTGCCAATCTAGCCTAATAGCAAGGTGACTGATAATGACATTATTGAACAATGAGCGAACGCTTGCCCACGAAGTGGTTGAAGACTCAAATCCTACTAACAATACTGACTTTCAGACGATTATCAATCGTCGATTGAACCGCCGTAGTATCCTAAAAGGTGGCACAGGGTTAACGGCTGCCGCGTTTTTTGGCGCATTACCTTTAGTCGGTTGTAGTGAAGACGACGATAGCAGTATTGTTGGTAATAACGATAATGCCGCTATCCCTGCACAAGGTGATTTGAAGCGTCCTGATACCTTAAAGTTTGAGGCAGTCGCGCATTCAACGGCGGATACGATGACCGTAGCAGCGGGCTACAAGGCAGAGATGATATTACCGCTGGGTACGCCGCTAAACTCTGGTATCGAGGATTGGAAAGACAATCGCGAGCAATCAGCAGAGTCATTTGAATGGCGTATGGGTGACAACCATGATGGGATGTGGTTCTTTGGCAAAAACGGTAACGCTTACGATGCTAAAGCGTCAGAAAACAGCTTGCTAGTCATGAACCATGAATACGTCAATAGCAGTGAGCTTAGCCCATTTGGCTATTACGTCACTCAAGATAACGATGCTGCGCCTATCTTTCAAAACCGTCGTCTCGCAAGCGACGTCCGCCGTGAAGTCAATTGTCATGGCGTCTCGGTGGTTGAATTAACTCGCCGCGCAGATGGTATGGGTTATGAGATGGTACCTGACTCTAAATACAATCGCCGCATTACTAGTAGTACAACAGCGCAACTGGCTGGCCCTGTGGCAGGCTCTGCTCTGGTCAAGACCAAGTTTGACCCGACAGGCTATCAGACTCGCGGTATCAATAACAATTGCGGCGCAGGTCTTTCACCGTGGGGTACTTATCTGACTACCGAAGAGAACTTTTTGGGTGTGTTTGCCCGTGGACAAGATGCCAGTCAATTGAGCGCTGGTGATAACTATGCTCGCGAGCGCTACGGTGCGGTGGAGGACTTCCCAGGTTGGGAGTATCTATGGCATACCCCAGAGGCAAAGGATGCCAGGATAGCAGACGAGTTCTCACGCTGGGATATGACCGCAGTCGGTGCCAGTGCTGCTGAAGATTATCGCTATGGCTTCAATACTTTTGGTTATATTACTGAAATTGACCCATTTGACCAAAACTCTATACCGCAAAAACGTACCGCACTGGGCCGATTCGCTCATGAAAACTGCGCGTATGCTCCTGTTGAGCAAGGTAAGCCAGTGGTATTCTATATGGGTGATGACGCCCGAGGTGAGTACATTTATAAGTTTGTCTCCAAAGCGATGTGGTCAAACTCGGACATCGGCGGCGGACTAAAAGCAGGTGACAAATATCTGAATGACGGCACGCTATACGTGGCGGTATTTAACGAAGATGGTAGCGGCGAGTGGAAAGCACTCGTCCATGGTCAAAACGGACTGGATGCTTTCAACAGCGTATTGCCGTTCAATGGACAGGATGAAGTATTGGTCTTTGCTCGTGCTGCTGCCGATGCTGCTGGTGCTACTAAGATGGATCGACCTGAATGGGTATCGGTCAGTCCCATGACGGGCGATGTCTACGTGACATTGACCAATAATAAATATCGCGGCGTACGTGATGACCAGCCTGTCTCAGCTTCCAATCCGCGTAGCTATCAATCAAGCGGAAAAGCGCTTGGTAATGACAATGGTCACATCATTCGCTGGGCAGAAGCAGGCGGTGACCATGCCGCAACGAGCTTTGAGTGGGATATCTATCTGTTTGGTGCGCCAAGTGACTTATCAGCAGAAAACCTATCTCAGTTAAATGACAATAATGACTTTTCTTCACCTGATGGGCTATATTTCGACCCGCGCGGTGTCTTGTGGATTCAGACAGATGACGGCGCTTATACCGATACCAGTAGCTGTATGTTGCTCGCGGCTCTGCCAGGCAAAGTCAGTGATGGATCGATGACGACCACATCGGCAGGGCAGTCAACCCGAGTTGGCACATCTGCTAGCAATGACAATATTAAACGATTCTTTGTTGGTCCTGAAGGATGCGAAGTAACAGGTATTACCATGGCACCAGATTTTAAGACGCTGTTTATCAACATTCAGCATCCTGGTAACACATGGGGCGCTGTCGCTGGCGGTAGTATTCCTCGTTCAGCGACTGTGATGATTACTCGCGAGGATGGTGATGTCATACTGGCAGAATCATTTGATACGGCTGATAGCACGACATAGATAGATAAGCTATAGGCGAATAATAGAAACAACCAAAATGCTCACAACCATAAAAATCCCAAGTTAAGGCTTGGGATTTTTTATTATTATATTGATTTGATGGCTAACGAGACCGCCTATCACCTATTTGGCTCTGCTAGTCGTCATCCCGCTCTAAAGTCAAACCATTTACTTCTATTTGCTGCAGTTACAGGATAATATAGACCATTACTTTTCTCGCTGAATGTGCAAATATTATGAGCAGTCCAAAGGTGTTTTATAACGACAGTGTTAGTGACAGCGACGCTCAAAATGATAGCAGCTATACTCGTACTCATCATGAGCTCGATGCGCATTTTGTCCCAGATGCAAGTGTACCGCTACACAGTCATCTATATGAACAGATCGACCAACTCGAAGCCATTGATATGGATGAGCTGGTCAAGCTACTAGCAGATTCGGATGACAGTGATGAAATCAACAAAACACCTGTATCTTTGGCTGATTTTTTTGAAGGATTGGCGCAGCTTGCCACCATGGGTGTGGTTGAGATTACAGAAATCGTAGAAGCCATTCACCGTGAAGTTATTTTGCGTCCGCTAGGCCGCTTCAATGACAAACATTTAAATAAATGGTCGCGCGGATTTACTGGACGTATCTATGGCACGATACGTCATGTGATGCAGATGGTCGGTAATAATCTGGCGTCTGTACTACGCATATACAAAAACCTGATTCTCCAAAAGTCAGTTCAACCACTACCAGACTCACTAAAAAAACTGGTCAATGTACTCAATGGTGTCATGGGTGATCATCTGGTCAATAATCAAAATGCGCACGCCATTCCGATGATGCTCTACACTCAAGACGGCAAGCCACAAAATGAAGTGCTATCAGGCCGCATCGCTATTTTGTGCCATGGTCTATGTATGAGTCATTTGAGCTGGCAAGCCCAAGCAGATAATGATTTAGGCAAGGCCATTCATATCAGCCAGCCTGATACCACGGTGCTGTATTTGGATTACAATACGGGCCGTCGTATCTCGCGTAGCGGCCGTAAGTTCTCTCAATTGCTACAAGTGATGGTCGATGACAACCCAAATATCAGTCAGATAGATCTGGTTGGACATAGTATGGGCGGTTTGGTCTCTCGCAGTGCACTGTTCTATGGTGAGCAAGATCGCCTAGACTGGATCAAGCGCGTTGGCAATCTCATCACGCTAGGTTCGCCGCATCATGGGGCAGTCCTTGAGCGTATCGGTAACTATGTGCAAGACATCATTGCCAAGCTGCCGTTTGCAGGCTCACTGGCCAAGCTCGGTGATATGCGCAGTGCTGGTATCATTGATCTACGTCATGGCAGTATTCGGGATGCAGATTGGAAAGCATTAGAAGGGCGTAGCGTACTACCACAGGATTTTCGTCATCCTGCACGGTTGCCAAGTGGTATTAAGACTTACTTTGTCGCTAGTGCATTGCTTGAGACGCATTATGATTCTAAGGTGACTGATTTGCTAGGGGATAGCTTGGTATCGGTAGCTTCAGCCTTAGGTGAGGATGACGCTGAGCATGCTTTGTTTGTGCCAGATGGTCACAAAGCCATATTTTATGGCGTCAATCATATGAACTTAATCCATAGTAGACGAGTACGCGAACAAGTGGTTGAATGGCTACTTGATAATGGTCGAAGTGACTATGCTGGACGTCCGCGCATACATTCTTATCCTAGAAGTTTAGATGTGGCGGTGTAGTGATTTAATGTGAAAAACAAAAACCCTCAAGCGTCATGCTTGAGGGTTTTTTTATAAAAACTGATTTATAGTAAGTAAGAAAAAAAACTTACTCAGAAAATATTGCTGCTACATCATCTTTATTGAACTTATAGACTTCACCGCAGAATCCGCAATCCATCTCAAATGTACCGCCTTGCTCTTCGACGATATCTAATGCTTCCGCTTCGCCGATTTGCTCGATTGCCATTTCACACTTCTCGCGTGAGCAAGTGCAGCCAAATGATAGAGGCGCAGGCTCAGGTGCCACGATGTTTTCTTCGTGATACAAGCGATAGAGTATTTCGTTAGCGTCCAGTGTCGTTAGTTCTTCTGGTTTGACCGTACGCGTCAATACAGACAAGCGCGTCCATAAATCATCGTCGATACCCGCGTCTTGGTTTTGCTCAACTTCAGACGTTTCTTCAGCAGTACGCGGTAGCATTTGTACCAAGATACCACCAGCTTGCAGGCCGTCAGATGCCAAGTTAATCAACGTTGGAATCTGGGCCGACTGCTTTTGATAATGCGCTAAGCAGTCCGCTAGATTGTCATGGCTACGCTCAACGATACCTTGGTATGGCTCACCGCCATCAGGCTGAATATTGATGAACAATACGCCTTGTCCCATCGCACCAAGCTCTGCAAAGGCTTCTTTGGCATGGGTCATATTGTCCCACGCTTGTACTTGCTCATCCGTCTCGCCTTTCCAGCTAGCAAGCGCACGAATGATACCGTCTTGATCGCATTCTGCCATCGCCCAGTTTAGTAAGCTGTCACTGTCTGATGATTGCAACTGAATAGATAGGCGGCCGTTGATTTTTACCGTACTGATTAGCAAACTCGCTGCCGTCAGCATCTCACCCAATAAGCGTTTGATGGCTTCAGGATAGGGCTTTTGTGCAATCGTGCTTGCGTAGCTGCGTGATAGACGTACCACATCACCGCGCACGGGAGAGTCTTCAACAAAGAAACGTTGGCGAATGTCGTTGCTGCCATGGTTGCCAGTAGTTTGGCTGTCCATATTTGGGACTTGGATATCTTGAGTCATAAGTCATTTGTAGTATAGAGAAGTTGTTTGCTTTATGGGGATTACTAGCGATTTATCAATCTCACTTAGCAGACTGTTTTGACGATTATAAGCAGCAAAGGTTAATAACGAGCTTAAACAACCAAGCAGCTGTTTGTACAAAGTTCTGAGTAGATAGCCGCTATGAGCCAACATTTTATAGTTAGAATATAAATATATTCATAAATACGTACTCTCTCAAAAAAAATTCACCCTCTACTGCAAATTTGTTGTACAGTAACATTAAGTTGCATTGTGATAAACAACAGCAACAACCGTACGGATGCGGGGCAGTCGGGTCAATCAGACCTATGTCGTCCAAGCACTCACTCAATCTTGCGATAAAAGGATGTATTTCATGACATACTCATTTTCCAAACCGTTGACTTTAGCTGCTGTTATGGCATTAGGCTTAGCGGGATGTAATAACAGCAGCCAGACCAGCACTGATGCGCCAGCAGATGATGCAGCGACGACAGAAACCACCACCAACGGTACGCTACAGAAAATCAAAGACTCTGGCACTATTGTCGTCGGTCACCGTGATTCCTCTATTCCTTTTTCTTATATCGCTGATGATCCTAACCAACCGATTGGCTATGCTCACGACTTGGAAATGAAAGTGGTTGAAGCCGTTAAGCAAAAGCTAAACATGCCAGACCTTAACGTTCGCTATAACCTAATCACTTCGCAAACTCGTATCCCATTGGTACAAAACGGCACGGTAGATTTTGAGTGTGGCTCAACCACCAATAACGAAGAACGTCAAAAGCAAGTCGCTTTCTCAAACGGTTTCTTTGAAATTGGTACGCGTCTATTGACCAAAAAAGACTCTGGTATTCAAGATTTTGAAGACCTAAAAGGCAAAACTCTGGTAACGACAGCAGGTACGACTTCAGAGCGTTATATTCGTCAGTACAACGATGATAATAAAATGGATACCAATATCATCTCAGCAAAAGATCATGGCGAAGGTTTCCTAATGCTAGAGAATGGTCGCGCTGATGCCTTTATGATGGATGATGTATTGCTCGCAGGCGAAAAAGCCAAAGCAAAAAATCCTGATGAATGGGTAATCGTCGGTACGCCGCAATCGTTTGAAATCTATGGCTGTATGATGCGCAAAGATGATCCTGAATTCAAAGCTGTGGTCGATGAAGCACTTGCTAATGTGTTTAGCTCAGGCGAAATCAATAGCATTTATGACAAGTGGTTCTTGAACCCAATCCCACCAAAGAACGTCAATCTAAACTTTGAGATGTCAGACAACTTAAAGGCCTTGATTGCCAATCCGCATGACAGCGCTCAGCCTAAAGAAGCAGCAGCGCAGTAACGCTCATTGTCCCTCAACATAGCTTGCCTATACGTTCAGATAGCCAGTAATTTTATTTGACGTATAGGCTTATCAATCGTTGCTCGGAGAGACAACCATGAATTATAGCTGGAACTGGGGTGTGCTCTTTGAGCAGACTGGTATTGGCAACGAGCTCTATATCCACTGGATGATCACTGGTCTTGGCTGGCTGCTATTGATTGGCAGTATCGCATGGGCCATTGCGATGGTCGTCGGTACCATCTTCGGTATCATGCGTACCTTGCCCAACAAGACCGCTCGTGCAATCGGTACGGCTTATGTGACATTTTTTCGTAATATCCCACTGCTTGTTCAACTGTTCTTTTGGTTTTATATCGCCCCTGGTTGGCTCACGCCGACGATACAAGAATGGTGGTATAAGGACTTATCTCCGAATACCTCAGCCATGTTATCAGCCAGTATTGGTTTGGGCTTATTTACTGCTGCTCGTATCGTTGAGCAGGTACGGACGGGTATTGAGTCATTACCAGATGGACAGATGAACGCGGCCTACGCGTTAGGGTTTAGCATTCCACAAGTCTATAAAGAAGTACTGCTACCGCAAGCATTTCGTATTATCTTGCCACCGCTCAGCTCTGAGTTAACCAACTGTTTCAAAAACGCTTCTGTGGCCTCGCTCGTGGGGGTAATGGAGCTGATTAGCCAAACCAAAACCATCAGCGAATACACTCAAAATAGTATCGAGATATATACTTACGCGACGATTATTTACTTGGTTTTCAATTTATCCTTGATCGCTATCATGGGATTGATTGAACGTAAATTGCGTGTGCCTGGGCTTATTGCGGGAGGTCAGAAATGAATATGACCGAATTGGCAACAGCCTATCCTGGTTTGATGGGTGGCATGCTTACCACCTTAAAAGTATTGTTCTTGGCTATTTTGGGTGGTATCAGTTTAGGAACTGTACTGGCATTGATGCGCTTGTCAGGTATCAAAGCGCTTGAAATTCCAGCCAAACTATACGTCAATTACTTTCGCTCTGTACCTTTGCTATTGGTATTACTGTGGTTCTACTTTGCCGTACCGATGATTTACCTTTGGGTAGCGGGTAAGTATCTGCAACTCGATGCGGCATTTGCCTCTTGTGTGGTCGCCTTTATGATGTTTGAGGCCGCTTATTTCTCAGAAGTGGTACGTGCTGGTATTCAATCGATTGGTAGCGGGCAGGTCAATGCTGCAAAAGCGCTCGGTATGACCTATGGGCAGACCATGCGTCTGGTCATCTTGCCACAAGCCTTTCGTAAGATGCTGCCACTGATTTTGCAACAATGTATTATTTTATTCCAAGATACGACACTGGTATTTGCCATTGGTTTGACCGACTTTTTCCGCGCAGCCTACGTTCGCGGTGAGCTAATGGGCTTACTCACGCCGTATATCTTAGGTGCTGGTGCTGTCTATTTTGTGATTAGCTTAAGTGCTTCTATTGGCGTGCAACAATTACAAAAGCGTTTGCGGTTTTAATATAGTTATTTTGATACGGCTTTCGCTTGTGAATATTAATAGCTTGAATTGAGTGTTTGATTTACCTTTTTTAAATAATGATTATCGAAAATAATGTGGTTAGGAGCCAGTGATGAGCAATGCTGATACGTACTTAAATGCCTTTGGCGGGCTGGTTACCAATAGTGGTCATGCTAGTGATGAGATGGTCATTGAGATATCTAATGTCAGCAAATGGTATGGAGACTTTCAAGTACTGACTGACTGTACGGCGCATGTACATAAAGGTGACGTCGTTGTCGTTTGTGGTCCATCGGGCAGTGGTAAATCAACTTTGATTAAGACAGTGAATGGACTTGAGCCTTTTCAAAAAGGTGACATCATGGTCAATGGTATCTCTGTCGGTGATCCAAAGACCAACTTGCCCAAGTTACGCAGCCGTGTCGGCATGGTGTTTCAGCATTTTGAGTTATTTCCACATTTGACTATTATTGATAATTTGACCGTGGCACAAATCAAAGTGTTGGGTCGTAAAGAGTCTGAGGCCAAACAAAAAGCGATGGCCTATCTCGACCGTGTTGGTCTGACAGTACAAGCGGCGAAATATCCAGCGGAGCTCTCTGGTGGTCAGCAGCAGCGTGTTGCGATTGCACGAGCGTTGGCCATGGATCCCGTCGCAATGCTATTTGATGAGCCAACCTCGGCGCTTGATCCTGAGATGATTCAAGAAGTGCTAGATGTGATGGTCGAGCTGACTCGTGATGGTATGACCATGATGTGTGTGACGCATGAGATGGGCTTTGCCAGTCAGGTAGCCAATCGTATTATCTTTATGGATGAAGGACATATCGTAGAAAACTGTAGTAAAGATGAGTTTTTTGAAGGCGCGAAAAGTGACCGTGCGCAGATGTTCTTATCGAAGATTTTAAATCATTAAATACACTTTGATTTACGATTGTTTATAGCAGTATTTCTAAGATAAAGACATGTTCTAAAGCTTACTTTTCTTTCTACTGCTAATGATTATACAAAGCGCCCTATTAAAGACAGTTAAACGCTATCTTTAATAGGGCGCTTTGTATTTAGCCTTTTTTGTATAGCTATTTGAAAAACGATTTAGAGCTTATGATGTTTACACACAAGGAATTTGAATAAGATAGCCTTGAGACTATAAAGCCGCTGAAAATAGAGCGGGAATAGTCGCCAGATTAGAGAAATCGCAAACGGCAAAGGCAAATGAAATGTCTCATCTGATTAATCAAACAAATTTGAAAAGATAGTAATCATAATATAGATAAATTTAATTTTATTTAACGTTATTAACTGAATTAGGATTGAATATGACGCTAAAACGAACCGTCGGCATACTACTGTTCAATGAAGTAGAAGTATTGGATTTTGCAGGACCTTTTGAGGTGTTTTCGTTGGCTGAAAATGCTACTCCTGCTAGTGATGATAAGTACTTTAAGGTTATCACTATTGCCGAGAACCAAGCTCCAATATCCGCTAGAAATGGTCTACAAGTCATTCCTGACTATAGTTTTGCCAATCATCCAGACATTGATGTCTTAATCGTCCCTGGTGGGTACGGTGCCGAAAAAACAGAAATATATAATAAGGTGGTAATTGATTGGATTATCACTCAAGCAAGTTTGGCAGAGCTGACGCTTTCAGTGTGTACGGGAGCATTGCTATTGGCTAAGGCAGGTTTGCTAGCTGGTAAGTCAGCAACTACGCACTGGATGGATTTGGATAATTTAGCATCCTATCCTGATATCGATGTGATCTCGCATACGCGTTTTGTAGATGCTAGTGATGATACTGGTAATATAATCACATCAGCGGGGATAAGTGCAGGCATCCATGCAAGTCTATACTGTATAGAAAAATTAATAGATAGTGAAACCATGCGTGCAACAGCACATCGCATGGAGTTCGATATTGACTAAGTGAATTGCTAGATAGGTGAGTGAATGGCTGTTTACTGATACAATAGCGGTCAATATTTTTGATAATTAAAATAATTCATAAACCATATTGGAGTTTGTATGAGCGTAGAAAATTCATCTGTAGCATCGAGCACAGCATCAAAAAAAGGTGTCGTTATTATTGGTGCAGGACTGGCAGGCTGGCATGTCATTGATGCCATTCGTGCCAAAGACACAGAGATTCCAATCACATTAATCACGGCTGATAGTGGCGACCGTTATCATAAGCCGATGTTGACGATGGCAATCAGCCAAAACAAACGAGCATCAGACTTAGTACGGGCATCTGGTAGCGAAGCGGCTAAGACAGCAGAAGTGACGTTGCTAGCCAATACGCAAGTGACAGATATCGATCCAGTGAGCCAAACTGTACAGGTGCGATCTACTGCGCAGTCAGATGACGCACTGACGACTATCGGCTATGAGAAAATGGTACTAGCGATGGGCGCGCATCCTATCTTCCCTAAAAGTCTGCCACAAGATTTGGTCTGGCATGTCAATCATATCGAGCGTTTTAGTCAGCTACAAGAAAAGCTAGCAACAGGTAGCCAGCACGTTGCGATCGTTGGTGCTGGTATGGTGGGTACAGAAATCGCAGAAGATCTGCTCAAGGCTGGCCATAAGGTAACGCTTATAGATTTAAACGATGCACCGCTTTCGCAGATGCTACCAGCAAAAGCAACCGCACGTATCGCCAAAGCAATCGAATCACAGGGCATTCAATTCTTAGGTGGTTATCAAGTATCAGCTGTCACTCGTGTTAATGACGATGACAATAATAATGACAGCGACGATGCTGAGAAGCTACAAGTGGACTATGCACCGTTATCATCGGATGCAGATAATACTGATACTCAGCCGCTCGAGCCATTGATTGTAGATCATGTGATTGCCAGTACAGGTCTGACAGTCGATGAGCAATTACCTGCGGCGGCTGGTGTGGAATTCGATCGCCGTACAGGTATCGTGGTGGATGCAGCGACGTTGCGTACCAATGCAGTGAATATCTATGCCATCGGCGACTGTATGTCTATCAACGGGGTTGCTTGTCGTTATGTTGCGCCATTACGCGCGCAGGCTGCGACTATCGCTGATGATATCTTAGGTCATGAACATAGTGGCTATGATCATAAACCACCAATGATTCGCCTAAAAAATAAAGCCATCTCTGTGATGGTAACGGGTGTACCGCAAGCAGCAGGTAATTGGCAAGTAAAGACTGAGAGTGATGATGAGCTAGTCATGGATTTGATCGATGATAATGAAGCCGTTAGCGCAACAGTAACGATCAAAGTGCCTACAGTTCCTAAGGCATAACGGTTGTGATACCGTTTTTTAAAAAATATTGGATTCTCATTTATAAGTGATGTCCTTTATTAGATGCTTTCCAGAGGACTTAGTTAAACGACAGTATTGATGATTGAGCCAGCCCATTCCTTATGATGCGGCTGGCTTTTTTATGTCAAATATTTGCCATGATTCTATGTTACCTTTTAATAAATAGAAAGGTAGACTATCTAATTAAATGATACATACTGTATTGATATTGTTGACAGGCTTTCATTGATGGCGTTATAGTAGCTGAATGCTATGTAAGACCTGCCCAAGGAAGAAGGTTTGCACGCAGGCTATTAATAAGTGCTATTTATAAATGATATAAAAAGTAAAACGAAAGGACTCGTTATGACTCAAACTCCTGATCTCGATTCGACTCGCGTTGACTTCGATACTATTTTAAACAACATTCCTAGTATCAATATGGGCGCACGCTCAGCCAATGCACCACTTACTCAAAGCTATGACAAAGGTCCTGATGTACCGCTGATTGAAGCGACAATCGGTGACTTTTTTGATGCTATTGTCTCCAAATATCCTGAGCGCGAAGCACTGGTCGTCCGCCATCAAAATATCCGCTGGACATATCGTGAGCTACAGCAGCAAGTGAATCAGCTAGCCAGTAGTATGATTGAGATGGGACTAGAGATTGGCGATCGTATCGGTATCTGGTCACACAACAATGCTGAATGGTTGCTCATGCAATTGGCCACGGCAAAAGTCGGCGTTATCCTCGTTAATATCAATCCTGCCTACCGTACTTTTGAGTTGCAATATGCCTTAAATAAACTGGGCTGCTCAGCGCTGGTACTAATGCGTCATTTCAAAACCAGTGACTATGCCAGTTTAATCCGTGAGCTATGTCCTGAGATTTACCACAAAGATTACACTCAGCTTAATTTGGTTGAGATTCCGACGATTGAACGTATCATTTGGATTGATGAGCCAGAGTCGGACGAGACCTTTGGTTTTATGCAAAAATTCTCTGCGTGGATGAGCGAGGGCGATGCTAACGATCCGCGTGTTGCCGAGCGTCAGGCGCAGCTTAAGAACACCGATGCCATCAATGTACAGTTCACCAGTGGTACGACAGGTACACCAAAAGGTGCAACCTTAAGCCATCGCAATATCTTAAATAATGGCTACTTCATCGGTGAGGCCATGAACCTTACTGAAGAGGATAGGCTGTGTATTCCAGTACCTTTGTATCATTGCTTTGGTATGGTACTTGGTAATTTAGCGATTCTCACGCATGGCGGCTGTATCGTATATCCAAACGACGGCTTTGAGCCATTGACCGTCTTACAGGCAGTCGAAGAAGAGAAGTGTACAGGTCTACACGGTGTGCCAACGATGTTTATCGCAGAGCTTGACCATCCTGAATTTGAAAACTTTGATCTGTCTACCTTACGTACGGGCATCATGGCTGGCTCTAGTTGTCCGATTGAGGTTATGCGCCGCGTCATCGATAAGATGCATATGAGCGAAGTCACTATTGCCTATGGCATGACAGAGACCAGTCCCGTATCTTGCCAGACCAATGAGCATACGCCACTTGATAAACAGGTATCAACCGTGGGATTGGTACAGCCTGCGCTTGAGGTGAAAGTCGTCGATACAGAAACAGGTGAAATTGTCCCGTTGGGTGAGACAGGTGAGCTGCTTACACGAGGCTATTCAGTGATGAAAGGCTATTGGGGCAGCCGCTTTAAAACGCGTGAGGCTATCCAAGATGGTTGGATGCATACGGGTGACTTGGCCACAATGGATGAAGACGGCTATGTCAAAATCGTCGGCCGTAGTAAAGACATGGTGATTCGCGGCGGCGAAAATATCTATCCAGTAGAAATTGAAAATTATCTCTATCGTCACCCAAAGATTCGTGATGTACAAATCGTAGGTATACCAGATGAGCGTTATGGTGAAGTACTTGCGGCGTGGATTATTCCGAAAGAGCCTGGTTGTTTAACTGAACAAGAAGTACGCGAGTTCTGTAGTGAGCATATCGCTCATTATAAAGTGCCGACTTACTATCGATTTGTAACTGAATATCCAATGACTATCACTGGTAAAATTCAAAAATATAAAATCATTGAGCAAATGAAAGAAGAGTTGGGTTTGTAGTAAGCTTACTTATCTGTTCTAAAAAACAAAAGACTAACCATATTCATTTCACTATAAAAGTATTACAGCGTTAACCTCGCTTGAAGTATCACACATACATCTGCACTCGGTTGCCTTGTACTACTTTTAAATTGAATCGACTATATGTGAGCAATGCTTAAAAATAGCAGTTAGTATCATTTATATAAAAAGCTACTCACATCTACGTATCTATCTATGTATAAGAAAAAAGGGATATCATGAGCGCTATCATAACCAGTAAACTGAGTCCAAACTCAAGCGATTTTCAGCAAAACAGTGCCGCGATGCAAGAGATAGTCGATGACCTGTATGTACACTTGCGTAAAGTTGCCCAAGGTGGCTCAGAGCGCGCACGAGCCAAGCATCTAGCGCGTGGTAAGCTGTTACCACGTGAGCGCGTCGAGCGCTTATTGGATGTAGGCACGCCGTTCTTAGAAGTGGCACCGATGGCTGCACATGATATGTATGGCGAAGAGATTCCGGCGGCTGGTGTGATTGCTGGTATCGGTCGTATCAATGGCATTGAGTGTATGATTGTCTGTAATGATGCCACGGTAAAAGGTGGCACGTACTACCCAATGACGGTCAAAAAGCATCTACGAGCACAAGAAATTGCGCAAGAAAACCATCTGCCATGTGTGTATCTGGTTGATTCAGGTGGTGCTAACTTACCGAACCAAGATGATGTGTTCCCGGATAAAGAACATTTCGGTCGTATCTTTTTTAATCAAGCCAATCTCAGTGCGGCAGGCATACCACAGATTTCTGTGGTTATGGGTAGCTGTACGGCTGGCGGTGCGTATGTGCCTGCCATGAGCGATGAATCTATTATTGTCAAAGAGCAAGGCACCATCTTTTTGGGTGGGCCGCCACTGGTCAAAGCCGCAACAGGTGAAGAGGTTACCGCAGAGGATTTGGGCGGTGGTGATGTGCATACCCGACTGTCAGGCGTGGTCGATCATTTAGCGCAAAACGACACTCATGCGTTATCAATCGCTCGTAATATCGTCAGTCATCTCAATCGTCCTACAAAAAACATTCCTAATCAAATTACACCACGTCCGCCACGTTATGATGCTAAAGAATTGTACGGTGTGATTCCAACGGACAAGCGCAAGCCATTTGATATCAGAGAAATCATCGCGCGTATTGTTGATGACAGTGCCTTTGATGAATTTAAAGTGCGCTTTGGTACGACGCTAGTGTGCGGGTTTGCCCATATCGAAGGGATGCCTGTTGGTATTATTGCTAACAACGGTATCTTGTTCAGTGAATCAGCGCAAAAAGGCACGCACTTCATTGAGCTGTGCTGTAAACGCAAAATCCCATTAGTATTTTTACAGAACATTACGGGCTTCATGGTTGGCCGCAAATACGAGAACGAAGGTATCGCTCGTCATGGCGCCAAAATGGTAATGGCTGTGGCTAATGCCAAAGTGCCAAAATTCACGGTCATTGTAGGTGGCTCGTTCGGCGCTGGTAACTATGGTATGTGTGGCCGCGCTTATAGCCCGCGTTTCTTATGGATGTGGCCAAATGCGCGTATCTCTGTCATGGGCGGCGAGCAAGCCGCCTCGGTACTGGCAACGGTCAAACGTGATAACTTTGATCGTAAAGGTGAGGCGTGGAGTGATGAAGACGAAGCCGCATTTAAGGCGCCGATTCGTGAGATGTATGAAGAGCAAGGTCATCCGTACTATGCTACCGCGCGCATGTGGGACGATGGCGTGATTGACCCTGCTGATACGCGCAATGTATTGGCGTTAGGATTAAGCGCTGCATATAACGCACCGATTGAAGAGACGACTTTTGGTGTCTTTAGAATGTAAGCATTCTAAGGTCTTCCCATAATAAGCGACTACGGCGTCAATCTCATTTGAAGTACGATTTGTACATCTACGTTTAGTCTTTGCACTTGGTTTTCTTGTATTAACATTATTATGGCTTGACCAAGAGTTTATTTAAGAATTTACATAAAAAATATAGAGAAAGTTATGCAAAAAGACAGTAATAAAAATTATAAAAGCCTATTGGTTAACGTCGAGCAGCACGTGGCGACAGTGACCTTAAATCGTCCTGAGATACGTAATGCTTTTAATGATGAAATGATTGCTGAGCTAACCGATGCGTTCAGTACGCTTGGTGCTGATGATGAGGTACGTGTCATTGTGCTAGCGGCTGCTGGTAAGGCATTTTGTGCAGGTGCTGACCTCAATTGGATGCGTGCCATGGCGGATTATAGCTATGAAGAGAATCTAGCGGATGCTGATAAATTGGCGCAAATGCTTAAGACTATTTATGAATGTCCTAAGCCAACAGTTGCGGCTATTCAAGGCGATGTTTATGCAGGAGGCATGGGTCTGGTCGCTGCTTGTGACGTAGCCATTGCGGTTAAAATTGCTAACTTTTGCCTCAGCGAAGTCCGTTTAGGGTTGGCACCTGCCACTATCAGTCCTTATGTTGTCCGAGCGCTAGGCGCTAGAGCATCGCAGCGTTATTTCTTAAGTGCTGAAGTATTTGATGCCAAAAAGGCACGTCAGCTTGGCTTTATCCATGAGCGTGTTAGCGAAGAGTGGCTGGCCGATGAAGTGGCTGCGTTCTGTAACAAGGTCGTCAAAAATAGCCCTGACGCGGTAAAAACCTGCAAACAGCTATTACATGATGTTGCTGGTACGCCTATTACAGATGAGCTGATTGCTGACACAGTCAAAGGTATCGCTGATATCCGCTCATCAGAGCAGGGTAAAGAGGGCGTGCAAGCCTTTTTGCAAAAGCGTAAACCTGATTGGCTAATGGCAGACTAACTAGTAGCAGAACAGTGATAGGCAAATGAGCAAATAGACAAGACGTCAAATAATAACGACAAGATACAGGGATAGTTATGTTTTCTAAAATTCTAATCGCCAACCGTGGTGAAATTGCTTGCCGAGTGGCCGCGACTGCTAAGCGTCTTGGCGTCAGTACCGTTGCTGTTTATTCCGATGCGGATCGTGAGGCCAAACATGTGGCTGTCTGTGATGAAGCGATTTATTTAGGTGGTTCGGCACCGAAAGACAGTTATCTAAAAGGCGATGCTATTATTGCGATAGCGCTTGAAACGGGCGCCCAAGCGATTCATCCAGGATATGGATTTTTGAGTGAGAACGCAGATTTTGCACAAGCCTGCCAAGATGCTGGTCTAGTATTTATCGGTCCATCGGCGGAAGCTATTCGTGCTATGGGCGGCAAGTCTGAGTCTAAGCGCTTGATGGAGTCGGCTGGCGTGCCGTTGATACCGGGATATCATGGTGACAATCAAGATGCACAGTTTTTGCAGCAGCAGGCAGATAGTATTGGCTATCCTGTCTTGATTAAAGCCAGTGCAGGTGGCGGCGGCAAAGGCATGCGTATCGTGGAGCAAAGCAGCGATTTTATTGATTTGTTAGACTCATGTCGCCGTGAAGCGATTACCAGTTTTGGCAATGATCAAGTATTGGTCGAAAAATACGCGCTAAAACCACGTCATATAGAAATCCAAGTATTTGGTGATACGCATGGTAATTATGTGCATCTGTTTGAGCGTGATTGCTCAGTACAGCGTCGCCATCAAAAAGTATTAGAGGAAGCGCCCGCACCGGGTGTTGATACTGCCATGCGTGAAGCGATGGGCACAGCGGCAATCGAAGCAGCACGTGCAGTTGATTACGTTGGTGCAGGTACGGTTGAATTCATCGTGGAGCAGCGCGAAGACTCTATGAATTTTTATTTCATGGAAATGAATACACGCTTGCAAGTTGAGCATCCCGTTAGTGAAGCGATTACTGGCGTCGATTTGGTCGAGTGGCAGCTGTTGGTTGCTGCAGGTCAGCCATTACCGAAAACGCAAGATGATTTGGCTATCAATGGTCATGCAATTGAGGCGCGTATCTGTGCCGAAAACCCTGACAACAATTTTTTGCCAGCGACAGGTACGTTGTTTACTTATCAAAAGCCTGAGCATAGTACCTTTAACATTACCGATGTGCGTATCGATGATGGCGTACGTGAGGGTGATGTGATCAGTCCTTTTTACGACTCCATGATTGCCAAGCTTATCGTCCATGCGCCTACGCGCGAGCAAGCGCTAGCGAGACTAGATCGTGCATTGGCACAGACGCGTATTGTGGGTCTGCCAAACAACGTGGCATTCTTACGTTATATTTTAAATACCGATTCATTTAGCAAAGCCAATCTCGATACGGCATTGATAGAGCGCGAGCAGGATAAGCTTTTTGACCAGCATCCGCTTGGATTATCAACCCTTGTGGTGACAGCTATTGCCCAGCAGCTTGCGAGCGAAGCGACCACGCAGGGCTCAGATCCATTTAGCAAGCTGACGGGTTTCCGTGCTTATAGCGACTATACCCGTTCATTTAGCTTGGTTTATGATGAGCAGGCTTATAGCGCTCGCATCAGTAATTGGCATAATGCGAGTTGTGCTGATAGCAAAAAGGGCGGCGATAATCTCAGTAGTTTTACGATCGTCATTGGTAAAGAAATCGCGAATACGCAGGATGATAGCAATATCAATGTGGCTGCTCAGACCGAAACGGTTTATGAAGGTCAGATCAGTTACGATAGCAGTGACGCGCACAATCATACCTTATGGTTAGATGGTGCACGTATCAGTGCCCAAAGCTGGGTAAATAACGAGACGGTCTACGTATTCACAGATAGCGGACGTGATGAAATTAGGCTTGTCGATGTGATGGCACATGTGGGTGAAGATACAGCAGCAGTTGGTAGCTTGAAATCGCCGATGCCAGGACAAGTGGTTGCATTCAAAGTAGCTGTTGGCGATACTGTGAAAAAAGGCGAACCACTTGCAGTTATCGAAGCTATGAAAATCGAACATACCATTACCGCACCAACAGATGGTGTGGTAGCAGAGCTATTATTTGCAGCAGGTGATTTGGTCGCTGATGGTGATGAGCTACTGCGCATCGATGCTGAAAGTTAATAAAGGCTGACAATTAGCAGCCGAGTAATAAAAAGGACGACAAGCATGAGCCACTCGTATCCAGACCATTCATATCCGAATCATGTCACCATCGTTGATGTCAGTCCACGTGATGGACTACAAAACGAATCCATGACGGTGCCGACTGAGGTTAAGCAAACGCTTATCAATGATTTAATTTCGGCGGGTGTTAAAAAATTGGAAGCGACCAGTTTTGTTTCGCCAAAGTGGGTACCACAAATGGGCGATAACAGCGCGTTGCTCGACGCGCTAGCGCCTATGCGGCAGACGGACGTTTGCTACTCGGTACTGGTACCCAATATGCGCGGATTTGAAAATGCTATTTTGCATCGCCCAGATGAAATCGTCATTTTCGGCTCAGCCAGCGAAACCTTTAGTCAAAAAAATATCAACTGTAGTATCGATGAGAGTATCGAGCGTTTTGCGCCAGTAGCTGCTGCGGCAAAAGCGCAAGGCATCAAAGTACGTGGCGTGATCTCTTGTACGGTTGGTTGTCCTTATGAAGGTGACATTGACCCAAGCCAAGTAGCGTATGTGACCAAGCGTTTGATTGAGATCGGTTCAGAGCAGATTGGCATTGCCGATACGATCGGTGTAGGTACGCCGCTCAAAGTACAACGAGCGTTGCAAGCTGCACTTGAGTATGCTGATATCTCTATGCTATCGGGTCATTTTCATGATACTTATGGCCAAGCGCTCAGCAATACTCTGGCTGCCTTACAAATGGGGGTGAGTGAGTTTGATACCTCCGTCGCTGGCTTGGGCGGTTGTCCTTATGCTAAAGGCGCAACGGGCAATGTCGCGACCGAAGATGTGGTGTATATGCTGCATGGCATGGGTATTAGCACAGGTATCGATTTGGAAAAATTGGTCGTGGCAGGCGAGCGTATCAGCGAGTTCTTAAAGCGTCCGAATGGCTCAAACGTAGCACGTGCTCTAATCAATAAGCGTCAGTCTTAAATAGTATAGTCAATCCACTGTGAAGGTATGACAGCGTTAACCTCGTTTGAAGTATTTGATATACAGCTACACTCGGTTGCCTTGCCATACTTTCATATTAAATGGACTATGACATCAAAGATAATATAGCTTTAAAAAACAGATTAAAATTCGAAAATTAAATATTTATATACAAGGAATGGTTATGAGTTTACCTGGATTGAACTTTCAGCTTGGCGAAGATATTGACGCCCTACGTGATGTCGTACAGCAGTTTGCAGCGAACGAGATCGCTCCACGTGCTGCTGAGATTGAT
The DNA here is from genome assembly GCF_050268165.1 of Psychrobacter sp. NPDC078631. Classification (NCBI taxonomy): domain Bacteria; kingdom Pseudomonadati; phylum Pseudomonadota; class Gammaproteobacteria; order Moraxellales; family Moraxellaceae; genus Psychrobacter; species Psychrobacter sp. NPDC078631. Next base: position 110,739 of record NZ_JBNNGG010000002.1, on the reverse strand, counting down.
AGCAGCGATGAGTTTCCCATGGATTTATGGCAAAAGATGGGTGACCTCGGTCTACATGGTATTACCGTTCCAGAAGAGTACGGCGGCTCCAACATGGGCTACGTTGCCCACATGGTCGCGATGGAAGAGATTAGCCGAGCTTCGGCATCGGTAGCGCTTAGCTATGGTGCGCACTCAAACCTATGTATTAACCAAATCAAACGTAACGGCTCTGAGGCACAAAAGCAGAAATATTTACCAAAACTAATCAGCGGTGAATTCATCGGTGCATTGGCAATGAGTGAGACAGGCGCTGGCTCAGACGTCGTTAGTATGAAGCTAAAAGCAGAAGAAAAAGACGGTAGCTATGTGTTGAACGGTAGCAAAATGTGGATTACCAATGGTCCTGATGCGGACGTGATGGTGGTCTATGCCAAGACTAATCCTGAGATGGGTGCAAAAGGCATGACGGCCTTTATCGTTGAAAAAGGTATGGAAGGTTTTGGTACCGCACAAAAGCTAGACAAGCTCGGCATGCGCGGTAGCCATACTGGCGAGATGACTTTTAATAATGTAAAAGTACCAAGCGAAAATATTTTAGGCGGTCTCAATGAGGGTGTTAAGGTATTGATGAGTGGCCTAGACTATGAGCGTGCCGTATTGGCCGCAGGTCCTATTGGTATCATGCAAGCAGTGATGGACAATGTTGTGCCTTATATTCACGATCGTAAACAGTTTGGTCAAGCGATCGGTGAGTTCCAGCTTATCCAAGGTAAAGTTGCGGACATGTATACAATACTGCAAGCCGGTCGTAGCTTCTTATATACTGTCGGGAAAAACCTCGATATGTTGGACGCGCGCGGTGCCGGTCATAGTCGAGAAGTGCGTAAAGATTGCGCCAGTGTAATTCTATGGTGTGCCGAAAAAGCGACGTGGATGGCAGGCGAGGGCATTCAAATATTTGGTGGTAATGGCTATACCAATGAGTATCCACTTGGTCGCTACTGGCGCGATGCCAAGCTGTATGAGATTGGCGCCGGTACCAGTGAAATCCGCCGTATGCTAGTTGGTCGTGAGCTGTTTAATGAGACCAAATAAGAAAGTATTGGGGCAATAACTAACAACACTTTAGCTATTTTCCAATAGTAAAATAAAAAAGCAGCACGCTTAAAACGTGCTGCTTTTTTTTGTGTCAACGTCAAACCGAATTATCTATAAGCGGTTAAGACTTATTGCGATAATCAAAATACCTTGCCAAACCATTTAATAATAAATCATCACGTAACCGCACTGGGCGATTGACATGCTGCGAGATAATGGCTGCATCACCACCTGTCATAATCAATTCAAAATTAGGGTGACGATGGCTAATTTCATTAATCGCGCCGACGATAGAGAGCAAAATACCGCGATGCACCGCGTCTTGAGTGGTCAAGCCTTGACTGACGCTATCAAAAGTACCGTTCGAGATGGTAATCTGCTTAGTACCAGAAAACAGTGACTCACGTTGCAGGTAGATACTGGGGAAAATATAACCGCCCAAATGCTCAGCATGATCAATCAAATCAATAGTCACCGCTGTACCGCAACCAATCACACACTGGCGTTTTTTCTTATCGACCGCGCCTAGCATCTGTAGCCAACGATCACAACCGAGCTGCTGATCATTGTAAGCACTTTTCATCAGCGCATGTGCTGCATCGACATGGACAAACTCAAACGGAATATTCAAACGACTGAGTGTCTCTGATACTTTGGCATTGAGATTGTCACCCAATACCGATGAGATACCAATAAAGTCAGGTGCATAACGCTCAAAGCGATCCGTCAGACCCATAAGTAATTCGGCAGGCGCTTGCAAATGCTGCTTAGCATCATGCGCGACTATTTGTCCGATATCATCGGTTAGCCAGTATTTTAGGCGGGTATTTCCAAGATCAAGCCAGAGCATAAAAGTCCCTTTATATAGTGCTCGTTAATGATGAGGTTCATCAATATAGTCGTCTAAGCCTAATAAATAACGTCGATGCGTCCAGTAAAAAGCGTAGAAATCTTACCGCTATCTTGGCGCAATTGCAAACAGCCATGTGTGTCGACACCGCAAGCGATTCCCGTCACGACTTTTTCTTCGTTATTATAGTCTTGCGTGACGCGTAAGCGCAGACCCGATAGCGCATCCATCGTCGTAAACTGCTCCAAAAAACTATCCAAATAATAAGTATGACCCGTTGGCTGCTCTATGCCCAAATGCTCAAAGCGTGTCATCGCCGCCATCAATGCTTTGCACATCTGCTGATAGAGCATTGGTAGGTCTGGTAGGCTCGCAGGTTGTGTCTCTAAAGGCAGCCTCTCATTAATGTCTTGTAAGCTAATCGCTTGGTAACTCATGCCCTCAGACGTTTGCGTAGTGAGCTTTGGTGCTGCTTGTACGTTTAGGCCAATACCTAGCACCACACCGACTAGCTTGCCAGCTTTCGTCACTGGCTCTATCAAAATCCCAGCCAGTTTATTAAAGGGTAGGGTACGCTGATTTGCTACATCACTATCCAATACGGAATCCAATACCGAGCTGTTCGTTATAGGCTGCTCTTTGGATTGCTCTTTAGGTAGCTCTTCAGATTGGCTCTGAGCTTGCTGATAAAACCCCAAGTCATTTGCCCATTTCACACCGATTGGTGTCAGTCCCTGTACTTGCAGTTGCTCGTTCAACATTTGAATGACGGGCATTTTTGCCAGTTCAAGGCCAATGATGAGCGATAGCAAACCACTAATTGGCATATGCACAGGATGATATAGCGACAGATAGACATTGCCGCGCGGTGATTGCCACGAGCGCCCGTGCTGACCACGACCTGCGCTTTGGGTTTCTGCCGTCAAAACGTGTACGGTGGCAACATCTAACGACCCGTTTTGCAAGGCTTCTATCAGCTCGCTATTGGTCGAGGCGCTACTAGCCACATGACGGTGATTGAGCTCGGATAAATAGGGAGGAAAACTAGTGAGTGGCGGCATAAGTTTAGTCGATGTGGTTAAAGGAAACTTTGATATACTGAGCGATTGTTGCGGTCAGACAGTACCGAGTAAACAGCATAAAGGTCGCGTTGAGATTTGGCAAATACAATTAAGCACGCCTAAGCGCTAGTGAGTACTATAGCGCCAGTCAGTATTATAAAAGGTTCGTTCTATGATGTTATATGTGTGGTTTGTGATTGCAGGCGCGTTTGCGGGTGTCAGCGCGGGCTTGTTTGGCGTCGGCGGTGGCATGATTATCGTGCCTGCATTGGTCTGGATTTTTACCGCTTATGATTTTTCGCCAGAAGTAATCACTCACTTGGCCATTGGTACGTCATTAGCGACCATCGTTGTAACTTCAATCAGCTCACTGACGGCACATAACAAGCGCGGCGGCGTGCGCTGGGAAGTATGGCGCAAGATGGCGCTTGGATTGGTCATCGGTAGTTTAGTCGGTGCTGGTATCGCGGATATGATTGATGGACAAGCACTACAGGCTATCATTGGTTTCGGTGCGCTATTGGTCGCTCTAAAAATGCTGTTCTTTTCGAATAAAGAACAAGTGGGTAAACCGTTACCATCGGCTGGTGTACAGTTTGGTGCCGGTACTGGCATTGGTATGGCGTCCTCTATTTTTGGCATTGGCGGCGGCAGTCTAACCGTACCGTTCTTGAACTGGGCAGGGCTGCCGATGAAACAATCGGTCGGCACGTCAGCAGCGTGCGGTCTACCAATTGCCTTGGCTGGAGCAGCAGGGTTTGCTTGGTTCGGTCAAGACGTGGTCAATCTGCCCGAGGGCACGATAGGATTTGTCCATGTCACAGGATTCTTGTTTATTTCAGTTGCCAGCTTTGCCATGGCAAAAGTCGGTGCCAAGCTTGCCCATGTCTTACCTGCGCTGATACTTAAGCGCGCATTTGGCATATTATTGATATTTGCTGGAGGGCAGTTGTTATTGAGTGGGTTGGGTGTCTTATAGCAATAATGAGTTTTTATAAAATTAGTATGCAAACCGTGAGACATTATTAGTATGAAAGCTGCAGAAAAATACCGCCGTGTTTTCGGCTCAATGAATCATCTAAAAGACCAGTTATCATGGACGACGGGTCTCTCTAATATGGTAGAGTTTTTGGCATGGGAGCCGCAGCGTATTTTAGGCATCACTAAAAAGCAATATGTACGCCAAATCATTGAGTGGGTCGCTCACCCAGAGTTAAAGGATAAAAATATAGAAGAGATTGAGCAATCAGTCATCAAAAAGCTCAATACAAAAATGAATGAGACTGAGCAGCTAGAGACGTATTCAACGCAAACGATGGGTATCTGTAATGCGAGAGAAGCCGTGCGCCGCGTAACGTTTTTTTCTGAAGACTATCTAAATAAAGAATTCGATATCTTTTTGAGTTTGTGCAGTGATGTTTATCTGAACTTATTTTATCAGCAATTTATTAGCTTTGAGCCAAGTGGATCATGGTCGACACATGGTAATAGCGGCATGTTTGAAAACAGTACAGAGCTAAAAGCAATGTATATGGACAACCTAGCCTATAACCATCAGGCGAATGTGCTGATAGCGAATGAGTTAAAACTCGCTGGTCGGAAAAACCCAGACCCAATCCTAAAGTATTGTTTGATGTATGAACACTTATTAGAAAAAGGCTTTATCGATAAAGAGGCAAAGTTTTTGCTGTTATTTATCGGTGGTGACGCGCTAAAGCAAAACAAGCAAACGCTCGTAGATCGGGAGCTGGCTCTGTGTCATAAACGGCCAAGGAAATATCAGCATTTGCTAAGGCCAGAGCTGTTAGAAATAGTCGATCATTTAGAAGTGGCAAGTATCTCTTGGTCAGCCTTTATCGAGTTTAATAATCGCTATTTAGCAGAAAATAACGTCTGCCAAGTGGAGCAAAAACTGCTGCGAGGGTTCCATCAAAGCCTTGAATCAAAATCGTTTATGCACTTAGCCGTTTAACCCTAAAAACCCAGCACAATTTCAGGTAGAATAGCCGCCTGTTTTTGCTAAGTTTATTGACTCTTCATGCGTTTAAAATCTCTAAAGCTGGCAGGCTTCAAATCCTTTGCCAATCCAACCACTTTTACTTTTCGTCATGGTATCACTGCCATCGTCGGGCCGAACGGCTGTGGCAAATCCAATGTGATTGATGCCATCCGCTGGGTGCTAGGCGAGACCTCCGCCAAGCAGTTACGCGGCGGGGCGATGAGCGATGTTATCTTTGCTGGTACGCAAGATAAAACAGCAAAAAGCGTCGCTAGTGTCGAGCTGACCTTTGAGCATACCCAAGATGAGCAGACTGGTATTCGCCACGAGTTTAACTTGTACCAAGAGCTATCGGTTCGCCGTCAGGTAAATAAAGATGGCCGCTCAGATTATTTTATCAATGGTACGCGTTGCCGTCGCCGTGATGTGGTCGATGTGTTTTTAGGTACCGGACTGGGTGCACGTAGCTATGCGGTGATTGAGCAAGGCATGATTGGGCGCATCGTTGAGTCTAGTCCCGTGCAGCTGCGTGAGTTTATCGAAGAGGCGGCAGGTGTCTCACGCTATCAGGCTCGCCGTGAAGAAACGCAAAAGAAGTTAGAGAAGACAAAAGACAATCTAGCGCGTTTACACGATATGCAAAGCGAATTACTACGCCAACAGAAAACACTGTCTAAGCAGGCGGCTAGTGCGCAGCGTTACGAGGAGTTGGCATTAACACTGGCTGATATCGAGCAGCAGCTCGCCATTCAGCAGCTTTATCAGGCCAAGCAAACGCATCAACAGCAGAAAGTAGCGCATGAGCATAGTGCTACTGAGGTTTCGACACTTCAAGCTGACTACGACACGCTCAAAGATCAGCAAGACAAACTCACTGCTCGTATTAACCAAGAGCAATGGCTCAAAGACGATGCCCAGAGCGCTCACTATCAGCAGCAGCTCGGCTATCAACAAGCGGAACATCAATTGAGCGATGCTAAGTCACAGCTGGTTACTATTGAGCAGCAACTGTCTGGCTTGGCTCAGCAACGTGAGCAATCACTCGCTGATATCGAACGGCTCAACGCTGAACAAGCTGAGCAGCGTCAAGCGCTAGAAGTATTACGCCCGCAGCTGACTGAGCTGACAGATAAACGTGATAACTATAAGCGCAATGAGCAGCCACTACAACGCGCGTGGCATGAAGCGCAAAACAATCTGTCACGCTTACAAGATAAAGCCCGTTCGCTTGAGCAGCAGCAAGCTATCAACGCTCAAGCACAAAAGCGCCATCAACAAAGTCATGATAAATGTCAACGCCGCGAGCAAAACTGGCAAAACCTGTGGCAGCAATTACAGCAGTCTATAGCGCCATCTGCATCTGACAGTACTGATATGAGTAAGACGGATAATGCGCAAGATCTAAGTCAGGTGCTAGAACAGCAAGTTACTGAGCTAAACACACATTTGCAGCAGGTTGAGCGTCAACGCGAAGCCGTCGATGAACGCTTGTCCGAGATACAACCGCAAGCGCATAGTTTGCAGCAGAGACTAAACGCACAGCAGAGCGAGTTGAGCGATTATGAAAAGCGTCATGCGCTACTGGCAGGCGAATACGATACCCTGCATCAGATACTGCATCCGAAACCTACACAACAGCCGCAGCCGCAATCAGAAAAGATTAAAGCTACCGCGACAGATAATGTAGATAGCGATGGCATACTTAATCAGCCTTTAGCCATCGCGACGCTACGTGCGCAGATTGAGCTAAGTGCGAAAGGGCAGGAGTATGCGCCGCTACTCGATAGTATCCTAGCATTATGGCTAGACAGCCATGTGCTGACATCTAATCCACAAGCTAACCAACAAGCTAATCAAATTAAGCAATCAGACGTTAATAACGCTAATGATATTTCTCAACAAGCGAATAGCTTATGGCAAGCGCTTGAGCATGACGTTGCAGATTTACTGACTTATCAAACGGCACAAAATACGTCTGCCACTGCAAAAGATAAAACTCTAGTAGAGACGGGTCATAGCTTATGGTTGCCTACTGCGCAAAGTGCTATTAGTGAAAATGCGTTTGTCAGCGAATTGCCAGATAGTTTGATTGATAAAGTATTGCCATTATCGCAGTTGATTACTCAGCCGCTACTCTCGCTATGGCAACAGTGCTATATATATACAGCGCAGCTTGAGACCAGTGAGCAGCATGAGGTTGATACACTTACCGATGTTCTAAAGTCATTACCACCGTCCGCTATTTTACTTACCGTAGATGGTTGGCTGATCAGTCGTCATGGAACCATTAATTTAAGCAAATTCGCTGGTGCACAGGATGAGCAAAACGATAGCAATAGCCAATTTCTCACGCAGCGTCTACAACAGCGTACGCGTTTGCAGGCGTTAGAAGACTTGCTTGATAAGTTTGAAACCAAAATACAAGATCAGCAAAAATCTATCGCAAAAGACCAGCGCGATTATGATGCATTGTTAGTTAGCTTGGAAGAAGCGCGTGCGCAAGCTGAGCAGTTAACCCGTGATAAGCATAAATATCAGCAGCAGTTAACCACCGAGCGAGCCAACGCTGAGCGCTTGCAAGCGGATAGCCAACGCCTAAACGCTGATAAAGCAACGCTTGAGCAAGAAAAGCAAGAACTGGCGCAAGAGCAACAAACCATTGAACAAGAACAACAGCACATTGAAAGTGAGATCGCTACGCTAACGCCGCAAATAGCAGAGGCACGGGCGACAACTCAGCAACTGCAAGCTGAGCGCAGCGAGCTAAACCGCGCGCGTCAAGCTGATGATGACGCATGGCAAGCATTGCAGCTGCGTATTCAGCAATACGAGATGCGTTTAGAACATAGTGTTAGTAGTCTAGCTCGTGCGACTGAGCAACATGATAAATCCTTAGAGAATGAGCAAAGTCTACAGACGCGTCACGATCAGCAGCAGGCCAAATTGCCAGAGCTACAAGCAGCCTTGCAGTCTGCACAGGTAACGCGCGATGAGCAGCAAGTGCTATTGAATGAGCGCGATACTGCGCTAATGGCATTAAAACAAACGTACGCTGAGCAGCAGACGGCATTTGATACATTGCAAAACACATTGCAAACGCAGCAAAGCGAGCTTGCCCGTCATGCTACTGAGTTGGCATTAAGCGCGGCACGGTTAGAGGATGCTAGCGCACACACGCAGAGCGCTTTAGATGCTTATTATTGTGTGAGTCATAAATATAAAGCGCAAGCTGAGCAACCTCAACAAAGCATGAGCGTCTCAAACTTGCTAGCAGATTTCATTGCTCATGATCGCCGCGTCCGTCCAGACAAAATCGCTGAGCTTGAATCTGAGCGCGCCAAGTTAACCCAGCAGTTGAGCAAGATTGGGCCAGTGAATCTAGCAGCGGTCGCAGAGTTAGCCGAAGTGAACGAACGCCTAGAGCCACTCGCACAGCAGACGGCAGATATCGCGGCCAGTATGCAGACATTGACCGAAGCGATTGCCTCTATTGATGAGACGACCAAGACGCTGTTTATGCAGACGCTTGATGCGGTCAATAATGAGCTGGCCAATTTATTTGCCAAAGTCTTTGGCGGTGGACAAGCCAGTCTGACACTGAACACCGACGAGATGCCAGCCAATACGCCAAAGTCAGAGCAGTGGCGGGCAGGGCTTACCTTGATGGCGCAGCCGAAGGGTAAACGCAACAGTCGCTTAGCGGTATTATCGGGCGGTGAAAAAACCCTTACCGCGCTAAGTTTGATTTTTGCGATATTTAAGCAGCATCCTGCACCGTTCTGTGTGCTTGACGAGGTCGATGCACCGCTTGATGATGCCAACGTCGCGCGCTTTACCAGTCTCATCCATGAGCTAGCAGATGATTTACAGTTTGTTTTTATCAGTCATAATAAATTAACGATGCAAATTGCTGATGAGCTAAAAGGTATCACTATGCCAAGTGCAGGCATTTCTACACTAGTCAGCGTGTCGCTTGATGAAGCTGCGCGTTACGTAGAGAGCTAAGCGTGAAATAGTCGACACTAAAAGTGCTATGAGAATCAGCGCGATGCAAATATAATCAATCAGTTGGCATAAATGCAAATAAGCTTGACGTCAGTCCAGCATACTGGTTATAAAGTACACAATGTGGTGACGATATAGGTCAGCCATGCTAGAATATTGCCATTTATGCTCGTTTGTGTATTCTCTTTTGTTATATATACTAGGATGTATTTATCATGACCGTTATTCAGTTTATATTGATTGCCATTGCCGCGTTTATCGTGCTCGCAGGGCTGTTTATGGTCATTCGTAGCTTTAAGCGCCGCGGTGCTACCGAAGCTGCTGCGGTCAATTATGATAAAAATGGTATTCCGATCATACCGCGTCACGAGCGCAACATCGTCGATCAGCCAGATCTTGATGATACAGTCGCAGGCGAGACGAGCATCGGTCCTGACCGTAGTTACTTAGATGCTGTGGTTGAAGAAGAGCCATTGACGCAATCGCATACCAATGTTGGTGCTCAACTAACGGCTGAGCGTGACCATGTAGCAACTGACGACCATGACGTCATCGATGAAGCAGACTACGCGCGCTGGCAAGAAGAGCAGCGCCGTGCCGATAGTGCGGAGTTTGTAGAAGTCGCCGATCAGATGCATATCGAGCAAGAGCCTGATGCATTCTCTAGCCTAATGTCAGCGACCGATAGTCTGATGCCAACCATCGATACGGCAGAAGAGCCAAGCTTCGATGACAATAGCCCGATACTGGATCAGCATCTATCAGAGTCAGGTGATGATGCGCAAAACGGCCCATTGATTAATGCCAAAGACAATATCAACATCACCATCTTGCCGCACCAATATCGCGATCGTCCAGCGGCGATTATCCGTGGTCGTGACCTGCTAGCGTTGATTGATAAATACGGTCTACGCTATGGTGCGATGAATATGTTCCATCGCTATGAGCAGAAAGACGGCACTGGTATGTTGTGGTTTAGCATGATGGGCATCACTGATAGTGGTATCGCGCCATTTGATCCGCATAGTGTCGCGACCAATACCTATAACGGTGTCGTCGTGTTCTTATCATTGCCGCATCCACAAGCCGTGCGCAGCTTTGATAGCATGATGAGCATTGCTTACATGATGGCAAGCGATCTTGACGCCATTATGCTTGATGAAGAGAATGAACCAATCACGCCTGAATACAAGCAGCAGCTACGCAACCAAGTCCGTGATTATGAGGGTTAGCAGTTTAAAGGCTAAAAGCTACAAAAGTTAAAAGCTGATTAATATTAGAAATCATAACAAGGGCAAATAGCGATTAACGTTATTTGCCTTTTTTATTGGGCTATAGTTTCCGCAAAGTACTAACCATAGATAGTAGACTGAGCAAGCCTGACATGGTATTTGATTTATATAGGATTGACTATACCGAGCTTCCTACAAACTTGTTATCATATCGACATCTTGAATTGCAAAAAAGACGCCGACTATGACTGACTCTACCTCATCAAATAATTCTAAAAACCTATCTGCTCAAGTAGAAAGCCAAGCACCTGCGACATCTAATGTACCTAGTTCGACTGACAGTAGTACCAATAATAGTGCAGAGATTGTCTCAAAAATGCGTGCGCTTATTGAAGCGATTAAGACGCATAACTATGCCTATTATGTGCTCGATAATCCGATTTTAGAAGACAGCGAGTACGACCAATTGCGTCGCTCGTTGCTTGAGATTGAAGAAGAATATCCAGATTTGGTGCAGCCAGACAGTCCAATCAATCAAGTCGGCGATATGCCGTTATCGGCCTTTACCCAAGTCACGCATGATATTCCGATGCTGTCGCTAGGCAATGTCTTTGAATATGATGATTTGCGCGATTTTATGCGCCGCGTCAATGATCGTCTCAGCGACTCGCAGCAAAACCCTGAATACGAGATGGAGCTAAAGCTTGATGGGCTGGCTGTCTCACTGAAGTATGAGCACGGAAAATTTGTCCAAGCGGTTACGCGCGGTGATGGGCAGACAGGCGAGGATATTACTCAAAATGCTAAGACCATTCGTAACTTGCCACTATGGATAGCTGATGCTGCTGATATTGAGTTGCTAGAAGTGCGTGGTGAAGTGTTGATGCCAAAGGCAGGATTTGAGCGTCTTAATCGATTGGCAGAAGAGAACGAAGGCAAAACTTTTGCTAATCCGCGCAATGCCGCTGCTGGTAGCTTACGTCAGCTAGATCCAGCGATAGCAGCCAGTCGTCCACTGGCATTTTACGGCTATTCGGTCAATCAAGGTTTACCAGATACTATCGACACGCAGTCAGGGGCATTGGCATGGCTTACCGAGCTTGGATTTACCGTCAGCGCAGTAGAAGTGGTGGCAAATCCACGCGCCGCGCAGACGTATTATGAGTCAGTAATAGAAGGGCGTAGCGATCTGCCGTTTGAAATCGATGGCATGGTGATTAAGGTCAATAGCCTTGCGTTACAGCAGCAACTTGGCTACCTATCACGCGAGCCACGCTGGGCAACTGCTTATAAATTCCCTGCCGAAACTGTGATGACACGTCTCAACGATATCGAGTGGCAAGTCGGCCGTACGGGTCAAATCACACCAGTCGGTAAGCTCGAACCTGTCAAAGTTGGCGGCGTCACCGTCAGCAACGTTACATTGCATAATTTTGGCGAGATTCAGCGTTTAGATGTGCGCGCAGGCGATACGGTCAGCGTCCATCGGGCAGGCGATGTTATCCCTAAAGTCACTCGTGTTTGGCACGATCAGCGCTCAGCTGACAGCGAGCCTGTCACACTACCCTCTACTTGCCCTGTTTGTGACTCTCCTGTGGTGCTGCCTGAAGATGAAGCATTGGCGCGCTGTACGGGCGGATTGTTTTGCCCAGCGCAGCAGACGGAGGCGCTAATACACTTTGTCTCGCGTCGTGCGATGGATATCGATGGACTTGGTGCGAGTTGGCTGATTAGCTTCTTTGAGCATGGTCTGGTCAAAACCGTCGCTGATATCTATCAGTTGCACAATCATGCGGATGAGATGGTCACCTTTGAAAAACTGGGTGAAAAATCGGTACAAAATATCATCAACGCTATCGAAGCTAGCAAACATACAACATTGGCTCGCTTTATTTATGCGCTAGGTATTCGCGGTGTTGGTGAAGGCACGGCACAGAACTTTGCTCAGCAGTTTGGTGATTTAGATAGTCTCATGGCGGCCAGTATTGAGACCCTGATAAAAACGCCAGATGTCGGCGAAATCACTGCCGAGCTGACCTATAAGTTCTTCCGTGCGCCGCACAATATCGAAGTGATTAATTCATTGCTTGAAGCTGGCGTCTATTGGGATAAGGTCGCGCAGGTCGCATCAGAAGGGCTGCCACTCGATGGGCAAACGTGGGTCATCACAGGTGCGCTCGATAGCATGGCGCGTGATGAAGCCAAAGCCAAACTACAAGCGCTGGGTGCAAAAGTATCAGGTAGCATCTCGGCAAAAACCACTGCGCTATTGGCAGGGGATAAGGCTGGCTCTAAACTGACCAAAGCAGAAAAACTCGGCGTTAAAGTGGTAGGTGAGGAAGAGTTTTTGGCGATGGTTGGGGATGAGAGCCGTTAAAAAATTGCACTGCTAACTGCTAACTGCTAACTGCTAACTGCTAACTGCTAACTGCTAACTGCTAACTGCGAGCAATAGCTCTTGTCTTGCGTCAGGCAAAACAGTGTTTTGCTTATGCCTCCTCAGGTTCGCAAGTGAAAATCCCTTAAAGGGGATTTTCTGGTTAGGTCATACTTTAATAACTCGCTCGTCCCTAGCGTAAGAGCAAAAGATAAAGATTTAAAAGCATGGCTTCAGCATCGCTTACTTTAATAGTGGGCAAATATGCGGGTCATGAGCCGTCTTTCTTTAATGGTTTACTCGGCGCTCGTCCCTCGCGTACAGTTTTCGTCTTTTGCTTTAGTAGAGAGTTACGGTTACTTTATTCATTCGCGCCAGAGTAAGCATTTTGCACATTTTTGAGTAGGGTGTGCCCAGCGCACTCTACAAATGAAATTACTCCGCCATCTCACCATGCGCCTTCACTTCACCTTTCTTACCATCTGGCTGAATCACGATAGGTAGCACCAGCCCTTTAGCAAAGTCATCAGACAGCACATAATCATAGCGACTGGCAGAGACATCGGGCGTGGTATGAATGATAAGCGTCATCTCATTGCCATCGGTTAGCTCGTGTGAGACATAGGTTTCGCTGAGTTGATCTAATGCTTTCGATAGCGCTTCGTTACTTGCCATGCTCACCGTCAGATTATGCTGAGCGGTCGCAGCGTCCACTTTGAAATAATCTGCATAGTCTCGGACGTTTTGACTATCGATCGCAAACGGGTACTTATAGTTGGTAGGGTCAGCAGGCTTTGTACCACTGTCTACCAGTGACCAGTCGATGGTGTCGGCTGCTGGTGCGGATGGATCTGCTGCTGCCTCCGCAGTTTGCTCAGTGGCATCGACAGAATCGGTAGCGTTATCGCAGCCTGTCAGCGCCCACATGCTTGCCGTTGCAATTACCATCATACTTATCAGACGCTTTGCCATCGAGTTACCCTTTTGATTGTTGGTCATGATTGATTTGCTCTACCTGCTATTTTGACAGCTTTCTTTATGCTTCTCTAGCGAAATACATTAGATGGCAAATTTCGATATAGCTTAATCCTCTATAAAAGAATGACAGCGTTAAGCTCGCTTGAAGTATCACAGTTATATCTGCACTCGGCTGCCTTATACTACTTTTAAATTGAATCAACTATATAGTCAAGTCTATATAAATCCTCTACATCTTCATCCTTGCTAAGCGTACTAATGTATAACTTGCACTCGGTTTCCTTGCATCGAAATTATATTGAACTGACTATACACCCCTCTACTTGGAACTGTTTTTTATAGCCATTTCTATAAAAACATCAAACGAACACGCATAAAAAAGCAGCCACTATTTAATGACTGCTCTTTGTCTATTACGATATGAGCGTATCTCTAGCTGATTAGATTTGGCAGTTTACTTGATATTCTTTACCGTCAGCCCACTTCATCGCAAAGATGCCTTTGTCACCTTTCATGTGCCATGCATAGACGACTTCTGGGTTTGAATCATTTACATAGCTTGCAACTTCGCCTTTCACTTTACCGTTTAGAATGATTGGCTGCTCGGCCCATTTTACTTTTGGCAAGGTGACGTTGAGCATCACTTGTTCTTTATTGATAGATTGCTTTGCCATGATTTTGCTGTCATCGGTGCAGGTGTATGGTGCTGGTGCCATACGATCATAGGCGGCGGTTACTTTTTCTGGAACTGGCGTATCAGTTGCATCTGGGGTAGTTGGTGCGGTGGTCGCACAAGCGCTCAATAGGGCAAGGACTGGTAGGGTAGTCGCAATTTTAGTTATCATTTTCATAGTGCTCTCCAAAGCTTTTCTCTGATGTCATTTACTTGTTCTTAATGATGCGTTTAGCATATGAGGGTTATAGTAGCGAAAACGAACCATTTCAATGTTAGGAATTGTTCGTTACCTGTTAGCTTCGTTACCCAACCGCTGTCTAATGTAACTTGTAATCTGAGACATAGCGAGAAGCAAGCCGTGTTAGCTATGAAGTGCGCGTCTATAAACTTGGTGCATAAAAAAGCGTCTATCAACGAGTGGCTGATTGACGCTTTTTTGTTTTACTTAACACGCTTTAGATTGAGCATGTATTTTTATACTATGAACATTACTTGCTATGAACACTACTTGGTTTTGCGTGGTGGCAGACCAGTATGCTGCGTTTGGAAATTGCCTTTGCTGACTTTCTTCTTACCCGCCATGCCTTTGCCTGCTGCGCCTTTAGCTGACGCACTGTTGTTTGACGAGCCATTACTGCGCTTCACTGAATCATTGCCAACACGGCTATTCTTTTTGCGCGCTGACTGATAAGTATCTTGCGCGGCATCACGCCCTTCTAAACTGGCGTTAAATGGTGGAATCAAGCAACCACGATTTTTACCAATCAAGTCGCTACGACCCATGTCTTGCAGGGCTTTACGTAGTAGTACCCAGTTTTTTGGATCATGATAGCGCAAGAACGCTTTATGCAATTTGCGCTGCTTGCCAGACTTGACGATATCCATGTCACCTTCATCACGGCTGACCTTATGTAGCGGATCTTTGTGCGTGTGATACATGGTAGTCGCGGTCGCCATTGGGCTTGGATAAAACGCCTGTACTTGGTCAGCACGGTAGCCATTACTTTTGAGCCAAAGCGCAAGATTCATCATGTCTTCATCTTTGGTACCCGGATGGGCGGCGATGAAGTAAGGAATCAGATATTGCTCTTTGCCAGCTTCTTGGCTGAATTGCTCAAACATGGCTTTGAATTGATCATAGCTGCCCATGCCAGGTTTCATCATCTTCGATAGCACGCCTTCTTCAGAGTGCTCAGGCGCAATCTTGAGGTAACCACCGACGTGATGACTGACCAATTCTTTAACGTATTCAGGATCTTTCACTGCCAAGTCATAACGTAAGCCTGAAGCAATCAGGATTTTTTTCACGCCTTTGATATCACGCGCTTTGCGATATAGCTTGGTCAAGTTACTGTGATCGGTAATCAGGTTTTCACAGACATCAGGATAGACACAAGATGGCTTACGGCAGTTCTTTTCAATCGTTTCGTCTTTACAGCTGAGGCGATACATGTTTGCCGTTGGGCCACCAAGATCAGATATCACGCCAGTAAAGTTCGGTGCGGTATCACGAATCGCTTCTACTTCACGCAAGATTGAGTCTTCTGAACGGCTCTGGATAATGCGGCCTTCGTGCTCAGTGATCGAGCAGAAAGTACAACCACCAAAACAGCCGCGCATGATATTGACCGAAAACTTAATCATGTCATAAGCAGGGATACGCGCATCGCCATAGCTTGGATGCGGCAGGCGTGCATACGGCAAGTCAAACACATAATCCATCTCTTCTGTCGAGAGTGGCACTGGTGGCGGATTGAGCCAAACGTCGATAGAGGTATGCGAGTTACCAGCACCGCTGCTATGACGCTGTACGAGCGCACGGGCATTACCTGGATTGGTCTCTAAATGCAGGATACGACTTGCATGAGCATAAAGCACAGGGTCCGATTTGACATGCTCATAGTCAGGCAGACGAATGACGGTTTTTTCACGTGGTGGCATTTTTAGCTTATGCTTACGTGCGGTCATTGGCTTATCAAAGCCGCGCATTTGCACCACTTGCGTCTCTTCATCGACTTGTTCAGCGTTGATGACTTTATTGGCAACTGGTTCTGCGACAAAACCCTGATATTGCGATGACATAGATGAAGGCATGGCTTGGCCAACAGGCGAGTCCGATGGTTTGTTCTGCTCAATTGAACAGCTATCAACGTCTTCGGTCATTACATAAGGGTTGATGATTGGATCGACACGGCCGACAGTATCGACATCGTTACTCGCAACCTCAGTCATATCTTCTTGCCAGTGACGACGAGTCGGGGTCAATAAGTAAGCCGTACCGCGCAATTTGCTCATCTGCTCAAAGCTATAGCCTTTAGACAGACCATGTACTACATCGACGATCGCACGCTCAGCATTACCATATAGTAAGACATCAGCACGCGCATCTAGCAAGATACTACGGCGGACTTTGTCTGACCAATAATCGTAATGAGCGATACGGCGTAGACTGCCTTCGATACCGCCTAAAATAATAGGCACATCAGGATATGCTTCACGACAGCGTTGGCTATAGACGATAGCCGCGCGGTCAGGGCGTTTGTTTGCCACATTGCCTGGAGAGTAAGCATCATCGCTACGGATTTTGCGATCGGCAGTATAGCGGTTGATCATGCTGTCCATGTTGCCCGCGGTCACGCCATACGCATAGACAGGTTTGCCAAGTTCCATAAAGGCGTCTTTGCTCTTCCAATCTGGCTGAGCGATGATGCCAACACGGAAACCTTGCGACTCTAATAGACGACCGATGATGGCCATACCAAAGCTCGGATGATCGACATAGGCATCACCTGAAATGATGATGACGTCACAAGCATCCCAGCCCAGATCGTCCATCTCTTTGCGGCTCATCGGTAGATAAGGCGCCGGCTCGTAGCAGCTCGCCCAGTGTTTGTCATAATCATAAAGTGGCTTGGTGCCTTGTTTAAAGGCAGTGCGGGCGATGGTATCGGCAGACATGGGCGGACCTGTTAATTAGAAAAATGGCACTAAAAATACAGCCCTTATTACCCAATGATAATAAAGGCGAATTTAAAAGCGCTCATTTTAACATGAATCGCCTTCACTATGCGACCTATTCTATGAGGGGCGATTGCCGATAAGTTATTGATAGCGTGAGATAAACTGCTCATGCAAAGTAAGCTGCTAGCATAGCAAGATAATAGTAAAAATAGCTTAGCTATAACTGTTACGTTATTAGTTTCATCACTAATTTTATAAAGGCCATTATCAACTCTATAGAATTTCCTTTTAACAATCACTGTCTATACTATTTCGACTTATAGCCACATTCTCGCAAACGTAATAGTCAAAATAGCGACTTGGTTGATACTGGTCATTTGTTTTCTTATATTTATAAGTTTCTTTAATTTCTAATAATAGGTTTTGGCACAGGTTTTGCTCCACCCTTATTAGGGCTTATTTGTGTGTATTAATGAGTAAAAATAGTGCACCGATAAAATTTGAACGGCTAGATAAGTGTTTGGAGATAAAATGAAAACATCATCTGTTGGACTGGACACGATAAAGACATTATCAAAACTATTAAAATCATCGCTAAGTAATAGGCTGGTGCTAAGTACAGTATCGTTTGCAACGATGGGTAGCGCCCAAGCTGCTGAGACTGACACATTGACCGTGGCACAGCTACTCGAATATCAAAACATCGCTTGGATTATCTGGGGCGGGGTATTGGTGTTCTTTATGCAGGCAGGTTTTGCTCTACTTGAGAGCGGTTCAGTACGTGCGAAAAATGCGGTAAACGTGATGATGAAAAACTATACCGATATGTGTATCGGTGGTCTGGCGTTCTACTTGGTTGGCTTTGGGCTGATGATGGGTACTAATAATTCAGGCTTTGTCGGTACGGATCATTTTATGCCAGTCGCGTTGTCCAATATGGACTGGGCGTTGATGTTCTTTCAGATGATGTTTGCAGCGACAGCGGTGACGATTGCAAGCGGTGCGATGGCAGAGCGCGTTTCCTTTATCGGCTATGCAGTGGCGGCATGTTTGATTTGTTTGTTTATCTATCCTGTGTTTGCCAGTTGGGTGTGGGGTGGTTACTTTGGCGGTACAGGTTGGCTAGCTGAGCTTGGCTTTATTGATTTTGCTGGGTCTACTGTCGTGCATTCTATCGGGGGTTGGTTGGCGCTAGCAGGTATCTTGGTTATCGGTCCAAGGCTAGGCCGCTTTGCCCCTGATGGTACGCCAAGACTCATCGCAGGGCATAACATGACGTTGCTAGCGTTGGGCGGATTTATCCTATGGTTTGGCTGGTTCGGGTTCAATGCTGGATCGACATTGTCTATCACCGGCAATATTGGTCTAATCGCAGTCAATACTTTTGTCGCTGCAGTCAGTGCGGTGGTGAGCTACATGCTGATCTCCCGATCGCTCAACAAAGCCATTTTGCTGAGCGATAGTGTCAATGCCAGTTTGATTGGTCTGGTATCGATTACTGCAGGTTGTGCGACCACAACGCCTGTATTTGCCATTATTATCGGTGCGGTCGCTTCAGTGGTGTATATCCTATCGTCGCAAGCGCTACTAAAATTCAAAGTAGACGATGTAGTATCGGCAGTGGCAGTACATGGCTTTGGCGGGGCATGGGGTACGCTCGCCGCAGGATTGTTTTATACAGGAGATTTATTTAACTTATCACGGCTTGGCGTACAAGCGTTGGGTGTCGGCGTGGCGTTAGGCTGGGGACTGGGATTGGGGCTAGTGATGTATAAGCTGATTGATCTAAGCTTTGGGTTAAAAGCAAGCCGCTTACATGAGCAGCGAGGTCTTGATTATACCGAGCATGCAGAGCTTGGTTACCCTGAGTTCCAGAAGCAAATGTTTGATTCCAAGAGTTTAACCGAGCGGCATTTATAGGAGAGAGCTGATGAATATTGATACTCAATCCGTAGACCAAGCTGTGACTGCGATGGCAGAGGTGCTTGCTGATTATCTACATCCTGAAGAGGTGCGACTGCTTAAATCACAGTGGCAGCGTTACTCGACGGTCTCTGTAAAAATGATGCAACAGTGCGTCTTGGATGCGACAAGGCGCTATCCTGAGCTGCAAGCTTATAAGTCTGATATTAGGAAAGGCTTTTGGGCTACGTTGCAAGCGGATAGTCAGCAAACAGTCGAGGCCGATAATCACAATGGTTATAATAGTCACAATAGCCACAATGAAACAGTCAAAGCGCCAGTCCCTGTCTCTGAGCTGGTTTTGGCGTTTTATACTGTCATAGAAGCGCTGCGTAGCCAGCTATCAGAAACAGAAAGTCGCAACCTATTCTTGACTATGCACCAAACTGTTTCGCAAGAACGCACCTTCAAAGGGCATAGCCTTAACATCAGTCAGTTTTTAGAAGGCAATCGTCCTTCTGTACCTGATAATGAGCACCTGTTAAATAATTTGATGCAGCTGGCTTATGTATGCTTATGCGATGTTGCAGGCCCTGTCGAAGCAGATGAGATGATGTTTCGAGCGGCAGAGAAGGCAAAACAAAACTACCCGAAAACACTGGTTGAAAAGTTATTCTAAAGTATTAAGCAGGCACGTTACGATTGAGAACGGAATACCTTTTGATAACGTGCCTTATATAAAGGGGCTTTTATAACGTAGCTTTCATGGTGTGCCTTGATACTAGACGATGAGCGGTCTAATAGTTAACTATCTAATCTAATAACTGAAGCGGGAAAGTAATTACGTCAAAGGCGAGGGCAAAGGGTAGCAGTACCAGTTTTTGTGCGCCATTTGGACCGCTACGAGTGACAACATCTTGCTGAGTCTGTGTATAGAAGCTCACCGTATAGGGTTTGGTCAGTGCGCGATAGTTTGACTGAATCAAACCCAAATTACTAACTTGTGGATAGATAGCGCCTTTGACAGGAACGTTAAAACAAAAGCGCTGAGCATTGATACGTTGATCGCTCGCTGAGGTGCACTCTTTACCGTTATTTTGCAAAAAGAACTGGTAGTCTGAGCGCCCAAACTCATCTTTTAATTTAGCATAAGACAGTTTCATCTCACCTTGGAAGTACCCATCATTATTGGGTACATGAAAGCTCATGTCGTTATCCACTTGAAGATTTTTTTGCGTGAGGTTACTCAGTAAGTTCACCATTTCTGTCCCACCTTGGGTGAGGACGTAGCTGTTCTTCTCTCCTACGATAACCATCGACGCGTTTGGCATTTTTGGTAACGCCTGCGCAGGGCGACCAAAAGCAACAATTTGATCTTCAGACAATATTTGCTTCGTCGTGTTCATAGTGACATGCCCGCTATTGTCTAATAGCGAGCTGGTCGCACAGCCTGAGCTGGCTAGTACCGTAGCAAACAGAGCACCTGCTATTACCTTTTTCGAAATTAATGGTTTTGGGTTTAACGGGTTTAGTGACGCTTTCATATTCTTATTAGCAGCGTTTGTATGGTCAGTCATGATTAGGCTTCCTTGTCTAATAAATGGGCTTACGAAATTAGCTATTGGAATTTAATTTCCATCGAACGTTTAACGATATCGTACAGGGTTTAGAGCTAACTTAGCTACTTATCATCCATTGTCATATGATAGGTAAGTGTAGCGGTGACTAACTAATTATAATTAATCTAGCGTGATTTTGGTTCCACTCTTAGTAAAGTTCATCACAAACTGGCTTTTGAAATTGCGCACATTATTTTCGTAAGTCAGTAAGCTGCGGGTGAACTGATGATAATCGCTCATGTTTTTTGCATTGACCATCAGCATAAAATCAAAATCGCCCGATACTTCATAACAGCTCATGATACGTGATTGCGCGTCCATCAGGCGCTCAAACCGATGTTGCATTGAAGTGTTAGAGCGCTCCATTTCTATCATTACTACTGCTGTCAGACCATAGCCCACTTTGTCAGGATTGACGATGGCTACTTGTTTGGTAATCACGTCACTATCTATCAATGCTTGTATACGCCGCTGCGCCGTTGCAATAGATACATGCACTCGTTCTGCGACAGTTTTAAGCGGTAATGTCGCATCATCTTGCAGCAAGTTCAAAATAGCTTTATCAATGTTATCTAAAGTATGGCTCATATCAGGTCATCCTTAACAGCAGAGTTCTTTATCGATTTTTATAAATATTATCACTAAAAACCCTAATATAAGAAAATAATGATTTATAGGATACCTATTTGATATATTTATTCATAAGTACATCTATATAGAGATAATATATCAAAGCACCCTAGTAAAATAGACCATACCAATCAGAGCTGCTTTAAAAAAAGAACTAACAATTGGTTTTTTATCATCTATTAATAGCTACGGTGCTTATCATGTCTATCTCAATGCTCTCCAATGTATTCGCTAATACGCTAGCAACGACTGCTGCACGTTTGCCACTACCTGCGATTTGGACGACAGGTAGCGCACAACAACGCACTCTGATATTAGGGGTGTCTTTTGCCATATTGTCCAATGTGCTATTTGGCGTACTCTATGCCTATAGCAGTTTTTTGTCGCCATTATCAGGGACGCAAGTTTTTATCTGGCGCATGCTCGCGATGTGGGCAGCGTTGGTCGGATACCTGATGGTAAGTGGACGTCTGGGATTGCACATCGATAAATTGAAAGTGATAAAAGGCGCTAAGCAGTGGGCTTGGCTGCTATTACCTACGCCAATATTCCTTAGCCAGTTTTGGTTATTTATGTGGGCGCCAGTGAATGGGCAAGGTGTGCAAACCGCGATGGGATACTTCTTATTCCCGTTAATGATGGTAGTGTTTGGTTGTGTCCTCTTTGGCGAAAAACTAAGCCGTTTGCAATGGTTGGCAGTGGCCTTTGCTGCATTGGGCGTGGGTAGCGAAATTATCCGTACGCAAAGTGTCTCTTGGGCGACGCTATGGGTATGCGGTACGTATCCTGTTTATTACATTTTACGCCGACTGCAGGGAGTCGGAGCCGTAACTGGATTATTGGTTGATTTAACGATATTTGCGCCCTTTGCGCTGGCTTACTTGTTCTTCTTTGCCCCAAGCAGTTTGGCATTGGTTAGCGGCTCTGGTTTCTTTATCATGATGCTAATAGGTTTAGGTGTGCTCAGTGTCTTGGCGATGAAGAGCAATATTGATGCCAGTCAAATGCTACCAGTTAACGTCTATGGCATGATGAGCTATCTAGAGCCAGCGTTGCTATTTATTTTGGCAGTGACCATACTAGGCAACCCATTTGAGTCAGCGATGATCTATAGCTATGGTCTGATTTGGTTAGGTATTGGGTGTTTGATTGCCCATGGTATTAGGCAATTACGTCAGCCTAGTAGAAAGACAGCATTGTCTTTAGAAGAGCAAATTGCATAATAGAATGGATTGCTAAATGCTTGTATGAGTTATTATTGGTAGCTAAAGCTGGGCGATAATATTTATAGATATCGTAGACAACAAAAAAGGACGGCTCAGTAAATCTTGAGTCGTCCTTTCTTATATAGATTAAAAAATGCTTAATCTAAATGCTGTTTGAAACCGCGCTGCTTATCACGTTCCCAGTCACGATCTTTTAGTGTTTTACGCTTATCATGTTGCTTTTTACCCAAGGCTAGGCCAATTTGGCATTTCACCAGTGAGTTTTTCCAGTAGCAAGATAGCGGTACGCAAGCATAACCTTTCTGGTTGATTGCCCCAGATAGTTTTTCGATCTCACGACGGTTCAGCAGCAGTTTACGGGTACGAATACTGTCTGGACTAACGTGCGTTGAGCTCGATAGCAATGGCTGAATGTGCGCACCAAACAAGAAAGCTTCGTTGTTGCGGAATATGACGTACGCTTCGGTAATGGTCATTTTTCCTGCGCGAATGGCTTTTACTTCCCAGCCTTGTAATGCCAGTCCTGCCTCAAAGGTTTCTTCGATAAAATACTCATGACGCGCCTTTTTATTAGCGCAAATCTGATTATCTGGCTTTTTTGATTTTTTTGACATAATTTCTCCATAAGGATGACCTAAAACACAGGTTCCTTATTTCATCAGTCCCACTAATTCCTCATCCTAATCCAATAACTAGTCTTGTTTTTTATTTCGATTATGAGATGGATGAGTCGAACTGCCTATTGTATCAAAGCCTCTAGTGAAAAGGTAAATCAGCTGTTAGGACAAATGTAGCAGATAAGTATTAAGTTTGAGCAAAATTTGCTAGCATATGGCCTAATATCACCGATTATATCAGTCATGCTATGAGCCACTCTATTTCTCCCAATTCCTCAAAGCTACATACCAAAATCCTATACCCTGGTACCTTTGATCCTATTACCAATGGTCATGTAGATTTGGTCACACGCGCCGTCAAGCTATTTGATGAGGTCGTTATCGCGGTTGCCTCAGGCCATCATAAAAAACCCTTGTTCAATTTTGAAGAGCGTGTGGCTTTGGTCGAAACCGTATTTGCAGATTTACCGCAAGTATCTGTCATTGGTTTTGAAGGGCTGCTTGTTGACTTTATGCGTGAAAAAAATGCTACGGCAGTTTTGCGTGGCTTGCGTGCAATGTCAGATTTTGAGTACGAGTTTCAGCTAGCCAATATGAATCGTGAGCTTGATGAAAACTTTGAGGCGGTGTTTCTGACCCCATCTCAAAACTACTCCTTTATATCATCTACCATGATTCGCGAAATTGCTAAGCTTGGTGGTGACGTTAGTAAATTTGTCCCACCCTGTGTCTTGCAAGCTTTTGACAAGAAATTAAATAGTAACTAAAAGATGCTGCATCAAAAATACTCTGCTAGCACTTGCTAAAACAGTCAAGCGCAGCCAGATAGGGCTAATACGAGCAAAAATATAAGGAGCAGTTTATGGCGCTATTAATCACTGATGAATGTATCAACTGTGACGTGTGCGAGCCTGCCTGCCCAAATGAGGCCATCTCAGAAGGCGATGATATTTATGTCATTGATCCAGATCTATGCACAGAATGTGTCGGACATTTCGACGAGCCGCAATGTGTGGTGATTTGTCCAGTCGACTGTATCCCTCATGACCCCAATCATGTCGAGACAGAAAATGATTTATTAGCCAAATACAAGCGTATTACGGGTCAATAAAACATTGATAAGCGATTGATGACGTTTGAGTTTACAACGTTTTAGGGACAATACGATGACTACAAAAACAATGACAACCAAATCTATGCAAGTAGCCAGTGAGTTCGATCAGCAACACCTTTGGCATCCATATGCTAGCCTGCCACCCACTTATTCTAATATCGTAATCGATCGAGCTGAAGGTATTTATATCATCACCGAAGATGGCACGCGCCTGATCGATGGTATGTCGTCATGGTGGGCGAGCGTTCATGGTTATAACCATCCAAAACTGAATGAAGCACTAACTAAGCAATTGGGTAAAATGGCGCATGTCATGTTTGGTGGGTTAACCCATCAGCCAGCGATAGATTTGGGTAAAAAACTGCTCGACATTGTCCCTACTGGACTTGATGCAATTTTTTATGCGGACAGTGGCAGTATTGCGGTAGAAGTAGCACTGAAAATGGCGCTGCAATATCAAGTGGCTGCCAAGCGTCCAAATAAGCAGCAGTTTGCCTCTACCCATTCAGGGTATTATGGAGACACATGGCATGCCATGAGTGTCTGTGATCCTGTCAATGGAATGCACAGTCTATATGGCAAGCAATTACCGATGCAGCATTTTGTCCCTGCACCACAACTTGGCTTTGATCGCGCCTTGACAGTAGATGAGCGTGAATCATTAGCTCAGTTTTTTGTCGAGTATGGTGAGCAGCTGGCAGGGTTTATCATTGAGCCGATTATTCAGGGCGCAGGCGGGATGCGTTTTTATAGTCCTGAATATCTGCAATTGCTGCGTCAACTGTGCGATGAGCATGATGTACTATTGATTGCAGATGAAATCGCTACTGGGTTTGGGCGTAGTGGTAAATTATTTGCGTGTGAACATGCGGCTATTAGCCCTGATATCATGACCATTGGTAAGGCGTTGACAGGTGGTTATATGACTTTTGCTGCAACGCTATGTACCCGAAAAGTTGCCGATACCATTCATAATAGTGACTATCCAGCCCTTATGCATGGCCCAACTTTTATGGGCAATCCACTGGCTTGTGCAGTTGCTTGTGCATCGATTGATTTGATTATGTCTTATGATATTGAAGCGCGTACCGCAAACATGCAGAATATTATGGAACAGCAGCTAGAACCAGCCGCGTTATCAGAAGGCGTTGCTGAAGTACGCTGCTTGGGTGCAGTCGCTGTGATTGAGCTGGACGAAGCGGTTGATATGCCTGTATTTCAATCTTTATTAATTGATAACGGTATCTGGGTCAGACCATTTGGGAAGCTAGTATATATCATGCCACCCTATGTGATTACTGATGATGAATTGACTACCTTATGCCAATCACTGCTAAAAGTAGTACGTACGTATTTAGAAAACCGAGGTCAACCATGAGTGTTTTATTTGTTTCTGGTATCGATACCGATATCGGTAAAACCTATGCTACTGGACTGCTTGCCAAAGCGCTTATGCAGCAAGGTGTGAGCGTCATCACTCAAAAGCTAGTACAGACGGGCGTATCGATAAATCCAGATAATGGTGAAATGAATATCGCTGATGATATTATTACTCATCGTCAATTAATGGACATACCTCTACAGCCATGTGACCTCAATTTTACGACTTGTGCTCATCGTTATAAGAAGCCTGCGTCTCCTCATCTGGCTACTAAGTTATCAGGAGAGACACTTGATCCTGATATGATTACTAACGCTACCAAGCGTTTGCAATCTGAGTATGAGCTGGTACTACTAGAAGGTGCAGGTGGCTTACTTGTGCCGATTACAGAGAATCTACTGATATTAGATTATATTGCCGAGCAAGGCTATCCAGTTATTTTGGTCACCTCTGGTCGATTGGGCAGCATCAATCACACTTTACTGAGTTTAGAAGCCATAAAATTGCGCGGATTAATGGTACATAGCATAATTTATAATCATATTCATGATGATGCTGAACAAACGGATACTGAGATCGCAAATAGCACTATTGAGTTTATACGAAAATACTTGAACAATAATTATCCCAAAGCGCATTGGCTACAGATTCCGTATTTAAAAGATAATCTGGTCGGTAATATTGAAACACTGCCAGAAAATTTTGTTTAGCCCATTTGTATTGTCCACAAAAATAAATCCAAAAGACATTCGCAGGCAGTCATAAGTTTGCTATACTAGCGCGCTTGGTAGACTAGGCGATCGCCGCTGCACACTGGCAACAGATGAGCAGGGGAGGAAAGTCCGGGCTACATAGGGCAGCGTGCCAGCTAACGGCTGGGCAGGGTAACTTGACGACCAGTGCAGCAGAGAGTAGACCGCCTTTGGTATCTTAGGGTATTATCGGTAAGGGTGAAAGGGTGCGGTAAGAGCGCACCGCGTGGCTGGTAACAGTTCACGGCATGGTAAACTCCACGCGTAGCAAGACCAAATAGGCATCGGCATGGCGCGGCCCGCGTTCGATGCGGGTAGGTTGCTTGAGCGTATTAGCGATGATACGCCTAGAGGAATGATCGTCCACGACAGAACCCGGCTTATCGGTTTACCAAACCTTTTTTATTGTTTGATGTAGTACTAGTTGCAATTAATCTGAATTAAATTCGTTTTTTTGCAAAAAATGCTTTTTAGGGGTTGACGGCAGTCAATAGCTTGGGCATAATGTGCAGCCTAAAACGGCGATGTAGCTCAGCTGGTTAGAGCGCATGACTCATAATCGTGAGGTCAAGAGTTCAAGTCTCTTCATCGCCACCATATATAGCAGTACAAAAAAAACCAATCTATTGAGATTGGTTTTTTTTTGCCCAAAACAAATGGTTTTATAAACTAGAAGTAGTTGATACATAGCATCTTTAATAACAATTACTTACAGATTTCTTACTAAATCATGGGTTTATCTGTTTAAGTACAGATTAATTCTTGTAACTTATGTCGCGCTTACTTATCATAGGGGCTGTTTTCGGTAAAGTCCTGTAACGCCATGTCTGTCCAACTACCTCCTTATCGTCCTATCAAGCATCGCAGTGGCCTTAGAGTCATGGGTGCAGCATTTCATGCCTTACTGATGCGTGAATTACAGACCCGTTTTGGTGGTTACCGTTTGGGTTACCTTTGGGCACCACTTGAAGTCCTCTTTCAGGTTCTAATTTTCTTAGTCATATTCGGTGCTATTAGAGAGCGTCTAGTTCCAGGTATGGATTTTTCCTTATTCCTAGTTGCTGGAATGGTACCTTTTAGAATGTTTCAAAAGATAGCAACGAGAGCTCTAGGAGCCGTCGAAGCTAACAAAGGCTTATTGATGTACCGATCGATTAAACACATTGATGTGATTATCGCACGCTCATTTCTAGAACTGGTGATTTATTTCTTTACATCGATACTACTACTTTTAGGATTGGCTTTTTTTGATATATATGCCAATTTAGAAAACCTGCATATTGTATTATTTTGCTGGATAACGCTATTTATATTTAGCTTTGGTGTTGCTCTGATTATGATGGTTGTTGGATATTATGGTGGAGAAATCAGTAAAGTAATTACTATATTGTTTACCATACTGTATTTCACATCCGGTATCATTTACCCGATTCATATAGTACCTGAACCATATTTTAGTTATTTACTCTATAACCCTTTCATTCATAACATCGAGTTAATTAGACACGCTTTTGCCCCTAATTACCCAGCATATCATATTGATATTTGGTATTTTTTAGAATGGATGTTCGTTGTGAACTTTTTGGGACTTTTACTCTATAAGTATGCTGAACGTGACATGATTCGTTCTCGATGAGTTAGTATCAATAATTATAATGCTAGTAATAAGAAAGGTGAGTAAATGATTGAGATAAAGAATATTTCTAAGTCATTTATGACAAAGAAAGGCCGTCATTACTTGTTCAAAGATCTAAATCTGACTATTGGTGATAAACAAAGTGTGGGCTTGCTCGGTCGTAATGGTGCTGGTAAGTCAACATTACTACGTATTATCTGTGGACTTGATGAACCGGATCATGGAGAGATTATTACCGACTCGACCATCTCGTGGCCAGTTGGGGTGGCAGGTGGTTTCCAAGGTAGTCTAACAGGCCGTCAAAACGTCCGATTTGTTTGCCGCTTATATTCAAGCGGGCCTTATATTGATGAAAAAATTCGTTTTGTCGAAGAGTTTGCTGATATTGGCAGTTATTTTGATATGCCGGTAAAAAGCTACTCATCAGGAATGAAAGCTCGCTTAACATTTGGACTTAGCTTGGCCTTTGATTTTGATTACTATATGCTCGATGAAGCAGGTGCCGTTGGTGATGCAGCATTCCGTAAGCGTAGTGAAGAGATTTTAGCGACCCGCCGCGCACAAGCAGGGTTTTTAATAGTGTCGCACAATATTGGTGATATCAAACGAAACTGCGATATTGGTATTGTACTAATGGATCAAACAGCACACGTGTTTGACGATACAACAGAAGCGATTGAGGTTTATGAAAAGCATATCCACAAAGCAAAAAAGTAAGATAATTAACTTCTCGCTGTTTATTGGCTTGGTCATCCTTCCTTGGTTGCTCGTTATATACTATGTAATGACACTGGCGCATCCGCGTTTCGTTTCGACTGCTGACGTGGTAGTGAAGCAAGTCAGTGATTCGAGCGTACCAGCTGGTGGTGGACTATCAGCTCTATTGGGCGTAAATAGTACCAGTAAAGAAGACGCGACTTATTTGACAGAGTATATTTTGTCGAATGATATGGTGAAGCGACTCGATAGTAAGTTTAAGTTCCGTGAAGCTTACTATGTTGATGGTTCTGATCCTATTTATGAAATCGATCCTGATGCAACCCAGGAAGATTTGCTCGAATACTTCAAGAAACGAGTGCACATTGATCTTGATGAGCAGAGCTATGTGCTTTCGGTATCAACAGAAGGCTTTGACTCAAAGTATGCTTTTGAGTTGAATAAAGCTATCTTAGGAGAGTCTGAGCGTTTTGTGAACCGCATTTCACAAGAAGTGGCTCGTGATCAATTGGCGTTTGCAGAAACTCAGTTAGACGAATCAGAAGAGCGTTTAAATGATGCCAAAGAGCAGCTACTAAACTATCAGAATGAAAACGAAATCTATGACCCACAAGCCAATGCGCAAATCGTCAATCAGTTAATTGGCAGTCTGCAAGCGCAATTAAGCTCATTGCGTACCGAAGAGCGTCAGTTACTTAGTTATCTAAATCCGGATGCGCCGCAAGTGGTTTCACTAAGAAGCCAGATAAAGGCTGTTGAAGAGCAAATTACACAAGAACAAACTAAATTGACATCACCAAATACAACCAAGTTGAACCGTCAAGCGGTACAGTTTGAGACTATCAAGGCAGATGTAGATTTTGCTACCGAGTTGTATAAACTATCGTTGTCATCGCTTGAGAAATCAAGACTAGAAGCGTTCAAGAAAATGAAAAACTTGATTGTGATCTCAACGCCCTATGAAGCTGAAGATGCAACATATCCGCGCCAAGCGTATCTCATTTGGACATCGCTTGCATTGCTCTTAATGCTATATGGCTTTGTGCGTTTGGTGATGGCAGTTGTCCGTGATCACCGCAGCTAATCTTGAAAAACCAGATATCAGTAATGATCGATAGATCAGGAAAGGAATATAACTCATGAATATGAAAACACGTTCTATCGTGATAGCGACAAGCTTGGCAATGGCGGCGACTAGTATGTCTGCAACAGCTGCAAGCAGTTATGCAGATCAAATATCAAGTTCGGGCTTTGGCACAAGCAACAATAACATGAGTCAATCTCAGAATCAGAGCAATATTAACGTGTCTACCCAAGCGTTTGCTGGGGCAGTTCCAGGGCAAGCAACGACCCAAGAAGCGGTTAACGCAGCAAGCTTACCAAGCCAATCTGTTATCAATACCACGCGTCCTTATCAAGATATTAAAACTCAAGATATGATGTTCGGTGAGCAATTGTTCCGTGGGGCATTTTCGACGACTTCAGGTTCGACCTTTAATGACAGTTATGTGATTAACCCTGGCGATAACGTCCAAGTAAGAATGTGGGGCGCTTACCAGTATGCTGCTACCATGACCGTCGATCCACAAGGTAATATTTTCTTGCCGAACGTTGGACCAGTCCGCGTCTCTGGTGTACAAAATGGTAGCTTACAAAACGTGGTTAAAAATGCTGTCAGTCGTATCTATCGCTCGAATGTAGGGGTTTATGCTTCATTAGAGCAGGCGCAGCCAGTTAAAGTATTCGTCACAGGTTTTGTTAAGCAGCCAGGCTATTACGGTGGTCTAGCAGCAGACTCGGTATTGTCTTATTTAGATAGAGCAGGCGGCGTTGACCCAACGCGCGGTAGTTATATCGATATTCAAATCAAACGTAACGGTCAAATGCTACAGCAAGTCAATTTATATGACTTTTTGCTAGCAGGTAAATTACAGGCATTTTCATTCCGTGATGGTGATGTCATCACTGTGGCACCACAGAAAAAGACATTTGTGGTAAGCGGTCAAGTTCAAAACGAATATACCTTTGAATTTGATGTGAATGATCTGACTATTGGTGATGTGTTGCAAGTGTCTAGTCCAGCAGCTAATGCTACTAATGTCAGCATTACTCGCAGTGCAGGACGTGCACAAACGGCGGAGTACTACTCATTAAGTGAAGCCCAAAACGTTCCTGTTTATAATGGCGATCAAATGGTAGTAACGTCAGATCGTTACGCAGGCACCATCGCTGTGCAGGTAAAAGGTGCACATACTGGTAATGGCGCGATGGTTGTACCATATGGCGCGCGTCTAAAAGATATCGTGCCACAATTACAGCCAAGCCCACTGGCTAAATTGACGCATTTAACCATCTATCGTGAATCTGTTGCTGAGCAACAAAAACGCATGATTAACGAGTCGCTCGACCGTCTAGAAGAGCTAACGCTTGCCACTCAGTCGACGACTCGTGAAGAAGCCGCATTGCGTCAAGATGATGCAGCATTGGTTAAACAGTTCGTTGCCAAAGCGCGTAATGTTCAGACTGACGGTCAAATTGTCGTTGTGCCAAATTCGTGGCAGGATATCATTCTGCAACAAGGCGACATCATTGAGATACCAGCACAAACGTCAGTCATTACAGTCAACGGTCAAGTACGAGCACAAGGCGCACTTACCTTTAATCCTGACTATACCGTTGGCGATTATGTGGCTAACTCTGGTGGTTTCTCTGATAACGCTGATACAAAAGATATCTTAATTATTCATCAAAATGGGGCGAGCCAAGTGGTCAATACTGCGTATCGTATCCAGCAGGGTGACGAGATTATGGTATTACCGAAAGTTAAAACTAAGCGTGTGGAGATTGCGCGCGGTCTATCACAGATTGTTTATCAGTTAGCAATTGCTGCCAAGGTAGTTCTAGACCTATAACGGTTAGCTATTCATAACTTAACGATGACTGTTGAATAGATTTAACTAAAATTAACGAGTGAAGGTATTAAAGGTATGGCAAAAGAAGTAGCGAATGAAGTCAAGGTATCTACTATGTCTACCTCTGATCATGCGCTACTTTCGCCATTGTCACAGTACCAATCACCAAAGCAACTGGCAGTAGTTGGTAAAGGTATGTGTCGCAATAACTTGCTACTCTCGCAAGTGTTGCAAGCTGATATCCAGCGCTGGTATCCGTGGTCAGGCTTGCAACAAAGCCTGATAAATCGCAAGAAAAAACCACAACCTGAGGCATTTATTGGATGGGGGCATAAGAAAAGCTTCCAACGAGCTGATAAAGCTGCCACTCGTCAGGACGTGAATACCTTAAGTATTGAAGATGGATTTTTGCGTTCGTTGGATTCAGGTATTAGTAGTCGCCATGGTTTGAGCGTGGTTGTCGATGATATTGGCATCTACTTTGATATGACACACCACTCACGTCTTGAGCAGTTGGTTATTGAGCGTACCAAGAGTACTAGCAATGATCGCGCAGCAGGCGATGCACGTGCTCGTCATCTGATGGCACGTATATGCGAAGAAAAACTGAGTAAATATAATTCTATAATCGATTGTCCATCGTTGGATAAATTGATTAATGAAGAAAACATTAACGAAAAAGAAAACGCTTCACAATCACATATCCTGTTGATTGACCAAGTAGCGGGTGATGCCTCTGTTAAAGGCGCTGGTGCGAATAAACGTCAATTTAAGAAAATGCTAAAATCTGCATGTCGCAACCATCCTAATGCCCATATTTGGATAAAGGCTCATCCTGCGTCAAAATTAGGCTATCTATCCAACTTAAAACTGCCTAAAAACGTTAGATTATTGACTGAATCTCTCAATCCTATTGAACTGCTTAAACAAGTAAGTGATGTCTATACCGTTAGCTCACATATGGGCTTTGAAGCATTAATGTTAGGTAAAAGAGTACATTGTTTCGGGGTCAGCTGGTACAGTGGCTGGGGGCTGACTAATGATACTAACGCACCTAAAAACCTATTTAAATCAGTTCACAAACGTCGTTTAGAATCAGCTGAGATATTCCTCAATAACAGAGATTTGTCAAACTCAGCAGTGTTTCCTGTCATGTCACATAAGACGCTTGAAACGTCATTAGAAACATTATTTTATAGTGCTTATATTGATTATAGTCGTTATGTAGATCCAGCAACGAAACAAGCTTGTGATATCGATGCAGCCATCGAATGGCTAGTGACCAATCGGCGGTGGCAAGCGCGCCTTGAAGGCGATTTGACAGTATATGAATTTAGTCGTTGGAAGCTGCCATTTGTCAAAGCTTTCACAGACCTACCACGTACGACATTATTCGTTAAACCAAAACCGCGTTTAAAAAACCTTCTACATCCAGACCATTTCCGTGTCAACTACCAACAGCCTTTATTGGTATGGGGTTTGGCCAAACGTCAGCAAGTACAGAAGAAGCTACAGAGTAAACTTGTTGAGCAAATTTTAGATATGCCAGCTATTTATTGTATGGAAGATGGGTTTATCCGATCAAATGGTTTAGGTGCTACTTTACTCGCACCACTGTCTGTTGTGATAGACAAACAAGGTATCTATTACGATGCGACTCAGCCTTCAGATTTAGAAATATTGCTGCAAAATTGTCAGCCATTAAGTTCTGAACAGCGTCTTCGCGTAAACAAACTGCAAGACAAACTGCTGAATCAGCGGGTAAGTAAATACAATGTTGGGGTTGGTATAGATATTTCTAGTATCCAAAATAATTCGTGGATACAAAATGCCAAAATATCTGGGAGACGACGCGTTCTTATTATCGGTCAGGTAGAGGACGATTTGTCAGTACAGTACTGCGGCTCCATAATAAAGACAAACAGTGGTTTGATCGAACGTGTACGACAAGATAACCCAGACGCTTATTTGATTTATAAGCCGCATCCTGATGTTGAAGCGGGACTGCGAGCAGGTAAAGTATCAGAAGCTCATCTACGACAAGTTCAAGCGGTTGCCTACGAGACTGCAATGCCTGATTGTTTAGAATGGGTGGATGAGGTTCATACGATCAGCTCATTGACTGGTTTTGAAGCGTTGCTGCGTGGATTGGACGTCACTTGTTATGGATTGCCGTTTTATGCAGGTTGGGGATTAACCACAGATATGGACGGGCAGTCGTTACCGAAAGCCACCTACTTAAAAAGACGTCAACGAGATATACATTTGACTCTTGAGCAGCTAATATATGGCGCGCTTATATGCTACCCGCTTTACCGTTTGCCTGATGGCTACGGGCTAGCACAAGTAGAGCAGGTGATCGATTATTTGTATCCTCCTAAAGATTTACAGCTGCTTGAGAATAGTGAAAAATCGCAGTCTGAAATGGCTAGTACTTTAAATAGTTCATTTAAGACTGTGACCTCGTCTTTATCTACAAAGTTAAGACGTCACGCGACTACACGTTTTATGCAGCAACGTCATCGATGGCAACAGAAATTGCGTAAAATGTCTCGTTAATTTATTAGAGTAGCACCGTATAATTGCATTGCGACAAATAGATGCTTTTTCGGTATAATCAATTTTACGCTATTTGTTTTTATACGGTTGTACGGTACGACCTTTCTTGTTTTTATTTCTTATTTTCTCATTTAATGGTAGCCCTGTATTATGGCAGCTTCGATGTCTCACTTGCTTACTCATCGACATGTCTTGCTACTACAAGGAAAAATGGGTGGGTTTTTTAATCGATTTTCTTCATTCTTGCAAACTCAAGACATTAAAGTAAGCAAAATCAATTTTAATGCAGGCGATGCCTTTTTTTACCATCACGACAATACCTACGAATATACCAATACATTAGCGCAATTTTCCTCTTGGTTGCAGGCGTTCATTAAAGAAAATACCATTGATGCGATTGTATGTTTTGGCGATTGTCGACCGCATCATACTCAAGCAGCGTGCGTTAGTGAGAAGCTAGGTATTTCATTCTTTGTTTTTGAAGAAGGGTACTTGCGTCCTGATTACATTACTTTGCAAGAACATGGGATTAACGGTTATTCACGCCTAAACACTGCTGAGATCAAAGCACTTAAGAAAGCCAATGATCAGCCTCTATACACACATAATCGATTTTATCGCTTAAGTATCGCGGCCATCGTCTATTACATTATTGCTTGGCTTTATAAAAGCCGTTACCCACATTATTCACATTATCGTGGTATGACCGCCTGGCAAGAAGCAATTGCTTGGTTAAAAGCACCGTGGCGGAAGCTACGAGGATATTTGCCAGATAAACACCTGCAAAATAAACTGACCAAGCAAGAAAGTAACAATTACTTTTTGATTAGCTTGCAAGTACATAATGACTCACAGATTACCCATCATAGTGATTATCGTGATGTGGTACAGTTCATTGACGAGTCTATCGCAAGCTTTGCAAATTTTGCTAAGCAAAAACAGTTACTTGTGTTTAAGCATCATCCATTGGATCGTGGTCATAGAGACTATCGGGAGCTGGTAGCTAGCCTAGCTGAGCGCTATCAAGTGTCTCATCGTGTTTTTTATGGGTGTGATATGCACCTGCCAACTTTGATGAAATATAGTATTGGCATGGTGACTATTAACAGTACGACAGGCTTGCAGTCGGTTTATCATAAGAAACCAACTAAGGTTATGGGTCGTGCAATTTATGATATTCCTAAGCTAACAGATCAAAAGCCGCTTGATGATTTTTGGCAGCAGCCTAAGGGCCCAGATAATGAATTTTATTTGAGATTTCGTGAGTACCTGATAGAGCAAACTCAAATAAATGGTGCTTTTTATGGCAGATCGCCATGGATGTATAAGTATTTGTGCCAAACTGGCAGCGAAACGACAGACGTAGATATGTCTAAAACCAATTTACCCTAGTCATTTATTTGCTTTTCTTTCTAAGAAGTCATAGTAACTATAATGGTATCTATATAAAGAAACGAAGTTCAACAAGTGTAACGATTGTTGCGTTATCCTTTTTTAGCTGGTCATTTCATCTGCAAGTCACATCTCTTCTAACAAAATCGCCTTACTTTGCAGTGGAAAACTGCTAGAATACTCTTTTATGTCTGCGCATAAGAGTTAATGTGCTTGGCTATAGGTTTTAGACAGTGGTATTAGCCCAATCGGCTTGTTGTAACGGTTAACCTTCAAAGAAGTACACGCACCTTATCAATTGCATCTGACAGTATTTATTTTTTAGTTTTATTATTCTATCACCCTTAATTTAGTAGGCGCTTTGTGACTGCATTAGCCAATATTCGTAACTTTTCAATCATTGCCCACATTGATCATGGTAAGTCGACCCTTGCCGATCGTTTTATTCAAATGTGCGGTGCCTTGCAAGATCGCGAGATGCAGGCGCAGGTACTCGACTCAATGGATATTGAGCGTGAGCGCGGTATCACTATTAAAGCACAGTCAGTAACGCTGTTTTATGATCATCCAAATGGTGAGCGCTATCAGCTTAACTTTATTGATACCCCGGGCCACGTTGACTTCTCATATGAAGTGTCGCGTTCATTAGCAGCTTGTGAAGGTGCGCTATTGGTTGTTGATGCCGCTCAAGGCGTAGAAGCACAGTCAGTAGCCAATTGCTACACAGCCGTTGATCAAGGCTTAGAAGTCATGGCGGTGTTAAATAAGATTGATTTGCCGCAAGTTGAGCCTGAGCGCGTCATTCAAGAAATTGAAGATATTATCGGTATCGATGCAGTTGATGCACCGCGAGTATCAGCCAAATCTGGTCTGGGTGTTGATAAGCTGCTAGAAGCGCTAGTAGAGTTTATTCCGGCACCAACTGGTGATCGTGAAGCACCACTGCAAGCACTAATTATTGACTCTTGGTTCGATAATTATTTGGGTGTGGTCTCATTGGTACGGGTGCGTGAAGGTACTATACGTAAAGGTGATAAGTTATATATCAAATCTACTCAAGAGGCACATCTGGTTGGCTCGATTGGTGTCTTTACCCCTAAGCCTGTAGATACGGGTGTTTTAGAAGCAGGGGAAGTCGGCTTTGTTATTGCGGGTATTAAGGATATTGCCGGAGCGCCGGTAGGCGATACTATCACTCATGCTAAAACCCCTGATGTGGATCGTATCCCAGGTTTTAAACAAGTCACGCCACAAGTCTATTCTGGTATGTTCCCAGTAGATTCGAGTGATTTTGAAAAATTCCGTGAAGCTTTGCAAAAACTGCAAATCAACGATGCTTCGCTGTTTTTTGAGCCAGATACGTCGGATGCGCTTGGCTTTGGTTTCCGCTGTGGCTTCTTGGGTATGCTGCACATGGAGATTATCCAAGAGCGTCTAGAGCGTGAATATGATCTAGATTTGATTACTACAGCGCCCTCAGTTATTTACGAAATTGAGAAAAAGAACGGTGATGTAATCTACGTAGATAACCCATCACATCTACCTGAGCCAAACAACATTGAAGAATTCCGTGAGCCAATTGCTCGCTGTCAGATTTTAGTACCGCAAGAATTCTTAGGCAATGTAATGACGCTATGTATTGAGCGTCGTGGCGTTCAGGTTGATATGCGTTTTATGGGTCGACAAGTACAGCTTATATTTGATATTCCAATGGGCGAAGTGGTCATGGATTTCTTTGATCGCCTAAAGTCAGTCTCACGTGGTTTTGCATCGCTAGACTATAACTTTGAACGTTATCAAGCCGATAAGTTGGTGAGAGTTGATGTACTAATCAATGGCGATAAAGTTGATGCCTTAGCGATGATCGTGCACGAAACCCAATCACGTTATCGTGGTAATGCTCTAGTTACTAAGATGAAAGAGTTGATTCCACGTCAAATGTTTGATGTCGCAATTCAAGCAGCTATCGGTAGCCAAATCATTGGTCGTAGTACGGTAAAAGCCATGCGTAAAGACGTATTAGCAAAATGCTATGGTGGCGATGTGTCACGTAAGAAAAAGCTACTGTCTAAGCAGAAAGCTGGTAAAAAACGTATGAAGCAAGTAGGTAACGTGGAAATCCCGCAGGAAGCCTTCTTAGCTGTGTTGCAAGTTGATAGCTAATCGCTAAACGTAACCTAAGATAGTCATTGTAGATAACAGTCAAATGTAGTGAGTTTTATCGTAAAGGTGTTAGATAAGCCGCTCGTTAATAGGCAATTTGGTATGGATTTTGATTTTAATTTAATTTTAGTGCCGTTAACTATAGTCCTAGGAATTGTTTGGCTGTTAGACAAGTTAGCGCTCAAACAGCGCAAAACTCGTGGTCGAGGTCAAGAAGGCTTACTAGTTCGCTGGGCTTATGACTTTTTCCCTGTGTTAGCAGTGGTATTGATAGTACGCTCATTTTTGATTGAGCCATTTAATATCCCATCATCGTCTATGGTACCGACGCTATATACAGGTGACTTTATTGCTGTTAAAAAGTATGCATATGGCGTGCGCCTACCGTTAACCTATAATAAGGTGCTAGATACTGGTGAACCTGAGCATGGCGATGTAGCCGTGTTCCGCTATCCTGAGAACCCGAGCATTTATTATATTAAACGCGTTATCGGTTTGCCTGGCGATACCGTAAGTTATAGCCAAGGCACGTTGTCTATCAATGACGTACCTGTTGAGACTAAGTCTGTAGATTTCTCGGCAAATGCTGAATTGACTTCACAGCTATACTTACCAGGTCGAGTTGGTCCAGGTCAAGTGTTGACCGAAGAGAGTGCTTCTGCAATGGGTCAGCAAGAAGAAGATGCGGCACAATATTTTGAAGAAGTACAAGGTGACAATAAGCACCTCGTGCGATATTTAGACGGTATGAACAGTTCACAGTATGCACCATTTTTACAGCAACAGTCACCAGAGGTGGTTGAATCAGAAGGTACGGAATGGCGTATCGAAGTGCCAGAAGGTCAATATTTTGTGATGGGTGATAACCGCGATCGCAGTGCAGACGGTAGATTTTGGGGATTCGTTCCAGATGAAAACCTAGCAGGTAAGGCTGTCTATATCTGGATGCATAAACCACCTGGCCTTAACCTACCAACCTTTGAGCGTAATGGTACTATCAATTAAGGCAATGTGATTGCTTAGCGATTGATTTATCTATAATAGTTTTATGCTAATATCATTGCTATCTAATAAATAGCTATTTATTATTTATATACTTATTCAAAATAGTCATTTATCTTTAGAAGGATCTTATAATGCAGCAATTATCTGGTTTGGCTACGCAGCACGGTGCCAGTGTGACAAATATTGTTCTCATTATTATGCTTTTGGGTATTGCGACTAAATTGACAGTAGCTATCGTACCAGCTCAAATTGGTGACTACCAATTGACAAAGCTTTTGAGTACACAGCTAAAAGAAGCCAATAGTAATAACGAGACGGCTAAGCAATTCGTTGAGCGTGTTGATAAGCAGTTATCAATTAACGCAGATTACGATACTAAAGCCGAAGACGTATTTACTTTTACCGATAAAAAAACAGGTCAATTGGCTATTCATAAAGAATATGCAATAACTAACAACTTTTTTAGCAATGTTGATATTATTAACCGTTTCGAGGGTGACGTCGAAATGGCAACAGCAGAGTAAGTCGCAATAGTACGACATAGCACCTTCATTATTTCATAAGATATATCAAATAATATTATTAAACTAAATCTGTCAAGCAGAAGGGATAACCACAAACCTCGCATGAAACCAACTTTGCACCATTCCCAAGCGGCTTCTACTTCCCAAAAAAATAGTACGTCTGTTGACACGCTTGTTGTTAGCTCAGAATTTATTCAGCGGTTAGCAGTATTAACGCGTAAGTTAGGCTACGAGTTTAATGACTTGAGTCTACCCAAACTTGCGTTAACGCATCGCTCATTTGATAGCAGAAAAAACTATGAGCGCCTAGAGTTTTTGGGTGATGCACTGTTAGGGATGATTGTGGGTGAAGCTTTATATCATCGTTATCCTAGTCAAAATGAAGGGCGCTTAACGCGTATGCGTGCAACACTGGTGCGCCAAGAGTCGTTGGTAATTATCGCTCAAAACTTAGAGCTGTCTAACCATCTTATATTAGGGGTAGGTGAGCGCAAAGGTGGTGGTCGCAATCGTGCTTCTATACTGGCCGATGCCGTAGAGTCTCTGATTGGTGCCATTTATTTAGACAGTCAAGATATGGATATTACTCGTAAATGTGTTCTCTCTTGGTATGGTGATCTGATTGATAATGTCAATGACCAAAAAGCGCTAAAGGACGCCAAGA
Organism: Psychrobacter sp. NPDC078631; assembly: GCF_050268165.1. Lineage (NCBI taxonomy): Bacteria > Pseudomonadati > Pseudomonadota > Gammaproteobacteria > Moraxellales > Moraxellaceae > Psychrobacter > Psychrobacter sp. NPDC078631. The sequence continues at coordinate 70,707 of NZ_JBNNGG010000002.1, read as the reverse complement.
GTCGGTTACAAGAGTGGCTACAATCTAAACAGTTTGACCTGCCTAATTACGAGCTCATGGAAACGCGTGGTAATGCACCGCATCAAATTTTCGTTGTACGTTGCCATGTCAATATCAATAATTGCCCTGATATTACTGAATCTGGTGAGAGCCGCCGTATTGCTGAACAGAAAGCAGCAGAGCTTATGATTAACCAATTACATAAATTGCCAGGATCTGCCAAAAAACGTGTATAGCCGATGTCTATTAATGCATTTTTAGATGCAGAGTATTAGCTTAGATTGGTTTATAGCCTGCAAAACATACATTAAAACTACCTCACATATTATTTATTTTTAAACTTTAAATGTCTCTAGCCCGTTTTTAATGGTGACTGAATAAATTTGGCATCAACGACTGTTTGGCTAGTCACAAACCCTATAGGATTAACTTATGAGCAATCATACTGATTTGCCATCAAACAATGAAGACGGCACCCAAAATTTGGGTGAAAATACAGATATTGAATCAAGCCAAAACAATATCGAAGTTACCAAAGAGATTCATGCTACTGATGCAGAAGATATTGCATTAGACAATGATATGGCTATTGAAGAGTTTTTTGCGCCAAGTGGCAATGCTCGCATGGCCGATGATTTTAGAGCAGGTTATGTGGCCATTGTTGGACGTCCAAATGTGGGCAAATCAACTTTGATGAATCACTTATTAGGTCAAAAGCTGTCTATCACCTCACGTAAACCGCAAACTACCCGTCATCGTATTCATGGCATTTTGTCAAACCATGAAATGCAAGCGGTGTTTGTTGATACACCAGGTATTCACCGTAACGAAGTACGTGCTATCAATGAACGTATGAATAAAGCGGCGGTATCGGCTTTAGTAGATGTAGATTTAGTACTGTTTGTTGTTGATTCAGATCAATGGCGTGACGATGACTTATTGACCTTGCAAAAGCTCGGTGAGACCAACCTAACAGTCGTATTGGTTATTAATAAGTCAGATACTCTAAAAGATAAAGGCAGCGTACTACCGCTTATTGAAACTTTCAACGATAGTTTCGATTTTGCTGATATCGTTCCTGTATCTGCACTAAAAAATCAAAACTTAGATCGTTTGCAAGAAGTGATTGCTTCGCATTTACCAGTCGCTGCGCCTATTTACGATACAGAACAAATCACAGATCGCTCTGAGCGATTTTTGGCCAGTGAAATCATTCGCGAAAAAATCATGCGCAGTGCGGGTGATGAAGTGCCATATGATTTAACCGTACAGATTGATGAGTTTAAAGACGAACCTGCACATACTGATCCAAAAACAGGGCGTCCCCGCAAAGCTTGTACTTTCATCGATGCGACTATCTATGTTGAACGTGGTGGTCAAAAAGCCATCGTTATCGGAGACAAAGGTCAGCGTATCAAACAAGTTGGTATGGATGCTCGCAAAGATATGGAGCAGTTATTCGGTAAAAAAATCATGTTAACGCTGTGGGTCAAAGTGAAACGTGGTTGGTCTGATGACGAACGTGCGTTGACCAGTTTGGGCTATTGATAGCGGTTAAAAACGCACGCTTCAAAAGCACTATCTGCCTTTAAGCTATTTAGGTAATAAAAAATGCGTAATGAAGCGCTCGTCGGGTATTTATTGCATCAGCGTCCTTATCAAGAAAAGCGCGCTTTGTATTATCTTTTTTCTCAACAACACGGTGTGATACATGGTGTTGGGAAAAAAGGCGCGCCACTATTTATGCCGTTACAGCTTTTTGCTACTGGTAAACGCGACTTAAAAACTTTTAGTCAAATTAATATTGCCTCGCAAGATACGACTCAAGCTGACAGTGTTCAAAAAGATAGTACATCTGCTGTCTTAGAAGCCGTACCTTACGCTAATATCAGTGGCCAACATCAGTATGCTGCACTATATATAAACGAGATTCTGTGGCGGCTGTTACCTACTGAAGACCCAATGCCTGTATTGTGGCAGCATTATCAAATCAGTCTACAACATCTCAAGCAGCCCTTAAGTAATAGCGAGCTTCGTCTCTGTCTACGTCAGTTTGAGCAGTATCTATTTACCGAATTAGGATTCACTTTAACGTTAACGCATGACAACGTTGAAGATCCCATCGAGTATGATTGTACTTACCGCTTTTTACCGGATGTAGGTTTGCTCCCTGTATTGGTACATAATGAAGAGTCTGAGCATTTAGCCAGTGAGTCTGGACAGACTGTTTTTAAGGGTGCGGATATCATAGAAATGGCACGTTTAGGTATTACTGAACAGACGCTGAGCCATTGGTCAAAACTACATCGACATCTTATTGATTATTTGCTTGACTATCAGCCGCTACAAAGCCGTCTGTTATGGCAGCAGCAGCAACGTTATCAATAACTGCATTCTCAAATATCATCGTAGTATCAACTATATAAGTTAGGCTTAATTGTCCAAAGGATTTTTATGAGTATCTCTGTATCTACCTCATCTGAAAGCAGTTCAAAAAAACCTTTGTTAGGCGTGAATATTGATCACGTGGCAACATTGCGTCAAGCGCGCGGTGTGAATTATCCGAGTCCTCTAGCTGCTGCATTACTGTGCGAAAAGGCAGGGGCAGATGGTATCACTATACATTTACGCGAAGATCGTCGTCATATACAAGATGCAGATGTTTATGAAATGGCAGGCCAGTTGTCGACGAGAATGAATCTAGAGATGGCCGCAACTGATGAGATGCTTGCAATTGCCTGCGAAATTAAACCTTTTTGGGTATGTCTAGTACCTGAGAAGCGTGCAGAGTTAACGACAGAAGGTGGTCTTGATGTTGCAGGGCAAGTCACGTCTTTGAAAGAGTATGTTCATAAGCTACAAGACTCTAATATTAAGGTTTCTTTGTTTATTGATCCAGATGATAAGCAGATTGCAGCCGCGATAGAGTGTGGTGCGGACGCGATAGAATTGCATACTGGTGCTTATGCCGAAGCAGGCTTAGCAAATGATACTGCCGCACAGTTGGCTGAACTTAAAAGAATCGAACATGCAGTAGCTACAGCACAGAGCCTAGACGATAAATTGCTTATTAACGCGGGTCATGGTTTAACGTGTGACAATGTTAATGCCATTGCAAAGATTGATGGTATATATGAGTTAAATATCGGTCATGCACTTATTGCAGATGCCGTGTTTGTAGGACTAGAAAGCGCTGTGACAATGATGAAAGAGGCTATGTATAAATAGTTTTGCTTGTATGGCATCTATTACCCATTACATTTCGTAGGGTGGTCTGCGTTAAGTTTATGTTTGACGATACCGGATTGGTTAAAAGAGATTTGGTACATTGATTTGTTATAAGAAGAGGTAGGGCAATATTTTATATGACCGAAGTGTCCTCGTGGTCTGCCGCTATCACCCCAAAATTTAGTATAGTGACGCCTACCGCCAACTCTTAATTTCACTGTACTATATCTTAGGTTTAAAGATTGCTGAGTTAATAAGGTATCTACTTTAGAATCAAAATGCTTATTGTTGTTTTTATCTACGAATAGCAGAAGTGTCTTATCACTGTTCCTATGGCATTGCTGTGCATCATTCGATAAACAAACCAAGACATCTTGCCGACTTATATAACTTTCGGCCTTTGCTAAGGATAAGGTGTTCTCTAGTTGATGCTTGACACGTTGCGCTTCCATTCGTGCTAAGTGCGTTAAGATACTTGGCGCTGCAATAGCTGCGATAATTCCTAAGACCATTGTCGTCACAGTTAGCTCAACGAGAGTAAAGCCTTTTGATTGCTTATCACTGAGAATATTATTGTTCTTAAGGGATGATTTCCTATAACTGACTAACTTCAATAGTTTATTGAATAACCTAGATACAATAGCTAAGAAATTATCAATTCCATACCTGCCTTTTCTGCAAATAGGTAAACAAAAGGTAAAAATGACTATTCTCTTATAATGGGCCAGTACCTTACTAAGTAAGTTCATAATGCGCTACATCCTATAGCTGTTTGTCATTCAAGTAAAAAACAACGTCTCACACATCCTTGTGTTGACTACCTTTTAAGCAAACCAATTGTCCAAATTCTTTAAACTTTCTCTTATTCCACTGTATATAAAACAAATGCAATTACTAATTACTTGATTTTCAGAAGAATATTGGTTTTTTACAATATATATGTAATATATAGCGACTGTCAAAAAATGTTTCAATTAGTGAAAGAACGACATTAGCAATAGAGAAAAAATTCTAATTGTAATAAAATGCTTCAAGAAAATAGATATCAATAGACTATTCATCTATCGCAAACTGATGTGTAAAAGATAAGAAGCGTAAGGTGTGTTAGTTCTAGGTAACTTAGACTGTTTATTGTGTTTTAGTTACAACATTATCGTGTAATAATGTGTAGCTCGTTAACGAAAAAAGTTGTAAACTGAATTAATAATCGCTAAGCTACTCCTTAATTGGTTTTGCTTTGTAACTTAAAATGCGTAAGAGATGTCTATCTTAGTACGTCTTGAGAATCGGTTTTGCTTAATGCATCACTAAAATTATCCTTTGGAGGAAGTCCATGAAATTGAACAAAATAGCTCTAGCTTTATTTGCCGTAACAGCTGCTCCATTAGCAGCTAATGCTGGTGTTACTATTAGCCCATTGTTACTTGGTTACCACATGACTGAAGAATTCAGTGATACCTCTGACAAGCAGCGTGAAGTTTTACGCACTGGTAAAGACTTATATGTAGATGCCAATGGTAATTCTATTGACGGCCGTGCTGGAAATGTAACTAATGGTGGCGTAGCCAAAGAAAGCAGCCTATATACTGGTGCAGCTTTAGGTATCGAACTTACTCCTTCTACTCAGTTCCAAGTAGAATATGGTGTATCTGACGCAAACGGCGAAGCTTCTGAAGATTCAGCTGATGCAGGCGTTAACCGCTTTGATATCGAACAAGAAATGATTTCTGGTAACTTCTTGATCGGTACTGAAGAATTCACTGGTTACACTGATAGCGCACTTAAGCCATATGTACTAGTAGGTGCTGGTCAGTCTAAAATCAAAGTAGAAAACCAAGAACAGTATACTAACTCTAACGGTGAAATAGTTGCTGCTGGTACTGAAGTATCAAACTCTAAAGACACTATCGGTAACCTAGGTCTAGGTGCTATGTATCGCATCAATGACGCGCTAAGCCTACGTGGTGAAGCTCGTGCGATTCATAACTTTGACAACAACTGGTGGGAAGGCATGGCTTTGGCCGGTCTAGAAGTAGTACTAGGTGGCCATTTAGCACCTACAGTAGCAGTACCACCTATGCAAGAGCCAGTAGTTGACAACACTCCAGTAGTTGTTGTTGAAGCTGATCTTGATTCTGACGGTGATGGCGTACCTGATAGCATCGATGCATGCCCAGGCACTCCAATGAACGTTGTAGTTGATGAGCGCGGTTGCCCAGTACCAGTAGACATTACTGACGAATTGAAAATGGAACTACGTGTATTCTTTGATAACGACAAGTCAGCTATCAAAAACCAGTACAAGCCAGAAATCGCTAAAGTAGCAGAGAAGATGCGTGAGTATCCTAACTCTACAGCTCGTGTAGAAGGTCATGCTTCTAAGACTGGTCCTTCAGCACGTTATAACCAACGTCTATCTGAAGCTCGTGCCGTTGCTGTTAAATCTATGCTAACTAACGAATTCGGTATCGCTCCAAACCGTCTATCAACTGTAGGCTATGGTTATGACAACCCAATCGCTTCAAACGACACTGAAGAAGGCCGTGCTATGAACCGTCGTGTTTATGCCATCATCACTGGTGACAAAACAATGACTGTTGAACAAACTAAAGATATGGTTGTTCAGTAAGTATTAGCAAAATAACCGTATAGTTAAATATATAGTTACAAAAAAAGCCACCCAATGGGTGGCTTTTTTTTATTTATGTATTGAGAAAAGTGAGTTATTACATAAATTTATGAATCAATAATGTTATACTAGCCACCCAAACATTCTGTAAATTAACAGTATGTACATTAGCATAGCAATCTGTATGATGAATTCGTCAGTATAGATATTTGATTGTATTGAACTTTTTTATTTGATAGCATTCTTTTCTGCGTCATCTTAGATTCAATATCTATCTGATTGATGATGAAAGTTTATTCAGCAGCGCTTACTGCTACTGCATTTTTTTAAGACGAAACGAGCATTTTATATGGCGAACGATATCAAACACCTGCGTAACATTGCAATTATTGCCCACGTTGACCACGGTAAGACAACTTTGGTTGATAAGTTATTACATCAGTCTGGTACTTTTGGCGACCGTGCAAACATTGCTGAGCGTGCAATGGACTCAGGTGATATTGAGCAAGAACGTGGTATTACCATTTTGGCTAAAAACACAGCTATCCGCTGGACAGATAAAACTTCAGAAACTGAATACCGTATCAACATCGTGGATACTCCAGGTCACGCCGATTTCGGTGGTGAAGTTGAGCGTGTAATGTCTATGGTTGACTGCGTACTTTTGGTTGTTGACGCTGTTGATGGCCCAATGCCTCAGACTCGTTTTGTGACGCAAAAAGCATTCGAACAAGGTCTAAAGCCGATCGTTGTTATCAACAAAATTGACCGTCCTGGCTCACGTCCTGATTGGGTAATGGATCAAATCTTTGATTTGTTTGACAACCTAGGTGCAAATGATGAACAGCTTGATTTCCCAGTTGTTTATGCTTCAGCATTGAACGGTATCGCAGGTCTAGAAGCAGATGATTTAGCTGATGACATGACGCCATTGTTCAAAACTATCGTTGACGTTGTTCAGCCTCCACAGGTTGATGCTGACGCTCCGTTCCGTATGCAAATCTCAAGCCTTGATTACAACAGTTTTGTTGGTGTAATTGGTATTGGCCGTATTCAACGTGGTAAAGTTAAACTTAATACGCCAGTAACTGTCATTGATAAGCATGGTAAGACGCGTAACGGCCGTATCCTAAAAATCATGGGTTACCATGGTCTTGATCGTATTGACGTTGAAGATGCACAAGCAGGTGATATCGTTTGTATCACGGGTATCGATGCACTAAACATCTCTGATACTATTTGTGATCCTAACAACGTTGAAGCATTACCAGCACTAACGGTAGATCAACCTACAGTATCTATGAATTTCCAAGTAAATAATTCACCATTTGCTGGTCGTGAAGGTAAGTTCGTGACTTCACGTAACATTCGTGAGCGTCTTGAGCGTGAGCTGATTCATAACGTAGCATTACGTGTAGAAGACACTGAGTCTCCTGACAAATTTAAAGTATCAGGCCGTGGTGAGCTTCATTTATCAGTACTTATCGAAAACATGCGCCGTGAAGGTTTTGAGCTAGGTGTTTCTGGTCCAGAAGTTATCGTTAAAGAAGTTGATGGTAAGCTACAAGAGCCGTATGAAAACGTTGTCTTCGATATCGAAGAAGAGCATCAAGGTTCTATCATGGAGCAAGTTGGTCTACGCAAAGGTGAGATGACTAACATGGAGCTGGACGGTAAAGGCCGTATGCGTATTGAGGCAACCATACCAGCGCGTGGCTTAATCGGTTTCCGTTCTGAGTTCCTAACCCTGACTTCAGGTAGTGGTATCATGACTTCGAGCTTCTCACATTACGGTCCACAGAAGATCGGTGATGTTGGTGGTCGTTCTAACGGCGTACTGGTTTCTATGGCAAATGGTACTTGCCTAGGTTTTGCTCTATTTAACCTACAGAAACGTGGTAAGTTGTTTGCTGAACCACAGCTTGAAGTTTATGAAGGTATGATTGTTGGTCTTAACTCTCGTAACGATGATATGACTGTTAACCCAACGACTGCTAAACAGCTAACCAACGTACGTGCTAGTGGTACTGACGAAGCATTGACGTTGACACCAGCAGTGAAGTTCACTCTTGAGCAAGCGCTTGAATTTATTCAAGACGATGAGCTAGTCGAAGTAACGCCAAAAGCGGTACGTATTCGTAAACGCTACTTAACTGAAAGTGAGCGTAAGCGTCACGGCCGTGGTAAGAAAGGTGCTTAATATCAATAAGTGAGTTACTTAGTGATTCATAGTATTGATGTTTGACGCAAACACTTAGTGTCAGTAGTTTTACTGGCACTAAGCGGTTAAGAAATGAGCAGTATAAGGTGAGCTATTAGTGGTTCACTTTATACTGCTTTTTTTTGTGTTGTAATCTTGGAAAAATGCAGACAGAATGAATAGTGGTATTAATGTATTCAATTATCAGCATAAAAGCTAGATGTGATACTAATTATATAAATATCTATTTGTTTATAGATAAATTTTGAGGAAAAAACAATGAGTATGGTTTCAGAGTTTAAAGAGTTCGCTGTCAAGGGTAATGTGATGGATTTGGCAGTCGGTGTCATCATCGGCGGAGCTTTTGCTACCATCACAAAATCTTTGGTAGATGATATTATTATGCCGATTGTCGCTTTTATCTTTGGCGGCGAGATTAATTTTGAGAACATGTTTTTAATTTTAGGCGATGCACCTGATGGTATTGCTATGACTTATGATGCGCTCAAGGAGGCAGGTGTACCTGTACTGGCTTACGGTAGTTTTATTACCGTACTTATTAACTTTCTAATCTTAGCTTTCATCATCTTTATGATGGTGAGAGGTGTCAATAAAATGCGCCGTGCTGAAGAGGTAGAGGAAGTTATAGAAGAAGCAGTAGAAGAGCCATCAGAGGAAGTGAAGTTGCTGCGCGAAATCAGTGCCAAATTAAGCAATACTAGTATTACGAAATAAATTATCGACTTTTCGACAATAAAAAAGGCTAACTTCTCGAGTTAGCCTTTTTGTTATGAAATAGTCACAGTCATTTTTGTGTACTATTTGATGTACCTACTAAAAGCAAATTGTTACGGAGTGACCACTACATAATCATTAGTGTTAATCAGAATCTCTGATGGTTGATCGACAACGATACGTACCACGTTATTATCAACGACTTGAGATTTGTAATAGTTGTCTTCTGCAACTGTACAGCCTAAACAACGTCCCATAGCATCCCAAGGTTCAACAAATAGCTTCTGCTGTGCTTGGTCTGCATTACCACCAATAAGTGAGAAAGGTAAGCTAACGATATAAGCTGCCGTACCAGCTACCGCATTCACGAGTTGCAGTGGTTTACCAACAATCGTATCAACTACCATCGTCTCGTATGAAGGCCCAAAATCAGTTTCATCAATTTCTATAGCTGCAAAAGTAGGCTGGATAGTCGCAGCTACCAATCCTAGAGTTGCCAATACAGTAAAAAATCTCTGCTTAACTGTGCGTTGGGTTTTTGCTTTAACAGTCATAACGATATCCTGAAACTCATAGTAGTATGATTAATGGCTGCTGCTATCTTCACACAGGAATCTTGCGGCAACAATAGTTAGTCTAAATATTACAGAAAAATAAATGATACGCACTATTTATGTAAGCGCTAGCACTATTAAAGCAAGATGTGCGCTAATAAGCAACAAAAATGAGAATAATCTAGTTATAGCTTTGACAATATTTGGTACTTTTAGAATGAATGCTCTGTTCAAATATTGTCTTCATTTAATATAAACGCAGCACAAATAAGCGAGTATCAGTTGTTAGCTATTTTAACGGCTGACAATTTGGACAATAAACACTAGCTCTACCAGTAAGCTTGATGTTTTCTAGCGTCGTACTACAATGCAGACAGCTCTCTCCTTGTCTACCATACACATTTAAGGTTTGCTGAAAGTAACCAGTTTGACCACTTGCTACTGTGAAATCCCGTAGTGTCGAACCGCCCAGTTTTATCGCTTTCTTTAAAATTTCTTTAATATGATTCACTAAAATGACAATCTGATCGTATGAAATTTGATTGGCTGGTGTAGCAGGGTGGATGCCAGACAAGTACAGGCTTTCAGTTGCATAAATATTGCCAACCCCAACTACGACTTCTTGTTCCATGATGACAGATTTAATAGCCCGAATAATGGGTTTTAGTCGCTTATTCGTTTTAGTATCATCTGACGATGACCCATTGCTATCTTGACTAGATAAATCTATACGCTGGATTAAACTGTACAAATAGTCTGCGGTAAAATCTTTTGAAAGCGGTTCAGGACCTAGATGATCTAGTAGTTTATTGCCGTAATCCTCATGCCATAGTACTGAACCAAAGCGTCTCGGATCGTAATAGTGTAGCTGAGATTTTTTATTAGCAGTATCATTAAAAACGACGACCAGATGATCATGTTTACGCTTATCAGTACCATAGCTGTGCTGTTGTAAGCTACCTGACATTCCTAAGTGAATAAGAAGCTGACGTGGTTCAACTTTACTGGCTGACATTGAAGCGTTATTCTGTGCAACTGCTGGCAGAAAATTAAGAATCAGATACTTTGCTCGGCGCTCGACACTCTCCAATGTGTAATTAACCAGCTCGTCTAAGTTATCTGGCATCATCCATCGCAGCTTTGGTTGAAATACTTTAACATCAACTACCTGTTGCCCCAACAATGGAGCAAGACTGGCTTTAGTGGTTTCTACTTCAGGTAATTCAGGCATAGTATTTTTTGACAACTCTATTGTGGAATAAACAACGACTGACTTAAGGTTTTATTTACACGACTGCACGGCGCGCGTGCAAAATACCATGCTGCTGTTCTAATTTTGCGAGCAGCTTAGATAGATGTGCTAAGCCTGAGACTTCAATATGGAACTTTAAAAAAGCAATATTGTCGTCATTGCTTAACGTTTGCACTTGGCGAATATTGACGTTCTCTTTATCAATTATCTGTGTCAAATCACGTAGCAAACCGCGTCTGTCATATGCTTCGACATGAATATCAACAGGCTGATAACGCCCCGTCTGTACTTGCCAAGCGGCTTCTATCTTGCGCTCAGGATCACGCTCGACCAGACGTAAGTACTCTGGGCAGCCTCGATTATGCACGCTAACGCCACGCGATAAAGTGATGTAGCCAGCTATCGGTTCGCCATGCACAGGGTGGCAACAACCTGCCAAATTGATTTCAATATTATCCAAGCCATCGATATGTATTTTATACGCATCGAGCTTACCTGTATCTCGGTTATCTACATGCGGTACAAAGCTCTCTGGTGGAATCTCAGGCTCTAGATGCAGCTGACGAGAGATATGACTGGTCAACTGATTCAGGCCAATATCACCTGTCACCAGCCCTACAATAATATCGTCGGTCGTATTGACATGAAAATGCTGAATATAGTCGTTTAGATCAATACTATTAGGATGAACAGATAGGCGCTCAAGCTCTTTACTGAGCATTTGGCGACCTATTTCAATATTCTTATCACGGTCTTGCTTATTAAACCACTGGCGCAGTTTTGAACGGGCACGATTGGTATGAATATAACCTAGCGATGCTACCAACCAATCACGATTAGGCTCACGCGAAGCCTTAGTGATAATCTCAACTTGCTCACCTGTTTTCAACTGATAAGTCAGTGGCACATAGCGCTGATTGACGCGAGCTGCCTGCGCGCGGTTGCCAACTTGAGTATGCACATAGTAGGCAAAATCGAGAACGGTCGCGCCTTTTGGTAGTTCGGTAATATCACCGTCACGACTAAAGATATAAATACGTTCTAGTTCATCAAAATCAACGAGTTGCTCTTCTTCGTCAAACTCGATATCGTCTATTTCTTCGCCCGCTACCACAGCTGAGCGTGGCTGATTGCGTGTCTCATTATTGATAGATAATAATTGGCGTAATGAGCTGATTCTTTGATTCAGATAGTTGTCTTTCTTGTTCTTTAGCCCTTCTTTGTAATTAACGTGCGCACACATACCAAGTTCGGCCTCAAAGTGCATCTCATGAGTACGAATTTGGACTTCGAGTGATTTATTTTCCGCGATTACAGCAGTATGTAGCGAGCGATAACCATTGGACTTAGGGTTGGTAATATAGTCATCAAACTGCTCAGGAATGTAACGCCATAAACCATGTACTAGGCCTAAAACGTGATAACAGTCAGAAGGGCTATTGACCAAGACGCGCAAGGCACGAATGTCATAAAGCTGATCAAAAGATAGACCTTTGAGCTTCATTTTTCGATAAATAGAGTAGATATGTTTGACGCGCCCAGATACTTCGCCTTCGATACTGGCATCTGCTAATGATTCATTTAGCTTGTCTTGTACGCGCTGAATATAGGACTCACGTTCGCTACGCTTTTCTGACAGTAGCTTAGCAATTTCTTTATAGCGATCAGGCGCAAGATAACGGAAAGCTAAATCTTCGAGCTCCCATTTTAGCTGCGCGATACCTAGGCGATGCGCTAATGGTGCATAAATAGTCATGACCTCACGCGCGACACGAGTTTGACGCTCTGGCCTAGAAAACGTCAACTCACGCATGGCAAAGGTACGCTCTGCCAATTTTATCAGTACCACGCGCACGTCGTTGGTGACAGATATGAGCATGCTATAAATATTTGATAGCTGATCTCGCTGATTATTGACGAAATGGTCTTCTAAGCGCTTGTTGCTCTCGATAATTTCCGACAGCTTACCCATTGCAAGAGTGTCTTTAACAAGGGTCAAAATATCTGGACCAAAGTTTTTTTCAACTTCAGCGAGACTAATGATTGATTTGCGCGCACTGCGATACAGCATGGCCGCGACCAATGCGTCTTCATCTTGATAAAGATAGGTCAAAATATCGGTCATACCAATACCGGTAACATAAGCGCCTGAGCGCTCAGATTCGCTGGTGTTCATATGACTGCGAATAAATTCGCAAGCTGCACTTAGGTTGGGTACTGACTCTTGTCCAATACGTTTGGCCACATTATCTAGCCAAGTAGGTACGTCGATATTGGCTTGGTCTAAGTCGACCGCCTCAAGCTCTTTGTTCGATAGCGCATTGGTATCATCCGAATACTCGTCTTCAGTGTGAGGGTCATGTAAATGATAAGTGTGTGCAGCTGAGCGATCAAAAGTAGTATGTAACTTGTGAGTTGCCAACTGGTATTTGATGTCGAGGGGGATTTGGGCATAGCTATTGGCTGACTGGTGAGAGCGTTGGCTCGCCACCAGTTGCGCCGCAAGTGTTGCACTATCGGCCTGCGTGGTCTGTCCATCCACCAGCGGTAATCCTTCACGAATTTTTACCATAGCCGACTCCTCTTAGCTATTTTGAATTGATTATAACCTCATCTACTATGCACACACTCTGAATTAACGATCCATAAAGTGTCAGCTATAAACCAATACAACTGCTAAAAATGTTATTTTTAGCAGCTATAAAATGCGCGTAAAATATATAAAGCTATGAGTGCAAATGCTTGCTATGTAGCGATTGGAAACATCATCAAAAACATAGGAAGATTGTTTACTATTATCTCATTTTAAAGTGACAAATCAAGCGAGCCTCTGTACGGCTGTGGTCAATTACGCTAAATAATGGCTATTTATTAGCACAAACTTATCAAAGCTTTGAGTTATCTTAGATAATTGTAATAATGCTTAATTGTCTCTTTAATCAGGTTAAACTATCAGTCGTTATTAACTATTAATCATTTTGAAGATTAATAGTGTTAAACCGCTACTTTTTCAAAGCGAGCGATAGATTCAACATGACCCGTATGGCAGAACATATCCATCACGCCAGCATGAGTCAGACGATAGCCTTGTTCTAACAATGCTTTTGTATCACGGGCAAGGGTGGCTGGATTACAAGAGACATAAACAATGCGTTCAGCATTAAATTTTGGCAAATATTGCATAATCTCCCAAGCACCAGAGCGCGGCGGATCAATCAACAGTGCATCAAAGCCTTGGTTGGCCCATGGCTTATCAGTACAGTCTTGAGTCAAATCTTGACTATAAAACTCAGTATTGTTGATACCGTTGCGACGGGCATTGTCAGCAGCACGTTCGGTCATGGCCTCACTGCCTTCGACACCGACTACTGAGCCTGTCTCACCAACGAGGCGCGCTAGTGGCAAGCTAAAGTTACCCAAACCACTGAATAAATCTAGTACGCGTTCACCTGCTTTTAAATCCAACAAGTCACAGGCAAGCTTGGTCATCTGACGGTTCACAGATAAATTTACTTGGGTAAAGTCAGTAGGGATAAATTCAAAAGTCAGATCATACTCTGGCAATTGATAATATAAACGACCAAATTGCTCGCTCAAATCATCAGTATCTGTCAACGCAATACGTTGGATGCTATCAACACCTTTCGACTGCAAATACAGCTGCCAATTACGCGCTGCGAAAAACACTTTTAGTTTGTCTATATCAGCGTCTGACAACGGTTCTAAGTTACGTACGATGAGCGCAACTGGCTGATTGCCATCAGGTAGTTCTGGCAGTTGCTCACCCATTGCAAGCTCAAGCTGGGCAATTTTGTCACGGCTCTCTAGGGTACTAATAAGCGTTTTTAGGTTTTCAATCTCGAAACCAATACGCGAATCTAAGATATGACATTCATTTAGCTCTGCCAAGAAGTTACTTGAACGCTCGCGGAAGCCGACAAGCGCAGTTTCTTTTTTGACGACATAGCGCACGCCCAAACGTGCTTTGGTACGATAGCCAAGACGATCACCGACCACAGGAGGGAGCCAATTGTCAGGTTCCGCGTTGGCTTGGTGCATTAGCATTTCAGCCAATACTGACTGCTTAAAGTTTATTTGTCCATCTGGCTGCCAGTGCTGCAAGTTACAACCACCGCAAGTACCGAAATGCGGGCAGGGTGGTACAGCACGTTCAGGGTTTGGGTTGGCAGTAATGCTAATGGCATCGCCTTCTTCAAAGCTAGCACGGCTGTTGGTTATTTTTACTAAAGCGCTTTCACCTGGTAGAGCAAAGCTAACAAAGATTTTTTTGCCATGTTTGTCTTCAGCATGACCTTCCGCAACATCAAAACCATTACCATAGACAGCAACACCGCGACCATCATGTGATAAGCCATCAATATTAAATGGAATTGGCTCTGCATCTTTTAGACGACGACGTGTCTTTGATGATGGCTTTGATTTTTTCTTACTCGGCGGAATGACAATCGTTTGGGTGTCGTTTGTTTGAGCTTCATTCGTTTGAGCATTACTGTTTTGCGCTGCCATATCAGATGCTGTAGATGTTTTTGAATCGGTGGGTTGCATAAACCTGCCTTAATAATAAATAACTAGAAGAGGGGAATAAAAAACTACTAATAATACGATTTCTATAATTTGGGTGCAGATGACCAGTCAGCGATAAACTCTTGATGTCGCGGACTACCGTCCGCTTGGGTATACTTTGCCAGATAGTCATAGCTCTGCTGCTGCCAAGCATCAAAATCTTGTGAAGACAACTGTCCTGTTAGACGTAACCAGCGTAAATAAATAAGCCAAGTGTTCATAACATCAGACTCACAGTATATAGATAGGGTCTGCCAGTCACTGCTACTAACAAGCGCGCCGACCATGCTGCCATCTACCTCAGTTTTACCAGGTAATCCGTACAGACTTGCGACGATATCCATCGCTTCACGGCGGCTAGCACCGTACTGGCTAAACCGATCCATTAAGTCTAGATGGCGCGTATGAAAGCGATTAACATAGTTATCAAAGCGCATGTTTTTAATACGCTCGCCTTCTTCGAACAGCCATGGTGCTGACAAATCATACTGCATGGCACGATATATCAGTACAGGTATGTCAAAGCCTGAGCCATTCCAACTAATAAGTTGCGGTAGTGTCTCAATGTCGTTAAAGGCTCTAAAGAATTTGGCTAGGATTTCTTTTTCACTAAATTTATCGGCAGTCAAAGAAAATAGCGATAACTTACCATCCTTGATATACAGAGCTGAGATACAGACGATGCGCTGTAGTGGCAAGCGCATGAAATCATGCCCTGCCTCTTGTGTACGTATCGCTGTCAGCGCACTTAACGCATCCGCATCATTAAGATCGGCCAATTGCGGATAGATACGGCGTGCTGCATCGACATCAGCGACAGTCTCGATATCGAAAACTAAGATAGGGTCGGATGGTAGCGCCTGTGACATAGATAATCCTGACTATTTATGAGCTTATAGTTAATTCATTATAAAAGAATAACAGCGTTAGCATTGCTTGAAGTATTACGTTTACATCTGCACTTGGTCGCTTTGCACTTCTTTTAAATTAACGATACTAAATGGTATTTCTTATGCATTAATTAACTTCTGCGCTGCTGTTATCCGTATTACTATCGTCAACGTTATATAAACCTGTTGACAAATAACGATCGCCACGATCGCAGACAATAAAGGCAATAACAGCATTAGGATTTGCTTTTGCCACTTGGGTCGCTGCCCATGCAGCTGCGCCCGAAGATACTCCCGCAAAAATACCTTCAGTTTTCGCTAATTTACGCATATAGACTTCAGCAATACGCTGATCGATATCCATCACTTCATCAATCAAATCTGCATCAAAAATACCTGGCATATAAGCAGCAGGCCAACGGCGAATGCCAGCAATAGAGGCTTCTTCGTCAGGCTGTAGGCCGATGATTTTGACGTCTGGATTTTGCTCTTTTAGGTAGCGTGATACACCGGTAATCGTACCTGTCGTGCCCATCGAGCTAATAAAATGCGTAATTTTACCTTCGGTCTGTGCCCATAGCTCAGGGCCTGTAGTCAGGTAATGTGCTTGGCTATTATCAGGATTATTAAACTGATCCAATACAACCCCTTTGCCATCTGCTTGCATCTGCAATGCCAAATCACGCGCAGCTTCCATACCTTCGTCTACTTCAATCAGCGTTGCGCCATAAGCAATCATGGCATCTTTACGCTCTTGGGTAGAGTTGGTCGGCATCAGCAATGTTATCGGGTAGCCACGCATCGCAGCGACCATGGCTAATGCAATACCAGTATTGCCACTAGTGGCTTCAATCAACATATCACCAGGCTTGATATCACCGCGTTGTTCTGCTTGATAAATCATATTAAAAGCAGGACGATCTTTTACGGAACCCGCTGGATTATTACCTTCAAGCTTAGCTAATACTGTGGCGCCATTGGCAATGTGCTCTTGCTCAGGCAGACGTTGAAGTTTTACCAGTGGCGTTTGACCAACGCAATCAGCGAGGGTAGTGATTTGAGTAATAAAGTTAGCATTTGACATGGCCGTAGTGGACATAAAGTATCCTTTTATATTTTTTAAATATGTTTTTAGTTGCTTGTTTTTGATGGAAGCGCTGTTTTTATTGTTTGATCATAATTTTAGACAGTCGCTTGGTATATAGGTTTACGGTGATAAGCGAGCTAAAAACGAAAGGCATTAGAGTGCGCTCTCATATGTTATGACTATGAGCGATATATTGTGGTAAATAAAAAGTGGCTTTATTATATCATTTTGTTTTCAGCTGCGCTTATCGCATCAAGGATTAATAGTCACTATATCAGGTCAATGTCAATGTTACGTTGAAGATTGCAAAAGTAGGACCATTGCTTAAAGCCATATTCTCTTTAACATAGAGTGGTTGGCACTTTAATTACAACGTTGTTCATCACATGGAATGCCTAACCAGAACTTATAGAATCCTGTTAAGATAATCTTGAGCTGTATAGTAGTTGCCTCGTCAAAATCAGTTACTTTATTAATGATTAATAACTTCATTAAGAGTAGCGTCTTACCCAGATGCTCTGATATGACGCGCTGTAAGTAACATTAACACTGACATCATTACGAAAATTCACGGCAAGAACCTTAGTAGAGAGTAGACCTAGCATGGCATATAAAAAACGTTTCGATACCAGTAGTGCTTATGGTCAGCTGATCATACTGGTGTTTTTGCCTATCTGTGTGTTGGCAGCAGTAGGCGGTATTTTGGTATTTCACGAAACCATGCGTGCGAGCGACTCGGAGCAAGAAGTATTGGCCGAAGCGGTACTTATTCGCTATACACCAGTCATAGCTGAACTGATTCCTGAGCTGCTAGAACAAGAGCGCCAACAAGTAGGGAGTAGTGCTGAGAGGACCCAGCAAGCGGCGATGACGACGCTAGAAGGTATCCAAGATAAGCTTGGACGTATGCAGTCCGAGCAGCATGTACAGCGCATTGCTATTATTAATGAAGGCAATCAAATACTGGCAACAGTCGGTTATGGTCTCAATGAAGAATGGCCTCTAATCAGTGATTCCGCAAGCTTTTTGTCACAACGTCCAACGCCTGTAGGCACAGCGTATGGCAGTGTATTGGGAGAGTTTGAAGGGCAGACATTGTGGTTGCTCGTCGATATGGATAATGAGCCGCTTTATATTGCACGCTACCGTATTGCGATGGCATTAGTGATTACAGGCTTGTTTACTATCTTGATTCTACTACTGAGCCTAAATATCTATTCGAAACGTTGGATTGCTCCTATTTATGAGCTGCGTTTGCAGTTGCAACGTACTCATGTCGATAATTTATACCAACCTGTACCAGTAGAGTCAGATGGTGAACTGAATTTATTACAGCAAGATCTAGTCAGAACATTGCGCCGCTTACATAGAAGCTTTCAAGAGCTCAAAGACCATGCCGAGCAGACTGAGGATGATTTACGTTTGGCATTTGATGAGATGGAGATGCAAAACATCTCTATTCGAAATGCACGCGATGCAGCGATTTCAACCAGCCAAGCAAAATCTGCGTTTTTAGCCAATATCAGTCATGAACTGCGTACACCATTGAACAGTATCGATGGTTTCATTAATTTGCTGGCACGTCACGGTGAGCTGAATCCTGAGCAGGACTTGTATGTACAGACCATACGTAAGTCATCAGCACATCTGCTCGCTTTGGTAAATGATGTCTTAGATTTTTCTAAGATTGAAGCAGGTAAGCTAGTGCTGGATCGCCATGAGTTTGACCTTTACGACACTATCTATGATGTGGTCGATATGTTATCTCCTGTCTCTGCGGAGAAGGGTTTGCGCATGGCGGTGCTTTTTTACAATGATGTGCCGATGCGTATCAATGGCGATGCGTTACGTCTTAAGCAAGTATTGACCAATATCGTTGGTAATGCCATTAAGTTTACCGATAGTGGTGATGTGGTGGTGCGTGTGAGCTTAGATGACCACCGTGATAATTATCTGATGATTAGCGTGCAAGATAGCGGAAAAGGTATTTCTCTGGCAGATCAAAAAATGCTGTTCCAAAGCTTTAGCCAAGGCGACCCATCAATCACACGTCAGTATGGCGGTACAGGGTTGGGTCTGGTTATCTCCAAACAGTTAACACGCTTGATGGGCGGTGATATTGGATTTCATGATAATGCTCAAGAGAATATTGCCAACCAAGGCGCGACTTTTTGGTTTCGCATGCCAGCCCATGTCGATGTGCTAGAGGCAGCCACAGGTCAAACGATTGAATTACCAGTATTAGCGCCACTGGCGAGCGAGACCGATGAATTTAATGTGTTGGTTTGGATCAATCATACCGCTTCGATACAAGTACTCAAGGCCAGCCTGCAATATTTACCGATTAAATTGACTCAAGCCAACTCATTACCGGGTGTACTTGAGTCATTAAAAGAGCATGGTAACTATTGGGATTGGGTCATCGTTGATGATGACACGCAAGACGATATGATGGCGCTTCTTAAGCAAATTCGTCTGCATTATCAAGGCAAGCTTGCTGTGTTTGGCTATCAAGTGGCGGCCGATCAAGCGCTACTCAACCGCTATCATGCCAACATACTGTATGAGCCATTAGACAAAAGACAGCTGTATGCAATGCTCGATACTCAAAGCCGTAGTACGCCGCAAAGCCTGCAAGAACCACGCTGGAAAGGGGTCACGGTACTGGCAGTTGACGACCATTTGCCTAATTTACTAGTGCTTGATGCTCTATTGAGCGAGCTAGGGATTCAGGTAGTCACTGCGAGCAGTGGGTTTGATGCTATCGAGATTATCAGTAAACAACAAACCAAAAACATCAAAACTGCCAAGAGTGATAAGCAAAGCCTATCGAATAAAACGCAACTCTCTAAAGCAGAAACGCGTGATGAGATAAACAAGAAAACAAACAGCGCGTTCTATCATGAGGACACGAGCGCTGACGATAAAGCAGCTACGCAAGACAAAGACAATATTGATTTGATATTTATGGATATTCAAATGCCACGTATGTCAGGACATGAGGCGGCCAAGCAGATTCGAAATATCGAAAATGCGGATAGTCGTATCCCTATTATTGCTCTGACAGCTCATGGGTTGGCAGATGAACGTGACAAACTTATAGCCAGCGGTATCAACGACTATGTCGGCAAACCTATTAGCCAACCTCAGTTATTGCAAGTGCTACAGAAATGGCTTGGTCGTAAGAGTACCGCACCACAATTGACCGCGCTGCCCGATACAGATTTGCAAAGCTTTGGCTTACAGCATCCTGATTTGCAGAGTGATAATGTACAAGATGCTAATGTACAAGGTGCTAACGTAAAGGATACCGACTCATCAGAGGCTGAACTAACTGCTATAGACTCGCTGCGCGGTTACTCAATCAATGACAATCATTTATCAAATGACTTGCTCTCTAACAATGTAAATGGGCAAGAGACTCAAGCCAGTTCAGACAGCCCAACCGCTACTTATCCAATAATAAGAGGAGACGGGGTAGATCGTAACAGTACTTCTGTCAGTAGCGAGCCGAAAATTACCCGTCCACTATCCCTGAAAAAAATTCGTGATGACTATCTGCGCGATAGCCAGCCTCGTGAAAACTATAGACGAGATACTGCGCGTGATATTCAGCCACGCTATGAGAGCTTACGTCTACAAAAACAAGGTCAGTCGCCACTACTACAATCACCAGAAAAATCTATCGACAACTCTCAAGATAAAAGCCCTCAAGACCAAAGCTTTCAAGATAGAACAGCTCACGATAATACGACTTTACATGAGCAAATTAATAATGACCTTAGTAACAACAATATCAGCAAAAGTGATACCTCAAACATTTTAGATTGGCAAGATGCGCTCACTCGTTCAGCGAACAAACCTGAATTGGCGGCCAAGCTTATTATCATGATGATCGATACTATCAATGATGAAAAACAGGCGCTTATTCAGGCATGGGAAGCTCATGATCGTAACATGTTGGCACAAATTGCCCATCGTATATTGGGCGGTAGTCGATATACGGGTGTACCACAATTGCGTCAGGCTAGCCAAGATTTGGAAGATAAGTGTCTGCTGAATGTACAGCATACGACACCTGTGCAATTTGCAATGATTGAGCCTTATTATGAGGCATTATTAACGGCGCTAGACAACTTGCAAAAGGTGGATTTATCTTCTTATCCGCAGCTTAATTATCATCGCTTGAGCGAAAATGACATGACGTGGAAAATGATATAAGTTGAATATGAGGAAAGAAGGTCAGAATCATTCAGATTCAGAGAGCGATAGGTAATTTTGTTGGATTTGCTTATCGCTATCAACTAAACACTCTATATCTGCTGTATATGAAACTGACAGTAGTATCGTGGCAGTCAGTTATTACTACGGTACAACAAAGACAAGCCTGCTAATATTGTGAATATCAGCACCATATTTATTTTATTCATTAATAAGGATTGTTATGAACGCGATTGCAAGTTACCAGTATGAGACCTTACAAGTTAGTATTACAGACAACATACTGACGGTTACCTTAAATCGTCCACATAAAAAAAATGCCATGAGCTTTCAGGTAATCAATGAGCTGATTAAGCTGGCAGGTCGTATTAGCAAGGACAGAACCATACGCGCAGTCATTCTAAATGGGGCAGAGGGGACGTTTTGTGCAGGGATCGACTTAGGGGACTTAAATCATCCAAAGAATACAGCATTTGCGCTTTGGGAGTTGATTAAGCCATGGCAAAGTGCGTTCCAACGGGTGTGCTTGGTATGGCGTGATCTACCAGTACCTGTCATAGCAGTATTGGAAGGGTATTGTATCGGCGCTGGGTTGCAGTTGGCGTTGGCTTGTGACATACGTGTCAGTCACCCTGATTGTCAGTTATCTATTATGGAAGCTAAGTGGGGCCTAGTGCCAGATATGGGACTGACCCAATCAGCATTTGGGGTTCTACGAGAAGATACTCTAAAAGAACTCGCCATGAGCGCTCGTATCATCGATGCTAATGAAGGCAAAGAGTTAGGCTTGATTAGTCATTGTAGTGAAGCGCCTCTTGAACAAGCACAAAAGCTTGCTGCCGAATTCGCAGAGCGCTCTCCTGATGCGGTACTAGCAAGTAAACGCGTGATAAATGCGATGTATGATCAACCTGCGAAGACTTTATATAAAGAAAAAGCATGGCAGCTTAAAATGATGCTTGGTCGTAATCGTAAGCTTGCCCTCAGAAAAGCAAAGCAGGCCAGCACCTTATTTGGCAAACGTCAATTCCGCTAAATTTTTGCTATCAGTAAATTTTCTAGTGTTATTTTCGTTTGATTCATTCTGATAAAAGAAATTGCTACCTAAGAAAACCAGACATATTTTGATAAATTACTTTGATGGGTTTTAATTGTTAACGGTTGTTTCACCATTATCTTACGGCCATTGAAATGTAAGCAGATAGCACGATATAGCATTGTCTGCTTGCACCGATGTGGGTAAAGATGCACTATTGTTGTTAAAGGTATCTATTTTGATTATTGGATAAGCCAGTAAAATGACAAAAGCCTACCTAACAACATGTGCAAGCAATTAAACGTCGAAAAATAAAATATTAAAAATAATAGCCACTATATAAAACGGTCTAAATATGTCTGCTTCAAAACCCTCCCTTCCAAACAAACCTATCGCTTCTGAGCGAGTGCGCTCTGCTGATTTGCCTGTTGCATGGATTATGATGCTTGGGCTGATGGTTGCGGTAGGCCCATTATCGATTGATATGTATCTGCCAGCATTGCCATCGATGGCCGATGATTTCGGTGTTTCAACGGCCTTTATGGCCAACTCCGTTCCTGCATACTTTTTAGGTTTGGTATTTGGGCAGCTATTTTACGGCCCATTCAGTGACCGTGTCGGCCGTGTCAAACCTTTATATATAGGTATGACGTTATACGTTATCGCTTCTATTCTTTGTGCGACTACTGATAATGAGTACGTGCTTTTTGCAGGCCGGACCTTACAAGCACTGGGCGCGTGCGTCGGTGCAGTAGTTACTCGTGCTGCAATTCGAGATCGCCTCACTGCCAAACAAACGGCAAAAGCTTTTTCCATCATGATTTTAGTGATGGGCTTAGCACCCATATTGGCACCATCGCTTGGCGCGCTATTCTTACAGTTTTTTGATTGGCACTCTATCTTTTGGTTCTTAGCTGCATTTGGCGCTCTAAACTTGCTACTGACTAAGTTTTTCTTTTTTGAAACTTTAACCGAGGAAAATCGTAACGTACGCCCTGCAAGAGAAGTGCTCAGTCAATATTGGGATTTATTAAAAGACCCGACTTTTAACTATCCAGCAATTGGTGGCGGATTGTTAATGGGAGCAATGTTTGTCTATATCAGCTCGGCTTCAGAGCTAATTATGGATACTTATGGCGTCTCAGCGACACATTTCGCTTGGTTATTCGGAATGAATGCGGCAGGTTTTGTAGGTTTGACTCAGCTGAACCAATGGCTTACCAATCGCTTTCGAATACTAAGTATTTTACGCTTTGGGGCAATGATGCAGGTTATCTCTGCGGGTTTGCTATTCGTGATTGGCTTGCTTTTAGGGACGGATGCTTGGTTACCACTAGTGCTGGCTTGTATTTTCTTTTGTATCGCAGGATTGGGTCTAACCCAGCCCAATGCTTCTGCAATTGCGCTCGCCTTTCAGAAACGCCGTGCTGGTATGGCAAGCGCACTACAAGGCTCGCTGATGTTTTCAGTCGGTATATTCGGCGGTTTATTATTGAACTTGTTTCCAGTCAACCCAGTTCTCAAAGTTGGTATTGCCCTATTCTCACTAATGAGTTTCGGTTCTTTCCTGATTTGGAAAATTGATCGTAATCTAAATTTGGACGATGCAGAGTAACAGCGTTTCTATTTTAAGTTAACTGTATTTTAAAAAGCACTCATGCGCTCACAGCGTATGAGTGCTTTTTTGTGCGTTTTATTTATTTTTATTCAAAGCCAAATTAAATTTTATAGGCGTTTTATATGATGGAATTTATTGATTATAAACGAGTATATGTTGTTCAGAATTATATGCATAATTTGATATATATAACTACTAGTAGATGATGACCAAACATAATTATTGCAATCGTAAAATTAGGTAAGTATTATCTAACGTAACTTTCTGTAAGTGAATATGTATAGACATTGCTTAACCTTGCTAGATTGTCAATTAATTAAAATGTAAAACAACGTTAGGTTTCAAGGATAGATTATGAAGCAGTTATATAGAGCGTTACCGATTTTGTTGAGTGTTGGCCTATTTGGCTGTAGTAATTCTGCTACTCAAGAAAATGCAAACGCACCAGTAAAGGAAAACACAGATAGCTTTGTAAGTAAGTTACCTGATACAGCGCCAACCATAAAGGTGGCTACAACAGGCACGATGCCACCGTTCTCGTTTCAAGATGACTATGGCAATATGCAAGGTATTGATATTGATTCAATTCGTGCTATCGGTGAAGAACAAGGTTTCAAAGTCGAGTTCTACAAGGAAACTTGGCAGAACATGTTTGACACAGTAGAGTCTGGTGGACGTGATCTAGCCATCTCAGGTATTTCTTATAAAGATGACCGCGCTGTCAAATATGGTCTTTCTGCTCCTTATTTCTTTAACCCATCATCAATTATGTACAAAAACACTGACTTGAAAATCAATCGTATAGACGATTTGCAAGGCATGCATGTTGCAGCAATGGAAGGCTCAAAGCAAGAAGACCAGCTCAGAGCGATGGGTAAATATAGCGAACTGACGACTCGAAGCACTGCTTATTTATTATTTGAAGATTTGATGCAGGACAAAGTCGATGTCATTTTGCATGACTTACCGATCCTACAGTTCACCGCGAAAAACCATCCAGAGTATGACGTTACTATCGTCGCTTATGAGGGCGAAGACAACCCATCAGCACAGCAGGTTATTTTGATGGCGAAAGGCAATAATGACTTAATTCGTAAAGTGGATGAAGGTATTGCAAAGCTCAAACAAAAAGGAACGTTTAAAGAGATTGAGAATCGTTGGTTAGGCGCAGCAGAGACTGCTGAAAAGAGTGATTCTGATACTAATACTAAGCAAGTGAACTAAGGAATTCTGAAGATGGCAACCGTACCTAATGTCGACAATAAGCGCTATCAAGGTCTGATTATTTCAATTGCACTATTTTTATCTCTAATCGGTGCTTTGCTAGCGTTCACGTTTTATACCTCAAACTTATTAGAAAGAAACACCGCTTTAATTGACCAAACCAACCAAGTTGCAAACAGTGCACAGGCGGTAATTAAAGATCTTTTCGACTTGGACAGCAGTTATGGTGAGGATACTAAGTCTCCACACATACAACGAGCATTAAGTCGTTTAGAGCAAAACACAACGTTGATTACCAACTCTATTGCAGCGATTGAGCAAGGTGGCACGATCACAGATGAAGAAGGTAATAGCTACGATTTACCAAAAATTGATAGCAACGCACAAACCAACATCGCCGCTGCCAATGAGCAATGGAAAGCGCTAGAGCCCAAAATTCAAGCATACTTAAAAGATGCTGATAACGTTATGGTGCCTTCTGCTGATGAATTGACTCAAGCAGTTGAGCAGGCTAAAACATCAAGTTTGTTTATTAACGATTCTTTAGATAGTCTGACAAAAGATGTATTTAATAGTGCAGAACGTCAAGCAACTACCATTCGTCTTATTCAGGTACTTGGTGTTGCCGCTATCTTTACCTACTTTCTAATCTTCGTATTCTTCTTTGTACGTCGTCTACGTGAGACGGATGCTGAAGCACTTGCCGCTCGCCAAGAAACGCAAGAAATTATGGAAACAGTGAATACGGGTCTTTTCCTACTGGATAAAGACTTGAATATTGGTCAACAGCATTCTCGAGCGCTGAACAATATCATCGGCTCTGATAGCTTGGCAGGGGAAAACTTTACCAATGTCTTGCGTGGTCGTATCTCTGATAAAGACCTCAAGACCACACAGCAATTCATTGAGCAGCTCTATAACCCTCGCGTTAAAGAAAAACTGGTAGATTCACTTAACCCGTTAAATAAGGTTATGCTGCATAACCTGTCTGAAGACAAGAGTCTTGATAATCGCTTCTTGGATTTTAAATTCTCACGTGTTTATGACAATAAAGACATTGCTCGTATTTTGGTCAACGTGAATGATGTATCAGATGCAGTCTACTTAGAACAGCGCCTAGAAAAAGAGCGTTCGCAAAACGATATGCAGATTGAGATGTTAACGACTATCTTGAATGTAAATCCGAAGATTATTAATGAGTTTATTGGTAATACCCAAGCGCATATCGAGAAGATTAATAACATCTTGAAAAATCCTGGTAGCTCACAATACGAGCTTGAAGGCAAATTAAAAGCTATTTATCGTGAAATGCATAGCTTAAAAGGTGAAGCATCAGCACTAAAACTACACAGCTTTACGAAGATTGCTTCTGATGCTGAAGACAAGTTACATGCATTGCAAAACCAAGGTCAGTTGTCTGGTAATGATTTCTTACCATTGGCAGTACATTTGGATGATTTGCTTAGCTTATCGAACACGATTGCGACGTTGGGTGAGCGTATCAACCGCTCAGCACCGACAGCAGCTAAGTCGTCAACCGTACAAGCGCCAATTGCTACTCAAAGTCCAGTAGCAGACCATGCAGCTAGCAATGCTGACTTTGATGGTGGGCTAGATATCGACTTAGACAATGAAGCAGATGACGATTTATTGTCTTTCTACAATGAATTTACAAAAGAGATTGCTGCAAGACAGGGCAAGCAAGTACAGCTAAAAAGTACGACGCTAACCCAAACCAGCATTCCGGAAAATCTGGCAAAGCCAATCAAAGAAATCAGTATTCAGTTGCTGCGTAATGCGGTAGTCCATGGTATCGAGTCGCCAAGTGTGCGTCATACTACTGGCAAAACTGACGTTGGGACTATTGACTTGGAAGTGCAAGACAACGGTTCAAACTTTATGCTGGTTGTGCAAGACGATGGACAAGGTATCAACTATGACAACATCCGTAATAAACTGATTGAAGAAGGTCGTTTCGGTACGGAAGAGGCAAATCAGCTTAGCAAAGGTGACTTGCTCAAACAGCTGTTCTCTTCTGGATTCTCTACCAAAGAGCATGCAGATGAAGACGGTGGTCGCGGTGTCGGACTTGATATCATCAAAGCAAAAGTAAAAGAGTATGATGGCAAGCTTAACGTAAATAGCGAACTAGGTCAGATGACACGGTTTGTCATTACTTTACCTAAAGCTTAATCAAAATAGTAATTATATTGTCAGGGACGACAAGCACTTCATTAAAGGTAGTAGATAAGTTATGCATAAGTTAATGATTGTTGATGATTCAAATATTATTAGAAACCGTATTCAGCGCGCATACGATTCAGGAAAATTCATGTTAGTTGCGACAGCGACTAGCGGTGTTCAAGCCATCGAAAAGTTCAATGTCCATCGTCCTGATGTGATCACTATGGACCTAACCATGCCACAAATGGATGGGCTAGAGTGTATTGAAAAAATCATCGCGATCGATCCTGAAGTACGCATTTTAGTGGTATCAGCGTTATCGGACAAAGCCACCGGCATTGAAGCACTGTCGTTAGGTGCTAGCGGATTTTTGTGCAAGCCTTTTTCAGAAGAGGAGCTTGTAGAGTCTTTGTATGAGCTGATGCAAGACTAATACCATTCATCGACCAAAGCAGATGTCATTATGAAAGAGCAAAAGCTACAGATTTTTTTAAGTATTATTAGTAATTATTTTGACCAATTTGGGGGAGAAGAGCTAATTGCTGATACCCCTTACTTACTAGAAAACAAACAGCCAAAAGTCCACGATTATACGGGCGTGATTGGTATATCTGGTGGCCAAAAAGGCGTGGTGTATTTTTCGGCGACGCGTGACTTGCTGTCTTCAATATTAGACAGCATGGGCGAAACCGATAAAAGTGAAGAGAACTATGTAGATCTGGCTGGGGAAGTGGCTAATACCATCGCAGGTAATGCACGTAAAGAGTTTGGCTCAGAGTTTCATATCTCTGTACCATTTGTGTTCAAAGGTGCGCCGCAAAGTATTGTGTTGCCGAACGATGAGCGTTCTTTTATCATCCCCATCACTTGGCATTCTCAAGTAGGCGAGATTGTGGTTTGTTTGCAAGATTAATGCTGCCACGTAATACAGATGGATATTAATATATTATGGTTAAAGTAGAAAAATTGGGTGTATTTCTAAGCTCGATCAATGCGTTTTTTGCGCAAATCGATGGCTCAGAAGTGTCAATTGATACCCCTTACTTGAACAACAACAAAAGCGCGATTGGCTTTGATTATAGCGGTGTCATTAAGATATCAGGGCCTTTAGAAGGCTGCGTCTATGTCAGTGCACCAAGCGTGATGTTGCGAGAAGTCATCAAAGTGATGGGCGAGCCTGACTCTTCAATCACCATGATGAAAGATTTGTTGGGTGAAATGGCCAATACAATCTCAGGTAACGCTCGGACAGAGTTTGGTTCAGAGTTTATTATCTCTCCGCCGCACATTGTGGAGAGTGCGCCAAGCGTGTCTTATTTACCTAAAGATCGTCAAAGCTATATCACACCATTTACGTGGCGTGGTTACAAGGCGGTCATTGGTATTTGCATTGCATAAGTTATAGTCACTCCTCTATAAACGAGTGATAACTATAAAAGAGCGACGGTATTAACCTTGCTTGAAAAATAGCTATTAAAAAGACAATCATGAAAAAAGCGATGCAAATGTGTCGCTTTTTTTTGTTTTATTATCGCCATAGTTTGTTTTTATCTTATTGATACGCTACAAACAAACTGCTGGAGATTCCAAGACGTTATGTGATAAAATACAGCGCAGCTATTTTTTATAATTCACTTTATAGTTTAGATTTGGGCATTTGCTTCGATCTAGCGATAGCTTCTTTTTTTTAACCAACCAATGACACACACATCATGGCAAAAAATTGCTGGGTGTTTGGCGACTTGATTAATTTGTGATCTGTTAGTGCTTTACTAATGAAAACTAACCGGTAGCAGATGCGTGTCGCTAAATAGGCTGTTTTTGTGATGTGGAGGCATAACCCAACCAATAGGATATATTCTCATGGCTACAAAGAATCCAACCAAAATCGAAATGCGCGACTTACTACAAGCAGGCGCTCACTTTGGTCACCAAACACGTTTTTGGAACCCAAAAATGGGTCCATACATCTTTGGCGCACGTAACAAAATCCATATCATCAACTTAGAGCACACCGTAAAAGCGTTCAACGAAGCGTTGACTTACGTAAATGGCCTAGCTGCTAAGAAAAACAAAGTATTATTTGTTGGTACTAAACGCGCTGCAAGCGGTATCGTACGTGAGCAAGCAGCTCGCGCTGGCATGCCATACGTTGACCATCGCTGGTTAGGTGGTATGTTGACTAACTGGAAAACTCTACGTCAGTCAATCAACCGTCTAAAAGAGCTAGAAAAACAAGCAGAAGACGGTACTTTCGCTAAGCTAACTAAACGCGAAGCGCTAGAGCGTACTCGCGATATGGAAAAACTTGAGCGTTCACTAGGTGGTATCAAAGACATGGGCGGCCTACCTGACGCTATCTTCGTAGTAGACGTAGATCACGAAGCTATCGCTATCAAAGAAGCCAAGAACTTGGGTATCCCAGTTATCGGTATCGTTGATACTAACTCTAGCCCAGACAACGTTGATTACATCATCCCAGCTAACGATGATGCTATCCGTGCTGTGACTTTGTATGTAACTTCTATGGCTGATGCTATCATCGCTGGTAAAGAATACGCACAAACTCAAGCTGGTGGTAAAGCTGAGCAAGCACCTGCTGCAACTGAAGAAGCGCCAGCTGCAGAAGAAGCTGCTGCAACTCCAGCAGAATAAGTAGCTGACTTAAAAAGTTTAACTTTGTAAGGATGTCTTGATAGTGTATCTATCAGCATCCATATAATGTTTTGAACAGCATATAAGCTCATAATAGGCATGATGTAGTTTTACTCGTCATGCCTTGTTATTGAATAAAGCCTTATTAATAATGCCATGCGTAGAGTGAGCAGCTATTGAGCGAGTATTATCGTTCCTACTGGTCATATCGCTATATTGTAGAGATGTTATTTGTTTGACATCATTGATGGCTATATTAGTAATCGTTCAAGACGAGCTGTCTGCTAGATTTTAAGTAATACCAAGATATCGAATAGAAATACAGCATTTAGAAATCCAGCACTCCTATACATAACTATACTAAGGTGACTCTTATGACAGAAGTAAAAGTATCTGCCAAAATGGTAAAAGAATTGCGTGACCGTACTGGTCTTGGCATGATGGAATGTAAAAAAGCGTTAGAAGAATCAAACGGTGATGTTGAAGTTGCCATTGATAACCTACGTAAATCTGGTCAAGCTAAAGCAGCTAAAAAAGCGGGTAACATCGCAGCTGACGGCGCTATCATCATCGCTCAAGGCGAAAACAAAGCATTCTTGTTAGAAGTTAACTGCCAGACTGACTTCGTTGCAAAAGATGACAGCTTCACTGCATTTGCAGAAAAAGTTGCTAACCTTGCACTAGAAAACAACGTAACTGACGTTGCTGCTATCTCTGAATTGTCTTATGGCGAAGGTCAGACTGTTGAAGAAGCACGTGTATCTCTAGTACAGAAAATCGGTGAAAACATCCAGATTCGCCGTGTTGAAACACTTGAAGGTGCTAACATCGCTGCATACCGTCATGGTCTACGTATCGGTGTAGTTGTATCTTTTGAAGGTGGCGACGCTGACACTGGTAAAAACCTTGCTATGCATATCGCTGCATTCAACCCTGTTGCTGTAGATGACGAAGATGTTGCTGCTGACGTATTGGCACGCGAAAAAGACATCATCGAAGCAAAAGCTCGTGAGTCTGGCAAGCCTGACAACATCGTTGAAAAAATGATCGAAGGTGGCCTACGTAAGTACCTAGACGAAGTAACTTTACTACGTCAGCCATACGTTATGGACAACGACAAGAAAGTTGGCGAAGTCCTAAAAGCTGAAGGCGTAAAAGTACTTGGCTTCAAACGTCTAGAAGTTGGTGAAGGCATCGAGAAGAAGCAAGAAGACTTCGCTGCTGAAGTTGCTGCAACTCAGGCTGCTAACAAGTAAGTATCAAATAGTGTTGGAATAGGCTGTGAGTCCTTAATTGTGGCTTACAGTTTGGCTTTATCACTCTTAATGTATCATGACATCAAGCATCATGACATAAAGCGTCCAGACATAAAAAGGCCCATTAATTCGTTAATGGGCTTTTTTATGTCTGGCTTTTAGATAACTGGCTTAGCGTAAAGCCGCGTAGGCTGAGTTGGCATAGCTAGCACTATTCACATTGCTGCTAGTAGCATAACTGACATTTTGTAAGCCATTACTTGTACTGGTGCTACTGGTTTGATTGTTAGCACTGATACTCGCACCAAACAGTCCTGCATCGTTCTTATACAAGCTATGATAACGGCTCATCACTCTTTGAACATAGTTACGTGTTTCTTTGAATGGAGGGATGCCACCGTATTTATCGACATTGCCTTCACCAGCATTGTAGCCTGCGACAGCATGTTCGACATTATTGTTGAAGCGGCGCATGAGCCACGCGATATATTTGGCTGATCCTTCGATATTATCTGCAGGGTTCCAAGGGTTGCTGACATTGAAACGGCGCGCAGTCGCTGGCATCAACTGCATAAGCCCTTGTGCGCCTACTGGTGAGCGTGCGTTTGGATTGAAAGCTGATTCAGTGTGCATCATCGCTTTCATTAGGGCAGGGTCCACACCGTTGCGCTCAGCGGACGCACGAATGTAGCTGTCGTAAGAGTTGCGACTTCCGCTATTGCTAGCGGCGCTGCTACCATAGCTATCGCTACTTCCGTCATACATCTTAGAGTCTTTATAATAAGTTACTTTTACTTTTTTCGTAAACTTATCAAAATTTCCACTAGGATTGACATTGGTCAACAGTACTTGCCCACCTTTGTCTTTGTAGATATACATGTTGCCTGCATTGGCAGCGACAGAAAAGGTCGAAAGAGCAATAGCACTTAGTAAAAGGGGAGATAAGCAGCGAGTCATCAAAGTAGCCGTATTTATCATAGTAAAATCACTTTTTATCGAATAACAGCAAATTATTTTGCCTACATATGCATTGAATTAGGCGCTTAAGCGGTTACTGATTTTGCAGAATTATTTAGCCCACTGTGAGGACAGCAGCTGAGCAATTATCACTTTCAATAAGGAACCACTTGCAATAGATACAAAAAATAATAGTTGCTTACTATAACATATAATAACTTTTTGGCGCATCAGATTGACAAACTAAGTTGTAAAATCAGATTTCTATTATTAAATAACCTTAGATAAATCAATGTACTAACTTTTCTAAGTGACTTAATGAGCCATTTGTAGTCGGTTTTTTGAGTTGATAAATTTAGAAAAATAAAGTGTCTCAATTTTTTAAGAAATAATAATGACATTTGAATAGTCGAGGTGATTTTCAATCTAAAATTAACAGTAGATAAGCCTATTAATGGTTAGGTTTTTAAAAATATAAGAATAGTTTAGGTAGGGTTTTAGTGATGACTAGATACCGATAGCACTGATAAAGATAGGCACCCAAACCGCGGTAACCAACCCGTTCACTGCCAAGCCAAATGCAGCATAACGTCCGGCTGTATGACTGATTTGCCAAGCTTCTACAGTACCAAACGCGTGAGCTGCTAACCCCAGTGCTAGACCTTTGGCTCGGTCGTCATTGATACCGCGGAACAAAAAGCGAGCGACCGTACCACCTATCAGACCTGAGACAATGATAATTAGGTTAGCCATTGCCAATGGTGCTTTGATTAAATCTGCAACACTCAGGCCAATCGGCGTAGTCACAGAACGGGTAGCGAAAGCCAATAGGGTCTCATGACTGAGCGAAAATAAATAGGCCAGTGACATAGGCAGTAATGCGCCAACAACACTAGCAATAGCGACAATTAGAGTGAGTTTTTTAACTGGTAAGCCTTTAAAGTTCATCGCCGCTAATGGCACAGCCAGAAGTACTGTGACATATCCCAATAGATGGTCAAATACAGGTTTTGCCGCGCTGTAATAGTTGGTGTAATCCCACTGCAGTACAAATAGGAAAAAAAGCACTAGGACAAGTGCGGTAATGACCATCGGTAACCATGACAATTTACGCGCTAATACACGTGCAATTACGTGTGCTGCTAATGTCAATAATATTGCGGCTAGGGTTGCCATAAATACGCTGTCAAAAGTCATAATATCTCTCCGCAGCTCACGGCTGTCCCTTTTGCTCAGTGGTAGTCGTACTATCAGTGTTTGCAGCATGATTGAGCCAACGATTGGCTAATAATGCTAGTCCCCACAGTGGTATGAGCGTACTAATAATCATCGTTATCATCACACCCAATAGCTCATCTCCTAGAGCAAATAGCAACAGGCCTGCACCAGCAGAAACTGGTAAAAAGGCAAAACCACTATCGACTAGTAAAGTATTACTGGCCTGTGTGAGCCAGCTCGGCAATCCCTTAAGCAATCGCCACGCCATCAAAATAACAAACATCGCAACCAAACCGACAATATTGGCCGCTTTTTCGATGCCTGCCATTTGACAGAGAACAACCGCCGTTTCTCGAACAACGATGACCATGGTCAACGTTAGAATTAACGCAAGCCATAGTGGGAGATGGGGAGAGTGAGTAGGCTTCATAAGCAATTCTGGCCAAGTCAGATATAAATGGATGGTGTACCAAACAAAGTATGTGATCACACCAAGAACACAACATAGAAAATGATGCTATGCATACTGATGGTAGCAATGATTCACTTTCGAGAGATTAGTGCTATCTATCAATATTTGTTGAATGTATAACAGGCGATTATATAGAGAGTGAGGCAACTAATAAAGCCTATGCACCGTGACTCGTCATATCCAAAAAAAATAGACGATATCAATGGATATCGTCTATTCTATTTTAACGTACTATATAAGGGTTTGTGGTCGAACAGTACGAATCAAACGTTCATTCGATTACTGCCGCAAATGACTCACTTTAACCATAGTTATTATTCTACAGAAACAACTATTATTTTTCTGAATCAGCTGTTTCTGAGTGTAATGCATCAAACTCGTCAAACGCTTTTTCTTCAGCCTCTGTCATAGTTGGCTCTTCAACGTCATCAACTTTCTCAAACTCTTCGAGTACTGGCATCAGTAGTGTTGCTTGTGCAAGCGGCAATACATCGATAGGTTTCAAGTTTGCTTGACCCAGTAGCTGTCTTAAGCGGTCACTTGGCAAACGAATCGTCAGACATTCACGACCTGTATCGTCATAGCTTTCTTCTTCAATAACACCTAGTTCATATAGAGTGTTTTTGAACTGTCCGGCATCATACGGCAAGGTCAAATCAAACGTCGTCAGCTTACCTGTCAACAATTGCTGTACGGCAAGCGTTAGCTCTTCCATGCCGAGGTTCTGTCTAGAAGAGACATAGACGCGGTTTGGCTGACCTTCGCTAGCATAGCCGATATGAGCAGGCTCATCAGTCAAATCAATCTTGTTATAGACATTGAGCACAGGTACATCGTTATCGATTTCTGCCAATACTTCTTTGACCGCCTGAATCTGCTCGTGCATGTCTTCGCTAGAAGAATCAATGACGTGCAATAACAAATCTGCTTCTAGTGTTTCTTCTAGAGTTGCATGAAAAGACTCAACCAACTCATGCGGCAGATGACGGACAAAACCAACCGTATCGACTAAGACGACACGACCAACTCCCTGCCAGTCTAAACGACGCAGAGTAGGGTCTAACGTCGCAAATAGTTTATCAGCAGCATAAATATTTTCATCGACCAAACGGTTGAACAAAGTAGATTTGCCCGCATTGGTATAGCCGACCAGTGAGATGGTCGGTACATCAGATTTCTGTCTACGGGCGCGACCTTGCGCACGAGTCTGACGGACTTTTTCTAGTTTGCTCTTTAGCTGATTGACGCGAGTCTGTAGTAGACGGCGATCGGTCTCAAGCTGAGTCTCACCCGGTCCACGCAGACCAATACCACCTTTTTGACGTTCCAAATGCGTCCAACCACGTACCAGACGCGTTGATAGATGGTTAAGCTGAGCCAGTTCTACTTGCAACTTACCTTCGTAGGTACGGGCACGCTGCGCAAAAATATCCAAAATTAAACCAGTACGATCCAACACGCGGCACTTCACTAACGCTTCGATATTACGCTCTTGTGACGGTGATAAGCTGTGGTTAAACAGTACGATATCTGCTTCGTGTTCGCGTACCAACTCTGCGATTTCTTCTGCTTTTCCGCTACCAACGAAGTATTTGGCGTCAGGGCGTGAGCGTGATCCAGTGACTAGTGCCAAACGATCGGCACCTGCTGAATCAGCCAACAGCTCAAATTCACTAAGATCGTCAGGATCTTGAATTTGGCGGATGTCTAAATGTACTAAAATGGCGCGTTCGCCACCTTCATGTCTTTCAAAATAATCCAAAGAGTATCACCTATTTAATAAAGTAAATGTCTCGCTATAATCAGCTCAATAAGCTTTAACATAGCGTTCATATGTTTATCTATATATGGTCTTATCACTTGATATTAAAGCGTATTAGCATAATTAGCGATGGTTTTATGTTACAGCGTTTGCTGCGGATAATTTTTTATAAATCTGCTTTATTACCCGTTTGTATAAAAGTCGGTAATCACTGAGTGAACAAGCTATCACTGAGTGTGCGAACTTTGTTATACTGGGCTCGTTTTTTGACTATTAAACACCCGTTATTTAATCATGAGGGCGAAGATGAGCCAAGCTAAATCAAGCTTTTCACTCAGACGACAGTTAAGCCGAGGCCGTCAGGTTGCTGGTATGACCACGACCATGGTCGGCGGCATACGCGCGGCGAAGCGTATTGGTGCATTCAAGCAGCCACCACGCGAGACCCTACCACGTTATATCCAGACATTCTGCCGCAAGATGGCAGGCTCTTTTGGGGTAAAAGTAGTAGAAGTGGAACCTGTAGAGCAGTTCCATGGCTTGTGGGTATCGAATCACGTGTCATGGATGGATATCCCTGTCGTTGGTACTGTGAGCCCAGCGTTCTTTTTATCAAAGGCTGAAATCGGTGAATGGCCTGTATTTGGCAAACTTGCCCATGCCGCAGGGACGCTTTTCATCGAGCGTGGTTCCGGTGATGCAAGCTCAGTATCGGCGCAGATTGCTGACTTTTTAGCCAAAGGTTTTTCGATTATTTTCTTTCCTGAGGCGACCACTACCAGTGGTAAAAAAGTAAAGCGCATTCATGGAACATTGCTGCAAGCAGCCATTGACGCTGATGTGCCTATCAGACCGATTATCATCGCTTATGTCAATAAAGATGGCACACTAAGCGACGCATTGCCATACTATGGTAAGCTGACAATGAAAGAAAGCATGAAGAAAGTGCTCGATAGCAAAAACGTGACCGCTTACGTGTTGCCACTCGCGCCTATAGATCCAGAGGGTCGTAATAAAAGCGAGCTGACCAATTTATTGCAAGCACGCATGAACGAAGGATTGGCTGAGCTGCACTCAAGAGTCCTTAGCGCACCAGTTGAAGATTGATTATTTACAGTTGAACTAGTTAGAGTTGAGCTATTGTAGTTAATCTCAGCCAGTTAATAAAAGGGCGCAAATCGAAACGATTTGCGCCCTTTTTTATGGAAGTTTTAATAGAGCGAACTTAATATTATTTATTCAGCAGGCTCTATTAACATCCAATCTCTATAAAAGACCAACTATGGCGATGGATTAGGTTGCTGTGTGTGCACCGCTTCAATCGCTTCTAAGACATCTGCCGTTAGCTCCACATTAACACTGTCGATGTTTGATTTGAGTTGCTCGGTCGTCGTCGCCCCAATGATGTTACTGGTGACAAAGTGACGAGAGTTCACAAAAGCCAATGACATCTGCGCCATGTCCAGACCTGCATCTGCAGCTATCTTGGCATATTGTTCAGTGGCTGATTTGGCTTGCTCATTCACATAACGACCGAAACGATCATACATAGTCAGACGTGCGCCAGTTGGACGCTTGCCATCAAGGTATTTGCCAGACAACACACCAAAACCAAGCGGTGAATACGCAAGTAGACCAACGTTTTCACGATGGGCAATCTCAGCCATACCGACTTCGTATAAACGGTTCAATAAGCTATATGGGTTTTGCACGGTAAGTGGTGGAATTAGGCTGTTTTTATCTGCTTCCCATAGATAACGCATGAGTCCCCACGCGGTATCATTCGATAAGCCATAAGCACGAATACGACCTTTTTTGATTTCATCATTTAAGGCCTGAATGGTCTCTAAAAACGGGGTTAAATCGTCTAATGACTGGGTTGCCATCTCTTCATCATAGCCACGCTGACCAAAGAAATTCGCTTGACGTTCTGGCCAATGCAGCTGATAGATATCGATATAGTCTGTCTGTAGACGTTCCAAATTCCCGTCAATAGCACTGCTGATGTGCTCGGCGTTAAAGCGCGTTTGACCGTCACGCAAAAAGTTCATTGGCGATATTTTACTAGCGAGAATAACTTTGTCACGCTGTTTGGTCTTGTTAAACCAAGTGCCCATAAAGCGCTCAGTATCACCCTGTTTGTCTTTGTCTGGTGGTGACGGGTACATCTCTGCGGTATCCCAAAAGTTCACACCTTCACTGAGTGCCATGTCCATTTGCTCATGTGCTTCGGACTCAGTATTTTGCTGTCCCCATGTCATCGTGCCTAGACAGATTTTAGATACTTTTTCATCGAGTTGCGGTAACGTTTGATACTGCATATAAGTCTCCCTTTTGACTGTTTTTTATCAATATTTATTTTTAGATGAGTTGTATTTATTGATGTTTACATCAATTTGATACCAGTGACACCGGGTGGTGTGACTTTAAAGATTTTCACTTTGAATAATACGTCTTGTCCTGCCAATGGGTGGTTAAAGTCTACTTCGACTTGGTCTTCATCGATGGCACTAATCGTACCGGGCAAGGTGTTTTTACCTTTGTCTTCGAACTCAACCATCATGCCAATTTCTGGATTGTCAGCGACTAGCGCAAACTGAGTACGGCTAAAATGTTGGATGTTTTCAGGATTCCACTCACCAAATGCTTGCTCTGGCTCAAGGTGTGCGGTGCGAGTATCACCGGCGCGTAGATTCATCAGTACTTGCTCAAAGCCAGGTAACAAGCTCTCATCACCAATGGTCAAAGACACAGGTGCATCACGATTAAAAGTTGAGTCGATGATGGTGCCGTTTTCTAGTGAAACTTCAAAGTGCAGCTTAACGAGGCTACCATGAGCGATACGAGTGTCTTCGTTTGGGTTAATAAATTGAGATTGAGTCATAATAAAAAGCCATCGGTTGCTAGAATAAAAGAATAGAAAATAATGCGTTTGATTACAGTGTTTTTAATTGCAGTATTATAGTGTAAGAAATAATAAGCCATCTAAGACCAGATGTAAGCGTCAATAATGTAACGCAGATAGTGTACTATAATTGGCAATTCTAAAAGATATGAGGTGTCGGTAGTGAATAAACAACAAGGCACTGTCAAAAAATGGCAGGATGATAAAGGGTTTGGCTTTATTGAAACTGAAGCAGGCGAGTCTGTCTTCTTTCATATAAGTGAGTTTAAGGCTCAGCGCCGTCCTGATATCGGTGAGGCAGTGGTCTTTAGCATTGGACAAGATGCGGAGGGGCGCAAGCGAGCCAAGCAAGTACAAGAGCTTGGGTTTGTACAGCAAAAGATAGCACAAAAAAATCAGCAGATCCGTCAGCGCAATCAGAAACGGAGCCATCAAGCGGAATTTGAAGCGGGCCAAAAGAAACGCTCATTTCTTGGACTGGCTTTTTATGGCGTTTTAGTTTTATTAGCAGCGACAGATAAACTGAGCTGGCTAGTGGTCAGCTGGTACGTTGTGCTAGGGATTATTACTTATGGCATGTATGCTAAAGACAAAGCTGCTGCGCAAAGTGGCGACTGGCGTACGCCTGAGTCTACATTGCATATACTAAGCGCGCTTGGCGGTTGGGTAGGCGCGCTATTGGCTCAGACGTATCTGCGTCACAAATCACAAAAGCCTGAGTTTCGAGTGACTTATTATTTGACCGTCGTTGTGAACATGGCAGGCTTGCTGTTTTTATTGGCAGGTGGTGGCTTAGAGACTGTCACTGATTTACTATCAGAGTTTCTATAAATAATAGCATTCACGATTAGCAGTATTGCTACGTGTATGACGAAAGCACTAAAACGATCGACAAAAAAAAGGTGGGTTACGATTACATAACCTACCTTTTTCATTTATAAATTGAATTAATATCTCTAGCTATAAACGGTTATGACCGTGGTATTTCACGCTTTTTTTCTAAAAACAGCATATCGATGACAATCAATAATACACCAATAGAAATACCGATATCTGCGATATTGAAAATCGGATAATGCCAAACATCAGCATAATGCACATGGATAAAGTCAATCACATGACCATGTAATAAGCGGTCGATTAAGTTACCAACTGCACCGCCCAATACTAAGGCTAGGCCGAAAGATAGTAGCGTGGCTTTGCGCGGTGCTTTAATCAGATAGATGATTAGAAACAACGACATTAGTAACGCCAGTCCTGAAAAAAACCACTTCTGCCAGCCGCCAGCATCTGCCAAAAAGCTAAAAGCTGCGCCATAGTTATAAGCCAATGTCCAATTGAGAAATGGCTCAATCACCGGCACTGGATCATGAAAGGTCAGCTTAGTTTCTGCCAGCCATTTAGTCCATTGATCGATAATGACAACAACCAATGCCAATATATACCATACAAAAGCACGACTGCCATTTGCCACCATTTTCGGGGTCTTGGTCAGACGACTTCTAGGTGTAGTCGAGCTACCCGTGGTTGCATGAGCAGGCTTAGGCGAATGGTCAATCTCAACCTGCGGCTGCTGGTCATGCTGGCTTTCAGGTGAGTCTGTTGGGTTAGGCATAGTGACGTACCTCACCATCGCCACTAACATTGGTCACGCAGCGCGCGCATAGTTCAGGGTGTTCGCTATCTGTACCGATGTCATCACGAATGTGCCAGCAGCGTACGCACTTAGTACCAGTAGCCGCACTTACTTGTACCACTAAATCTACAGCCTCTTCGGTATTGGTATCGGTCACATCATCTGTCTGTGCGATGCTATCAGCAGGCGCTTCGCTCATTGGCTTTAGTGCAGCATTACTAGTAATTAGTACAAAACGAAGCTCTTCATCAAGCTTAGCTAAGCTCTCATGCATAGCACCGTCAGCGTATAGACTTACGTCAGCAGACAAGTTGGCATTGATGATTTTTTCGCCACGTGCAGTCTCGATATGTTTGTTCACCATGTCTTTTGCGAACATGATGCGCTGCCAGTCATCATTGCTAATAGCACTTAGCTCAAACGCTGGGAACTCATACCATTCTTGAGTAAATACATAGCCGCCTTTATCCGCATCACGTTGATTCAATACTTCCCAAGCCTCTTGTGCCGTAAATGAAAGGATTGGTGTAATCCAGCGAATCAGCGCATGAGTAATATGGTAGATAGCCGTCTGTGCAGAACGACGAGGCTGACCATCTGCCTGAGTAGTGTACTGGCGATCCTTAATAATATCTAGATAGAAGCTACCCAAGTCTTGCGAGCAAAACGCTGTCACGTGCTGAGTGACTTGGTGAAAGTCCATCGCATCGTAAGCGCTAATGATTTGCGCTTGTACGGTTTGTGCGCGCTCAATGATGAATTTATCAAGGCTAACCAATTCATTGATATCAATACTGTCGGTCGCTGGATTGAAGTCATCGGTATTGGCAAGCAAGAAACGTAAGGTATTACGGATGCGGCGATACATATCGATCGCACCTTTAAAGACCGTCTTACCTGCGCTCATCTCATAACGATAGTCACTTGAGGCAATCCATAGACGCAGCATATCCGCGCCTGTTTTATTGATTTCTTCTTGTGGGGTGATGATGTTGCCAAGTGACTTACTCATCTTGCGACCATTTTCGTCAACGACAAAGCCATGGGTCAATACTTGCTTAAACGGTGGACGCTCATACATCGCTTCTGACGTTAGCAGTGACGTCTGGAACCAGCCGCGATGTTGGTCAGAGCCTTCTAGATACATATCAGCTGGATTGGTCAGTTCATCACGTTGATCAAGTACCGCAAAATGCGTCGTGCCTGAGTCAAACCAAACGTCCAAGGTATCAGTCGCTTTGTCATAGTCAGCAGCTTCACTACCTAAGAAGTCTTCACAGCTAGCATCAAACCACGCTTCTACGCCGCCTTCATTGATTTTTTGCGCCGCAGTTTCCATCAGCTCAAGCGTGTTTGGATGCAGCTCGCCGGTTTCTTTGTGCGTAAAGAAGGTAATCGGCACGCCCCACGTACGCTGACGCGAGATACACCAATCAGGACGACCCGTCATCATTGATTCGATACGGTTTTGTCCCCACGCTGGCGTCCAACTTACTGATGGAATATCAGCAAGCGCGCGAGCACGTAAGCCTTTGGTTTCCATATTGATAAACCACTGAGGCGTAGCACGGAAAATAATTGGTGACTTATGACGCCAGCAATGTGGATAGCTATGCTCAATTTTGGTATGGCTGATTAAATGGCCGTTTTCATGTAGGGCAGCGATGATTTTTGGATTGGCTTTATAGATGTGCTCGCCTGCAAATACTGCAGCGCTATCTAAATAAACGCCCGTACCGCTTACTGGGTTTTCCACTGGTAAGTTGTATTTTAGACCCACGATGTAATCGTCTAGACCATGACCAGGTGCAGTATGTACAAGACCAGTACCACTATCGGTGGTGACGTGATCGCCCAAGATGAGTGGTACTTGTCGGTCTTCAATCAATGGATGCTGAGCGCTCAATCCTTCAAGCTCACTGCCTAATACGGTCGCTAGAATACCATTATTTTCTAGTTTGAGTTCGTTCAACGCCGTTTCAACAAGATCAGCTGCTAGTAGCAGGTTGCCTTTTTCGGTCGCAACCACGCTATAGTTATGCTCAGGATGTACTGAGATAGCTTGGTTGGCAGGTAGTGTCCATGGCGTAGTTGTCCAAATAACAGCAGCGATATTATCTGCGATATCAGCCAGTGCGGCTACTTTATCCGTACCGAGCACATCAAAGCTGACATAGATCGCGTCAGAGACTTTGTCTTGATATTCTACTTCTGCTTCTGCTAGGGCAGAGCTACAGTCCAAGCACCAGTTGACCGGCTTCATACCGCGAGTCACATGACCATTGTCATAGATTTTGGCAAGCGCGCGCACGATGTTAGCTTCTTGATGAAAGTTCATGGTCAGATAAGGATTGTCCCAATCACCAAACACACCCAAACGCTTGAAGTCTGCTTTTTGCAATTCAATTTGAGTACTCGCATATTCGCGGCATAGACCACGGAATTCGGTCGCAGAAACTTTTTGACCAACTTTACCGACCTTAGCTTCGACTTTTTGTTCGATTGGCAGACCATGACAATCCCAACCAGGGACATAAGGTGCATCAAATCCTGACAATGTTTTTGATTTTACAATAATATCTTTTAGTACTTTATTGACCGCGTGACCCAAGTGAATCTGACCGTTGGCGTATGGAGGACCATCGTGCAAAATATACTTGGTCGCACCAGCACGCGCCTGACGAATTTTACCGTACACGTCATCCGCTTCCCAAGCAGCTAACCAATCTGGCTCGCGTTTAGCAAGGTTTGCGCGCATCGCGAATGGCGTATCCGCAAGGTTCAGTGTGTCTTTGTAATCTTGGCTTGGTGTATCAGTGCTTTTATCAGTCATAGAAGGTATCTTTTTAAAAGGTAGGTTTGTGTGTCGGTTCAAAACCGGATACAAGGTTCGATGTTCAATGTAGTTCAATATAGTACTGATGGTTACGCGGTATTGATAATGCTTAATTACTAATAGTAGGTATATTGCTCATCATAGTTGGTTTATCAACCATCATGTCAATAAATACCCATTGTCGCTCATTAGTCGGTAAGTAGTTACGTCAATAATAAATGGTAACGAGACGATTGCAACATAAAATATGCTAGTAAAAATAATTCAAAAAAATATTTAGATCGGCAGCTATTATATGACAAAAAGGGTAGGGTAAAAAGAGCTGTGCGAGGTCAGCCCAATTTTGTCCAATATCAATTGTTTATCTGTGTTGTATATCCTCAGCACGGACGTAGCTATAATCTCCTTACATAATGATTTATTGAAACATAAAGTACGACTCAAGTGCTAAAAAACAGATGCTAACCATAAGCGCAGTTTCAATGACCATAAAGGCTGAATCCCTGTTAGTCCTTGTGTCATCTTACCATTCTCTAATACCACATAGGACGGTGTGACTTGTCCTTGCCAATCTGCAAAGATATTGCCTTGTTGATCATTTATGGTGGTGAAATCAAACCGATGTTGATCGAGGTAGCTGCGTAGCTCTTGATTTGAGCCTGACTGTACGGCAACAGTGACCACGGGATAATTATCTGCTGCTAACTTATTAATGGTGGGTGAGGTAAAGCTGCAGACTGAACACCACGTACCCCAAAAGTATACCAGCGTAGGCCGCTCATGACTCATCGCTGCCAAGTCGATAGTTCGCCCTTGATAATCGGTCAGTTGTAACTGAGGGTTGGCAGGCATGATAGGCTGTCGCCACCAATTGACCACGCTATAGATCACGACAAACATGAGACCATATAACATTATCGTTTTAAGTATCGAAATGATCTTTCGCTTCTTTGGCTTTACTTCTGTTTGCTCAGTATCAGTTGTCATGACATCTGCTTTTTAGTTTGTATATTGTTTTCAGTTATTTTCAAATGATGGCCTATCGTCACTACTTATCTTATCGTGATTGCCCATATGATCATTGCACAAAGAGTAGACAGTAGATAAAAATAAACGGCTGAAAATCAGCCGTATTAT
Organism: Psychrobacter sp. NPDC078631; assembly: GCF_050268165.1. NCBI lineage: Bacteria > Pseudomonadati > Pseudomonadota > Gammaproteobacteria > Moraxellales > Moraxellaceae > Psychrobacter > Psychrobacter sp. NPDC078631. The sequence continues at coordinate 26,431 of NZ_JBNNGG010000002.1, read as the reverse complement.
TTATAAAGTCTACTATAAGTGTGCGACGTCAACCGACCATAACTAACTACAATTAACTATGGCTTTTGTGCTCGGTTTTGTAATGGATCACCAATCAGTACGCTACCTGAATTTTCACGGCGCTGCTCATCACTTAACTTGCTCGCTGGCACTTTGGCTTTGCGCTTCCACTTTAAGCTGAACAAATCATCACGGCGGTCGATTAAGTTATGTACTGAGCCTTCATGACGAACGTGAGTCAGCTTGTCTAAGTTTACATCAGAGAAGAATACCATCTCTGTGTTGGCAGTGGTCTCTGCCATAATCGCATCATGCGGGAACGCAAAATCTGACGGTGAGAAAATCGACGACTGAGCGTACTGAATATCCAAACTCTCAACTTGCGGTAAGTTACCGACTGAACCACAAATCATCACATAACATTCGTTTTCGATAGCACGGGCTTGGGCGCAATGACGGACACGTAGATAGCCGTTTTTGGTGTCAGTCCAGAAAGGCACAAACAAGATATCCATGTCATCAAGTGCCATTAGACGTGCAAGCTCAGGGAACTCAACATCGTAGCAGACCAAGATACCGATACGACCCGCATCCGTGTCGAATACTTTGACTTCATCGCCACCTTCGATTACCCAAGCGCTGCGCTCATGCGGAGTAATATGAATCTTGCGTTGCTCTTCAACGGTACCGTCACGTCGGCACAGATAGCTGACATTGTATAAGGTATCGTCTTCGTCCAGTAACGGCATCGAACCGGTAATGACGTTGACGTTATAACTGACGGCTAAATGCGAGATTTCATTTTTGAACCACTCGGTATAACCCGCCAAAAATCGAATGGCAATATTTTGATCGGTTTCTTCGCATAGACCCATCAATGGCGCATTGAAAAATTCAGGTAAGCAGGCAAAGTCTGAGTTGTAGTCAGCCATGATATCGACAAAAAACTCAACCTGTTGCAGTAGTTCTTCAGGTGATTCGACTTCACGCATCTGCCACTGAATACCACCAATACGCACTTCAGACTTGCGAGTATTAGGCTTATAATCTTTAGGCTCGTAGTAGATATTTGCCCACTCAAGCAAGGTCGCAAAGCCTTTTGACTGTTTATCATCTGGCAGATAAGCGGTCAAAATACGTTTAACGATAAAGCCGTTAGACAGCTGGAAAGACAAAGCTGAGTCATGAATTTCACGGCTTTCAACGGCATCAATATATTCGCCTGGAGTCAGATCTTTATGGTTATGATAGTTAGGTATGCGTCCACCGGCTAAGATAGCGCGGAAATTCAACTGTCGGCATAGCTCCTTGCGTGCATCATACAGACGTCGACCGAGGCGGTAGCCGCGATAATCAGGGTCGATGAGTGCATCTAAACCATAAATGGCATCACCTTCTGGATTGTCTCTAATGATTTCTTTTTGCCCAATCAAATCATCATAGGTATGCGGATTTGAAAACTTGGCATAGTCAACGCGCATGGAGAGCACGATACCAATCAGCTGATCATGATCAAACAAAGCAATCTGACCTTCTGGAAAAGCATCGATTAAAGTATGAATGGTTGTCTTTGACCACGCGCCACCCAAGTTTACATAGACACGATCCATCAAGGCTTTTAATTGTGGATAATCTTTTTTCTTAATCTCAGCAATCGTGAGGTGAAAGTCATCTAGTTTTTCCATCTTACTCATAAGTTTCCTGTTTTAAATAGCCATTGAATGTAGTGTGATCAAATAATAGGGTCATAGCACATTGATGTGCCGATTTTTGTGCAAAAAAGTAATAAAAACATTCCAATAGGAAGATATTGTCGTTACAATAATTTATTGCCGTATTTACAATAGGTTATGTTGATATATTAGGCTGTTTTGCTCACTATATTTCGTAGTGATTTTGGCTAACGTATAGGATTAAAGGATAACGAACGCCGCATTCTGTAACACTTTATACCTATTGGGTTTGTGAGCGCCGATAAGCGCCTAACTCTGCATTATCATTGTACCTACAACTGCCTTGATATTTATTATCTCAATATAGAATCTAAATAATATCTATCAGCACCTTTTGTTTTGCTTGTTATCATAGCAAGCTGTAACGGTAATAACAGTCTCACGTAGTAAATATTTGCTACGTTTTTGTGAGTCAATTTTTTGGTTCAACTCAGGCATAGTATTGTGTTGCTTGTTTCGTTTAGCCGTATCTCATCGGCTTCTTAGGATTATTTTATTATGCCTTTAAATCATACCAATAGAATCATGAAGTGGGATGACATAGATGACTCCGCTTTGGTTCAGTTGGTTTATGTCAGTACGCTGACTCTTGGCTCGCGTTTGAGCACCTCCATCTTTGATGAAGTAGAAGGCCATGCACGTAACTACAATCAGCAGCATAACATCACAGGCACGCTATGCTACGGTAATGGTCATTTTCTGCAATGTATCGAAGGCAAAAAATCAGACGTATTTAATCTGCAAGAGCGTATCTTTGTAGATAGTCGCCATAAGAATGTAGAAGTATTGCTATTACAAGTTATCAATCATCGCAGCTTTGCCGACTGGCGTATGCGCTTGCTGTTTTTAGAGCGTTGGTTGTGGTCCCCCGCGACCAAGAAACAGGCCGTACAATTATCTCCGTTTTTACCATTTGCGCCGCACGGCTGGTCGTCTGATCGAACTGAACAGTTTTTGCAAATCATTAAAACTTTCGATAGTCCACCTCATATTAAGGCGGCAGGTATTACTTATAATGCATTGGGTAATATGGTGCGTCATATTGCGGCACCGCATCAGGCATTTCTGATTATTCAAGGGTTTTTGAGCATATTACTGGTCGTTGCGCTGATACTGTTATATTTATAGATTGTAGTTTTTGCGAATTATAAATCCAAAAAAAGACGCTAGCCTTTCGGGTTAGCGTCTTTTTTTGGGATAAGCGTTTAGCATGCTCATCACATATCAAAAATCTTACCACGGTTCATAATGTTGTTTGGATCAAAGACTTTTTTGACCTCTCGTAAATAATCAATCTCCGTCTCGCTGCGGCTATAGTGCAGATACGGCTTCTTCGTCATACCAACCCCATGCTCAGCAGACACTGAACCGCCATATTTCTGTACCGTCTCAAACACGTATTTATTGACGACCTGACACTCTGCAAAGAAATCGTCTTTATTCATATTCTCAGGTTTTAAGATATTCAGATGCAAATTACCATCGCCAATATGACCGAACCAACAGACTTCAAAGTCTGGATAGTTGCTGCTGACAATATGATCAATCTCTTCGATAAAGGTCGGTACGTGGCTTATCAGCACCGAGACATCGTTTTTATAAGGGGTAAAGACTGAGATGGTCTCAGAGATATACTCACGTAGTTTCCATAGCTCTGCTGCTTGCGTGAGGTTTTGACTCATCACCCCATCGACAACCCAACCTTGCTCCATACAATGTTCAAATATGGCCATGGCTTTGTCCATGATTGGCTCATAAGGCGCTTCAAACTCTAGCAGGGTATAAAACTTGGTACGGGATTCAAATGGCTCTTGTACTTGACCGTGTGCCATTAGCTTATCAATGGCTACATCGTCAAAGAACTCGAATGCTGTCAAATCAATCTGCGCTTGAAAGGCAGAGAGTACGTTCATCACATCGTTAAAGCTGTCCATGCCAAGCACCATGACGTTTAAGTCTTGTGGTTGACGTTCAAGCTTAATTTGCGCATGAGTGACAAGGCCAAGCGTGCCTTCACTACCGATGAATAATTGGCGCAGGTCATAACCGGTGGCATTCTTTACCATGCCGCGATTCAGTTGCAAGATATCGCCTTTACCCGTGACGACAGTCAGTCCCATAATCCATTGACGGGTCATGCCATAGCGGATGACTTTGATACCGCCAGCATTGGTACCGATATTGCCACCGATTTGACTAGAGCCTGCTGAGGCAAAGTCGACAGGGTAATATAGGTCTTTGGATTCAGCGAATTCTTGCAACTGCTGGGTGACGACACCGGCTTCGACTTCAACTATTCGATCGGCAGGATAGAACTGTCCAATCTGGTTCATTTTATCCATACTAACGACTATCTCGCCATTAGCAGCCACGGCACCAGCAGACAGGCCTGTACGACCGCCACTTGGGGTGAGGACGACATTGTGCTCATTGGCCAGTAGTACGATAGTCTGTACTTGTTCAGTGGTCTTTGGAAAGACGATGGCAGAGGCAGCAGGGGCAAAGTGCTTGGTCCAGTCTTTACCCCAATGCTCTAAACTCTCAGCATCAGTTTTGATTTGGGTCGGATCGAAATCATGGGTATCAGTGAGCGTGCTCAAGATGGTTTGCACGGCATTGGTTTCGGATGTAGGCTGAGCGGTAGTTGGCGTCATGGTCAAATCTCAATATTAGCGTAAGCACGATGCTGGGACTGCTTATTATATAGCGAAATAACTATAAATTCAGTGATGAGTCAGCTCGTAGAGGTAATAAGTGGATGATATTTTTTACCTATAAGAAGAGGTAAGTAATAAATAATTGATTCGAGCGGTTTTAAACAGAATAATTCACTATAGCATAAAAATTTTTCAGGCTTGATAACCAATAATTCATCTAATCTGCTAACATCGACCTCAAATTTTGTGTAAGATATCGGGACTGTTTTCGTTTCCTCCATCATAGATTATCCAACAGGTAATCTTATAAAACAATTATAGGACAGTTCTCATATGGCGTTATCACTACAAAAAGACAAAATCCGGTTTTTATTGCTTGAAGGTCTACATGACAATGCCCTAAAAGTATTGGAAGGAGCTGGTTACCACAACATCGAGAATATCAGTCACGCCTTAGATCAAGACGAGCTGATTGAAAAGATCAAAGATGCTCACTTTATCGGTATTCGTTCGCGCACTCAGTTGACGCATGAAGTACTTGAGCATGCACACAAGCTTATCGGCATTGGTTGCTTTTGTATTGGTACCAACCAAGTAGATCTAGACGCCGCTCGTGATCTTGGTATCCCTGTTTTTAACGCGCCATTCTCGAACACCCGTTCGGTAGCTGAGCTAGTATTGGCCGAAGCCATTATGCTGTACCGCGGTATTCCTGAAAAAAATGCAACTGTACATCGCGGCGGCTGGGGTAAGTCTGCGACTAACTCACACGAAGTGCGCGGCAAGACTATCGGTATCGTCGGTTATGGTTCTATCGGCTCGCAGCTGTCTGTCTTGGCAGAAAGCTTTGGTATGAAAGTCATCTATCATGATGCCGTGACCAAGTTGCCACTAGGCAATGCGGTACAAGTTGGTAGCTTAGAAGAGCTATTATCAACGGCTGATATCGTGACATTGCATGTACCTGATGTACCAAGCACTCGCTATATGATGAAAGCTGAGCAGTTCGCTCAGATGAAAGAAGGCAGCTACTTTATCAATGCGGCTCGCGGTACGTGTGTTGAGATTGATGATCTGGCAGATGCGCTTGAGTCTGGTAGAATCTTGGGCGCGGCTATTGATGTGTTCCCAAAAGAGCCAAAATCAGCTGACGAAGAGTTTGAGTCACCACTACGTAAGTTTGATAATGTGATTTTGACGCCGCATATCGGTGGTTCAACCCAAGAAGCACAAGCTAATATCGGCCTTGAAGTCGCAGATAAGTTTGTTAGATACTCTGACCAAGGCGATACGGCGACTGCTGTGAACTTCCCAGAAGTTTCTATTCCGTTCAAAGAAAACTCGCATCGTCTGCTACATATCCACAAAAACGTACCAGGCGTACTGTCTCAGATCAACCGTCTATTTGCTGAAGCTGGCATTAACATCTTAGCACAGAGCCTTATGACAGAAGGTGATGTTGGTTATCTAGTGATGGATGTCGATTACAATGATTCGACCGCTGCACTAGACCAGTTAAAAGATGTAGAAGAGACTATCCGCGTACGTATCTTATTCTAATATAGTCAATCCGCTTTCAAATTGGATTAACTATATCAGTGCTAATAGTTTTGATAGTCACTAAAGATTTATCATAAAAAAAGAGAGGTTCTATTGATTAGAGCCTCTCTTTTTTATTTCACTTCTTTTCTATTGTACTAATGCTAAGTTTAATTGGCTTTCGTGTTGTTTGCAGCTTCTGCTTGTAGACGCGCTTCCGTCTTAGCGGCTTTACGTTTTTCGATTACATCCGTCACATCGCTACCGATATGGGCTTCACCACGCTTCTTCGCTAGTTGCATCTGATGCTCACGCTCACGGAAACGGGCTTTTTGCTCATCGGTTGCCTTGTCGATACAGTGTGGGCATGACTCACCTTTGATATAGGCAGGGCTTTGCATCTCCTCAGCGGTGATCGGCATACGGCAAGCAAAACACTGCTCGTAGCTGCCTTTTTCTAAGTTGTGGTTGACCGATACGCGGTTATCAAACACAAAGCAGTCGCCTTGCCACATAGAGTCGCTGGCAGGGACTTCTTCAAGGTATTTTAGGATGCCGCCTTCTAAATGATAGACCTCTTCAAACCCTTGCTCGCGTAAATAGGCAGTCGACTTCTCGCAGCGGATACCACCTGTACAGAACATCGCAACTTTTTTATGCTTGGTTGGATCGAGCTCTTTTGAGACGTATTCTGGAAACTCGCGAAACGTTTCAGTGTTTGGGTTGACTGCATTTTGGAAGGTGCCGATTTGCACTTCATAATCGTTACGCGTATCGATCAAGGTGACTTCAGGATCTGATATCAATGCGTTCCATTCGCTTGGTTTTACATAGCGACCAACGGATTCCAATGGGTCGATATTCTCGACACCCATGGTAACGATTTCTTTTTTTAGCTTCACCTTAGTGCGATAAAAAGGCTGTGCGTCAGTATAGGATTCTTTAAAAGTAAACGTACCAATTGCCTCAATACTACGTAGATAGTCAAGTACGGTATCGATACCTTGACGCGTACCAGAAATCGTACCATTAATGCCTTCACTTGCAAGTAACAATGTACCTTTTACATCGTTATCGAGCATAGTGTTTAGGATAGGCTCACGATATTGCTCAAAATCAGCAAAGCGCGTGAACTTATATAGTGCGGCAACGACGATATTGTTAGTCACACTATCGTATACAGGGGCTGAATTGTTGTCAGTTATCGCAGTTTCTTTGTTGATGCTCATGTCTTTCTCCTGCTGGCTAGGTCGCAAACCTAGTGCGTTGGGGTTAAAGTAACTTTTCAGTTTAAAGCATTAACAAAATTGTGGAATTGATTAATGCGCGCGTAGTGTAGCAAATTTTGCTAGAGTTTTGAAAGTAGAAATATCAGTGTTTTAGTAATATTAGTTCTACATTTTTTCCAAAAATTCGTTTTAACTGTGGTACTTTAAAAAGATTTAGCAAATAAAAATATAGCCCTTTTATTTGCAAACAATGTAAGACTGGCTATAAAAAAAACCTCCAGTGCTAGAGTCATATTAATTTTATTATAATATTAGGATTTGTAATTATGGTAGATCCAACTTTGTTATTAAAAGCATTAGTATTTCCAACTCAAACGCTTTATGAAGCTCTCAACATTCGCATTAAAGATTTCAGTGAGGATACGGAACAGTCTAAATTGAGTGTATTGGAAGAAGAGTCTGCCAAAGAGGATATCAGAGCACGCGTTTTACAGAACCAGGCTAAGGCTGCTCAAGAAATGGCTATTGCTAGAAGAATAGAAGATGCGGAAGAAGTTGAAATAGAGGAATATTACGACATATCAGGTGAAGGGCATGTGGGAGCTAAGGCTAGTAGCGAAGGTGTAAATTTAGGAGCTAGTGCTGAAGGAAGAAAGATAACTAAGAGAGTTATTAAGTTTAAAGGTAGTAAAACTATACAGCAAATTTACGATGCTGATCAATAAAGGGTTATAAAAAAATCCAGCTCAAAGGCTGGATTTTTACTATGCGCTAAATATCTAGTTAGAGTTTACTTACTCTGGAACCAAGTATCCGCTTTGCTACGAGCACTGGCGATGTCATCACTTGATAAGTTCAATGCCAACTGACCAATTTTACCGCGTGCTTTGTTACGGACTTTTTCGTCTAACATGCCATCACGGGCAGCCAAGTCATACCATTTATAGGCATCGACTAGATTTTTTTGCTTTTCATCTAATAGCGCAAGCGTGTAACTGGCACGGTTATCGCCACGCATTGCAGCTTTTTCTAACCACAGACGAGCTTGTTGTAAGTTAGGCTGAACACCTTCACCGCGCAAATACATGATGGCAAGATTCAACTGAGCAGGGGCAACACCTTGCTGAGCGGCTTTGGTATACCACTGGATTGCTTGTTGGGTATTTTGAGCAATACCTTCACCTTTTTGCAAACGCTTGGCCAGATAGAACTGAGCGTGATCGTTACCTTGAGCGGCACGACTAGACAATTCGCTCACAGGCATAAGCTCAAAACGTGAGGTATCAAGCGGTACGTTTGATATTAACTCAGCATTGGCTAAACCAGCACAAGAAAATAATGCAGTAAACAACGCAGCTTTTAATAATTTCATAGCAGCTCCAAAATTAGGCAGTTAATAAGCAAAAAGAATTGTACCGCTAAACATTGTCTCGCTAAAGACAGTCAGACGGCGATAACAATTAGGTGGAATCTTGCGATATGAACTTACCTAATCATTAGCAAAAGGGGGTTGTCATCTCTAAATCAGAGATTTCACCCTAACTGATTAGACAAACGGTCGTAATAGTGGGGTGGCTGACAATATTTTGCTAGCTTAACACCCAAACTTACGAAACTCAAATACTAATTACAAGGTCTCATAGACGTTTGTACCTGATTGTCCTTAACAAAATCAGACAGTTACTAAAAAATTATATTAAGTTAACAATCCATTAAGGTTAATACTAACTTATGTGGCGCTGTTTAACAGTCTATAAAATATAAAGACAGTTGAGAATTTAGCGGCTATTTCTTGGTCACTCGGTAGATAGCGACGTCTGCTAACAAGTTAGGCGCTTGTCTTATTAACGCTTTCATCAAAGGTGTATGACCTTTTTCAGAATCGCTAACCGCAAAACGGTTAATAATATGAATATCATGCTGCGCACATAACAGTTCAAAATCTTTGAAAGTACATAGGTGAATGTTTGGTGTGTTGTACCATTCGTAAGGCAGTGCTTCAGAGACAGGCATCATACCTTTTAGCCCTAAATGAATGCGGTTTTGCCAATGCGCAAAGTTAGGAAAGGTGATGACTGCTTCACGAGCAACTCTCAGCATATCAAGCAACAACTCATCAGGTGCTTTTACTGCTTGTAGGGCACGTGCCATGACGACCGTGTCAAAGCTGTTATCAGCAAAGCGCGCTAGACCATCGTTGAGGTCCTGCTCGACAATTGACAAGCCATTGCCAATTGCCTCATTGATTTTGTCTTCATCAATCTCTAGTCCGTAACCTGTCACGCCTAGTTTTTGCTGTAAGTGGGCAAGCAGCTCACCATTGCCACAACCTAAGTCCAGTACATGTGCTTGCGGCGCAATCCAGCGCTCTGCCAATTGGTGATCCATTCTCATGAGCGCTCTCCTGTGGCTGGGCGGCTAGGGGTAATAAATGGCGCAGTCAAAAATCCTTTAACCGCACCCATGTAGCGAGGAATATCAAACAAGAATGAGTCATGTCCGTGCGGCGCATCAATATTGATATAGCTGACTGGTTTGCCAGTGGCCATTAGAGCATCGACAATCTCTTGCGAGCGCTCAGGTGCAAAGCGCCAGTCAGTGGTAAATGACACGACTAGATACTGGCATCGTGTATGAGCAAAGGCTGCTTTGAGCGCAGAAAGCTCTTGCTGACGATCAGATTCAATATCTTCAATCGTCGTTACTGCATCTTCTAACTCACTCTGTGCATTCGCTTTACTAGATTCGACTGACGCCGCGATTGAGTCTTCTATTTGCACTGTCGACTCTGTAGTGTCTTTTGCTACGGTTGATGGGTAGTCGCGTATTGGATAGTCGCGCGTCGGATCAAAGTAATCTAAGGCTTTAGTCATGAGCAGATAAGTATTGGCATCGAAGTTTTCACTAAAGCGCTCGCCTTGATAGCGTAGATAACTTTCGACCTGAAACTCGACATCGTAGCCATACATGAATTTGCCAGATTTTAAATCACGACCAAATTTTGCTTTCATCGCGTCATCAGTTAGATAGGTAATATGACCAACCATACGCGCCAATATCAGTCCGCGACGAGGATAAGTACCTTCTTGTATATAGCGACCATCTTTAAAGTCAGGATCGGATAATATAGATTGGCGCGCTACTTCGTTAAAAGCGATATTTTGAGCAGATAGTTTTGGCGTACTGGCGATGACCACACAGCGCTTCAATCGCTCTGGATAATCAACAGACCATTGTAGCGCTTGCATACCGCCCATTGAGCCGCCGACAATGGCGTGCCAAACGTCAATGCCTAAACGATCTGAGAGCATTGCTTGGGTTTTTACCCAGTCTTTGATGGTGATCAGCGGAAAATCAGGGCCATACACTTGTGGCTCATCGCTGCTATTTGCATCAAGGCTGTCCGAACTAACACTATCCGAATCAACACTATCAGGGTTAATAGTGGTAGGCCCTGTTGAACCAAAACAGCTGCCGATATTATTGACACACACCACATAGAACTGATTGGTATCGATGGCTTTGTTGGGGCCAATCATATTGTCCCACCAGCCTGCTTTTTTGTCATCAGTACTATGGAAGCCAGCTGCATGATGATTGCCCGATAACGCGTGGCAAATTAGAATCGCATTTGATTTGTCGCTATTGAGCGTACCGTAAGTTTCTACCATCAAGTCAAAAGAGGGCAGGGTACGGTTGCATTCTAACGTTAAGGGCTCAGCGAAATGAAAATTCTGAGGCGTAACGACACCCACAGACCCTGCAGCACTATCGGTATTGGCTGAGCCATTAGGGTGAGGTTGTGAATTAGGATGCTGGTCACTGGTATTATCAGAGCGTGCGTTCAAAGCTACCTCGCAAGACTACAATCATCAATAAAATAAAAGCAAAATGGCACGTTGCTAACAGGCTATTTTAGCTACACGGTTTTTATAAACTGGGCCTGTCTATTGTATGGTGATGCGCGTTGGAGTACAACCGTCGAGCGCGCCTTTCGAGCGTATCGATCGTAGTTTTTATGGAACATACTTTATAAATGAATAACGAGTAAGTCGCCAGCATCAAGTAATCAAGAGTCAATAAATAGCAACTGCGTATCAAATTGTATAGGTGCGCTTTTAGCCCGCGTCATTAATGGATAAAATGCTACACTGATGAGGTGTTAATTCAACTATGTCTTAACAGTATCGTCTCTTATTATTTTGACCTCACCCTTAATAACTTACTGCTAATAAAGTGCTGCTATGAAACCTAAATTGCCCCCACGTATTGCCGTTTTGTTAGTGAATCTTGGTACACCAGATGAGCCAACGGCACCTGCCGTACGTCGCTACCTTAAACAGTTTTTGTCAGACCCACGAGTGATTGAGATTCCCAAATTCCTGTGGGCTATTATTCTGAATCTATTTGTCTTGCCAAGTCGTCCTAAGCGCGTAGCAAAGGCTTACGCCAGTATCTGGGAAGGTGACTCACCGATTCGTAAAATACTAAAAAGCCAAGTTGAGCTATTAGAGCCACGTTTGGCCGATAGTGTGGCACCCTTTCGTGTCTCTGTGCACCCTGCGATGAGCTATGGTAATCCGGGTTTGCCTGACGTCATGGACGCGCTACGTGGTGAAGGGGTTGATCACTTTGTCATTCTGCCATTGTTCCCGCAGTACTCTGCTTCTTCAGGCGGTGCCGTATATGATGCGCTGACGAAGTGGACGCTCAAGCAACGCAACTTGCCAAATTATACGATTGTCAAAGACTACTTTGCCCATCCACTATATATTCAAGCTTTGGCCAACTCTATTCGCCGTTTTCAAGAGAAGCATGGCAAGCCTGAAAAGTTGATGTTTAGTTTTCATGGAATCCCGCAGCCTTATGCCGATAAAGGCGATCCTTATCCTAAACGTTGTAAATGTACCGCTGCACAAGTGGCGCATGAACTTGGCCTAACAGAAGATGAGTGGATTATCAGCTTTCAGTCCCGCTTTGGTAAGCAAGAGTGGGTCAAGCCATATACCGATGTGGTGTTGGAAGATTGGGGTAAGTCAGGTGTGCGCTCGGTACAGGTGATTAGTCCGGCGTTTTCAGCAGACTGTCTAGAGACACTAGAAGAGCTAGCCATTGAAAACCGTGATAACTTCCTTAATGCTGGCGGGCAAGAGTATCATTATATCCCTGCATTAAACCTTGATGAGACACATATTGAATTACTTGAAGCGTTGAGCTTACCTTTGGTAAAAGGTTGGGCTGGCACGTTAGATGGCTGGGTTTAGTTAGTCGAGCGTATTTGTATTGGTGAGTTGAATAGTAGAATAAAAAAGCACGCTTAATATAGTTAAGCGTGCTTTTCTGGTTTAGAAGGGTAGGTCAACAATCGTATTAAGTGCTAAAAATCATCATCGTTGCTACGTTCGGCCGCTTCTCTATCCACAATATCCATCGCATCTGGATAATCACTGTCATCAAGGTTGTCTTGAACTAAAATCTCATCGACACGAGACTCATCGATATTTTGACGATGCGCAGGTGTTAGTCCTTGGGTCGCATCACTACCGACTTCTGAATTATTGAATCCCGCACTATTATCGATCACATCATCGTTATCGATGGTATGCAGCATAGGATTGTCCAAATCAACCAATTGGTTGTCTTGTTCATCCTGATTATTGTTATCTAAATTATCTAAGTTATCGACGTTGTCATTATTGTCACGACGATTACCGTCAATATGATCCATCTCTTCTGGTAGTGGGTTTTTTGAGTTTTCCATGAGTAATTCCTTATTGTAGTTATTAGATGTCGCCATCATTAGAAGTAAGATATCGCGCTGACTTGTTAAAGCATCGCTCATTGCAATGTAAATAATATGCTTCTCAGTTTGTACGCTTAATCAACTTTTCACTAGTAGTAAGGTGTGACAGGATGTTCAAAAAATGTAAGACGATGATTAGAACACAAAACGGCTACTCAAGATGAGTAGCCGTAATTATTTATAAAATTTCTACTAAATCTTTGTAAGATAGCCAGATCGCTACATAAATAATCGAACTTATAGTTTTAATTATTGGCGTGGTCGAACTTATAATTTAACTTCTGTACCAGACATGACTCATAGTCAGCCAGTTTAAATCGCCATAAATAGGTCAAGGCAATACCATAAATTGCAGTCTCAGCCAGCTCTTCGACAATTTCACCAAATGTATGCGGGAACATAATAGCGTTCTCGCCCATGTACTGAATGATAGCCAGTACAGTAACGCTAAGATAGAGCGAAACTGGCACGTTTTTTAGCACTGCCCATAGGTAATGCCTCGAGTAGACTAGCAACCCAAGCGCGACGAGATAGATAACGGTAAGGACGCTGTCCTCCCACCAGTCATAAGATTGACCAAGCATCGAAAAGTCGCTTGGAACCAGTAAGTCTGGTAGATAGTTCAACTCTCGACGAATGACAGAGACAAATATAAGTACGGCTGCTAGCCAAAAAGCCTTAATTTGTTTGACATGACTTTTCATAACATATTGTGAACTGCGCAATAGGCATATTATCAAAAGTATAATGCCAGGGACTTCAATGATGCCATCTGAACTCAAAATAACTGGCTCCTGCGTATCAAAAAGAATGTGTTAAAAACAAAAAAGTGAGCCCAAAGGCTCACTTTAAAGCAAAAAATATTGAATAATTAGGGTTTAATAGATGACCTATTATAAACCCCGTACCTAGATATTACTGTTATGAAATATAACTAACTGGTCATAAGTGATTGTTAATATAAACAATATATAATGACTTATTGTAGTATCAGTTATCAAAAACTGTCATATCTGCAAGATATATAAATAGTCGTGCCTTACATGCTTGATTAAATGGCAGTTAATGGCAGTTTATGTCTAGTGCGCCTCATCCCAGTTCTGACCGCTATCAGTCTCGACTAATAAGGGTACTGCAAAGTCGACGTTCCAACCTTTTTCTACTGCTGTAGTCGTCAATACATCTTGCATAGCATCAGTAATCAGCTGGCTAACTTCGTCTACTTTATCGGCATCTACTTCGAACACCAATTCATCGTGAACCTGTAGCAGCATTTTGGCTTGTTCTTTTGGCAGTACTTTATCAACGGCAATCATAGCAAGCTTGATTAAATCAGCAGCAGAGCCTTGTAGTGGCGCGTTAATCGCTGCGCGCTCAGCACCTTGCTTGACCATACGATTACTATGATTGATATCAGGCGTATAGAGCTTACGGCCCAATATTGTTTCGACATAGCCTTGCTCGTAGGCGCTGGCACGCGTATTGATCATATAGTTTTTGACGCCTGGATAGCGCTCAAAGTACATATCGATATAGTCTTGTGCCTCGCCGCGGCTCATCTGTAGCTGCTTGGCAAGTCCAAAGGCACTCATCCCGTATAGCAGACCAAAGTTAATGGCTTTAGCATTACGACGCTCGGTTGAAGTGACGTCTGCGACATCCTTACCAAGTACTTCGGCAGCGGTGGCCGCGTGAATATCTAATCCTTCGTTGAAGGCGTGGGTTAGGTTTTTATCACCTGAGAAGTGCGCCATTAAACGTAATTCAATTTGTGAATAATCGGCGGCCAAAATAACGCGGCCTTCTGGCGCGATAAAGGCTTGACGAATCAAGCGACCAGTCGCAGTACGAATCGGGATGTTTTGTAAGTTAGGATCTGTCGATGACAAACGACCAGTGCTCGTTAATGCCTGATGGTAGCTAGTGTGTACACGGTCGGTTTCGCTATCCGCGACATTATCCAGCGCATCAGTATAGGTGCTTTTGAGCTTAGATAATCCGCGATACTCTAGCGTAATATCGACCAATGGATGATCGATTTTTGATAGTACCGCCTCACCAGTCGAGTATTGACCAGACTTGGTTTTTTTACCACCAGCGACGCCTAGCTTTTCGAATAGCATCTCACCAAGCTGCTTAGGAGAGCCAAGATTGAACTCTTCACCAGCTACTTCATAAGCGCGTTTTTCTAAGGCGATAATTTCTTCATCGAAGCGTTTTGATAGCTCGTTCAAGAATGAACGTTTAATCAAAATGCCATGCGCTTCCATTTGGCAAAGTATCTCTGCCGTTGGAATTTCTAGCTCGTGTAGTAATTTGGCATTATTGGCATCGTTAGCCAGCTCAACGCTGAACACGTCAAATAATTGATAGGTGATATCGGCATCTTCACACGCATAGTCGCTCGCGATATCGATGGCCACTTGGTCAAAGGTAACTTGCTTAGCGCCTTTACCTGCCACATCTTCAAAGCTGATGGTTTGCGTTTGTAGATAATGACGTGCCAAATCGTCCATACCGTGGCGAGTGGCTGCTGCATTGATGACATAGCTGGCAAGCATGGTGTCCATTGCCCAGTTATTTGGCTGCTCATGTATGGTGCCGACTAGATCGATATCATAGTGAGCGAGGATGTGCGCATCATACTTTAGATGCTGACCGATTTTACCGATATTTGGGTTCTCTAGTACAGGTTTTAAGCGAGCTAAAACTGTATCGCGATCAAGTTGCTTGGCAGTTAGCTCATCACCTTCTAGGCTATGCGTAAGCGGAATGTAATAGGCTTCGTGTGCTTGCAACGCGAAAGATAAACCGACAATTTGTGCATCACGCCAATGAACGCTAGTGGTTTCGGTATCAATGACAAAGTGCGGAGCAGTTTCTAACAACTCGACCAAGCTATCAAACGCTGGCTCGTCGAGTACAGTGTGCCACGCTTTATCATGGTTAGCGCTGTCTTTGATGCTGTCGCTCTTGGTTGATTGGAGCGATTTTGCCACCTGTGCCTGTGACTCAGTATTGGCTTGGCTATCAGCAACACTTTTAGAGCCATTAGCAGGGTGATTCGGGTGATCAAGCGATGCCAGCTCATTTCTAAACTCAAGCTCATTATATAAGTCGCGCAATTCGTCTATATGCGCACAAGGGTCAGTATTGATTTTTAGGTCATTCCAATCTTGACCGATGGCTAAGTTGGTAACGATGGTAGCCAGCTTTCTATTAAAAGGAATATCGTCGGCGTGTTCAATTAGACCTTTCGCTCCGCGACCTTTGATAAAGCCAATATGCTTAAGCATATTTTCGATATCACCGTACTCAACGAGTAGGTCTTTAGCAGTCTTTTTACCGATACCAGGTACGCCTTTGATACCATCAGAGGCATCACCCATTAGCGTTAAAAAATCGATCATTTGATTTGGGTTAATACCAAATTTATCGATTACTGCTGGTGTATCCGTGACTTTACCTGTAAAGCTGTCTTCTAGTATCACGCAGTCATTGACCAGCTGCATCATGTCTTTATCACCTGTTGAGATGACTACATGATGGCCTTGTTCGACAGCGCGATGGGCAAGTGTACCGATGATATCATCGGCCTCTGCACCCTCGATACGCAACAGTGGAATACCTAAGGCAGTGACCAAACGATGAATATAAGGAATTTGCTCTACCAGCTCGATATCGATGGGTGGACGAGCGGCTTTATAATCAGCAGACATATGATGGCGAAAAGTTGGTGATTTGGTATCGAAGCAGACAGCCATATGAGTAGGGTGATAGCGACGCATCAATTTTAGTAGTGCGTTGAGTGTACCGCGTATCGCATTGGTGATTAAGCCCTGCGAGTTTTGCATGGTTTTTGGTAAGGCGTGATAAGTGCGGAACAGATAATAGGAGCCATCAACCAAAATAAAAGGCGGCTGATCTTTGTCTACATGACTGGTATCCATCAGCGCCACGTTAGGCATGGTATCGAAGTTCGGTAATGCTTTTGGGTCAAGCGCTTGGTGAGAGTTGTGGTCGTTATCGGTAGTATTGTCGGCTATGTCATCAGTCATAAAAGTCACTTATCAGCTATTAGATAAAAATATATACGCTTATTATAACGATAAAATCAGCGCGTGCCGAACTGCTTAACCGTTACGAGATGTTCTATCGTGTTCTTTTTCATTGAAATCTACACTGAGTTTTCGATATTCCATTTCTACAATAAATAAATTGCTAAAAACAAAAAAGAACCCAGATAAACTGAGTTCTTTTAGAAGGGAATAACTATCGACTACTTGTCATTCAATAGACGTTGATAACGAGTCTCTGAATACGTTATTTTACTTCTGAAGAGACTTCGACATCGATGTTACCGCTGGTCGCTTTCGAATATGGGCATACTTCATGCGCTTTTTCGACCAATTTTTGAATCTCGTCAGCAGATAGGTCTGTATTGTCAGCGATAACGTGGATTTTTACGGCAAGCTTATATTCGTGGTTGTCACCTTGTAATAAGTCTACAGAGGTCTCAACAGTTGAGCCAAATGTTGCGCTTTCCATTTTTTTGACTACGCCTAAAGCGCCATCAAAACAAGCACCATAACCCATAGCGAGCAATTGCTCAGGATTATTACCTTTTTCATTACCGCCTGGTGGTACCATATTGATTTCAAGATCACTATCGCTTAAGGTTGCTGTACCCATGCGTCCGCCAGTAACAGTAGATTTGGTAGAATATAGAGATTTCATGACACATCCTTTATTGTGAGTTTTTATGTTTATATTTAAGTGGTAAATCTTAATATGAAACTTAGCATAACAAATCGCTCACGCAGCTCAGTGCATAGAGAGTAAATATATACTGCTAGTTTGTAAATGGGATTTCGGACACAGTTTTATTCGTTTTTAGATTTACAAGCTTATCGTACAGTCGTCAAAGAGGTACAATAGCGGTAATGAGCCATATATACGTTATCAGTACAGATAACAGAAATCTGAATCATAAGGACATTGTTTGATGAATAGATGGATTGCGATACCTAGTGTTTGCTTTTTGACGACGCTTGCTTTGATGGGGTGCGAAGAAGAAGACGGCGCTTATGGGACGGCTAGTAGCGAGATTACATTGACAAGCTTTGCTAATAGTTATGATAGCAAAGCCAATGCTACGGCAATTGCGCGAATTGATGAAACGTATCGTACTGGTGCGCGCGAGATCAAAACAACCAATCTCATCAACAGTTATAGCAATCAAAGCCTGAATGATTTAGACAGAACCGTGCTAGCAGATGACTTCGAGGGTCGACTTGAAAATAAAGACATCGAGGTTAATAATCGGACGGTCAAACGTCCCATTTATGAAAAAAACACCAACAACCAGCTAGACTACCAAACCACTTATAAGACGCTTAACTTATCAGGGCTGCGTGCGAACAGCTATGTTGCTAGTACAAACGTGAACAATAGATACGGTATTATTACCGACTTAAACAACTATTCTGAAATTCCGACCAATGTTGCTTTTCCTGAAGGGTCGGTTTGTTATATCCCTGTGGTAACCAGTGAGCGTTCGTTTTTGGCATTTAATGAGAAAAACAAGACTGGTTACGCCTCAATAGAGAGATGGATTGAAGTGGCCAAAACCCGCTTTAGTGCGGATAGAGATCATAGAACTTCTCAGTTCGGCGTTGGCGTAGGCAATCAGCAACAAGCCGCGCAAGTTATGTTTTTTGAATACGATGATCAGCCTGCTTATGAATATAGCGGTGTTGAGTACGGAAAGGACGTCTATGAGGCAAACTATGTCGCCAAAGGTAGCACCGACCCGAATACAGACAGCCGTTTTGACGTAGTTGATTGTACAATTGTTAATGAGGTGGCTGGCGACTTCTTGGCTGAGCAAATCGAACGCTACTATTGAGATGAATTGATGGTTATTAGTCGTGCTAATTAAGCAAGATGATCGCAATTAAAAAGCCCAAAAACACGCTTCGTTTAAATAACGGGGCGTGTTTTTTTATACGCTAATTCTGCACCCTGATGCTAAATCCGCTACAATACGCCCATTATTTATTTTATTTATTTAGAGTCACTTCTAAATCACATAACTGTTGAAGCTGAAAATTATGAGCGTAGATCCAAAGAAATTAAACAAAGAAGTTGCTAAGCGCCGCACCTTTGCCATTATCTCGCATCCCGATGCGGGTAAGACCACCATGACCGAAAAGCTCCTATTATGGGGTCAAGCGATTCAGGTAGTGGGCGAAGTAAAAGGCCGTAAGACGGATCGTCATGCAACCTCAGATTGGATGAGCATGGAGCAAGAGCGTGGTATCTCGATTACGACGTCTGTCATGCAGTTTCCGTATAAAGACCATATGGTCAACCTACTAGATACCCCAGGTCACGCCGACTTTAGTGAAGATACTTACCGTACTTTGACCGCAGTAGATAGTGCGCTGATGATGGTCGATGGTGCAAAAGGTGTCGAAGAACGAACCATCAAGCTGATGGAAGTATGTCGTATGCGCGATACGCCTATCATCTCATTCGTCAACAAGCTAGATCGTCAGATTCGTGAGCCGCTTGAGTTGCTTAGCGAAATCGAAGCCGTTCTAAAAATCAAATGTATCCCAGTGACTTGGCCTATCGGTATGGGTCAAGACTTCATTGGCGTCTATCATTTGACCGAAAATAAAACTTACTTTTATGAAAAAGGTAATGGCGGCAAGATGACGGTCTCTGAGACTCGAGAAGGCTACGATTATCCAGATATCCGTGAGCGTCTAGGACAGCTAATGTTTGACGCTTTCGAAGAGTCGCTTGAGCTGGTACAGATGGCGCTAGAAGAGTTCAGTGTTGAAGCATTTTTGGCTGGCGAGATGACACCAGTATTGTTTGGTACAGCATTGGGTAACTTTGGGGTAAACATGGTACTTGATACCTTGGTCAAATATGCACCGCCGCCAAAAGCCCATCCAACGACTGAGCGTGAAGTATCAGCCACCGAGACAGATTTTACAGGCTTCGTTTTTAAGATTCAGGCTAATATGGATCCGCGTCATCGTGACCGTATTGCGTTCTTGCGAGTGTGCTCTGGTAAGTACGAGAAGGGTATGAAAATGAAGCATGTACGTCTGGGTAAAGACGTACGTATCGCCGATGCTCTAACCTTTTTAGCAGGTGACCGAGAGGCGCTAGAAGAAGCCTATCCAGGTGATATCATTGGTTTGCATAACCATGGCACCATCTCTATCGGTGACAGTTTCACTGAAGGCGAAGAGTTGAGCTTTACGGGTATTCCGCATTTTGCCCCTGAATTGTTCCGCCGTGTGGTACTAAAAGATCCGCTTAAATCAAAAGCCCTGCAAAAAGGTCTTCAACAATTAAGTGAAGAGGGCGCAACGCAGGTCTTTATGCCGCAGATTAATAATGATTTGGTTTTGGGTGCGGTCGGTGTCCTACAGTTTGAGGTGGTCGCGCATCGTCTAAAAGAAGAGTATAAAGTTCAGTGTACCTTTGAGCCAGTATCGATAGCTACAGTACGTTGGATTCATTGTGATGACGAAGTAGCATTGGCGAAATTTAAGAAAAAAGCCCATGACCAGTTATCATTAGATGGCGGCGGTTATCTGACTTACCTTGCGCCGTCACGCGTTAATCTACAGCTGATGCAAGACCGCTACCCAGAAGTGACCTTTAGTAGCACTCGCGAACATTAAATTTATTTATACGCTTATATCGTTTATTGATTAAGACACGCCAGCCGTGTCTTTTTTATTGCCTGTGTTTACGACTCAAATAGTGAGAGTCAGATAACCGTTCGCTTACACCACCTCAAAAACGTGAACAGTCTTCCTACAATACATTGCAATTGTTACGGTAGAATATTGAATGGCATTTTATATTTGTAAAAGAGGACATATGCACACTACGACTCAAACTGATGATAAATCTATATCGGCTGATCTATTTTCGATAAAGGTAAGCCAGAGACGTTCAATTGCTATGTTGACTGGCAGCCTATTATTAAGTGCCGTTAGTATGTCGGTAAATGCAGGAAGCTTTCTTAGTAGCACTGAATATCTACCGTATCGACTACCCAGTAATATACAAGAGACATGTGACAAGCGTGATAACTGTCCAGAGATTGAAGTTAAATATCTTAAAAGCAGTCAAAACTGGATAGATGAGATTGCCAATGCCCGTATCGATAACTTAGTCGTCAATAGTCAAATGACAGAGTCAGCACCTATCAAGGGTAAAAGCAGCGAAAAAGAAGTTACGGATGCTCTTGATAGCTTTGTGAGCTCGCAATTCCAAGATATGCCTGATGATGTGTCGTGGGGTTATAATCTGATGGTAGCGCTTCATTACTTAGGTCATGTCGATGACTTTGAACTGTTTGAGATTAGCTCCTATGTCTATACTGGCGGTGCACATGGTATGCCTTATAGCGAGTACCTAGTGTTTGACCCAAGTACCAAAAAGCAGGTCACGCTTGACGACATGCTTATCTCAGGGCAAAAACCTCGTTTTGAGGCGCTTGCCTATGATGCGTATAAAGGATGGGTTAAAACGGTTGCTGAAGACGTGAGCAGTTATGAGAAAAACTGGCCATTTACGTTGAGCGATAATGTGACTTTGACAGATACAGGCGTTAGCATTCGTTATCAGCATTATTCTATCGGTCCATATGCTTACGGTATGCCTGTCCTTAATATCCCGTATAGTAAGCTCGACAAAGTTATAAAGCCTCACTTTATACCAAAGTAAATGCTGTATGGTGTTTGAGGAAAGTACTTAATAAACCGTACTAGGCAAATATTATTAAAGAAATAGCGACAATACTTATCATAAATTGGCAGTAATATTTTAGAGTTATTATTTTTAGCATCATTGGATATTCAATAGAAAAATAAGGAGTTATAACATGACAAACGAGACAGATAGTATGAATACGGCAGCAAGTACAACTTGGCAGCTAAATGCATTGACGGAAGCGCTAGGTGACCTGACACTGACAGTTAGTGATAGCTTATCTATAGGTCGTGGTAGTGATAACGACGTAGTGCTAGGTAGTAAGCAGGTTTCTCGCAACCATGCAGTGCTCAGTGTGCTAGATGGTCAGTTGTATGTGAAGGACTTAGATTCTTCTAATGGCACGTTTATCAATGAGCAACGTATCGAAGGCAATAAATCTAGTCATTTAAAAGTAGATGATACGCTTGGCTTTGCAAGTTTTAGCTTTCAAGTACAGGCATCTGCTGCGCCAGTAGTCACAGAAGAGCCAGTAGCAGATACACATGAAAATGCTGACACAGCTGCCGTGCCAGAAACTCCTGCTAGTGAGCCTGTGACCGAAGAGCAAATAGTTGAGGAAAGCGTTCTTGAAGAAGATCTAATCAAAGAGCAAACAGGTAATAAGCCAGTGATTAAAGAAACTGGTATTGAAGAAATGTTACCTGCTAAAGATGATACTGTACCTGTAGAACCTTTACCTGTAGAACCTTTACCTGTAGAACCTTTACCTGTAGAACCTTTACCTGTAGATACCGGCTTAGATATGACCGAAGACTCAGTCACTCCTGCGCATGAAACCGTTGAACCAGTTATTGAAGAGCCGGCTTTTGAAGAACCAGCTATTGAAGAGCTAGCTACTGAACAAGCCGTTGCTACAGAGCCAGTTGTCAAAGAAACAGGTATCGATGAAGTGCTATCTGACGCGGATGCAGCATCGCCTACGCCAGTAGAAGAAACGCCAGTTGCCACAGAGGTAGTAACTGACGCATCTGTACCTACGGCAACTGAAGCAGAGGCTGTGACGTCTACAGAGCCATTACAGGCAGCATTTACTGATAGCGCACCAGTGGTAGAAGAGCCAGCAGTCCAAGACGAACACGACAAAACAACAAAAACAGAGTTACAAGAAGAAGCTGACCCTGAAGTTTTAAAAGCCAAACAAGCAGCTAGTGCACAGTTTTCAGGCACGGCTAATTTAGGGCAGCCGCGCGATCTTGGTACCGAAGGCAATAATGCGATGGATCAAGAAATCAGCAACCCTGCTCATGCAGGTCATGTAGAGAAAAAAGCGAGCGGCGGCTGGTTCATATGGGTATTTGTGACCATTCTAATTATCGGTTTGGCCTTATGGTTGTTTAATATGGGCGGTGCATAATTCAACTCTACACTAAGTCTTTGTCGTAATTTTTGACAGAGGCCCTTGTGTGCGTACCGTTTTTTAAACAAATAACTCATTATAGCGTCGATATTTTAGCGAATATTGGCGCTATATTTTATAGAGCAGCTTATAGTTTTGTTATTGCCTATAAGGTGCTAAGAGAGCGCTATTATGATGACTTTTGAAGAATATCAAGCTTTTAGAGATAGGGGCTTTAGTCACGCACCGCTGGTAAAAAAGCGTCTGATGGATGCGCAGACTCCCGTATCTGTATTCTCCAAAGTACGTGATCTAAATGGCTCTGCCTATCTGTTTGAGTCTGTGGTAGGCGGTGAGCGCTGGGCGCGATACTCCATGATTGGATTGGGTAGTGATCTGATTTTACAGTACGCTGATGGCAATATGACGACTAAAAGAAACGATCATATTGATACAGAGTCAGTAGAGAATCCCTTTGATTACCTGCGTGAGCTGATGGCGCAATATCAAATGCCAACCGCTGAAGATGTGCCGACGATGCCGAGCTTTAGTGGCGGTCTAGTCGGTTACTTTGGATATGATATGGTACGTGTTATTGAGCCAAGTGTCGGCTTATCTGATGCGCCCAATCCAATGTCGATGCCAGATATGTGGCTGATGCTTTCGATGAGCGTGATTGTATTTGATAATTTAGAGAATACGCTATCAATCATCGTCTATGCTGATTGCCAGTCTGAGGATGGCTACAGTTCAGCTATTCGCGAGCTAGAACAAATCGAGGAAAAGCTAGCAGAACCGTCTAACTTGCGCGCACCTGTAATGCCTACGCCTAAATTTATATCGCAAACAGGTGCTGAAAAATACTGTAGTGATGTCGATAAAATAAAGGATTACATTGCCACAGGTGACGTCATGCAAGTAGTGCCAGCGCAGCGCTTGACAGCGGACTATACAGGCGACTCTCTAGCCGTCTATCGTGCGCTTCGCTACCTAAACCCTTCACCGTATCTGTTTTTAGTGCATGGCTATACACTCGATGATCACAAACGCTTTGATATTATCGGTGCTTCTCCTGAAATCCTATCCCGTATCGAAAATGGCAAAGTAACGGTAAGGCCGTTGGCAGGGACACGGCGACGTGGCCGAGATGAGGCTGAAGACCTAGCGCTCGAGCAAGAGCTGCTAAATGATGAGAAGGAAACGGCCGAGCATCTGATGCTCATTGATTTGGGTCGCAATGATATTGGCCGCGTTTGCGAGTATGGCAGTGTCAAAGTCACAGAAAAGATGTTTATAGAGCGCTACTCACAAGTGATGCATATTGCATCCAATGTTGAGGGTACGATACGAGCTGACAAAGATGCACTAGATGTGTTTTGTGCCACTTTCCCAGCTGGTACGCTATCGGGTGCACCCAAAATCCGCGCTATGCAAATTATCGATGAGATAGAACCAGTACGTCGAACGGTGTTTGGTGGCTCAGTTGGTTATCTAGGTTGGAATGGTAATATGGACACGGCCATTGCTATCCGTACTGCGGTGATGCGCCGTGGTGAGATACATATTCAAGCCGGAGCAGGGGTTGTTGCTGATTCTGTTCCAGAAAAAGAATGGGATGAAACCAATAAAAAAGCATTAGCACTAATAAAAGCGGTAGAAATGGCCTGTAATGGCTTGCGTATTCGCTAATTAAATGGCCGGTGATATGACAAAAATAAAGGCTGCAAGTAAAAAGCCAATTTATTGCCATATTTTTATTTATAAAAAAACCAGCTTAATCAGTAACTTAAATATTTATATCAAATTAATTTAAAAAAAGATGAAAAA
This sequence comes from Psychrobacter sp. NPDC078631, assembly GCF_050268165.1. Taxonomy (NCBI): domain Bacteria; kingdom Pseudomonadati; phylum Pseudomonadota; class Gammaproteobacteria; order Moraxellales; family Moraxellaceae; genus Psychrobacter; species Psychrobacter sp. NPDC078631. The sequence goes on along the minus strand of NZ_JBNNGG010000002.1, from coordinate 1,496 downwards.
GTACTTGCGCATCTCAAAAAATTTGATAGAATAGCCACCACTTTAAGAGAACAAGCCGACTTAGCTCAGTTGGTAGAGCAACTGACTTGTAATCAGTAGGTCGCCAGTTCGATCCCGGCAGTCGGCACCATCTCTCTTAAAGTAGCTTTTTATGAATTTGTCTTAAATGTAAGTCATTTTTGTTCAAAGCAACCTAAGGTGGGGTTGGGGAGCGGTCAAACCCAACAGACTGTAAATCTGTCGCGAAAGCTTCGAAGGTTCGAATCCTTCCCCCACCACCATATTTTCTAAAGTTTGTCATAGCGCCAAGCATACTCTCTATATCTCATAACTCTCAATTAGAGTTATCCTGAATAAGAGTAAATGCGGGTGTGGTATAATGGTAACACCTTAGCCTTCCAAGCTAATGACGCGGGTTCGATTCCCGCCACCCGCTCCATATATACACCATCGCAAAGCATAACAATAAATCATCACGAGAGTCAGTAATTATTGCTGCATCGTGATATTTTTTTTAGTGCAACTCAAAGGTTTTAACATACGCTCATATAGCTCAGCGGTAGAGCACTCCCTTGGTAAGGGAGAGGTCTCGAGTTCAATTCTCGATATGAGCTCCATTTATTGTTTATACCTTTTATGCTTGTTTTGCTATTTATATAACTTTGCGTCGATATCGAAATTATAGAATATTGAAATATATAACAGTAGTGCGGTAGACAATGATTCAAAGGTGACACTGAGGTGTTGCCTTTTAGTGCTGTCAGTATATTAATAAATATTGGTTTTGATGGTCTTATATAGAGAAGACTAAAACTAATAGGTCAGTATGCAGACATTAATACATTATTTTTTGCATTTTGGTTTTCCTCTTTTTATCGCGATTGCGTTTTTTAAAAAAGAGTGGAAAAAAGCATATCTGATTTTGCTTGCGACTATGTTGGTTGATATAGATCATCTGGTAGCAAACCCAATATTTCAAGCAAGTAGATGTAGCATTAATTTCCATCCGCTACATACTTATTATGCGATGCTAGTGTATTTTGTTTTACTCTTTCTTCGTAAGCCTCTTAATATCATTGGAATAGGATTGCTGTTCCATATGTTAACGGATTTTACGGATTGTTTGATGATGTCGGTCAGCTAATATCGCGACCTTGCATATCAAGATAATTATACGGTTATAAGAAAGATTACAATCAATCGAGCTGTATATCTACTAGTTAGAGAAAAGTTGATTTCAATTGAGAGATGTATGACTATTTAAGACAAGTCAGCGTATAATAACGGATACAAGAATTAGTTCGGAGCATTGTTTAAGCAGTGGTTCGTGCGGTTGATAGCTAGGTTTATGATGATTTAATTCTATTATGAGCCATTAAACAGCTTTTTATTGATCATTCACCAAAAAAAGAGGAAATACCCATGGCAAAGGCCAAGTTTGAACGTAACAAGCCACACGTCAACGTCGGTACAATCGGACACGTTGACCATGGTAA
>NZ_JBNNGG010000001.1:1187621-1515880 GCF_050268165.1 Psychrobacter sp. NPDC078631 | reverse complement strand
ACGGATTTGGGTATCGATAAAGCGCAACAGCTCATCGAGGAAGTGCTAAAGACTACCCGTCTTGGACTTTCAAGAGATAAGTAGCCTAAGAGCAGTAAGAGGGTAGTAGGCAATGACTGAGAATGGTGTGTTTTATTATGGTCAATATAAGATTGACTATGAAGTCGTGCGTAAAGAAGTGCTTTATAAAGAAAAGATAAATAAGCCTGAAAGCGATAAGCTGATTGCGAAAAAGGCTAAGCCTCGAAAAGTAGTCATTAAAGTACATCCTGATCAGCGTGTGGTCGCCACAGCACCTAACGATGCTACCGATGAGATGATTTATGATGCGATGATGAAACGTGCTCGCTGGATATGGCAAAGCCTACAGGACTTTGCCAAGCAACAAGATCATGTATTACCCAAACGTTATGTCAGCGGCGAAACCCAGTTTTATCTGGGTCGTCGTTACGTATTAAAAGTGATAACCAGTATAGAAACGGCCGATGTAATGCATAGCACTGTGAAGCTTAGTCGCGGTAAGTTAAACGTAGAATTATCTCAAAGCGATTCTACATTAAGTATTGAAGAACGAACTGCTATCGTCAAAAGCCTAATTGACGAGTGGTATAAAACTAAAGCCAAGCTTATCTTTATAGAACGCCTAGAGGTGGTATTACCTAAAGCAGCGTGGGTAACTGATACGCCAGCTTTCAGACTGTTAGTTATGAAGAAGCAGTGGGGTAGCTGCTCTACTAAAGGTAATCTAATACTTAATCCTCATTTGGTTAAAGCACCAAAGGAATGCATCGATTACGTGATATTGCATGAGCTGTGTCATATAGCTGAGCATAATCATAGCGAGCACTTTTGGCGCTTATTGACGCAGGTGATGCCGAACTGGCAAGAGGTAAAAGCGAGGCTTGATGAGATGGCTGAGCTTTATTTGAATGAGTAATTAAATGTGGGTAGTGTGTTGTTATACTGACAATATATCTGTTTTATATGAGATTGCTCATAGTAAGGTTTAAAAAATATCACGGAAAAAGTAAAAATCGATACCTTTTAGTATCGATTTTTACTTTTGATTGAGCTGATTTAGAAATTAAATAGGTGTGCACTATTCTGAGTTAAAATTTTATTCATTAAAGTTTTATTGTTGACGATCTTTTTGAAATCACTCAATGCTTTATAAAAAGTCATTTTACTTTCATACTGAGTATGAGGCCAATCACTTCCCCAAATAAGTCGGTCTTCCATATTATGATTTTTTAGTAATTCAAATGCATCAACTGCATTTTGAATACTTAATTTATTATCTAGGCGATAGTAAGCAGACACCTTAACCCAATGCTGACTAGGGTCAAGTATTTCTAGGAAGCGTCCATAATTTAGATCTTCTACACCTAACTTATTATCAAATCTGCCGAAGTGATCTATAACAATATCAATTGAATATTGTGTCAATAAAGGTAATAACTTTACCAAATAATCTACTGGTGCATGTATTTCTACCTGCCAACCCATAGTAGCAACGTTTTTTAAAAATTGTTGCCACTTGGGTTCATTTAAATTAGGGCAGCTAAGGCCGAATAAATTGAGTCTTACTCCTACAATACCTTGTTCATCTAAATGCTTTAAAGTAGAGATGCTTGTATCGTTGTCCAATACGGCAATACCTTTAAGTCGTTCAGGGTAGTTTGATATAGCCGCCAACATACAACTATTATCAGTGCCATAAAAACTGGGCTGAACAAGTACTCCTTTGCTGAATCCGTTAAGATCAAGGTATCTGATATAGTCTTCTATACTAGCGGTGTAATCTGGGATGTAACGTGCAGTGGATAAGAAATTGGCTTCATGCGAAAATACATGAGCATGTGCATCGATATAGTTCATATAAACTCCTTTTTATAGTATTGGTTAGAACAAGACCTGAATAATCACAGTTGCAATCAGTCCTGCTCCAATACCTATAGGAACCGCTTTAAATAGGAGGGCATTTAGAAGTTTATTTTTGTCAATATCTACTGGTGCCGAACCCAATATCAAACTACCACCAGATGAGAACGGAGAAATAGAGGAGCTTTGAGCACCTACAATTATACAAACAAATAGTAAAACTGGGTTTAAACCTGAAGCAATAGCCAGAGCAGGTACAATAGGGAACAATGCAGGTGCGACTACTCCCAGAGTACTTGCAAATACCGACATAATGGCACTAATAATGAATACTAGTACAGGTATTAACCATATAGGTACGTTTGTGCTTAACCATTCAGTGAGTTCATCTATAACACCTACTTTTACACCTAGGCTTATTAGCATTCCTACGCCACAAATCATAATAAGTGTGCTCCAAGGTACTAAACTTATTACAGTTTTCTCGTCTCCTAATTTCATGAATAAACTAACGATAGCAAAAAATATAGCGATAAAACCAATATCAATACGAGCATTCAAAAAGCTAATAGCTTCTACTTGAGGTAATAATATATTTAGAATCGGTACAATAAGTACAATAGACATCATGATGAAAATTAACATGAGAGACTTTTTTTGCTTGTTGTCCAAAGGATCTGGCATCACTGCATCAATAGTTGCTTTATTATGTTTAGCATTTACTAAGCTATAAAGCCCTAAAACAACAACAGGAATTAAAAAAGTGGCAGCAAATATTCCTGATGAATAAACAAAGGCAGTGTCTGCTACTATACCTGCCGTATCCATAAGACCTCTAAATATTACTCCGCTCTGTGAGGTCATAAAGTTTGCACCTGCCAACGCGCCGTAGTTGACGGCTAGCGCAGCAATTACGATATTCATATTGGCTTTTTTACACAATAGCAAGGTCATGGGTGCCATGAAGGCTAGCACCGTATAGTATCCAGCCCCTAATCCAGAAATAATAGTAGCTACAAAGAAGACAACTAAAGGTAATAGCGCTGGAAAATTTCGGCACTTATATATCAAGTGCCCAGAAAGTTTTTCTAAAGCACCGTTTGCTAGAGAGAAATTATAAAATAGTGTGACAGCAAAGATAATAAAAAAAATCTTGATGGGCCATAATGCAATAACATCAGACGCTTTGAGTCCGAGACCAAAACATCCAATCAGATATGAAAATACAATAGCGAATAAGCCTATATTTATCTTTGTGGTATATCCAAGAATAATAGAAACAATGATGGCGGCTAAAATGTAAAAAGTCATGTCTACTCCCTGACGTAACTATGTAGTATTATAAACATATAAACATATAAACATATAAACATATATATGAATCATTACTCGTATTAAGAAGCATTGTTTCAACATTGTCAAATAGTTTTTTAGTGTATAAGATGGGAGCTGATTTGGATGAGTAATACTATGGATACAGAAATGTTAGAAAGTTTTCAAAAGTTCAATATGCCACGGTATGAACAGGTACGATGGCAAATACAAGTTTTACTCACTGAAAACAATTGGGATAAAGATACTCCTTTACCTACTGAATCAGAGCTCGCAGACAAATATCAAGTATCAGTAGGAACAGTTCGTAAAGCTGTTGAAAAACTTGTAGAAGATGGCGTGCTATTCAAGCAGCAAGGTCGCGGCACTTTTTTGAAACAGCCAAATTTTGAAGCATCTTTATCAAGGTTTTTCAAGTTTCGTGATAAAGAGACCGGTTATGTGACACCAACTGGTTTGGTTAAAAAGATAACATCTGTACCATCAGTTGATAATATCAATAAAAAATTAAAATTACGTAAAAACGATAGCTTAGTCTATATCGAACGTATACGTATGATGGACAATAAAGTTATTTTAAGTGAAAAAATTTGGTTGCCTCAAAGCTTATTCAGGGATCTATTAACATTGACCCCAAATGATTTTGAAAACCTTTTATATCCTTTTTACTATAAAAAGTGTGGGCAATTTGTTTCATCGGCTGTAGAGACGCTGTCATTTATAAAACACTATCATGATGAATACTTAGATAATGCTGAGCAGCAGAGCTTAGTAAGAGTTTGCCGTATCGCAAAAAACCTTAAAGGCGAAGCAATCGAATATCGAGAGTCTTACGGTTTAGCAGAGAATTTTAGTTATGAAGTTAACATTAATTAATTATATGTGTTTCTAGCGATAATCTATTCAGTTCTACTATAAGAATTATATATGAGTCAATCCTAACCTAAAGCAAGCCACTTCTAGTGGCTTGTTTTTTATTTATGTTCTGAAAAAATTTCTAATTATGGCGTGCCTGCATGCCCTACCTTAACCTGTACAGCTAGCATACGTCCTTTGGTTTCTGCCTTACGAGAGGCTTCATCCCAGTCTGGCGCCGCGCACATAAATAATGTCTTACCATCATGTCCACCAAGCGCAACTGCAAAGATACCATCAGGTGCAGTATCGATAGTTTCTAAAACCTCACCACCCTCTGCTATACGTACAGCTCGCTGATTTAAAGTATCTGCAATCCACACAGCACCTTCTGCATCCAAGGCCAAACCATCAGGTAATATGCTGGCATTCTCTATACGTAGACCAAGATTTGGCTCATCACCTAATTCTCCAAAATTAGCAAAGTCACGCTTTTCTCCAGGGCAACTATCTTTTTTGATATGAAACTGCGTAACTTTATTGCCAAATAGCTCGTTAAGGTACAAAGAAATATCTTGATGATGTGGAGTCTTTAGGACTAGATGCTTACGGGGTCTATGATGAGGCTAAAGAAGCTGGTGTAGTTTGTAAAGTGTAATCTTATAAAAATTTTAGTTAAAATATAGCTAAACTGACTAAACTGAAAAAGCCCCAACTTTGAGCTGAGGCTTTTTTGTTTTTCTGATTCTAACTATTTCAAGATTTACTTACCTAGGACAAGCTGTCCACCAGAAAAGCTAATACATCCCTCACAAAACCAAGAATTCAATCTCCTTGCATAAGGTATATCTGCTGGGACATCTAATTGATAGGGACGACCACAGTACTCACAGTGTATGTCATCTAAATAAACCTGACATTTTGCAAGTGTAGCAAATAATACATCAATCTCCGTGTTGTGGTCATAACAAAGCAGTTCTAAATTCGCTATATAATCACTGGGCGACACATAGGACCAATACTCATGACACAAACGCTTCGCTGTATCCTCTAGAGCTGAATCAAAGACGAAGTTCATGCTCATAACATTCTCCTTAGTATCCATAGCCAGTTTGAGGTAGTAGCTCGTAAAGCTCACTCTGTAGCTGACTACACATATCATCAACGACATAGTCAGGATTGGCCTCTAAGCGCATTTGAACCCATATGCGCAGCGCCATATGATTATCAAAGCAACTATCAATACTTAGGAACCTAGCCAAACCAGTACCTGACTGAATGCAGAGCTCACAGATGAGGTAGTTAGCAATATTATCTGCACCATTACTGACATAGCCACTAGGTTTAAACGTCGCATGCAGTTTATCGTAATCAATCATTTTCATTGTGAGGCCCCTTATCGGTAGATACCTGAGCAATCTGACTGCGATTGACCAATGCTTCAAACGCACTACCATCCTGTCGAGTCATGTTCGGTACATAGCGACTATACGTATTAAACAGCATCTTGGTTGTAGAGTGTCCCATTTGACTGGCAATCCATTCAGGACTTTCGCCAGCAGCTAACCATAGCGTTGCTGCGGTATGACGAGTCTGATAAGCATTGCGCTTCTTCAGACCTAAAATCCTAAGAGTAGGGTGCCAAACACGTTTATTCACGTTGTTGTAGTCAAGTGGCTCACCCGTATGCGCGCAAAACACATAGTCAGATCGCTTATAAGTTATGGTCTGCTGTTCCTTCAGAGCATCGTAGACCCAAGGTGACATTTGAATCGCACGGTAAGACTCTTGAGTCTTAGGAGGAACAATTTTGCCTTTGACATAAGCTTGTTTGATCACAATCTCACGTCGGTCAAAGTCAATGTTCTCCCAAGTCAATCCATCAATTTCACTCGTACGCATACCTGTGAAAAAACGTACCAGATAATAATTGCGATAGTCTGCTCTCACCCCATTAATAAACGTCCAAACCTCATTCAGTGTGAATGGTTGAATATCCGTTTTAGGTTGCTTGAGCGCATTGATATCGTAATAAGGGTTGTCAAACTGATAGCGTTTAGCTGCTTCTTTTAGTATCATACCTAAAGGTACCATGATCGAATTAATGCGTGCCGCTGACAGATGTTTGTTAGCTTTTCCGTACGTTACTTTGGCGAGCGATGAACGGAAGGCTAATACATCTGTCTTTTTTATGAGATGAATGGGTTTAGTCCCAAACTTATCAATCAAGTACATATCAATAATCTCCTTTATTTTGCGCTTGTAAGTATCACGCCATTCAATTTCTTTTTCAGAAAACCATAATTTTGCAAACTGTTCAAAAGAGGGCGTATCGGTATTAATACATTCCTTGCGATCGTTTAACGCTACCATCTGTGCCGCTTTGTCACTTTTTGGAAAGTACTTAGCGTAATTGAACAGTCCTAAGATGATTTCTGCTTTCATTTTCTCAGCCACTTTCTCAAGCTTCTTGCGATTCGCTGGTGTGTCTGTTAGGTTTGTCGTCTCCCGACAGCGTATACCCATATAATAAAAATCGACAAATAGCATATTGCTCCCTTTGCGCCTTCTGATACTAGCCATCATATTTCTCCTTATTGTAGTGCCATGGCGTTGACGCTACCGGCGATACCAGTGCGCATATCTTTTTCAATCTCCTCCCAAATGTACAAAATCTTACGACCACCGAACGGGCGTATATAATGAATGCCTTCGATAAGCACACTATCCTTGAGCTCATTACGGATAGTACGAGGGTTATATTTGATGAGCTCAGAAAGCTCTTGGGTAGTTAGGTAAGTATGTGACATAATAAATTCCTTGTAAGCCAATTAAATAACTAGGTTGTTTTATCGAGATAACAAATAATTCTATAAAAGTACTTTGTTGTTCGATAGAAGTACTTTACTAGCTATCGTTAGTCGATGCAAGTACTTTTTTAGTCTATTAAGGAATTATTAATGATTTTATGTAATTTACCAGTGCTACTAGCTGAACGACGTATGAAGGTGGCAGATCTAATAAGAATGACAGGAATTAGCAAGTCAACAGTGCACAAGATCTATAACGAACAGACTTCAAGAATAGATTTTGACACTATGGATAAAATTTGTGAGGCACTAGATATTGAAGTAGGTGATTTATTTACTTATGTACCTAACGACTCGCTAGATAAAGAGAAGTAAATAAATATTGAGAGTGTTTTAGATAATTTAGGGTAGAGGTCGAAAATGCTACTCTGAAAGAAAGGCAAAATAGAGAGCAGGCGCAACTTAGGCACAATTTAGGCACACACGTTTTTCGATGACGTTTGCGGAAAGTGAGAAAAGAGGAAATTTGCATCGACGTATAGTTTCCTTTTTCTCTACAGCCCATATTTCACGGACAAAAAAAAGCCCCAATCTTAAGATTGGGGCTTTTCGAATCTGGTAGGCGTAATCGGATTCGAACCAACGACCTCTACCATGTCAAGGTAGCGCTCTAACCAACTGAGCTATACGCCTATTTAGGTTGAGCATTTTAGCAAGTTTCCCAGACTTTGCAAGTCTTTTTTAGCATAAACCTCTTTTATTATCATAATATCTGCTATTCATGCTTATATTAGTTATTTAGATATATTTTTGTGTATATTTACTAAATATTGAATTTAAACGGTTTAGTTTTTATTGTTAATAAATAGGGTAACGCTAATGATTAAACCCTTATAACTGATATGATATCTCTCTAAACAACGTAATCGTCATGATAATAACGGTTTGAAATCAATCATGCTGACTAAGCGTTAAACAAATATTAAAAACAGTTGGAGAATAACATGGGTCTCTTGGTAGATGGGCAGTGGCAAGACAAGTGGTATGAGACAAAAGAGAGTGGTGGCCGCTTTCAGCGTGAAGATGCTGGTTTTAGAAACTGGGTAACGGTAGATGGTAGCGCAGGCCCAACAGGTATTAAGGGCTTTAAAGCCGAACCTGACCGCTATCATTTATACGTGTCGCTAGCCTGTCCTTGGGCACACCGTACCCTTATCTATCGCAAGCTTAAAGGCTTAGAAGACATCATTCCGCTATCTGTAGTACATCCGTATATGGGTGAGTATGGTTGGACGTTTGCAGAAGGTGCAGGCGTCGTTGCTGACCCAGTTATCAATGCAGACTATGCCCATGAGCTATATACCAAGGCCAAGCCAGACTATACAGGCCGTGTCACCGTACCTATCTTGTGGGATAAAAAAACAAACACAATCGTAAGTAATGAGTCATCTGAAATCATTCGTATGTTCAACTCTGCCTTTGATGAGGTTGATGCGCTAGCAGGTGATTTTGTGCCAGCAGAGTTGTTACAAGAAATTGATGATATAAATACCTTCGTCTATTCAACTATCAACAATGGCGTGTACAAAACAGGATTCTCTACCACACAAGAGGCTTACGAAGAGGCCGTGATTGAGCTATTTTCGGCATTAGATACACTTGAGACGCGCTTAGCACATCAGCGTTATCTAACAGGTAGCACTATAACCGAGGCCGATTGGCGACTATTTACGACGTTGGTTCGTTTCGATGCTGTCTATGTTGGGCACTTTAAATGCAATCTGCGTCGTATCGTTGACTATCCAAACCTTTGGGGCTATCTGCGTGATTTATATCAGGTACCTGGCATTGCAGATACGGTAAATATGAATCATATCAAGCAACATTATTACACCAGTCATGGCAATATTAATCCCACGCGTATTGTCCCTGCTGGCCCAGTGCTTGATTTTAATGAACCACATGACCGTGCACGTCTATAGTTTTATTGATTAGAAAATATTCAAAAAAAGCCCCAGCTACTTATTAGTAGCTGGGGCTTGTACAATATAAAAGGTAGTATAGCTACTATTAGGCATTGTTTAGCTGGCGGGCCGCTTCTAGAGCGAAGTAGGTCAAAATGCCATCAGCACCAGCACGGCGGAAGCCAATCAGCGACTCTAAAATCACTGCATCACTTAACCAACCGTTCTGAATGGCTGCCATATGCATGGCATATTCGCCAGATACTTGATACGCAAAGGTTGGTACGCCAAAGGTATCTTTGACTTCACGAATCAAATCAAGATAAGGCTGACCTGGTTTGATCATGACCATATCTGCGCCTTCGTTGATATCCATAGCCACTTCATGTAGCGCCTCAGCACGGTTACCAAAGTCCATCTGATATTGCTTCTTATGGCCACCTTTTAGGTTGCCAGCACTACCAACCGCATCACGGAAGGGACCGTAGTAAGCAGAAGCATATTTGGCTGAGTAGGCCATAATAGCCGTATTCACAAAACCTTCTGCTTCAAACGCGTCACGCATGGCCTTGATACGGCCATCCATCATGTCACTAGGAGAGATGATATCTGCACCGGCACGCGCATGTACCAGCGCCTGCTTGACCAATACTTCGATGGTTGCATCATTGATGACGTAACCGCTGTCATCAAGCAGACCATCTTGACCATGTGATGTATAAGGGTCTAGCGCTACATCAGTCATGACGACCATCTCTGGCACAGCGTCTTTGACCGCTTTTATCGTACGTGCAGTCAGGGCGTTTTCGTCATAAGCGGCGCTACCGTCTGGCGTTTTCAAAGTGTTATCGATCACAGGGAAAAGGTCAATGGTTGTCACACCTTCTGCTAATAACTCTTTGGCATAGTTGATTAGCAAATCAATCGATAAGCGTTCAACGCCTGGCATACTAGCGATGGTTTCGCGCTGGTTTTCGCCTTCTAGGACAAAGACAGGGGCAATAAAGTGCTTAGGATGCAGCTCCACTTCACGAATCATTGAACGTACATTGTCATTGTAGCGCAGGCGACGTAAGCGAGTAGCAGGGTATTGACGGTTAAAGGTATAGCTCATAATAATTCCTTATGATTGTTTTAATAGTTATCATGTTACATGGTTAAAATAGTATCGCTATAAGCGGTATTTTATAGAATTAGCTTATCAGAATCTGTGCTTTGTAAGTGGCTTTATATAAAGAGAGCTTGTATAAAGTGAGCCTACTATAACCAAAAGACGTCAATAAAAGCAAAAAGCCCCACCACGTTAAGTCGGTAGGGCTGATAGTACGTATCGACTGTCAATGTGATGATAGAGCTGCGTCATCAGATTAAGGCTAGGTCATTTAAGGCTCAACAATCTGGGTCACAGGAACTTGCTCAACACTATTATTATTAAAGCGAGTCTCTTCAGTGACCACGCCGACAGCGGCATCCTTCTTACCATCGTCATTCACATCGACGATAGCAGTCGGTTTGAAAGTAGTCGTTTCTACCGCTTGTGACTGCTTAATGGCGATAGCTTCTTGCGGCGTAGTCACACGCGCTGAACCAGCTGCTTTGATGGCATTCGTCGCTTTGGTTTTTGCACTAGTAGCAGTTCCAGTGACAATCTGTGCCAAGTTGGTGTGCTGCGGTACAGGGATGACAGACGGTACATCAAGGTTCGCACCGCCACCAAGCGCTTGGTACAGCTCGATCTGGCTAACGATTTTCTGTAGCTCTAAATCTAGGATACCTTGCTGAGTAGAGAACAGTGAACGCTGAGCGTCAAGTACGTCCAGATAGTTCGAGATACCGGCTTTGAAGCGCGCATCTGCTATCTGATAGGTCTGTTCAAAATTATCCTGCAGACGATACTGCGCCTCTAACTGCTCACCGAGCGTCGCACGCGTGGCAAGTACATCTGATACTTCGCGGAATGCCGTTTGAATAGAGCTCTCATAACTAGCAAGCGTTTGCTCACGTTCGATTTGAGCCACATCGTAATTGGCATCTAAACGGCCTGCATCAAAGATAGGGACGCTGATATTAGGGCCAAACGACCAACTAAAGCCGTTATTGTCAAACAAATCCCCCAAGCTATCGCTACGAAGACCGACACTACTGGCCAAACTGATGGTTGGGAAATAAGCCGCACGTGCTACAGCTATATTTGCACCAGCCGCTTTAAGGTCGTACTCCGCTTGCAACACATCAGGACGATAACGTAACAGCTCACTTGGTAGACCAGTGTTAAATATTTGCTGGCTGGTAATATTGCTAACTGCGGGAGTCGGGATAAGCTCGTTTGGAATAGCGCCACCAACCAAGTACTGTAATGCATTGCGTGATTGGAGAACGCTGGTCTGGGCACGTAATACCGCGAGCTTGGCATTTTCTAATGAGGCAGAAGACTGTAGTGAAGGTAGCTTAGGGTCGATACCTGCTTCAAAACGTTTATCCGCGATAAATAGCGAGCGCTCACGACTCTCGACTGTAGCTTCAGCTAGCTTTAATTGCGCTAAGCTGTAGCTTAGATTAGCGTAGCTTTGGGCAATATTACTAATCAAACTGATCTGGGTCGCATCTTTGGCTGCTGTAGTCGCCAAAAAGCTTTGTAACGCTTGATCTTTTAGGCTGGATATTCTGCCCCAAAAATCTAACTCGTAGCTGGCAAGTCCCAGTTGTACCGTATAGTCACTACCTGGTCTACTACTGATACTGTTTTGAGCGCCACGCGAGTAGCCACCACTGCCGTTGATAGCTGGTAAGTCATTGATATCGGTTATTCGATATTGCGCGCGGGCTTTTTCAATGGCTAGGCGTGCATTCTCAAAATCTTTATTGTTTTCAAGACCGAGAGCAATCAGACCTTTTAAGCGCTCGTCGCTATAAAAATTCTGCCAACGCTGACTGGCAATGCTTGCCTGATTGGCGCTACTGACAGTCTCTTTGTCAAATGCACCATAAGATTGCTGCATAGGGATATTCGGCTCTGCTAGCACAGGGCGCATATCTGCTTTTGGAATGGTGTTACAAGCGGCCATGCTGATTGCCAAAGCAGTCAGCCCTAACAGGCGGCCACTGTTTTTGCGAAAACGAGATAGTGCTGGCTGCGCATCGATAGCTGTAATAGCTACCGATGATGAGTTGATGATAGATGTTTTTTGAGCACTCATTGTGTATTGTCTCCAAGACTTGCAGGCTGATAACTCTCAGAAGGTGTTGGGTTATGCGAGTTAGGCGTACCATTGCCACCATCTTTATCATTGGGTGTGTTGTTCTCATATTTATGCGGGAACGCACTACGCACCCAGATATAGAACATTGGGATAAAGAAGATACCTAAGAGGGTTGCTGTGATTACCCCACCAACAACACTAGTACCAATAGCGTTTTGACTGCCTGAACCTGGCCCATTCGCCAAGAATAATGGCACAACACCCAGACCAAAGGCAAGTGAGGTCATGATAATCGGACGCAAACGCTGGCGTGCTGCGGTCATGACGGCCTCTCTGAGACTGTAACCTTCCTCTTGGTGTTCTTTTGCAAATTCAATAATCAAAATGGCGTTTTTGGCGGATAGACCAACGACAGTCAGTAGACCAACTTGCAGGTAGATATCATTGGCAAAACCACGTAGCCAGGTAAATATCACTGCACCCAATACCCCAAGTGGAATAACTAGTAGCACAGAGAAGGGAATCGACCAGCTCTCATACAACGCTGCCAAACATAAGAAGACAACTAGGATTGAAAGCGCATAGAGCATTGGCGCTTGTGCACCTGACTTTTGCTCTTCCAACGACATGCCTGTCCACTCATAACTGATACCCTCAGGTAGCTTGTCTATCATCGCTTCCATCGAGCTCATTGCTTCACCAGTACTTAGACCTGGTGCGGCGCTACCTTGGATGTTCATGGACGGTAGGCTGTTGTAACGAGTAAGACGCGGTGAGCCTGACTGCCACTCACTACTAGAGAAGGCATCAAACGAAATCATATCGTTCATGTCATTTCGTACATACCATTTGCCAATATCATCAGGGTTGGTACGACTGCTGGCTTCACCTTGTACATAGACGCGTTTGATACGGCCACGATCGATAAAGTCATTAACGTAGCTTGAGCCCCATGCTGTTGAGATGACGCTATTGATATTGCTTAGTGACAGGCCATAAGCCGCCGCTTGTTCTTGATTGATATTTATTTTAAGTTGTGGCGAGTCTTCTTGACCGTTAGGACGTACGCCAGCCACTTGATCGTTCTGCGCGGCCATACCTAAGAGCATGTTTCGGGCTTCAAGTAGCCCGTCATGTCCGAGGTTGCCACTGTCCTGAATCATTAAGTCAAAACCACTGGCGTTACCAAGCTCGGTAATCGCGGGTGGTACGATGGCAAATACTTGTGCTTCGTTTAGCTGAGTAAAGAAATACCCCATTGCTCGACCGGCGACAGCTTGAGCGGTATTTTCATCGCCCGAGCGTTCCTCCCAGTCTGATAAGCGCACAAACGCCAGACCCATATTCTGACCTTGACCTGCAAAACTAAAGCCTGCGATGGTAAAGACCGAAGCGATATTATCGGTTTCTTGGGTATCGTAATAGCTTCTGACTTTATCCAATACGTCTTGTGTCTCATCTAACGTAGAGCCAGCTGGAAGCTGAACCAAGGTAAACATAATACCCTGATCTTCTTCTGGTAAAAACGAGCCTGGAATACGTAAGAACACCACCGCCATGATACCGATGATGGCTGCATAGCCAATCATGTATAACCATTTAAAACGAATACTTTTGCCGACAAAGTTTTCGTACGAACGGCTAAGTTTGAAGAAGCCACGGTTGAACCAACCAAAGAAGCCTTTTTGCTTTTCGGTACTGCCTTTTTCATGACTTTTGCCACGTTTTAGCAAGGTCACACATAGGGCAGGGGTGAATACAAGCGCGACCATGGCAGAGAGCACCATGCTGGTAATCAGCGTAATGGAGAACTGACGATAAATCACACCTGTTGAGCCACCAAAGAAGGCCATCGGTACGAATACTGCAGACAAGATAAGCGCAATACCAATAACGATTTTACTGATTTCACCCATTGACTGGATAGTTGCATCTTTGATAGAGATGTGAGGATCTTCTTCTAGTATTCGCTCGACGTTCTCTACGACGACGATCGCATCATCGACCAGTAGACCGATGGACAAGACCATGGCAAACATGGTCAACACGTTGATACTAAAGCCAGCAACGTATAGCACTGCAAAGGTACCTAATAGAACCACAGGTACTGCAAGCGTTGGAATGATGGTTGCGCGCCAGTTCTGTAAGAAAATGAACATGACTATAAATACTAAGACAATGGCTTCGATAAGCGTATGTACAACTTGCTCGATAGAAAGCTTCACGAATGGCGTTGTATCATAGGGAACAACTGATGCTAGACCTGTTGGGAAGTTTTGCTCCAGCTCTGCCATACGCGTAGCAACAGCTTCGCGAGTTTCAAGCGCGTTAGCACCGCCCGCAAGCGAAATACCAAGACCAGCGGCTTCTTGTCCATTATATAAAGACAAAATACTATAGTTTTCACTACCGATTTCAACATCTGCTACATCACCCAAACGTACTTGCGCACCAGAAGTATCCGTTTTTAGCAGAATGTTTTTAAATTCTTCAGGCGTTTGTAGATAGCTTTGAACAGTAACAGTGGCGTTGATAACCTGTTTGTCTGTGTCGGCAGGTGCTTGCCCCAACTGACCAGCAGATACCTGAGCATTCTGTGCTCGTATCGCATTGACGACATCTGAAGGTATCATGTTGTAGCTACGTAGGCGTGATGGGTCTAACCAAACACGCATCGCATAAGTAGAACCGAAGACCTGAACGTCACCCACACCTTCGACACGACTGATCGAATCGAGGACGTTAGAGTTAATATAATCGGCAATATCCGACCGATCCATATTGCCGTCTTCAGAGATAAACGCCTGTACCATCATAAAACTGCTAGATGATTTGTTGACGTTGACACCTTGACGCTGCACTGATTCAGGTAGCGAGCTCATCGCGGCTTGTAGTTTATTCTGTACCTGTACTTGCGCAGTATCAGAGTCGGTACCATTTTCAAAGGTTAGCGTCACTGACGCACTACCATTTGACGAGCTCGACGATGACATATACATCAGGCCATCTAGGCCTTTCATACGCTGCTCAATGATCTGTACTACTGAGTTTTCTACGGTTTGCGCATTGGCACCAGGGTAGCTTGCACTGACTGAAATCGTTGGTGGTGCGATACGTGGATATTGTTCAATCGGTAGATTAAGAACGGATATCACCCCGATGAGCATGACCAAAACAGCCAGCACCCATGCAAAAATAGGGCGATTAATAAAAAAACGTGACATAGTATATCCCTAAGTCTTCCTGTCTTGAATGGAATTAGTTGGCAGCGGCTTCTGTTGGTTTTTTGGTAGAAGTCTCATCGCCAGCTGGCTTTTTATCCATCGTTTTTGCGGCTTGCTGCGGCGTTTTGGTATTAGGCGCATTCTTTGCAGCAGCTGGTGCTGGATTTGCGCTTTCTAATGGTTTAGCGACCACTTCTTGGTCAGGTTTGACCTTAGCACCGCCAATCACAACCACTTTGTCACCTGCTTTCAAGCCTTCAGTGACGACCCATTGTCCATCGTAAGTACCATTAATGGTGACCGGACGTACTTGGATTTTGTTATTTTCGTCAACGATATAGACTTGCGTCTCACTCTTAGGCGTACGAGTGACCGCACTTTGCGGGACAAGGGCTGCGTTGGTAATAACGCTCTGCGTTAAACGTGCCGTGACATACATACCTGGTAGCAGGATGTTATTGCTGTTTGGGAAAATAGCACGCAAAGTGACAGCGCCTGTTGACTCATCAACTTTGGCTTCAGACAGTGCAAGCTTACCGCGTACTGGATAGACAGAACCATCTTCTAGTACCAATTCAACTGAGTTCATACCCGGCTGAGCAGTACCATCTGCTATCTGCTGACGAAGCTTTAGCAACTCAGAAGAAGACTGGCTGATATCAACGTAGATAGGGTCTAAGCGTGAAATAGTCACCAATGGATCGGCTTGACCAGCACTGACTAGAGTACCAGCAGTGACGCTAGAGCGATCAGTACGGCCAGTAAGTGGTGCGCGTACGATTGTACGGTTTAGATCTAAGGTACTGGCTTCCAAACCTGCTTTTGCGGTCTGAATGCCTGCTTTTGCACTCTCAATACCTGCTTGAGTTTGACCAACAGCTGCGGCGGCACTTTGTACTGCCGCTTGTGCTGTACGCACGGCTGTTTGTGCTTGATCGTACTGCTGCTTTGAGATGGCATCAATACTGACCAGACCTTGCAGACGTTGTAAGTCATTTTGCGCTTGTGCTAATGACGCTTGACGACTGACCAACTCAGCTTTTGCATTGGCATTGTTTGCCACAGCAGTTTGATAGTTAGCCTGTGATTGCTGTACGGCAGCTTGGCCACTCGTTACAGATGAGGCATAGTTGTCAGTGTTGATGCGATACAGTGGCTGACCTTTTTTGACGTTGCTTCCTTCACGGAATAGTACTTCGTCAATCACACCGTTGACCTGTGGGCGGACGTCGGCAGTTTGATAAGCTGCAGTACGACCAGAAAAAGTTTGTACTTGAGGGACGGTATCGAGAGTGACTGTCTGAACGTTGACAACCGCAGGCGGCATTTGCTGCTGTGCGGCTTGCTCACCAGCGGCGTCCTCGTTGTTGTCACAGCCAACCAGTACAGCTCCAGATAGTACAGATGCTATTACAAGCGCAAGAGTAGAGTGCTTCATCAATGTCCTCGGCAATATATATAAATAGTGACAGTATAAAAATCGATCAATAAGTTTGGCGTACTGAATATAAGGGTCTTGCTAATGCTAAATAACTTGCTAATGCTAAATAACTTGCTAATGCTAAATAACTTGCTAATGCTAAATGAAAAGAGTAAATAGCCTAAGCTAGCACTATTTACTCCAATTCCAGATGATTCCGTTGGCGAAATATGACTAATAAAAAATCTGACATCGATATGGATTGAGTATCGAAAGGATTATTTAGCCTTAATTGTTTAAGCAAACCACAGAATGGATTAATAAATTTAATAAGTTATTATAAACTATTGGGGTAACCCCACAGTCAAGTAGTTTGCGATACGAGCTGGACCGAAAGACGGTAATATTACAATTTACGAATTAATAGATTACCGTCATAGTAAGCATTGTCTTCATTAACAGCTAATAGAACCATGCACAACCTAGTATAAAAATATATTGTAAACTTTTGTTATAAATCTAAAACCCTATAGTAACTAAGGTTTTTAAACGACAGAAAATCGACTTTGTCAACAAAATGACAATTTTAGCAACCCCTAATTACAGTCATAAAAAATAACTATCGCTATGTCCCTAACAAACGTCATCAAAATTTGACCAACTGTCAAAAAGCCTTATACGATTATAGTACTGCAAGGGTGTATGAAACTTAAAGAAAGGTAACGATTTGGCTGACATGCTATTTTCTGAGAAGGTACTTCTTAATTTATGGGCTTTTATTTATCAATTGCTGAGGAAGTTTGCTAAAAAGCCATGCTAAAAAATTCTGTCAAAAAAAGAGTCGTCTTAATTAGTTAATAACACAGACGACTCAGCTTTAACTATACTAATCGGGCGCTAGCGAGTTCAGTTAATTGATATAAGCCTGTACGATAACGGTTATCAGGTAGCGTGCTCAGTGCATCTTGCGCCAGTTTAGTTTCTTCCAAAGCGCGCTGCTTACAATAAGCCAATGAGCCAGAACTACGTACCAATTTAATAAGTTGTTCAGCGTTTGGTGTCTTACCCGTTTGAACGGCGATACGTAACTGCTCATAGCCTTCAGTGTCGCTGTCTTTGAGTAGCTCGAGTGCTTTGATAGTCGGTAGGGTAGGTTTGCCTTCAGCAAGGTCGTCGCCTAGGTTTTTGCCCATCACTTCACTATCGCCACTATAGTCGAGCACATCATCGATAATCTGGAACGCATTACCAAAATGCTGTCCGAAATCGCCCAATGCCGTCATATATTCTGTCTTGTCTTGCAAGATAGCAGCACCTTGGGTCGCCATCATGAACAGGCGCGAAGTTTTGCCATCGATAATGCGTAAGTAATCTTCCTCTGTCGCGGCAGGGTTATGCTGATGCTGTAGTTGCAATACTTCACCTTCGGCAATATCACAAGTCCCATCAGAGAACACTTGCAACAATGGTAGGCTTTGAAAACCAACCAATAGATTAAAGGCGCGGGCAATCAAATAATCACCGACTAACACTGCAGTGGCATTGTCCCACGTCGCATTTGCCGTCGGCTTTCCACGGCGTTGCCCTGACTCATCGATGACATCGTCATGGACTAGGGTAGCGGTGTGTAGCATTTCAGTGATAGCAGCTAGATGCATGGCCTTTTCTGATGGATTGTCATCAAACATACGTGCGCAGAGCAAGGTAATCAGCGGACGCATACGCTTGCCACCAGCATTGATCACGTGTTGCGAGACGCTCATAACGAGTTGTACTTTTGAGTTCAAACTGCCAAACACTTGCTTGTCCATCACCTCAAAGTCATTGGCTACAATACTTTGAATATCAGCATAGCTAGGCGTCGATTGAGAGGCAGGCACGGTATTATTTAAAGAGGTACTAGTCATAATAAATAGTCATATTAATAAGAGTAAAGAGAGTTGGTATAACCTTGATTTTATCTATCTATAGGTAAGGTATTATTTCGCTTATGATAGCATAGCTATCTTCTTAAATTGTTGGTTAAAGTATATAGCACAAGTAGGTCAGGCGTATGATATGTGGGGCTTACTATGCCTATTGAGTAGAATAAAAACGATAAGAAATGTCTTATGTTTTACAGATATATCCTCTAACGCATCTTAAGCTTATTGGTCACATAAATGATTCATAAAAGGCTGTAAGTAACTGATTGCATAAGTTATAATGGCCGCTGTTGGGCTTAATCTATCACTTATCATTACTATTTCTCATGTTTATATTCGCATTGTCATCTATCGACTTTCCTTGATGAGCAGCCGTTATAGCTAAATGAGAGATGGTCATTAGTGTAACCACCTTGCAAAAACAAGAGGCGCGGCTTGCTTTTATGAGCAAAAAGCCGTAAAATCTTGCCTTTAATTTTTCCCTGTCGTGTTCGTCGTAAAAGCGTTGGTATAACATCAGCCACGGCACACGGGTTAAACGGAGTCATACAATGTACGCAGTAATCAAAACTGGTGGTAAACAGCACCGTGTAGTCGTCGATGAGTTGCTTAAAGTTGAACTACTAAAAGCAGAAAAAGGCGAAACAATCAAATTTGAAGACGTGTTGATGGTTGTTGACGGCGATAACGTCAAAATCGGTCAGCCTGTTGTTGACGGCGCTAGCGTAGAAGTTGAAGTTGTTGAGCATGGTCGCGGCGAAAAAATCCGTATCATCAAGCACAACCGTCGTAAGCATTATCACAAAGAACAAGGTCACCGCCAATGGTACACCTTGTTAAAAATCAAAGCGATTAATGCCTAATTATCCATTTAGCAATTATTGCTAAATAGCGCACTAAATGCTTAAGAGTTATCGCATCAGCGATAAGTCAAATTAACAAGGAGATTTTCTCATGGCACATAAAAAAGCTGCCGGTTCGAGCCGTAACGGTCGTGATTCAAACCCAAAAATGCTAGGCGTAAAAATCTTTGGTGGCCAAGCTATCACAGCTGGTAACATCATCGTTCGTCAACGTGGTACAGAATTCCACGCAGGCGAAGGCGTTGGCATGGGTCGTGACCATACTTTATTTGCACTGAATGACGGTGTTGTAAAGTTTGCGACCAAAGGTAAATTTAACCGTCGTTATGTTACGGTTGAAAACGCATAATTATCTATTTAGATCGTTTTATTCTTTGGATAGAATGATCAGATAATTAAAAAAGCCCTTACTGCCTTATGGTAGTAGGGGCTTTTTACGTTTGTGGGGTACCGTAAGATAATGATAAGAATTAAGGAATGATATTTTGAACAATATCACTCAACGCTAGTTCTTAAAATATACTATTTCAACAATCTCAACTAATATCCTTTTATAAAAGACGGCTAGTTTGAATAAAAGATTTGATCAGATAATAAATGAAATCGTGGACAGGTTTGAAGGAAAAATGAAAAAACAGCACTATATTTCTCATAAGACCATGCTAAATATCCTTAATGACTTATCACCTTTTAAATACATCTATCTTTATGGATTCGCGCTCGTGTTTTTTACGCCGTTAATGTTTGGAAATTATTTCTCGGATTTTGTGGGAATAACACCCTTCGCTCAATCCATGAAGCTAGCCTCGGGTAGAATAAGACTTTTGAATGACCTTACAGTCTTGTACTTCATAATGATTTTTATTGCTATAACAGCTGCTTATTTTTTAAAGGGATTTTCATTTGAGATTGTCAGAGAATTCAAATTAGCTGCAAGAAATTCAGATAAGTTGAATCATGAAGTGGGAGAAAATCCCAGAAGATCTATCTTTATAACTGCATCGCTACTTATCGCTATCAACTTATGCTGGGTTTGGTTTTTTGGTTTTACTTCAGCGGGTAACTCTAAAGTAATGAGAAGTTATTTAGAGGGAACTGAAACTTTCATCATCATGGCTATTTTTGTAGGATTTCTAGCAAATTTTTATCTATTAATTTATGCATTATTAATGATGGAAGGCAGAAAGCACGTCATCTTTCAAGGAAACCATTAGTCATAATAATGAAATTGCTTACCAAAATTGAGATGAGCATTCGGTTGTAGCAGACATATTTCTTGCTCATTTATACTGTTAACTTACCTACTTAAAGGTTTAGCTGTATTCATTACCTCGGTTTTGCCAACTAACGATGCTAAATGCAAACTTTTACCGTGTAACTGCATTGGTTACAAGCGTGTATGGCAGCCGTAGTAAAGATTGCAAATCATGACTAGGCGCGTAATAAAAAAACTGGCACACTGTTGCCATTGCTGATGGTTACCAGTTTTAACTTGGTAAAATCAGTATTTATAGAAAACAAAAATTTCAATAGAACATTTTATTTTTAGCGACAACTTTAAAGCGATTATGCTTTTTTAGAGAGGATTTATGATGAACTTATCTACGAAAAAATCAACCAAACAAAAGATGATGAGCGGCGCTTTAGCAGGTGTATTAATGACATCGCTAGGTATTGCAGCACCAATGATGGCCTTAACTCAAACGGCTACCGCAGCTCCTGCTGACAACCTAACAGCAGCTAAACGTTTGAACAAATTGCTGACCAACACCAAGAGTATGACGGCTAATTTTAGTCAAACGACTAAAGGCGCGAGTAGTGGTACGTTTAAAGGCTCTATGAGTGTCCAACGTCCAAATAACTTCCGCTGGGAAACCAAGTCACCATCAGAGCAGCTGATCGTGGCTAACGGTAACTCTATGTGGGTTTATGACAAGGATTTAGAGCAAGCGACTAAGCAAAACGTCGACAGCCAAGTAGGTAATACACCAGCCTTGCTACTATCGGGTGATCCAAGCAAAATTGATCAAAACTTTAAAATCACTCAGCCATATGACAACAAAAACTACTATGTACTCTATCCTAAATCAGACAGTGCAAGTTTCAAAAGTCTTTCAATAAGCTTTAGTGGTGGCAAACCTGTCATGATGGTATTGAATGACACCTTGGGTCAAACAACCTCTATTAAATTTAGCGGTATTAAGATGAACCCAAGTATTGGTAGCAGTCAGTTTAAATTTACACCACCAAAAGGTGTTGATGTGATTAATCAGTAATTAGCAGACGTATTGCTAAGATTTGCATATCAGTTCAAAATTAGCAACGTAATAAAAAGGACAGATCTTATGCGGTCTGTCCTTTTTTATGTGAGTAACTATAGTTTGTTCAGCAGAAAATTTAAGACATGGATCGTATGGTTTCCATATCTGGCATAGGTGGTAGTTCATCCAGATGGCTTAATCCAAACGCATCTAAAAACTGCGCAGTAGTATGTAGCAATGCAGGACGACCTAGAGTATCTTTAAAGCCTCTCTCAACGATCCATCCTTTATCAAATAACTGGCGCAGTATATTGCTCGATAATGTCACTCCGCGCACATGCTCGATATCACTGCGTGTCACAGGTTGCTTGTATGCAATGACACTTAGGGTTTCAAGTAAGGCTTGGCTAAGGCGTTCCTGACGCTGCGGAAAAGTACGCTGGATTAGACTGCTGTAGTCATCAGATATCTGTAAGCGATAACCGCTGGCGGTCTCATGTAGCCTAAGCACACCTGTATCTAAGCGTTGTTGCAGCACTTGCAAGGTTTGCTTTAATTCTTTAGTAGATAATGACAAATGTTTTTTTAATGCGTGAGCGGTCAGCGGTGCCTCTGACGCATGCAACAGCACCTCGATACGTTTACTCAACTCTTCCAAAGAATCATGCTGCGCTTTAGCTGATGGAGATGTAGTCATAGTTGTTGGTTCTAGGGGTTTACCATGCTGCTTTGGGTCTTCAATATCTACCATCTAAAGTATGCTCTTATTTCAATATTGTGATTTTAATAGAGAATGGGCTAGGAGACAGTCTTAGAGCCTACTAGGCTAACCACTGTAACGTAAGTGCGGTAGGCTCACTATCCGTATCAGGTAGTTCGTCATTGGAAACAGATTTGACGATATCGCTATCTGTCTCAATGTTGACCACACCAACCAACTGCCGCTTTATAAGCTCAAGTACGGCGACGAAACTTACAACCACGCCTATTTTACCTTGTGCCTTGTCTAGTAGCTCATAAAAGGAGCGCGCCCCGTCCGTACTTAATTGCCTGCTGATACTGGCAATACGATCGGCAAGTGGTACTGCATCAACTTTGATCGTATGCATTTGATAGTCAGGCTGTAGCTGCATTTTAAATAAACTATCAATCAGCAAGTTAGGTGAGTAGCTTGGCAGTTCCGCATTCATAACGTCTTGACCAGGCATACTAACCATTGCCAAAAAAACATCGCGCTCTAAGCGTACTAGATTGTCTAGGCGCTGACTGACCACTTTGATTTGCGCGTACTCTTCGAGGCGTTCGATCAACTCTGCTTTCGGGTCACGCTCGTCGGTTGGGGTGTCAGGGGCGGGCAATAGCAGTTCGGTTTTGATAGCGATGAGCGTTGATGCCATTAGCAGATAATCACCCGCTAATTCAAAGTGCTCGGTATCCAATTCACCGATATAAGCTAAGTACTGCTCAGTGATAGGCAGAATAGGCATTTGGGTCAAATCGACGTTGTTTTTTTTGACCAAATACAACAGAAAATCCAATGGACCAGCAAATTGCTCTAACCAAATAGCAAAGGCTTGCGGCGGTACATATAGATCTTCTGGCAAATGCTGCACAGGCGTCTGATAGATACGTATCGACATATCATGGTTGATTGACTCATCAAGCTCGCTCTGATTTTCTATAGGCTCAGAGATTGAATCAGCCATAGCAGATAAGGCGACTTTAGACAAAGCCGCCTGTTTGGTGTTTGATTTAGTTTGCACGTTTAGCACCCGCTTTGATAATAAATTGCGTCAGTGAAACGATTATTCCAGCAACGATTATTTAAGCTTAGCAAGCGGGCGGATACCGATAGCACGGCGAGCTTTGTCTAGTTGCTTACGACTATGGCGACGGGCTTTATTTGCACCCATCTGCAAGATTTCTTCTAGCTCTTTTGGATTGGCCATCAGCTCTTCATAACGTGCACGGAATGGCGCGATTTCGTCATTAATCTTATCAAATAGGGCTTGCTTAGCGTCACCCCAGCCAATACCAGCGGCATAACGCGCACGCATATCAGCAATCTCTTCAGGAGTGGCAAATGCTTTATAAATCTCAAAGATAGCTGAGTCATCAGGATCTTTTGGCTCATCAGGTAGCTGTGAGTTAGTCACAATTTTCATGATGGCTTTATGCATCTGTTTTTCAGGACTGACTTGTGGATTTGGCTCACCGAATAGGGGAATCGTATTGCTATAGCTCTTACTCATCTTGCGGCCATCAAGCCCAGTAAGCAGCGGTATATCGTTATCAACGACTGCTGACGGTAGCGTGAAAAGCGACTTATAACGATGATTAAAAGTACCTGCGATATCACGCGCCATCTCGATATGCTGCACTTGGTCACGCCCAACAGGTACATGGGTCGCATTAAACATCAAGATATCAGCCGCCATTAGCACTGGATAACCAAACAGCCCCATGGTGACACCTTGATCAGGATCGACATCGGCTTTTTCTGTATTGATATCAACGGCTGCTTTGTAGGCATGGGCGCGGTTCATCAAACCTTTGGCACATGAGCAGTTCAAAATCCAAGCAAGCTCTGGAATTTCAGGCACGTCTGACTGACGGTAGAACGTGACACGCTCAGGGTCTAGACCACAAGCAATCCACGTGGCGGCAATGGCTCTAGTCGATTCGTGAATAATAGCAGGGTCATAGCAGCCGATGATGCCATGGTAGTCTGCTAAAAAGAAAAACGCTTCATAATCACTATTTTGAATAGACTCAATCGCTGGACGAATCGCGCCAACATAGTTACCTAAGTGCGGAATACCAGTCGGTTTAATACCAGTCAGGATGCGCTTGGCTTCAGTTGAAGTATCAGAAGCTTGATTGTCAGGAGTACTGTTATTGCTCATGGAAAATCCGTTATTTTGTTTATCAAATTATTATCAGTGCATAGCTAAAATGCAAAATATTAGCCGCAAAGTATAGCAAACTTCACCAGTATTTTTGGGAATAAAGACTTACTTATAGATATCGGTACGACCGTTTGGCCCATGTTTGAAGCGGCGATGGAACCACATCCACTGGGTAGGATCAATACGAATGAGTCCTTCTAAGACTTCATTGACCCGAGTGGCATCAGCGACTTCATCTTTACTTGGATAGTTGTCTAATTCCGGCGTAATCGTTAAATGATAGTGTGGGCGTTTACCACGCGGCAAATTGTCAGGCGTCTGCCGATAAGTATGCAGTGCCATGACAGCTGGCGGCTGTGCTTTGCTACCCAGTTTTGCCATTCGACGCGATGCAGTAATCGTCGCAGCAGGCACACCGAAGAATGGTGCCATGACACCTTGCTTTAGACCATAGTCTTGGTCAGGAGAGTACCAGATGACGTGTCCTGCTTTGATAGAGGTAACTAGGCTACGCATATCACGACTAGAGATTTGCTTACCAAAAATATTGGTACGACCATTATAAATAAACCAGTCTAATAAAGGATTGTTTTGCGTACGGTACATACAATCTACAGGGAAAAACTGCGCACACAATAGGCCACCCAAATCTAGCATCGTATAATGTGCACCGAGCAAGATAACTGGCCGCTGCTCATTTTGCGCATTAACAATATGCTGTAACCCTGAGATGGATACAGTTCTAGTAAATACATCTGGCCTGAACCAAGCACATAACGTTTCAAACACACCAATGCCTTGATTGACAAAGACTTGCTTGGCCATTAATTCACGTTCAGCTTCGGGCTTTTCTGGAAATGCAAGCTTTAGATTAATCAGAGTGTCACGCCTACGTGAGCCAACAGCTTTATAAATCAATATACCAAGCTTACGACCTAGCCAAAACTGCCAACGTAACGGCAGATATATCATCGGTAGCATTATCAAAAATAATAACCAAATGCCCCAATTCTTTGGTGATAAAAACTGCCACTGAAATGGCTTATTATCTGCTTGTGCTGTACGCTTATGATTTTGGGTAATTGTCGGTGTGCCAGCCGGTATCGCAGGCGACTTAGCCGACTGTTTCATGCTAGGCGGCACGCTGCTATTGGCAGATGGCTTGCTAGGGTCGAATTGTTCTGGCGCTTTCATAATATCCTTCTGCGGCACGGTTTGAGGCATCATGGCAAATAATAAAAAGTTACTGATATGATGGGGTAGCATTTAATGCTTTACAAGTTAGAATTTCTACAGACGCTCTACTATGTAGTGTCGAAACAAGGCACTCATGTTAGTTATTGCCGTAAAACAAAGCTGGTTTGATGAAGACAATCAGATAAACAACACGCTATCAGTAGGCATAAAAAAACCTTATAAGCTGTGACCAGCTTATAAGGTTTTGCAAAACCAGACTCTTATTTAACTTTGCTACTGAAGCTCTGAGAAAAAGACAACAGCAGCAAAAAGATAAGAGAGAGTTTTGATTAACGTTTTGAGAACTGTGGACGTTTACGTGCTTTACGTAGACCCAGTTTCTTACGTTCAACTTGACGTGAATCACGAGTAACAAAACCAGCTGCTTTTAGGGCAGGCTTCAAAGTTTCGTCAGCTTCGATTAATGCACGTGTGATGCCGTGGCGGATTGCGCCAGCTTGACCACTAATACCACCGCCTGCAACAGTTACATATAAATCATATGCGTTAACAGAGTCTAGTAGTTCTAATGGCTGACGTACAACCATGCGTGAAGTTTCACGGCTGAAGTATTCGTCAAGTGGCTTACCGTTAACAACGATACTACCAGTACCTTTTGATAAAAATACACGAGCAGTAGACGTCTTGCGGCGACCAGTTCCGTAATTGCGTTCCATAAGTATATCCTTAGATGTCTAGTTCTTTAGGTTGCTGTGCAGTATGTGGATGATCAGTACCCGCATAAAGTTTCAGCTTCTTGATCATCGCATAGCCAAGAGGGCCCTTTGGAAGCATACCCTTAACTGCTTTGTGTAGAACATCTTCAGGCTTATGTGCAAGCAACTTATTGAAGTTGGTTTCTTTAATACCACCTGGGTAGCCACTGTGACGATAGTACTTTTTGTCTTGTGCTTTTTTACCCGTTACCGTGATTTTGTCAGCATTGATGACAACAATAAAGTCACCAGTATCAACGTGCGGAGTAAAAGAAGGCTTGTGCTTGCCACGTAAGCGAGTTGCGATTTGAGTGGCTAAGCGACCAAGGGTTTTGCCGTCAGCATCTACGACATACCAGTCATGGGTCACTTCAGCTGGTTTTGCACTAAGTGTTTTCATGATAAAACCTTAAAATTAGAATTCGTTGAGAGTTTAGCTGGGAACGGGGCTCTCAAAAAACAGACTGCACATTATAAGCAGTAGCGCCTACGCTTGCAAGCTGCATTGGGGTTTATTTTCGCCTTATATACATTAAACTGCAGCGTCGGCCAGTTTTTAGCGGTTCTAAACATTTGTAAAATACGTTAACGGCTTTCATTAACCCGACAATTATGACGATGATAGACGATAAAGTCCAGCAACAACTTGTCCGACTTTGGTTTGTTTCAAGCATTCAAAAGCGATTGGTTGCTGAGTAACGCTTGATTGGAGGTCTAAATTCTCATTTAGCGACGCTTCCAATTGCTTAAGCTGTGCTGACAAATCTTTATCAGCTTCTAAATAAATCAGTGTTTCAGTATTTATTAAGGCATTGGTAATAAGCGCAGTCAAAATAGGCTGCCATAAATCCTGAGCATAAGGTGGATCGATAAATACAATGTCAAAAGGACGTGCAGTCAGCTGCTCTTGACGCAATACTTGTTCAGCAGTGCCAGTGATGATTTGATAAGCAGCAGCTTCAAGACGTAATTGCTCAGCACTTTGACGTATCATGTTACTTTGTGCTGGATTGATTTCGATAAATGTCGTGTGAGCTGCACCGCGAGATAGCGCTTCAAACCCTAGTACGCCACTGCCAGCACAGCTATCGAGCACATGGGCATCATGAATGTCAGCGAGTAGCCAGTTAAATAAAGTCTCCCGCAAGCGATCTGGGGTCGGGCGCAGGCCATCTGCATCGATGAAACTTACAATACGGCGCTTAAACTGACCACCGATAATGCGTACATCACCCGCTGCCGCACTTTTCGCCTTACGGTTATTCTTTGGTGCGCGTCCATTTGAGGCTTTTTTCATTATTGTGTCTCGCTTACCAATTCTTTGCTAGGTTTTGCTTTTTATACTATTAATCACTTAAAGGTCTAGTTACTCAGACGTCGCTGCTGCCGCTTCAGCTTTCGCGGCTTCTTTTTCTTCTAACGCTTTTGCTTCTTTATCACGAATGGCATCACGCATCGCTTTTTCAAAAGCCTTTTGGCGTTTAATGACTTTTAGCTCATCAGCAGAAGGTGGCAGCACTGGATCTGTCTTGCGTTGTAATACCCAGTAATCAAATAGAGCACGGCCAATAGGCGCTGCAACAGTACTACCACCGCCACCATTTTCGACCAGTACCGCAAGGGCAATCTGCGGGTCTTCTACTGGGGCAAAGCCATTAAACCAAGCGTGATCCCAGTGGCGTTTATCAATCGCTGACTTGTCGTAGCGTTTGCCTTGCGCGATAGACTTCACCTGTGCAGTACCTGTTTTACCAGCGATACGATAGCGCGGGGTATAGATACCGCGTCCTGTACCGTTTTCTACCACGCTTTCCATCGCGTCATGCATACGCAACCAGTCGGACGGCTTACCGTTATAGTCGATTTTGCCATCTGGCTTAGTGATGATTTTGACGTCCGCAGCACCGTCACTGCTCTTTAATAAATGCGGGGTAATATGCTGACCTTTACTGGCAGTCATGGCTGTAGCGTTGGCAATCTGTAGCGGTGTGGCCAAGAAATACCCTTGCCCAATACTGACCGAGATCGTTTCGCCGGGTAGCCAGTCTTTATCGTAAGTATCTTTTTTCCATTTTGGTGATGGCATGATGCCTGATTTTTCGTTAGGCAAATCAATACCAGTATCTTTACCAAAACCAAAGCGCACCATCCAGTCGTGCAGACGTTGAATGCCCATCTCATAAGCCAGTTTATAATAGTAAGTATCAACCGACATTTGGATAGATTTCTTTAAATCAACCGTACCATGACCTCCGCGTTTCCAGTCGCGGAATCGATGGCTGTCTCCAGGTAAGCTAAAATAACCAGGGTCATAAATGGTGCTGTTCCAATCGCGTAGACCATAATGAATACCGCCCAAACCTTCAAATGGCTTGATAGTAGAGCCAGGTGGGTAGGTACCTTGTAGTGCACGGTTATACAGCGGCTGATCTAAATCTTCACGCAGATCATCATAGTCTTTGAAAGAAATACCCGATATAAAAGGGTTAGGGTCGTAGCTTGGATTACTAACAAACGCCAAGACGTCACCGTTTTTGGGATCTATCGCAACGATTGCACCGCGGCGTCCATCGAGCTGCTGTTGGGCGATGGTTTGCAGACCATAATCCAAGCTCAACGTAATATCGTTGCCCGCTATTGGCGGCTTGGTATCCAGTTGACGCAAAATATTGCCATGTGCGTCTGTTTCTACCGATTGATAACCCGGTTGCCCAAGCAAAATATCTTCATAGTAGTCTTCGATACCAATCTTACCAATTAGGTCAGTACCAGCGTAACGGTCTTTATCAATGCGCTTTGACTCTTTGTCATTGATACGTCCGACATAGCCGATGACATGGGCAAACAGCTCATCATAAGGATAAGAGCGCGTAAGCTTGCTTTGGATAGATACCCCGCGGAAGAATGGCTTACGTTCACTAAACTGAGCCAACTGTGCTTCTGTTAAATCAATCTTAATCGTCACAGGGTCGTTTTTATTTTTACTTAGACGCGCCAAGATATCAGTAATATCTGTATCGGTTAAATCAAAAATCGGCGCGAGTAGATGCAACGTGCGCTCAGGATTTTCGACCTCATCAGGGCTGAGCATCGCTGTAAAGACTGGCTGGTTGTCTGCCAGTATTACCCCGTTACGATCATAGATATACCCACGACTAGGTGGCGCAGATATCAGTTTGATACGGTTGTTATCGGCTTGCGTGGTGTACTGATCATGAGCGTAGACTTGCAAATACCCATAGCGTGTTATCAAACCGCCCAAACCAATCAATATTATAATCCCAAAGATGATAATACGGTTGGTAAAGGTACTGTTGACCTGTTCGGTATTGGGAGTTATCGGTTTATTCATAGAAGATCAGAGCCCAAACGGTCAGTGAGTCAATAAAAGAAAAATAAGAGGGCAGGTTGGTTAACCAAAGTGCGGTGAGTCTAAAAGATAATGCAAATGGTTTCAATCACATAGATGGGTATGGGGTGAAATCATCATGCAGTCATTTATACGCAGGTAGTCTTTGTTATTTCACTACAAATTATAACAGAACAAATGAGCAGGCGCAGTACTCAGTCATATATTTTGTCTTGATTATCTACTGACCAAGAACTGGCTTATATTTAGGTTTTTGTTGGGGAGCAGACGATATGAACCATGTCATCTTTAGTCACAACTTGCCACTGGTCTATATGTGCTAATAAATGGCAAGTATGCTAAAATCAGGCGATTTATTTTATAGTAGTTATTATGGGCGGAGCGTCTTTTGAAACGTTCTAATTTTGCTAAAGCCTCGTTATCAGTAGCGACAGTATTAGCAACGACAATCAACCTGTCAGGGACTAGATAAGTCATGGACGTAAATTCATTATGGCAGACGATAGCTGAACACCCAGAGTTCTTTGCCATGCTGACCATCCCACCAGTGACGGCATTCGTCACTTGGGTACATGTGTGGATGGCGCTCAAGATGCTGTTCTATCCAGTCAAGTTTTGGGGTATTCGTATTCCTAACTTTCCATTTTTTGGGCTGCCAGGTATTGGTTGGCAAGGTATCGTGCCGCGCAAAGCGGGCAAGATATCAGGAGTTATCGTTGACCAGACGCTCTCAAAACTCGGTTCACTTGATGAGTTTTTTAAGGCGATGGAGCCTGAGCAAATGGCGATATTTGTCACTGATACGGTGGACAAAAATCTTGAGCCATTGATTGATGAGATTATGTTGGATCACTCGCCAGCATTGTGGGGCAATCTGCCTTACGCCCTAAAGCGCCGTGTCTATGCGCAAGCCCATAAAGAGCTGCCTAGTATTATGCAGTCGCTGGTGACAGATTTGACTTATCATGTCGAAGACTTGGTCGATATGCGCAAAATGATTGTCAATACCATGGAAAACGATCGTCGCCTGATGGTCAATATGTTTTTAAAGGTCGGCCAAAAAGAGATCGATTTTATCTGGCACATCAGTGCTTTGATTGGTCTAGTATTTGGTATTATCCAGATGTTTATATTTTTGGTGGTGCCGCAGCATTGGACCGTACCTTTCTTTGCTGCGATTTGGGGTTTTCTCACCAATTGGATTGCCATTTGGATGGTATTTAATCCAGTAGAGCCACACTTTATCCCTTATTTGAAGCTGTTTTCGGTGCAGAGTCGCTTTCCATTTATCAAACCGGTTATACCGCATATCGCAAAGTATCGCTTACAAGGCGGCTTTATGAAGCGCCAAGAGGAAGTTTCTGAGGTTTTTGCTGAGATTGTGGTAAAAGATTTGGTCACTCTAGAGAACATCATGAATGAAATGATGTACGGTGACCGCTCAGCACAAACCCGTGATTTGATGAAATCGCATCTATATACGGTGCTTGAGTCACCAGTGATTAGCACGACATTACGTGTGGGATTGGGACGCCGCGATTATGGACAACTCAAAAATACCATTATTGACAAGTCTATTGTCGCAACGATGGTACCACTACGAGATCCTGAGCTAAATGAAAGCCGAGCCAGTAAGATATTTGGTCTGTTTCGCGATAGAATACGTGCGCTCACGCCAAATGAGTTCCAAAATCTGTTGCGTCCCGCTTTCCGTGAGGATGAGATGACGTTGATTGTTTTGGGCGGTTTGACTGGTTTTCTAGCAGGTTGGTTGCATTTAGTGTTAGTATTTTTCCCCTCGATGCAGTAATGCATTAATAAGTATTTTTAATTAGTCATGAACGGCTGTATTGAATAAGCTTTGAATAACTAAAAAATGTAAAGTTAACAACAGATAAGCAGTTTGTATCAATCATTCATATTGATACGTCACAATGATAGTAGCGGGTTTTATGTGCTTCTACAGCAATTGAAACCTCAGTTTTTAACCGTAAACTATGACCGCATAAAGGACTATTAGCGTTTGCCAGTGGCTAGCAATGCCATCGGTGAACCCTTAATTGTATCCAAGGTAAACAAGGTTAGACCGTATGTTAATCACAGAATTGGGTTATTTTGCCTTGCTGGCCGCTTTTATACTGGCGATTTTGCAGGTGGTACTACCAACCATTGGCGTCATGCGTGACCACGTCGCTTGGCAGCGCTTGGCGCCAAGTCTAGCATGGGCACAATTTGCGGCAATGATTACCTCATTTGCTGCGCTGATGGCAGGCTTTTATTACAACGATTTTAGTCTCGTCTATGTCACTCAGCATTCTAATACATTGCTGCCTTGGTACTACAAGCTGTCGGCGACATGGGGCGGGCATGAAGGCTCGCTGCTGCTTTGGATGACCATCATGGCCACTTGGTGTGCGCTGGTCTCTTACTTCAGTCGTGGGTTGCCGTTGTCTATGCGTGCACGAGTGCTGGTGATATTGGCAGGCGTGCAGATGATGATGCTAGCGATGCTTATCTTTACCTCATCACCATTTGATCGCACACTACCCAATCTACCTGTTGATGGCGCGGATCTAAACCCTGTATTGCAAGATTTTGGTTTGATTATTCACCCGCCGATGCTCTATATGGGTTATGTGGGTATGGTTGTGCCATTTGCGTTTTGTATGGCAGCACTGTGGGAAGGGCGTTTGGATGCGGTATGGACACGCTGGTCGCGTCCATGGGCATTGGCGGCTTGGGGTTTCTTAACAGTCGGTATCGCGCTTGGCTCGTGGTGGGCTTATTATGAGCTTGGCTGGGGCGGTTGGTGGTTCTGGGATCCAGTAGAGAACGCCTCATTAATGCCATGGTTGGCAGGGACGGCGCTCCTGCATTCACTTGCTGTCACCGAAAAACGCGGTGTGTTTAAAGCATGGACAATCATGCTCGCAATCTTTGCTTTTGCGCTCAGTTTGCTTGGTACGTTCTTAGTACGTTCAGGTGTCATCACCTCAGTGCATTCATTTGCCGCTGATCCAACGCGCGGTCTAGTGATTCTAGTCATCCTAGGTATTATCGTCGGCGGTGGTCTGTTGATGTTTGCTGTACGTGGTTGGCGTTTAACGGTCGAGAGTCAGTATCGACTTATCTCACGTGAA
Source organism: Psychrobacter sp. NPDC078631 (assembly GCF_050268165.1). Classification (NCBI taxonomy): domain Bacteria; kingdom Pseudomonadati; phylum Pseudomonadota; class Gammaproteobacteria; order Moraxellales; family Moraxellaceae; genus Psychrobacter; species Psychrobacter sp. NPDC078631. Next base: position 1,482,774 of record NZ_JBNNGG010000001.1, on the reverse strand, counting down.
TCATTTTTGGTGATTAACAACGTTATCATTCTAATCTCAACCTTAGTGGTACTACTTGGTACGCTATATCCTATTATTGCTGATGCCTTTAATTTAGGTCAGGTATCTGTTGGCCCTCCATACTTCAACGCCCTGTTTGTGCCATTGACATGGCTGCTACTGGTAGCGATGGGTATGGGCTCTAATATCCGCTGGAAACAAGACAGCCGCCCGTTATTGGGTGCTGGCATGGTTATCGCGGTAAGCAGTTTGGTATTAGCTGCCATTATCACCTATTTTGTCAGTCCATCAGCGATGCTAAATATTGGTGTCACATTGGCTGTGAGCTTTTGGGTGTTGTTATGGATGGTTGTCGATTTCAAAGACAAAACTAAAAATGCACCAAGTCTTTTAAACGGTTTACGTCAATTGCGTCTAAGCTACTGGGGTCAGCAAACCGCTCATATTGGCGTCATTATTGCCGTTATCGGCGTGGCATTTACTACCACGCTCAGTATTGAGCGCGATGTGGCATTAGGGCCTAATGACAGTGTTAACGTGCAAGGCTATGACTTTACGGTAAAAGGCTTTAGTGAGGTAAAAGGCAGTAACTTTGACGCCACCCAAGCAGAAGTAACAGTCAGTAAAGACGGTCAAGAAGTGACCACGTTATATCCTGAAAAACGTAACTACATTATCAGTATGATGCCGATGACAGAGGCTGCGATTGATGCCAATCTAATGCGTGATGTCTACGTAGCACTTGGTGAGCCAATTGCTGAAGATAGCAATGAATGGGCTTTCCGTATCTATGTCAAACCGCTGATCCGCTGGATATGGTTGGGTGCGCTTATCATGGCGTTTGGCGCATTGCTCAGTATGCTAGACAATCGTTACCGTATCAAAAAAACCAAAACACCTGCACAAATCGCGGCCAAAAAATCAGGCTTTGCGACGGTTGCAGATTTGGATACGTCAGCTACAAAGATAGGGGAGCGTTAATATGACTACCTCAAACAATGAACCTGATAGAAAAGCTCAGCAAGAGGCTGTCAAAGACACTAAGGTTGCGAGTAGTAATAAAGTAAAAACTAAGAAAAAACTTAAAATTGGGTTTTTGATTCCGCTGGTTATCTTTATTGGTTTGGTTGCTATGCTCTATATGCGTTTGGGCAAACCAACTGATATCGTGACCAATACGGCGCTTGAGCGTCCAGTACCTGCCTTTGAATTGCCATTGTTATCAGATACCAGTCGTATCATGACCAATGACAACCTGCCAGATAAGCCATTCCTCATGAATATCTGGGGCTCTTGGTGTCCAACTTGTATCATTGAGCATCCTTTTTTGATGAAGCTAGAAGAGCGCGGCGTTAACTTGGTGGGCGTAAACTACAAAGATGATATTGGTGATGCGTTAGGGTATCTGAATCGCGGTGGCGATCCGTTCTCTATGTCTATTCAAGACTTGTCAGGACAGTTCGCTCTTGACTTAGGTCTGACTGGTGCGCCTGAGACTTTCATTGTCGATGGTGATGGGATTATTCGTCAGCATATCATCGGTGAGATCAATGAGAGCAATTGGCAAAGTCGTATTACGCCTTGCTTGATGGTACTCAATGACGCTAGTAACAATGGTGTCAGTCCAGATCCGAGCCAAGTTGCGGAGGCATGCAAATGATAGCCTACCAGATAAGAAATGCGACCATAAAGTTAGCAAGCTTGTTTATCGCTTGTCTATTGAGCATAGCAAGCTTTGCTGCCATTGATGTCTATGACTTTGATTCTGTGCAACAAGAAGCTCAGTACCGTGGTCTTATCGAAGAGCTGCGCTGCCCGAAATGTCAAAACCAAAACTTGGCAGGGTCTGATGCGCCAATTGCTCAAGACTTAAAGCAAAAAACCTATGATTTGATAAAAGATGGGCGTAGTGATGGCGAGATTCGAGCTTATATGCAAGAGCGCTATGGCGACTTTATTAGTTATAAGCCGCCAGTACGTCCTTCAACATGGATTTTATGGTTTTTCCCACCGCTATTATTGATCGTTTTATTGGTCGGTTGGTTTTGGCAAAGTAAACGCCGTCAGCTTGTCGCCAGTGGCGAGAGTGGTGTGGCAGTAGACAACCATGTCAAAGCGTTGTCTGCCGCTGAAAAAGCAGAACTTGATCGCTTATTGTCACGAGCTAACAGTGATGACAAAGACGACACTACAAGCCTTGGGGGCAAAAAATGACCATATTTTCTACTGTTGGCTTATTTATTGCGCTAAGTTTACTTGTCGCTCTACTATTGGGCATTATCACCATTAAGCCGTGGTTAAGAGCACCGCGTTCGCATAGTAAGCCTGTGGACAATCAATTGCTGGATATCAACGTTGCTGTGTTTCGTGAGCGACTAGCAGAGCTGAAAACAGACAAAGACAGTGGTATCATTGATGACCATCACTATCAAAACCAGAAGCTTGAGCTTGAGCGTCAGCTTTTGGATGCTCAGCGTGAAGTGTCACCGATGGTCACGCCAGGTATCAAAAGCCGATTGATTATTATGGTTTGGGTACCTGTATTAACGGCCATGGCATATCTGATGGTCGGTGATCGCACACCTGTCTTTGAGCTGTGGGCTGCCGAGGACAAAGTCGGTCAAGTGGCGGACGATCTATTAACAGGTAGAATCGATCAGCCACCAGCTTGGGCAATTGAAGATGGTAACCAGCTGATTAGTGCTATGCAGACTAACGTCTATCGTCATGCCAGTGACTATAATCGCTGGATGCGTCTATCAGAGCTATTCTTGTCATTAGAGGCGACTGATTCGGCATTAGAGGCTTTGTCGCGCGCTTATCGTCTATCACCTGATAACGAAGAGATTGCGACCACTTATGCGCAGATCAGTTTCTTTGCTAACAAAGGTCAGTTAGATGCCAATAGCCGCCGTGTGTTAGAAAACATACTGGCCACAAACCCAGAGCATGAGGGCGCACAGATGCTTATGGCTATGGGTGAAGCACGTGCTAGTAACTTCGATCAAGCGCAAGGCTGGATTAAACGTCTGCGTGACAGTATCGCTGCCAAACCGGGTGATCATACGCAAGCGCTATCAAGTCTAGATGAGCTTAGTGCTAATGTGGTGATGCAGCAGCAGCAAGCCTCTGAAGGCGTCGAAGTGACCGTCAAAATTAATGCTAGTCTGTTACCATTGGTAAAAGCTGACGATACGCTATTCGTGGCGATACGTGATGTGAAAGGTGGTCCACCATTTGCCGCGAAGCGTCTACCAATTAGCAATATCAAACAGGGCGAAGCAGTTATTAGCCTAAGTGATCTTGATGCTATGATGCCAGAACGTACCCTAGGATCGGCTCGTTCTGATAAAGTGCAGCTAGCGGTCATCGCTCGTATCAGTCATAGTGGCAATGCTACCGCAGAGTCAGGCGACCTTTCGGGCAATCCAGTGGTTATCAGCGCAGAACAAAATCAGGTCAACGTGGAAATCAATCAACAAGTGCCATAGTCATAGTAGTAATATAAATACCGGACGCTAATGGTATTTATCATACAAACGCTGTTGCTCAGCATAGCCTCGAGCAGCAGTGCTATGATTGTTCTAATTTGAAAGGGATATGAAGTGAACCCAGATGTATAAATGGGCGTTTCAAACGCAGTCAATTCTGCTACTTTTTATCTTGAATTGACCATGTATGAACAGATAAGTCATGCCAACTTATCACATCAATAATGAAAATACTTGAGCTTTGCAGGGCCACAAGGTAAGGTAGCTTTGCAAACAACTAATCCCAGAGTTTTATTAATCCCAAAATCCTATCTATTAAGGAGAGTCGTGTAATGATGCGTATTATTTTACTAGGACCACCAGGCGCCGGTAAAGGTACCCAAGCCCAGTTTATTTCTAAAGAATATGATATTCCACAGATCTCAACTGGCGACATGCTACGTGCAGCAATTAAAGAAGGTAGCGAGCTTGGCAAAAAAGCCAAAGATATCATGAATGCTGGTGGTTTGGTTTCTGATGACCTCATTATCAACCTAGTGAAAGAGCGTATCGCTAAGCCTGATTGTGTTAATGGTTGTATCCTAGATGGTTTCCCGCGCACTATTCCTCAAGCGCAAGCACTTGCAGACGCTGATGTTGCTATTGACCATGTTATCGAAATCAGTGTACCTGATGACGAAATCGTGAGCCGTTTGTCTGGCCGTCGTCAGCATCCAGGTTCAGGTCGTGTTTATCATGTCGATCACAATCCACCAAAGGTTGAAGGCATCGATGACGTCACTGGTGAAGCGCTTATCCAGCGCGAAGATGACCAAGAAGCGACTATCCGTGACCGTCTATCTACTTATCATGAGCAAACGTCAGCATTGGTTGGTTTTTACCAAGACAAAGCTAAAGAAGGCGATGATGCGCCTAACTATGACAAGTTTGATGGTACGCAAGGTATTGATGACGTTAAGCAGCAAATTTTGTCTTCACTAAAAGGCTAATGTTCGATGTTAGCTAAGTAATTTAGCCAGTCGATATAGTCGTTGAAGACCCTGTTTAATAGCAGGGTTTTTTTATGGCTGATGATTTTATACTTTATAAAACACACCCACAAAAAAACCGCTTACTCATTATAAGTAAACGGCCTTTTATAAAATATACGACTGGTAGAGCTCATATATTTTAATTAATGCTTATGCGTTACCTTGAGCATCAACTTGTGCTTGCTGCTGGCTTTGTGCATACGCTTGATCAAAGTTCACAGGTGCTAGTAGCAATTGTGGGAAGCTGCCACGCGTCACAATGTCACTGATGACTTCGCGAGCATATGGGAACAACACGTTAGGGCAGTATGCGCCCAAGATTTGACCGATTTGATCTTCTGGAATATCTTTTAGTAAGAAGATACCTGCTTGATGCACTTCAGCGATAAATGCTGCTTCTTCCGCATTTTTGGCAGTAACGCTTACAGTTAGGATGATTTGATAATGATCGTCATCTAGTTTTTCAGCGTTGCTAGACAAATTGATATCAAGCTCTGGGTTCCACTCTTTGGTGAATACGCTAGCGCCTGGGACTTCAAGTGACATGTCTTTTACGTAGATGCGTTCTAGTGCCAATTGTGGTTGTGCTTGTTCTTCAGCCATGGTAAATCCTCTAAAATTAAATCAAATGATTGGGCAAATCGTCATTTTAATAAAAGTTCATTGTAATATAAATCGAGACTATTTTTTGGTATTGTCTCGATATTTTTTATCATTACTTCTTACTGCTCTATTAAGACGTGCCACTGTCTATCTTTACATAAATAAAGACAGACAGTAAAGAAAGGTAGCAGATTAACCTGCCAATAGCTCGTCAAGTTTGCCTTGCTGGTTCATTTGGTTAAGTTCATCAAAACCACCAACAAAGGTTTCACCAACGAAGATTTGCGGCACAGTGCGGTAGTTATTGGTTTTTTTCATCAGTGCTTGGCGCTCTTCGCTGCTCATATCGTGCATGCCGATTTCTTCATAATCAACGCCTTTGGTTTTTAGTAGTTGTTTGGCGTTTGAGCAGTATGGGCAGATAGGGGTAGTGTAAACTTTCACAGATACAGTCATGATAAATCCTTATTTATAAATTTATGGGATAACAAACGTATTATAAAGAGCATGATAAATTATCATAGTCTAAGCGTTGGTATAGTCTGTTATCAATGAGTAAAGTAAAAATGCATTCGGTGATGCTCATTACTAAAGTGGGGATGGGCATAACAAATTCAAGCCATTTTGGCTCAAAACGTATTTTAGTGCTATAAAACCTGATAAATAGGTCATAAAAAATAAACCACAAAAAAAGACACCTGATAAAAAGGTGTCTTCTTTATAGCGTTGGTAGCGCTGATAACGTTAGTTAAGTCACACAAACATGGGCTAAGCGATGTGTATAAACGCTTCACTTAAGCGCCTATACAGGTCTATTACTTGCTTAGACTTGGTTTTGTTTTACCTTTAGCCTTTGCTTTGGCGTCTTTTACACCAACCAACGGCATGCCAGCGCCTTGCCAGCCGCCAATACCACCCTCTAAGCGATAGACACTATCTTTACCAATCATCTGAATCGCAGCGCCTGCTTGGACGCCCATGTCGCAGATGATAATCACTGGCTGCTCAATCGCGCGAATCTCTTCTAAGCGGTCTTTGAGGTCAGTGAACGGTATGTTGCGGCTGCCTTGAATATAACCTGATTCAAACTTCTTCTTGGCGCGAATATCGATCAGCTGCGCATTTTGAGAGTTGACCATCATGCCAAGCGTGTTAGGCGATATTTTTCTACCGCTACGTTTGTTTTCAATCGTAAAAAACAGTATAGCAAGTACGGCTAATATACCAAATAAAAACGGGTGGTTGCCCACAAATTCCAGCGCACGATCCAAACCATACCTCCAAAAAAATAAGTGTTCTATTAAGCTGAGAAGACAGCCCAATGATATTGAACAAGGCGCTATTATACCGATAAGGCCATCTATAGTAAACGGGCGATGACACAGGCAATAATTGGGCGATTATTGTACTTATCTATGGAGCTTCTCAGCCTAATAAAAATATCTATTTACATGACCGCTTTTAATTCAGACGGACACTAACAAGCCAAATATTAATAAGGCTTCGTATCTGCCTCTTCTCGTAGCGTGACGAGGTTTTCAACGCGGCGCTGCAATACCTCACCATCAGCTACCGCTTGCCATAGTGCACAGCCTTTGCTGTTGTGAGTATGGCGACAGTCACGGAATTGGCAGTCACCGGCCAATGGTGCTAGCTCAACGAAGCCTGAAATAATATCGTCAGGAGTAAGGTGCCAAATACCATACTCACGAATCCCCGGTGTATCAACGATACCGCCTTGAGTGAGGTCTTCTGGGTTAAATGGCAGCAGTCGACTAGTTGTCGTGGTGTGCTGACCGAGCTTAGAGTTTTGCGAGATGATATTGACGCTCTGGCCAGAGTCAGGCAGAAGGGCATTGATTAGACTGCTTTTGCCGACACCAGATTGACCCGCAAAGATGACCAGCTTTTTATCTATATAGCGTTTTAGTTCATCAAGGCCTTCTTGCTCATCGCTCTCAGCGATATTTTCAGGGCAGTCCACCGAAGTCAGAACGCTTTCATAACCAAGCGCGGCATATTGTGCCAACAATTCATTGGTGTCCACGCCATTTTCTTCTGCCAATAAGTCGGCTTTGTTGAGTACCAATAGTGGTTTGACACCTGCATGATGGCATACCACGAGATAGCGATCAATCAACGTTGGCGCGGCGGCAGGTAATGGCGCAAAAACAATCGCCAAAATATCGACATTGGCGGCAACAGGTTTGAGCTTATGATAGCGGTCAGGACGAGAAACTAGCGATGTACGCGGTTTGACCGCTTCGATACGACCAAAGCCAGTATTAGAGTCGGCATTCCAGCGTACTTGATCACCAGCAGCTAGCATCGGTAAATTGGTACGAACATGACAGCGCCAAATATCATTTAACTCAAGCGTTTGCCAAAACGGCTCAGGATCATCAGGTGCAATCTCTGGCTGCTCAGGTATGACAGCTGGCAGGCTAGTGACTTGTACTTCTAGTTGCTTACCGTAATGCGCCATGACCACGCCATCCATCAAACTGTCATCAATACTATCTTGATTAGACAGTTGCTGCTTGTCGATGCGACGAATCTGTTGTTTAGTCAGTTTGCGTTGCCGGATTAATGCCATGGGTTTTTGACCTATTATAAAAATATTGCTAAGTGTAGCGTGAAAATTTGCTAACATACAGCCTAAAGCGTCTGCGGCAGACAGTGGTTTTGTAATATTTTGGCTGATTGCTAGATTTTTTGAATCAATCAGTGCATGACAAAGCTGCCTGAATATGAGTATTCAACCGCAATACGTTTTTTAAATTATGTTTAAAACTGTCCCAAAATTTAATGACCATAGGATATTGTATGACTACCGGTGACCATCCCAACAAGATTAAAATCAAAAATCAAGGCAAAAAAGGGCTGGTGTGGATTGATTTAGAAATGACCGGACTTGATACCTTAAACGATGAGATTATCGAGATTGCTACTGTCGTTACTGACGAAGATTTGAATGTGCTTGCTGAAGGGCCTGTGTTTGCTATCAAGGTATCAGATCAAGTCTTAAACAAAATGGATGACTGGAATACCAAGCAGCATGGTCAGTCAGGATTGGTCGATCGTGTGCGTCGTAGTACGGTGACATTGGCAGAAGCCGAAGCTGAGACCATCAAGTTCCTAAACAAATGGGTCGATAGTGGTAAGTCACCAATGTGCGGCAACTCTATCTGTCAAGATCGTCGCTTTATGGCGCGTCAAATGCCAGAGCTTGAGCGTTTCTTTCATTATCGCAATCTTGATGTGTCGTCTATCAAAGAGCTTTGTTTCCGCTGGCGTCCTGATATCTTAAAGAACTTCGAAAAAGGTGGCAGTCATTTAGCCTTAGACGATATTCGTGACTCTATCCGTGAGCTAAAGCATTACCGTCAGCATTTCTTTAAGCTAATACCTTAAATAGCTAGCAAGCGATGAGCTATTTAAAAGTGTAATGAAAGAATTGTGGTAAAAAATAAAAGGGGTCTGTTGATATTTCAACAGACCCTTTTGTTTTTTAGATAGATTCAACGATCAAGTCAAACAAACATTGTAAACTCAAATAATCCAAACGCAGCAGCACTACTACTAAAACCGTCATTTGAATGCTCGTCATCTGTCACTGCACCAATCACGGCGCTAACTTTCGGCTGGCGAGTGTCTTTATCTAATAATCGCCAGTCGCCAAGCACGTAGCGCTTTTTATCAATCGTCGCCTGATGAATATCTGGACGATGGGTATGTCCGTGTAATAATGCATCGCTAGTAGTGATGGCCTGACGTACGGCTTTATCATTTACATCCATGATATGCGCAGCTTTGTTCGCATTATTCTGTTGGCTTTTTTTGCGCATATTATCTGCGATGGCTAAGCGTTTTTCTAATGACTTATTTAGCAGATACCACTGGGTTAAACGGTTGCGCATGATTTTGCGAAAAAACTGATATTTTTTATCATCAGTACATAGTGCGTCACCGTGCTCTAAGCGATAACTCTGCTGACCAACAGGCAAAGTATACGGCTCGTTGATTAGCTCACCGCCGAACAGATTACAAAAAGGCTGACCCAATAAAAAATCACGATTACCGTGCATGACCAATATCTCACAGCCATTGATACGTAGCTGCTTTAGCTTTGCAATCAATGGGGTTAGCCAATGCGTTATTTGTTCATCCTCTGTCCTTTTCTCTTTTAATAGGGACAAGTAGGTATCATCACCCAGCCACACCTCAAACCAATCACCCAATATAAAGAGGTGTTTTAGCGCTGGCAAGGCGAGACAGTCATCTAATAGCGCCAAAAAAGCCTGCACTAAGGCAGGCTCCTGAGGCGATAAATGCAAATCGCTAATCAATACTTGCCGCACTTGATGAGGGCGGGTCGTGATTAAGTGATTAAAACTTTGCATTTATCTTGGTCCTCGTGACTTATCGTATGGCGAGCATGATTTAATAGACTCTACTAGAAAATGCTCGCTCATTCACAGCTATCGCTAAGTAACTATTACTGAATAGCCACTATTGAATGACTATTACTGAGTAATGATGGTTGCTGAGTTGATAACAACTGGCTCTTTTGGCACATCAGCATGCATACCGAAACGACCAGTTGGTACGCTGCGCATTTTTTCGATAACGTCCATACCGCTTGTTACTTTACCAAATACGGTGTAACCCCAACCTTGCATATTTTTGCCAGAGTGGTTTAGGAAGTCGTTGTCTTTTACGTTGATGAAGAACTGGCTAGTCGCTGAATGCGGATCTTGGGTACGCGCCATTGCGATAGTACCTTTGTCATTTTTTAGGCCGTTGTCCGCTTCGTTTTCGATAGGCGCATTGGTTGGTTTTTCATTCATCTCAGCGTCCATTCCGCCGCCTTGAATCATGAAACCATCAATGATGCGATGGAAAATTGTACCGTCATACTGACCAGATTTTACGTAGTTTAAAAAGTTTTCTACGGTTTTTGGTGCTTTTTCTTCGTTGAGTTCGATAACGATCGCACCCATATTGGTTTCAAGTTCTACTACTGGTGGCATGTCTACCATGGGATATTCCTTTTTGATTGCAACGCCTTAAATGACGCTGTCAAGTGGTGGTTAAAAGTTGGTGGTTAAAAAGTTACGGGTAGTCTAACGGCTTTTTTATCCCGTGTCATGTATCAGGCTGTTAATGCGTTTGCGAAACCTGATAGAATAACGCAACTTTACCCATTTTTGACAAATTTTGATAATGCGGTCGCACTATCTAGGTTTTTATATTCTCGCTTTATTTTAACACTTTAGTTTAAACGTTTCGTGATGCGTGATGGCACGCACCATGAACTGACAATTTGCGTTAGGAGCAATGCCCGATGAGTGATCACTCAAGCAACAATGCACAAAAAGACGAAGCAAAAAACGATTTTATTCGTAATATCATTCGTGACGATGTCAATGCGCAAAAATACCAGCAAATTGTAACGCGCTTTCCGCCTGAGCCAAATGGATACCTGCATTTAGGCCACGTAAAATCTATCTGCTTAAACTTTGGTGTGGCCGAAGAGTTCGGCGGTGTGTGCAACCTTCGTTTTGATGACACCAACCCAACTGCTGAAAAGCAAGATTACATCGACAATATTAAGAACGATGTGCAGTGGTTAGGTTTTGAGTGGGCAGGCGAGGCGCATCATGCCTCAGGTTATTTCGATCAGTTGCATGCATGGGCAATTCAGTTGATTGAGCAAGGCGACGCTTATATTGATTTGCAAACCCCTGAACAAATCAAAGAAAACCGTGGTTCATTCAATGAAGCGGGAACGCCTTCACCATATCGTGATGCCAGTGTTGAAGAAAACCTAGCGCTGTTCAACGATATGAAAGACGGTAAATACGCTGAAGGAAAGGCTATTTTGCGTGCCAAGATTGATATGGCTAGCCCAAATATGAACCTGCGTGATCCTGTTATCTATCGCGTGATGCATCAAGCGCATCATCAGACTGGTGATAAATGGTGCACTTATCCAATGTATGACTTTGCTCATCCACTCTCGGATGCGTTAGAAGGGATTACCCATTCATTATGTACGCTTGAATTTGAAGATCATCGTCCATTTTATGATTGGGTCATCGAAAAAATCGGCTTTGACGTGCCGCCGCATCAGTACGAGTTTAGCCGCTTAAACGTTGATCATACATTGACCAGTAAGCGTAAGCTGAAGCAGCTAGTAGATGAAGGTATCGTCAGTGGTTGGAATGATCCCCGTATGCCGACCGTTGCTGGCATGCGTCGCCGTGGTTATACGCCAGAGGGCTTGCGTGATTTTTGTGAGCGTGTGGGTGTGACCAAAGCCGATAGCGTGGTTGATTTCCGTTTACTAGAGTTTAGTGTTCGTCAGTCGTTAGAGACGACAACTGGTCGCGGTATGGCGGTGCTAAAGCCATTGAAAGTGACCATCACTAACTTTAGCGAAGCGGTTAGCAGCTGGGAGTCGCAAAAAGCCGATAGCGTTAATGCACGTTTTGACGATGCGACTCAGACGCTTTGGTTGACTCAGCCGAACCATCCTAACGTCGATATGGGTGAGCGTGAGATTCCGTTTACCGAGACGCTATACATCGATCAAGGTGATTACGAGATTGAGCCGCCAGCAGGCTATAAGCGCCTATCACCAGAAAAGCCAGAGATTCGTCTGCGTAACACCTACGTACTAGCCGTCACTGAACATATCACTGATGAAAATGGCAATGTCGTTGAGCTAAAAGCGACGATTGACCCTGCTACTTTGGGCAACAACCCTGAAGGGCGTAAGGTCAAAGGCGTGATTCATTGGGTATCAGCCAGTCAAGGTGTGCCAGCGACCGTACGTATGTACGAGCAGCTATTCAGTGCTGAGGACCCAAGTGGCGTCGCTGATGTTCATCAAGCGCTAAACCCGAACTCGCTCACTGAGCTAAATGCAGTGGTTGAGCCATCTTTGGTCAATGCAGATGCTGGCACGCGTTTCCAGTTTGAGCGTGAAGGTTATTTCATCTCTGATAGCGAAGATCACAGCACTGATAAGCCAGTATTTAACCAAATCGTTAGCTTGCGTGATAGTTATAAGCCAGCTTAATTTATGTTGGCTTAGTATTTAAAAGTATCTTTATCCAAATAGATATTTTGAAATAATACTGAACAATAGTAGTTTGCAAGTTAGCCCATTTCTAGTACGCTAGGGATGGGCTTTTTTGTGTGTAGTTATAAAGTTAAGCGTAGTAAGATTTGAGGAAATAAGAATGGCAAAGTTTCTAAACAGCAGTGGTACAACGTATCATTTAGAAGAGTTGATTAAAAACGCTTCTGACAGGTTGATTATTATTAGCCCATATTTGAAGCTTAATGAACGTATCAAAGAGTTATTGGAAGACCGCAACCGCCTCAAGATCGACATTCGCATTGTTTATGGCAAGAATGATTTGCACCCTGAAGAAATAAACTGGCTCAAAAACCTGACCTTTATTCGTACTAGCTTTTGCAAAAACTTACATGCGAAATGTTATCTGAATGAAAATGAATGCATTATTACCAGTTTAAATCTTTATGAGTTTAGCCAAGTCAATAATAATGAGATGGGCGTACTGATTTATCGTAATGACGATGCTAAGCTTTATGCTGATACTTATGAGGAAGCGCAGCGCATTATTCGTATCAGTGATGAAGTGAGAATGTCTCTTGAAAAGGTGACCGAAACTGAAAGTAAGTCTGAGCCTAGTCCCAAAACAACAAACTCTACTACCAACGTAACCGGTAACTCTACGACAGAAACCACACCTAATTACTCTAAACTGACCACCGCCAAGCTTGCTAAAGAGTTGGGCTTTAAAACGCAAGAGTTGAATGAAAAGCTGCTTGCAGCGGGTTATCTAGAAGCGCAAGATGGTGAGCTAGTATTGACTGATGCTGGACGCGCAGCTGGTGGTACCAGTAAAAAGGGTAAGTTTGGCGAATTTTGCTTATGGGATGCAGGGATGGTGGTTTAATTATTTATCAAAGCTGACTGTCCATAAAATTCATTAAAAAATTTGTCCATCAGCTTAGAGGTAAATGTAATAACCGCATTACAATCCGTCACAAGACATTCATAACCAGTTTGTTAAGATAAAGTCAGTTTTTACGGATGTGCTTTATGTTATATTTGATAGCTGAGCACGTCGATGATAATAATAGAACGCGAGGCCGACGTGTCGATATAAGCGTTCATTCACATAGCTAAGGAATCAAGCATGGCACATTTACGTTTAGGTGATACCGCACCAAATTTTGACGCTACAACCACAGAAGGTGACATCAATTTTCACGAGTGGGCAGGTGATCATTGGGTTGTTTTCTTCTCGCATCCAGCAGATTTTACGCCAGTATGTACCACTGAGCTTGGTCGCGCCGCTGCACTAAATGGCGAGTTCCAAAAGCGCAATGTAAAGCCGATTTGTATTTCTGTTGATAGCCTAGAAGATCACAAAGCGTGGGCGAGCGATATCGGTGAGACTCAAGGCACAGATATGAACTTCCCAATCATCGCTGATCCTAATAAAGAAGTCGCTGAGCTATATGACATGATGCATCCTAATGCCGATAGCACTCATACAGTACGTAGCGTCTTTATCATTGATCCAAGCAAAAAAATCCGTCTAACGCTGACATATCCTGCCAGCTGTGGCCGTAACTTTGATGAAATTATCCGCGTGATTGACGCACTACAGTTGTCGGATGAGTATAACATTGCGACACCTGTAGACTGGAAAGATGGCGATGATGTGATCATTCCACCAAGTGTGAAAAATGAAGATATCGCTGCAAAATATCCAAAAGGACACAAAGAGATTAAGCCGTATCTACGTACCACACCTGCACCAAACAAATAACTAGACTGATATATAAATGTGATTAAATAAAGCCCCATGACTCCAGGTTGTGGGGCTTTTATTATTTCTACTTTATGACTAATAACACTTTGCCATGATGGCCAGATTAGGCTATAACTGTGGTATAGCGTATCAATATTTGTGCTTATCAGTACAACAACCATAATAAAGCGTATCAGCGTCAAATCGCTGTCCAATCATTTTTACAAGGAGTTTGCTATGAAAAAACTATATATTACCCGTACAGCGCCCAATCCACGTAAAGCGCTTATCTTATTGGCTTCAAAAGGTATCGATGTCGATGATATGGATGATGTCGATGTGATAGACATTGATTTTGCGGCAAATGAGCAAATGTCAGAAGCCTTTACGCAAATGAATCCGATGCAGACCGTACCTGTTTTGACCTTAGATGATGGTACTGTATTGAATGATTCGCAGGCAGTTTGTGAGTATCTAGATCGTGTTTACGGTGAGCGTTCAGTCATGGGTAATGATGTGGTACAGCGTGCGCAAGTTTGCTCTATGCGCCGTGTTGCAGAGTTTGAAGTGATGTATAACTTGATGCTCGCGTTTCAGCACAGTCATCCATCCAAAGCACAACGTGTTGAGCAAGTGCCCGAGTTCGTCGCACCATCAATTGCTCGTGCTGTTAAAGCCATGGCATATTTTGAGACGATATTAAAAGGTCGCGAATACTTAGTAGGTGAGCAATTAAGTTTTGCGGATATCGTGTTATATCTAAGTTTGGATTTCGGTAAAGTATTGAAAATTAATCCTAATGAGCAAGGCGAAAACCTAGCTCGTTTTTATCAAAAGATGAATGAACGCTTTAGTATTAAAAATATGGCTAAAGCCAAACCTGCAAGTGTGAATGACTAAAAGGTTCTAGAAAAATAGTTTAAATCGTAAAATTTATCTATTAACCTATTTGTTAAATTGATTGCTATAAATCAAAACAGCTAACCTCAATCGTTAGCTGTTTTTTTATGAAATATAATAAATATCAACATTTCGTTACATAGGTTAATAGAGCCAAGGTTATAGTGGTTAATCTAACTTAGTGATATCAATTATGTTTTTAAAACGTTTATTTAAGAAGAATACTTTTAAAGTACGACTTCTTTTGAATAGGTTTTTTAAAATATAGATGGTACGCGAGATAAGTTGTACAAGCTTACTAAGAGGTATGTAATATGGTAGGTAGCCGAAATAAGCCAACGTTAAAATTACTGCTATTACCTAGTATGATGGCAGTTAGTCTGATGCTAAGTGCGTGTCAAAAAGAAGCGGCGTCTAGCGAAAATGATACATCGCAGGGTACTGAAGCTAGCGAGACGACAGACTTAGCCGTAAGTGAAGGTCTGGTATCTAGTATGAGCCCTACATCAGACGAATCTGAACCTGTTGAATTAACCGCTCAAGACAAGCTGAAGACCACCTTATCTCATCATCGTTGGACGTTAGTAAATGCTGTTGACGCCAATGAACAACCTATGGCTGAATTTGCGAATATCAACAGTCAGGTAACGCTTGCGTTTAACCAATATCAGGGGCAAGACACGCTAAGCTATAGCGTAGGCTGTAATACGATTAGTGCTAGCTATCAGTTAAAAGGGCATACCTTAACTACTGAAGAGGGTATGAGTACGAAGATGTCTTGTGGCGAGCTAGACGTGGCTGAAAACACCTTGAATACGTTGATGCAGGGCAGTAGTGAGTTCAAAATTGATCAAGGTGATAATCCAGTATTGACCCAGTTTACCGACGATGATGTAACTCTGGTTTGGAATGGTAGGCTTACTGCACAAGCGAAATATAACAGTAAGGGTGAAACAGTATTTTGGGCAGTAAACTCCGAAACTGTACCTTGCGAAGCAAGTAACTCTGAGCAGTGTCTACAAGTTAAGCCTATTACTTATAATGATCAAGGTATTAAAACTCACGAAGGGCAGTGGCGAGTATTCGTTGGTGAGATCGATGGCTATCAGCATGACAGCAAACACGAAGAAGTATTACGCTTACAACGCTATCCGCTAAACATCGATGAATTATTAGAGACTAATGAACCAACTGAAGATGATACTGCTGATGAAAAGTATGCTTATATATTAGATGCTGTGATTGAAAGTGCAGTTGTAGAGTAGCCTATTATAGTTTGAACATTTGAAATGTTCATAGTTATAAAAAAACACGCGTCTAATAGCGCGTGTTTTTTTATGGGGTGTCTACTTTGCCGTTTATCTATTTTGACGATTGTTTGCTCTAATACCTAGATATTTTAACGCTGATCTTTAACGCAAGTTACCCAAATCTTCTTCGGTCAAGCGCCAACGGCCTTTCTTCTTAGAAGCACCGCGGCCACGCATGGCGCTATTCAATATCAGTTTGTTCATTGAATGGCTTGAGTGAGCATGACAGATGGCGCAGGCAAGACCATCGGCAGCATCTTGTTGAGGTACAACTTCTAACGCTAATATCCGGCAAACCATCTCTTGTACTTGTTCTTTGGCCGCTGCTCCATAGCCACAGACGGCTTGTTTGATTTGCCGAGCCGTATATTCTGACACTTCTAAATCTAGTGCAACCATCGCTGCAATCGCTGCACCTCTTGCTTGCCCAAGCTTAAGTGCAGAATCAGGGTTTTCTGCCATAAATACTTGCTCAATCGCTGTATAGATAGGCTCGTCAGCATATTTTAAATGATGCTGTGTGATACGGGTTAGTCCATTAAAGATACGCTTGAGGCGTTCAGGCATCTCTTTGGTATCTGTGCGAATCGTTCCTGCATCGATATAGGTCAGCTTGTCACCTGTCTGCTGTACTATCCCATAACCAGTCATGCGTGACCCTGGATCAATGCCTATAATAATTGCCATAATATTCCGTCTTGCTTACCTGTCATTTTATATTCAGTCTTATATAAATTGGATACGATATCAGACTCGCTTAGCCCACTATTCGTAGTAGTATCTTCCACCTTCCTTGTGTCCAAATTATGTTGTACCGACTATATGGCTTAAAAATTAGCCTTAAGTTTGATAGTATAGCAACCAATCCCCATATACATCATATGTTAGCCATTTTAATTTTCATGGCGCTCAATTTATTGGTTTTTATTTTATAGGACGACACTTTATGGGTCAGATAGTTGGTATAGCCATCGTTTGGTTTATTATCGAGATGCTACTGTGGTATTTGCTTGCTCAGTTTATGAGCGGCTGGTGGGTGTTTATGTGGTTTATTATCGCCGCGGTTATTGGTATCTCCTTGATGCGCAAAGGTATGGCTGCTCTTAATCCAATGGCACAGCAAATGAAAGCTGGTGGCATGATGAACCCTGCGATGCGTCCGCCAGAGACCACGATGATTAAGAGTATCGCTATGGCAGCTGCAGGTATTTTATTGCTTATTCCTGGGGTGCTTAGTGACTTGATGGCGCTGTTGGTAGTATTGCCACCTGTGCAGAAAAAGCTAAAAGACTTGGCTAATAATTACGTCATGAATAATCAGCAAAAAATGATGGAAATGATGGCCAAGCAGATGGGTGGTCAAATGGGCGGCGGTCAAAATCCATTTGGCGGTGCTGGTGGCATGGGTGGTCAAAACCCGTTCGGTGGCGCAGGTGGCATGAATGGTCAAAATCCATTTGGTCAACAGCAGCAAAACCCATTTGGTGATGTGTTTAAACAGCATACTACGGTTGATGGTACTGCCAAAAACATCCCTAAAGATGTAAAGAAAATTACTAAATCTGCTAATGACGAATAACTATTTAGTTAAATCATAAGCATAAAAAAAGCCCCTCCCGTCGATGACGAAAGGGGCTTTTTAGTGGTAGTAAATAAATTATAAGAAATATATTTACTAACCGAATGAAACAACCGAAGTGCCGCTGTAAGATGGTGACCCATGAACCGTGAAGTTCAGGGCGGATGCGTCATCATCTCTGCAGGTTTCCTGATACACCGCAAGCGGTGCAGGCATACACAATGAGACAATAGGTACCACATCCTGGTAAAGCATTATCGGCTCAGGGAATAAACATCTACTAGCCAACACTTCAGAATAGTTTTATCTTAACCAATGAAAAGAGTGATTGCAAGTCTGAATTACAGATTGATACGTAGCTTAGTTGGTTGGCCGCATTTATATTAGCTTGTCTAGAAAAACCATCACAAGCTAACCCTATAAAATTATTCATAAACTCACGAAAAATGCTCAGTTTTTCAGCTATTTCAAGATGTGTGTTAATATAGAGGGCTTTATATTCCCTTACACAGCATTATAGGCGTTCATTCACTCGAGGAGCGGTAATATATGACCAGTACCCAACAAGCATCAGACTCTATTGATAATAATAAAACACAGCTTAGCAATAACCAAGACGGTGCACAGAATAAAAAAATACCGCATGTCTTGATGATATTGGACGGCTTTGGTCATCGTGAAGAAGATAAAGATAACGCCATCGCTGCCGCCAATATGCCAAATTTAGATAAGATTTATCAGCAATACCCT
This sequence comes from Psychrobacter sp. NPDC078631, assembly GCF_050268165.1. Lineage (NCBI taxonomy): Bacteria > Pseudomonadati > Pseudomonadota > Gammaproteobacteria > Moraxellales > Moraxellaceae > Psychrobacter > Psychrobacter sp. NPDC078631. The sequence continues at coordinate 1,464,252 of NZ_JBNNGG010000001.1, read as the reverse complement.
TATGGGCTTATTTCAGCTTCAGGGGAAGATGTTGGTTTGCCAGATGGTCAGTTTGGTAATTCAGAAGTCGGTCACATGAATTTAGGGGCAGGGCGTGTTCTTTATCAGGACTCAACACGTATCTCAAGTGAGCTGGCCAATCGTGAATTCTATAAAAACGAAGCATTGGTCAATGCCGTGAAAGCGGCCAACGAGCGTGGCGGTAATGTCCATATTATGGGCTTGCTTTCTGATGGCGGCGTTCACTCTCATCAAGACCATATCGAAGGCATGTGTCACTCAGCACTGGTCCATGGTGCCAAGAATGTCTTTATTCATTGTTTTTTAGATGGCCGTGATACCCCGCCTAAATCTGCTGATAAGTACATCAATCGTCTGCGCGACTATATCAATAAGTTAAACGCTCATTACGAAGGTGGCCGCGTACAGATTGCAAGTATCATCGGTCGCTACTATGCAATGGACCGCGATAATCGGTGGGATCGCGTACAAAAAGCTTATGAGCTGATTACTGAAGGCAAAGCTGATCGTCTATCGACACGGGCAGATGGTGCTGTCCAAGCTGCTTATAAAGCGCGTGAGACCGATGAGTTTGTCAGTCCAACGACCGTAATTGGACGTGATGAAGTGCCATATACTGTCAATGATAACGACGCACTTATTTTTATGAATTTCCGTGCTGACCGTGCTCGTGAGCTTGCCCAAGCGTTTGTTCTGCCAGATCATGAGTTTTCTGGATTTGCGCGTCAAAAACAGCCAAAACTGGCGGCATTTGTGATGCTAACTAAGTATTCAGATGTCCTAGCTGACAATCCAAAAACCAGCATTGCTTACTACCCAACGTCTTTGGCCAATACATTGGGAGAGTACTTGCAGGATCAAGGAAAAACACAGCTGCGTATCGCTGAAACTGAAAAATATGCGCATGTGACGTTTTTCTTTAGTGGCGGCCGCGAAGAAGAGTATCAGGGTGAGACCCGTATATTAGTGCCATCTCCAGACGTTGCAACTTATGATCTACAGCCTGAGATGAGCGCGCCTGAAGTCACTGATAAATTAGTAGAAGCGATTGAGTCTGGTAAGTATGATGTATTGGTGGTCAATTATGCCAATGGTGATATGGTTGGACACACAGGTATCTTTGATGCAGCGGTAAAAGCGGTAGAGGCTTTGGATGTATGCGTTGGCCGTATCGAGTCAGCAGTGCGAGCAGCTGGTGGTGACATGCTTATCACAGCCGATCATGGTAACTGTGAGCAGATGCAAGACTATGAAAGTGGTCAAGTACATACACAGCATACGACAGAGCATGTACCATTAATTTACGTGGGCGAGCAAAAGCTGCAAGTACGCCGTGGCGGCAAACTTAGTGATGTGGCACCGACTATTTTATCATTGATGAATGTCGATGCCCCTGCTGAGATGACAGGTGAGAGCTTATTGGTTCCAGCAGTCTAAGCCAGTCGAGTTAAACCACAGTACTTGAATGACTGTGGTTTATACAGGTTTGGCAGCTGTACTAGAAGATATCGAAAAGGAAAGGATAACCTATTATCCTTTCCTTTTTTTGTGATACATTTTACTTAATTTACTTGCAATACTATGCTAGTTCGAGATATGCGTTTGGTGCTATCTTATAAATCGCTATATAACGATAAATTCGTATTCTCTATTATTCAAATGAGTTCTTTTATGCAGCCTATTTCTTTTGCACGTTCTTTTTTATCCAAAGGGTTAAGTAAATCAGTAGAGAAGGCATCAGTCGCGTCCACGGTTTTGCAGCCTGCAATTATAATAGGTGTGCTTGGTTGTGCGATTAGCGTAAATGCACAAGCAGCAGTGGGAGCTTCTACAAATAATGATAATCCTACGAATGGTCTACAGCTCATCAGTTTGAATGCAGATGAGATAGCGGATGAAAACGACGCTGATAACTTATCTAACATTGCTGATATGTTAGATGTCGCCGATGAGCCAGATGACTCGATAGATAGTGTGCCAGATGAAAGCGCGCTAACAGATGATGCCGATGATATTGATACGGAGATTCCAGCAGAAGTTGCACAAGTATCGCTAAATGCTATCTCTCCTGAGACGCTAAAAACATTTGTGGCTGTGGTAGATTTAGTACGTCGTCAATACGTCGATGCGGTCAATGACGAAGAGTTATTTAGCAATGCGATGAGTGGCATGCTGACCAAACTTGATAGCCATGCTGAGTTTTTGGACGCAGAAGCCTATGAGAACCTGCGTGCTTTTACTGAGGGCGACGTTGGTGATATTGGTATTAGGGTTAATTACCAGCCAGAGGCAGGATATTGGGTCGTGACAGAGGTTATCGACGACTCACCTGCAGACAAAAAAGGCATTGCAGTTGGTGATTATTTGCATCAGGTTGATGAGTTCAAGCTAGATGAGGGGCGACAGGTCAATGATGTTGAGCAGCTCTTAACGGGTATCGCTGGTACGCAGGTAGATATTATCACTTCTAAAGCTGGCCGCCGTAAGCATACAACGACGTTGCAGCGTAATAATAGTCATCCGCAGATTATCGAGACCAAACTGGTTGATGGTATTGCCATTGTCAAATTACCGGCGTTTCAAAATAACAGCCGTGAGAAGTTACTAGAAGGTTTAATTAACCTAAACGCTCCTATATCAGGCATTTTACTAGATATGCGTGATAATCCAGGTGGCGTACTGACATCGGCAGTGAGTGTTGCCAGTTTATTTATGGATGATACTGATATAGTGCAGGTGCAAGCACGTCAAAATAAATCACGCGTACTATCGACCCAAGGTGATGCGATACTTAAGCCTTTGCCATTAGTGGTATTACAAAATCGCTATTCAGCATCAGCAGCAGAGGTGCTTGCCAGTAGTTTACAAGCACAAAAACGCGCTACTATTATCGGTGAAGTTAGCTATGGCAAGGGCTCAGTACAATCAGTCATACCGTTAAACGATGAGCAAGCCGTCAAATTGACTGTGGCCAATTATATGACAGCAGCAGGCAAACAAATAGACGAGATCGGCGTAGAACCTGATGTGACTTTATCAGGCAGCGAGAACACGTGGGAGCAGCAAGCATTAGAAATAGTAAAGGCGCGCGCGCTTGATTCTGGCATTCGCTTTGTTAGAAAAAATGCTACGAAAGAATAGAATTTCGTAGCATTTAATTAACAGCACATACCATTCAACGCTTAAAAATATTTGATGATGACGTTCAAAAGAAACTAGTCGAACGCATCTTCAGAAATTTCGAGCTTTTTCATACGGTAGCGTAAAGAGCGAAAGGTGGTTCCTAATAATTCAGCTGCTTGGGTTTTGTTCCAGCCAGTTTGTTTGAGTGCCGTGATAATCAGCTGCTTTTCTTGTTCCTGCAAATAATGTTCTAACCCTTGAGGCGGTAATTGACCGTCGAATAATTCTTGTAAACCTGATATGTCTTTAGAGGTTTCTTGTTGGGCAGTGGAGTCAAGGAGCGACTCTTTGTCATGAGTATTTGCTACGCTGGTTGACGAACTGTCATTACTAGCTGACGAATGCTGCACCATTGACGGGTAGTGGTTGGTATTAGTACGATAAGGATGTAAATTGGTTGCCCTTTGCTCAACCTGCGTTGCTATATTGCGACTAGATTGAATGACTTGCTCATCGTCCTTTGTTGATTGGACTGTAGATTGAACGTCTATTTGATTTTCTACGTCACGAGCAGGTAGCTCAGAGGTATCGATAGCTGAGCTATGATTTTGCTCTTGCATATTTACAAGCTCAGGGTCAATGTCAGGAAGACCTAAATGACTAACGTCTATGTATGAAGTTTCAGCTAACGTAACTGCACGCTCCAGTAAGTTGCGTAGTTCACGGACATTACCCGCAAAATCGTGGCATTGTAAGCGTTCGCAGGCTTCCATCGTCAATGAGGGCGGTGACTCTAATTGCCAGTCATCAGCAATCATCGCCAAAAAGTGGTCTGCTAATACAGGAATATCATCACGGCGTGCATTAAGTGTTGGAAGCTTTAGCTCAATGACATTGATGCGATAATATAAGTCTTGTCGAAATGCACCATCTTGTACCAATTGGCTCAGGTCTTTGTGAGTGGCAGACAAAATGCGGATGTCTACTGGAACTTCTTTTGTATCACCAATTGCCCTTACTGTTTTTTCTTGAATGGCACGTAACAATTTAACCTGCATGGCTAAAGGTAAATCTGCCACTTCATCTAAAAATAACGTGCCGCCATTGGCTTGCTGGAATAACCCTTGTTTATCAGCGACAGCCCCTGTAAAGCTGCCTTTTTTATGACCAAAAAACTCCGACTCCATTAACTCTGATGGTATTGCACCGCAGTTCACTGGTACAAAGCTGCCATCACGCCGTGGACTTAAATCATGGATCAATCTGGCGACCACTTCTTTACCTGTACCAGAAGCGCCCGATAAAAACACAGGTGCCTGTGAACGTGCTAGCTTTAGAATAGTATTTTTGAGGGGATGCATGACAGCAGAATTACCAATCAATCTACTATCTAGCATTTTTTGTTCAGGAGAGCATTCCGGTGCGGCCTGTACTTCGTTATCTTGATGAATAACTTTTATGGCATTCTCTACCAGTTGGCGCAAACGTGGTAGTTCTAGCGGTTTATTGACAAAATCAAAGGCACCGAGTTTCAACGCCTCAATAGCCAAATCCATGCTGCCATGAGCCGTAATCACCGCTATTGGAATATTAGAGCTATTGCTAATTTCTTTTACCAGCTCCAGTCCGGAGCCATCTGGTAGCTTTAAATCCGTCAGACAAAAATCGTAGTCATTGTCTTGCCAAAACGTTCTTGCTTGCGACAATGTATAAGCCACATCACTTTTGATACCCATTTTAGTTAGGGTAATTTGCATCAATCGACATAAATCTACTTCATCATCGACGACTAGCGCGGTTGTTGTCATACATCATCTCATCGTATTCAATGGCTATAAAATCAATAGCTAGGTCTAAATAGGCGTAATAGCTTTCAAAAGATAAATTTAGGAAAGGTTTTCTTCGATAGTTTGAAATTTATTATCAGATTTAATAGAAGGTACAATCAATCGAAAGCATGTTTTCTCATGTTCAGGAATGTAGAGTAAACGCGCTTGATTGGCTTCACAAAATGCTTGTGATAGATAGAGCCCCAGTCCTGTACCAGCTTTATCTGTTGTGAAAAATGGATCGAACAAAAGTTGTAAATTTACAGCACTAACACCATCACCATTATCTAGTATATCGATTATAACATCGTTGTCTGCGCAGTAAATGTCGATTTCTACATAAGCATGAGGATGAGAATAGCTGCTATAGCGCAGGCCATTGTTGATTAGGTTGATTAATATCTGCTCTAACTGATGAGTATCAAATGATATGATGGGTTTAGTTTTTATTCGTAGAAAAATGTCGTGTCCTTGAAAGTAATTCTCCAAAAACGATGGCATCCATTCAGCCAATTCGAGCACCTGCTGGGTAGCCGTCTGCTGACGAGACAGCTTTAAAATATCCTCGATAATACGGTTTACACGTTTTGTCTGTGAAAATATCATTTCATAAAGCTCATGGTTGCCGGTCATGGCAGCATTCGATTCACTTGTTAATGCATTGTCAACTTCCATTTGTTCTGCAACATCTTCCATTAATAGCTGGCTGGCTTGCGATATTGCTGCTAATGGGTTTCTGATTTCATGGGCAATACTGGCAGTTAATTGCCCTAAAGAAGCCAGTTTCAACTGTTGAGCACTAGCTTGCTCACGGCGTAAGTCTTCTAATATGACAAGCTTGCTATCGTCTTTTAGTGGAATAATTTGTACACGTAATTTGCCAAATATTGAGGCATTTGCCACAGCTGGCACGTCGTAGGTAAAAGCGCGTGACTGCCCAAAAGCTACTGATAAGCAGGCATTAAACAACTGGGAATGCTGTTCATTGAGTTGCTGCTCGAAATTAGAGAGAAGCGCTTTGTTATGAGTTTCTTTTGTATCGTCAAAGGTATTCTGCGCTGTGGTAGGTGTGACAAGAGAAAGGCTCAGCAACTGATGTGCGGCAAGATTTGCTAAGACAATATGTTGCTTATCGATAACGATAACACCATTCACCATCTGCGTGATAACCTCTTGATTAATCACATTTAGTCGCTCAACTTCCTTAGCATGGTTTGCCGCGACCTTTTCAAGCTGTACTAATCGTTGAGAGATAGACCAGCTTAAACCGCCCACTGCTAAAAAACTCGCTGACATCAGTAGCGCATCACCTAGGTTGGCTAGACTCATGCTATTAGCAATAGCGTAAAAAAATTGCTGATAAATAACGAGAATGATGGCAAGTAAAGTAATAACCAATGCTTGTGAGCCATGTAGTAGCATAAAGCTAGCCGCGACGACAACCATGTATAGCATGGTTAACTGCAAGTCAGGGTTACCTGTTGTGTAGAGCAGCAGGCTTAGTATAATAACGTCTAAGGCCAGTCCGAATGCCAATTGGCGGCGCATATGTTTTCTAACGACATAAAATAATCCAAGCAGTATCAAACTTAACAGTACGTAAAAGCTTAGAGTCGTTTGTTGTAAAAAACTCGGTAAAGAAGTGCCATCACCAGTACGAGCAGAGATGTATAGCATGAGCATAGAGAACAGGCTAACGACGAAGCGATAGCTACTATAGATCAGCCCCAACTTACGCAACATCGACAGAGGAAGCGTATCATCATGATGTACATAATGAGTAATGACAGAGCTAGAATTGGTAGCAGAGTTCATAAACTGGCCGTAATAAAATAAACGCTAGAATGGTTTATGGTTGAATCAGACCATGACGAATGGCCAAGTGAGTCAATTTAACATCACTATCAACCCCAACTTTTTCATAAATACGGTAGCGATACGTATTAATGGTCTTGACACTAACAAACAATTGATCAGCTATTTGCTGAGGGCTTTGACAATTAACAACCATCATGGCCACTTGTTTTTCTCTGTCACTTAATAAGTCAAAAGGTGAGTTTGCATTATCAGATAATAAAACATCCGCTAACTGTTCAGCGACGTCTTGACTGAAGTAACGACCTCCTTGATAAATCTTTTTGACCGCACGTATCATTTCATCAAGCGGCGTGCCTTTGGTAATGTAACCGTTAACACCTGCTTTAATCAGCATTGAAGGATAGGGCTGTGCAGACATACTACTGACCGCCAAAATCTTGATACCCATATCGAGTTGAATCAGACGTTTGGTTGCTTCGAGCCCGCCAATATTCGGCATATTGACGTCTAGTAAAATTACATCAGGATGTAATTGTTTGGCTTGTTTGATAGCCATGTCACCGCTGTCTGCTTCACCTACTACTTCAATATCGGGGCTGTCTGACAACATACGGCTAATACCCATCCGTACCAAATCATGATCATCTACCACTAATACTTTAATCATAACCATACTCTTTATTGATTGTCAGAATGAACGCTTTATTAGGTTCAAATAGTATAAAAAACGAATATATTTCAACCATTATTTTATCTTTGTATATTCAAAATACCGCTGATTAATATAACAAAATACGAGTAATCATAACATTCGAAGTTAAATTATATTGCTGCAGTGTGAATTGATGTTTCTATAATATAAATTGGTTGTAGCAAAGTTTGAATGAAGCCAAAAAAAACTACTAAATCAGTTTGATAGATTAAACTTAAATGTAAACCATGATACACTAAAAATACAAAAGCTCTATGTGAGTACTTACAAACACATCTATAAACGCTACGTACGTTTTTGGCGTCAGATAATATGTAACTGGCGTAATAGCGACAGCAGGAGGCATAATGAAGCAACTACCATTAACCAAACAGCAATTGATCGCTGCTATGATTTCATTGAGTTTGGGCAGTGTTGCACAAGCCGCACTTACAATTAATGGTAGCACTGACACTGCCTCTAGTGCACGCCTAAGTTGGGGCGGCGCTGATAGTTTGTCTGAAGCTCGTAACATAATGTACAAATCTAATGGCTCTGCTATTAAGAAAGTCGATAATGGCTACGGCACTACCAATATTACGAATACTAATAGTTTTGCTAGTAGTAATAACACCAATAGTGCCCGCTACAATACAACCTATCGCGGGGCATTTGGTAGCAGTGATATGATTCCGATTAGCACCGATTCACGTAGTGTTGCGGTGATCGATGCTGAAACTGGTGAATCTATCTACGAAAAAGATGCTGATATCGCGCGCCCAATGGCTAGTATCACTAAGGTTATGACGGCTATGGTCGTGTTGGATGCTGGCCTTGATATGCGTGAAGAAATCACGCTTGATCCAGAAGATTTTGTTGGTCCAAAGCGTGCAAGCTCACGTTTGAAATCAGGTGATCGTTTAAACCGCGCTGAGATGCTATTGATGGCGTTGATGAAGTCTGAAAATCCAGCAGCGAAGAGTTTAGCGCGTAATTACCCAGGTGGCTATGATGCCTTTATGCGTGCAATGAATCGTAAAGCGCAAGATTTGGGCATGAACACGGCGTTTTTCGGTGATCCAACTGGACTTGATAAGCGTAATGTAGCTTCGTCAAAAGATCTGGTTAAGATGGTACGTGCCGCTGGTAACTATGATGTGATTCGTCGTTTTTCTACCACTAAGAGCTATGACTTTTTCGTCTCAAACTACTCAAGTGGTAACCGCACCTATAAAGCCAGTAATACCAGTACATTGGTTCGTGACGGCAGCTATCCAATCGGTATCTCTAAGACAGGATTTATCAATGAAGCTGGACGTTGTGTTGTAATGGAAACTCGGGTCAATAATCGTCCTGCGATTATCGTTATCTTAGGGGCAAACAGCTCAGCAACACGTTGGGGCGATGCTAAAAATATCTTAAATAGTTTGGCTACACGCCGTACAGTGTAAGTTTGCTATTCTAAATGTATAAAAAAGCTGTTATATCATATAACGGCTTTTTTATTGTGTTGAATTTAAGAATTAAGGATAAACGCTATGAGTCGTTCATCATTTTCCTCAGTTATGCCTAAGCTATATTTGTTGACCAACGATGATGAATTTGAGCTGTTATATCAAAAGCTAGAGGCAGCCTTGTCGACAGGATTAATTGCGCTATTACAAATTCGTCGTAAGCAAGTTCTTAGTCTACCTGATGGAGCTTTGAAGCTTTTTGATGAGGCGCAAAGAATCGTTGCGTTAGCTAAAACATACAACGTGCCAGTTATTATTAATGATGACGTGAAGTTGGCCGAAAAGCTTGGCGTTGGGGTACACCTTGGTCAAACAGACGGCAGTATCGGTGATGCTCTACAGTCCCTTTCACCGCATCAAATAATTGGTCGTACCTGTCATGGTGATATAGCACTGATTAAAGAAGCAAAAAATGATGGCGCAAGTTATGCTGCGATGGGTGCAGTATTTACCTCTACAACTAAGCCAAATGCTAATATCATTTCACGTCAGCAGCTTGTGGAAGGGTGTCAGCAAGGCATACCAATATGTGTGATAGGGGGGTTAACCGCAGAAAATGTCTCAGAGCTGGTAGATTTGCCCATTGCGCTTGTGGCAGTAGTCGGGGATATCATGGATTTGCCAGCAGCAGACATAGCGCAGCGCTGTCATGAATGGCAGCAGGCATTTTCTAAATGGAAAACACCTACTTGAAGTACGCTTCTTAGAGAGGTTTTAGAGTAGTAATAGTCTTATAATATAGTATTAATATGACAGCGCTACTCAGCGTGTTCCATACATAAGGTAGCATAGGGCAGCGCTTCTAAGCGTTGCTCTTCGATCTGTTCACCACAGACTTCGCACTCACCATAAGTACCACTTTCAATTCGACTCAATGCATTTTCGACATAGATTAAGCTTTGACGCGCCTCGCTCATCAAATTTTTGCGCATGTCGTTTTGACGATAGGATATGGCCTGATCTTCCCAATGTTCATTGAGATCATCTTGCGGATTTTGGATGTGATCTTCTATCTTATCAATTCGAGATTCGTACTCATCTTTTAATTTTAATAATTTTTGTTTAGCAGTGTCTAAGTTGATGCTCATTATTTTCTCCTAATGGGTTATTTTTATTGTCAATGTTTCTATCATAAAGAGCTTGACTGCTGAGTACCACCACGAAATGTTACGGTTTATTGACTATGCTTAAAGCTAGCAACTGCAATTGTTGCCCTCGAATAACGGTCTAAGAATTTAGACTAAATATTTTAAACGTGCTGAAATTTGTGTCAGGTTGCTTGTGAGACTGCGCTAGAAAACTGGTAGAATACACCGCCGCTGAATTCTGCTTATTTGATCGATCCATCAAAGTGGTTTGATAAGTGTCAGAGCCAAGCGTTAAAAAACATTAATAAGTAATAAAGCTGATAGTGACTATATAGCTTGGATATAAAATAGCGTATTTATAAAGCCGGTTAGTGAGAGTGCTACGAAATAGTAGATTGATCAAGCTTAGCACTGAATCTGATTTATATAGAGCTGACTATAATGGTCATATCAGTAACGACAGTAATCGCAAATTAACAGATATATTGATGCATAGGAGCAGGTAATGAATTTTTTGCGTATGAGTGAGTTGAACTTAACGGATAAAGTGGTCTTGATTCGAGAAGATTTAAATGTGCCTATTAAGGACGGTAAGGTCACGAGCGATGCGCGCTTGCAAGCCAGTCTTCCTACCATCAAAATGGCGCTCGAAAAAGGCGCTGCCGTAATTGTTTGCTCACATTTAGGCCGCCCAACAGAAGGCAGTCCTGAAACTGTATATTCATTGGCACCAGTTGCTGACTATTTGACGGACAAATTAAGCTCGCAATTATCGACACCTGTACGTCTTAATAGTGATTACCTTACCCAAGGTGCCAATGTAAAATCTGGCGAAGTGGTTCTATTAGAAAATGTACGCTTCAATGACGGTGAAAAGAAAAACGATGCCACGCTAGCGAAAAAATACGCTGATTTGTGCGATGTGTTTGTGATGGATGCTTTTGGTACAGCGCACCGTGCACAGGCATCAACAGAGGGTGTTACGCAAGCGATGCGTCAAGCAGATAAAACTGTGTGTGCAGGGCCATTGTTAGCTGCTGAGCTTGATGCTTTGAGCCTAGCACTTGAAACACCAGCACAGCCAATGCTTGCTATCGTTGGTGGGTCAAAAGTGTCTACCAAATTAGAAGTGCTACACAGCTTGGCTGAAGTTTGCACGCAAATTATCGTTGGTGGCGGTATTGCTAATACTTTCTTGGCAGCACAAGGTCACAGTGTTGGTGCCTCATTGTACGAAGCAGATTTGCTCGATACTGCACGTGATATTATGACCAAGACTGAAATTCTACTGCCTGAGTACGTCGTAGTCGCTGATAAAAACGACATCGATTTCGCTGACTTTACTGGCTCATTGCAAAGGGCTACCGCAACGATCAAATCAGTTGATGCGATCGGTGACAATGACATGATATTGGACATCGCGCCAGAAAGCGCAAAACAACTTGCTAATGCCATTATTAATGCAAAAACTATCTTGTGGAATGGTCCAGTGGGTGTCTTCGAAGTCGATGCTTTCGGGCAAGGCACACAGATATTAGCTACTGCTGTAAGAGACAGCGATGGTTTCTCTATCGCGGGCGGCGGTGATACATTAGCGGCTATCGATAAATATCAAGTTGCTGAAGGCGTGAGCTATATGTCAACAGGTGGCGGTGCGTTTTTAGAGTTTGTTGAAGGTAAAGTACTTCCAGCAGTTGCTGCACTGCAAATAGATGCATAACTAATTAACGATACTCTGTAGCTTAGTAACATTAGACGTACAACTAACTTTAAATAACTAAGGTAGTCTGTAAAAATAATATTTTGGCTGTTGATTTGCTTATTTTTATTGATATAAATAAGCGCAATAGCCATCGATTATTATTAAGCAGTAATTATTTATTTATATACTGAAAATTATTATTGCATGTCTGATTCGCACTCTATAAAATAGCGCGACCATGTATTTTGACATGCATTATTTACGAGAGGTTTATTATGTTAAAACGTCATTTATTACTTGCTAGCGTACTTGCTGGTACCTTTGCAATCACTGCATGTAGCCAACAAACAGAAGAAAACACTGAAGCTGCTGTTGAATCTGCTGGCGATGATGCTGCTGCAAACGCTGATGCTGCTGCCGCTGAAACAGACGCTGCTGCTGCTGAAGCTGAAGCTGCTGCTCAAGACGCTGGTACTGAAGTTGCCGAAGGCGCTGACACTGCTGGTGCAGCTGCGACAGACGCTCTAGAAAACACTGGCGATGCTATTGCTGAAAGCACCAACACAGCGGTTGAAAATACTGCTGAAGCTGTTGCTGATGGCGCTAACGCTGTTGCTGATGGCGCAAATGATGTTGCAGTTGATGCAGAGCAACAGTACTAAGCTACGCGATAACTAAGCACTATAATGACTGTTTTACTGGGAGTCTATCGATTGATAGATAATCATCGGTAAATAATATCTAGGAATGGTCATTGCTTTATAAGCCTCGAAATACTAGAAAAGCCTTGGTGATTGCCAAGGCTTTTTGCGTTATATGCCATTGTGGCAGTTTATAGATTAATAGTTTATAACAGTTAAACTGACATCAAGAGACGGTATAGACTGACAAATAGTCGGTCAACCGCTACGAAGACAGAACAATTTTTGCTATAATCACCGCGTGGTAATCATATCCAATATCATTCAAACCTTTACTAGCCTATATACGGTCAGTATGGTCGAATATACAGTGAAATGATTGCTATCAAGCTGTTTTTTAAAATACTATTCAAAATCTAATCAGAGAGCGTCTTATGGCCCTAATATCCTTACGTCAACTTCTAGATCATGCCGCTGAACACAGTTATGGTGTTCCTGCCTTTAACGTCAATAACTTAGAGCAAATGCGTGCAATCATGATGGCTGCGGATGCTTGTGATTCACCTGTTATTGTCCAAGCCAGTGCAGGCGCACGTAACTATGCAGGGTCAGCATTTTTGCGTCATTTGATTATCGCTGCGATCGAAGAATGGCCACATATTCCAGTAGTAATGCATCAAGATCACGGTATGTCACCAGCTATCTGCCAACGCTCAATCCAATTAGGTTTCTCATCAGTGATGATGGACGGCTCACTTGGTGAAGATGGCAAAACGCCAATGGACTACGATTACAATGCTAGCGTTACGCGTGAAGTTGTTAAGATGGCACATGCTTGCGGTGTCTCTGTAGAAGGCGAAATCGGTTGCCTAGGTAGTCTGGAAACTGGTATGGCTGGTGAAGAAGATGGCTCTGGCGCTGAAGGCGTATTGGATCATGAGCAGCTTTTGACCAGTGCTGATGAAGCTGAGCAGTTTGTAAAAGATACCAATGTCGATGCGTTGGCGATTGCTATCGGTACTAGCCATGGTGCCTATAAGTTCACACGTCCACCGACAGGCGATATCTTGTCTATTGAGCGCGTAAAAGAGGTTCATGCCCGTATTCCTAACACGCATTTGGTCATGCATGGTTCTTCATCAGTGCCACAAGAATGGCTGAAAGTTATTAATGAAAATGGCGGTGATATTGGCGAAACTTATGGCGTGCCAGTTGAGCAAATTGTTGAAGCGATCAAACATGGTGTGCGCAAAGTAAACATCGATACGGATTTACGTCTGGCATCAACTGGTGCTATCCGTGAATTCCTTGCAAAAAATCCAAGTGAATTCGATCCACGTAAATACTTTAAAGCGTCTATGGTAGCGATGTCAGATATCTGTACCAATCGTTTTGAAGCGTTCGGCTCTGCAGGTCAAGCACATAAAATTCGCCCAACCAGTCTTGAAGGTATGGTGAGTTTTTATCAATAAGGTTGTGCTGTAGAACGTAGTTGTTAATCATAAAATAGCAGCTGATTTTATAATATTCCACATAAGAGGTCATAAGTAATGATTGGATTGATTACCGGACAGGTGCAGTACTTGATGGCACCGACGGCTTGTATCATGACGACCTCGGGTGTGGGTTATGATATCGAACTGCCATTACCTTCATTTTGCCAGTTACAGCTGAATGAACAAGCCAGCATTTGGACACACTTCCATGTTCGCGAAGATGCCCAATTGCTATACGGTTTTATCGATCGAAAAGAACGTGATGTCTTTCGCCAGTTAATTAAAATTAACGGGGTGGGGGCAAAAATGGCCTTGGCAATGCTGTCTGCAATGTCAGCAGCTGAGCTAAAGATGCATGTCGAGCAAGAGTCGGAGACGGCGTTGACTCGTATCCCAGGCATCGGTAAAAAGACCGCGCAACGCTTATTGATTGAGCTCAAAGACAAGCTAAAGAATATCGACGTTGATAGTGGTGCGTTTGAATTGACGCCTCAAGAAACTACGATTTCTCACGAAGGTAGTATCATCGCTGAAGTAGAAGGCGCGTTGATTAGCTTGGGCTACAAAGAAAAAGAAGCTCAGCTAGCGATTAAAGCTGCTAAGAGTAAAGGAGATACTTTTGCTGATACTCAAGGCTTGTTAAAAGCCACTTTACAGCAGTTATCTGGCTTTTAATTTATATTAACTAGCCGTCTATCAATGACAACCACATAATGTATTAAATTAATAAGCGACATTGAATGTCGCTTATTTTCGTTTTAGTGCTCGCTTAATGAGGTTTTGCATGACTTATGCGCAGCGTTTGGTTATGCTATTTGTTAACTAATTTTTTAATATAATGATAAATTCTATGACGCAAGATCGCTTAATTAATCCGCTAGAAGGTGCAAGTGACGCTCCTGATGCCAATATCCGACCAGCATTATTGGCTGAGTATATTGGTCAGCCGGTGGTACGTGAGCAGATGGAAGTGTTCATCGGTGCTGCTCGTGGCCGTGACGAAGCGCTAGATCACACACTTATATTTGGTCCACCGGGTCTGGGCAAGACAACCCTCGCTAATATTATCGCTCGTGAAATGGGTGGCAATTTGCGTTCTACTTCAGGGCCTGTGCTTGAGCGTCCAGGAGATTTGGCAGCCATGCTGACCAATCTAGAAGCAGGTGATGTGCTGTTTATTGATGAAATTCACCGTTTAAGCTCGGTCATTGAAGAAATCCTTTATCCAGCGATGGAAGATTTCCAATTGGACATTATGATTGGTGAAGGGCCTGCTGCGCGTTCTATCAAGCTTGATTTGCCGCCGTTTACTTTAGTAGCAGCAACGACGAGAGCAGGACTGCTAACCTCACCACTGCGTGACCGTTTTGGTATTGTACAGCGCCTTGAGTTTTATAATATTGCAGACCTAACGACGATTGTCAGTCGAGCAGCACGTCTAATGCGTGTACCAATGAGCGAAGACGGCGCTGTAGAGATTGCGCGCCGTGCACGCGGTACACCAAGGATTGCTAACCGCCTATTACGCCGTGTGCGTGACTATGCCGAGGTAAGAGGTGACGGTAGTATTAATGGTGCGATTGCAGGTAGCGCGCTAGATATGTTGGCAGTGGATAGACGCGGTCTTGATCATCTAGACAGACGCTATATCGAAATATTGCACGAGCGATTTGATGGTGGTCCTGCTGGTGTTGAAGCAGTGGCAGCAGCGATGGCTGAAGACCGTGGTACGCTCGAAGATGTGATTGAGCCGTATCTGATTCAACAAGGTTATGTGCTGCGTACCGCTCGTGGACGGGTGCTAACACAGATGGCAATTGATCAAATGCTATAAAGATAAATATTAAAAAAGCGCCTACTTTTGATTGAAAGTAGGCGTATTTTTTTGGCTATTGCTTTGGTTTTAGTATGGTCTTAGTTTTTCTAATAGTATTAGGAAATAGATAAAGCCTCAGGCCATATTTTCCCTGGGTTAAGGATGTTTTTAGGATCGAGGGCTGCCTTGATAGCTTCCATAAGTATCAGCGCATTACCATGTTCTTGCTGCATATATTTTTGTTTGCCTTGTCCGATCCCGTGTTCACCCGTACAAGTACCGTCCATCTCGATAGCCCGCGTGGCGAGACGACCGATAATACCCTCAGCAGTAGCTACCTCTTCAGGATTATTGGTATCGACCAATAATAAAACATGAAAGTTACCGTCGCCTACATGACCCACAATTGGTCCAATCATCCCTGATGCTTCAATATCTTTTGCAGTGGCGCTGACACATTCTGCCAAGCGCGAAATAGGTACGCAAGCGTCAGTCGATAGGGCGCTTGTCTCAGGACGTAACGCACAGCTAGCATGATAAGCATTGTGTCTTGCCTGCCAGAGACGTTTACGCTCAGCTTCATTGGTATCCCAAGCAAAATCACGACCATCAAACTCTTCGATAATATCAGCAAACATTTGCGCCTGTTCAGCAACGCTTGCTTCTGTACCGTGAAATTCGACGAATAGCGTAGGCGTTTCGGTTAAATCGAGATTGGCATGTTGATTACATGCTTTGATTTGCATTGCATCAAGCAGCTCGATACGAGCAATAGGTAAGCACATTTGAATGGTTAGCATTACTGCCTGGCAAGCATCTTCAATGGTTGAAAAATGACAAATGCCGCTGCCTATACACTCGCTAATACCAAATAGTTTCAGCGTGACTTCAGTGACAATACCAAGGGTGCCTTCTGAGCCTATCATCAAGCGTGTCAAATCATAACCGGCCGCAGACTTCTTAGCGCGTGTGCCTGTTCGTATGATATTGCCACTTGCGGTCACTACTTCTAATGCGAGTACCACATCTTTCATAGTGCCATAACGCACCGCATTAGTACCTGAGGCACGAGTGGCGACCATGCCGCCAATACTGGCATTAGCACCGGGGTCTATCGGAAAAAATAGTCCTGTATCGCGCAAATAATGGTTTAACTGCTCACGCGTCACGCCAGGCTGAACGGTAACGGTCAAATCTTCATTATTGACCTGTAAAATAGCGTCCATCGCATGCATATCGATGCACAGTCCACCATAGGGAGCATTTAATTGTCCTTCCAAAGAAGAACCGATACCAAAAGCAATCACTGGCATCTGATACCGATGGCAAATCTCAACAGCCGCAGCTACTTCCTGTTTGTCCTGTACTGTTAATACTGCATCTGGCGGCTGATTGGCTAACCAGGTCATGGTATGGCCATGCTGCTCACGCACTGTAGCGTTCAAACTCAGTTGCTTGCCAAAACGTTCTTGCAAAGCTGTGATAGCCTCACTATAGTCTGGTTTACTAGTGTTATGGGTCTGTGACAGTGGTAGCGCTGACATGAGGGTTCCTATAGATAACGAGAATATTTAGCATTAACTTAGCATATTCAATATCCATTTGATATGCTTTGTTGACAGACATTTGTTCTATTATAACTAAGTTAGGATGCGCCAAACAACTACCAAGACCGCCAGTATATAAAATATAGGTGATAGCCAGCCGATAACTTGCGTAGCGATAGCGATAAATATAGCAAACCCTGCAAGTGCCAACCAATCACGACGACGGTCGTTTAGCATGTCAGCGCGAATTTGCTGTATTTCGCGTAGTTGACTGTCCTGACGCGAGCCCTGTGAGGCAAGGCTTTGTAGTCCTTGATCTAATAGTTTAGGAATATCGGTAGTAGACAGGAGTATTTCAGGCAGTTGTTGGCGCAGTTGCTGTAGATTACGCATAGGATCTAACTGCTCTTTAATCCAGCTGCTTAGAATTGGCTTGGCAAGTGACCAAATATCAAGGTCAGGATATAAATCACGACCGAGTCCTTCCACATGGACCAAGGTTTTTAGCAGAAGCATTAGCTGCGGCGGGATGCTCATATGATGTCTACGTGCAATGTCCAAAATCTGCATCAGTACGCCAGCAAAGTCGATATCATCGATTGATTTTTGTAGCATAGGGCCGACAGTACGTTTCATATCACGCATCAGGGCATGCTTATCGGCATTTGGTGGTATCCAACCTGCACGACTGACGATATCAACAACAGCGGTAAAGTTATTGTTCATTACGGCAAGTAACATCCGCGCCACGATGAGCTGATCGTCTTTTGATAAAGTGCCCATGATGGCGCAATCAAGCCCGATATAACGTGGTTCATGACCTAAATCAACTGCTGCCATACCTGCATGTAAGGTTTGCACAGGTGGCGTCTCTACGAACACATTGCCTGGATGCATATCAGCATGAAAGAAGTTATCACGGAAGACCTGGGTAAAAAATATCGTTAAGCCTTTTTCTGCAAGCGCCGCACGGTCATAGCCTAACTGATCAAACATCTCAACTTGTGAGATAGGGACACCTTGGATACGCTCCATGACCATCACGTTTTTGGCAGCATCATAAACTTCAGGCACATACATCAATGCCGAACCCAAGAAGTTGTTGCGCATCTGAGTAGTATTATCAGCCTCAAGCGTCAAATCAAGCTCATTGAGCATGACTTGCCGATAGTCTTCGACAATATCAATGATATGAACGGCACGTGCCGCTTCAATCCGTGCAGATGCCCAACTTGCCAATTCTCGCAGTAGTTCAAAGTCAGAGACAATCACAGTGCGAATATCAGGGCGAACCACTTTTACCACGACTTCACGCCCATCATGTAGGGCAGCCGTGTGTACTTGGGCAATAGAAGCGGCCGCTAGCGGTTTAATATCGAACCGGGCAAACAGCGTTTCAATCGACTGACCAAGACCATGTTTAGGATGTTGAATTTGGGCGACAGCAATATCAGCGTCAAAAGGCTTAACTTTGTCCTGCAACTGAACCAATTGAGCGATAATCTCAGGCGGCACCAAGTCGCGACGCGTTGAGAGTAACTGGCCAAGTTTCAAGAACAGCGTGCCCATATCCTCAAGCGCATACTTAATCGCATTTGGTTGGTGCTTTTTACCCCATGCTGCTGGATGCATGCGAATTAATCGCGCCAAAGGCTGCAGCTGCGGTGCTTCTTCGGTAGAAAAATGGGTATCAAGGCGATACATTGCGGCGATACGCCAAAGCTCAAGTAGACGAGCGCGGTGCGATAATAGCATGAGGTTAGGTACTCTAAACAAAGACGAAAATGGGGTAAGCGCTGTGCTTAATCATAAATAGTGCCATCGGTAATAGCGTTTATTTATGATTGATGCAATCGGCTATTGATGAAACGAGTTATTAAGAAACTGTGCTTGCTCTTCTTTGATAGCAGCAAGTTTGGCTTCTTCCCGTTCGATGTCAGCACGTAATTTTAACAGTTGCTGTTTCAGATCATTTACTTCTGCCACCTTGATAGGATCAGGTGTGCTATTGCCAGCCACTTCATTGGCCCAATCACTAACGTCATCCAAAGCACGTTTGGCACTATGACGCCAGCTACCTTTGAGCTGAGAGATAAGAAGGTGTAATTGGCTAGCCATTGGTTTACCAATAAATGGTTCAAGCTGTCCAGCCACGTCAGGATCAAATCCTGCAACCAGTTGTTTGAGCTGCATTAGCACTTTGTAATCGCCAGCGATTGGCAGGTTACCTTCAGCGCCACGCATCAGATTAAGCAGTTGAGCGGCATTGTCTACGGTGATGGTACAGTCTGGACGACTATGACCAAAACGTGCGCGCTCCATGCTGGCTTTTTGGCGCTCATTCATCTGGCCATTTGGCTCAAATACGCTCTCTGTCGTGACCGGCTCAAAGCGCAAACGCTCATGAGTGAACAAGATATCTAAATGAATCTCAGGCAGTCCCATATTAAGACGTAACACCTTACCTGCAAGCGGCGCTAAACCTGCTTTGGTAATCTCATCACTAGCAATGGCAATGTTAATTAGCTTTTCGGCTCCAGCTAATAGAAGGACAGTCAGCATAAGGCTCTCGCATCGGTAAGTGAGCGCCTTTGCATTAGCTGCATCAGCGCATAGTATGTTCGTGTTAGGTTCAATAGGGTCTGTTAAACGTAATGGTCTTGCCAATCGTAATTTAGCGTTACGCTTTAAATCCGCGATGGACAGCCACGATGCCAGCAGTCAAGTTATGATAATCGCAGTTCTCAAACCCAGCTTGTTGCATCATTTGCTTGAGTGTCTGCTGATCAGGGTGCATACGAATTGACTCAGCCAAGTACTGATAACTTTCAGCATCATTAGCAATTAGCTTACCCATCACTGGCAATGCAGTAAATGAATACAAATCATAAGCCTTAGATAATGGCTCAAATACTGGCTTTGAGAATTCTAAAATCAATAGACGACCGCCTGGCTTCAGGACGCGATACATAGACTTTAGCGCGGCATCTTTGTCTGTGACGTTACGCAGACCAAAGCTAATGGTGACCAAATCAAAGCTTTCGTCATCAAAAGGAGCTAATGTCTCAGCGTTTGCTAATACAAAATCAACGTTATTACAGCCTGCATTGATCAGGCGCTCACGACCGACTTCCAGCATCGCAGCATTGATATCAGATAGTACCACGTGGCCATTTCTACCAACTTCACGGCTAAATACTTTAGCCAAATCACCCGTACCACCCGCAATATCAAGGACATGCTGACCAGCGCGCACGCCCGATAAACTAATCGCATAGCGCTTCCATAGACGATGAATACCGAATGACATCAAGTCATTCATGATGTCGTATTTTTTGGCAACAGAAGTGAATACGTCAGCCACACGTGCTTGTTTTTCTGCTTTATTGACTGTCTTATAGCCAAAATGCGTCTGCTCATTACCATCTGTTTCAGGCGTGTGCGGATTATTGATGTCATCACGCTGATTGAACAGTGTCTGTTTTATCGTTTGCTCTGAAGGGTTTGTACGAGTCGTTTTGTCGTTGTTTGGCATAGTGGTTTGTTGGCCTTGCGGCGTCCCAGTTGGTAGATCTTGAACTTTAGTAAAGTCGCTATTGTCATCACTAGCAACGCTATTATTCTTGCTCGGCACGACATTGGTTGTTTGGTTGCGTAATATCTGCGCGCTAATCTGCTGATTATGAGCAATACTGTCTTTT
The DNA here is from genome assembly GCF_050268165.1 of Psychrobacter sp. NPDC078631. Classification (NCBI taxonomy): domain Bacteria; kingdom Pseudomonadati; phylum Pseudomonadota; class Gammaproteobacteria; order Moraxellales; family Moraxellaceae; genus Psychrobacter; species Psychrobacter sp. NPDC078631. The sequence continues at coordinate 1,443,265 of NZ_JBNNGG010000001.1, read as the reverse complement.
ACCAGTTTGTCTTGCAAATGACCATTGGTCGTTGTGGCTTGATTAGAAAGGGCGCTGCTATCTTTTGAATTATCAGTCATCATGTTGTCCTAGAATTTATTTTTATGATTGTCTTTATCGGAGGAAATCGTTAAATAGTAAGCGTCAATTAGCTATTTAGCATATTGACCTTATGATACACCAAACGCTACTGGCTTACTGCCATTATCCGTATCATGAACCTGATCGATAATGGACAGTTCACGCTCGCAGAACGGCTCAATAAAATCGCTGACGCTGCTCAAAGGTTTCATGGCCTTAAAGCCTGTATCAATAAAATCATAAAGCGGCTGGTAACCATGACGATAGGCTGTGCTTTTTGCTAGTGCAAAGGCTTTTTTGAGCATAAACGAATTTAGATGTTTGTCCGTGCGATAGCAGACGTCTTTTAGATTGGCAATCTGAACTCGGCGCTCGTCTTCTTCATCGACAGTACGATAGGCGGCTAGCATATTCTCTTCATTCACTGGTAAATCCTGAGCGAGTAACCACTGGGCTAAATGCAGATCTAGCTCAATAGCAAAAATCGCTGCTTGGATGCCCATGCTACCAGCCTCTAGGGCTGACTCTTTAGCAAGCCGTTCTAGCTTTTTCGCTTTTGGCAAGATACGTGCCAACTGCTCTGCTAATAATTTGAACTCTTCGCCGCCATACAGTTGGGTGAGAAAGTAATCTGCCATTAACTGGTTTTTGGGTTGTTCAAATAGCTCGCGATGCGTTTGCTGGAGACGTACTTGTTGCCATGATTGTACTTCTTTGAGCTTAGCATTTAATTCATCATCTTGGTGATGAGGCATCGCCCAAAAACGTGTCAAATGCTGTTGTAAATCAGCTAAAGCGGTCATGGCAGTGAATCCTGTAGAAGTAAATAGGGTAATCAAATTTGAGTATGGTTGTTTTAAATATGGTGGTTCAGGGTTATGAGTTTTTCAACAACTGTTCTATCCTATACTCAAAATTGTGTTCACCTTAAAAGAAAATAATTAAGAATACAAATACCAATCTGTTACACAGCAATATTATTTACTCGATTGGCGCAGTGCTATGATTAAATGAGATAAAAATGAGCGATGAGATAGAAATGTTAAGAGTTATCCTATTAATAGCTATTCCATAAGTCACTCAACGGTAAAGCAGTCCAATAACAATAATAGCGAGTGTAATCATGTCTAAAAAAAATGATACTACTGAACCAAAAGCACCACAAGCGGTAAGTACACAATTTAGTGAGCAAGTTGTGGAGCAGCGTCTAAAGCCCAATCCTTTAAGTCAGTTTTCACTGGATGAGGATTCGCTTAGATTGGCATTGGTAACAGCTCAGTATGCTTTAAAAGCCACTCGCCAGCAAACGCCGCCGACCCTCAATAAACCAACAGGTCTGTTAGTACTAGTTAATGGGATGGAGCAGGCGGGTAAAGGTACCGCCGTTAAGCAGTTACGGCAGTGGGTAGATCCAAGGCTGCTTAAAGTTGAGGCCACTATTGGTCATTCGCCATTGAACTATCAACCTATTTGGCAAGCGCATACTAGCGCCATGCCACGCCATGGTGATGTCATGGTATATTTTGGCAACTGGTATGCTGATTTATTATATAACGTCATGCGACTAGCGACATCAGATAGTGTAAACCTTGAAGCATTATCAAATAATAAAGGTCAAACAGATAAAAATCCGCTTCCTATTGCTCAGTGGCAAGATTATCTACAGCAGCAATTAGACACACTAAAAGCATTTGAAGACGATCTCATTGCCAATCAAACCAAATTATTAAAATGTTGGTTTCATGTTGATATCGAAACGTTGCACAGTCGCTTAAAAGATGATGAGGCAGATCCTCAGTTTTTGTATCAAATTGACTGGAATAGTAAGCAAGTCATCGAGAAGTTTAATGAAGTGGCTGCGACCTTGCTGCGTCAACAGGATGACTGGGTCATCATTGATGGTGATGATAAGTTAGAGGCCGCTGATAACTTTTGTCATTTGGTGCTACACGCTATGCAAACCGCGCTGGCGAGTAGTCAGACAGATAGCAATGACAATGAAGTATCAGCAAATGATCCCCAGTTTGAGACATTGAAACTTAGCTCAGATACCAAACAAAAACAGTTTGAACCTGTACCGATACCTAAGCAACTGACATCTATTAAAGATCAAAAAATCAGTAAGTCCGACTATCGTGAGGCATTGGCGGAGAAGCAAGCAAGGCTCGCTGAATTGCTACGTGCACGCCAAGGTCGGCATGTGGTGTTTGCTTTTGAAGGAATAGACGCTGCTGGCAAGGGCGGTGCAATAAAAAGATTGGTCGCACCGCTAGATCCCCGCGAGTATCAAATCTATAATATTGGCGCGCCGATGTTGTATGAGACTCAGCATCCTTACTTGTGGCGTTTCTGGACGAGATTGCCTGATGAGCAAACGAATCGTATTAGCCGTATCGCTATTTTCGATCGTACTTGGTATGGGCGTGTGTTGGTTGAGCGCATCGAAGGATTTGCGTCTCCTAATGAATGGCAACGAGCATACGATGAAATCAATCGTTTCGAGGCAGACTTGGCAGCAGCAGGAACGTTGGTTATCAAATATTGGTTAGCGATTGATAAAAAAGAGCAACTTAAACGGTTTGAAGATCGTCTAGAAACACCGCATAAGCAGTTTAAACTAACGGATGATGACTGGCGTAACCGTGATAAATGGTCAGACTATGTGCAGTCTGCAGCAGATATGCTGGCACGTACAGATACAACGACAGCGCCATGGTGTGTCATTGCGACCAACGAAAAGCGTCAGGCGCGTTTAGACGTGTTAGATCATGCTATTGAGCAGTTGTCGGCAATCACCAAAAGCAAGTAGTTGTTAAAGATGCCTGAAGTTTAAGGGCTCTTATAGGCTCATATAATTGTATTTCCTAAGTAAGATGGCTCAAAACATATTCGAGCCATCCTGTCTTTTACAGAGTGTGGTCTTGTCCGTATACACTTGCAGTTACAAATCTCGCAATATCATCATGCATTATGTGCTCATATTTAATATAATAGAGCGCAAAACAGCTTCTGCTAAATAATAATTTTAATTTAGCAAACAACGTATTTTGGTTATTTAGTATAGATAACTTAATAATTACGACAAAAATTGTTACAATAGCTGTTAGTAGTACCACAAATATCGCTAAGAAATATATAAGCCGCAAGATGCTGTAATCAGACGATTTGGCAACATTACTTGCGGCTTTGTGACATGTTGAAGGATGTACTTCTCCTTTCATTATAGTCGGTTTAAGACCTTCTAACCGCATGTTATATATTTTCTATTGCTACTTCATTAGATGCTGCGACAAGCACTGTGAGTAGCAGCGCAGTATTATCAACCTCATATAATTTTAATCAGCTTACGCAGGACGTACTAACGTATGGGTATTAGCAGCAGTTCTACAGAGTCAGTCAAGCCAGTTGGCTCTATGAGAATAAATCTATTTTTTGCCATTTTACTGATTGCGATGACTTCCTACTTTTTGTGGTGGGGTTTAGATTACACCATGCGTCAGCAAACGACGCTATTCATCGTGGCGACCGCTTTTGGTGTCTTTATGGCATTCAATATCGGTGGTAACGATGTCGCCAACTCATTTGGTACTTCGGTGGGTGCAGGGACATTGACTATCCCGCAAGCATTGGGTATTGCCGCGATATTTGAAGTATCGGGGGCAGTCCTTGCAGGCGGGGAGGTTACTGATACGATTCGAAGCGGCATCGTCGATCTAGATGGTCTATCAGTGACGCCCAATCAGTTCATTTATGTCATGCTCTCCGCATTGGTTGCAGCAGCATTTTGGCTGTTATTTGCGACCAAAAAAGGTCTGCCTGTTTCGACCACTCACTCCATTATTGGCGGTGTGATTGGTAGCTCCATTGTTTTAGGTATCACGTTAGGTGGTACGGACATGGCGCTATCAACAGTAGACTGGGGAACAGTTGGAACCATCGCTATTTCTTGGGTGTTGTCGCCGCTACTAGGTGGCGTGTTGTCTTATCTTTTATATGGACAAATCAAGAAAAACATCATTGAATATAACGATAAAACCGAAGCTTATATTGCGACGCTAAAAGGCAATAAAAAAGTCTTAAAGCAAAATCATAAAGAGTTTTTGGATGGTTTGACAGAGTCTGAGCAATTGGCCTATACGTCAGCGATGTTACGTGATCAGGAAATCTATAAAGATGACGATTGTAACGTTGAAGATTTAGAAACTGATTACTACAAAAAGCTTTATGATATTGAGAATGAGCGTAGTAGCCTTGATACTCTAAAAGCACTTAAGCAATGGGTACCTATCATTGCTGCCGCAGGTGGTGCGGTGATGACTTCTCTAGTCGTCTTTAAAGGTCTTAAAAATGTTAATAGCGGCCTGACCACACTACAGGGCTTCTTGATTATGGGTATGATAGCGGCGCTAGTATGGTTAGCGACCTACATCTATACCAAGAGTATCCGCGGTAAGCACAAAGAAGATTTGACCAAAGCGACATTCATTATGTTTAGCTGGATGCAGGTCTTTACCGCGTCAGCTTTTGCCTTTAGTCATGGTTCAAACGATATTGCCAACGCGGTTGGTCCTTTTGCCGCCATTATGGATGTGATTCGTACTAATAGTATCGCTACTGAAGCTGCTGTACCACCTGCTGTCATGCTGACTTTTGGTGTCGCACTAATCGTTGGTCTTTGGTTCATTGGTAAAGAAGTTATTCAAACCGTTGGTACCAATCTAGCGAAAATGCATCCAGCTTCAGGATTCTCAGCTGAGCTGGCTGCTGCGGCGGTTGTGATGGGCGCATCGACTATGGGTCTGCCTGTATCAAGTACTCACACGCTAGTAGGCGCGGTATTAGGTATCGGTATCGTCAACAGAGATACTAACTGGAAGCTTATGAAACCGATTGGCTTGGCTTGGATTGTGACGCTGCCTGCAGCGGCTACTATGTCTGCCATCAGTTATCTTGTATTGAGCAACATTTTTTAATGCGCTGTTTTTATCAATGAATTATCATAATTGAGTTTGAATAACTAGGTTTAACGCAATAAAAAACGCTTATCAGCATCATGCCGATAAGCGTTTTTTAATGATATATAACGATTTACTCGGTACCAAATTGCTTACGTTTTTTGGCAAAAAATCTGTCCAATCTATCCATCGCATTTTCTAGGTCAAGCAAGTTAGGTAAGAACACCAGACGGAAATGGTCGGGTCTATCCCAGTTAAACCCAGTACCTTGAACCATCAGTACGTTTTCTTCAACGAGCAAGTCCATCATAAAATCCATATCATCGGTGATAGGGTAAACCTCTGGATCCATTTTTGGAAAACAGTAAAACGCGCCTTGAGGCATGGTACAAGAAATGCCTTTAATAGCATTAAGACGTGAGACTGCCATTTCACGTTGCTTATATAGGCGACCTTTTTCAGAAGTCAGGTCTTGCATGCTCTGATGCCCACCCATCGCTGTTTGAATAGCATACTGTCCTTGCACGTTAGAGCAAAGACGCATAGATGCGAGCATATCTAAGCCTTCAATAAAGTCAGCTGCGTGCTGTTTACGACCCGATACCATCATCCAACCTGAGCGAAAGCCTGCAATACGATGTGACTTTGACAAGCCATTGTAAGAAAGTACCAGCACGTCATCAGTTAGAGTGCTCATTGGGGTATGTATATTATTATCATAGAGAATACGATCGTAAATCTCATCAGCCATGATAATTAAATCATGCTCTTTAGCGACTTCGATGATCTGCTTTAATAACTCATCACTATAAAGGGAGCCTGTCGGGTTATTTGGGTTAATAACCACGATGCCCTTTGTTTTGCTCGTAATTTTAGACTTAATGTCTTCAATATCAGGATGCCAGTTGTCTTTTTCATTGCAGCGATAGTGCACAGCAGTACCGCCAGCGAGATTAGCAGCAGCAGTCCAAAGCGGGTAGTCTGGCATTGGAATTAGGACTTCATCACCGTCATTCATCAACGCCTGCATGGTCATGACAATAAGCTCAGAAACCCCATTGCCCAAATACACATCACGCACATCAACAGCCGACAGCAACCCCTTTGATTGGTAATATTGCAAAATGGCTTTACGCGCTGAGAAAATCCCCTGCGAGTCTGAATAGCCAGTCGCCTCAGATAAGTTCATAGCGACATCGCGCAAAATCTCATGCGGTGCTTCTAAACCAAAAGGCGCTGGATTACCCACGTTTAGTTTTAATATGCGTTTGCCTTCTGCTTCCATCTTATTGGCAGTCTGCAATAGAGGACCACGAATGTCATAGCAAACGTTTTGTAATTTATCAGATTTTTTTATGGTGTTCATAGCATGACCGTTTTTCGGATTGGTTGTCGAATTGGTTTTTGAGTCTTTACCAGCAGGATAAGGTGTCGTCGATTGAGCGACAGTCGCTCTAATATCTGACTGGGTGTAGGAAATCGTATCCATCTCTTGATGTTCACTGCACTCTATAGATGATGTCGATTCATCTGCATCAATAGCTTCATTGTTGAGGTCGCCGCGCAACAGATATCCCTCACTACAGCCCAAAATACGCGCGAGCGTAGGCAGCTTGGATGAGACAATGCCATTGGTACCGCGCTCCCAGTTTGATATAGCACCACGACTCACCTTTGCACCAGCGGCTGTCATGGCTTGTGCTAGCTGCTCAGCAGTAAATCCTTTGTCACGGCGCAACTGTACCAGTCGTTCCGCTTGCGTACTTTTGCTATTGTCGTTAGACATTGTTATTTGAGCCTTTATTAACCAGTAGTTATTCAGTGTAGAGGTATATTAAACATTTTAGTCAAACACTAATGCAAGATATTATTGCATTGATAATTAATTTGCAAATGATTTTACAATCGGTTCAATTAGTATTTGCAAGTATATCTTGCAATTGACATTTGGCTTATATTTATATGGCTTTAAATCTCTTATGTAGACTATAAAATGTATAGGTATCAAAATTACATCTTTACCCATCATTATCTAAAATTAATTTGCTATATTTGACTCAGTTAATCTCCTCAATCATGTTGTCTATCTCCCAATATAAAGAGTGCTTTTCTTATATATGCCTTGAATAGTGTGCCGATAACCAACAGATAGAGCACGTCGTTCTCATAATCAAATGGCGATAAAATAGTTACCGAGATTAGATAATAAATACTCGAATAAGGATAAATTATGCAAGACAACCAACTAAGCAAAGAAGAGATCAGCCAGTTGACTGAAGCTGACTGGAAAGAGCGTTTAACCGCTGATGAGTATCATATTATGCGTGAGAAGGGCACTGAACGCCCATTTACAGGTGTATATAATGATGCGACCGACGATGGCGTTTACCGCTGTAAGGGCTGCGGTGCAAGCTTATTTGACTCAAGCAATAAATTTGATGCTAGCTGTGGCTGGCCAAGTTTTGACCAAGGTATCGATAACAGTGCGATTGAAGAGCACGTCGATAACTCGCTAGGCATGACTCGCACCGAAGTCACTTGCAGCAACTGCGGCGCACATTTGGGCCATGTATTCCCTGATGGTCCTACCGAGACAACAGGCATGCGCTATTGCATTAACTCAGTATCTATCGATTTAGATAAGTCTGAGAAGTAAGTAGTATAAGTAGTATTAGAAACGTGAAAGGGAAGTACAAGGTGCTTCCTTTTCAATAGTTTTATTAGGTGTATGATAGAAAAAGAAGTAGTGCATAGACACTCAAAACAATAAAAACCTCAATTTAAGGATAAATGATGAGTACAATTTATGATTTTACGGCTGAGCGCATGGATGGTAGCTCGCAAGCGTTTTCAGATTACCAAGATAAAGTATTATTAATCGTCAATACTGCAAGCAAATGTGGATTTACGCCGCAGTTTGAAGGCTTAGAGTCGCTATATCAACAATATAAAGATCAAGGACTGGTCATCGTCGGCTTTCCTTGTAATCAATTTGGTAGCCAAGACCCAGGTAGCAATGACGAAATTGGTGCGTTTTGCCAAAAGAACTATGGTGTCAGTTTTCCAATGATGGCAAAGACTGATGTCAATGGCGCAGATGCTCATCCTATCTATCAATGGCTCAAAGAACAAAAGGGTGGTGTGCTGACAGATGGTATCAAGTGGAATTTCACCAAGTTCCTAGTCGATAGTAAAGGTCAGGTGATTGACCGCTATGCACCAACGACCAAGCCAGAAGCCATCAAAAACGACATCGAGCAAGCACTGGCTAATAAATAGGCATTAAATTTAAAAAATATTGATTTTGTATGAAAATATAAAATCAATAAAAACAAATGCTTGCTAGATATTCTAATAAAAATCGAAAAAATATCTAAAAAAGTGGTAAATACTGTTTGACACCCAACAGTAAATCTATATAATACACACCCACAGCAACGGAGCTTAGTGACAAACTTAAGAGCTCAGTTGATGTTGAATAAATTGCCTAGCGATTGTTCGAAGGGTGATTAGCTCAGTTGGTAGAGCGTCTGCCTTACACGCAGAATGTCGGCGGTTCGAATCCGTCATCACCCACCACTTCTTAGCAAGTGGCTAAACAAGCTAAGAGACCTAAGCAGCGGTAGTTCAGTTGGTTAGAATACCGGCCTGTCACGCCGGGGGTCGCGGGTTCGAGTCCCGTCCGCTGCGCCATATTTAAAACGAATTTAGACTTTCGAGTTTAAGCAAGTTTCGCCTCAAGCATTAGATTGTTTGAGGTTTTTTTGTGTTTGGGTGTTTAAATTAAGCTCTGCCTTAAGTAATAAAATAAATTCACTTATCATTCTAATGACAAATTTTTCAAAAATGCTTCTCTGACATTTTTTGGTATTCGACTAGGACAGATAAAGTCTTCCCCCGCTTTTTTGGCGAACTTTAGTCCTTGTTCACGATTTGGTGCGTTACTTTCGCCTTCCACATCATAGATAATATGGCTTTCGACATCTGTTACCCCGCAGTATGAGAAAATACCAAGATCAATTTGAGTATGCATAGCATGTTCATAATTATACTTATCGTAGGTTGCCTTTTTTGAACCACCGACACCAATTAAAATTGTTGGTATATTTGTCAAAAGGCCATCCAATGGCGCTTTACCGCGATCTTCAACACCTGAACCATATTGATATGCCCAGCCACCAGTGAAGACGCGTTCAATCCAGCCCTTCATTAATGCAGGCATACTCCACCAGTAAACGGGAAAAATAAAAGCAAGTTGATCTGCTTTAGCAACTCTTTGGTGCATTTCTCTTATCTCATCAGGCAGCTCGCCACCCCAAAAACAAGCATGATCTGCTTCAGTAAATCGAGGATCGAACCCTTCGGCATGCAGATCTAATATATCTACCGAGTGACCTGCGTCGATGATAGGTTTGTGAAAAGCCTCCATGACTGCTGCTGGATACTTGTCTCTAAATGGATGGGAAAAAACGGTCAATATATTCATATGATTGCCTCTTACAGTACGGTTGATAGAGAGATAATAAATCCTGTAACAAAAATTTATTTAGTGATTATCCATCACTACGCTTGATAATAATGGATGTATTAAAAAAGTAGAACGTTCGCTCTACTTGAAATAGTATAGAGAACGTTCTACATTGTCAACTATGAATAAAACACAGAAAAAAATCGCAGCAGGTCTTGAAAAAGCATTTGCCCAAAGTGGATTCACCGAATTGGGTGTCGATCAATTACGTGATTCGGCACAGGTGAGCCTGCGGACCCTCTACAAATATTGTCCTTCAAAAGAAGACATGATCATAATGGCACTTGAGAATCGTCATACACGATATCTCAGTTATATTTTTGAGGATTTACCTGACAATACTGAAAATATATCAAACGTCATATTTGATAGAGTCGGGAGGTGGATGTTTGAAAATGTATCGCAGGGATGTCTTTTTCATAGCGCCGTTGCTTCATATCCTCATAGCGAGCCTATCCGCAAGGTTATGGAACAGCATAAAAAAGAAGTCGCCGATAAAATGGCTGAGACGACAAATCTCCTAGATAGAAGAGATCATTTGTTATTGATACATGAGGGTGTTGTTCAAAGTTGGCCGATATTAGGATCAAAGGCTGTTATGACTGCTAAATGTCTCTTGGTATCTCTGCTAGAAAGTCATCCAGCAATGGAAGATGACAAATTGCTATAGTGTACGGTTCTAAGTTTTATCTTTGTTATTTACCTAAAGGATCACGAATATTGGAGTAACTAGTTTTACACATGATATATATCTAATCTTATTGGCTTGGTCTATTTAGTAAACTCTGATGTTGGCAGCGGTTCTAATTAATTGGTATATCTGTGCGTGTAACAAAGTGACATGTGGCTAAGGAATAAGTTTTGGGTGATAGTAAAAAATTAGATGTTGATATTGGACAAGATCATATTGTGATACAGCGGCGCTATGATGCCTTGGGCGCGGTAAATGACTTACTTATCGCTATTTGGTTTCTGATCGGTAGCTTTTTCTTTTTAAAAGAATCACTGACAACGGACGGTACTTGGCTATTTATCCTTGGTAGTGCGCAGTTGCTTATAAAGCCACTGATCAAGCTGGTCAGCTTAATTCATGTCGGTAGGGTATACAAACGATCAAGTCAGCGATAAGTTATAGCGTTAGGTAGTACCTCGCTTGTTATAACCCATAAGCTTTAACTATAAATACAATCAATTTATCCAGTATCACTCCCAAGGACAATAGTCATTATTGCTAGAAGTAATTTGGTTCATTGAACGATGGTGAGTGATCTCTGATACTCTTAAAAGACAAAAATTTCATCCAAAAACCATTGAGTTATTTCCATATGTCTATATTATTGGACATATGGAAATAACTACTGCTACTGCAAGCTTTGCTGCACTCTCTCAAGACACTCGTTTAAAGGCTTTTAGGTTGCTGGTCAGCCACGAGCCTGAAGGTCTCCCTGCCGGTGAAATAGCCCGTCAGCTTGGTGTGCCGCACAACACGATGTCAGCGCATCTAGCGGTGCTGGCACGAGCAGGGTGGGTGGTCTCACAACGACAAAGCCGGCAAATTATCTATCGTGCTTCGCTATCACATATGGAAAACGTCATTCAGTTCCTGTTGCAAGATTGCTGTGCGGGACATCCAGAATTATGTGCGTCACTCATGGATAGCCTGAGTGGCTGCAAAGTAAATGAGTCTACTGAGCAAAGTAATGATTAAACCAATTATCATTTCAATAAATACATAAAATAGGTGTAAACACTATGAAGCCATTAATCTTTCATAATCCTAAATGCGGAACCTCTCGTAACACGCTTGCCATTATTAAATCATCAGGTGAAGAACCAGAAGTGGTGGAATATCTGAACAATCCACCAACCCGCGACCGTTTAGTGGAGCTGTTGGCACAAATGCAGATTTCGCCTAGAGAGCTGTTAAGAAGTAAAGAAGCTATCAATGATGAGCTTGGTCTAGATAATCCTGAGTTGTCTGACGATCAAATTATCGATGCCATGATTGCGCATCCTATTTTAATCAACCGTCCTATCGTAGTGACGGATAAAGGCGCTGCTCTATGTCGTCCGTCAGAGCGTGTGTTTGAATTGCTAGCCAATCCAGTAAGTAGCTTCACAAAAGAAGACGGCGAGGTTGTTACTCATGACAAACACTGAGGTTGACCAAGCATTGGAAGCCGAATCTACTGTTTTGCCAGAATTTAGCTTAGACGACTTACCCAATATTGATATAGATAATCTTCAGCCTATCGATATTGAGTCTTTGGTTGCGCCAAATGACTCACGTCATCCGCCAAGAATACTAGTGCTATACGGTTCTGTCCGTGCGCGCTCATTTTCTAGATTGGCCGCTGAAGAGTCGAGCCGGTTGCTACGTTGGTATGGTTGTGAAGTAAAAATGTTTGATCCATCCGGCTTGCCGTTGCCTGACGATGTAGACTCAGACCATCCTAAAGTGCAAGAGTTACGGGAGCTGGCGCAGTGGTCAGAAGGCATGCTGTGGGTGAGTCCAGAGCGTCACGGCAGTATTACCAGTATCATGAAAGCGCAAATCGACTGGATACCGCTGTCACTAGGTGGCGTACGTCCAACTCAAGGTAAAACACTAGCACTGATGCAAGTCAGCGGTGGTAGTCAGAGCTTCAATACAGTTAATCAAATGCGTATTCTTGGGCGCTGGATGCGGATGATTACTATCCCCAACCAATCTTCGATACCCAAAGCATTTTTAGAGTTCAACGACGACAATCGCATGGATATGTCTCCGTTATATCTGCGTCTTGTCGATGTCTGTGAGGAGTTAGTGAAGTTTACTTGGCTTACACGCGGACGTTCAGATTATCTCACTGATCGCTATTCAGAGCGCGTTGAGAGTGCTGAAGAACTATCGAGCCGCGTCAATCAAAAATCGATCTAACCCCCTAATCGATCTAATTCCCTATATTAAATCGGCTGAATAAAGTCAGCTTAAGTAAGGTCGTACAATGCTTGCATTTGCTATTTTTGTGGTCACTTTAGTCTTAGTTATCTGGCAACCTAAAGGATTGGGTATCGGCTGGAGCGCCATGGGTGGTGCCTTAGTAGCGTTAGCGCTTGGCGTCGTGCAGCTATCAGATGTGGGTATTGTCTGGGATATTGTCTGGGATGCTACCTTTACTTTTGTGGCGCTGATTATCATCTCGCTTATCTTAGATCGGGCAGGGTTTTTTGGCTGGGCCGCATTGCATGTGGCACGCCTTGGCAATGGGCAAGGGCGCTTGTTGTTTCCGATGATTGTCGTGCTCGGCGCCTTTATTTCTGCATTTTTTGCCAATGATGGTGCAGCGCTACTACTGACTCCGATTGTCATCGCTATCTTGCTACGTCTGAAATTTTCGCCACCATCAGCGTTAGCGTTTATTATAGCAACTGGTTTTATCGCTGATACGGCAAGTCTGCCATTGGTCACCTCAAATTTAGTCAACATTGTCAGTGCCAATTATTTTGACATAGGCTTTGGTCGTTATGCGGCGGTGATGGTACCGGTCAATATAGTGTCTGTATTAGCGACGCTACTGGTGTTGTGGGTTGTATATGCACGTCATATTCCAAAAACCTACTCGACTGGCGAGCTAAGCGCTCCAGAGTCTGCTATTACCGATCCATTGGTGTTCCGAGCTGCTTTTCCATTATTAGGTTTGCTACTGGTCGCCTATTTTGCGACTGAGCCGTTGGGGCTGTCTATTTCGCTGGTCACGGGCATCGCTGCTGTTGCACTGATGGCAATCGCTGGTCGTATATGGCAAGGCGGTCGCGGTGCGGTGGTCTCGGTGAGCGATGTAGTACGTAAAGCGCCTTGGCAAATCGTACTATTTTCAATCGGTATGTATCTAGTGGTATACGGTCTGGGTAATGCAGGTCTCACTGCCTATGGGGCGCAAGTACTCAACTGGTTGGGTCAACAAGGCGCAGTCATTGCTACCGTTGGAACTGGGTTCTTGTCCGCTATAGTCGCTTCTGTTATGAATAATATGCCAGCAACCTTAGTCGGCGCGCTTGCGATTGATCAAGCACAAGTACCTGCTGCAACGCGAGAGCTAATGATTTATGCCAATGTCATTGGTAATGATTTGGGCCCTAAATTTACGCCGATTGGTAGTCTGGCTACTTTACTATGGTTACATGTGTTGGCAGAAAAGGACTACAAAATCAGCTGGGGGCAGTACATAAAGATTGGTCTACTGATCACGCCGCCTGTGTTGTTAGTGACATTGTTAGCATTGGTTGTTTGGTTGCCTATGCTGCCAAGCTAATCAAAGCATTAGCAAGCCCGCTTTACTAGGGCGCTAATTTGATAAGCGTATCGATGTTCAGCTTTGTTTGGACATGATAAGGTCTAAATGCGATCCGTGTTTTACCTAAAATGAGGGTATAAAATGACAATGCTTACTGTGAACATCATTATCAAACCTCGTCAGTATTTGCTAATGCCAATCCGCGGGGCAGCTGTATTGGTTACTGCGCTTCTATTGTCGGCATGCGCAGAGTCTGATAATACTGATGACGTAAGTATCAATACCAGTGCTAAAGACGCAAACGTTGAAGCGGTAGTAGAACCTACAGCAGCGCCGCAAGCGAGCCAGACTGGTATCCTAAACAATGTATCTGCAACCGTCTATAAAGATGCTAATTGCGGCTGCTGTAAAGAGTGGATAGATCATGTACAGACGCACGGACTGGTCTCGACAGCCCAGCATCCAGCTGATTTATCATTGATCAAAGACCGCTATAGCGTGCCTGATGAGATGCGCTCTTGTCACACGGCAGTCACGACCGAAGGCTACATCTTTGAAGGCCATGTCCCGGCGAAGTATGTAGCAGAGTTTTTGCAGAACCCACCAGAGCAGGCTATCGGACTCGCTGTACCTAGCATGCCAGTCGGTAGCCCAGGTATGGAGTATCGAGACCAGTTCTCACCTTATCAAATTATGCAAATAAATAAGGACGGTACAAATCAAGTATATGCAGATATCGAGTCCATCGCTCAGCAGCTATAATTTGCTGACGATATTATTGAGGCACAAAAATGTGAGCTAAAAGAAATGCAGGCACTTATCGAAGCGTTGGAATAAGTGCAGAGTTTCCATATAGTAGCCATAAAAAAACCCCCATCAAACTGATGGGGGTTTTGGCAAATGCCATAATTGAATCAAAGTTGACTCAAGAAATTTACTACTAAAATGTGGCTCTCCAACCTGGGCTCGAACCAGGGACACACGGATTAACAGTCCGTTGCTCTACCAACTGAGCTATTGGAGAATAGGCTGTAAGTGTTTAATCGCTTACAACGAGCCTTAGAAGTCTCTAACGAGTTCTTGCTAAGTGGGGCGTATTCTAGCAAAGTTAAAAAATACGTCAAGCCTTTTTTTGCATAATTAGTAAAAATTGTCATTTTAATGATGAGATAGCGTGTCTTTCTTAGTTACGCTCAAGACTCGTGCAAAAAAAGACGCCCTATATACTCTATAGGGCGTCTTTTCTATGAACAAGGGTAAGACTCGTTGCTATTTACGTTTTATTCAGCAACGTCTAAGTCAGCCACTGCTTTTTCGATACGTGATAGTGCATCTTTCAATGTTGCCTCATCAGTAGCGTACGAGATACGCATATAGCCGCCAAGACCGAACGCATCACCCGGTACGACTGCCACGCCAACTTTGTCCAATAACCATGCTGAGAATTCAGTACATGACGACAGGCCCGCCGCTTTGATGAGCGGTACGATATTTGGGTATACATAAAATGCGCCATCAGGACGCAAGCAAGTAATGCCTTTAATGGCATTTAAACCATCTACAACTAGGTCACAGCGTTTCTCAAAGGCGGCTACCATCGGCTCTAGTACGCTCTGATCACCACTGATAGCAACTTCGGCAGCCACTTGGCTGATTGATGTCGGGCATGAAGTAGACTGTGACTGTACCTTTTTCATCGCGCCAATTAGCTTAGCAGGGCCACCCGCATAGCCGATACGCCAGCCCGTCATCGCATACGCTTTAGACACACCGTTCAAGATAATGGCACGATCTCTTAGCTCAGGTGCCGCGTTTAAGATATTGTAGAACTTATCGCCTGTCCAGCGGATATGCTCGTACATATCGTCTGAAGCTACATAGACTTGTGGATGCTTTTTCAATACTTCAGCGATAGCCTTTAGCTCATCTAATGTATAAATCATACCCGTTGGGTTAGATGGGCTATTTAATACTAACAATTTAGTCTTGTCAGTGATGGCTTCTTCCAACTGCTCAGGAGTAATTTTGAAATCTTGTTCAGCTGGGCATTTGACGATGACTGGCACACCTTCTGCGATGATAACCATGTCAGGATAGCTGACCCAATATGGTGCTGGGATGATGACTTCGTCACCAGGATTGATAAATGCTTGAGCCAGGTTAAAGAATGACTGCTTACCACCGACCGATACTAGGATTTCGTTTGGCTCATAGCTGATGTCGTTGTCACGCTTGAATTTTTCGATAATGGCTGTTTTTAGCTCTGGCGTACCATCGACAGCTGTATATTTAGTAAAGCCATTATTGATTGCGTCGATTGCTGCTTTTTTGATGTGTTCAGGGGTATCAAAATCAGGTTCACCAGCGCCCAAACCGATAATATCTTTACCAGCTGATTTTAGCTCTTTGGCTTTATTGGTAATCGCTAGCGTAGGTGATGGTTGGATGTTGTTGACGCGGTCAGACAGTTGCAACTCGCTCATGAGAGATCCTTTTTTATATGAGGGTGGGGTTGATGAAAATCTGATATTAATTATATAACGTTTTCATTGCTATCAGGACAAGATGTCAGATAGTTTGAGAAAAGATAGCGTCATCTTACCGTAACACGGCGGTCATTCGATTATAGATGATAGTAATGATGCTTCGGCAAACGACGCGATTGCTAATTTTTGCATTGTAGCATGCTGATATTGACCTGTCTTACGACGCTAGTAACAGAATATTGTGTCGTTGCTTGTGATAGCAGCATCCTTGTGAAGGTAGTAAATAACACACTGAGATTAAGCTTGAGCCCAGACGATTGCGAAGACACAACAATAAACCTGTAGCCAACCACTATAATTATTTAGATTTGTTAAATAAAATGGCTTATAGCTTAATAAAATGCGCCCAATGATATTTGCGAAGAATAACGATAATTAATAGCTAGTTGCTATCAAAGGTCTAAGGTTTTATTAGGTAATCAGTTTAAGAGCATTAATTCCATATTATGAAAATACTTAAAAAGATAAGAATACTCAAAAAGGATATTTACGATGACAGATTCTACTGAAAAATTACATATTCTCATTACTGGGGCGACGTCGGGCATTGGTAAGCAGTTGGCAAAAGACTATCTGCTAGCAAATCATCATGTATATGCAGTTGGCCGTGACGACGAAGCGTTGGCTGAACTTCAGGCGTTAGGCGCAGAAACGATTGATTTAGACCTAATGGATCGAGAAAAGGTCGTCGAAGCTTTTGAAAAAATCGACAATATCGATCTAGCAATTTGCGGCGCTGGTATGTGCGAGTACTTAGATATGCCGAACTTTGATAGCAGTGTGTTTATGAAAGTCATGTCGGTAAACATGGGTACGTTGTCGCATACGATCGAAGGAGTGCTGCCAAAGCTAATCGCTTCAAAAGGTCGCTTGGTCGGTATCGGTTCAGCGTCTGCTTATGTGCCTTTTGCGCGCGCTGAAGCCTATGGTAGCTCAAAAGCTGCTATCCATTATCTAATGAAAACCCTACAGATTAGTCTTGCACCGCATGATGTGTCAGTTAGCTTAGTCGTACCTGGTTTTGTCGAAACCCCAATGACCAAACAGAATGACTTTCCGATGCCGTTTATCCAGACGCCAGCGCAGGCCAGTAAAGCTATACGTGACGGTATCGAGAGTGGGCATGACGTGATTGAATTTCCAAAAAAACTAACCATGCCTTTGAAAGCATTAGGTACGTTGCCTGATTTAGTCTGGCAGCAAGTTAGTGAAAAACTTAATAAAAAATAATCTACTATCAGTAGAACTCTCAACCATTATATCGACAGAAAAATATAGAAGGGAATGCTTTTATGCCGTTTACTCATTTCAAACGTGCCAGTAACCAAAAGATTGCTACTAATGCTGCAACAGATTCTGACCATCAGACTACCCCAAAACTTATTGCTATCATTGGCTCAGGTGTATCAGGACTGACATGTGCCCATTATCTAGGTACGCAACATGATGTGACGGTATTTGAAGCCAATGATTATATCGGCGGGCATGTAAATACGATTGACGTGGCACTACAAGATGGTAAAAAAGCGAAGAGTAGCAATGTAGAGAGTAGTGCGATAGATACAGGGTTTATTGTCTTTAATGAGCGCACATACCCGAACTTCTTTCGTTTGCTTCATGAGTT
Source organism: Psychrobacter sp. NPDC078631 (assembly GCF_050268165.1). Lineage (NCBI taxonomy): Bacteria > Pseudomonadati > Pseudomonadota > Gammaproteobacteria > Moraxellales > Moraxellaceae > Psychrobacter > Psychrobacter sp. NPDC078631. The sequence continues at coordinate 1,425,254 of NZ_JBNNGG010000001.1, read as the reverse complement.
GCAGGTGCCGTTTCAGGCAACGGACATGAGCTTTTCTGTCAAAAATACTGCACGTCATTTTGAATACAATGGTCATACGCTCAACACTTTATTGTCACAACGTAAAAATGTACTTAATCCAAAGTTCTGGCAATTTATCAAAGATATTTTGCAGTTTAATAAGCATATCAAACAGCTACGCCAAGATTATGATAGTGCGCGCTCTCAAGGACAAGACGTTAGTAGCTTTGCAGAGCAAACACTTGGCGGTTACTTAGCACAAAAGAAATACGGTCAGCTATTTACCGATAACTATCTACTACCAATGGTCTCGGCTATTTGGTCAACCAGCCTAGATGAAGTACAAGATTTTCCACTGGTGTTTTTTGCACAGTTCTTTGACAACCACGGTTTGCTGGATGTGGTCAATCGTCCGCAGTGGTTTACGATAAAAGGCGGCTCAAAGCAATACGTCAATAAATTGATTCCACGTTTTATCAAAGCGGGTGGCAAGATACGAGTCAATAGCCCAGTACAGTCTGTGGTTCGTGATGGTGAGCAAGTGACTTTGACGGTGAAGAATGTTTTAACAATGCAGGATAAAGGTAACGCTGACAACCGTAGCGAAAACCTTGTGTTCGATGAGGTTATATTTGCTTGTCATGCAGATACTGCGCTAAAGATTCTAAAGGATGCGAGCACCGATGAATCTGAAGTATTAAGTCACTTTCGCTTTACCAAGAACACAGCGGTACTACACACCGATACCAGTGTTTTACCTAAGAAACCACTGGCATGGGCAAGCTGGAATTACTTAATAGATGAAACAGTTTCAGGCAGTGTTAAGGATGAGCAAGCGTCTGGAAACGCACAGGTACCTGCAAAGCCAGTGCTGACTTATCACATGAATATCCTGCAACGCTTGACCAAAAAACACAATTATTTGGTCACATTAAATCCAGCTGTAGACAACAAAAGCGTCGATGATAAGCAGATAATTAAAAGCATCGATTACAGTCATCCAGTGTTCGATCTTGCGATGATTGATGCACAGACTAAATGGTCGAGTATCTCGGGTAATGGTTTGCACACGCATTTCTGCGGGGCTTATTGGTTTAATGGCTTTCATGAAGATGGCGTACGCAGTGGATTACGCGTCTGTCAGGCGCTTGGTCTTGATATTGATATAAAAGACGAGGTTGACCCAGCTCATTTACCTGACGCTGATAGCGCGCATACGCCGTTCCGTTATAAAGACTTACCTATAAAAGCGGATACCAAATTACGTAGACTGAACAAGCGCGAAGTAACCATAGCGACGACCAATCAGGAGCTGGTCGAGTATGCTAATCGTTTGCAGAATGCAGCTACTGATACGAGCCAATATAAGAAGCGTGGCTTATTTGGTCGCCGTAGAACCAAATAGTATGACGATTAATGCCGTTATGTATTCTAAGTGTTTTGAAAGATTCGCCATACGAAAAGCATACCGTTACACAAGAGACTATTTATGACCACGTTCGCTCAAGATACCAATGCTATGCCAAGTCATGAGTCTTCTTATGATCCCACTGCATTGCCGCATCAGCTGTTTGAGGGTACGACATGGCACAGTCGTCTGCTACCTAGCGTGAATAAATTCGTTTACCCTTATCGCTATTGGGGCGTCAATATTAGTGCGCTTGCGAAAGGGAAGGAACTGCCTGAAATTAACACGGCGTCATTTGATGAAAGTAAGGTTCTAGGGAAGTTACCATTACCTAAAGTATTATCGAAAAAGCTACTAGCAAAAGGTCTGCCTCTATTTTCAGCAAAGAAAAAAGCGCTACAACAATTCTGTCCTGATGACTATCTACAGCATACTGACCTACAGAGTGCTAATAGCCTAAGTAACGATGAAAAACATGATAGTAATGTACAGTCTGTTCAAGCACTAGAAAAACGCCTAAGCCGCGCATTTGAAAAACATGCAGGAAGCGCGCCTGAAGGCGATATATTGGGATTGCTTGTCTGCCGTAATGCGGGCATGTACTTTAGCCCAGTCAATTTTTACTTGGGGTTTGATGCGCAGCAGACGCCCACTCATCTATTGGCTGAAGTGTCTAACACGCCATGGGACAAGCGCCATTACTACGGGTTTCTGTTAGAGGGAGAGGATACTGAATTCTGTCATGATAAGGATTTTCACGTATCACCTTTTAACCCTATTGATCAGCTGTATCGCTGGCAGGTAACGGTAAAACGTACTAAAACTGATGAGCAGCCTAACACTGGATTACAAGCACGTATTGCTATCAATATCAGCGATGAGCGCGGTGAAGTGCTAAAAACTGGTATAAAGATATCAGGCGTACCAATGACAGAAGATACCGTTCGTCATAGCTTGCGAAAAAACCCTCTGATGAATATGACGTCATTAACCCGTATTTATTGGCATGCGTTTAAGCTCTATGCGATTAAAAAGGTGCCGTATATCAACTACGATGAAAAATTGGCCGACAGTCAACAGAAAAGTAGACAGTAGAAAAGCAGCTAGCAGTATCGAGCGAAAAAAATGTCTTATAGTTCTAGCAATTTTTAAATATCAACAAACCAAAAATATCGTCAATGTAATACTAAAAAATAAAGCATTTAAATAAGGATAAATACACGATGCCAGCACGACCGACCGATCGAGCACCAGTCACAAAACTAGAAAAACTAACTGCTCGTGTGAGCAAAGTAGTTAATGAAAGTGCTGTACTACAGCCAGTCAGCAATAGTGTGAATAACTTAGCTAGAAAGCTTATCTTTCGTGCGTTACAGCACGTTCAGTTTGGTAGCCTCACGCTGATTGAAACATTTGACGAGCAGGAACCTAAGACAAGTAGCTTTGGCAAAGTAGCTACTAATGACACTAGTAGCTCGGCGGTTGGTCGCCATTCGCTACATGTGACATTGCAGATTCATGATTCTGCTGTTTATCGTCAGCTGCTTTTAGGAGGCTCTATCGCGCTAGCAGACAGTTATATCGATGGTGAGTGGGATACGGATGATCTGACAGGTTTGATTCGTTTGGCGGCTCGTAACTTAGCCGTACTCAATAAACTAGAGAATCGTTTTGCAGGTATTAGTAAAGCATTTGAAAAAGCGAAGCACCAGCTACGTAGCAATGATAAATCTGGATCCAAATCCAATATCCTAGCGCATTATGACTTGGGCAATGACATGTATGAGCGGTTTTTGGACGATACCATGATGTACTCATCGGCAGTCTATCCTACGCCTGATGTGACGCTCAGTGATGCTCAGCAATACAAACTGTCGCTCATATGCCAACGTTTACAGCTCAGCGCTGATGATAATGTGATTGAAATCGGTACAGGGTGGGGCGGCTTTGCTATCTTTGCGGCTAAGCACTACGGCTGTCATGTGACCACCACGACTATCTCTGATGCCCAGTATGATGAAGCGAAGCGACGAGTCGAGGCGGCAGGGCTGTCTGACAAAATCACGCTACTCAAGCAAGATTACCGCGAGCTGACAGGTCAATATGACAAATTAGTCAGTATTGAGATGATTGAAGCGGTGGGGCATGAGTATTTACCGACTTTCTTTGCCAAGTGTAATAGCTTGCTCAAGCCGACAGGTCTTATGGTATTACAGGCCATCACTTTTAATGATCAAAATTATCAAGACTATATCGATTCAGTCGATTTTATCCAAACGCACATTTTCCCAGGTGGTTGTCTGCTTTCCAACCAAGAACTGACGACACAATTTACTGAACAAACCGATATGGTCGTCAAACAATTGCATGATTATGGCTTCGATTATGCGTACACGCTGCGTGACTGGCGTGCTGCGTTTATGGCGCAGCGTGCAGAGATTCAAGCGCTTGGCTATGACGATGCCTTTATCCGCCTATGGGAGTTTTACTTTTGCTATTGCGAGGGTGGCTTTTTGGAGCGCACGATCGGTGTGGTACAAGTTACTGCGGTGAAGCCTAACAACATCGATACGCTACATTTTTCTGATTTGCCATCTGCCGTCTTAAATCATAAAACGGTTTTGAACGATGAGACAGCCTTTAGTAAAGAAGATAGAACAGACACCGCGTCAGTATAAGTCTGATGACATAGATAGGGTTTTTTCATAACATTCATAGAGTCTCATACTGCATGAACAGTTTGAGACCCATATGTTGAGAAGTTGTACATTTAAAAGTTCTAAATCGAAAGGTTCTACGATGCTTGCAGGGCACGCTTATCACGCAGACCTGAATAGCGTGTTACCGCTAATGCCATTAAAGAGATAACAGCGCCGATCCAAGCTGTGTCTTGTAATGACATATTTTCAACCACGCTACCACCGATGATTGAGCCCAGTGCAATACCGATATTAAATGCAGCAATGTTCAATCCAGAAGCGACATCGACGGCATTTGGCGTATATTTTTCAGCTTGCTTAACCACATAGATTTGTAGACCTGGTACATTACCAAAGGCGAACGCACCCCATACCAAAATAGTTAGCACTGCGGCAATCTTGGATTGCATAGTAAAGGTGAACAGTAAAAGAATGACACTTAGGGCGCTAAATATAATGCTAAGCGCACTAATAGGGCCGCGTCTATCTGCAAGTTTTCCGCCCCAGATATTACCAATAGCAACGGATACGCCATATACGAGCATGATAAGGCCGATGGCTGATGGCGCAAATTTGGTCTGCTGCTCTAAGATAGGTGCTAGGTAGGTAAATGCCGTAAACGTACCACCATAGCCGAGGATAGTCATGAGATAAACCAGTAATAACTGTGGTTTTACAATGACTTGTAATTGCTCTTTGAACGTCGCAGGGATAGATTTTTTTAGGTTTTTTGGTACTAATATTGCGCTACCAATTAAAGCGATTAAACCCAGTACTGAGACGACTAGAAACGTAGCGCGCCAGCCAAAATGCTGTCCAATCCATGTGCCAAGGGGTACACCAGTGACGAGCGCAACAGTGAGTCCGGTAAACATAATGGCAATTGCGCTGGCTTCTTTTTCTTTACTAACAAGGCTGGTAGCAATCATAGAACCAATAGAGAAAAACACGCCATGCGCCAGACCGGTCAAGATACGGGCAAGTATTAAGGTTTCATAACTGGGTGCTTGCCAAGCCAATAAGTTGCCAAGCACAAACAGACCCATTAAGCTCATCAGTACTATTTTTCGATTCCAGCGGCCAGTGAGTGCGGTAAGTATAGGGGCACCGATAGCGACACCGACAGCATATAGGCTAACGAGTAACCCTGCTGAAGGTAAGCTCACACCCAGATCGGCGGCAATAGTTGGTACCAATCCAACGATGACAAATTCGGTTGTCCCAATTGCAAATGCGCTCAGAGTAAGCGCCCATAAAGCGAGTGGCATAACGACATCCTAATAATTAAATGATGCGCGTAGTTTGACGGATTTATAGTTTGCAAAAAACAGCATAAATGACAAAATACCTTTGTCAATTTTGTAAAGGTAATCATGATGATGGGACATGCTAAAACAGAAGACATAGAGATATTTTTGACGGTAGTAGACACGGGTAGTTTTACTGGCGCTGCTAATTTACTGAATCAGCAAGTAGCTAAGGTATCTCGTGCTGTGTCCAGACTCGAAGACACGCTGCAATGTACGCTGCTAAATAGAACGACACGGCGCTTGGAGCTGACGGAGGAAGGGCATGTCTTTATTAGATATGCGCGTGAGAGTTTAAATACGTTATATACCGGTGAAGAGGCGATTAAGCTGTTAAAACAAGCACCAAGTGGGCATCTACGAATTGATGCTGCGAGTCCGTTTGTATTGCATCAGCTGACGCCTTTGGTTGGTGAGTTTGTGCAGCAGTATCCGCATATTACGCTTGATTTGACATCGCATGACAACATCATCGACTTGCTTGAGCACAAGACGGATCTGGCTATCAGAATTGGCGATTTAAAAGACTCAAACCTGCATGCGCGTCTATTGGGTAAAAGTCAGCTGCGGCTAGTAGTCAGTCCTGAATATTTATATCAGCATAATGAAGTAGCTCATATTGATGATTTGAATATTGATGACTTGAGCACTCATAAGTTAATTGGCTTTAACGATGCGTCAAAACTAAATAGCTGGCCACTAAAAACACCAATGAAACTGAACTTTCATATGACTGGCAGTAGCGGCGAGACCTTGCGTCAGCTGTGTTTAAATCATCAAGGTATCGCTTTACTGTCACACTTTATGATTGGTGAAGACTTGAATTCTGGACGATTGGTTGAGGTGTTGCCTGAAGCGATAGTCAGACCAAACAATCGCGAAGCCATACAGGCGGTCTATTATAAAAACAGTGCCGTATCATCGCGTATTTTAGCATTTTTAGATTTTATTCAGCCACGACTGACATTATAAGTTTTATCCGTTTTTATTCATTTTATAAGGGGTATTATCATGGGTTATGTTTTTATTTATCTCGCTGCTGTGGTCATCTTTTTGGGCGTGGATGCTGTTTGGCTGACGACCATGAAAGGCGCCTTTTATGAGTCGCGTATCGGGCATCTATTGGCCGATGAGCCAAACATGATAGCCGCTGGCGTGTTTTATATGTTTTATATATTGGCGCTTTGTATTTTGGTACTGTATCCGCAAATCAAAGCTGGCGCATCCGTTGGTCATATCTTCTTACTCGGCGGGTTGATTGGCTTGATGGCTTATGGCACATACGACTTTACCAATTTGGCACTGTATAAGGGTTTTACGCTAGATACAGCGCTCGTTGACTTTGTATGGGGTGGTATTTTGACCGGTTCGGTTAGTGCCATAGTAGCGTGGCTTGCGTACCGTTTCCATTGGTTGAGCTAGCGCTTACATCTTGGCCTATATAACGCTGTTTAAATAGCCCTAATTTACACAATTTAGACTGTCTAATGACAGAGGATCGTTTGTGCTATACGGTGCCCTGCTGTATAAATGGTAGACATAATAAATAAGTGTCAAACCATTAAGGAATATTATGCCGCAATACAATACCAGCTCCACTGCCAAAAAAGCCCCATTAAACCATGAATTATACATGTCAGTACTTATGACTCCTGATATGGCGAATTTCATTGGTAACGTGCATGGTGGAGATTTGCTCAAGATGCTTGATCAGGTCGCTTATGCTTGTGCCAGTCGCTATAGTGGTAACTATGTGGTGACACTGTCTGTCGATCAGGTGATGTTCCGTGAGCCGATATATGTGGGCGAGTTGGTTACTTTTGCAGCCAGCGTCAATTATGTTGGCAACACCTCAATGGAAGTAGGTATTCGCGTCGAAGCAGAAGATGTGCGGGGTCGTACCGTTCGTCATACCAACAGTTGTTACTTTACGATGGTGGCTATCGATGACAATGGTAAACCAACATCCGCACCGCCACTCGATATCAAAAACAAGATGCAGCAATGTCGAGCGGATGCGGCTAAAGAACGAAAGAAACTGCGTATGGAAAGTTCACATCGTCCAAGTTGTGATTTCGAAGAGATTAATAAACAGTTTAACGAACACGAAGAAAATGAAAAGGTAGCAAAGTAGCCTAAGTTATTCAAAGCTATCTGAAATCATCAAGAGTTATCCAGTTTTATTGAATTAATAATTCATACAACGACTCACTAAAAAGACACTGATATTGTAGAGCGCTTATCTTAAGCTGATATATATTTCAAGCCATTTATCTACGGCGACAAATTCTACTATCAATACCTTATTTTAGTGAGTCTAGCATGAGTCTAAAGCCATCTATTGCTAATCCCCAGCGCCATTTACCAGCCTCTCCTAAGGCGCAAAAACCTCGCGCGCGTGGGGCAGGTAATTCTAAAATTCCAAGTGACCCTGAACTAAAACATACTCTCAATCAAAGCCCTGAAACCAATGATGAGCATTCAGGCTCACTGATCACTGTGTTGATTGCGGTCGGGGCTAATCTGGTTATTGCAATTGCAAAAACAGTTGCCGCCTTTATGACAGGCTCAGCCTCTATGATTGCAGAAGCAGCTCACTCATGGGCGGATGCTGGCAATGGTACTTTGCTCATCGTCGCAGAAAAAAAATCCATCAAACCTGCTGATAAAAGCCATCCGCTAGGCTATGGCAAAGAGTCTTACGTTTGGTCGATGATTGCTGCTTTTGGTGTATTTACGGCAGGCTCGATTGTCTCTATCTATACCGGTATTAAGGAATGGAACGCTACTGAATCTGAGGCTAACTATACGATTGGCTTTATCGTATTGGCAGTGGCGTTTGTGCTCGAGGGGATCTCATTGATTCAGGCATACAGACAAAGTAAAAAGCATGGTGAAGCGCTCGATACCAGTGCACTTGGCTATGTCGTAGATACGTCCAACCCAACGTTGCGCGGCGTATTCTTTGAAGATTTAGCAGCAGTCATCGGTTTGGTGATTGCCGCTGCTGCTATGGGTATGCACGCTTATACGGGCGAACCATATTGGGATGCGTTAGGGTCTATTATTGTCGGTCTACTATTGGGCGTCGTCGCGATATTCTTGATTAGTCGTAACCGAGATTTCTTAGTCGGGCATAGAGTCACTGACCGGATGCACGAATACGTTTTGAGCGAGCTGCTGAATCATCCAGATATCGATAGTGTGTCTTACCTGCACTTAGAGTGGGTCGGCCCAAAAAAGATATTTATGGTGGCGGCAGTAGATATCGCAGGCAATCAAAAAGAAGAGCATATCGCTCAGAAATTTGAAGAGATTGAAAATCTATTCAGAGGTAACCCAGTCTTTCAAGAGGCTATCTTGACACTGTCAGAACCTAACGCTGAGCTGCTAAGTTTAGAGAATATCTAATTTAGAAGTTTAATAGTTTAATTATGCGGTAGAGAAATCCTATTGAATGCTTTTAAGTACACTTTCTAAATTCAAAAACCCAGACACAAAAAAGCCGTCAATTATGACGGCTTTTTTTATAACTCTAGTGCTTAGTGACTAGTCAAATTGAATGCTATTATTTCTTTGGTGCGTTTGCGCCGATGAACCATGCATCTTTATCGATGATACGGCTAGCTTCTGTAAATAAGTCAGCGGTGTCTTCATCACCTGCGTCGCCAGCAGTAGCAATCGCTTCACGCAATGTCTCTGCGACTTTCTTGTAGCGGCTAGTTAACTCGCGAACATGCTGATCTACTTCAGTGATATCGGTTGGGTAGTCATCTAGGATAGACTCTTTGACTACGCGACTTGCCAAACCGTTTGGTTGACCGCCCAAAATCACAATACGCTCTGCGATAGTATCTGATACTTCAAGGATGCGATCTGATGTTTCATCTAATAACTGATGCACACCGATGAAGCCGGTGCCTTGTAGATTCCAATGGCACTGTTTGCCATCTAAGGTCAAATCAATAACGTTTGCTAGGTTAGCGTTTAGCAAATCAATCATTTTTTTCGCAGTTTCGTCTGAAATACCACTTGCGTAACGTTCTCTCATATTTTACTCCGTCATTTATTTAAAATTATTATATTGAATGAAAGTTCAATGTATTTTTATTGGTCTTCTATTCGATGACAATCAAGTTAAAACTAATGAATTGCTGTACAGCTATCAATTCATTAATACTGATCACTAATACTTAGAAGTCATCAACTTGTTAATTCAAGAACGATAATAGCAGCTTAACTCAGTGTTGGAACCCTTGAGTGTTAGGCTTTGTTAGGTGGTCGTGTAACGAGTTTGTTAACCATGAAAAGCTTTGTAAATTTATCGAATACTGTGTGCGTTTTTTATAACGATGTAAGTTTTATCCGCTACTATTAAGCCTTAACTTTTAATAAATAGTAGATCTATACACTCATGTTTTTGGGCAGCGAGACAGTGTTTTAACTATAGGATGAGGCTCCTTATTCTCCTTTAAAAACCGCTGCTCAGACCCCATATTGTTATAAACCTTAAGAAGAAGAAAGCCATTATGCGAATGCCTGAACCGCGCTCATCGCGTCAGTTAAATCAATTGGCCACTCAGCTCCAAGGCGAAGCTGAAATTAGTGGTGTTAATGCGTCAGGGACGCAAATATCAAGTCGTGCCTTTGAGATGGTTACTGACTTTGAGCCAGCAGGCGATCAGCCACAAGCTATCAAAAAGTTAGTCAACGGTATCAATTCGGACATGGACGAGCAGTTGCTATTGGGTGTGACTGGCTCTGGTAAGACCTATACCATGGCGAAGGTCATCGCTGAAACTCAGCGTCCGACCATTATCATGGCGCACAATAAAACGCTAGCGGCTCAGCTATATGGTGAGTTCAAATCGTTCTTCCCTAATAATGCGGTCGAATATTTTGTCAGCTATTATGATTATTATCAGCCAGAAGCGTATGTCGCAGCGAGTGATACCTTTATCGAAAAAGACAGCGCCATTAACGATCATATTGATCAGATGCGCCTGTCAGCCACGCGTGCCTTGTTAGAACGTCGTGATGCGATTATTGTCGCTTCGGTATCCTGTATCTATGGTTTGGGTGATCCAGAAAGCTATCTAAAAATGCTACTGCATGTCGTTGTGGGCGATAACATTGACCGTACGGCAACTATCAAGCGTTTGGTTGAGATGCAGTACACACGTAACGAGCTAGATTTTGGTCGTGGTACCTATCGTTTGCGTGGAGAGCTGTTAGATATCTATCCTGCTGAGTCTGAGCAGCTAGCTGTACGTGTGCATTTATTCGATAATGAGGTTGAGAAAATCACGTGGTTTGATCCTTTGACGGGTAAGACGGTACGCAGCGTGCCACGTATTACCATTTATCCAAAATCTCATTATGTGACGCCGCGTAATAAGCTAGAAGCTGCCAGTCATACGATTCGTGCTGAGTTAGAGCCGCGTTTAGAGTACTTCCGTGACAACAACAAGCTGATTGAAGCACAGCGTCTCAAAGAGCGTACCCAGTATGACTTGGAGATGATTCAGCAGCTTGGTTACTGTAACGGTATCGAAAACTACTCACAGCATCTCTCTGGGCGTCCATCAGGGGAAGCGCCGCCGACGTTGTTTGATTATATTCCAGAAGATGCCTTGTTATTCCTTGATGAATCACATGTGACGGTTTCACAGATTGGTGCGATGTATAAAGGCGATAGATCACGTAAAGAAAACTTGGTCAATTATGGTTTTAGATTACCCAGTGCGATGAATAACCGCCCGATGAAGTTTGAAGAGTGGGAGCGCATTAAGCCCAAAACCATTTATGTGAGTGCCACGCCAGCGCTATATGAGCTTGAACACAGCGAGCAAGTCGTTGAGCAGGTCGTTCGTCCTACAGGACTAATTGATCCTGAGATTGAAATACGTCCTGTATTGACGCAAGTTGATGATGTGCTATCAGAGATTACCAAACGCCGTGAAAAGGACGAGCGTGTACTGATTACTACGTTGACCAAGCGCATGTCGGAAGATCTGACCAGTTACCTTAAAGAGTACGATGTAAAGGTCGCCTATCTACATTCGGACATCGATACTGTCGAGCGTATGCAGATTATCCATGAGCTCCGTACTGGCGTGCATGATGTGCTGGTCGGTATCAACTTGTTACGTGAAGGCTTGGATATGCCTGAGGTATCACTGGTAGCGATATTTGATGCTGATAAAGAAGGTTTCTTGCGTTCTGAGCGTTCGCTGATTCAGACCATTGGTCGTGCAGCGCGTCACTTAAACGGTAAAGCCATTCTCTATGCCGATCGTATTACGCCAAGTATGCAAAAGGCGATAGACGAGACGGATCGTCGCCGTGATAAGCAGATTGCCTTTAACCTTGAGCATAACATCACGCCAAAAGGCGCTCGCCGTAGTATCACGGACAAGATTGATACGGGTGAAAGCTTGGATGCCAATGATAATCAAGCTATCCCAGTTAAGAGTAACTTGCCAGATGTCGATATCAATATCTTGCGTAGTCCTGATCTGCTTGCCAAAGAAATAAAACGATTAGAGAAGCAAATGCAGCAAATGTCGCGTGATTTGAAGTTTGAAGAAGCAGCAAAAACGCGTGATAAAGTGCTGGAGTTAAAAGCACATTTAATCTGATAACTGAGGTTAAATATTGAGGCTAAAAAGAGGCTAAAAAGAGGCTAAACAATAGCGAAGGTGAGGTGCTTTTTGAGTACCTCACTTTTTTGTGGTTTATTCAATATGGGAATGTGCAGAATACTTGTAATACTGCGCATTGCCACTTACCATATCCGCATAAACCTCACCATCCATATAACATTTCAAAAGTTTAAGTCACAAGCTAATAAGCCAAGTACGTGTAATGTTCTTGGTAGGCTAGGCTTACTGTTTTTATAGCTCACATTATCAACACAGACTAAATTTTTGGAATGGACATAATCTAGGCGTATTATTCACTGTGCTTACCAACAACTTAATAGAATTAAACTCTAACGAAAACTCACTCGGCATGTCAGATGTGGCCAAACAAGCCGTTATCGACTCTTTAAATATCGGTTTTCGTTATCCTGATGACCAACGTGCAGCGCTGATTACCAAAGTCGCTGAGATAAACGGTGTGACAGACAGTCAAATCTCACTGGGTAGTGGCTCTAGTGAAAACATTCGTACTGTCGTCCAAATGCTACAAAATCAAACATTAGTAGAAGGCAAAAAATTTCAAGTTATCGTGCCGCATCCAACCTTTGCCTATGCTGAGTTATACGCGACATCTATCGATGTGCCTGTGGTAAAAGTACCGCTGACGACTGAAAACTACGCTTTTGACTTGCAAAGCATGCAAAAAGTCGCTGATGACTTTGACGGTATTAGCTTGTTTTATCTGTGCAATCCAAACAACCCAACGTCGACTATTACTGACACAGTAAAACTTAGAGAATGGGTAGGAAATGCAACAAGTAACCATTACTTTTTATTAGATGAAGCTTATTCAGAGTATGTGACTGATCCAAGTTTTGAGAGTGGTGTTGCATGGATACGAGAGGAGTACTCAGAAAATATCGTTGTGGTGCGTACTTTCTCAAAACTATGTGCACTCGCTGGCATGCGTGTTGGCTATGCAGTTGCTAGCCCGCAAATGATAGCTAGATTAGAAGCATTTATCTCGATTGATAATACCAACTTGGCAGGTGCGGTAGCTGCATTAGCGACTCTCGATGATGAAGATTTTTTGGCATTGAGCTTACGTACAGCCAATCAATCGCGTCAGCTGGTCGAGCAAACATTAGATAAGCTGGGCTTACGCTATTTGCCGTCACAAGCGAGCTTTATATTCCATGAGATAAAAGGCGATGTGCAAATCTATATCGATAGAATGCGAGAACATGGCATCGCAGTTGGTCGCGAGTTTGCACCTATCACAGGATTTAATCGCTTAACACTTGGCAGACCTGATGAGATGGCGGTATTTGTAGAGGTGCTCAAATCATTTCGTGAAAAGGGCTGGGTCTAATTAGGTTAGTTAATGCAGTTGGATGATATAAAGGGAAGTTGCTGATTAGCAGCTTCCTTTTTTGTTGTGTTTATTTTTCTGGTTCTATTTTATTGGGTCTATGTCACATCCAAAATCAATCGCACATTTTTACCAACATCAAACGCAGTTTTACATATCGCACCTTAAATAATCTAACGCTATCTTATAGGATAACTGAGTAAAGCATGACCCGTTAATCACGCAGATGAATACTGGGTAACAGTCACAGTGCTCGGCATGCTCACGTATCTTATAATTATAAAGTTAGGGATGTACCTATGTTCGATATCAAATCATTTTTTAAACGAGAAGTAGAAAAAAAGCTTATCAATGTAGATGACTATATTTTTATGCCAGAACGCGTAGAGATGGAAATTGAAGGTGGTCTATTAAATTGTGTGTTGAATAGTGATGGTCGCGTAGATATTTTTTATAGTAAAGACGGTGTCACTGAGGTGGGTTCAGCTTCGCGTAAGCACCCATTTACAGCATTTGAAAAAGAGCTATATCATGGTATTTATGATGACGTGATTAATGATTTAATTAAGGAAGTAGATAAGATTATTGATAGTACCTCGAAGTATTTTCGTCGTAGCCAATCGTTGCCTTTTACTGCTTCTATAACGTCTCAACCATCTGACACAAATAAATTTTAGGCTAATTAAATGAACTAATCTATTAGCAATAAAAAGGGTGCGTTATGTATAACGCACCCTTTTTATTATTTCTTATTCTAATGAATAATTTGATTGTTCTATTGAACAAAGCTTGTATAGCAGCTCTGTAGAGATTTGGCGACGACTTGTGCGACTAACTGAGTACGGTACTGAGAGTCAATCGCGGCATTGCCCAGCTCAACAATCGTCACTTGCTGCGGTGCTTGCTCACTGACGCAGCCACAAACATTGGTTTTAACAGATTCTTGCTGTGCTTCTGTCATGGCGACGCTTGCAACACGCCACGCGTTTTGTTTCTCAATTTGGCTACGGCATTGGTTGTCGATCGCAGCTCTAAAAACATTCATGCCGATCTCGTTTGCGGTACCTATTGCTGTACCCGTACCGTTGTTTGTAGCACCTGTTGTGGTACATCCCGCCAAGGCAAAAGTCGCTAGCATCATCGTTGAAGCCAAGATTTTTTTCATAAGTTAGTCCTTTAAGGTGTCTGTCATAAATAAAGCTGTATATTATCAGTAAAACCTAGCAATGACATCATTAACCACAAGCGCATATTATTTTAGAGCTCTATAACTTATCTGTATAAACCACAAAAAAGCCAGCTAAGTGAACACTTAACTGGCTTGATATAGACTAAGCTATTCGGCTTATTTATACGTTTTTGCCGTGTTCTTTTTGCTGAATATCTTTTGCCAATTTATAGCATTCATTGATATGGTCATTGGCAATTTTCTTAAAAATCGTATAGCCCATCGTTGCAGCAACCAGTTGACCGCCAAGTGGGATAAACTTGGTCACTTGTTTGGCAGCGATACGACCACCGAAACCTTGGATGGTTTTTTTGACGATACCACGTGTTGCCATGAGTCCAGCGAAATCTACGGTACGGTCTTTTACTGCGCTCCAATGCACTTCGCGAGATTCCAAGTTAATGGCTGATTGACGGTCTTCAATGAGACCAAAACGCTCACTAATTTCTGGAATCAACTGAGTTAACATGCCTGCATCAACTGCCACATCAAAAAATGGCACTGGCACAACCGCTACACCAGCAGAAACTCTAGCGCGTCTTTTTACCATTCCTTGACATTCTTTTTTAACTTTATCAAGGTCTAGGTTAGGGTCGATAGTATTTGGAAGTTTTTCAGCAAGTGGCGTGGTTTTCATAAAGTGTCCTTATAAATAATTAAAATATAAATGATAAAAAGTTCAATGAATAACAAATCCTTCAGTTGCTTACTATTTTATGGATTTATGCGTGGCTTACAATCATTGCTTTGTAGCAAAATGAATGAAATTACTCACACTGTGCACCTTTTTTGTAAGTGAGTAAACGAAGGTGATTTACATGAGCTATAAAAATGGCAGTCTCAATTATTACTAATATATGGGCATTATTCATTAGGTTGCACAATGCCTAATGATATACAGAGGTAGTATAAATTGTCATTGTGACCCTCTGCTAAAGCCAGTAGAATACCCTCATGCTAAATTTGACCCCCCGTTATACCAGCACTCGCATCGACGAGTTGCCCGCCGCGCTGCAACCATTTGCCGCTCAATCATTCACGCTTGCCCGTCTGTATGCAGGGCGAGGTATCACTGCGCCTGATGAGCTGGAGACTAGCCTATCAGGTCTATTGCCTGCTGAGGCACTGCACGGTGTCACAGAAGCCGTGCGCTTATTGGACTTGGCGATTGATGAGCGTCAGCGTATCTTGATCGTTGGTGACTTTGACTGTGACGGTGCCACCAGTACAGCCTTAATGATGCGCGCGCTCACAAAGATGGGTGCGGTCGTTGATTTCCTAGTACCAGATCGTTTTAAGTACGGTTATGGCCTGACGCCAGAGATCGTCGAGTTAGGTATTGAGACTTTTCAACCAGATATGATAGTGACGGTTGATAATGGTATCTCAAGTCATGAAGGGGTGGCGCGTGCCCAAGCTGATGGTATTACGGTGATTATCACAGACCACCATCTCACGACCAAAGAGACGCCACCTGCCGAAGCGGTAGTCAATCCCAATCAGCTAGGTTGTGACTTTGCTAGTAAGGCATTGGTTGGAGTAGGCGTAGCATTTTATGTGCTCGGACGCTTAGCAAAGCTACGCCGCGAAGCTGGCAAGTCTACGGTACAGGTGAGCCAATATTTGGATTTGGTCGCACTTGGGACGATTGCAGACGTTGGGGTACTGGATAAAAACAACCGTATCTTGGTACATCATGGGCTATCGGCAATTCGTCAAGGCCGCTGCTGTATGGGAATATTGGCATTGCTTGAGCAAGCGGGCCGTGATCCCAAGCAGCTTCATGCACAGGATTTTGGTTTTGTATTAGGTCCACGTATCAATGCAGCTGGGCGTATGGATAATATGCGCATCGGTATCGAGTGCTTATTAACCGAAGACTGGAGTACTGCACAACGTTTGGCACAAGAGCTTGAGCAGCTGAACCGTACGCGTCGTCATGTAGAAGGCGAGATGCGTGCGCAAGCTGATAGTATCGTACAAGCACTGGCTAATGAAAATAATAGCGATGAGAGTGTGAGTGGCGATATCAATGATAATGATAATACCAGTAATGATGATACAATTACTCAAGCGCTTATTACTCAGAATGTGGCTACTCAAGCTGTCTCCACTTCTAAAGCCAGCAATTCAGGTGCGCGTAGTATTATTCTATACCAAGATGACTGGCATCAAGGAGTCATTGGCATTGTCGCTGGTCGATTGAAAGAAAGCCATTATTTGCCCAGTATCGTTTTTGCACCAGCAGACACTGAACAAACAGATGAAGATAGTGCCATTAAAGGTTCTGCACGTTCTATCTCTGGCGTACATATTCGTGATGCGATTGAACAGGTTGCTGAGCGTTATCCTGAATTAATCAGTCATTTCGGCGGGCATGCGATGGCAGCAGGTCTGACCCTAAAGCGCCGTAACTTTGAGGCATTTGTCACAGCTTTTAATGAAGTGATGGCTCAGATGGATGATGAGGTATTTGCAGAGCAAAAATTCACCGATGGACCTTTGCAAGCGAGTGACTTTAGCTTATGGTTTGCCGAGCATTTAGCCGATGCCAGTATCTGGGGTCATGGATTTGCACCGCCAATATTTGATGGTGTGTTTGAGGTACTGAGCTTCAGGATTTTAAAAGACAAACATCTTAAGTTATCGCTGCGTTATCCAGACGTTCAATATCCGATAGAGGCCATTTGCTTTAACTTCGATAATGAGGCGTGGGATTACCGTGCTAAGCAAGTCCATTTGTTATTTCAGCTAGACATCAATGAATGGAATGGCAAGCAAAGCTTACAGCTGATGGTCAAGGATTTGGCTGTGGTAGAGCAAGGCTAAAGTAGCAATGTCAAACTGATAATACTAGACGCGCTCAAATATGAGCGCGTTGGTATTTTTGAAATGAAGACACGCTCTAGTATCAGTATTTCCACTCTAGTGTGGGGAACTGCCAATCGTAACGAATAGCCAGCATACGCAAAGTAAAAATCGTACTCATCGTAGAGATGTCAGCTACCCAATCTGTCACGCCTAAGTTCTTTAGAGCAAAGTACAGAACCCCACCTGTCAACGCTGCCGTGATATAAATCTCTTGCTGTAGTACCAATGGAATCTCATTGCAAATCATATCGCGAATGATGCCACCAACCACGATGGTAATCACACCTAATAATAGCGCTACAGGCACATTGGCACCCATACTATCAGCGACTTTGATGCCGATCAGCGTAAATGCTGACAGACCAATGGTGTCAGATAGCTTAAGGAACTTATCCACTCGTCTGGAGTTTGGATGAAAAAATATCTGCATCGCTAGCGATGAAATCGTAATAAGGGTCAGATAGCTCATATCTACCATCCAAAATAACGGATGGCGATCCAGAATGACATCA
Source organism: Psychrobacter sp. NPDC078631 (assembly GCF_050268165.1). Classification (NCBI taxonomy): domain Bacteria; kingdom Pseudomonadati; phylum Pseudomonadota; class Gammaproteobacteria; order Moraxellales; family Moraxellaceae; genus Psychrobacter; species Psychrobacter sp. NPDC078631. The sequence continues at coordinate 1,407,213 of NZ_JBNNGG010000001.1, read as the reverse complement.
CGTACCGTGCCGCCGCCAATAGCAGTGACAATAGACACGAGTAGACAGCCGAAGACATCAAAGTTTTTGTGCTTGGCAAGTATCGTGCCCGAGACGCTACAGGCGATGATGCCAATCATATCGAAGAAATATATCAAAGAGCGTGGGTCAAAAGTAGTGATCAGTACGGTAGGGTCCAATACGATAGCCAACATGGGCAGTTCTCACTATTTTCAATTATTGTCAGTCAAACAAAGGCTATCTAAGTAGAGTCTTGCTCAATTAATTAATTCACGAGTCGAATAGAAGGCAGATGCCAGTCGAACCTGAGCGCGAGCATACGTACTGCAAAGATCACAAACAGCATAATAAATTCGTTAAGACTAGCGCCCACCCCAAAATACTGTAAGCATAAATACGTTACAGACCCTGCGATACTGGCAGTAATATAAATCTCACGCTGTAGCACTAACGGAATCTCATTACAGATGATATCACGTAGCAAACCACCGATAATGGCAGTCCAGACGCCCATCATAATAGCAATTAGGGGAGACATGTCTAGGGTTAAGGCTACCTTAAAACCAATGACACTAAAAGCGGCCAACCCGATGGCATCAAAGAGCTTTAACGCATTATCAATCTTATGATAAAGGTGAAAGAATATTTGTAAAATAAGAGAGGTCACCGTGATAACGATCACGTAATTAAGATCAGTCATCCAAAATAGAGGATGACGGTCGAGAGCCATATCACGTAATGTACCACCGCCGATAGCATTGACCATCGCTACCAAGATACACCCAGCGATATCAAAGCCTTTATGCTGCGCAAGTAAAGTCCCTGCAATCGCGCAGGCAACAATGCCAACCATGTCCAATAAATATAATAGAATATCAGGAAAAATCAAAGCATTACCCATGGTTATAGTGCCAAATCGAGATCATCAAAGTGATAGGTGTTTTTTAGGCGGTTATTCAATGCATGACTTTGATGAAATGGGCGTAGTGTTATGGTGCCATTTAGCCATCTTTTGCAAAGAATATCAGCCCTACAATAATCAGCCCTATACCGAACAGTCCCATCGCCGAAGGTATGGCGTTATTTAATAATACTATACCCCCAATCAAAGCAAAGATAACTTCACTGGCTTGGGTTGAGTCAACGCCTGCAACCTCGCTTGAAGTAACAGCTTGCTCGCGCGCATACAAAAATATAGTGGTCGCTGCCACGCCTGCTAATAGAGCAACGAGCAACGTATTGATTATTTGTGAGGGGTGGGGCTGGTCAGGGCGCACTATAATGCCCAAAAACAGCCAAAATGGCAAACACCCAAGAGTCATTAGCCAAACTTTGTTAAAGGCATTTTGCAGTAGCGTGGTTTCGATAGAAGGAATACGAGCAATTAGATTTTGTAGGGATGAGGTTGCCGCAGTGTTGTCACTTTGAAGTACGCTATCAATATCGGTAGCATCATATGTCGTAGCTGGCAAATCATAAGCTTCAGATATGAGCGGTTCACTCTGCTCATTAATATCAATACCAATACTAGCTTTTTGAGCGTTCAACTCTGCTGCCTTCTGTAATTCAGTATTACGCTGGCGGGCATTATGAGAAGCCTGCCAAACCAGCTGGTTACCAATTGGGTAGCTAAAAGCAGCGATAAGAGCGGGTAGCGCACCATAGAGCAGCATGTCAGACATGGGGACGGTGTCGGTTATAGAAGCAGCATGCAGACCTTCGCTGATATTAACGAACGCCACACCGATAAAGACAATGACAGCATATACGATGAACTTTTTATCAAAACGTTGACCAAATGCCAATAGCACAAGCAAACTGGTGACGACGGTAAACATAAAGGTAGCCGCTACCACCCATCCTGCAACATGATCTGCGGCATAGCAAATACCAGTATAAAACAGCCCAAATCCGATACTGCCAGTAATACACCAAAAACCCCAATGCTGAAGAAAAATCCTCATTAGCGCTTTAATACGACCAAAGCCATGTTGCATCGTAATAATGGCAGTAATAATCAACAGCATAAAGACATAGCGTAGACTCGCTGACCAAAACCAATGTCCACCTGCGCTACTCATAAGCTCATTTAAGATAAATGTCGAGCTAAAAAACGCACCTGCTAGCAAGCCCAATAAAATGAGTTTGATCATACCGCTACCTTATCCATGGCACTCAACGTGTTCACACTTTCTGTTTGTTACTTGCTGATAGTTACTTGCCTTTGGCATCTGCCCAAATGATTTTGTGCAATTGCAGCTGAAAGCGAACTGGCAAGGCATCAGCCAACATCCATTCTGCTAGCTCGCGCGCCAATACAGGTACTTCAGGGCTTAGCTGTTCATTGACATCATCTGCGACGTTAAACATTGGAGAGAACCACACTGTACCGACCAATTCGTTTAGCTTATACTCGGTCAATTTAGCTTTTGCCCAGTCGTAATCTGTACGATTCATAATGACAAACTTGATTTGGTCATGCTGAGTGAGATAGTCGAGGTTTGACCATAGATTCTTGTCGACTTCGCCTGAGCTTGGCGTTTTGAGATCCATTACCTTACTGACTGCTGCTGGCACGTTTTCTACCGTGAGCGCGCCTGCGGTTTCAAGGGATATCTCATACCCATCGCTCAGCAAACGTTTCATCAATTCAATGGCGTTTGGCTGTGCTAGCGGCTCACCGCCCGTCAGACAGATACGCTTGCACGGATAACCTTTGATGGTTTCTATGATAGTTTCTAATGATTGACGTTCGCCGCCAGTAAAAGCATATTCGGTATCACAATAGACGCAGCGCAGCGGACAGCCTGTTAGACGCACAAATATCGTCGGCAAGCCTGAGGTGATTGCCTCACCTTGTAAGGAATAAAAAATCTCAGTCAGACGTAACCCTGCTTCAGGGTCAGTGACAGGGATAGCGGCGGTGCGTAATGATGATTCACTCATAATATTTCAAATACAGTTAAAGGTCGATAAGGCAATGAAGCGCTTATCAATCGTAATAAAAAGGCAGGGGATGATACGAATGATTTTGTGTTTGTATAAAGACAAACTAAAAGAGGATTATAACGTAACGCGTTATATTAAGCTGCAAAAAAGATGCTGGAGTCATCCTCCAGCATCTTCATATAAAACAATATTATTCAATAAACAACGGTACGTGCCAAATATTTAGGCTAGGCGTAATAGCTCATTTACTGATGTTTTTGCACGAGTTTGCGCGTCAACTTTTTTCACGATGATAGCAGCGTACAAGCTGTGTGTGCCATCTTCTGACGGTAAGCTACCTGGTACGACAACAGAACCTGCTGGTACACGGCCACGATGAATCTCACCAGTCTCGCGATCATAGATGCGCGTCGATTGACCGATATAGACACCCATAGAGATGACAGCGCCTTCTTCAACGATAACGCCTTCAACGATTTCAGAACGTGCACCGATGAAGCAGTTGTCTTCGATGATAGTAGGGTTTGCTTGCAATGGCTCTAATACACCACCGATGCCAACGCCGCCTGATAAATGCACGTTTTTACCGATTTGAGCGCATGAACCAACAGTCGCCCAGGTATCAACCATCGCACCTTGATCGACATATGCACCGATGTTGACGTATGACGGCATCAATACTGCGCCTGCTGCGATGAATGAACCTCTACGCGCGACAGCTGGTGGTACAACGCGTACGCCTGCTTCTTTAAACTGCGCTTCGGTCCAGTTAGCAAATTTAGTTGGAACTTTGTCATAGAACTGTACGTGTTCGCCAGCAGCTTGGACGTAGTTGTCGTTTAGACGGAAAGACAATAATACGGCTTTTTTGGCCCACTGATTGACAACCCATTCGCCATCTTTCTTTTCTGCTACGCGCAGGCTACCGTTATCTAGTTGCTCAAGTACTTGATTGATAGCATCACGCACGTCTTGTGGCATATTGGCTGGGCTGTATTCGTTACGGTTTTCAAATGCTTGTTCGATGGTTTGTTGTAATGACATAAAGGTTCCTAAAATGAATGAAAGGGAGGGGGATCTTAATGTTATGGTTAAAGACTTATATGACCCAGCCTCAAGAAAATTCGAGGTCTGGCTTGGTCCAAAAACTTGCTTGCCGTATTGTCGCTAATTTGACCGCTTTTAGCAAACACGTTGAGGATCTTATTGTGACAATATTGAATGAGTTGTTTTCAGACATCCTCTTAAAACAACTCATTTATCATGATTTAATCGTCTGTCGTGTTGGTCTCTATCCACTCTAAAATATCTTGATAAACGGTCTGTTTATCCTTTTCGTGCAGCACTTCATGGCGCATATTAGGATACAGCTGAATATCGACATGACTGAAATTACGCTTGTCCAGACGCGTGACAACCCTACGTATACCGCGACCCATTTCACCAATCGGATCATCTTCACCGCTGATAAATAACATCGGGAAGTTTTTGGCAATAGTAGTAGCCCAGTTTTTATTCAGTCCAGTATCCATGAGCGTAAACAATGTCATAAAGCCATTATTGGTAAAGTCAAAACCAGTCTTAGGATCGGCTTCATAGGCTTCAATGTTTGCGGTATTTTCACTGAGCCACGCAAACTGTGAGGACGAACTGCGATCAGATAGTTGGCTGTTCAGGACTTTATTCATCACCTTGGCAAAAACTGTATTCGGTTGTCTTGGTGCGACTCTGGCCAGTAATTTGTTGATAGGTAATAAAACCTTAGCTAGTGGGTTGGCGTCTGCGGAACCCATTAGGATGGCGCCTGTGAAATTATGCGCATGATGCTTGAGTACATTGCGCACGATAAATGAGCCCATCGAGTGACCCATCACAAAATGCGGGACGTCTGGATGACGCTCTTTTAGGCTATCGGCCATCACAATCACGTCTTTTAGTAACGACTGTACTGGATGCTCCTCACCAAAAAATCCGAGATCGGCCTCAGTCTTGATCGTCTGTCCATGACCCAAATGATCGTAAGTCGCCACAGCGATACCATTGTCTGCCAAAAACTGTGCAAAATCGCTATAGCGACCGCTGTGCTCTGCCATGCCATGCACAATCAATAAAGTCGCGCTAATCTCGACGTCTTTGCTACTTGGTTCAAAAAAATCATGGTGCAAGTAGTGAATATTGTCAGAAGACAAAATGTGATCGTTACTGGTATCGATGTTGGTACTCATGTAATGTTCCTTGATTACTTATAATTTTCATTAACGGTTTTGACAATGTTTCTCAAATAATGAGTCAAGCAGCGCAATTTATCATGCGGCTCTTATACTGTCCTATTGTACTGGGCGATGATAAATAATTTCACCTTATTTTATGATTTTAATTCAGTTATACAAAATCTCATTCTACTAATAACGGTTAAAGCAGTAACTATCGCTGAGTCTGTATAAACCACATACGCCATTTACGCTCTTACTGTTCGCCCGCAACAGACTGGTCTTATTTATATGATACTTTTAAATGAGTTTTTAAAGTCATTTATATCAATCAACATTCCATCAAACACTAACAGCAACCAACCGCCAACCGCCTTGATAAAATCATCTATGACAAAATTTTCACCGAAAAAGACACTACTATTGGCAGGCGCAGGTCACGCTCACATTGGCATGTTACGCCGACTTAGCGCCGCGCATTTAAAGAATACCGATACGACAGATACAGACATTCACTTAATTAGCGAGCAACCGCAAACTATCTATTCTGGCATGTTACCGGGTTGGATGGCAGGGCATTATCAGCTGCATGATATCAGTATCGATATCAAATCGCTTTGTGTGCGAGCAGGCGTGCGCTTTATTCAGCAGTCGCTTGTAAAAGTAAACGCAGCGTCAAACAAGGTGGTTACGACTGGCGATGAACAAACGGATTTTGACTACGATGTCTTGTCTTTAAATACTGGCGCAGATACAGATATGCGTTGGCTACGTGACCACAATGGCTACAACGAGCATAAAAGCGATAGTGATGATAGAGATGTTGGCGCTGTTAATACCTATGCTAATACTGACGTGATTGCCATACGACCGTTATCAACATTCATCACACAATGGCAGCGGATTCTAAAAGATGCCAAGTCATCTGAAAAGTACCAATTGGCTATTATCGGGGCAGGCGCTGCGGCAATAGAATTGGTCATGGCAGCCCAAGTCGCGCTACGGAATATCAATCGTAATCATCAGGTGACATTAGTATGCGGTGAGAATCTATTGTCAGGGTTTAATTCAGGCTTTCGACAACGGGTCATTAAGCAGTTACATCGTCATGGCATTACGATAATTCGAGAACGAGCGACCGATTATCGTGATGGAAAATTATTGACCACCCATAAATCATTGTCCATCAATGCGGTCATCGCTGCGACTGGCGTCATAGGGTCGGCATGGACGGCTTCTACGGATTTGGAAATCGAAGGTGATGGGTTTGTCGCGGTAAACGATAAGCAACAGAGCGTCTCTCATCCTAACGTGTTTGCGGTTGGTGATGTGGCGACACGAATCGATAAATACGTGGCGCACTCGGGGGTTCATTCAGTGCATGGTGGGGCTGTCGAAGCCGATAATCTATTGGCCTATCTGGGTGACAACGTAATGAAGAGCTATCAGCCAAAGTCACGCACGCTATATCTGCTGTCTTGCGGTGATAAATACGCCATTGGTAGTTGGGGTAATGTAAACCTACAAGGCCGCTGGGTATGGCATCTCAAGAAGTATATCGATAAGCGTTTTATCGAAGCTGATAAGAACTAACGAAGGTTAATGCTCATTTGGAATAAACCATAAAATCCATCTGATTAGTCATCAATGCTTATTGATAATCAGGTATGATTGATTAGATAAACCGTAAAGTGAGCAATCAGGTTTTACGTTGTCAATCTTGAAAATAAACAGTAAAAGCAATGCGCTAACTTTGTTTTCTACTCTTTAATGTCACGTTGCTATCCTTTTTTAGTTGTACTGCTAACAGGATTTTAGACCACCATGAAATCAACTATCGAGCTACTTGAGCATACTGATTTTCCAGCGATAAAACGACGTCAATTGACGATATTGCAAGTCAATATGGGCTACTTATGCAATATGTCCTGTGTGCACTGTCATGTGGCTGCCAGTCCTTATCGTACCGAGATGATGTCACGTGAGTTGGTTGAGCTGATACCAGAGGTATTACAAGCACAAAACATCGATACGCTTGATTTGACGGGCGGTGCACCTGAAATGCATGAGGATTTTAAGTATTTGGTCACGGCCGCTCGGGCATTAGGTGTCAAAGTGATAGACCGCTGTAATCTGACTATCCTTATGGAAGAGGGTTATGAGGATATGGCGCAGTTTTTAGCAGATAACCAAGTGGAAGTGGTGGCATCTTTGCCTTGTTATTCCTTAGAAAACGTAGACAAACAGCGCGGCAAAGGTGCGTTTGACGACAGTATATTGGGATTACAGAAGCTCAATCAGTTGGGCTATGGCAAGCCTAATTCAAATTTAACATTAAACTTGGTCTTCAATCCGCAAGGCGCGACGCTGCCGCCCAATCAACAGCAGCTTGAAGCGGATTATAAGCGTGAGTTAAAAGCACACTTTGATATTGAGTTTAATCATCTATTTGCCCTAACCAATATGCCGATTCAGCGTTTTGGGGCGGTGCTATTGGCAAAAGACCAGTTCCACCCGTATATGGATTTGCTCAAAGCTAATTATATGGCTGCTAATCTAGCCGAGGTCATGTGCCGTTCGACCATTAGTGTCAATTGGTTGGGTGAGCTGTTTGATTGTGATTTCAATCAGCAGTTAGAGATACCTGTCCCAAATAACTCACGGCGACACCTAAGTGATTTGTTAACGCGAAACCCGTCTGGTGATGATATTGCCATTGCTGACCACTGCTATGGTTGCACAGCAGGGCAGGGCAGTAGTTGTGGCGGCGCGTTAGAAGAAGAGGCAGGAGAGAAAGTGCTAGTAGACACGCCTTAGTAATTCTAATGTAAGCACTTTTAATATAAGCACTTTTAATATAAGCACTTTAAATATAGGAGCTTTAAGCCTAAGCACTTTAAACATAGGAGCTTTAAGCCTAAGCACTTTAAACATAGGTGCTTTTAGCATACATAAAAATTTAGATAAAAAACAATCAGTGTAAACGGAGTAAGTCCTATGTCAGTATTTAACTTTTCTGCGAAGACGTTTTTCGCCCAACCAGTGATTGCCACGACTATTTTATTAGCAAGCGTGGCTGCTCATGCTGACTTCAACCATCAGAGCTGGGATAGCTTACTAAATAAGCATGTAACTATGACCAACGGTGGCAAGGCTTCAGTGGTCAATTATGCTGGCATGAAAGCAGATCAAAGTAAACTGACAAGCTATCTGGAAGCGACAAGCAAGGTATCTCAATCAGAGTTCAATCGTTGGAGTAAAAATGAGCAGTTGGCATTTTTGATCAACGTTTATAACGCTGGTACGGTTGATTTGGTATTGACGAAATATCCAAACGTCAAATCTATCAAAGATATTGGCGGACTGTTTGGGTCACCATGGAAGCAAGAGTTTGTTTCGCTACTTGGTAAGACGCGCTCACTTGATGATATCGAGCACAACCTGATTCGTGGTTCTAAACGTTACAACGATCCGCGCATTCACTTTGCGGTCAATTGTGCCAGTATCGGTTGCCCTGCATTGCAAGATGATGCCTTTACTGGCAAGCGTTTAGACAGTCAATTAGAGCAGGCAACGTCTAAATTTTTAGCAGACAGTAGCCGCAACAGTCTCAAAGGAGATACGCTAAGAGTGTCACCAATTTTTAAATGGTATAAAGAAGATTTTGCAACCAATTGGCGTGGCACAAAAGATTTAGCAGGGTTTCTAGGTCGTTATAGCTCGTCATTAGGATTGAGCAAAGCTCAGACAGCGGATCTCAAACAAGGCAAGATAAAAATCAGCTATACCGATTACAACTGGAATTTGAATAAAAAATAAGCCAGTTTTTAATCTTACTCGCTGATTAACGTGACGGTATATCTATTGAAACTTTCCATCATCATTCCATTATTAAATGAAGCGGATAACTTGCCTGAGCTTATTGCTCATATTGTCCGTCTCGCTCCGGCACCGCAGCAAGTAATATTGGTCGATGGTGGTTCAATGGATGGTTCGGTTGCTATCGCCGACAGTGTGCTCAAAAGTACAGAGATTGCTCAATCAGTTATTGATTGGCGTATTATCGAATCTACCGTAGGACGTGCACAGCAGATGAATGCGGGCGCTATGTCAGCAACAGGTGATGTACTGCTATTTTTACATGCTGATACCGAGCTGCCAGTTGACGCGATAGATAATATTCAGCAGGCAGTAGCTCAGTACGATTGGGGACGTTTTGATGTCCATTTAGATAGCCACAATCCATTGTTAAAAATCGTCGGATTAATGATAAATCAACGCTCGCGCTTAATGGGTATAGCCACTGGTGATCAAGCAATATTTATCAAAAAGTCTTTGTTCGAGCAGATTGGTGGCTATCCTGATCAGCCACTGATGGAAGATATCGAACTGTGTAAACGTCTAAAGAAAATTGCTCGACCAGCCTGTCTAAAAAGTAAAGTCATAACATCCGCGCGGCGTTGGCAGCAACATGGTACATGGCGGACTATTTTCTTGATGTGGCATTTGCGCTTTGATTATTGGCGAGGCGTATCGCCTAATGTTTTAAAGCAACGCTACTATAATTAGTGAAGCTGTTTGGTTTATAAATATGATAGACAAAAGAAGAAAGAGTTCATCCTCGTGTATTTGGCCAATTGAGAGACAGTTATAGTGACAGCTGATTTATCTGCAAGACAGCAAGATACCTGCATCATTCTGTTTGCAAAATATCCAGCGCCCAATAAGGCAAAGACCCGTTTACAGCCAGCGCTAGGGGTAGATGGCGCTGCACGTATGGCAAGGCAACTATTACTGCATAGTATTGAGCAGACTATTGATACGGGTTTTTCCGTTGAGCTATGTATGAGTCCAGCACCAACAGATCCATGCTGGCAAGCATTTGATTTGCCTGACTCATTGCGTTGGTCTACGCAGGCCGAGGGTGATTTGGGTTTGCGTATGTTGATAGCCAGTCAGCGCGCATTGCAACATTTTGACAAGGTTGTGTTAATTGGTACGGACTGTCCTAGTCTTACGACAGCACGTATTCAGACAGCGGTACAGCAGCTAAATCAACACGATTCGGTTATGATTCCAGCGACTGATGGTGGTTATGTGTTGTTAGGGTTTAAGCGAGTTGATGAAAGCCTGTTTTCGGACATTGTTTGGAGTACAGCTAGTGTTGCTGCTGTCACCAAGCAGCGCATAGCGGCATTAGGCTGGACACTTGCACTATTCGACCCTTTACATGATATTGATGAACCTAAAGATCTAAAGCATTTGCCATCAGGTTGGCCAGACTCTCAACTCAACATCAAAGTCGATAACGACTGATAGCTGATAGCGGATTATTGATAACTAGGTCAATAAACTCACTAATGTAGTTGCATATTCTAAGATGATTTACTAAGACTTTTAACTGGATGGCACATTCAATAAGGATATTGTTATGCATGACGTCGTGCAAAATTACTATGGCAAAGAGTTACAGAGTACCGATGATTTAAAGACTTCGGCTTGTTGTGATATCAGCAATATGCCTGAGTGGCTCAAGCCGTTACTCGCGAATATTCACGATGAAGTATTGAATCGCTATTATGGCTGCGGTCTGGTGTGTCCAGCACTGCTTGAAGGCTGCCGAATTTTAGATTTGGGCAGTGGCTCAGGTCGAGATGTCTATGCACTAGCACAATTGGTTGGCGAGAGTGGCCACGTAGTCGGTGTTGATATGACCGATGAGCAGCTAACTGTTGCCAAACAGCATCAAGCCTATCATGTCGATAAGTTTGGCTATAATAATGTGACATTTTTGCATGGCTATATCGAGAAACTAGATGAGTTAGATCTGGCGGCTGATAGCTTTGATATTATCGTCTCAAACTGCGTTATCAATTTATCACCAGATAAAGCCGCGGTTATGGCCAGTGTACAGCGTTTGCTGAAACCTGGTGGGGAGTTTTATTTTTCTGACGTCTATGCCGATCGCCGTATCCCGCAACACTTAATTGACGACCCAGTCTTATATGGTGAATGTTTGAGCGGCGCATTGTATTGGAAGGATTTTACCCGTTTGTCACGAGATGCAGGATTCTTAGACGTACGTTTGGTTGAAGATCGCCCACTTGAGATTACAGATCCTGCTTTGGCGACTAAAATTGGTGCTATTCAGTTTTTCTCTGCAACTTACCGCTTATTTAAAATTGACTCGCTTGAGGATGCTTGTGAAGATCACGGGCAAGCGGTGATATACAAAGGAACTATCGAGCAGTCCCCGCATCGGTTTGATTTAGATAAGCATCATGCTATCGAAGCTGGTCGGGTATTTCCAGTATGTGGCAATACGTTTCGCATGCTGCAAGAGTCTCGCTTTGCGCCGCACTTTGAGTTTATCGGTGATGACAGTCGTCACTACGGTATTTTTGCAGGTTGCGGTGAGTTAATACCATTTAATCAGGCTATGATGCTGGTATCTGGTGCAGGTGGTTGTTGCTGATATCAAAGTGATGTACTTAGCATAAATTTAAATATACATGCTAAATTATAAAAAAGGCCATTATTTTAGATAATGGCCTTTTTTGATTCGATTGAAGTCAGCTCGATTAAAATTAGACCGATTAGCAGTAGTCAGTTAAAGATGGAAGGTACGTATTAAGATTGTGCTAGCAAGGCGGCCAGTCTAATCTTGGTATGCTCGTCCATCGCATCTATAGGCGTGACCAATGCTTGTGCAAGAGCACTGTGAGCGATTGACTCAGGCAGTTCGGTAGCAATCAAAGCCACGGCTTTCTTTATCACTTTTTGAGCATTATCCGCATTTTTCATTAGGTTTTGTATCGCATAGTCGGCACTGACGGCTTCTTCCGTCGGATGCCAACAGTCGAAGTCCGTCACCAGAGCTAACGTGGCATAAGCAATACTGGCTTCACGTGCCAATTTGGCTTCTGGCATATTGGTCATGCCAATGATATCTGCCTGCATCTGACGATACCATTCTGACTCTGCCCGAGTTGAGAATTGAGGCCCTTCGATACAGACATAAGTTGCCTTAGAATGACTGCTACCTTCTATAATATCTGCTTGGTCATAAGCGCGCGTCAAGATGTCTGCTAGGGCAGGGCATAGTGGGTCTGCCATCGACACATGAGCGACGGCACCCTCACCAAAGAAAGTACTCACTCGCTGCTTAGTCATATCAATCATTTGATCTGGAATGACCATATCTAGTGGTTTAAGTGATTCTCGTAGAGAGCCTACTGCTGATACGGACACGATGTAGCGCACCCCAAGCGTTTTTAGCGCATAGATATTGGCTCGATAAGGCACTTCGGACGGGGTCAGTCTATGACCCTGACCATGCCGTGTCAAAAACGCAACGGTCACTCCATCAAGCTCACCTAAGACAATATCATCAGATGGACTACCATAAGGCGTCTGTATCGTTATACTGCGTTTGTTGGTCAGTGATGACATTTGGTAGAGGCCGCTGCCACCGATGATAGCAATATCAGCAGATAACGTTGCCAGTACTTCCGTGTGAGGTATTGTCATAAGGACTATCCGAGTAGATTAATCAAAGAAAGGCACAGACTAGTGCCATGTAATATCCTTAACCAAAAAATAGGTTAGACAAAATATAGCAGAACTTTTGCCTTTATAGTTATAAATCGAGATAGTTATAAATCGAGAGTTCTTATTAATTTGCTATATCTAAAAATTCCTAAGAAATAATGCGATATGACAATATTTTTTAGATATCGATAAAGGTTTACAATAGCAACAAATTTTGTTTTAATATTTATTAAATGAAACTTTGTTTCGCATAGCAAAACATACGTATATATTAGCTCAATTAATGAATGGCCTATATTTTCTCTAATAGCTTTAAATATAAGGTATTGAAAGAAAAAGAGAAAGTAAGCTAAGGTTTATTTATCGACAAAATTACTATATTATTACTCGTCTGTAACGTATTTATGTATAAATACGGATATTGTTAAACGTACAAAATCGACCACTTCAAGGATGAATTCAATGCTTAATTCTTTAAAATCCCCATTACTTTTGTCAGCTATGTTGAGTGCTGCGCTAGGTCTAACCGCATGCTCATCTCCAAGCTCAGAGGGCAGTGATACTGCATCTGCAGATAGCGCGGCAACAGATACTGCAGCAGATAAGCTTGATACTAAGTTTTTGACCATCGCTACTGGCGGTGCGTCTGGCCCTTACAACATCATTGGTACTTCATTGTCTGAAGTCTATGTCAAAACCTTTGGCGTAAACTCAAAAACTCAAACCACTGGCGCATCAGTCGAAAACGTCAATCTATTGACCCAAGGCAAGGTCGACATGGTCTTGGCACTAAGTGACGTAGTGACAGATGCTGTCGAAGGTAAAAACAACTTTGAGCAGCCAATCACTAACATTCAACAGATTGCTGTTTTGTACCCTAATGTCGTGCAAATCGTGACCTCGAAAAAATCTGGTATCAAAAACATTGAAGATTTACGAGGCAAGCGTATTGCGGTAGGCGATCAAGGTTCTGGTACAGAAGTCAATGCCCGTACTTTACTTGAAGGGTTTGGTATCACGTATGATGATGTCACCGTTGATTATCTAGGCTTTGCTGAAGCTGCTGATGGTATGAAAGCAGGTAAGATCGAAGCGGCATTCTTTAGTAGTGGCCTACCAAACTCATCTTTGATGGAGCTAGAGCAAGGCTTAGATTTACAGATTGTCACTATCAACCAAGACAAGCTAAAAGAAATCATTGCGACCAAGCCTTACTTCAAAACCTTTGAGATTCCTGCTGGTACTTATGGCAACGAAACAGCCGTACCAACTGCTGCAATTATGAATGCATTATTGGTTAGCTCTGACCTATCTGAAGCGGATGGTTATAAACTAACCAAAGCATTGTTCGATAATTTAGATGGTCTAAAAACAGCTCACCAAGCGGCCAATGATATCAGTCTAGAAACCGCTCGTGATGGCATGGTAGCCCCAATCCATCCTGGAGCTAAAAAGTACTATGACGAACAAGCAGCCAAGTAATTCATTATGGTTATCAACTGGCGCGGCATTTATTGCAGCGCTGGTTTTTTTTACGCTATGGTTAGGCTTTACGCTTCAGTCTGTCGTTGAAGTGCGAGTCGCAGGCGTAGATGGTGCTGATGATAAGGTTTGTTACTTCACTGAGCCTGGTTTTCAGCTACGTTGGATACATTCTGTAGAAAAACAGTGGTGGGAAGAGCAGTATCAACGCATAGACGGCAGCAGTACAGCAGGTGCTGAGCTGTTACTGACCACGACCTATTTTGAAGCGTTCGGTGCGGGGACACCCTCCACCGAAATGCTCGCTCCTATACAAAAGCCTGGCTATCTGGGTTATCAAATCAACGAAAAATTGCCTCGCCTTAATTGGGTCGTATCTAGACTGACCAAAGGTGAAATGGATTATGGTGGTCATCGTTTCTTGATTCACCAGTGGGTGCCAGACTATTCTGAAGTGGTGATCATGCCTAAGACGTATGATTTAATTGATAGATTTAAAAAGGACTTTTGTCATGAACTCCCAAGTGACGGATCAAGGTAGTGTGACTACCATGCCAGATGCGCAAGTTGATAACGATGCTGAGGCGGATGCGGTCAACCGAGCAGTATTGGAAAAATATGACCGAGAGTCAATCACGCGTCATATCACTCAAGGACCAGTGAAGTATTTTATCGCTGGCATTTGTATACTCTATTCGCTGTTTCATTTATATATCACTTTTAATCCAATGCCAGCATTGTTACAGCGCTCTGTACACGTGGGTGTTGGTTTTGCATTGATATTCCTAATTTTTCCAGCCAGCAAAAAAAGCAGTCGCAAACGAGTGGCATGGTATGACTGGATTTGGTTTGCCCTGTCTCTATCCGGTATGGGCTATCTCATTTATGAGTATCAAGACATCGTCACCTCGCGTGGCGGTATGGCCAATCAGGTCGATGTGATATTTTCCTTAATTACGGTAGTTTGCGTGTTAGAAGGCAGCCGCCGTATCACTGGGTGGATTTTGCCAATCTTGGCCGGCATATTTTTGGCCTATCCATTTGTCAGTCATCTAGACTTTATGCCTGATAGGCTTTTGACTCGCCCCTATGATATGGGTGATATCTTTGGTCAATTATTCTTAAAAACAGAAGGTCTATATTCTGTTGCGATTGGTGCATCGGTCACCTTTATCTTCTTGTTCATTCTGTTCGGTGCGTTCTTAGCACGTTCGGGAATGGGGCAGTTATTTAATGACTTGGCATTAGCCATCGCTGGTCATAAAAAGGGCGGACCTGCAAAAGTAGCAGTCATCTCTAGTGGCTTTATGGGCAGTATCAATGGCTCAGCTTTATCAAATGTGGTTAGTACGGGTGCCTTTACCATTCCGTTGATGAAAAAGGTCGGCTATCACAAAGATTTCGCAGGTGCAGTTGAAGCCAGTGCTTCGGTTGGTGGACAGATTTTGCCACCGATTATGGGTGCCAGTGCCTTTATTATGGCGGAGACAACAGGCTTACCGTATAGCACGATTGCCTTAGCAGCATTATTACCAGCGATCTTGTACTATTTAGGCGTCATTGCGCAGGTGCATTTCCGCGCTGGACGTCGCGATCTAAAAGGTATTGCTAAAGAAAATCTACCAGCGGTCAAAGAAGTATTGAAAGCCCGCGGTCACATGCTATTGCCGATTGTCTTCTTGATTTTCTTATTAATCAGAAACGTACCTGTGGGATATGCAGCAGCTTATACCATTGGTTTCACCGTTGTGATCAGTATGCTACGTGCCGAAACGCGCATGAGCTTTTCTGATATTTTGGGTGCATTAGAAGATGGTGCGCGCCAATCGCTAGCGGTAATGGCAGCGTGTGCGGTCGTCGGTATTATCATTGGGGTTGTGAGTCTGACCAGCTTTGGTACGGTGATGACATCCTCTATCGTCACGTTAGGTGCAGGATCATTGTTCTTTACGCTTATCTTAACGATGTTGGCATCAATGGTTTTGGGCATGGGACTACCCTCTATTCCTGCCTATATCATCACAGCAACGATGGCTGCGCCAGCATTGGCCGGTTTTGATATTCCAATCTTATCAGCGCACATGTTTGTTTTCTATTTTGGTATCTTTGCCAATATTACACCGCCTGTGTGTCTCGCAGCCTTTGCGGGTGCAGGGATATCCGGTGGAGATCCGATGAAGACAGGGTTCTTGTCCCTCAAACTTGCTCTCGCAGGATTCATCGTGCCGTTCATGTTTATCTATAATCCAACGATGTTGATGATAGATCCAACTGGCCTAGCAGTCACGGCAAAAGATTTCCCGCTGCCACCTATTGTAGATATCATTACAGTGGTAGTGACTTCGGTAACAGGTGTCATTGCACTGAGCTCAGCACTTGAAGGTTACTTTAGAGGTAGTATGAATACGATGACTCGTATCATCTTAGCTATTGGCGCTTTATTATTGATTTATCCTGAGATTACGACTGGTATCGCAGGTGGTATTATTGTCCTCGGTATTGCTGCATTCAATATAAAAACAGCTGGAAAGCCAACGCCAACTTTAACCGTGTAAAACGTTAGGTTTAATCATTCGTAAATCTAATAAAGCTAAAAAAAGGGTGAATAACAAATCTGTTATTCACCCTTTTTAATATTCTCTAGATGTCTTGGCGGCTGTTCTTCACAATTACTTTCACATCACTTTTGCTAAATTAGCAGCCAAGTTTGCCTTCAGCTTCTAATGCTTTTTTGCTACGGATAGGTGCTGGGCAGTCTTCGCCATAGTACTGACGATCTGCAAAGTAGCTTGAGCGTACCATTGGACCTGCCCAAATGCTAAAGAAGCCAATCTTTTTACCGTAATCCATGTAGCGTTGGAACTCGTCTGGATGGACATAACGATCAACAGGCGCATGGTTTTTGCTAGGCTGTAGATACTGACCGATAGTGATCATATCTACATCATGAGCTTTTAGATCATCGAGTAGGGCATAGATCTCTTCTTCTGTCTCGCCAAGACCAACCATAAAGCCGCACTTAGTGGCGATATCAGGACGACGCTCTTTATAAATCTTAAGCAAATCTAGCGAATGCTGATAGTCAGAACCTGGACGGAAAGCTTTGTATAGACGTGGCACCGTTTCGATATTGTGGTTAAACACATCTGGTGCAGTCTCTGTCAATAAATCCAATGCGATATCCATACGACCACGGAAATCTGGTACAAGGATTTCAATCAAGCAGTTTGGGCTAAGCGCTCTTGACTCGTTTAGCACTTCTACAAAATGTCCCGCACCGCCGTCTTTTAGGTCATCGCGATCGACAGAGGTGATTACGGCATACTTAAGCTGTAGACCTTGAATCGTCTCAGCGGTATGACGCGGCTCATCCTTGTCTAGCTCATTAGGACGACCATGACCTACATCACAGAATGGGCAGCGACGCGTACAGATATCACCCATGATCATAAAGGTGGCTGTACCATCAGCGAAGCACTGTGGCAGGTTAGGGCATGCTGCTTCTTCACAGACGGTATAAAGCTTTTGCTCACGTAAGGTTGCTTTGATACGAGCGACTTCAGCAGGCGAGGACATTTTTACCCGAATCCAATCAGGCTTTTTCTTTGCCTCGACAGTCGGGATCACTTTAATTGGGATACGGGCAACTTTATCATAGCCACGCAGCTTTTCGCCTTGGATGGCTTTTTTTGGTTTGGCCTTAGCAGCAGGTACATGTGTTTGTACGGCAGTTGTCATAATGGAGTTATCTCTTAACCCTTTATATTATAAGGGTTTATGGAATTATCAGAATGTTTTATGAGTGCAGATATTATAGCAGAAATTTGGTCGTCAATTTTTAAACAATATTGTTAAGATTACTATGATTGCTCGGACGACCATAGTTTTAAATATCTATATCGATTTCTAACTCATTCAGTATATCTATGGCGGCGCGAAACGCTTCTTGAGTAGCAGGTGCACCGCAGTACGGCAAGCTATGCATGAGCACTTCTCTAATCTCGGCGACACTAGCCCCATTGTTAATGGCACCGCGTATATGTCCTTTCAACTCGTTTGGGCTTTTTTGGGCGATTAAAAAGGCAATAGTGATTAATGAGCGATACTTACGCGGTAATACTGAGTCATCTTGCCAAGTGCTGCCCCAAGCGTGTTCGATAATCCAGTCTTGCAGTGGTTGGGTAAATCCTGTGGCAGCATCAAGCGAGCGTTTGACATGCTGCTCACCCATTACCTCGGTGCGTACCTTGAGACCATTGTCATAGTTAGGATTGTTGTCCGTATTGCTATCAGTCATATCGTCGTCCTTAATGTTTTACCAAGATGTCTTTACCAAATCGACTGTTAATCAATCGGCTGCTAATATATCGATATTGCTACATTTTTTTAAGCGAGACTTTATCGAAGTTGTTTCTTACAAAAGCGTATATCAGTCATATGGTGTCTGCTCAGTCATAAAGCAAGCGCTGATTGATAAGCGTAATCAGGCAAATGCCAGTTATAATGAGCGTTACAATCATATTATTGATGGCACTATTTTTATAATAAATGTTCAATATGGCCTTACTATGCGCCTTTTCAGGGCTGAGCCATTAACATTTAAAGCGTTTTAAGCTATGATTGCACGGATAATTATTTCATATAGTATATAGACGCAGGCAGTCATGCTGACTACCCACGTAATGTGCTACACCCCAACTGACGAGGACGACTATTGTGTTAGAAGCTTATCGTAAACATGTCGAAGAACGTGCTGAGCTAGGAACTGTACCCCTACCACTAAATGAAAAACAAGTAGTAGAGTTGGTTGAATTATTAAAGAACCCGCCTGCAGGCGAAGATGCGTTCTTGATGAACTTATTAGAAAACCGTATTCCTGCTGGTGTTGACCAAGCAGCATACGTTAAAGCGGCATTTTTGGCTGCTATCTTAAAGGGTGAAACATCATCACCACTTATCAGCAAGCAAAAAGCTGTTGAAATTCTAGGCACTATGCAAGGTGGCTACAACGTTCAGCCATTAGTTGCTGCACTAGATGATAGCGAAGTTGCACAAGACGCTGCTGAAGCATTAAAGAAAACTTTGCTAGTATTTGACGCGTTCAATGATGTGACTGAAAAAGCAGAAGCTGGCAACACTATTGCTAAAGAAGTGATTCAGTCTTGGGCTGACGCAGAATGGTTCTTGAACCGTGCTGAAGTACCAAAGAAAACCACTTACACGACGTTCAAAGTCACTGGCGAGACCAACACGGATGACTTGTCACCTGCGCAAGACGCATGGAGCCGTCCTGATATCCCATTGCACGCGTTGGCCATGCACAAAAACTCTCGCGACGGCATCAATGCTGACGAAGAGGGTGTTGTTGGCCCAATGAAGCAAATCGAAGCGCTTAAAGAAAAAGGCCATCCGCTAGCCTATGTTGGTGATGTTGTTGGTACTGGTTCTAGCCGTAAGTCTGCAACCAACTCAGTATTGTGGTTGATGGGTGAAGATATCCCTAACGTGCCAAACAAACGTGGCGGCGGTCTAGTGCTTGGTAACAATATCGCTCCTATCTTCTTCAACACAATGGAAGATTCTGGCGCATTGCCAATCGAAAAAGTTGCCGTTGATAACCTAAACATGGGTGATGTGTTTGACATCTATCCGTACGAAGGCAAAATCACTAAGCATGACTCTGATGAAGTATTATCAACGTTCTCACTAAACTCACCAACATTGCTTGATGAAGTTCGTGCTGGCGGCCGTATCCCATTGATCGTTGGTCGTGGTTTGACCAACCGTGCGCGTGAGTACATGGGTCTTGGTCACTCAGACGTGTTTGCTAAGCCAGAAGAGCCAGCCGATACGGGTAAAGGCTTTACGCTAGCGCAGAAAATGGTTGGTAAAGCATGTGGCCTAGAAGGCGTACGTCCAGGTATGTACTGTGAGCCTAAGATGACGACTGTCGGCTCTCAGGATACGACTGGCCCAATGACGCGTGATGAGCTAAAAGACTTGGCGTGTTTGGGTTTCCAAGCGGATCTCGTCATGCAGTCATTCTGTCATACGGCGGCTTATCCAAAGCCAGTTGACGTTGAGACTCAGCACACACTACCTGACTTTATCATGAACCGTGGCGGCGTCAGCTTACGCCCAGGTGATGGTATCATTCACTCATGGTTGAACCGTATGCTACTTCCAGATACCGTTGGTACTGGTGGTGATTCGCATACTCGTTTCCCAATGGGTATCTCGTTCCCAGCCGGTTCTGGTCTAGTTGCTTTCGCAGCAGCAACTGGTGTGATGCCACTTGATATGCCTGAATCTGTCCGTGTTCGTTTTGTTGGTGAGCGTCAGCCTGGTATCACCCTACGTGACCTAGTACATGCGATCCCTTATCAAGCGATCAAAGAAGGTTACTTGACCGTTGATAAGAAAGGTAAAATCAACGAGTTCAACGGCCGTATTCTTGAAATCGAAGGTCTAGAAGATTTGACCGCTGAGCAAGCATTTGAATTGTCTGATGCCTCAGCTGAGCGTAGTGCTGCTGGTTGTACCATCACTTTGTCTGAAGCGTCAGTGACTGAGTACCTAAACTCAAACATCACGCTGCTTAAGTGGATGATCAGTGAAGGCTATGGCGATGCACGTACGATCAGTCGCCGTGTTGAGCAAATGCAAGAGTGGTTGGCTAACCCAAGCCTCATGCGTGCTGATGACGATGCTGAATACGCGATCGACATCACTATTGATATGTCAGACATCAAAGAGCCGATCCTTTGCTGCCCGAACGATCCAGATGATGCCAAGACTTTGGCAGACGTGGCTGGCGATACCATTGATGAAGTATTCATTGGTTCATGTATGACTAACATCGGTCACTTCCGTGCGGCAGGTAAATTGCTACAAGACGTACCAGCAGGAAGCCTCAAGACTCGTCTATGGATTGCACCACCGACCAAGATGGATGCACGCCAGTTGATGGAAGAAGGTTACTACAACATCTATGCACAAGCCGGCGCTCGTACTGAAATGCCAGGTTGTTCACTATGTATGGGTAACCAAGCACGTATCGCACCGAAATCTACTGCGGTATCGACCTCAACTCGTAACTTCCCGAACCGTCTAGGTCAAGGCGCTAACGTATACCTAGCTTCTGCAGAGCTTGCAGCAGTCGCAGCGGTACTTGGTAAATTGCCGACTAACGATGAGTATCAGCAGTATGCTGGTATGCTAAACAGCATGGGTGATGAAGTCTATCAATACATGAACTTCGATCGTATGGAAGACTATACTGAAGAAGCAGACAAGATTAACGTTGCTCAGTTGACCTAATTTTGGTTGCAGCTTAAGCAAAACGTTTTTAAGTTTTAATAATAGAATAACCCCGTATCGTCATGATGCGGGGTTTTTTATTGATGACTGTAAGAAAACTAGTATTCATTTACAAACTTTTATTGAGTATCTATAATCAAAGCCAATGGTTGATAATTTTCACTGACAATTTCTACTTTTCACGACTGAGATAAAAAGCCCTATGGAAAATAATATCAAGCTTGATAAAGCGACACCGCCGCCATTGCCTAGATCTACGGTGGCTAATAATCATAGTGCTGAAGCAAATTATGGCATCATTGACTGGTTTAAAAAGGGCATGAGAAATTACACGAATTTTTCTGGCCGTGCTCGCCGTAAAGAGTATTGGTATTTCTTTCTAGTACAAATGGGAGTGATGATCGTTGCAATGCTGCTAGACGCAATAATATTCAGCTCAGAGACAGGTTTATTTTACATAGTAGTGGCACTTGGTTTATTTCTGCCTGGTCTTGCCGTGACTATCCGCCGCTTGCATGATACTAGCCGCTCAGGATGGTGGTTTTTGATAGGGATAGTGCCACTGATAGGCTCTATTATATTGCTAGTATTTCTAGCGAGTGATACCAAGCCTGAAACCAATAAATGGGGTCTACCGGCAAAATAGTCTGGCTAAAACGGGCGCTAATGATTAATAAAGCGGCTTACGCCTGTTTACAAATGTCCTTACTGATTTTTGAGTCTGGTTTTTGTATAATATGGGGGCAGGCGGAAACCGTGGCTCTGCACTTTATTTATCTTTTCTAACTCGGGACGGACCGATACTTTAACATGCACCTTGCTGTTTAAATACAGGTGCTTTGGAGTCTTGGTTGATGACCTTATCACCGCTTAAACGTCGCTTAATTTATGTGACCGCTTTCGAAATTATCGCGATTATCTTATCTACCCTTATCTTGATGAAACTCAGTCACAGTGACGCATCAGAATCTTTACCAATAGCCGTAATGATGTCGGTAGCAGCCGTCGTTTGGAACTTTATATATAATACCGCTTTTGAAGCGTGGGAACGTCGCAGGCGCATTGTACGTCGCACGTTATGGATACGCAGTGTTCATGCTTTTGGTTTTGAAGGTGGGCTGGTGTTGATCTGCTTGCCACTATATATGATTTGGTACGATGTTGGTTTAGTAAAAGCCTTTACGATGGAAGTAGCGCTACTGCTATTTTTCTTAGTTTATACGTTTACCTTTACTCTGATTTTTGACAAGATATTTACTTTACCTCATCATTCTAAACCCGCGTCCGCTTCTTAATCAAAGATATTGACAAAAAAAGGGCTACCATATTGGCAGCCCTTTTTTTATGGCATCATTGTTTATCTTGTTATTTGCCTTGATATACAGGTTTACGCTTCGCTATAAAGGCGCTAACGCCTTCGATAAAGTCATCAGTTTTTGCCATTACGGTCTGTTGCTCTACTTCTGTATCTAACGCTGCGCTCAAACCAGCGAAGGCGTGTACGTTGAAGCTCTCTTTCATAGCGGCCAATGCCTTGCCTGGCAACTGGCTCAATCGTAGCGCTAATGATTGTACGGTGGCTTCTAGCTCGTCAGCACTAACCACGTTGTTCACTAGATTTAAGCGCGCCATGTCTTCGGCTTTTAACTTATCACCTAGCATTACAAGCTCAGTGGCTTTTGCTGCACCAACCAATTGGTTTAATAAGTAAATACCACCTGCATCTGGAACTAGGCCGATATTGATGAAGGCTTGTACAAACTTCGCATTGTCTGCGGCAATTCGGAAGTCACAAGTAAGCGCCAAGTTCATGCCAGCACCAGCCACGGCACCTTCTAATTTGGCAATAATCGGCTTATGGATATGACGTAACTTTAAGCTGACTTCGCCTGCGCCTTCTACCATGCCTCTTAATTTGTTTGAAACAATATCCTTGTCTAATCCTTCAGACAACATCTCTTTAATATCGCCGCCGCTGGAGAAATTACCACCAGCCCCTTGCAAAATAATCACCCGTACCTGATCGTCTGCAGCCGCTTTATCTAGCGCTATCAAGACTTGGTTTTTTAAGGGCGTGCCAAAGGCGTTTAAGCTTTTTGGATCGTTAAAGGTAATGGTAGCAATGTGCTCTGCAACTTGATAATCGACGAGAGACTGTGACATTTGAGATTTCCTTATTTTAAATGACTGTTTTAATATTTTGTATCAATGACAATACTTTGAGATAAAGGTAAAAATGGTTCAATGCTGATTACTATAGCAGCTTGTTATGATTATAAAAGCATGTTTTGTGGGCGCTTAAGACACATCTACATACTGGTAAACTTTACTATTCTATCGCAAAAGCCAATGCTAGCTAATGAGACAAAACGACTGGTTCGTAAAAAGGCTATGACCTAAGGGTCTAATGGATTATGCTAATATGCCAGGTTGAGCGTAAAAGAGTCGTAAAAGACACAAGGGTACGCTCAAACTTTTCATTGATCAAACAAGGACGTGGTTATGCCAACTATCACTGTAAATAACGCTGATATTTATTACGAAGACAGCGCACCGAATGACACAACAAAGCCCATTATCGTATTTGCTCATGGTCTACTGTGGAGCTCACAGATGTATGATAAGCAAGTGGAGCATTTTCAAACAGACTATCGTTGTATTGCTTTCGATTTTCGCGGGCAAGGTCAGTCGCAGGTTACTAAATCTGGCTATGATATGGAGACGCTGACGGACGATACGCTTGGCTTACTTGCAGCGCTTGGTATTGATAAATGTCACTTTGTTGGGCTATCTATGGGCGGGTTCGTGGCTCAACGTATTGCGCTCAAACGCCCTGAGTTGCTGTTGTCATTAACGCTGTTAGAAACCTCTGCTGACCCTGAAGATCCAAAAAATATCCCTCAGTATCGCAAGCTGGTTAAAGCGATTCGCTGGTTAGGTATGAAGCGTGTGAGTAATAAGGTGATGCCAATTATGTTTGGCAGTACGTTTTTGGCAGACAAGCTGCGTAAATCTGACCGTAAGCAGTGGCTAACAATGCTACAAAGCAATCGCAAGGGCGGTGTGGTCAAAGCAACAATGGGTGTGATTGAGCGTACAGGTACTTATGAGCAGTTGGGTGAAATTAAAACGCCGACACTGATTGTGGTAGGTGATGAAGATGCCGCCACGCCTTATGCCAAATCTGAACGCATGCACTTTGCTATTACTGGTTCTAAGCTTGCTATTATCAAAGGTGCTGGTCATACATCGACAGTAGAAGAGCCTGAGCAAGTGAACCAAGTACTCCGTCAGTTTTTGGAAAGTTGTGCTTAATGTAGCTACTGTTCGAGAGCTTTAAAGCCTCATATCTATAAAAAATCCTAAACAAATAGCTATATAAAAAAGCCGCTACCTGTTATTTGATAGCGGCTTTTTGCATGGTGCAAGTTGTTAAATGGCAGACAGTTATCTGTATCAGCGGTGGCAGCTACATTCGTGAGCTGTACTGGCTATGTCCGTCATCAATGGTTCCAAAGGCTTCTGCGCGATTAACAATTTCAGTTGCCCAAGCACGGTGCGTCGCAGGCTCTAGCATCGTATTATTGTACTTAAATACCGCTTTGGCCTCAGAGTGAAGGATCGCTTGCGCTTCATCCAATGTACTCAGTGGCACACAGTAAGCTTGCTGTACTAGGGCGATTTGGCTTGGATGAATGACAGTTTTGCCCACCATCCCTAAGCTGACATCTCGGTTCAGCTCTTGCATAAACAGCGTCGGCTGATCCAAGTACTCAAATACTGGCGCGGTAAGATAAAAACCATGCGGCACAAAACAGCCAAGCATTTGATAAGCCAACGTACCGATAGGCGAGTCATAGACAATACTGTTTTTTGGGCGGCGTAAGCGCAATGCTGCAAACAAGTCATTACCGCCGATACGCAATGCAAAAACTGGTTGGCTAAACGCTTCTTTAAAAGCGATGGCAAGCTCCTGATTGTGATGCGGATTAAACAGCGCGGCGGTTTCGAGCGTCGGCATAAGTAGTTGATCTACTTTTAGGTTCTGACAAGCCATGCGCCAGTTAGATAGGCTATACATATCAACTTTTGGCATGACGAAACCATCGATAAGATCGATATGGGCATAATCAGCCAGTTGCTGTAGCATCATCGGGCTACGTGGGCGTATAAAGACTAGTGGACGCGTTGGATGCTGAGCATGAATCTTCGCCGATTTAGATGGCGCATTGATGCTATTCACATGCTCAGCCCAAGTATTTAGGAGGGTTCGCAAACGCTCAAGCGCTAACTCAACATCCTGCTGACTGACAGCATCTTCTAGACAGATAATAATACTATTAATCGTCGGTAATTTATCTCGTTTGATGACTTGCCAAATATCTTGGCGAGTCGCAGGCATGTATAAGCTAGCACCGAGCTGATATGGATGGTGCGTGTGTGGTTTGACCATCGCATGACGCTCAGTGATCAGATGCGCATAAGATTGGGTATCATTGTAAAGGTTTGACTCGGTTTTTAGCATATCTGACATAATTGGCATCATAAGTAGAGAGTATAAGAGAACGAAAAAGAAAGTATTTAATACCGTTAATTGTATTAAGTGTCTTGGGAGCGCTGCTTGATAAGCGTGATGGCTTGATAAGGCAGTATTTTATCACCTAATACACTGATAGTGATGTTTCGTTGCGCACATAAATGGCGTAGCAGTACGGTATCAGGGTGCTCAGCAGTGGCGAGCAATATACGCTCGGGATCACGGCGTAATATGGCACGTGTTGCCTCAGCAATAGTCGGCTTAATACGGTTGCGATTGACGATATGATAATCTGCTGCCAGCGTCTCTATCAACGCCGCAGTCTGGTAGCGTGGCTGCTGGTAAGTCGGTAAACGCGCTGGAGTTGTAGCCAATGATCGTCTCACGGCATCGATACGCTCAATAAATGCCAAACTGTGATCTACCTCAATTAAATCATCATAAAAGACACTGCGATGCAGGCCTGATGACGGCTCTGTATACAAGCTGCGTGAAATTAATCCTGATACGGTGCTATTTAACAACCCTGATGGGATTAACCAGTCTTCTTCACTAGCCGCGAGCCAAGCAACGCCAGCCGGATCGGCAAGAGTCAGTAGCGGAATGACGTTAGCACCTTGATGAAAAATATTAGCAAAATTAACATGAGTAGAATCGCTAAACGTCTCTAGACTACGAGCCAACTCTTGATAGATGGCACCTTTACCTGTCCAGCCATCGACGAATATGACTGGACTGTTTGGATAAGCTTCCAGTAGCATTTGCAGGGCCATTGGATCAAGACCACGATCCCGAATGATACTGATGCCATAATGTACACTTGGCAGGCGATAGCTACTGTCTGTATCCGACAGCGCACGCTGCAATAACACACCAATCGGCAGACCAGCTCTTACCAAACTGACCAAAACCAGTGGGTGCTCATCACTCACATTCTGCTGAAAAACATGATGTAGCGTATAGGATAAATGAGCGATATCGGTCGCTGCTCTTGTTGACCCTTGCTCTAATGCCTGTATGTATAGCTGCTCATGCATTGCAGTAGGTGCTTGCTCTAAAGTCAGCATGTCAGAGTAATGGCGTTGTCCGCTTTGGATAAGCGCTTCTTTTTGACTGACGGGCACATCAGCAACCGCGTCCTTATCCACCATATCGAGTAGGACAGTGACATCGCTTGCAAGATAGCTGCCTGAGCCATAGTTTTGCAGAGTAGCTCTTTTTATCTGTATATTAGGTAAAGTCATAGTATGAATAATAGCACTCGTGATGATAAAAGTGGATTTGCGTGGCTGCAGTTTAAGCTGATTTAGCCTGACGATTTAGACTGGTATTGCTCATGCAATTGGCCATGATTGGGCATACCGTACCAGTCCAATAACTGTAAGAAAGGCAGATCAGCTAAGCTATCACCAAAGCCAAAACTGGGACGCTGATGGTCTAAATGATGCTCTAATAAAAACTGTACCGCATGACGCTTGTGAACCGCATGGGGCAATATCGCTAGGTTATTAGCATTCACATGTACATAGAAATTTTGATTAAAATCACGTATCAGAGTGGGCAGTTTCTCAGCTAAATCTACGAGCGCTTGATGGTCTTTCTGCGCATGTTTGATAGCCAGATAAATGGTTAGCTCTTTATCAACAGAGCCATTGTTAAAGCTATCGATATGCGGTGTAAATACTAAATGACTTTGCTCGCTTTGACTATGACTGGCAAATAATTCGCTTAGTTTATTAAGCTTATCTTGCAATGGCGCAAGCTTACTATACATATGCTGCTGCCAACTGCTCAGCAGCGCTCCGTCAGACGTTAAAATAATCGCTCCATGGGTTAATACTTGCCAGCTATCAAATGGCAGCTTCACACGTTTTATTTCACTACGATCCCGCGCCGTTACTACGATTAATTCGGTGCTAGCTAACAACCAATTAAAAAAGGTTGCTTGGCGCTGACTCATAAAGCTCAGTGGCTCGTCTTGTTTATTGACTGTCGCACAAACTAGAGATTCAGGTTCAGTGGTGGGTAAATCCCAAGCGTCAATTTTACGTTGGGTTTGGAATAACGTGTCATCCAAATCCATCAAGGCATAAGGCTTGATGATATCTGAGTTGGCTTTAAAAAAGGAGGTAGTCATGGCGTCGTCCGTAAATAATAGGTTTGAAAGTTAGAGAGCAGTTTAATGAATAGGGCTCATCACCAGCACGTTATCCAAACCTCGCCACATAACATCCACACTATCAGCTGATGTTTCTATACACAACACAATCAAATCCCAATCACTAGGCTCAACGTTATAAGCAAAATTGGTCATACCAAGCCCGTAATTATCGCTAAAGCTCAGCATCGTGGTAATCGCCCCACCAAGCGCAATCGGTGAGCGGGTTAATGCGCTAAAATTAACCATGGACGCTGTATCGTCGTTGAGCTTGTCGGACTCTGTTTCAAGCCATTCAGCCAATAGAAATGGCAACCAAACAAACTCATTGCTGCCCAATACTAAGATTCTTTTTGGTAGCTGAGCAACATCAAAGTTTTCTTGATCATTAAAACGGGTAAATGCAGTCTGAAAACTTGAAAGATAGTTAGCAAAACCTTCTGTACTGTCTAGCGTTGGAAAACGCCCCCAGTTTCCCGTATCACCGAGCGCCTGACTACCAGCGGCAGTAGTATCAACCGATGGCATTGTAATGGGTTCAGGATTAGGGGCATCTGTCCATTGCCAGGCACCAGACAATAAATGATGTCGATGAAACTCAATACCAGCGAGACGATCGGCCATACGTGCAGGTTTAGCATCTGACTGTGGATTAGGTTTCTCTTGATCTAATGACCAATCGACCAGTGTTGTTAGATGCACTTGCTCTAACTGGATCAGTCCTGCTTCACGCAGCGCAGTGACGACATTAACGCAGGTATTACCCGTTGAGGCTTCATCATCGACCATAATCAGTGTTTTACTGGCCAGTAGCTGCGCCTGAGTAACGCTATCTTTGCTCTGATAAATTAAATGTTGGCTAGCATGACTGTGGTCTTCACAAAACGTCGTTAGCAAGGAGTCGGTACCATTTGGATCACTACTCTCATCGTGCTGTGCATGACGCGTAGAGTTTAATAGCAGAGCTTGAGGATAGCGCGTTTGTAGCGCTCGATGGACACCAGCAGATAGACCAACAGCGGTCTCTGCCATACCAATGACTAGGATAGGTTGAGACAAGTGATTAGGCACTAAATCAGCCAAATCAGTAAATGCCTCTCGCATGGTGCTTGGCGCAACGGGAATATGACGACCTAGCACTTTTGAGACAAACAAAAACGCACGCTTTGGATTAATACGCTGTGCAAATCCAAGTAAGTCTTCTAATTGATAATGGTCGCGTTGTTCTGCGCCATTTTTATTAGTGACTGATTTATTAGTGGCTGAGTTGGTTTGATAAGTCAGATCTAGCGTACCACGGGGTAGGGTGATAGTCGTACTGTGTTGCTCATTTAACATTCATATTCCTTGGCGCTTTTAATTATATGTCGTCGTAGATTTCTTAACCCTGACAGCCAACCAGCCATAAGGCACTGCGACTTTGCTTGCTTAGCTGAGGTGTTGTAAGAGGCGTAGCACTGGTCAAATCAGACGTGTGCTCCAAACTGATGCCAGCGCTCGCCAGTAGGGCAGATAATAACTGAAATTTCACCGCATAGTTCATATTTTGTGCATGTTCATGAACCAGACTTGATGTGACCATACCGACCACCTCTCCAGTCGGCAATAATAAAGGACTACCACTAGATCCAGGCTGAATGGGTGCGGTGAATTGCATATGACGGATATCGTTATTTAAACCTGTCAATCCTGATATACAGCCTTGAGTGACTTGGAGTTGGCTACTCAGTCCTGACAACGGAAACCCCAGTGTGGTAATGGTCTCACCTAATATATCAACACACTGCTGCGCCAATGGAAGGTAGCTAGGCAAAGGATCACTAACTCTAATAATAGCTGAGTCGCTTCCGATATCGCTGAGTACGACTTGTGCCTCGCGATCAGGCTGACCTTGCTGACGTACGCCAACCATCGCTGCTGACTCAATCACATGATAGCAGGTCAGCAGATGATAGGGATCAATAGCAAACGCTGTTCCTGTCCAAGTCTCGCCTGCTTGTACTTGACGAGGAGGGCGAGCTTCATTGTTTGGTTGAGTACGCTGCTGCTGTTGAGCTTCTTGAATAAGCGTATGTGTGCTAGGTGGACGAACATCCAGACTAACCTGTACATGATGTTCAAGGCTCGCCAAGCCTTGCATTGATGTCTCACCAAGCGCCCGACATTTGAACTGTCCATTACGCTGATATATTTCTAATATAATCGCCGCTTTGACATGCCGCTCGTTTGTTGTGAAGTTGTAGCGAATATCCCCGTTGTTGAGCGTGAGGCTTACGTCATTTAACTCTACCGCTGGCAAGTTTAGGCTTGGCTCATGATAAACATAAGCAATCAGTTGTAAGAAACTAACGCCAAGTGTATCAAATAACTGGGGTAAATCTAACTGCCATGTGCTTGGATTATCCTTGTTATCGAGCTGAGCCCAGTCTTTAGACTCATGTAAATAAGCAGGACTACAAACTGCTTTACGATGGGCATCTAATGGCAACCACAATAGCCCAAGCTGCTGTCCAAACTCTAATGGTTTAGTAGTAGAAAATGCGATCGAACATTTGTTATTTTCGATAACTGTATTGGCTCCTAGCACTAATTCGACTTGCTTCGACATCACATTTCCTTAGTTTATTTGCGCGATTATGTTTATTGTTATTATTTAATGATTCTATCCTTGAGACTAAAGTCTGACTACACAGAGGATTTTTATTTTGGACCTATTATTCTACAAAGAGAAAACAGTAATAGGTGTTTTAATAAATAGTTAAGGTTAATTGCATAATAGAAATATCAAGATAGATAGATATAAATAGGTGTCAAGATTTTTTAAATAATACATTATTTTTATAGAACAACGATGTGGCACTATAGTCTAGCCATTTGTCGGCTAATGTAGCCATTTATCGGACAATACCTTATAGTGTATTGCTACAAAACAAAATTCCAGTAATAATACAATCAAAATCTATTGCTATTTAGTAACTTCACTGTGAGTAAGTGTTATCATAAGAATTTAAAAATAGTAGTTTATTTAAACATATTTATCTCAATCTTGTTTTCAAGCTCATTACTGCTTTAAGATTAATGAATTTCTAGTTGTTAAATCGTTTATATGCTTAATAACTATAAAATTGAAGTTTCATCTACTGAATATATTTCATTTCTTATAATATAAAAGATATACAAAAACTATTGTGTGGTTGATGTCTGAATATTTTTTATATTGTGAGAAAGTCAGTTGGCCGGATCTTTAAAACGTTATTCATATTTGTTAATTACTTTATGTAGAGAGCTTGATAGAAGAAAGCGTAGCAGTATTTTAAGAAAAGGAGTGCTCTATGAAATTCTCTTGTGCATTAGAAACGTCTTCTGAACGTATTCGTTTGGTCAATGTTATTTCGCCGCTTATCAAAGCAGGTTATCAGCTAGTCTCCCAAAGACAGGAGGCTTCAGAGAATGGTGGTAACATCATTCACGTGATCGCAAGAAGTCTGGGGTCTAAAACGCAGGAAGATTTAATCGATGACTTATCTTCGATCGAAGGATGTACGCTTTTTAATCTAGAAATAGATGATGAGGGTGGCTCGTCAGCTGCCCCCGCAAAAAAGACATTGGATGAGAAGAGCGTTCTATCAGCCATCGGCGCGTACTACCCTAAAATAGCAGATATTGTCGGTCAGTATGAAGATAGTTTGCCTAGTGATCAACGCATGACTGCATTGCACGAGTTGGGCCGTAAGGTTGGTGGCGGAATTTACCAACGTGATTATTCACTTGGTAGTCCGTTAAAGATGCCTACTACGATTACTCGCGAACTTGTGCCAGCACTAAAGGGACTTTCTAAAGTTAAAGCAAAGAACAATGTAATTTATTTAATCAAATGTCCATTTTGTAAATCGTCAGACCATAATCACTCAGGATGCCATTTTATTGTAGGTTATATAGAAGGCTTTTTAGCAAGCAATCCTGCTGTCGATATGGTTCAGGTTAAAGAAACTAATTGTGGTGCGGGCAGTACCAACATTTGCGAATTTACCATTGGGTAAAAATATTATGCATAGATAATCTAATGTCTGTGTAAAACAAATACTAATGAGCGAATGACGCACTGTGTTGTGATTGAAGTAACGTTATTTGGCTCAGTTTTTATGATAGATAAAAGGCAAAAAAATGATTGAAGTTGAATATAACTTACTTTTGGTGTTGGTCTCATACGCCATTGCAGTGTTTGGTTCTTATGTCGGCCTAAACCTAGCCATTCGAGTTCCTTCTGCCAAGCCAGGAACAGATTTATATTTTTGGGTTGCGCTATCTTCGATTGCAATCGGGGGTGCGATTTGGTCTATGCACTATATCGGTATGATGGCAGTTGATATGAAAATGCCTGTTACCTATGATCTAGGGTTAACGATTGTCTCAATGCTACTTGCAATTTGTTTCGTTGCTGTCGGTGTCCTTATCGTAGGTCGCGGTGATTCAAGCATTGGTAAACTGATCGGCGGTGGCGTGCTTACTGGACTTGGTGTCGCAGCTATGCATTATACGGGTATGGCCTCTATGCAAATGGACGCTACCATGTCATACAATATACCGTTATTAATGGTATCAATTGTGATTGCTATTGCAGCCGCTATCGCTGCACTATGGTTGGCATTTAATTTGCGTGGTTCATTACAGCGTTTTGGTAGTGCGTTTATCATGGGTCTTGCCGTTTGTGGTATGCATTACACTGGTATAGCCGCGATGGAAATGACAATGACTGATCATGTGATGCCGATGGACTATACACATGCAGGTGCCATTTCTTCATCTATTATGATTTTCATCGGTTCAGCCGTTGTATTGAGCTTGTTATGGTTCATTGCTTCTAAAAATGCACCTAAGCAAACAACACTAGCGTTTGGTGAATAATTCAAAGCGTTCGTTTTTAATACTTTTCAAGAATGAAGATAATAAAAAAGGTTTTTAGATATTAATCTAAAAACCTTTTTTTGTGCCTATTCAAATCATTTGCTAACCACGTGCATGCTTAGCGGACTATTTATTCATTATCCTTTTCAATTTTGACACTCATCATAATAGAGCGTACTTGGCATGGTTCAATATGCTGAATATTGGTCTCTAAGTTAGGTCTCTCTGATAATCCCAGCCAATAAGAAAATCCAACTTGCGTCAAATCAATTCCACTATGAGAAGTATAACCAATACCACCTGATGGGCGGCTATTAATCTCAAGAACTCGGTGCTGACCACTATCGTCAGCTTTGGTCTGTACACTGACGATACCATCACAGCCAAAAGCCCTAATCAATGGGATTACGACATCCATGACAGACTGCTCATAACCAACGTGTTGTATCTTCCCTGTTTTATGACGAGTGACAGCAGCTAGAACTTCGCCATATTCACAGACTACATCGATAGAGTACTCTTGCCCTGATAGGTAAGGCATAAGCAACATTGGAATAGGGCGCTCGTGTACCATTTGACTGTTGGTATAGGCATTCACAAACTGAGCTGTATTTATCTTTTTCTCTTCAGTGAAGTATAAGTGCTCAAAGCTATCGTACGCAGTACTATCTGCTTTACCCGTGTCTAGTCGCCAAAACCCTTGGGCAAAAATACCGACAACAGGTTTGACGCATAGGGGTTGGTCACCATGCTCGGTGAGTAAAGCCTCAAGCTCCGCCGTATTGTCAAAACGCCATGCGTCTGCCACTGGGATATTATGAGTGTGACAATGCTGCATAAAAGCAAATTTATCATCGATTGACTCTAGTGCCGCCACGCTGGTTGCGCCCGTCAATAAGCGAATACCCGCAGCGTCAAATTTCTCACGATGCGCTTCATAATCGATACCATTGCGTCCAGTCAGTAGTACTTTTACGTTATGCTTTTGAGCTTGTTCCAATACGAACTGCCAGCGTGGTATAGGTTCGCTAGTCATTTGGGTGTCAGTATCTACAATCGAGTCAGTTGGCTCACGATAAACCATATCGGCTAATTCAAAAATTTCAGGTCTATCATGACGGTGTGAGGCAATAACTTGAAAAGGGTTGTTTGAAGGACTGCTTGATTTGCTCTTTAGACTTTGTAAGCTCTTTAACATATCACGCTGGCTAGATTGGCCTTCAGCTAACCACGCTCCTACTGGTATTGAAGGGTTACTATTGTCAGCAAGATTATTCATAATTCTCTCAGCGTTATCATTAGGTGTAGGGGAATGGGCAAGTCAATATTGCTACTGCAAATCTAGTAGTAATATTAGCAAAGGTATACGGTTTAATAGGAAGTATTATATACAAATGATATGCGTTATAAACGCCTCTAATAAAATAGTCATAGGGATTTGTAAGGATGACTTTAGCGCTTATATAGCGATTGTCTGGTTCAAAAAATTCATAATATCCATGCTACTATATGATGATAGTCAGCATGACAATGACAACAGCATAATAAATAATCTAAAGGATGTATGATGAGTCAAAACCAACCTCAAAAACTAATTGCAGGTGCCAATGCGCCACTACCAACTGACAATATTAGCATTCGTATTTTAAGCCAAAATGCCATCGATTGTGCCGCTTATCGCCTGACTAATGACGGAAAAGTACGCGGTGATGGTGACATGATATTTTATGGTCAGACACGTAGCGATGATGGTAGTGTTAGCTTCCGTGGTCATGACAGTGATGGGTTTTTTGATGTCAATTTGTCTGCACAGCCTGCAACTATTGAGAAAATTGCCCTAGCGTTCTCTAGTGCGCAAACACTGTCGCAAGTTGGCGATGTGGACATTCAAGTTTTGCAGGGCAGCCAAGTGCTGATGAGCTGTCAATTGAGTAGCGTTGGACGTAATGAAAAAGCCATTATATTGGCTGAATGCTATCGCAGACAAGGAAGCTGGAAATTTCGTTTTATCGCCCAAGGATTTGAAGGAGGGTTAAAACCTTTATCTGAGCATTTTG
Organism: Psychrobacter sp. NPDC078631; assembly: GCF_050268165.1. Lineage (NCBI taxonomy): Bacteria > Pseudomonadati > Pseudomonadota > Gammaproteobacteria > Moraxellales > Moraxellaceae > Psychrobacter > Psychrobacter sp. NPDC078631. The sequence continues at coordinate 1,372,044 of NZ_JBNNGG010000001.1, read as the reverse complement.
GTGTTGAAATCGCTGATGACGCACCTGCCCAAAATCAGAACCCTGCACAAAGCCAACCTATCAACACGCAGCGACCAATCAATACGCAAAAAGTAGGCAGCACGTCTCAAACTAATAACCCGCCACCGATTCCTGCCAGTCCTTCGATTAACTTAAGTAAAATAACCTTAACTAAAAACCAATCTAGCATTAATCTTAAAAAACGTGATGACTTTGGCAAAATTTCGGTCAATTTAGATTGGAACCAACGCCCGCAAAGTGATAAAGCAGCGCCTAAGAAAGGCATACTGGGAGATCTGTTTAAGCAGCATCAATCAAGCGGTATCGATCTAGATGTCGGTGCTATGATTCATCTAAAAAATGGCGAAAAAACCCTTATTCAAGCGTTGGGTAATCGTTTTGGTAGTTTACAATCAGCGCCCTATGTTTGCCTACGTGCGGATGATAGAACGGGGCAGGTAAGCGGCGGTGAATGGCTAGATATTAACGGTCAGCAATGGTCACAGATTGAAGAGGTGTTTATCTTTGCGTTTATTTATGAAGGCGCGCCCAACTGGGAAAAAACCTATGGGGTTGTGACTATCCATGTACCCGAGCAATCACCGATTGAGACACGTTTGACCGAGGGTGCTGGTAATCTACCAATGTGTGCCATTGCCCGTTTGGTCAATCAAAAAGGCAGTATCAATGTTGAGCGTATCAACCAATACTTCAAAGGTCACCAAGAAATGGACAAAGCGTTTAATTGGGGCTTTAGCTGGAAACGTGGACGTAAATAGTATTTTTTAAGATCTAAATAATAAACATAAAAGAGCGGCCCATCTATTGATAGATGGGCCGCTCTTTTATGAAATAAACTATTTAACTAGATTGGTAATAATCCAGTTAAAGTCTCAAGTCAATTATGCATGCGGAGTAATAGCAGGCATTAAATCGTGGAAGGTGCGGCCAGAAGCTGTTTCGCCAATCGCATGCATTTTCCATTCATTGTTATGACGATAGACCTTTGCCATTACCATCGCCGTATGTCCACCTTGCGCAGACAGGTTATAACGTGCTACTTCACTATTATTATTGGCATTAACGATACGACAAAAAGCATTTTCTACTGTCTCAAACGTTTGACCAGTAAAGCTATTGACCGTAAATACCAATGAAACCACATTGGCAGGTACTCTTGAGAGATCGACATTGATGACTTCATCATCGCCATCACCATCGCCAGTACGGTTATCACCAGTATGCACGATACTGCCGTCTTTCGATTTTAGCTGACTAAACCAAATGGCATCGACCGCTTGCTTGTTAGCATCGAACATGATGCATGAAGCATCTAAATCGATAGAATCGCCGCCAGAACCGCCGCCGAATAATTTTCCTAAGAAGCCACCTTTTTTATCCTGTGGCCCTTGCGCGACATCCCAGCCTAGACCTAGTTTAACTTGAGTCAGCTCGCCACCAGCTTCTTTGCTTAGGGAGATTTTTTGACCTTTTTGAAGACTAACTGCCATGTGAGTATCCTTATAATAATTGTGAGTAAAACCGTTTAAAAATAATGCTAAAGAGTATTATAAATTGCGAAAGGTGCTATAAGATATTGTCTAAAAATCCGCCACCGCCACCACGTCCACCTGAGCTACTACCTAGGACGCTTTGTATCCAACCTTGATAACTGTCACGATTGCGCGAGCAAATAATGACTTTGCCACTTCCTGAGAAGTTCAGAACCATACCTTCGCCACTAGTAACAGAGTTGATAATATTGCTCATGATGCCTTTTTTCTTACTGGTAGAAACTGACAACTTGTATTCAAGATTTGAGTCCCAGCAGACCACATGACCGTTATCAATAATAACGTCTTTATCCGGTGTGACATCAATCTCAAACAACGAGCCAAAACCAGATACCACGACTTGGCCTTGACCTTGGGTCTGCATCACCATAAAGCCGCCTGTATCACCAAACACTGCACCGCCTAAATTGCGCTGAATATTGGCTCTGATATCGACGCCAGTTTGGGCCGCGACAAACGCACCATCACTCAATGTATATTGCTGCTTGCCAACTTCTATGATTTGCATATCACCATCAAGCGTGGGCGCAAGCAAACAGTCGCCCTCACCATTAACCGCTTCAATCTGCTGTTGAAACAACGATTCATCGTTTGCAAAGCGGCGCATCAGTGACTGCATCAGGCCACCTTGTAGCTTACCTTTCAGCTCAAGATTGGACTCCATCATCACCATCGCATTGGCTTCACAATAAATTGAATCGCCTTTTTTAAGATTACAATGCAAAAAAGGTTCAATAGTACCGATTAAACTGAATGTTGCGGCCATGGCTTGCAAATCCTTATTCTAATATCTTTGTTAAATGCTCTTAATGTATGCGTATGCTTTTATTTGCGCTATAGACTGTAATGATTAGCCAATTAAATTTAAAGCCATCAAATGCGTTAAAGGGGCACACTTGATGGCTCATTAGATCATAACCAGACGTCTGATTATGATAATTGGCTTGCTAAACATTTACGTTGGTTTTAACGTTAAACATTTACGCCATAAGAGGCTGCTAATGGTCCTAGACCACCGCTGAAGCCTTGACCAACCGCACGGAACTTCCAATCACCGCTGTGACGATATAACTCACCGAAAATCATCGCCGTCTCAGTGCTGCCATCTTCTGATAAGTCGTAACGAGCGATTTCAGATTCGCCATTATCGTTTACAACGCGGATATAAGCATCACCAACTTGACCGAAGTTTTGGTTACGTGCTTGGCCTTCATAGATGATGGCACAGATAGCTACTTTGTTGACGTCAGCTGGAATGCTCGCAAGATTGATTTTGATTTTCTCATCATCGCCATCGCCTTCGCCAGTACGGTTATCACCAGTATGCTCAACAGCGCCGTTGTCTGATTTTAGGTTATTGAAAAAGATAAAATCTTGGTCGTTACGGACTTTGCCTGCTTCGTTAATCAAGAAACCGATTGCATCTAAATCAAACTCTTGGCCGTCAGTGGCACGTGGATCCCAGCCTAGACCGACTGTAATGTTAGTTAAACCTGGCGCTTCTTTTGATAAGTTTACGTTGCCGCCTTTTGTTAAGCTAATAGCCATACAAATATCCTTTGGATTAATAGTTAAGTGGATTGATTGATAAAAAATAAACTAAAAGTTGTGCAGTGACTGATACCTCAGAGCAAATAATAAAAACTTACCTGTACGCTATGCCCTGCATATCATTAGGTTTTACTATACTAAGCGTTTGCTCACTAAGCAAGGCGTATTTTGTGCACTTACTATATGCTTACCAAGGGAAATAATACTTCTGTATCTTTGATAATTTCTAGTCAACTTAGCAATAGTCGTTAAGATATTGTTATGAAAAGTAATGTTTCATACAAAAGGGATTTAGCACAAAGATAGCTTAGATAAAACAATCGCTTTAAAAAGCACCGACTGACTATATGTGCTTATAATAAACCAACTCATGGCTTAGGTATGCTTTGCAGCTAGTATGAGAGTATGGCGTTATATAAAAAACCTATTTAGATAAATATACATGTATCTCTTATTCTGCAAAAACTGACCAGCCAGTTTTTTGTACGAAGCGCTCTAGTGCTTTTAGTCCAAGCTTAGAGTTACCTACATGATCAAGCCCTGGTGACCAAACCGCGATAGAACCTTTACCAGGTGCTATCGTCAAAATACCGCCACCAACGCCGCTTTTGCCTGGCAAACCCACGCGGTAAGCAAATTCGCCAGAACCATCATAATGACCACACATCATCATCAACGAGTTAATACGGCGTGCTCGTTTTTCATTGATTACGCGTACTCCTGAGTGCTTATCAACTCCATTAGACACTAAGTACAGACCAGCACTGGCCAACTGTTGGCAGTTCATTGCAATTGAGCACTGATGAAAATACGTACCTAATACATTATCCACATCGTGTCTTAAACGACCAAAGGATTTCATAAAGTGCGCCAGAGAGGCATTTCGGTCCTTGTGCGCCATCTCAGAAGCCGCTACTTTATGATCAAAGCGAATTGACTCATCATCTGCAATGAGGTGAACAAACTGCAGGATTTCACCCAGTGTTTCTTTTGGCTCATGTCCCATCATGATGGCGTCGACAACTGCGATTGCCCCAGCATTGATAAAAGGATTACGTGGGCGGCCAGACTCATGCTCGAGCATCACAATTGAATTAAAAGGATCGCCAGATGGTTCGCGTCCGACGTGTGTCCAAAGTGTATCGCCTAGCTTGCCAAGACCAATGGTCAAGGTAAATATTTTAGAGATACTTTGGATGGAAAACAGAGTGCTTGCATCACCTGCTGCATACATATGCCCATCAGGAGTCGCTACAGCTATACCGAACTGGTTCGGATCGACATGAGCCAATTGCGGGATATAATCTGCTACTTTGCCGCGGTCAGTTTCTCTTGCCATCTCTGCGGCAATATCATCAAGAATTTTTTGCATATTGTTTATAGGGTCTTATTTCGACAATTTATTTAAGGATGAGGATTTTAACTGAAGATAGGGTAATAGTAACAGGGCAAACGTAATTTTAACCATTGATTGTCTTAATTATTGGTTATTCCGATATCTTGGGGCTTCAATACGGCCTAACAGTAAGGCAAAATTGTTAAAAAAAACAGGCCATACCTGATGATATGACCTGCTTAGATGTATAACTAGATACAGATTACACTGAGAACATGCCTTAGTTTAAGCTGGCTTTCTCAGCTTTACGATGCTGAAGTGACGCTAGCAGCGCCCAACCAATAAAGGCAATACCAATCAGACCAGTGATAATCTCTGGCACGTGGAACTTCACTGACAATAGCATAATCAGTGCCAATGCGCCGATTGCATAATGTGCGCCATGCTCAAGATAGATGAACTCGTCAAGCGTGCCTTTGTCTACCAAGAAGATAGTCATCGAACGTACGAACATCGCACCAATCGCAAGACCTAACATGATAACAATCACATCATTAGTAATTGCAAATGCGCCAATCACGCCATCGAAACTGAATGAGGCATCTAGGACTTCTAAGTATAGGAAACCAATGATACCGCCTTTCATAATGGCACTGGTCGCCGCAGCGCCCGAACCATTCTCTTCGTTCTCTAGGTCTTCTTCCAGATCGCCCTCGAGCATACCTGATACAACCTGTACGCCCAGATAAACCAAGATACCCCAAACACCTGCGATTAGGACAGCGCTTGACTGCTCTGCATTAGCCCACGATACCGCAATCATCAAGACGATAAGCGCTACAAATACGCTCATGGCATCGACTTTACCTAGCTTGGCTAAACGGCTTTCAAGCCAGTCAAACCAATGTACTTCTTTGTCATCAAAAATAAAGTTCAAGAATACCAATAGTAAGAAAATACCACCAAATGCTGAGATTTCCGCATGGTGTGCCATCAGTCTTGCCGAGTACTCTTCAGGGCTATATAAAGCCAAGTTGATGACTTCCATCATACCAAGGTCAGCAGTAACCGCGACGATGACAATAGGGAAGACCAATCGCATACCGAATACAGCGATTAGGATACCAACGGTTAAAAATATCTTTTTCCAAAATTCGTCCCAGCCCTTAAGGACTGAAGCATTGACCACCGCATTATCAAAAGATAATGAAATCTCCATGACGGCCAAAATAGCGGTAATAGAAAGAGTGGCTATCATGCCACCCATACCGCCATGTGAATATCCCCACCATGCTGCTATTGCCAAAGCAATTGCGGTGAAGATAAAGTCTAAATAAAAATGTCTCATGACACATCCTGTATGGTTGCGTAAAGCTAAGGTCTACCTAGTATAGGCATGAACCGCAAAAAAGCGGTTATTACTAACCACTTTTTATGCATAATTTTAAACGAAACGTAAAGCATTACTAGTCATTTGGCCATTAAAAATTGTGACTATTTGCAACGATGGCGGTTTGCTATTTTGGACGTGATGACGGTGACTAATAATAGACTAAATACCAGTGAATAATGGTTTTAGATATCAACACCGTATTGCTGACACATCGCTTGCAAGCCGCCTGAATAGCCTTGACCAACAGCACGGAATTTCCATTCGCCGTTGTGACGATATACTTCGCCAAATACCATCGCTGTCTCTACAGAGTAGTCTTCTGCTAAATCAAAACGTACTACTTCAGTACCAGTCTCTTCGTTAACGACACGGATAAAGGCGTTTGCGACTTGACCAAAGTTCTGGCTACGCGCTGCAGCGTCATGAATAGTCACTGTCACGACTACTTTATCTACGTCTGCAGGTACTTGAGTGAGATTTACTTTGATAACCTCATCATCACCGTCGCCTTCGCCAGTACGGTTGTCACCAGTATGCTCGACAGCGCCATTGTCAGACTTCAGCTGATTATAAAAGATAAAGTCGTGATCGCCGCGCACTTTACCCGCACCATTTAGCAAAAACACGCTAGCATCAAGATCGAACTCAGCACCAGAAGTAGCGCGCTCATCCCAACCAAGACCGATAAGTAGTTTGGTTAAATTTGGGTCAGTTTTCGTTAGCGATAAATTACCGCCTTTATTAAGTGATAAAGCCATGGTGTTATCCTTTTTATTAGACGTTAGTGGTTTTATAAGGTCATCGAAAAAAGGCGATGCTTACGCAATAACTGCGCAAATCCATCGCCTAGTAACGCTCTATCATAGCAACAAAAAATGACCCAATCAAAGCTGATTGGGCCATTGTTATATTTCATATACATTCGGCAAAAAACAGAAGTTTCAGGTACTTATGCTGTCACTATAAATCTATAGTTTTATTTATTAAAATCCTGTTTACGGACTTTAAATTCTAAACTATAAATCTAAAACTTCGAATTATAGACTTTGACGATGACGAATCTCAAAGCTTTGATGAATCGGCTTTTTGATATTGAAATCAAAGCCAATGGTTTTTTGCGTGATATCAATGATGTCATAACGCTGAGTCAACTGCTCATCTAACTCAAAACGCGTAAAGTTGTTAGAAAAGTACAAGACGCCATCAGAGGTAAGACGGTTCATTGCACGATTAATCAATGCCGCATGGTCACGTTGCACATCAAAAGTACCTTGAAACTTCTTAGAGTTTGAGAAGGTCGGTGGATCAATAAAGATAACATCGAACTGTTCGGTATTGTCTTTTATCCACTCAAAGATATCGGCAGCAACGAATTGGTACTTATTGCGGCTAACGTCCAAACCGTTCAAGACAAAGTTTTGTTTGCCCCAATCTAGATAGTTCTGTGACAAATCAACGCTAGTGACTTTTTTCGCACCAGCAAGCGCTGCATGCACACTTGCGGTACAAGTATAAGCGAACAGGTTAAGTACTGCTTTACCGCGGCTGTTGTCCTTGATACGAGCACGCATATTACGGTGATCGATAAACAGACCGGTATCTAAATAATCTGTAAAGTTGACATACAGATAGGCACCATCTTCACGCGCAATATGAAACTTGCCACGTTTTTCTGTGGTGTTCTGCTTACTGTATTGGTCGTTTCCAGACTGACGGGCACGCGTTTTGATAAAGATCTGTTCACGGTTAATATCAAAGACTTCACGGATACCCATCAATGCCAAGTTAAAGCGTTTTTTTGCGGTCTCAGGCGGGATGGTCTTTGGCGGCGCATATTCTTGCACATGTGCATAATCACCGTACAAGTCGATCGCAACTTTGAAATCAGGTAAATCAGCATCGTAAACACGAATATTGCTTACGTTGTCTTTTTTGGCCAGTTTCTTGAGCTTAGCAAGGTTCTTTTGCAGACGGTTAATGAAGTCTTGACCGTCTTCTACTTCAATCTCGCGTTTCTCAAAACGACTGACAAGGTTGCCTGTTTGCCCAGCGATAAGCGTTCCGTAGCGGAAATAGACGGTAATAGCACCGTTATGACAGCGTAAGGTTTTTGGTTCTTTAATCGGTAGAATATCTACTTGTTCAACATGAGAGGCCAATATGCCAAGCATCGGGTCAATGCCACTACCGGCAAAGCTGTCTTGCAATATCAGCCCAATCGCTTGATACAACGGCTTAATCATTTCTTCATCACCCAAACGCTCACCATATGGTGGGTTGGTAATGACCAAAGGATTGCTCAATCGACCATCATTGACTAATGGCTTGAGCACGTTACTAAGTTGGTCAAGCGCACGATGCTCGATATCGAGTAGTGGTAGTAAATCCTGTAGACCTGCGGCAATTAAGTTCTTTTCTGTGGCGAGGATCGCACCACTATCAGCATCAAAGCCCAGCATCAGCGGCAACGTATCAGGCTGCTCATTGGCAATCTCTAATGCTTCGCGGAAACGAGTTTGAGCATCATCGATCATCTCTTGCCATAGCGTCTCATCATGATGCTGCCACTGGTAAAAACCAAATTGATTAGCAGCTTTGTCGATACCCACGGCATAGTCGCAATGCATCAATAGCGCTTCAATAAGGAACGTTCCAGAACCGCACATTGGGTCGATTAACGCATTATAGAAAGGTGCATCGCCAGCTTCGTTTTTCTTGTGCCAACCAGCACTATAGAGTAGGGCAGCTGCTAAGTTTTCTTTTAATGGTGCTTCTGTCATGGCCACGCGATAACCACGGCGATGCAAACTGGTACCTGATAAATCTAAATACAGTTCAGCTTGCTTGTCATTAATGGTGGCAAAAACAGAGAAGTCTGGGTTTTTGCTGTCGACGTTAGGACGGCTGTCGTAAACTTCGTTAAAGGTATCGGCAATCGCATCTTTGATACGTAGCATGGCAAACTGCTGACTGACAGCGACACGCTTATCAACAGACAAACGAATAGCAAAGGTTTGCTCTAGGCTAAACTGCTCAGTCCAATTGACCGATTTTGCCAAGCCGTATAGCTGCTCCGCAACGTCGTATTCTGCATTGATGTTTTTACGTTTAATCAGCATCAATACTCGTGAGGCCACGCGTGACCATAGACAGATGGTATATAGCTCACGTAAGCCACCAGTGACAGCTAGACGGCCGGTACTTTTGATTTCGCTGTCAATGCCAAAACTGGTTAGCTCAGTCTGCAGTGGTGCCTCAAGCCCATCGGCACAGGTAATAATAAGATCAAGCGACAACTCTGGTGAAGCTGCTGTTAGAGATGCGGGCGCGGTTTGTTCGGTCATACGGGTACCTGTGGGCTAAATTGACAAAAAAGCAAATAATAAGATAATCGGTGTAACCGGCAATTTTACCATAATTCACAGTAGGATGGTTCAAAGTAGCCGTGTTTAAGATTTTAAGATGTGATAGCTAAATACGTGACAATAAATTCTCTACTCACCTTTCGTCAGTGGTAATTCCTCTGGGACGATTTGAGTGGTGGTTGCAAAGGGCTTGGTCGCAATAGGGTAGTCAACATCTTTTGGCATCAGCAAGCGCATATGCGGATAGGGCGTAGAAATATTAGCCGCATCAAACGCAATTTTAATCTCTTCTTGTAGCACTTCTTTAATTTTGGGGATGCGGGCAACGGCGGCTGGTTTAACCCAGAATCTCACAATAAAAAACACCCCGTACTCACCAATTTCTGCCACGGTCGCTGAGGTTTCAGGACGATTAAGCACCGCATCGGTATCGCTGAGAACTTGCAAGATTTCCTTGCGAGCCGTTTCTATATCATCTTCGAACGCGATACGTACGCGAATATCAAAACGGATAAAGTTTTTGGAAGTCAGGTTGATGACTTCTGAGGAGGCAACGTTAGAGTTTGGAATAATAACAGTGATATTGTCTCGGGTAAGGATATGAGTGGTGCGCAACGCGATAAGTACCACGCGTCCTTCATTATCATTGATATGAATCCAGTCACCGACTTGAAAAGACTGCTCAAGCAGAATGGTGATACCAGCGATAAAATTAGCAAGGGTAGACTGAGCGGCGAAACCAACCGCCAAACCAACAATACCTAAACCCGCCACTAACGATACAATGTCGAAGCCAAATTGCGCCATGACGCTGGCAAGCCCGAGTACCAATAGTAGTACAGATAAAATATTTTTGAGAAGCTGTTCTATGGAAGCATTGAGACCATAATGCTGTAGGACTCTGTGAATGATTTGTCCTGATGATGCCCAAAGTACGTAATAGATGCCTGCCCAAGTGCTTGCCTTTGCGGTGGCTTTGATGGTTTCTGGTTCAAAGTTTATCTGACTCATAATCGCTATCAGACTGGCGACAATCCAGACATAGCGCAAAACTGAACGGACAATCTTGGTGCGGCGCTCATTTAATCGAATTTTGGCACGGCTTTGCCTAAGGATATAATTGGCCAACCAATAAAAAAATCCCAATACCGCAAGCAGGATTAGGATTTTGATGCCAGTGCTAGCCAGTTCTACTGCTTGAGAGGACCAATTAAGTGACTCTTCATCGATAGAGCCGCCAAGAGCAAGATATAGGCTAGTATGTAAGTCGCGAACGATCTCTTTAAAAAAGTCGGTAACACTAGCGATTGGCATTTTTTCGTCCATGCAGGATGTGTTTGTACAAAAAATTATAAACGAATATCTATTTATAAATTACCTCAAGTCGTCAAGGCAATCAAATAAAGGAACAGTTAAGACTAGTTACTATTAATTTAAAGGCATTGCTGACTTGAGGACTTAGCTAAATGGTCGATTAAGAATTATCCTTTTGGGTATCTAGAGACTGGAAAGGTATTTCCATTTTATATTGAACATCACGTAGCGCCGTACGTAGTCCCTCTAGTATCGTCGGATGATAAAAAGGGGTGTCGAGCATGTCTTTAATGCTCAAATCATTGGTAATCGCTGTAGCAAGTATATGACCGATATATTCAGCATCAGGGCCGACCATACTAGCGCCCAAAATTCTGTCTGTCTTTTTACAGCCATAGATATGTAGTAAGCCGCAGTTGACACCCATTACACGGCTACGTCCTTGATTATCAAAACTCACACTACCGATAACAAATTCGAGTTCTGAATCTTTTTGAATCTCTGGTAGCGACATACCCACATTGACGATTTGCGGTGAGCAAAATACGATAGAAAAAGGAGTCGCAGGTGGGCGAATATAGGCCGCTTCTGTGTTTTCGCAGACCATGCTGCCCGCACTATAGCCTTCATCGCTGGCCACATGCAGTAATGGAATATTAGCATTGGCATCACCAACGATATAGACGTTTAAGTCGCCAATCTGACCTGTTTTTTTACTTAAATCTTTTGGACGGTTCTTATCGTCTAGCTCAACGCCCAAGTTTTCGATACCCAGCTGCTTAATATTGTTGCGACGACCAGTAGCAACTAAGACGTAATCGCCTTGCCATTGCTGAGACTCACCAGCACTATCTTCATACTCGATAAATGCACTTTTATTACCTTCATCTGCTTTTGTGCCTACATCGGTAATTTCACTGCCTAGATGCATGGTTAATTCATGACTTAAGCAATCCATGGCCTTGTTATTAATATCATCATCTTTTAGACCAGCCACTTGTTTGGCATGGTTTAGCAGCGTGACTTCTACACCTAAACGTGTAAACGCTTGTGCAAGCTCTAGACCGATGGCACCAGCACCGACGACAGCCATCGTTTTTGGCAAATCTTCAAGCTCAAAGACACTATCAGAAGTGAGCATGGTATCACCAAGCTTATCCGCCCACCCATCAGGAATAAACGGCGAGCTACCGGTGGCGACAATAATTTGCTCAGCAGCAATCAGCTCATCATTGACCTCGATTAGCCCTTGCTCATTAATAAGAGCACGACCGTCGATTTTCTTATGATCAGGCCAGCTGTCCACTTGCTTTTTAATGTAGCTGGCAAAATGACTGCGCTCGTCACGCACACGCTCCATGACTCGTTTGCCATCGATTTGCGCGGTTGCATGAATACCAAACTCAGCAGAATGGTTGGCATCATGTGCGCGATCAGCAGCTGCAATTAGCAGCTTACTAGGCATACAGCCGACCGCAATACAGGTCGTGGTCCAAAATCCTTCATTTATAATAACTACGTCATCTTTGATTTTACTCGCTTGGCGAAAAGCGTTTTGACCTGCGGTACCCGCGCCAATAATAGCGACAGATACTTTGCGCGTGACTTCTTTCGGCGTATCGTCAGTAGTCGTGTCAGATTGTTTATTCATATTATTCTCTAATAGGGGCAAAGTTATATTCAGTAATAGACTGAATGCTTGGCTTATATTTTTTATTCGGTTTTTATCGTTCTTATGATCAATACAGATTTAACTATAACGTCAATAACACTGACTTAATTACAGAACCAGTGATTACGGCGCCAATATAGTCAGCAAGCGACTGGTATAGTCTTTGGCACGTAGGTTACGCTGTGCATGAGTCAGCTCACTGTTTTTATTGAATACAAATGCCGAACGTACAAGGCCTAGCGTAACTTTGCCGTACATATTTTTTTCTTTGATAACATCAAAATACTGGCATAGCTTTTCATCAGCGTCACTGATGAGTGGAATCTGTAAGTCATATTTGTCGATAAATTTTTCATGAGATTCAACACTGTCACGAGAGACGCCGATGATGTCGTAGCCCAATTCATCGAAGTCATGAAGGTGCGAAGTAAACTCTGTTGCCTGTGTGGTGCAGCCTGGCGTATTATCTTTAGGATAAAAATAAAGAATAAGGCCTTTATCGGTATTAGCGACCATCTCTTTTAGATTGATTTCATCATGGATGAAATTGCCAGCAAGCTTGCGTACTATGGTTACTGGAAAATCAGGTAGGTGAATGGTTTCTGTTGTTGGCTTGGCCATTGTAAAATCCTTATTAGTTTTAGTTATGTGTATTGGCTTAATGATGGTTCTATTTATCGTGTTCTTATTATAGGCAGATTAGTAGAAATAAATAATCAGTTTTACACTTTGCCCATTCATTGGCAACAAAAAAGACTGGCAATGGCCAGTCTTTTATATATCAAACGATTAGAGGTTACGCAGGTTTTTGTGGCTTCTTCAAATCTAAGCCAACGGTGCACTGCTGCAAATCTTTTTGCATCGCTTTCACATATGGCAGATTAGAAGGGTCTTTCTTGTCTTGTGCGTAGCTTTCAATTTCCCACATTTGACCGATAGTCATGTTGCTGCGCACACCAATAGTACAGTTACATAGTTTGGTTGCGTTGCTTTTGTCAGCGACCTTGTATTTGACTGCGCCATTGACACATGAATTGATATTATCTTGCTTAATGTCAGCAGCGTTAGCTTGTGGCAAGGCAAACAGGGCCGCTAAGGCTAGGGGTAGTACTGGCAAAAACTTCATAAATTTCCTCTTACGGGTAGCGTCAATTTTTTATCTTTTGCTCAATGCAAAGTCAACTCATCAATATATGAGTGACCGATATCGTCATGTACATCTTTCGATAAATATAATCGTTCATACGATAGCAAGTATGTCGATTAGAATACAAGAACGACGTGCTGTGTTAATGCAAGCGAATGTTGCGCGAATGTTGATGGGTATCATCATGCCACGCAGCGTTTAGCGTTAATACATAGTCGGTCTTATATGATTTGGGTATAAGATAGGCGAGTAGACGTAATACAAGTAGTAGACTAAGCGCGCCTTGTACCGTACCCAACTTATATAGGACTGACTAAAATTAATTAAGACTGATAATGAGTAGGGTCGGTGACGCCAGCTTGGGCGAAGCCCTGACGACGCAATGCGCAGCTATCACAAACACCGCAAGCAAGACCATTGGCATCTGCGCGATAACAAGAAATCGTCTGTCCGTAATCGACACCTAATGACAGACCGAGCTCAATAGTTTGGGCTTTTGATAATTGCTGTAATGGCGTTTGAATCGATAAGCGATGACCAGTAACGCCTGCTTTTGTCGCGAGATTGGCCATATGTTCAAAGGCAGCTATATACTCTGGGCGACAATCAGGGTAGCCCGAGTAGTCAACTGAGCTGACACCGATGACAATATGATTTGCATCAGCGACTTCGGCGACTGCTAACGCGTACGATAAGAAGATAGTGTTGCGTGCAGGCACATAGGTATTTGGGATAGCGTCGTTATCGATTTCGTCGCGCTTTTTGCTAGGGAATTTGTCCGAATCACCGTCTGGCACGATCATGCTGTGATCTGTTAATGATGAACCACCCAGTTGTGCGATATCAATATCAATGATTCTATGATTGACACCTGCTGTCTCAGCGATAGTTTTTGCGGCGACAAGTTCACTATTATGACGCTGACCATAGTTAAAGCTGACTGCTGTCACTGATGCATAGCGCGCTTTTGCCCAATATAAGCAAGTCACCGAATCGAGACCGCCTGATAAAAGGACAACCGCATTTTGGCTTTTGGTAAGAGCAGCTAAATCAGCATCTGATACTTGATTGGGGGTGTTTTGCAAAGTAACGTTAGTCATAGTGATATCTATTATTGGTTTACGAAAACGGCTATTTTAGCAAAAATACGTCTACTACAGAACCACGAAGCGACCAATCACCCGTCACTAAGCTGCCAAAGCAAATTTAAACAGCATCGTAATAAAATAAAGTCGGTATTACTGTCATCTTTTCAATCTGTTAGCAATATTTGTTATAATCGCAGCTTTTAAAGTATCAGTCACATGACATCGGTGATAATGCTTTAAAAGCTTTATCGCAAATCGCTTTATAGTAAAATCACCCTTATAAAGATATTGAGTAACTTATGACCGCAGCAACCTTATTTACGCCAAATATTCCTTCTCAAGCTGATGATGTATCTGATGCAATGAGCTTTGATAGTCAGGCTTTAGACACCGATACTGATAGTAGAGAGTACGATGACGTCTCTGAAGATGGCAGTGATGAGGACATGATTGACGAGCAGTTTGCCGATGCACAAGCACCTACCGAGTCAGCGTACTTTCGTAAACTACAAAAGAAGCTGCGTCGCCAAGTTTCTTGGGCAATCCGTGATTTCAACATGATTGAAGATGGCGATGTGGTGATGGTCTGTGTTTCGGGTGGTAAAGACAGCTATACCTTACTTGATATTTTATTGCTGCTAAAACGCATTGCACCGATTCATTTTGACATCGTTGCGGTCAATCTCGACCAAAAGCAGCCAGGCTATCCGGAAGACATTTTACCTGCGTATCTAAACGAGCAGGGCATTGCTCACTATATTTTAGAAAAAGACACATATAGCATCGTCAAAAGCGTAGTACCAGAAGGAAAAACCTATTGCTCGGCCTGTTCGCGTCTGCGCCGCGGCTCATTATATGGCTTTGCTAAACAAATTGGCGCGACTAAGGTTGCCCTTGGCCATCACCGTGACGATATGTTGGCGACCTTCTTTTTGAACTTATTTCATGGTGGTGCACTCAAATCCATGCCGCCCAAACTGCTGAGTGATGACAAGCAAAATATGCTGATTCGCCCATTGGCCTATGTCGAAGAGAAAGACATCATTGAATATGCCAAATTAAAGGAGTTCCCAATCATTCCTTGTAACCTGTGTGGCAGCCAGACCAATCTACAACGTGCCATCATCAACGATATGCTGCGTGAATGGGATGATGCTCACCCGCAGCGTTTGGCTTCGATCTTTAAGGCAATGCAAAACGTTGCGCCATCACAGTTAGCTGATCGTGAGCTTTTTGACTTTGAAACACTCAGTCTTGACCGTGATAATGATGAGCGTTTATTTGAAGGTGACAATATTCAAGCTGGGCAGACAGATAGTTTGGCTGAGATTGGTTTACCTGTATCACCAAGGACGCAAACGTTCAATCCTAAGTTCGCTAGCGATAAGCCTTATTCAACAGAAACGGAAAAAGCTGCACAAAATGAGCGTAAAGCACATAAAATCCCAACGATTAACCCAGTGATTTAGTAGTTGCTAAATTAGTACGAGATTAAATAGTACCTATTAATTAGTAGAATATTAAATAGCTAAAAAAAACCAGCCAATCTCTGATGAGTGGCTGATTTTTTTATGTCTGGATGCTACTAACAGTATTAACTTTTAGCAAAAACGGGTAGCGGGTCAAAACTAACCTTCGAACGAGGCAATTTTGCGACATCTTGCATACGCCAATCATCTTTACTGTCATTGCTAACCTGAAGGTAATACTTGGCTTTTACAGGATCGATATCGACTTGTGCACTGTATTTATTGCCTTCAACATGCTTAAGGACAACATCGCGGTCTTTTTTGATATCCGTTGCATGAGAAATGGAAAGCTCCAACGTATCAGGATAGGTAAGTGGTGTACCGTTTAGCAGCTTGCCTGACTGGACGCTTTGCTCAGGGTAGTTGAGATAAAACACAATATCGCCATTTTCTGCAAACTGCATTTGTCCATGTAAGTCTAAGTCATACGTGAGCTTATCACGAGACACATCGTGATAGAGCGTTTTGCCATCCATATACCAGTCGTCACGTACCACGCTATCACGGATCTGGTAAGAGTAATAAACAAACCAAATACAAGCGATCACGACCGCAGCAGGCATGCCAATCACAAAGATAACGACCATGTAATTTTTATACCATGGCTGCTTATCTTGATGTTTAAAGTTCGGTGCTGGAGTAGACATAAAATACCTATGCATCAGATACGCATTCAATAGATAGCTGTTCATTAGACATCTACAAATGGTATCAACGGATAATTTGGCGGCTAAGTGCTGCCAGTTTAATGGTAAAACATTTATTTGATAGCCTTTAGCTAGCACAATTAATTATTTAACTACTTGCACTAGCTACAGACTACCGAATGACATACATGAAACTAAATAACGGGTGTATTAATCATTTACTGACCTTGGGTCGTAAAGATATTTTCCTTACTTACCTTGTACTTACCGTTTTCGCTGCTCACATTTAGCGTGACAGGCGTTTGGCCAAACTCTATTACATCAGGATCACCATAAATGCTGACTGGCATATCAAAGCTTTCGCCAGCTTCTAATGGTACATCGTTAAAGCGCAGCTCTAAGCTCAGCCCTTTTTGCGGTGCTAGTGTTATCGTGTAGGTATGAGCGTCCTGCGTCTTATTGGTTAGCTTAACGATATAGCTGTTTTCGATCATGCCTTGATTGTTGATAGACGACAACTGATTACGGTCACGGCGAATATCAATCTCTAAGGGCACGCGATCGGTTAACGCATATATAACGCCGCCACATAGTACGGCTAATAATGTCAAATAAGCAAATAATCGTGGGCGTAGTACGCGGCTTGGCTCTTTTTCTGCTAGCTGTCGTTCGGTAGTATAACGAATCAGGCCACGCGGATAGCCGACCTTGTCCATCACTTCGTTACAGGCATCAATACAAGCTGCACACTGGATACAGGCAACTTGTAAACCATCACGAATATCGATACCAGTAGGGCAGACCTGCACGCACATCGTACATTCAACGCAGTCGCCTAAGTGCTCTGGATTTGTGCCTTTTTTACGGGCACCGCGCGGCTCACCACGCTCATAATCATAAGATACGATCAATGTGTCTTTATCAAACATCACACTCTGAAAGCGGCCATAAGGACAAATCTGTACACACATTTGCTCACGCATATAGCCTGCATTGGCATAAGTAGCAAAGGTAAAGATAAACATTGAGACCCATACCCATGTTGGCCAGTCAGGGAATGGAATTACTCCTATTGACTGCCAACTGTGATATAGAGAATCTGTACCTGCTACATAACTAACAAAGGTCGCTGCTGTAATCACAGAAAGCAAAAACCAAATTGAATAAACAACCGTACGCTTGAATACCTTGCTCGCACTTAACGGTGCTTTATCAAACTTGATACGCTTATTACGATCGCCAATCACCCATTTTTCAACATATTGATATAGATGCGTCCATATCGTTTGAGGACAGGCGTAACCGCACCAAACGCGTCCAGCATATACCGTCACCATAAACAGCGTAAACGCGGCAATAATGGCAAATGCAGCAATAAAATAAAAATCTTGCGTCAAAAACGTCATGCCAAAAATATAGTAATGCTGCGATGGCACATCAAACCATATTGCTTGTCTATCATTATAGCGCAGCCATGGCAAAAGTAAAAAAGCCGCCAAAAGAGCATACATCGTAATGACACGAATGTTTTGATAAAAACCTGTGACAAACCTCGGGTGCACACGATGCTTAGTTGCATCAAGATCGACTTGTTGTACAGGAATTTTATTGGATTGTTGTGCTGACATAAACGTGCCTCTTTAAAAAAAGAATCAGTCTGCTGGCATGATGAACAAACACCTCTAGCGTCGAGGTATATGAGTGTATGATGTTATCAATGTCAGTAAATAGCGGATAGAAAATCCGATAGAAAACCTTCTAATCTGCTTACCAAATGATCGATTGTAAATATAGTCGGTTCAACATAATCTTGATACAAGTAAAGGGACGCGAAAGTACTACAAATAGTAGACTAAACGAGCCTGTATCTAATTTATGTGAAGTTGACTATCGTGTTATATGATTGAGTCAGAGCGATATAAAGCCATGACCAATAGACTATTTTAAAAAATAGCTATTCTAACATTCTCCCTACTAATAATGGGGTGATAATCATAAAAAGCAACGAATATATGAGAACGTTTTCTAGTATTTATAGGCGCTCATCACTGTCATTTTTAAATGAAAATCAATATCACTATACGCAAAAGGGAGAACTGCAATAACAGTTCTCCCTTCATTAAATCTCGTCCATATTCAGTACAGTAACAACGTCTTAGTTAGCAGTTGCTTCTTCAGTTGCTACAGGCTGAGTAGCTACAGCAGTAACTGGTGCTGATTCAGGTGATTTGCCTGTTTTATCTGATAGTGAGTAGATATAAGCAGCAAGTAGCATGATACGCTCATTACCTAGCTTAGTTTCCCACTGAGGCATAACGCCAGCACGGCCATAACGTAATGTATTACGTACAGTCTCACGCTCACCGCCATATAACCAGATATTGTCAGTCAAGTTCGGTGCACCTGCTGAAATCATACCTTTACCGCTTTCAGAGTGACATAGTGCACACTGTTGCTTAAAGATAGCTTCGCCTTGATTAACCAAGGTTTGATCAAGTTCACCGTTACTCTTACTACCGTTGTTTGGAGATAGTGACAATACATACTCAGAAGCTGCACGTACACCGTCTTCGCCGATCTGATCGCGCCAAGCAGGCATACCGCCGATACGACCATTGTGTAGCGTAGTCAAAATATTGCTAGCTTCGCCGCCGTATAACCAATCATTATCCGTTAGGTTAGGGTAACCTGTCGCACCTTTAGCGTTAGAGCCATGACATACAGAACAGTTCTGTAGGAACAAACGGCTACCAACTTTTAAAGCATTTGGATTTTCAGACAGTTTTTCGACATAAGGAGCAAGTTCTGCAACTTTTTCGTCAATTTTAGTCTGTAGATCTGCTGGTGGGTTTTCGCTACGACGCATGGTCGCTTGTAACTCGTTTAGCGTACCAAGTGTCGCAGTCGCGCCTGCAGCGTCTGCTTTTACCAAAATGCTTTTTTCAAAGTTATCAGTAAATACTTTGTTGTTACTTTCAAGCTCACTGAACAACTCGTTTTTAGAGGTCCACGGTACAGTTTCACCGTCAACTTCTACGGTGGCGATACCTTTCCAATGTGCTGGGAACATAGCTGGAAAGAATACCCAGTACGCCACACCCCAAACGATTGAACCAAAAAATATCACCAACCACCATTTAGGAAGTGCTTTGTCGTATTCTCGGATACCATCATATTCATGACCAGTGGTACCGTCTTCCTCAACGTCTGGTTTGTATTTTAGTACAAACAGCAGAACGCCAAGAATAAAAAGCCAGCAACCGAAACTGATTAGCGTGATCCAAGAACTCCAAAAAAATGTCATCATTTATCCTTATTGCGCTGCTCTTCAGACAGAGATTTTATATCCTCGTCATCAAGCGCAAGTTGTGCATCTTCTTCGAAGCGTTTTTTGTTTTTTGGCGAATACGCCCACCATGCAACGCCTACGAAGGCAATAAAGGCAGAAACGGTCGCAATTGTTTGTAATTCACCAATACCCATTAGCGCTGTCCTTCCATTGCGGTACCTAACTGTTGTAGATAAGCAACCAAAGCGTCAAGCTCAGTAGCGCCAAGCACTGCATCTGGAGCGCCTTCAATGTCTTCTTCAGTATAAGGAACACCGAAGCGATCGCGGAATAGACGCATTTTAGCTTGAATATTTTCGCCATCTACTTCATTTTCAGCGAGCCAAGGGAAACCTGGCATAACTGACTCAGGCACTAGCGAACGTGGATTGATCAAATGTTGCTTTTGCCAATCTTCAGAATAACGGCCACCAACACGTGCTAAATCTGGTCCAGTACGTTTCGATCCCCATAAGAATGGATGATCCCACGTCGACTCAGCGGCACGTGAATATGGTCCATAACGTTCAACTTCTGCACGTAATGGGCGAACCATTTGAGTATGACAAACGTGACATCCTTCACGGATATAAATATCACGACCTTCAAATTCAAGCGCTGTCCAAGGTTCCATAGCAGGAAGGGGCTTGTTCAAGCCGCCTTCTTCAGGACCCTTGTTGTCATAGATCAATGGCACGATTTCAACTAGCGTTGCAAAACTAATAGCAATCACGATACCAATGACTAACAAGCCTGTATTTTTTTCAATAATTTCATGCGGTGTACCAGCCATGATCGCTCCTTATACGTTAGCTGTCGAAGGTTTTTCGACACTAGGTTCATGATCCGTTGGATCAGCGACATCTACAGGCTTACCTTCTGGCATTTTGAGTGTTTTATAGCAGTTATAAGCCATTACAAACATACCCGATACATATAAGAAGCCACCAAATGCACGGCCAATATATGGGAAATGCGAGAATTCAACAGTATCAACGAAGCTATATACCAAAGTACCGTCTGGGTTAGTAGCAAGCCACATCATGCCTTGGCCAATACCTGAGATCCACATAGACACGATATAGAAAATCGTTCCTGCAGTCGCAAGCCAAAAATGCGTGGTGATTAAGCTGATAGAGTACATCTTCGGTTTGTTATAAATACGTGGTAACAGTACATATAGCGAACCAATGGTAATCATACCAACCCAGCCAAGCGCACCTGAGTGTACATGACCAATTGTCCAATCAGTGTTGTGCGATAGCGCATTCACTGTCTTGATAGACATCATTGGACCTTCGAACGTCGACATCGCGTAGAACGACAATGCAACAATCATAAAGCGGATGATCGGATCGGTACGTAGCTTATCCCAACTACCTGATAGCGTTAGTACACCGTTAATCATACCACCCCAAGATGGTGCGAATAGGATGATTGAGAAGACCATAGCAAGAGACTGCGTCCAATCAGGAAGCGCTGAATAATGCAAATGGTGACCACCAGCCCACATATATGAAGCAATCAATGCCCAAAAGTGAACGATAGACAAACGATAAGAATAGATAGGACGGCCAATCTGTACAGGAACGAAATAATACATCATTCCAAGGAAGGCTGCCGTTAAGTAAAAACCTACCGCGTTATGTCCGTACCACCACTGCACCATCGCATCAGTTGCACCGCCAAATAGCGAGTAAGATTTGAACGCACTAACAGGAATCGCCATGCTGTTTACGATGTGTAGTAGTGCAATCGTAATGATGAAAGCGGCAAAGAACCAGTTAGCCACATAAATATGTGAGGTTTTACGTTTGATGAGTGTACCAAAAAATACGATGGCATAAGAAATCCATACCAAGGCAATTAAGATATCAATAGGCCACTCAAGCTCAGCGTATTCTTTACTGGTAGTCAAACCTAGAGGAAGCGTGATGATGGCAGCAACAATAACTGCCTGCCAACCCCAAAAGGTGAACCAAGCTAAGTACGGCGCAAATAAGCGCGTTTTACAGGTACGCTGAACGATGTAGTAAGACGTTGCGAACAGGGCAGAACCACCGAACGCAAAAATCACCGCATTGGTATGCAGTGGTCTTAAATGACTAAAGGTCAGCCATGGAATGTCAAAGTTGAGTGCTGGCCATGCTAACTGTGAAGCAATGAACACACCAAGACTCATGCCGACGATGCCCCAAACGACAGCCATGATCGTAAAAAATCTTACGACAGTAATTTCATACTCACGGTCAACTGGGGCGACTGCTGTGTTTTGTAAACTCATTGGATGATTCCTTTACAGCCCGAATTATCAACAGAATTAACCAACAATCTATGCTGTCTGCACTATAAATACTCTCAAATTCATATTTATACTGGTGCCAACACATGTTGTTTTTTGACTTATTTAACGCCACGACGTCATTAACTATCGATTCAGGCCCTTGCTGTCTATCAGTTAATACTAATAAATAGAAATAGGCACTTCATGCACCTTACTCAAGGTCAATCGATAGTAGGATTGTTAATAGATCATCAGGGTAAATAAGAAGACGCGCCGTTTTGAGCATCAAACATCTCATAAGGCTAAATATGTATCTTAATTATTACGAAAAAATCTGTACTAATGAAGATAGATACCCATATCTATAGGGCTATTAAAACGCATTGACCATAGATGTATGCTAGCGGCGGCTGACAAAAAACACGATTATGTAATTTTTGGTTAAAACTCCCGACTCTGTTTAAGGGTATTGTAACGCAATCCTAATTAAATATCATCAGAACTATGCGCCAAAATACAAACTCTTTGGTATAAATGTTAGCGAGCAACTTATTATTGCTGTGCTACTCCTCTATTTTATACACAATTTTGTCACTATTCTAGATGCTCATTTTGATTGAATAGGGGAAGTGCTCGCTAGACATAAGCGTAGGCTTGCAAAGAAGTTTTGTAACAATAACATTGCTGAGCCGATAAATAGGTTTTACTTCTTATCAAGTCGCCCTTTATAATGAGGCTGAACGTCATTAATGGCTATGTATTGCATAGGTCTATTGATAGCAATCATTTTAATAATTCTAATAGTTAGGCCAAGAGTGCCTTGAGTAGTATTGGTCTGACAGAATATCAATTAAGGATAATATAATATGGCAGTTTTTTTGACAGATGAATGGTTTGAGCAAGTAGAAAAAATGGGCAACGAAGCAGGTGAGTTAAACTTACCGCCAGTACTTGCCAATATGGTCGTCAACCTAAAAGTGGCTGAAGCTGATAAAACTATCGAAGCCAATTTTGCAAATGGTTTGCTGCATCGCGGCTTAAACGATAATGCAACGACGACACTGTTATTAGATCGCGATATCCTACAGTCCATCATCACTGATTTTGATACCAATCAAATCATGGGTGCGTTTATGAGTGGCAAAATCCGTGTCGAAGGCGATATGTCACAGCTAATGGCCGTACAGACTGCACGTCCAAGCGCAGAGCAAAAAGAGCTATACACTCGCATCAAATCAATGACGACGATGGCTTAATCGCATATTCATACGAATTTTACGTTACGTTTTTGCGTTGTAAGAATCTATAAGATACAAAAAAGCCCCTAATTCATATTAGGGGCTTTTTCATTGCATAACGAAATAAGTAATAGCGTAAAAAGCTGTGAAAGTCTCTCAAAAAGACTAGCTAGCTTTTGATTGCTGCGTCCCATTTGATTGGTTTTCTTTGTATATTGCTGCTTGTAGCCATACGTTTGCTTGGACGTAGTCATGTACTTTGATGCTATTAGTCTCAGCAGTATTAAGCGCACCGATACGCACTACAAAAGGATCTGCATCTTGCTCACGTAGCGTCACTACGTCAAACAATATGATAGATTTACCATTGAAGACGGTTTCTTGCTTGCCAAGTACTTGACCTTGACACCAAGCCTCGTCTTCTTGTCCTAGCGTATCGCCAAACAGGTAAGCGCACATATGACCTAAGTTAATCTCGACAGGTGCCATTTGCTCTTTGGTTTCAGGCTTCCATTCGCTGATTTGCTCTTGCAGGTCATCAGGGATTTTTCCGTCATTTGCCGCCACGATATCGTTAAAGGCACGATGATAACGGATAGACTCTTGGTCTTCGACCATAATGACTTCGTCTTGCTCGCTTAGCTTAATTTCGTGCGCCCAAGCACTAAAGTTGACATAGTAAGAGGTGTCGCGTTGATATAGGTGACGGTTGGTCGTATAGAGTTGATCAAACGCATAAATGATACTGCCATCAGCAGTACGTAAGCGCAACACGGCATCATGTGAGTTGTCATTGGCGATGACACGCTCAATTTTGCAGTTCAATCCGTAAGGACTATCGACACAAGGATAGGCATTGATAAAGCATTCTGGCTTACCATCTTTCATCGCAAGTACTTGATTAATATGGCATGGCTGATCTTCTGATAGAAGCAGACAGCTGTCTTTTGCACTGACGTTGTTATTCAGGCCTTTAGGCATCGCGGCGACTTCAATCATTTTTTGTAGCCACTCAGGCACATCATGACTCATATCATCGGTCAGAATACGCCAGTGATCGGCGTGACCTGCAGACTGCTCATCGGTCAACGTGATCTTGGTAGGAGATTGAATGTTTTTGTATTGATAATTTATGGTCATGAAAATACTCAAAATTAAGTCAGCGTGAGGTTTGTATCTAATACTGTGTTTGCTTGTGTACCATCCAACATTTTAAATGATTGGTTTATGATGGTCAGCGATATTATCAGTAAATAGCGAGTAAACCTCAATGAGGGGTTAATGACAATTGTCTTTAGCATATAATATATAGGTATTGGCACAGATAATAGCAAGCCCCCTATAAAAAATAATAACAAAACCCAGTTTTTTGGTAAAAAATACTCTCAGTTGTTGCTAATGACTGGCACATATCAGCTAGTTTGTGTCAAACTAGCTCCCTTTTGACAGCTGTTATTGGCTCGTCTGACCCCCTGTTTTTGTGTTTGATTTATATGTGAGTAGTAGCAACTGTATGATGCATTTACTACTGCTCGTTATGCAACCTATATAAAGTCGCACGTAGATAAGATAAAGAGTTTGAATATGTTTCGTCCTTTAGCGTTATTTATCGGCTTACGATATACCCGAGCAGAACGTAGTAATGGCTTTATCTCCTTTATATCACTCATCTCGATGATTGGTCTGACGCTTGGGGTTGCCGTATTGATTACGGTGCTATCAGTGATGAACGGCTTCGACCGTGAACTGAAAACCCGTATTTTGGGAATGGTACCGCAGGCTACGGTGGTCTCATCAGAAATTATTGGCGACTGGGAACAGCTGGCTGATCAGATCAAAGAAGACCCAGAAGTGGCAGCTGTGGCACCATTCATTCAACTGCAAGGGATGCTGACATCAAATGGTCAGGTCGCAGGAATCATGGTGACAGGCGTCGAGCCTGAATACGAGAAAAATGTCTCCATCATCAATGAGCACATGATTGAAGGTAGTATTGACACCCTGAAAAGTGGCGATTTCAGTATCGTGTTGGGCGAGGAGATGGTGCAGTCTTTGGGTCTGCAAATAGGGGATAAAGTGACGCTAGTATTGCCAGAAGCGTCACCATCACCAGCAGGCGTGATACCGCGATTTAAGCGTTTTACTCTGACAGGTATCTTTACGATCAGCCCAGAAGTAGACAGTCTTATGGCGTTTATCCCGATGGGAGATGCGGCAAAGTTACTGCGTCTGCCAGAAGGCGCACAGGGCGTACGCATGAAGCTTAACGATATCTTTACTGCGCCTATAGCTGCGGAAAAAGCGGCTGCTATCGCACCTGAAAAGCTATATCCAAATGACTGGACACAAACTCATGGCAATCTGTTTGGGGCAATTCAAATGGAAAAAGCCATGGTCGGCCTATTACTATTTTTGATTATCCTAGTTGCCGCTTTTAACATTGTCTCAAGTCTGGTTATGCTAGTGACCGATAAAAAAGCAGATATCGCAATCTTAAAAACCTTTGGTGCATCTCCTCGTTTAATTACGCAAGTCTTTATGGTTCAAGGTGTGGTTATCGGGGTCATCGGTACTATCGCTGGTACGATATTGGGTGTGATATTTGCGCTTACGGTCAGCGATATTTTAGGCTTTATTAACCAAGCCTTTGGTCTGAACCTATTTGATGCGTATTTTGTCAATTACTTGCCATCACAGTTGCGTTTGTTAGACGTGGTATTAATTACAGGTGCATCGTTTGTACTGAGCTTTTTGGCAACGATTTATCCAGCGCGCCGAGCGGCTAAGATTCAGCCTGCTCAAACGTTACGCTATGAGTAATCCCAAACGCCCAAACATCGAGATAAATACCGAAATAAATAAAATAAAGGAAGCGCTATGTCTGCCATTTTAGAGGCGACCAATATCAATAAGATATATGATGAAGGCGCGGTCAGTACACAAGTATTGACTGGTCTTGATCTGACTGTTCATGCGGGTGAGCGCATCGCTATCGTTGGTACCAGTGGTTCAGGTAAAAGTACGCTGTTACATTTGCTTGGTGGTCTAGATACGCCAACGAGTGGTGAGGTTTGGTTGCATGGTCAGTTATTAAATAGCATGAATGAAACTGAGCGCGGTGCAATGCGAAATAAGCATTTGGGCTTTATTTATCAGTTTCATCACCTGTTGGCAGAATTTACAGCAATCGAAAACGTAGCTATGCCATTGCTGATGCGTCCAGAAGTATCAACGACTGATGCTCGTAAGCAGGCAGTTGAGATTCTAGAAAATGTCGGTCTTGAGCATCGTTTGATGCATAGACCAGGTGAGCTATCAGGTGGCGAGCGTCAACGTGTAGCGATTGCACGCGCGCTCGTGACTAAGCCATCGCTTATTTTGGCGGATGAGCCAACAGGTAACTTGGATTATGACAATGCGCAGAGCGTATTTGGCCTGTTGTCAGAGCTACAAAGCACCATGCAAACCGCGCTACTTATGGTGACGCACGACCGCAATTTAGCGGCGCTTGCTGACCGTCAGTTGTTGCTACGCAATGGGCATTGGGAACAGTATTAATAATTTTTTATATTAGGTTAAAGAACTGACCGAAACGCCATCTGTTTGCGTTTTTCAGGACTGTTACGTTAAAGGTTTACTGTTGTATTATTAAGAAAATATATCATAGAAACTAGCGATTAAGCGGTTGTGAGCCAGCCGCCTTATCTATTTTATAAGGATGCGTAAAATGCGTGAAGATGATAATCCAATTGCGGCTTTTGGCAGTGCGGAAAAGGGTGATGAGCCGTTAAAGCCTTACATCGATCCAACTCTGTTTGAAACGCTCGATAGACAGGCGCAAACCGAGCTACTGACACCTGTGTTTGATGCCATCACTTTGGCTGGGGTTGATTACGACCTGAAAGTCCAAGATAGCGCGACAGGTAAGCGTTATACGCTCTGTAAAAATGATGAAGTCATTGAGATCGTACCGATGGATAGGGATTTCACTGACAAAGTCTTAAATGCTATAGAGAACAGTAAAGAAGAATAAGCTCTGCTAGCTTAGATTAGCCAGGGCGTAAGCGTTATAGCCGTGTAATAAAGATAAATTGCCTTATAAATTGCCTTATGACTTGTCAGATTCGTCAGGTTCGTCAGAAGGTTTCTGCTGACGTTTCTGCCAGCTCGCCACGGTTTTATAACGCCAAATGGCCTTAAATGCCAAACCGCAAATAAGACTGGTGACCACGGCCAAAATCGTTAGCCCGATACAAAATGCAGCAAGCGATACTGTACCGCGATAAGTAATGAACGGATTGGCACCGTTTGATAATGCCCATAAGCTAAAATCAGCAATCATTCTACCGATGAATCGCAAGCTAATCACAGGTGCATCAATGATCTTTGCACCGATATAGTATCCAGCATAGAAGATGGGTAAGCTAGTGACTGGGTTAGTAATCCATGTCAAACCAAGCGCCATAGGGACATTGGCACGAAAAATAAGCGAGCCAATAAGCGCCAGCAACATCTGTCCTGGCAGCGGAAAAAATGCACTTAGTACACCGATATAGACGGCCTTATTTAGGCTGTGTCGATTAAAATGCCATAACCTTGGATCAGCCAAGTGCGGTGCAAACAGCTTTAAAGTGCGACTTTCTAAGATTTTCTCTGGTGTGGGAAGTAGGTCTTTTAGACGTTTTTGGGGCACAGGATCGCCTTTAATCATTAACTACAGTCTACTCAATAGTATTGAGAAGCTGGTATAAAGTAATATATGGTGAGTAGGATAAAGGTTAGAACACACAGAATGGTGGTGTCAGATAGTTACCACCTAATACGTTGCCTCAGTATAGGGTAATATAAATATAAATGCTATTGCATCACGTGCCATTTGCTATAGTAAGTCACCATATTTGGCCGAATAATATTTAAGTCATCAAGCAAGGAGTGCTGGTGTACTGGTTGATTGGTAGCCTAATAATTATAGTTATGATGGGCGTATTGGCAGTCGCAGATAATGTGATAATGCCAACTGACTTATCCTTGCTAGAGACAGTTGGTACGTCTAATCTGTCGTTGGAGCTGATTGTATTTGCCACGATTCTGCTGGCTTCTGCTCAATTCAACATACCCTCGATAGACAGCCACAGCGCTGATAACGATACCTTTAACAACGCATCTCGTCATACTAAACTTCCTTTCCGAATTATTAGATATTTAGTCTTAGCTTTATTAGCGACTGCGTTAGTGATAGGCAGTGCATTGCAAGCTTTGGTTACTCACCAACGAGCAGAAACCACTGAAATAACTGCTCCAATACGAGTACAAGCACTCGTGCGTATCGAAGGGTTGAGCGACAGTGTTTATGATGCCACTACAGACAGCGGTTATCGTCAAGTAGCGGTGATAACGAATATCGCTCCATTAGTCGCTGAGCTAACGCCCCAAGAGTTAGCAACTAAAACATCTAATTATTTAAAGGCTGATAAAAATAGCCTAAGTAGAAATTACGATGTTAATCCCAATGAAGTTAGTCTCAAAGTTAGCGAACACCGAGTCCTACTCAACGCCTATCCAAGAAAGTCTGCAAATGATAGCCAGTTTGCAGCCTTAAACGATTTGCAGCCCGGTGATGAGATATTCATGAGCCTAGCACTGGCGCCGTTAGCTACTTCTGAGCAAGCAGTCAATAACCCTACTGGCTTTGACAGTTATCGTTGGTTGCGAGGTCGGCATATTGATGGCGTTGCAAATATTTTGGCCGTTAGTCCTATATTGGTAAATAGTAACGAAATCAGCAATGAAATCAGCGATAAAAAATATTCGAAGCAGTCGCTAGACTCTGATTCATATCTTCAGCGCTTTCGTACTCGTATCGATCAGGGGCGTTGGCGATTACGACAGCATTTCTATCAAGACTGGTCAGCACAAACGACAGCAGAGCAACAAGCAAAAGCCGTGACATTAAGTCTGCTTACGGGCGATCGTAGCTTGATTAATCGTGATACTAAGGACTTATATCAACTGGCGGGTATCTCACATCTGCTCGCTATTTCAGGCACGCACGTACTGTTTTTGGCTATTGTATTGGCAGGCATAGTTGTATTGCTGTTTGATCGTAATTATTCAGCGATTTATCGTCGTATTCCGCGTTGGCAAGTGCGCTGGTGGGTAATGATTGGTGCCGCTTTTATTTATGCGCTATTTACTGGTTTTGACGTGCCTGCTGCCCGTACGGCTTGGATGTTATTAGCGATTGGATTCGTTAGATTAACATTGCTCCCCGTCAGTACGATGCGCGTGCTATTAGCGCTAGCTGTATTGATGGCTTGGGGTGACCCTTACGTATTATGGCAGGCAGGGTATTGGCTGTCTTTTATCGCAGTAGCGCTATTGCTCAAGTATGACGATAAGTCGTATGAGCATCAGACTACTACTGCAACAACTGTACACGATAGTAAGCAGCATACTCATATCAGTAACGCGCTCTCTGGCCGTGTTTGGCGAATGGCCAAGCGTGTATTTAAACTACAGTTTTGGCTGTTTCTTACTTTATTACCCGTTACGTTGCTTTTATTCGGTAAGGCGTCGTTATGGGGTCTTTTTATTAATTTATTTGCCATTGGGCTATTTGGTTGGGTGATTGTACCGCTCAATTTATTAGCAGGACTATGTTACCTTTTGGTGCCGAGTATTGCTGATATTCTCTGGGTAATTATTAGTACGATAGTTGGTCATCTACACGATTTGATGAGTTGGCTGACGTCATTGCCAGCGCTATCGGATGCGTGGCTCTATACACCAGTTAATATCGCGATACTATCGATGGCTTTGCTAAGTGCATTGCCTTGGCTGTTGCCACAAGGTTTACTCAGCCGTTGGTTGACGTTGCCACCATTAACGTTGCTGATGATCACGGTGTATGCCAATCAGCAATCATTTGTGAGGATGCCGACCCTATATATTTTGCTAACGGGTGATTCGTATATAACGGCGGCATTGCTGCAATATCCTACCGTCAATGAAGACAGTACCAATTGGTTGTTCTTAGCTGACCATAGACCAGCTTCTACACGAACGATGCCAAGCAGCCTGACAGCAGATAAACTATCTGAAAATTTAAAGCAGCAACTGGGTAGTTTATCTGTCGATAAGTTAGAGAGCATTGTCATACAGAGTAGCAGTGACGGCCTGACTGATACGTTAATTCACGACGATAAGAATACTGCTAATACCAAAAATTCTGAATTACTGCCGATGACCGTTGCTCAATTAAATAGTAGTTTATCTATTAGCCAATATTGGCAAGCAGGGCGCTCTGATCGTTGGTCTGCATTTCAGCAAGCCTATAAAACAGTTAAGCAGTCTGAAGATACGCCCACTATCAGTGCCCAACGTTGTGATCAAGGCAAAATATGGCAGTCAGCCAACGATGAGTTGTCAGTACAAGCCATCACTGGTTGGACCAAGATAGGTGACACCAGCGTTTGGGATTGTACAATTGCTCTTGATACTAATCTGCCTATACGCGTTCTAAGATACAATGCGGCAGACCCACTTAACTCGTTACCTGCCAATTCACCTGTTAGCCCTCCAGCACAAATAGCATCTAACAAGTTAACTGGCAAACAGTCAGAGTCTCAGTCACGTCTGATTTTAGATGCTGATACTCATCAACGCGTTTGGCAAATGTGGTCATTACTATGTTCAGCTGAATCAAATAATGATGACATGCTATTCAAAAATACACGTTGGCTTGGTCAGAGTGCTTCGCAAATTACAGCTGATGTCATAAGTCGTCAGGGAATCGATGAAGTTATAACCTATGATAATAATCCTTTAGAAGCTGCATTATCGCTAAACAACTAAATCGCTAAGCAATATTGATAGTATTCCCAATGTTGAAAACACCAACCCTCAAAAATAAGGCTTATATTATCAGCGTTACAATATAGTGATATTTCACAGTTATACTATTGAACCATTATCGAAATACCACCATACTTAGCAGCCTATTAATACAGGTCACTGACTATTAACATAGGTCACAGATATGGTGAGACAGTATCAGGTATATACCACCGTTCTAGCTGTATTTCTCGACAACCTCATTTTATTGTTTTAGATTGTTTCTAACTTAGGAAGTTATATGCCCAACTGGCCACCAGACCCTAACAAACGTCCTGATAACTCGGCAAATCAGCCAACGCAACTGCAGCAACCAAGCCCGCCAAGTGGACAAGAATGGAAGGTGCTGGAAAACACGTTATTAGCGAGTGTGGTTGAGCAGCGCCGCGCTCGTCGCTGGAGTATCTTTTTTAAACTACTGACCTTTGGTTATATCTTATTGATATTTTTAACCCTTGGTCGTGGTTGTAGCAGTGCGCCAACAGGTATGGACGCAGTCGATACTAGCGATCCGCATTTGGCAGTGGTTGAGCTGCAAGGTGTTATCAGTAATGATGATGTGGCCAATGCGTATGATGTCAATGAAGCATTGAGAGACGCTTTTGCAAACAGTAACTCAAAAGCAGTAGCATTGGACATTAACTCACCTGGCGGTTCACCAGTACAGTCTGATGAGATTTGGCAGACCATGATGAACTTACGCCAAGAATACCCAGACAAAAAGCTTTATGCGGTGATTGGTGATATCGGTGCGTCAGGTGCTTATTATATTGCGTCTGCCGCCGATGAGATTTATGTCAATCCATCAAGTTTGGTCGGCTCTATCGGGGTCATTATGCCAAGCTACAACGTTAAAGGCTTAATGGACAAAGTTGGCGTAGAAGATCGTACGATTACGGCTGGTGAGTATAAAGATATCTTAAGCTTATCTCGTCCGTTGACTGATTATGAAGAAAATCATGTCGAAAAAGTACTGGCAAACACGCACAAGCATTTCATCAACGCTGTCAAAGAAGGGCGCGGTGACCGTCTGAAGAATCCTGAGCAAAACAAACTGTTCTCAGGGTTATTCTGGACAGGTGAGCAGTCTATTGAGCTAGGTTTGGCAGACAAAACAGGTAGTATCACAAGTCTAAGTAAGCAACTAGACCTTGATACGATCATCAGCTATAGCCCAACTGATCCGTTCCAAATGTTTATGGACCGTTTTGCAGTGAAATTAGGTGCAGGTATTGGCTCTAGCGTTAGTCTCGACGTATTGCCACAAGAAAGCAACACTGGGCAGATGCGTTAAGCGTTTTATGTTCTAGATATAATGTGTATGATTGTTAAGGCTGAGCATATAATTGTGCTCAGCCTTAATTGTATGCACTACCAAATAAAAACCTTGGTCTGAGTGATAGCCTGATTAAATTAGCTATACAACTATAACCATCAAATACAGTCGTCAAACTTGCCATATAAACATAGTTGGTTTTGAAGGGGTTGGTTTTGATGCTGTTGGTTTTAATAATGGTACAAGGTTCAATCATTAGAATAATATATAACATAAACGATCCTACGAGAGTCTGTCATGAGTGATGAAATAAATTCGCTGTCCTTTGCTAAACTGCCTGCCTCTAAAATAACCAATAAACCTGTGCTGCATTTTGCTCATGCTAATGGAATGCCAAGCGCGGTATATGAGCCGTTTTTTGAAGGTTTATCAGAATTTTTTACGATTGAATATATTGCGATGTTGGGTGATACGCCCGATTATCCAGTGGATGACCATTGGCGCAGTCTGACGCAGCAAATCATTGATAGCGTAAACAGTACCTGTAAAAAGCACAGCGTAGCACAGGTAGTAGCAGTAGGGCATTCGCTTGGGGCTATGTGTACGTTGCAGGCCACGTATCGTCAGCCTGAATTGTTTGCACAAGCAGTGCTTATGGACCCGCCTTGGATTTATGGCAAAGTCAGCTTGTTGTGGCATTTGGCAAAGACAGCAGACAGATTACCGCTCATGAATAATCGTCTGATGGACAAGCTGTCACCAGCTGGCGTGTCCAAACATCGCCGTGATGTGTGGGATAGCCGCGACGACGCATATGAGAAAATGCGACATAAAGGGTTTTTTAAGAGTTTCGATGAGCGTAGCTTTCAAGGATATATCGATCACGGCTTGCATGAGCGTGCTGATGGTAAAGTGACATTGGCTATCCCTAAAGCCAGCGAAGTTGCTGTGTTCCGTACCAACCCATCTTGGTATTGGCTTGCACCAAACCGTGGCCCTAAAGTGCCTGTAACTTTAATCATTGGTCAAGACAGTATCTTTTTGAAACGTCGCTTTCCGCAGCAGATAAAATCGCGCTTGGGTATTCCTTATGAGACTCACGAAGGAGGCCATATGTTCCCACTTGAGCATCCAGAGTCTGTCTCAATGCAGGTGCTAGGATTGATCAAGCAGCAACTGTCAAGATAAATGCAACATACCATCAGTCATGCTTGTAATGGATATGAGCTGCCAGAGTATTTTTAAGTGATACCTTTATGCCAAAGAACCTAACTGCGCCATCTAGTACGACTGTCTCACCTAAGTCTCTGCCGCTATTTTCGCGCGTGGATACATTCGTGCTAACAGTAGGAATGGTGCTTGCATTTTTTATCAGTCAGTTGGTAGGTGTTTATGTCGCTGGCAAGCTGATATTACCTCCCGATGAAAGGACATCGATAGGGCGTATATTCTATTTTGGTAGTAATGATGGAACGGTTGTGAGCCTGTCTATACTTATCGGCTGTATATTGCTAGTGGCAATTAGCGTACTTATCATTCGTTTAAAAGGTGGCAGCCTGCGTCAATATTTAGCGCTAAAACCGTTCTCACTGTCGGTGGGTATAGGCATGCTTGGGCTACTACTGATATTTATGATTGCCAGTCAGGCACTAACGTATGTACTCGATATGGCACCGCTGGTGTTTGTTGACCCTCTTTATCAGTCAGTCAGTTCGGTTTGGCTATTGGTCTTTGCTATGGTGGTCGTCGCACCAATTTATGAAGAGGTTATCTTTCGCGGTATATTGTGGTCAGCCATCGCAGAACAGTTCACAGCACCATCATATTCAGCGAATCATGGGGCGATTGTCGCCAGTATTGTGACAAGTTTGATATTTGCTGTGATCCATGTGCAGTATGGTATCTATGAAATCAGTACCATCGTAGTGTTGGCATTGATATTTTGCTATGCACGGATTAAGTCAGGCTCGCTACTACTGCTAATCGTACTGCACATTGTCAATAATGGTGCAGCGATGTGGCAGTATATTGCGCAAGCGGCGTAGATGAAATACTAGCCACAACGACGGCTGGCATGTAAATTCTATCGAGCCAGTCAGATATCAAAATTTGGCGACGCGTTAGGATTATGCATCAGGATTTAATAGTAGCACTTCATCGGCAGCTCGCTTGATATCATCAATCGTCAGTTGAGGTTTACCGCTCAAGGCTTGACGCCATTTACGCGCGCCCATCAGACCTTGGAAAAGTCCTAAATAATGCCGTGTCATCGTTGGCAACGCTTCGCCTTTTGCGAGTTGTTCTTCGAGATATGGATATAGCTGCGCTAAAATCTCTGAGCGCTTAGGTATTGTCTCGGACGTTGCCTCGTTCCATAAGCTATTGGCCTCTGCTAATAGATAAGGGTTGTGATAAAACGCTCGGCCAATCATCACACCATCGATATGCTGTAGATGCATTTTTATATCTTCAATTGTATCGATACCGCCATTGATTTCAATATCTAGCTCAGGAAAGTCCTGCTTTAGACGGTACACATCATCGTAACGCAGCGGTGGTATCTCGCGGTTTTGCTTAGGGCTGAGCCCCTGCAACCATGCCGTACGTGCATGTACAATAAAGCGGGTACAACCTGCTGCTGCCACTGTCTGCACAAAGTCCACCATAAACTCATAACTATCAAAATCATCGATGCCAATACGATGTTTGACCGTCACAGGAATATCGACTGCAGCTTGCATATGCTTGACCAAATCAGCGACGGTCTGAGGTTCTGCCATCAGACAAGCACCTATTTTGTTGTGCTGTACGCGATCTGAGGGGCAACCAACATTGATATTGACCTCGTCATAGCCATATTGCTGAGCAAACTCTGCGCATTGTGTCATCTCACTGATGTCTGCACCGCCAAGTTGCAATACAAGAGGATGCTCAAGTGTATCGAAGCGCAAGTGGCGTGCTCGATTGCCATGTATCAATGCACCAGTACTGATCATCTCGGTATATAGATAGGTATGCGGATTAAACAGTCGCGCAAAATAACGATAATCTGTCGTAGTCCAGTCGATCATAGGAGCTACTGAGAGGCGTTTGTTGGTCATATCAACCATGGTCATCAAGCCTTAATATTTGTGTCTTAAATAAATGGAGAAGGTGCAATGGATGAGACAACCCATTGCACCTTATTTTCAAGATTTTTTAGAGCTTTAAGCGTTATGCGAAGCGGCGATTGACTATCTTACTTATACAATAACGTGGTCAATCTTTTTCAACTCGGGCAAATTATAAAAATAAAGCCCCATGATAATACCGATAAAGCCAATAAAGGCAATGTACAGTGCTGGTGAAAAGCTTACTAGAGTCGTGGCGTATCCAAGACCAAAAGGTATTAGTACACCCACGATACCCTGTGTGACATTGTTGCAAAAAGCAACGCCAGTCAGACGTACATTGGTCGGAAACAGCTCTACAAGGATAGCAGGGACCATACCAATCACGCCAGCACAGAAGCCCAAAATCGCATACATGATCAGTATATAATCACCGCCCGCCTGCAAATGGTAAAAGAACGCCAGCATTTGGGCAATCAGTAAAATCGAACCGATTACCAACACTTTACCAAAATTCTCGTGATTAGAAATCATCCCATAGAATATACAGCCAAAAATTATAAATATGATGCCCAAGCTATGGGAGAACCCGAATAAATCACTGTCCAACGAAAAATTTATCTCTATTAAGTCAGGTAATAGCAAAACGATAACAGTAGAAATACTAGAGATTACTAACGTCAGCACCATACCGATAAAAATGGAATGTTTGCAGTGTTTAAAAAGTAACGTCAGTGGCTTGCCTGCATTTTTACTTGCCTTCGGCTTTACGAGTGCCAAGAAGAAAGGCGTCTCTCCAACCATTCGCCACACCAATAACGGCAAAGCACTTAGTGCAGCGGCCACTAAAAATGGCAAGCGCCATCCGTACTCAGTTAACTCAGCTGTGGTCATAAAGCTAGAGAGCCACATAAAAAATGCATTTGAGAATAACACGCCTACAAAGAAGCTGGCAGTCACGTAGCTACAGGCTACTGATAAATACTGTCTAGGCACATGCTCTGCCACAAATACCCAAGATAAGGGAACATAAAGTCCGTATGCCATACCCTGTATTATTCTTAACAAAATGAATAAAGCAGGCGCAAAGATGCCCCATTGTGCATAAGTGGGCAAAAATGCCATTGCGAGGAGACTACATGCGGTGACTATTATACTTAGCAATAAAACGGGCTTTCTACCTTTTATATCACCATAACGACCGATGAGAACACCTCCGATTGGACGTGCTAAATAACCGATAACAAAAAGCCCCATTCCTTGCAGTTTAGCAACTCTAGGGTCAGAATTAGCAGGAAAAATCGCCGCTGAAACAATATCTGAGATATACAAGTAAATCAAAAAATCAAAAAATATCACAGCGCTGATGAAGCTAATGAACATCACTATGTTTTTGTCTTTAGTAGACATTAGGGCGTATTGAGAACGAGACGGCATAATAGATCACATATCCACAGAGTAAAGTGGTCATTAAGACGATCATCGTTTGGATAACCGGCCATGGTAAAAACGGCAAATCAAGATATATAAAAGATGATTTGCCGAAACAATAAGTTGGGTGTTTAAAATAGAAGTTTTTGAATAGTACTTTGTTTACTTAATACAACTGAGTCGCAAAACTAAATGTTCTAATGGTCTAGAGCTGTCGAAATTAATAAGCTATATATCTATAATAGCCAGTCAATGGGCAACCAAGACATAATGGTTAGCCAAACATGGTCACCTATATCCACTCGTGGCTCTGAGTCATAGACTACTTTTTCGCCTTTCTCCATGGTATGCCATTGCAGATTGCCATTTTCTAGTAGCTTGACTTCATACGCTTGATTTAATAGATCGTCGCTCAAAGCACCATGCAACTGCCTTGCGAGTTCATCATCATTAATAATCACGCCCATTTCGGTATTGATATTGGCAGAGCGTGGGTCAACGTTGTATGAACCGATAAAGACTTGATAATCATCTACTGCAAACGTTTTTGCGTGCAAGCTGGTCGAAGATTGACTACGTGCTCGCCACAGTTTATTGTCACGTTTTTCTTCAGCAGCGGTCGATTTAAGCTCATATATTTTGACGCCTGAACGAAGCAGGCGAGGTCGCCACTGGCTATAACCAGAATGCACGGCAGTCACATCGGTCGCATCAAATGAGTTGGTTAATATCTTAATATCAACACCAGCTTCAGCCAACTTAACCAATGTATCGACGCCATCTTTGGTCGGTACAAAATAAGAAGAAATAATCGTCAATTTCTTGGTTGGGCTACCAAGCAAGTTACGCAACTGATGAACCAAGTTGGTATCGGCAGGAACTGTTTTGCTTAGTTTACCAACATCATCACTTAAGAACTGCATGTCGGTCCAACGAAAAGGCACACGCTTATTAATCAAGTCACTATCAATCGTAGAGTCTTTGATCGCAGCTTTATAAACCGTCAAGCTGCTGCCTTCGTTGTTTTCTTCATCCAGGCCGAGCTTATCTAAAGCCTTTAAAAAATCAGGCGTAACGTCATTATCAAATTTCGCTAAGGTCTCAATATCGAATGATAAAGGCGATGACCAATAGTCATAAAAACTGTTATCAATATCTGCGACGACTTTACCGATAAGTAAGACATCCAAATCTGCAAATTGGCTGCTTTGGTCATTGCTAAGGTATTCGTTACCGATATTACGCCCGCCGATGATGGTAATTTGCTTATCAAAGGTCATGCTCTTATTGTGCATGCGGCGATTGATACGCGGCAAACCAGTCACATAGTTCAATGTTGGAAACTTACGATGCATCAAAGGATTGATAATACGCACCGCGGTATTGGGATGACTGGCAAAACGTAATAAATGCTGGTCAAACTTGGCACTATTATTAAAATCATCTAACAATAAGCGCACGATTACGCCGCGTTCAGCTGCGTCCCATAAGTCTTTTAACAAAAGCTGACCAGCCTGATCGTTATGCCAAATATAGTACTGTGCATCAATATTGCGCGTGGCCATATCTGTCAAGATGCTACGTGCCGCAAAAGCATTCGCTCCGGTCACGATTGGATGGTAACCAGACAAATCAGGATGAATATCGTTCTGCGCACTAATAGCAGAGACCAAGTCAGTGCTGCTAGTTTTAATCGTCTCACCTTGCGTCGTTTGCTCGTCTGAATATAGCGCCTCTACACGCGCTGATAGTGCTTGGCTTTCCGGTAAATGTGGCTGCTTGGGCAAACTCTGGCAAGCACTAAGACCTAAAGTCAGTCCTAGGGTTAGACTCAACGATAAGCTGCTTGGTTCTATACTGAACATCGACATAACGAATTTACCTTAATGAGCCTAGATGTACTGATAAATAATGATTCTGAGTGTTCAAATCACTCTTGTTAGATGAATTACCAAACTGTTGTTGTATTACGCGTGGCAAAATCTAAATCGTCGCTAAGCTTAGCAGCTGTTGTGATATCTGCCTATTATAAATACGTTATTTTTGTTAGATTTAGCGCACGAAATCATTGTTTTTTAAGTAGTGTTTAATTATATATGTGGCAGATTTTGAGCATTAAAATTGATACATCTTTAGTATTCGAAAATAATATTTAGTGGCCATTTGAAACCAGCTGTGCGGAATAAGTCGACATGATATGATAACGCTGATGAATTCGGTCGATAATCAGAAGAATAAGCAGTCATTTTATTTCAATTAAAAGACCAATCAATAAAGTATTAACCAATAAAATACCAACCAAAGTAATGGAACGTTTATGAGTCAGTCGCAAAACCATGATGAGAGCAGTGTGAACAAGTTAGATCCAAACTGGCGCAACGATGCCTTAGATTTAGGGCTTGATTATGGCATGCAGACCATCGCAGTGCGGGCAGGTCAACACCGTACAGACGAAGGCGAGCATTCAGAGCCTATTTTTACCACCAGCTCTTACGTTTATCGTTCAGCCGCTGATGCTGCTGCTCATTTTGACGGTACAAAAACAGGCAATGTCTACTCTCGTCATACCAATCCAAGCGTGCGTACTTTTGAGCGTCGTTTAGCTGCATTAGAAAACGGTGAACGCGCGGTTGCAACGGCCTCTGGTATGGGCGCTATTTTGACCATGTGCTTGGCATATCTAAAAGCGGGCGACCATTTGCTAGCGGCCAACCAGTTATTCGGCTCATCTATCGGTCTATTCAACAACTATATGGCCAAGTTTGGTGTTGAAGTCAGCTACGTGGATTGCTTCGACAATGAGGCATGGGCCAATGCGGTTCAACCAAATACCAAGGTGATTTATTGCGAAAGCCCAAGTAATCCATTGGCACAGATTTGCGATATCGGTTATTTGAGTCAGCTATGTAAAGCCAATGATATATTACTCGTCGTTGATAACTGCTTTGCGACACCAGCATTGCAGCGCCCATTAGATTTGGGTGCGGATGTGGTCATTCACTCTGCGACCAAATATTTGGATGGTCAGGGTCGAGTATTAGGCGGTGCGTTGGTCGGTAGTGATGAACTGATGCAAGAAGCATTTACCGTGGTGCGCTCAGGTGGTATCAGCATGAGTCCGTTCAATGCTTGGGTATTTACTAAGGGGCTTGAAACGCTTAAATTGCGTATGCAAGCGCATTGCCAAAATGCCAATCAAGTGGCAGAGTTTTTGGTCAATCACCCTAATGTCAGTACTGTGCATTTCTCAGGCTTGAGTGACCATTCTGCGCACGAGCTTGCTACACGTCAGCATCATATGAAGAATGGTTACGGTGCTATCATGGGCTTCGAAGTCAAGGCATCTGATAGCCGTGATACCAAAGAAGCGGCGTGGCATGTGATTGATTCAACCCAAATGGTCTCTATCACCAATAACTTGGGCGATGCCAAAACCACGATTACTCATCCTGCAACCACGACGCATTTCCGCTTAACTGCTGAGGCTCGTGCCGAAGCTGGCGTTAAAGATGGTCTGATTCGTCTATCGGTAGGTCTAGAAGATGTGGAAGATATTATCAAAGACTTGGCACGTGGTTTAGACAGTTTGTAAAGATAACGGTATAATCTGCACTAACGCATTGCATTAACTTTACGTTATTAATTATTCATTACTATACGCACTAGCATAAAATACAAACCATAAATAACAAAAGAGGCAACTATGAACATTCAAGCATTGATGCAACAAGCACAAACGATGCAAAAGAAAGTAGAAGCGAACGTTGAAAACGCTAAGAAAGAACTTGCTAACAAAGAAGTGCAAGCAGAAGCGGGCAGTGGACTAGTTAAAGTAACGATGACTGGTCGTCATGTGGTTAAGCGTTTGACTATTGATCCAAGTCTGTTAGAAGATGAGCCAGATATGATCGAAGATCTTATCGCTGCTGCTATCAATGATGCGGTTCGTCAAGCAGATGCACTATATGAAGAAACGATGGCTGGCGCGACCTCGGGCATGGGTCTGCCACCAGGTATGCAAGGCATGTTTTAAGCATTAAATACTTCATACTGAAGACAAAAATGGGGTTGTTATCGACACGATACGACCCCATTTTTATAGCTACGATTTATAAATTCAGTTAGATAAAGTCAATTAAAGGAAGCTACTTTGCTTACAGCCAAATTTGATCAGCTGGTCAAACAGCTGCGTATATTGCCAGGCGTCGGTCAAAAAAGTGCCCAACGAATGGCGTTACATCTGCTCAGTAAAAAACGCCCACAAGGCATGGCACTCGCCCAAGCACTAGATGAAGCCATGCGTGATATTGTTGAATGTCAGCGTTGCCATAGCTTTAGTGATGAGGCTGTATGTCCGCTTTGCCAAGATGTTAGACGTGATGACAGTCTGCTATGCGTGGTCGAGACGGCAGCAGATGTGATGGCGATTGAACAGACAGCTGGTTACCGTGGTCGTTATTTTGTGTTGGGTGGGCATCTATCGCCAATTGATGGTGTCAGTGCCGATGACTTAAATATTGATCAGCTCGTATGGCGAGTGAAGAAAGAGCCTGTCGAAGAGCTGATATTGGCAACAGGCACGACTGTCGAAGGGCAGACTACGGCGCACTTTATCAGTGAAGCTGTCAGTCGTCATGTCAATAAAGTGACGCGTTTAGCACAAGGCGTCCCGATGGGCGGCGAGCTTGAGTATCTGGATAGTATGACGCTTGGTCAAGCCATGCAAAATCGTTCTTTTTTATAACGTTTTGATTGCTTCAAAGTCTTACCCAATTCATTTCTCGGAATTGTTATAATTACTTTATTATTGTTTATCTTTTAATTTTATTAAGGCGCGGTTTAGCGTTTTATTTTCTCCTATTAATGCAGGTATCTGCCCGTGTCCAATAACGTTTCAAACGCTTCAGCTCAATCAAATGCTTCTGATATCAATGATGGCTCATTACAAGAAGCCGCTAATACTGAGCCAATGTCAGCAGCCACTTCATCTGAGTCAGTGTCTAATACTCCAGATGCTGAGGTGCTAGATATTGATGCACTATTGGATATTGCTGATGACGTTGCTATTACATGGGTACGTAAGCAAGGCGATTTAGATGAGGTTATTGATGCCTTAGCGACTTGTGGACGCGTGGCCTTAGATACTGAGTTTATTAAGCGTGATACTTATTATCCGCGCTTGGCGCTTGTGCAATTAAATACTGGCGATCATGTTTATCTACTGGATGCACCGCAGCTACAACTGGCTGATCTGTGGGAAGCGCTACGCAAAGTAGATGTTGCTATTTGGCACGCTTGCGGCGAAGATTTGGGTATTTTTTATCTATTGTCTGGCTGTCCACCGTTGACCAATATTTTTGATACGCAAATAGCGTTGTCTTATCTGACGGGTCAATTGCAAATGGGGTATCAGCAGGCACTGGCTGATCAGCTAGATATGCATATTGATAAAGAACATAGTCAGTCTGATTGGCTCCAGCGTCCGTTGACAGATGAACAAGAGCAATATGCTATCGATGATGTGCGTTATTTGCCAGCGCTATATCTCAGTATCGAGCATGCGCTTAAGTCTCAAGGTTTATACGATTATGTTTGGGCTGACTGTCAGCTTTATGCCAGTGATTTGTATGACACGCAGCACGTCGAAGATGAAGCGATGTATCTAACGATGGCAGATTATCGCTATAACTCACAGCAAATGGCGATACTCAAAGGTGTGGCTACGTGGCGAGAAGAGCTGGCACGTGCGACCAATCAACCGCGTACCTTTGTGATAAAAAAACAAGCAGTGCGAGAGATTGTCACTGAAAAGCCAAACAGTATGCGCGAGCTGGCACACAAAACGACCATGCACCGTAGTATGCTGCGACTATATGGCGAAGAGCTGCTGAAAATAATCAGAGATGCCAAGAGTCTACCGCCTAAAGAGCATCCAGACTGTCTAGTGCCACCATATCGCTCAAAAAATAAAGTATTATCAAAAGCAGTGCAGCAAGCGATTGATGAGCATGCGCGCGAGATTGGTATACCTGCTAGCGTATTGATGCGTAAAAAATGGCTAGGACAACTGTATGAAGTGGTTGCTCTTGATCAAGACGTGAGCGAACTGCCACAAGGGTTAAAAGGTTGGCGTAACGACTGGGTAATTAAAACCTTAATTCCAGTCATCAAAAAGCATAAAACCGAACTGCAGCAGGGCATGGGTATTCGTGTTCAATAAGGAGTCGTTTAATAAGACGAAAAACTGATACTCAAGTATTCATACAGCTCTTAGCGTTTAAATCGTCCATGCTCTAAAAAGTATCGAGTCTGCTCGGCGACCTCTGGGTTCACTAGCATGCCAGTATGTGAGACTGGCATGATGATATGATCAGCTGCTGCCTCTATCCTCGTCTCCTCGATATATACTGTCCCGTCATGTGCAAGTTGCTCGTTAAGGGGTGGCTTGTCAGATTTGCGCAGTTTGCGATTATGATATTGTAAAAACAGCTGACCTAGACCATAAGGTCGGTTGCCAGCGATGACGCCTAGCATCACGTGTTTGGGCAATGGCGCGACTGTGCCGTCCAGTGCGTCGACATACGAGCGACCTACGACAACAGGAGTCAATCGCCAGATATAATCTGCACAAACACTGCCTATATGCGGTGTCCCTAGAGTCACGCAACGTCCAATTTTCCATTTTGGATACTGAGCGACAAAATCACGAATGATTAAACCACCTAAGCTGTGTCCGACCAAATCTATAGGATGATCTGGGTGATGGTTTGTTTCTAGCCAGCTATTTAGGCGGGCGCTATTGGTTTTGATACCATCACGCATACCACGGTAGCCATACTGACGGGTATCAAATCCTGCTGCTTGCAGGCGCTTGGCTAATGGTCGCATAATCCATGGGGTTTGATGCAACCCATGGATTAGAATAACGCGAATTTTTTGTTCAGGCGCTTTATGTTGCATAGCAGTGTCCAAATGATTGCTTCAGAAATTTAAGATAAATAGCTTATTATCAATATAAGTTTTTATTACATTGAGTTCTTATCGTTTGTTTTATTGATAATATTACCTGCTAACGTAATAGATAAAAAGTCAGCAAAATAAAAACCTCCAAGTCAGTAGCTGACTTGGAGGTTTTTACTACAGAGAATAGCTATCGAAAATGATAATTACATATAGTTTTCGATACTTGGGCAAGAGCACATTAGGTTCTTATCACCATACGCATCATCGACACGCGCGACACTTGGCCAGAACTTGTTTGCACGGATGTATGGCAGTGGGAATGCAGCAGTCTCACGGCTGTAAGGATGCGTCCACTCTTCGCTAGTAATCATAGCTGCGGTATGCGGTGCATTGACTAATGGGTTGTCTTCTAGCGTCCAGTTATCTTCACCAGCTTTGGCTTTCATGGCTTCAGCTTTGATAGACTTCAGCGCACTGATAAAGCGATCTAGTTCTTCTTTTGACTCAGACTCTGTTGGCTCAATCATAAGCGTGCCAGCGACTGGGAAGCTCATCGTTGGTGAATGGAAACCATAATCCATTAAGCGCTTAGCGATATCGCTTTCTGTGATGCCAGTCTCTTCTTTTAGCGGACGAATATCGATGATACATTCGTGAGCCACGCGGCCGTTTTTGCCTGCATACAAGACAGGGTAGTGACCTTTTAGCTCAGCTGCCACATAGTTGGCATTCAGTAATGCCAGCTCCGTTGCTTTTAATAAGCCATCAC
The DNA here is from genome assembly GCF_050268165.1 of Psychrobacter sp. NPDC078631. NCBI lineage: Bacteria > Pseudomonadati > Pseudomonadota > Gammaproteobacteria > Moraxellales > Moraxellaceae > Psychrobacter > Psychrobacter sp. NPDC078631. The sequence continues at coordinate 1,327,136 of NZ_JBNNGG010000001.1, read as the reverse complement.
GGCCCATCATAGCAATATACATCCATGAGATCGGTAAGATGCTTGCTGAACCATAAGGTGCTGCTGATACTGCTGAGCAGTCTTTTTGTGCATTATGTACAGGGCTCAAGGTATGGTTGGCCATAAATGTTGCCAAATGCGCCTTCATACCGATAGGGCCCATGCCTGGACCGCCGCCGCCATGCGGAATACAGAAGGTTTTGTGCAGGTTCATGTGTAATACATCAGCACCAACGTCTGCAGGCTGCATCATGCCTACCTGAGCATTCATGTTCGCGCCGTCCATATAGACCTGCCCACCATGCTTGTGGGTCAAATCACAGATATGACGGATGCCTTCTTCGAACACACCATGCGTCGATGGATAAGTGATCATTAGCGCACCTAGGCGATCGCTGTACTCTTCACATTTGGCAGTTAGATCATCGATATCAACGTTGCCGTTTTCATCAGTTTTGACCACAACCACTTGCATACCCATCATCATGGCAGTAGCAGGGTTGGTACCGTGCGCCGACATCGGAATCAAGCAAACATCGCGATTGGTTTCGCCCAATGACTCATGATAACGGCGAATCGCTAACAGACCAGCATATTCACCAGAGGCGCCAGAGTTTGGCTGCATAGAGACATCATCAAAACCAGTAATGGCTTTTAATTGATCTTGCAAGCTATCGATCATTGCGATATAGCCAGTGACTTGGTCACGCGGTGCAAAAGGATGCACATTGGCAAACTCAGGCCACGTAATCGGTAGCATCTCACTGGTGGCGTTTAGCTTCATGGTACAGCTACCCAGTGAAATCATGCTGCGGTTCATCGCCAAATCTTTGTCTTCAAGCGACTTTAGATAGCGTAGCATTTCATGTTCGGTGTGATGCGAGTTAAATACTGGATGGGTCAAGATGTCATCCGTACGCAGGTGTGCGCTATCTAAAGAGACACGAGCTGTTTCAGGTAGATCGTGTGACTTGTTGACGAATAGCTGAGTCAAGGTGTTGAAGTCTTGTTGATCGCTGGTTTCACTAAAGGCAACGCTCAATTTGGTGTCGCTTAGACGCCATAAGTTATAGCCAACGTTGTCTGCATTTTTGAAAATTTGAGTAGCCAATTTCTCTGAACCACAATCAACCACGACTGTATCGAAGAATTGATCATGTACCACGCTCAAGCTGCTGTCGTTAGATTCTGTGATAGCATCAGCAAACGCAGTGGCAAACGCATGAATACGAGTAGCGATACGTTTTACGCCGCCTGGACCATGATAGACCGCGTACATACCAGCGAGGTTAGCTAGTAATACTTGTGAGGTACAGATGTTTGAGTTGGCTTTTTCGCGGCGGATATGCTGCTCACGCGTTTGTAGAGCCATACGCAGAGCTGTATTGCCTTGTGCGTCTTTCGATACGCCAATGATACGACCAGGTGCTGAGCGTTTGGCTTTATCAGAGAACGCAAAATAAGCGGCATGTGGACCACCGAAGCCCATTGGGATACCGAAACGCTGAGTACTACCTAGCGCTACGTCGGCACCCATATCGGCTGGTGATTTTAATAACACCAAGCTCATAATGTCACTGACGACGCTGACGTAAGTCTTGTTTTCTTTTACTGCACTGATGACGTCTGTTAAGTCTTTAACGTCACCTTCAGCACCGACATACTGGAATAGCGCACCAAAATAGTCGCCAGATTTAGCGGTTTCAAAATCACCAACGATAACTTCCCAACCGAAGTATTTCGCACGAGTGTTAATAACATCTAGCGTTTGTGGATAGACACGCTCGTCGACGAAATACTGCGTTGATTTGCTTTTGCTCACACGCTTCGACATGGCCATTGCTTCTGCAGCGGCCGTTGCTTCATCAAGCAATGACGCACCAGCTAACTCAAGACCAGTCAAATCGATACATACTTGTTGGAAGTTCAGCAGTGCTTCTAGACGACCTTGAGCGATTTCCGCTTGGTAAGGCGTATAAGCGGTATACCAGCCTGGATTTTCGAGCACATTGCGCTGAATGACAGCCGGCATACGAACCGGAGAGTAGCCTTGACCGATATAGCTTTTGTTAACAGTGATGTCATCTGCCATCGTGCGTAGTTTGGCAAGTGCCGCGTGCTCACTCATTGCTACTGGCAAATCCAACTCTTTGTGCAAACGTACCGGCTCAGGCACAGTGTCATTGATAAAGCTTTGCATATCCTTATAACCAACAGCGCTGAGTAGGTCAGCTTGCTTGGTCTCGTTCGAACCTAAGTGGCGATAGACAAATTCAGCTTCGTTGAACAATCCTTGAAAGGTATCAAACGATGGGTTTTGAGAGATAGTCATGACAATCCTTGGTTAAGGGAGTAATAAACAAAATAGCAATTAAGGGAATAGTGTGAGCCGTACGTTATACGTAATGCACAAACTGTTTTTGATCAAAACGGAACTGGGTATTGTAAACGCCATTGTCAGCACGTTCACCTGCGCCAATCATCATAATGATATGCTGATCGTCGCCTAAGCCTAGTAGGCGTTTCATAGCAGGCTCATCGAAGCCGCCCATAGCACAGCTATCAAACCCATGAGCGCGTAGTGCTAGCATGAGGTTTTCAGCGGCAAGTGCGGTGTTATTAGTTGCCCAGTTTTTGGTGTCTTCAAAGGTATAGTAAGGCGATTTAATTGGGCCTTTTACGCGTCTGACCACTTGCGTTGCGCCCCATTTCGCAGCCGAAACCACGTTGGCTGGGCCGCGCAAGAAGTCCATCGTGACGACTTTGTTGTAGTAGTCTTTCACTTTCTTTGGCACTGGCTGATCAGGGTATTCGCGCAATACTTGCTTAGCGTGATCGTGCCAAACATCAGTACGAGCAACGATGGCAATCAAACGGGCTGATGTTTTTGCTGCGTTTTGATTCATGCAGTTTTTGACGGCACGTTTACGGTTGTCAGCATCATCGATAACATAAAACTCCCACGGCTGTAGGTTGCTAGAGTTTGGTGCTAGCATGGCCAACCGCAGACAGTCTGCCAATACATCGTCAGGGATAGGTGTGTCAGTAAAACGGCGCACGGAACGGCGTGACTCTACGATATCGCGGAAGGCTTGTAGCTGCGGCGTATGGTTTGGTGTGGCAATGGGGTCTTTATTATCGGTGTTGGCATTCATATTAGGATCCATGCTGAGAATTGGGTTATCAGTTTGCGTCGTTATTGATAGCACGTATTCACTGGGATTCGAATAGGTGATCAATACGAGTCAATGAGATAACGCTTGGTAGCAATAACATCGGACGATAATGATTGTTGGAGATCTACATATAAAGCTGCTTTCAAATAACAAGCATGGTCAATGAGCCAATACTTTTCATGAGAAAGGTTTTTAAATCGTTTAAATAGAGAGTATAGATACCAGCTGCTGCCAGTATCTATGATGTTTGGTCGAGGCTAGTGCTTTGTACGAGCTAAAGTCTTACAAGTGCTAATGTCTTGCGAGAGCATGATTAGCTTACGTGCTTAGCTTATAAGTCGCTTTCGTACTCGTCAGCAGTCATTAGTGCTTCGTAATCAGCGATGTTGTCAGGCTTCATTCTGAAGAACCAACCTTCGCCGTATGGGTCAGAGTTAATGATTTCAGGATCATCTTCTAGTGCTTCGTTGATAGCGATCACTTCACCTGAAATAGGAGCATAAACGTCAGAAGCGGCTTTTACTGATTCAACAACTGAGATTTCGTCATCGACAGCAATGATATCGCCCACATCTGGCAGCTCAACAAATACCACATCACCCAATAGATCTTGAGCATGGTCAGTGATACCAACAGTGATTGTACCGTCGTCTTCTAGGCGTAGCCACTCGTGACTCGCAATATATTTTAGCTCTGCTGGGATGTTGCTCATGGTCTCTCTCCTAAGTGATAGAGGTTAATTAACAAAAATAATGGAGGCTGGGCGTATCGTCACTTTTATAATCATGTGTAAAATGACAACGCGCTCTAATGATAGAATTTATAAGACCTAAGAGTCAAACTGTTGCTTGCCGTTGCGGACAAAAGGTAGCTTCAGTACGCGTACATCGACGAATTTACCTTTGCCGCGTAGATCGACTTGTACGCTGTCATCTTCTGATAAGCTGGCAGGCACACGGGCAATTGCGATTGAATTTTTTAGGCTAGGGGAGAATGTACCACTGGTGATAATGCCAGTTTGCTCATTGTCAGTGCCTTGATTGATAGTTACTGTCATGCCTTCACGCAATACGCCACGCGTGGTCAATAGTAGACCCACTTGCTTCATAGCGGTGTTGTCTTCTTTTGACTGCTTACGTTTGCTGACCAATGCTTCGCGGCCAACAAAGGCGCGGTCGTCTTTGAGCGCTAGCGTCCAGCCCATGTTGCATTCATAAGGGCTGATGGTCTCGTCCATGTCATGGCCATAAAGGTTCATGCCCGCTTCCATACGTAAGGTATCGCGTGCGCCAAGACCAGCAGGTTTGATGCTATTTGCTTTTAGCTGCTCAAAGAAAGCCGGGGCATCATCAGCATGCATAATGACTTCGACGCCATCTTCACCAGTATAACCAGTACGAGCCACAAACCAATCAGTGCCTTCGATATCGGTCAAGTCAGCACCAACGAAAGGTTTTAGTCCTGCTAAGGTATCTGCCCAGCTTGGTTTGGCCTGAGCCAGTTTTGCAATAGCATTTGGCCCTTGCACGGCGAGCATAGCCAGCTCAGGACGCTCGGTAATCTCAATATTGAAACCTTCGGCGACTTTATTAAACTGTGTTAAGTCCTTGTCACGAGTGGCTGCGTTAGAGACGATACGGTACTCAGTTTCTTCTGCATTCATGAGGTAGACGATCAAATCATCGATGACGCCGCCTTGCTCGTTGAGCATGCCAGAGTACAGCGCTTTACCAGCGGTAGTGAGTTTGTTGACATCGTTTGCGAGCAGTTTTTGTAGCCATGCTTTGGTATCAGCGCCTTTGATATCAGTCACAACCATATGTGAGACATCAAACATACCTGCATCTGTACGTACCGCTTCGTGCTCTTCGATTTGTGAACCGTAATGAATTGGCAATTCCCAACCAGAAAAATCGACCAGTTTGCCCTCACTATCAATATGAGACTGGTAAAAAGGGGTGCGCTGAGGAGCTTGGTTGCTGCTAGAGTCTTGAGAATGGGTATCAGTCATAACAAATCCTTATGTGTACATCAGTCGTACTCGGTAGAGTAAGGAGTGATGCGCAACGTAAAAGTAGCGAGAAGCAATATTGCAAGGTGCAAATATCACATCAAAGGGTGACACAGAAAGCAAAGATGAAGACGTAAGCCAAACAGACGCTATACGTCAGTTTGAGCTAAAGCCCTATCTGTCCTGTGACCTGAGATTTTCAACACGAATCATCATTCTTGGGCAGTTATATGAGCCCTATCGTCGATGATAGCGTATTTTCTCCCCTTCGGTGGGTAAGACGTCGTCCGTTCTTACCACTCTCCAGATTTGTTATGCCTTATGTTTGATAAAAAAGTAGTGCGCTATTAGCGCCATATTACTAAACATTATCAAACAACAGTGACATGCGTTTTTCAGTCCTTTTACCTGAGCGATTGGCAGGGTAGATGCGCCTTCGGTGGTTATCTAGCAATTGCGATAGTTGTATAACCAATAGGGTTCAATACAAAAAAGATGCTGATAAACTCTCTCCTGAAAAACGCTTTTATTATGAAAGGTTCAAAGCGCTTTTACAAGTCATCAAGGCCATTAAAATAAATAAATTTGGCAAAAATGATGTTTTGATAGGGCAGTTTGTCAAATAGGTTATGTTTTACAACGATATTTTTATCGCTCATATCAGCGTTTTATCTGTGTCTCTTGACAAAAATTACGATAGCAAAACGCAAAGCGACTACTGGTATTTGCCTGAAATATGCTAACCTACGCCCATAGTTTCTGATAGGTGGTTTTTATGCATTGCGATATTTATAAATTTCCCAAACATGACGACATGTATATCTACATTGCGCGTCCTGATTATCCTGATGATACTGATGAAATCAAAGACTGGCTTGGTGTATTACCAAAAGATTTCCGTGCAGGTTTAGGCCGTAGTAAGTTCGTCATGCATTTGGACTTGTCGACTAAAGATAAGCTCGCTCGTGTTGATAAAGAAGAAGTATTGGCAAAACTGCAGTCTCAAGGTTACTTTGTGCAGTTGCCGCCGCAAGATGTCATGCGCCGCCAAGCAGAGCTGCGCGCTCGTGAATCGCAGGACAGCATCTACAATTAATAGATTTGTCAGCAAGTAAGTGTGGTAGGACATATCAGTACGCTACCTTAAAATAGCGTCGATAAAAACCTACGACACACTTGCTCACATGCATTTGAGTAGAGAGTCGTGATAAACTGACACCCTACGCAAGGTACATATAAGCCTACATAATGCATAAGTTCATTATGTCGTTGGCCTCATTCTGGTTCTACAGAACGCACATATACCGCTAGACACAGATTGTGTCACCGGCGATAAACGCAGGTAAATAAACACGCATGGACTGGTTAAAAAATATCTTACATAGCTTGCCGCTAGAGTCTATCAGTGACATTCTCGGTGAGATTGCCATTTGGTGGGGCCAAATGGTAAAGGATGTCCCGCCCGCTGATTTGCCGATGTATGCTTATCTGGGCGGTGCTGTTTTGGTGCTAGTACTATGGATACTCGTTGCTCGTGTACTGCCAAAACCATTGGGCGGTATGAGCTGGATGGTTCTGTTTGCGGTATTACTAGCACCAGGTACAGCGCTTGGCGATCCGAGCGAGCTTGCACCAGCCAGCATTAGCGTTGTCTATGCTGTGATGATGAAAGATTACGCAGGCGCGGTTGCCAACATGTTGCCGATATTGGTGATACTGGTCGCAGGGCTGTTTGTTGGTTTTGTATGGCAGTTGATACGCAGCGCATTTGCATCAAGCTTGGATAAAGCCCGTAGCCGCAGCGCAGAAGATACGCAGGCCACATTGCAAATGACCACAGGCAGTTATTTGCCAGAAGGCACTACCGTAACCGAACAGCCTGACACTAATGTAAGCTTAAAAAAAGACAGTACATTGGCTAAAAAAACGGATAGCGATACGTCTGATAAGTGATAAAAATAGGCTAGGCATTAAGATAGTACTATTGTTTTAGAATTTATTTGATACCCGAATAAAAAGACACCGCTGCGTGTCTTTTTTTGTGTCAGTTCGATTATTAGTCATATAAATAATTGCTCACTATGAATTGCACATAACAATTGTTAATAAAAGCGAACGCATGAGTATTTTGGCAATGCATCAGGCTGTGCTAATCTAATTTATTCTTTACTAATTTATCCTTTATTATTCATTTATGTTTTAGACCTATCCCTTTATAACAACTTATCTATAACAACAATCGAGATCTGATTATGACCACAGCTGACAATACCAAGCAAAACTTTACTGGTACCAGTAGTTATATTGCTACCGATGATTTGCAACTGGCCGTAAATGCCGCTATGACCTTACAAAAGCCATTGCTGATCAAAGGTGAGCCTGGCACAGGTAAGACGTTGCTTGCCGAAGAAGTTGCTGAGAGTTTGGGCATGCCACTGATTACTTGGCACGTCAAATCGACGACTAAGGCTGAGCAAGGACTGTACGAATACGATGCAGTATCGCGCCTGCGGGATTCACAGTTGGGTGATGATAAGGTCTATGACATTGCCAACTATATCAAGCCGGGCAAGCTGTGGGACGCTTTTACCAGTACAGAGCGTAGCGTACTACTGATTGATGAGATTGATAAAGCCGATATCGAGTTCCCAAATGATTTGCTACATGAGCTTGATAAGATGTCTTTTTATGTTTATGAGACGGGCGAGACTATTACAGCGGCGCAGCGTCCAGTAGTTATTATTACCTCAAACAATGAAAAAGAGCTGCCAGATGCGTTTTTGCGTCGTTGCTTTTTCCATTATATCGACTTCCCAGAAGAAGAAACCATGCGCCAAATTATCGAAGTGCATTTTCCAGACATTCAAGAAAAACTGGTCAATGATGCATTGGATATCTTCTATAAGCTGCGTGGTATTCAAGGTCTTAAAAAGCCACCATCAACGTCTGAGTTGGTCGATTGGTTAACCTTGTTACTTGCTGATGATATGGCTCAGGACGAATTAGAAGAAAATCTGCGCGGTGAGAAATCTATCCCGCCACTATATGGTGCGTTGCTCAAAAACGAGGCAGATGTGAGTTTATTACAGCGTTTTGCCAATATGATGCGTCGTTAAAAGGAAAAGTACATTGTATTTCGATGAGCAGTTTAACGCTTTCGTTTTAGGAAGTAGTAATGATGAATCATTATTAAATACACTTGATGTGTTGCTTTTTAAAAGTAGTACTTCAAGTAAGTTTAATAGCGTATCTGATAAGTTGGATGACTTTTGGAGATCTAACTTTATAGAAAACGTGACAACGGAGCAGATGAATAGTGAGAGTTTTATTCTTGCTCTAAGTCAATATATTCGTTCAACATCAATTAATAAAGACATAGTGATCAAGTTATTAGAATGCAATCGAAACAGTGTAGTCAAAGCAATACGTCAGTCAGGCATCATTGCGAACGCTGACCATTGTTCTTGGGTAGTTTTGAGCGAGATAGATAATCAGACTGATTTGTTAGAGTTCAAGGAGTTTCTACTTACAGTTGAATACATACAACTACAGTATCAAGAACGTTGTAATGCTTATAAAGAGCTTAAGAATCAAACACAGTTTGACCAAGTAACTGCTATGATATTTAGCAGTTTATATGCTTGTGAGTATTTGATACTAAGTCCAAAAAGTATAGATAATCTTTATACCAAAATCCCTTATCAATATGGTGTTGAAGAATATATACCAGTTGAAAATGTATGGAAAGCGTTCAATCACATTATTACTAGTGCTAACATTCAAAAAAAGGAATTCACAGAAAAAACATTAGCGTTAATTTTTAAAGGTACTATGATGCCTTTTGTATTAGGTCAAAATTTAAATGATAAGCTTATAACTAGTTATGATAGTTTTAAAAGAATGGTAGCTTGTCAGATTGAGATTAATTTGTATCGAGATCAAGTTATAGACTCTTATTGTTTTGATTTAGAGACAAATTACCATTTAGAGAATAATCAACTAAAGCTTAAATCTAGTAGTAAAGAACCTGATTTATTTTCAGATAAGCTAACTATTTTATCTATTTATTGGTTATACAGAGGTTTTAATTCTTTAGAAAAAAGCCCTTATCTTATTCAGTTAGATAAAGGAGTTAATTTCAAAGCAAATCTAGAAGCTTTAGCAAAAACGCAAGGTATTATTTTACAGTTAGAAGAAGTGTATGGAATTAAGAAAGCTGACTTTGGCGAAGTATATGATTTATCTACTTTGATATTCACTATGCTAATGATTCAGGCTCATTTTGAATATAATTTTGTTCAACCATTTAAAGATATGGCTCGTAATGCCGAAATGCATCCTTTCATAGCATTGGAAAGGTTAGCGATAAAAGGATTCTCTGAAGGTAAAGATAGAATGCCTTTAAATCATGCAAAAATGAAAGATAAAGCTATTAGCATGTCAGATTGGATATTAGAAGGTAGCGGAAATTCAAAAAAGAGAGAGATGAGCCGTATTTTGGATTTTTGGTCGCAAGATTTGCGAGAAGGCGAAAGCTCTTCTTATGGGGAAAAATCTTTTTATAAGCTTGATGGTTATATGTTTTCACTGCCATGGGTGACTTTTCAAAAGAACTTCAATACAGCCACCATAAATACTTTTAGAAAATTATATAAAAACAGAGCCAGTTTGAAATCTGAAACAGACTTAATGGAGCAAAATTTAGCTGGGTTATTAGCTAAATGTAAAGGCAGAGTCTACAGTCAGTATGAGCCTTCAGAGTCTGGAGTAGGTGAAATAGATGCGATCGTAGTATCGGAAGATAAGATTTTAGTTATTGAGCTTAAATCTACTTATGTAAAAAGTAGCGTTAAAGAGATATATGAGTACAGAAATTTTGTATTGAAAAAAGCTGCGTACCAATTATCACGCAAGTCTGAATATGTTAGAGATGTTTTTTTGCCTAGCTTAGGACTCGATAGTTCTCAATTTAGTATTCATTCGTGGATTGTAGACACTACTTTAGAGTTTGACCATGAATATATTGATGGTTTCTTAAAAGTATCTTTTGAGGAGTTGGTGATTATTCTAAACGGACATAAACAGTATCTTTCAAATATGATGGATAACGATAACACTAATAAAAATCCTCTTAGCGGTTATGAAGAGAATTTAGAGGCACTGATTGAAAGTGTTGAGGGTAATACTTTTTGGACTACTAATTTATCGCTTATAAGTTCAATTCAAGAGTCAAATAATGCTTCTCCACTAAAGGCATAATTATGTTCATAAAATTATTCTATACCTTGCGTACTTATGGCGTGCCAGTCAGTACGCGCGAGCTGCTCGATCTCAATGCCGCGTTAGATAAAGGGCTGATGATGCAGACGCATCCTGAAGATCCAGCACTGACTACTTTTGCCAGCCGCGAAGATATGTATCGGCTGATTCGACTGTGCATTGTCAAAGACGAGCGCCATTTTGATAAGTTCGATCGGGCCATGGCGGATTATTTTGAAGGTGTCGATAGTCTCGATATGGATGAGCTATTAGCCAAGCTAACGGACGTGCCCAAAGAGTGGCTAGATTTAAAGCTCGATCCAAAGAATCTGACCGAAGAGCAAAGACGATTACTGAAAAAGTACGGCTCGCTTGAAGAGCTGATGAAGGCGTTAGAGGAACGGTTAAAAGAGCAAAAAAAGCGTCATCAAGGTGGTAGTAAATGGGTAGGCACGGGCGGCACTTCGCCATTTGGTGCCTATGGTGACCATCCAGAAGGTGTACGTGTCGGTGGTGAGTCTCGCAAACGTAGCGCAGCAAAAGTCTGGGAGCAGCGTAAATATCGCAATCTCGATGACGACAATCAGCTCGGTACACGCCAAATTCAAATGGCGCTACGCAATCTGCGTCAGTTTGCACGGACCGGTAGTGCTGATGAGCTCGATATTCATGAGACGATTAAGCGTACGGCAAAAAAGGGTGTGCTCGATATACATATGCAGGCAGAGCGCCGTAACCGTGTCAAAGTGCTGATGTTGTTTGATGTGGGTGGCAGTATGGATATCCATGTCGAAGCGCTCGAAAAACTATTTTCTGCGGCAAAAAACGAATTTAAAACCTTAGAGTTCTTTTATTTTCATAACTGTTTGTATGACTATGTGTGGAAGGACAACAATCGTCGCCATAGTGCGCCGATGCCAACGTTTGAGCTGCTCAATAAATATGGCCGAGAGTATCGTGTTATCTTCGTCGGTGATGCATCGATGTCGCCTTATGAGCTGATGACAGTAGGCGGCAGCGTAGAGTATATGAATAATGAAGCAGGCATCGTATGGCTGAAGCGCGTACTTGAGCATTTCGATAAAGTAACTTGGCTCAACCCTGAAAACCCGTCGTATTGGCAATATACGCAAACCATCGTTGAAATTAAAAAACTGTTTGAAAATAAAATGTATCCGATGACATTACATGGTGTTGAAGAAATGACTCAATATATGGCGCGGTAGTATTAGTCTACATTTGGACGAGTCATATGAAAAAAGCACTTAAAGCGACATTATCGTTTTAAGTGCTTTTTTATTGAGTATAATTCCAATTTTGAGGAGGTATATTAGCGACAAATGCTATGGTAAAGAGGGATATTATTTTTTATTTTCAACCAATCCAATCATCACGCCCATCTCTTTTTTATCCTGCTTATCGATACTAGGTGCATACAACGCTGAGGCAATACCACCGTCTAAAAACAGCGCGTTTGAACAACCCAGTTCATTCTTAAATAGTTCTGCAAACTCATAAAAGGTCACAGGCTCATCGCTATTAACGAGCTGTATACTGCCATCACGGCAAACACCTGCACCATTACGCAGTTTGATTGAGCTGCTATCAGGGTTGAACTTTGGGTGTATCTCGTTATTGATGACAAGCATAGGGCCAGATTGCGTCGCATACCAAGGCTGCACATCACCATTGCTTATCTGCTCATTTAACGCATTACTTTCGGTGATTTGCACTGTGCCAGCTTTGTCCCACCACACAACCCCATTAGGTAATAGATGAAAATTACCGCCACCTTCTTTTATATTTAGCGATTTGAGTTCTTTGCCTTCGATGACTGTATAGCCAATCGGCGCATAGTTTTCATTGTACATGCCTGCATTCATGGCAAAGTTGAGAGTCTCATGATTCGGTAATGTGGCCAATAACGCATCAAAGGTTAGCAAAGGCTTATTGTTATCAGAAGATTGCCAAAAAAGTTGTAATGAATAACGCTCGCTCGCTAACGCGGTAGCATCCACACGGCAAACACTATAAGTAAAAGGCGTGTCCTCAGTCTGACATGACCAGCTATCGGTGTCGCTACTAGCCGCATTAGTATTGGTCTGCTGGCAAGCGCTCAGGCCCAGCGCAAGCACTATCGTTGATAGGGATAAGGTAAAAATAGAACTTGGCATCAATCACGCGTCTTTTAATGTACAAATTATTTAAGTTTGGTGGCTATCTACTGCTTAATTACACCTTCATTACTACTTTTTAAGTACAACAATTCAGGCGCTGAATCAATCGCTAGTAGGCGGGAAGTCACGGATTGTATTGTTCACATTACCAATTAATCGTCCACCATCGGTGAGATTGGTCAAGTGCTCAGAACTATATCCAGCGCTTTGTTCTGTTGGCGCGCCAGTTTCTTTGCCCTTATCGCGTGAGTCTTTGTTATAAGCAATGAGCGCATCGTTGTTGGCTAAGAAGCTATCAGGGTTTGCCATGACCCACATCTGGTTAAATACATCGGCACGGGCACTATGATCGAGCAATGCGCCTTTATCAGCAAAGTAGAAAAACTTGGATAACAGCTTAATCTGCCCATCGTCTAAGCGGCGTGCGATATGATACGGCTGTAATTGGCTAGGATGCTGTAAACCGACCGCGCCTACGATACTGGCAAGCGATTTTAGCGTGTTTTTGTGGAAACTTGCAACACGCTCAGCCTTACTAGGGACGTCAAGCGCCTTTTGACGATATGGATCTTGGGTTGCCACACCTGTCGGGCAAGTGTTGGTATGACAAGAGCGCGACTGAATACAACCAACCGCAAACATAAAGCCACGTGCCGAGTTACACCAATCTGCACCTAACGCAATCATACGCGCGATATCGAAGCCTGATACGATCTTGCCACTGACGCCAAGCTTAATTTTGTCACGAATACCTGCACCGACTAAAGTGTTATGTACGAGTAAAAACCCTTCGACCATTGGCATGCCGACGTTGTCCATAAACTCGACGGGCGCTGCACCTGTGCCGCCTTCTGCACCATCGATAACGATAAAATCAGGATAGTTATCCGTCTCTATCATCGCTTTTACAATCGCCATAAACTGCCATGGTTGGCCAATACATAGCTTAAAGCCAACTGGCTTGCCGCCCGATAGGTCGCGTAGCTGTTGCCAAAAGGCGACCAGCTCGCGCGGGGTGCTAAATGCAGTGTGCGAGGAGGGCGAGATACAGTCTTGACCCGTAGGTACTTGACGTGTGTTTGCAATCTCTGGCGTAATTTTGCTAGAGGGAAGGACACCACCTTTACCAGGCTTAGCGCCTTGTGAAAGCTTGATTTCAATCATTTTAACTTGCGGATCGACGGCCTTTTCAGCGAAAGACTGTGGATCGAAGTTACCATCATTATCACGGCAACCAAAATAGCCTGTACCCAATTCCCAAATTAAATCACCACCGAACTTACGATGATAAGGGCTAATCGCGCCTTCGCCTGTGTCATGGGTAAAACCGCCGAGTTTTGCGCCTTGATTGAGTGCCATGATAGCGTTCGCTGATAAACTACCAAAGCTCATCGCGGAGATATTGAATACTGACATATCGTGCGGCTGCTGACAACGCTCACCGCCTACCATGATACGAAAGTCTTTGTTCTCTAGTGGTGCACTGATGGTGGATTGTAAAAACCACTCTTTACCATGAGTATATAAATTATCTAGCGTACCAAAGGCGTTGGTGTCACTGACGTTCTTAGCACGTTGATATACTAGTGCGCGCTGCTGGCGTGAAAACGGCACTTGTTCTTTATCGTCCTCAAGTAGGTACTGGCGAATCTCAGGGCGGAAATCTTCTAACACATAGCGAATATGTCCAGCGACGGGGTAGTTGCTCAATATCGCGTGCTTGGACTGAATCAAGTCATAGATACCAAGTGCCACAACCAAACCACCGATAACAATCAGCCACCAACTTACTAATAATAAACCCGCCAATAGAATTAAAATCGCCGCGCCAAACGTACTATAGCGAAGTAATAATCCGATAAAATACGGCGAGCTGGTTTTGGGTTCAGGGTTTAGATTGGTACGAGATTCAGGCATAGCGAGGCTCAATAGTAATGATTGATATAGATAAGATGCTTACATTTGTCGCGTATATCATACACGCATGACGTCATTACGTCGGTATCAATGGGTAACAGGGCTGCAGACGGTGTATTAATGAATCCAGCCTAAACCTTGATTTTATTCGTTTTAACATGCTCTATGTAACACCACCAATCCGCTTTGCCAGTGCCTGCAATTTTGGCACTATCATCGCAGCATACTCATCCGCTTCCCAGTTGGCACTTGGCACACTAGCATTCAGCGAATACGCGTATTGTCCTGTTGCGACATCATAGACCCCAACCGCGACTGCCAGTATGTCAGTAGAAAACTCTCCATCAGACACGGTATAGCTATACTTTTCATAGTGCTCTGCCGAGCTGGCTAGGGCAGTTTGTGCGTCGTTGAATTCTTCAATAGATAAATTCTCTTGGAGATTGCTAGTAATAACTGCCTGTCTCGCTTGCGAGCTTACCGCATAAAAAGCCCGTCCAATAGCAGTGCGTGCGACAGGTACAGCGGAGCCAACCTGCAAGTTGACTGATAGTCGAGCAGGACTACGGCAACAGGCGTGATAGCGCATTTCTCCTTCGACTTCGGTTGCCAAATTCACCGATACTTCATTCTCACTGGCGAACTGTCGTAATAGTGGTTCAGCTGCTGCAACCATATCGTGACGACTCCATGCGGTCGCGCTTAGGCGTACCGCACTACTGCCCAATTGATACTGACCATAATCATTCGTTCGTAAAAAACCGAGCATGGTCAAAGTATGGATAAGGCGAGTAATGGTTGCTTTCGGTAGTTCGGTCATTTGACATAGCTGTTGATGGGTGAGCCGCTCATTATGCTCAAAAGCCGCCAGTATGATCAGTCCGCGACCCAATGCAGTTACAAACTGTCGGTCATTCTCTTCCTTATTTTGACTCATTGTTGCATGCATGCGTTCGAGTAGCGGAGTAGCTGTTGATAAGGGTTTCGTCATTTTATACTCATCTTTTTTTGATAAAGGTTTACAGCGCAGCGAAAGTTTGGTTAAATGGTTTTAAATTATGAAACTAAGTTTCGCACAGCGGAATAACGAAGTCAATGACTTGTTAGACCAAATGATGTATCAATTACTATTCGTCAGTCAGGATGACTGATACCAAGGAGATCCACATGGCAACATCTACTAGCCCACGCTTTGATTGGGAAGATCCTTTTTTACTACGTGACCAGCTCACTGAAGAAGAGCGTATGGTCACCGACAGCGCGCGTCAGTTTTTTCAAAAAGAGCTGATGCCTGGCATTATTGAAGCCAATCGCAATGAGAATTTTGATCGTAATATCATGCGTCAAATGGGTGAAATGGGTCTGCTAGGCGTCACGATTGAAGGTTATGGCTGTGCAGGTCTATCAAGTGTCGCCTATGGTCTGATTGCCAAGGAAGTGGAAGCCGTTGATTCGGGCTACCGTTCAGCGATGAGCGTACAGTCAAGCCTAGTGATGCATCCTATTTGGGCATACGGTACTGAAGAGCAAAGAGAAAAGTATTTGCCAAAGCTTGCCACAGGTGAGTATGTAGGCTGCTTCGGTCTGACTGAACCAGACTCAGGATCTGATCCTTCATCGATGTCGACTCGTGCACGCGCTGTAGACGGCGGCTATGAGCTGACGGGTAACAAAATGTGGATCACCAACAGTCCTATCGCAGACGTATTTGTCGTGTGGGCAAAAGATGATGCTGGAGAGATTCGTGGTTTTGTTTTAGACAAAGGTATGAAAGGATTATCTGCGCCGAAAATCGAAGGCAAATTCTCACTACGTGCGTCAGTCACAGGTGAGATTGTCATGGACAAAGTATTCGTCCCTGAAGCCAATGCTTTCCCAGACATCCGTGGTCTAAAAGGACCCTTTGGCTGCTTGAACAAAGCCCGTTATGGTATCGCTTGGGGTTCGATGGGAGCGGCTGAATTCTGCTGGAAAGCGGCTCGTCAGTACACGCTCGATCGTAAGCAGTTTGGTCGTCCGCTAGCGGCAACGCAGTTGGTACAGTTGAAGCTTGCCAATATGCAGACAGAAATTACCTTAGGTCTACAAGCAGCGCTACGCGTGGGTCGTTTGATGGATGAAGACAACGCAGCGCCTGAAATGATCTCACTCATTAAGCGTAATAACTGCGGCAAGGCACTTGATATCGCTCGCATCGCTCGTGACATGCATGGCGGTAACGGTATCTCTGATGAGTTCCACATCATCCGTCACGTGATGAATTTGGAAGCCGTCAACACTTACGAGGGTACACATGATATTCATGCGCTTATCCTAGGCCGTGCACAGACAGGCATTCAAGCGTTCTTCTAAGCGTTTTTAGCTAATAATTTTTGGTACAAATGTATTTTACGACGTACGTTACTGCTTGGCTTTTTATCAAAAGAGCATTAACAGTAGCGTACGTTTTTCAGTTGTTCTTCATGATTTAGCTATTTAACCGCTAAATCATGAAGAACAATTTTATGATATAGAAAATATGCGACAGAGTAAGGAAATCTCATGACAGATATGATTGATATGGCTAATATACCAAAGGGCGCATTGCATGGTATCAAGGTGCTTGATTTGTCGAGAGTGTTGGCAGGGCCTTCTTGTACACAAGTGTTAGCTGATCTTGGTGCTGAAGTAATCAAAGTTGAGCGCCCGCATATCGGTGATGAGACGCGTCATTGGGCGCCGCCAACATTCAGCGATGACACCTCCGCTTATTACGCTACCATTAACCGCAATAAAAAATCGCTGACGGTTGATATCACTACGCCGACAGGGCAAACCATCATTAAGCAGCTAATCGCTGACAGTGATATTTTGGTTGAGAACTTCAAAGTCGGTGGTCTGAAAAAATACGGCTTGGATTATGACAGTCTAAAACAGTCCAATCCGCGGCTGATTTATGCGTCATTGACAGGCTTTGGGCAGACAGGTCCCGATGCCAAACGCCCCGGCTATGATTATATTATCCAAGGATTATCAGGGCTGATGAGTATCACGGGTCCTAGTGATGGCGAACCGCACAAAGTTGGCGTCGCAGTGGTTGATTTGTTTGCAGGTTTACAGCTGACGATAGGTATACAAGCGGCACTGCTGGCACGTCAAAATACGGGTGTTGGTCAACATGTCGATGTGGCATTGCTCGACAGTGCACTGGCTATGCTGGCCAATGTCGGCATGAATCATTTGGCCTCAGATAAGATACCGCCAAGGTTGGGCAATCAGCATCCCAATATCGTGCCGTATCAAGTATTTGCGGGCGAGGGCGAGCAGCACTTTATTTTAGCCTGTGGTAATGACAGTCAGTTTGCCAAACTGTGTGACGTGCTCGCAGTTGATTGGCATACCGATGAGCGTTTTACGACCAACCCACAACGCGTTGCCAATCGCGAACTGCTGTGCCGCGATCTGACTAAGCATTTTGCCAAGAAACCACGTACTTACTGGTTAGAGGTTTTAGATCAAGCAGGCATTCCATGCGGCGCGATTCATAACGTGGCTGAAGCCTTAGCCATGCCGCAAGCGCAAGCAAGGAATATGATTGTTAATTTCACCGAGCAAGGCAGTCCAGTACGTGCACTTGGCAACCCTATCAAATTATCCGCATCACCAGTCAGCTATCGTACGCCGCCACCGCAGTTGAGCGAACACACTGATAGTACGCTTGCTGGTTTGGGCTATGACAGTGAGATGATCGCTAAGCTAAAAGCCGATGGAATTGTATAAAGTAGCGTCAACAGCCTTATATTTACAGTGATAGAAACTAAACACAAAAGCTAGGAAATGGAATTTCTTTAATAAAATAATGTAAAACCAAGTAGTGTCAAACAAGGAATGTTGAGCATGAAAATATATAGCCATGAAAACCTAAGTCTGCATAGACCGTTACCCTATTTTTCTTATGGAAAGATGCATGAGCCGTTAGAGATACCAGAGCGTATGGTCGAGCTGTTAAAAGCGCCAGTAGCTTTGGGTCTAGAGATCACTACTGCCACCGATATCGGCATCACGCCAATATTGGCAGTTCATGACTTTGGTTATGTTGAGTTTCTTAAGCATGGCTATGATGACTGGATGGCGGTTGAGGAGGATTTGGGGGCGCAGGTACAAACGGGAATTTATGTGCCGTATGATAATCCCGGTATAGGCATCATGGCAAGAGCGGCGAAGTATCAGGCAGACGATAGTGCGCCCATTAGCGAGCATTCTTGGACGTCTATCTATTGGTCGGCGCAAACGGCACTTAATGCAGCTGAAGCTCTGCTAAGTGATGAGGCGTCAGACGCCGAGCGTGTCGAAAGCAAGATACAGCTTTGCTTTTCACGGCCGCCGGGTCATCATGCGCGCAAGAGTGCTGCGGGCGGATTTTGCTATCTGAACAATGCTGCCATCATCGCCGAACATTTACGCCAAAAGTATAAAAAAATCGCCATTATCGACACTGACATGCATCACGGACAAGGTATCCAAGAAATATTCTACAACCGCAAAGACGTGCTTTATACTTCAGTACATGGTGACCCCGTTAATTTTTATCCAGCAGTGACAGGGCATGCGTTTGAAAAAGGCGTGGGTGAGGGCGAAGGCTACAACATCAATTTCCCGATGCCACATGGCACCGATGAAACAGGTTTCTTTGACTATGTTGATAAATCTATTAAGGCGATGACGCTATTTGATCCTGACGTTATCGTTCATGTATTGGGGTTTGATGTTTATGAAAACGATCCAGAAGCGCGATGTGCTGTTAGTACCGAAGGCTTTAAAATATTGGCACAAAAGATGGCAGCCTTAAACAAGCCCTTGATTGTCTTAGTGGAAGGTGGATATTACATTCAAAAGCTCAATGACAATCTACAAGCATTCCTATTAGGACTGATGGACGAGAACAGCAGTAGCGGCAGTAATATTTAAATCAAATTAAAAGTAATAAAATAGGTCGCAGAGTATAGGAGTAAACACTGCGACCTATTTTTTATAGATTCTTACCAATTATCAATTTGCCGTAAAGCCTAAATGCTGCTCAATTTGCTCCGCCAATTCAATCAATACCGCACTGACCTCAGCCCGTTTAGACTCATACTCTCCTTGCAAAAAACTCACTGCCATACCAGCGACCGCATTGCCTGACGCGTTACGAATATAAGTGCCCAAGCAGTACATCCCATCGCGCAATTGTCCATCATCGAGAGATACTCGGCTTTCTTGTATCGCCGCAAGCTCGGTTGCCAAATCGGTAAAATTCTTGACCCCATGCTGGGTCATCGGCGTCGGAAACGCATCTTTATACAATGATTTAATACTGTCCATCGACAACGTCGATAGCATGGCTTTGCCTGTCGCAGAAAATACGGCAGGTACGCGAACGCCTGCACGAAAAGTAAAGCCAAGCGGCGCAGGCGACTCATGACATGCCAAAAATACCACTTCGCCCAAATCAAGTTTTGACAAGGTAACTGTGTGCTGAAGAAGTACCGGATACTGCACAATCAAATCTTTAAACAACTGCACCACGCCTTGCTGCTGCTCATACTTGCCTGCCCAATACATCAAATATGAACCCAAATAAAAACGGCTTTCAGGGTCTTTGTAAATGACATGTTTGGTCAATAGACTCTGCAAAATGTTGTGAGTGGAGCTACGCGGTAGCCCAAGCTCTTTTGCGATATGAGCCGCTGTCAGAGGCTGTGAGCTATCGGTAATCAAGTCCAAAATTTGAAACGTTTTGTCTAACGCAGGCACGGCAGTCGAGCTCATAAGTAACCTATAAAAGTGAATAAAAATGAAATAAAAGAAAGAAGTACAAGATAATTTTTAAAATAATGAGATTAAGGGTTGCAAATCGCGTCATATCGTTCTTATAATGATGTCTCGTATATAAAATACGTGTTCAGTATATTGAACAAATAATGAATTATCAATAATTATTTACGACTTATCAATGTATCCATTCTTATAAATACATCCTATATGACAAGGAGCGTCAACATGTCACACGCGCTGCAGTTATCAAATCCAGATTTACTCAAACAATCTTGCTTCATCAAAGACGGCTGGCATGCTGCTAGTGATGAAGCTGTGCTCGATGTAAACAATCCTTTTAATGACGAGCTCATTGGTACTGTACCAAGCCTCACCACAGAAGATGTCAATGAAGCCGTCACCTTCGCTCATGAAGCTCAAGTTACTTGGGCAGCCAAGACAGCCAAAGAGCGTGCAGAGTTATTGCAAAAGTGGGCTGATCTGATTGATGCCAATAAAGAAGATTTGGCCATCATTATGACCGCTGAGCAAGGCAAGCCACTAACTGAGTCACGTGGTGAAGTAGGTTATGCCAACAGCTTTATCCGCTGGTTCGCCGAAGAGGGCAAGCGCGTCTATGGTGATGTGATTCCTGCCAATAGCACACAGCTACGTCATGTCGTTCTCAAGCAGCCAGTTGGTGTTTGTGCTGCTATCACGCCTTGGAACTTTCCAGCTGCGATGATCACGCGCAAAGTTGCTCCTGCACTAGCAGCAGGCTGTACGATTATTGTCAAACCAGCCACCGAGACACCATACTCTGCATTGGCACTTGGCGTATTGGCAGAACAAGCGGGTATTCCAGCGGGCGTCATGCAGGTCGTCACTGGTAAGTCTTCTGTCATCGGCGACATCCTAACGGGTGATGCTCGCATTCATAAACTGTCATTCACAGGTTCTACAGAAGTAGGCCGTACGTTGATGGCACAATGCGCACCGACTATCAAAAAGCTATCGTTAGAGTTGGGTGGTAATGCGCCGTTTATCGTCTTTGATGATGCCGATCTAGAGAAAGCCGCTGCTGGTTTAATCGCTTCTAAATATCGTAATGCTGGCCAGACCTGTGTCTGTGCCAACCGAGTATACGTTCAAGACAGCATTAAAGATAAATTCTTAGATGTCTTTGTCAAAAAAGTCGCTGAGTTAAAAGTAGGCAACGGCCTAGAAGAAGGCGTCGATATCGGTCCTCTTATCAACAAAAAAGCGTTAGATAAAGTACAAGCCTTGCTAAAAGACGCGCTAGATAAAGGCGCAAAACTGGTCACTGGTGGTAGTGTTAACGACGCTTCAGAACTGACTTACAACCCAACGGTTATCACAGATATCAGCAGCGATATGGACATCGCTTCTGAAGAAATCTTTGGACCAATTGCGACCATCTTTACCTTCAAAGACGAAGCGGAAGTTATCCGTGCTGCTAACGATACCATTTATGGCTTGGCCGCTTACTTCTATAGTAGCGACTATGCACGTTCATGGCGCGTTACCGAAGGTCTTGAGTACGGCATCATCGGTCACAATACTGGTCTAATTTCTACGGAAGTTGCCCCATTTGGCGGTGTGAAGCAGTCTGGCTTTGGCCGTGAAGGTTCAAAATACGGTATCGAAGACTACATCACGACCAAATACTGGTGCTCTGATATCACCTAATAGCCATAACCTAATTAATTGGCTTAATAACTAGCAAAGTAACAACTAACAAAGCATCAACTAGCAAAAGTTTTTAGATATCTGTGGTGTTTTGGGTCAAACAAGCACCATTTGATATCTACTGAGTAAAAAACAGACATCAAATAAACCGCCAATCCCTAGATGGCACTTATGTTACGAACAAAGAAAAGGACATTCCCATGACGACTACCAACCAATCATTACTTGAGCGCCGCAAAGCTGTTTTACCAACAGGACTTGGGGTTGCCTTTCCTATCTTTGCAGAAAGAGCAAAGAACTCAGAAATCTGGGACATTGAAGGCAAGCGTTATATCGACTTTGTCGGTGGTATCTCAGTATTGAACACCGGTCATAGCCATCCAAAAATCACTCAGCGCGTGCATGAGCAGCTAGACAAGTTTACGCACACTGCGGCGCAAATGATTAACTACGAATGCTATGTAGATCTGGCTGAAAAGCTATGCGAAAAAGCGCCTATCAGCGGCGATACTAAAGCATTTTTTTTGACCACTGGCGCAGAGGCGGTTGAAAACTGCATCAAGATTGCTCGTGCTAAAACCCGTCGTCCAGGCGTGATCTCTTTTGTTGGTGGCTGGCATGGTCGTACCATGATGTGTATGAGCCTAACTGGCAAAGTACTACCATACAAAAAGAACTTTGGCCCGATGCCAGGACCTGTGTTTCATGCATTGTTCCCTGCAGAAGAGCTGAACGTAACAGAAGCGCAAGCGCTACATAGCCTTGACATGATTTTCCAAGCAGACATCGATCCTAGTGAAGTGGCGGCAATGATTGTTGAGCCAGTCCAAGGTGAAGGCGGTTTCCATCAGGTCACGCCATCATTTGCCAAAGCCTTGCGCGAGATTTGTGATGAGCATGGCATCGTGCTTATTTTTGACGAAGTACAGTGTGGTTTTGCGAGAACCGGTACGTTGTTCGCCACTGAACAGCTAGGTGTTGAGCCTGATCTAATGACTGCTGCGAAGAGTTTGGCGGGTGGTTATCCTATCTCTGCGGTTATTGGCCGTGCTGACATCATGGATGCGCCGCAAGTCGGCGGCCTAGGTGGTACTTACTCTGGTAACCCACTGGCTTGTGTGGCCGCACTTGCTGTCATGGAAGTGATCGAAGAAGAGAACTTACTTGAGCGTAGTATCGAGATTGGCGATACCATTGCCGCGTTCTTAAAAGGCTTGAACCTAAGCAGCATTGGTCATATCCGTCATAAAGGCGCGATGCTAGCGTTTGAGCTAATCGATAGCGAAGGCAAACCTGATGCCGCCGCCGCCGCCAATCTAAAAGCAAAATCTTTTGAGCAAGGCTTGCTATTAGCGTCTTGTGGTATGTATGGCAATGCCATCCGTGTGATGGTGCCATTGACGGTTGAAGATGAAGTGCTACAAGAAGGCCTTGATATTATCAAAGGTATTCTAACGGCATAAGCAATACTGAGTGTTATTTACTTTAGCGATGGAGCGCTTTTAACCAAGTACAGCTAGTTCAAGTACCAATATTGGTTAAAAGATTGTATGAAAGATAACGGCAAGGTTGCCCTTATAACACTCGCTTTGAGTGAGTTTTTTAACGGCGCCTTGCAAGTCAAGACGCCGTTTTTGTTTTTGCTGTTTGAATACTATACCGATAGCAAAGTTAAACTTTGCGGCGACGCGACAGACACAACAAACATGATGGGTATGATCCCATGAAACAAAAATAGTGTAACTGTAACAGGTTCACACGGATGAAACACAGACAAGGAGTAGGTTATGTCTGAATTAAAAAAGTCGCTAGGGGTGTTCGATATTATTGCACTGGCATTCGGTGCAATGGTCGGTTGGGGCTGGGTTGTGCTGGCAGGTAGTTGGATCATCTCGGCAGGTATATGGGGCGCAATTAGCGCCTTTTTGATAGGCGGTCTGGTAGTTGTATTGATTGGTGTGACGTATGCTGAACTTGCGGCCTCTATGCCAATTACTGGCGGTGAGCATACTTATACTCACCGAGCACTAGGGGTCAATGTCTCCTTTATTTGCTCATGGAGTATTTTGTTCGGTTACTTCTCAGTCGTTGCGTTCGAAGCCGTGGCACTGCCCACCGTCGTCGAATACATTATTCCCAATTATAGCCAAGGGTATCTTTGGAATGTTGCTGGCTGGGATGTTTACGCCACTTGGGTAGGCGTCGGGATGCTCGGCTCAGTGATTGTTACTTGGCTGAACATACGCGGTATGGAAGTCAGTGCGTGGTTCCAAAAAACAGCAGTCGTCGGTATCTTTCTAGTGGGTATATTGCTGTTCGTAGGTGCATTACTATTTAGCCCTGAAACTTCTAATACCGTACAAGCGCCTAACTTTATTGGTGGTATGGGTGGCATCATGACGGTGATGGTAATGGTACCGTTCTTATTCGTTGGCTTCGATGTCATTCCCCAAGCTGCAGAAGAAATCAATCTATCTCGTCCGAACATCGGTAAGTTTTTGATTGTCTCTATTATTATCGCCGTGCTGTGGTATGTAGCAGTTGCTTGGAGTGTGGGTAAGACTTTACCGCTATTACAGGCGCAAGACTCAACATTAGCTACTGCTGATGCGATGACTAATGCTTGGAATGGTAAATGGGCAGGCACCTTGCTAGTTATTGGCGGTGTACTGGGTATTTTATCAAGCTGGAATGCGTTTCTTATCGGTGGTAGTCGTCTACTATATGCTATGGGCAAAACGCACATGTTGCCGCAGTTTTTGTGCAAACTGCATCCGAAATATAATACGCCCGTCAATGCGATTTTATTAATCGGTGGTCTCGCGACACTTGCGCCATTATTTGGTCGCAAAATGCTGGTATGGATTGTAGATGCTGGCGGGTTCGGTATTGTTATTGCTTATACTTGTGTGGCTCTTTCATTCTTAGTGCTGCGCTACCGTGAGCCTGATATGGTACGTCCGTTTAGAGTACCAGCAGGTAAATTGGTTGGTATTATCACTATTATCCTCAGTCTTGGTATGTTGGCGCTATATCTACCAGGTATGCCATCAGCACTTGTCGCTATTGAGTGGTGGATTTTCCTTGGCTGGATCGTACTTGGTGGCGTATTGTACGGTTATGCTACGATGAAGAATCCTGGCAAGAGTAAAGACATTATGGATCATGAGCTGCGTGAGCTGAAAACGGCTAACCAGCAATGGTTAAAAGAAAACCCATATAAAAAGTAGACTTACTTTAATTAGCTTTCATAAAAAAGCCTAACGTCAAACGTTAGGCTTTTTTTATTTCACTAAGGTTTTAATCTATTAAGACTTATCACGAATCAGCTTATAGTTTAAGAACTCAGTGATGCCAAGGGTGCCAAGCTCACGGCCAAAGCCTGAACGTTTAACACCGCCAAATGGCGTATTGGCCTCAGAACCAGAAGGCGCATTGATAGTGACCATACCCACTTCTAGTTTGTCGGCAATTTCAGCAGCCAGTGCCGCATCTTGCGTTTGAATAGACGCACCCAGACCGAAAGGCACATCGTTGGCAATCTTGATAGCATGTTCGATATCATTTGCTTTATAGACGACTGCTACAGGACCAAACAGCTCCTCACGATATACGTCCATGGATTCTGTCACATCTGTCAGTACCGCAGGCTTAAACCAAGCGCCAGGCTTGTCTTTGTCCATGCCGCCTTCTACCAATACTGTTGCCCCTGCTTGGATAGCGCTGTCTAGCTGCGCTTGCAAGTTGACCGCAGCGGCTTTTGATGACATTGGGCCAATGAACGTATCTTCTTTAAGCGGGTCGGCCAAAGTCATGTTACTGACCGCATTGGTAAAGCCTTCGACGAATTTATCATAGACTGATTCGATAACGATCAAACGCTTAGCAGCATTACAGGCTTGTCCAGTATTACCAAAACGACCAGAGATAGCGCCTTGTATCGCCTGCTCGATATCGGCATCGGCTGCGACGATAAAGGCATCTGAACCACCCAATTCTAAAACGACCTTTTTGAGTGCGCCGCCAGCTTCTTTTGCCACGGCTTGTCCAGCGCGTTCAGAACCTGTTAGCGAGACACCTTGTACTCTGGTATCGTTAATGATGGTCGCTGATTGCTCATTGGTTGCAAAGATATTGTTATAAACGCCCTCAGGTACGCCTGCATCTTTAAAGATATCGACGATAACTTCTGCTGTATTTGGACACTGCGGTGCGTGTTTTAGAATAATTGTATTACCTGCCATAAAGTTCGGCGCGACAAAACGGGCTACTTGGTAATGTGGATAGTTCCACGGCATGATACCTAATAGCGCGCCTACAGGGTGTTTTTCTACCGATGCTGATCCTGAGTCTACATCAATAGTGCTTGGCGCTAGTAGCTGCTCAGCGTTGTCTGCATAGTAGCGGTAGATATCAGCCACCAGACCGATCTCGCCTTTTGCTTGGGCAACAGGTTTGCCCATCTCATTTGCAACGATACGTGATAGCTCGTCTTGACGCTCAAGATAGATATCAGCGATTTTATGCAGTAGTGCACTGCGCTCATTTAATGGCACTTTACGCCAGTCTTGATAAGCGGTATCTGCTTGCTCAATGACTTGTTGGATATCTTGTTCAGTGGCGGTAGGGTAAGTGGCTTCTATTTCGCCAGTGGCTGGGTTATTAACTTGATAATCGCTCATATTATGTCCTTTATTTTAAAATATTATTGGGTTCAAAATCCATTTGGGTCTATATTTTTATGCGGGTGCTTTTAATTAAAGCTTTTGATTAATGCTTTTAGTTATTGCCTTTGATCGATGGTTTTGGTTGCTGCTGCGTAATACAGTGAATATTACCGCCACCAAAAACAATCTCTCTTGTTCGTACTCCCACTACCTGATGCTGAGGAAAGACTTTTTCAAGCTGCTCGATGGCGAGTGCATCATTTATATCATCATATTGCGGTACGATGACCGCGTCATTACAAATCAAAAAATTGGCATATGAGGCGATACAAACATCACCCGTTAGGCGAGGTTTGGCATCATCAGACTGCACAATGTCATAATCATCAGGCAAGGTCACTGGCTGTTGGGTACAGCACAGCTTATGGACTGTTAGTCGTCTGCCTTTTGCATCGGTCATATTTGAGAGCTGCTCGTAGGCTTTTTGTGTTGCTTCATAAAACGGATTCTCAGGATCATCAGTGAATAAGCAAACCACTTCACCAGGTCGTGCAAAGCAAGCGATATCATCGATGTGACCTGTAGTCTCATCAGGATCGATACCATCATCAATCCAGAGCACTTTTTGGACATTGAGATAGGCTTTTAGCTTGTCCTCGATTTGCTGCTCGCTCAGATGTGGATTGCGCCCCGGGCTTAGCAGACACATACGCGTGGTCAGAACCGTGCCTTCACCATCGACATGAAACGCGCCGCCTTCCATGACAAAGTCATCCGTTCGATAACGCGGAATATCTAGATGCTCACATAAGCGTTCTGCGAGTTTATCATCGTCATCCCATGGCGAGTAGAGCCCATCATAGTCTCCGCCCCACGCATTGAATGTCCAATCACAAGCGCGTAGCTCGCCTGCGTCATTGATTAAAAATGTCGGCACAGTATCACGCGCCCACGCATCGTTGCTAGGCATAGAGATAACATCGATATCATCAGGTAAGCTATCGCGGCACTGTTGATAATCCTCAGGATTAACCAGTACGCCGACTTCACAAAACTTGTTAATTGCCAATGCAACATCAGCATAAGCCTTCTTGGCAGGGATTGCTTGTTGTCGCCAGTTATCAGCACGGTATGGCCAGACCATCCATACCTTTTGTATTGGCTCAAACTCTGCTGGCATATAAAAGCCATCTTGCTGCGGGGTTGAGTCTGTCAGTAATATAGACATAAAATCACCTTGTCGTATACGAGCAACCATAAAAATAGTGAGAGTAAACTAAAGAGACGGAAATCAAATTAACCGTGAGTCAGCAGTGTGCCATACATCGATGGACGACGATCACGGAACACACCCCATTGCTGACGATCGATAGCCAGTTGATCTAAGTCAAAGGTGGCGCTAATCACTTCGCTAGTATCTGCTGATGCTTCTTTTATAATGTCGCCGCGGCCGTCGGTAATGAACGAGCTACCATAAAACTGCATCGTGCTGTCATTGCCATTTTGGCTGATGGTTTCTGTGCCAATGCGATTGGCCGCAATAACTGGCATCAGGTTGGCGGCAGAATGGCCTTGCATACAGCGCTGCCAATGGCCTTTTGAGTCGATACCGAGTGTTGGCTCATCACCAATGGCAGTCGGGTAAAACAGCAACTCGGCACCCATCAATGCCATACTACGGGCGCATTCAGGGAACCATTGATCCCAGCAGATACCGACACCAATCTTAGCGTATTTGGTTTGCCAAACCTTAAATCCTGTATCACCAGGGGTAAAATAGAATTTTTCGGCATAAGGAATACCATCTGGTATGTGCGTTTTGCGATAAGTGCCTAATATCTCGCCATCGGCATCGATTACAGTGATGCTATTAAAGAATGTATTGCCTGATTTTTCATAAAAGCTAATCGGCAGTACCACTTCTAACTCTTTCGCTAGTTGTTTAAAGTGATTGATAGCTGCATTATCTTCAACTGAAGTTGCCAATTTAAAATAATCAAAGTCATGAACTTGGCAGAAGTAGGGCGTCTCAAACAATTCTTGTAGCAAGATAATATTGGCACCATCGTTGGCCGCTTTTTTGACCAAGTCAGTCGCGGTCGCAATGTTTTTTTGAATATCCCAACCGCATGTCATTTGCGTGGTCGCCACAGTAACGTTTCGCATGATCTAAATCCTTTTATTAATAGATAAGTAATACTATAGGTAAATGATGACTCATATTTGCTAACGAACAATTTCTCATCATTCGCTAGTGTATAGCGACAATAGTTAAGCTTATATTGGTCAAGTTTTATCGGCTTAAGCCATCATATAGCCCAATCCTAAGAAGGTCACGACGGACAGTCCTGCACCTAACATTGCATACGGGAACTGGGTAAAGGCATGCTGCATGGGTGAGCAGCCAGCACCTTGCGCGGCAAGTAATGATGAATCACTAAAGAAACACGCATGACTACCGAATGATGAGGCTGATAACAAGGCGCCAATCATAAGGGGTGTGCTCACGCCAAGGGCGAGCGATATTGGGAACACGATAGGCATCGCCAACACGTACAGACCCCAGCTTGATGAAGTTGCAAAGGTCAAGAAGGCCATGACCGCAAAGATAACCGCAGGGAAGATAATAATGGTCATATAAGGCGTGATAGCCTCAATCACATACATGGTCATACCAAGCTCATCATTGATGGCTTTTAAGAAAAAACCACCAATAACAGTTGAGAGGGGATAGAGCATGACTTTAAAGCCTTTAAAGATGGCTTCAACTTGTGTCTCAAAGCTTAAGATACCTTGCATCCAATAGACAACGACAGTCACAAAACAGGTCAATAGTGCCCCGCGTAACAGATCGATTTCAAAGTAAACGGTTGAGACAATCAATAGAATCATTGGAAAAGCAAAGTTAGCGATATTGGCTTTGAATGACAGTTTGCGCTTGGCTTTGACGTTTGAAATTAGTTGCTCTTCGACAAATGCTTCAGGAACAGGTTTACCAGCTTTGGCGCGTTTCTCTGCTTTTTTCATCGGTCCCCAATCGCCCAATATGCCATAAGCAACCAAGAATACAATAAGTAAGGCAAACCAAGCATAGGCCATATAAGGAATAGCGCTGATATAAAGTCCAATGCCTTCGCCATCTGCTGCTACGCCGTTTTCTTCTAGTAGACCTGCAAAGTAAACGGCCCACGTAGAGATAGGCACGATAATACACATAGGAGCGGCGGTCGAATCGACGATATAGGCGAGCTTTTCACGAGAAACGTTATAGACGTCAGTCAGTTTTTTAACAGAGGTAGATACGGCCAAGCAGTTCAAGTAATCATCGATAAAGACCACAACGCCCAAAGCAAAGGTGGCCAACAATGACTGACGACGCGACTTGATGATTTTTTGTAGCCATTCACTAAAACCATCTAGGCAGCCACTGATTTCAAGAAGCTGGATTAACCCGCCCATCAGACCACAGACGAGGACAATCCAGATAATGGTCTCGTTACCCAAGACCATCGACATATTGTCTGCAAACGGGGAAACCAAATCAAAGGGGTTGAGCATCACAAGGCCAGCGACGCAGCCTGCAATCATAGATTCAAACGGTCGCCTAGAGACAATGGCGGTGACTAATACTAATAATGTGGGTAATAAAGATAAAGCACCCCAAGATTCATCTGGACCACGGCTCATGGATAGCCAAGCAAAGGCCAGATAGATGACGACGGCTACTATTACGGTGAGAAAGACTCGCTTGTTATGATAGTGCCCTTCGACAGCATCATTGAGTTTCATGTTCATACTTGCGCTCCCTGTATAACCTCATTTTTTGAAACAAACTCTATTCAGTGGTTGATGCTCGACAGACAGTAGCGAATCAACTTTCTATCGAGCTTCCTATCACAGCAATCCATTACTGTGATAGGTCAAGGCAACAGTAGTTTTTATGATAAAAACGTCGTCTATATCGACCGCTTTTATTCACGGTTGGTCATGTATTTACAAGCCGGTGGTGTCTTTTAGTGCATACCACCATGAGCCCATGACAGAGTAAGGCACGCGTAGAGCCCTGCCACCTGGGAACGGAATCCAAGGAATCTGTGCAAAGGTGTCAAACTCTTTGGTTTTGCCATTGATGGCATCAGCCAAGATTTGCCCGAACAGATGAGAGCCTGTTACGCCGTGTCCACTATAGCCGTGGGCGAAATATACGCGCTCATGTAGTTTGCCCATTTGCGGTACACGAGAGAAGGACAAGGCAAAATTACCACTCCACGCGTAGTCGATTTTCACATCGCGCAGCTCTGGGAAGATCTTATTCATATTGGGTCTGATTTTGGCCGTGATATCAGCAGGATCTTGACCGCCATACACCGTACCGCCGCCAAACAACATGCGTTTATCTGCTGAGAGGCGATAGTAGTCAAGAATGTAGCGCACATCTTCGACACAGACATCAGTAGGGAGCAGTTGATCGGCCAAATCGCCCAGTGGCTCGGTCGCGATGATCTGCGTCGATACTGGCATCACGCGATCGGTCAGCTTAGGAATGACTTTATTGAGATAAGCGTTACCGCATAGAACGGCTTGCTTACAGGTCACTGTGCCAAACTCAGTAATGACTTTGATAGAGTCGTCAGCGTACTCAATATCTACGACTAAGGTGTTTTCATAAATCGTGCCACCATTTTTTTCGATAGCTGCCGCTTCACCCAATGCAAGGTTCAATGGATGGAAGTGTCCACCTGAATGGTCGATGACACCGCCCACATAAGCATCTGATTTGATATGTTCTTGAATGCCGTTTTTGTCTAGCATTTCTCGGTCGTGCATACCGTGGCTTTCCCACAGTGCATGCGTCTCTTGCAAATCTTTTAGCTGTCCGTTATTCAATGCTGCAAAGATGTTTTTTTCTTTCAGATCGCAGCTGATATCGTAGTCACTGACAAAGCGGCGAATGATTTTGCCACCGCGAGTCACGAGTTGACCGACGAAATCTGCGCTTTGCTGACCATAAGATTTTTTGATTTTTTGCAGGCTGGCATTTAGACCATTGACGATTTGACCGCCGTTACGACCTGATGCGCCCCAACCAATCTGTGCGCCTTCAAGCACGACGACCTCATGATCTGTTTCGATAAGATGTAGGGCAGTTGATAAGCCGCTATAACCACCACCGACCACGCAGATTTCTACTTGAATATCGTTTTTAAGCGTTGGTCTGTCAGGCTTAGGGTTGCGACTGGCTGCATAATAGCTATCAGGGTATTGACCCTTATCCGAGTAATGCGGGATATTGCGCGTGTTGTTAGAAGGTGGGTTTTGGTTCGTTGCCATATTGCTACTTTGGTTGCTATTTGGGCTGCTATTTGACATATCAAACATCCTGTAAATAGGTGAGGTATTCAAGGTTGGTCACTTGCTGAGCAAAACGTTTGGCCTCTTGCTTTTTAACCGCAATCAATAGCTCAATCATTTCGCTTGGGAATAGTGAGTCAACCACATCGCTGCTCTCAAATTGACGAATGGCTGAGAGCCAGTCCAACGGTAAGGTTTTTAGTTCTGCTGCATCATAAGTAATGCTGTTAATCGGCTCAGGTGCTTCAAGCTTGTTTTCGATACCATACAGCATACCTGCCAGTACTGCGCTACAAACTAGATAAGGATTGGCATCTGCACCAGATACACGGTGCTCGATACGGCGTGCTTTTGTGTCACCGCCAGGGATACGTACAGCTGCGGTGCGGTTCTCATAACCCCATGACACGTTGTTGGGGGCCAATGTACCGGGGGTAAAGCGGCGGTAAGAGTTGACATGTGGTGCAAATAATAAGGTGCAATCTGACATGGTCTTTAGTAGGCCAGCAACGGCATGACGCAACATATCTGAGCCTTCATCTGACCCATCATCGAATACGTTATTGCCATCTTTATCTAATAAGCTGCAATGCACGTGAAAGCCATTGCCAGACTGTAAGCCAAAAGGTTTTGCCATAAAGGTGGCGGTAAGCTTACGACGAGCTGCCACGGCCTTAACCACTTGTTTAAACAAAATCGCGTCGTCAGCAGCTTTTAATGGGTCGTCGACGTGTAATAAATTGATTTCAAACTGACCACAACCATTTTCCGCCAGTGCTGCATCAACAGGAATATTGAGCTTTTCACACTGCTCGTAGACTTCATCTAAAAATTCATCGAATTGTAATAGGTCATTGATACTCAAGATGGATGTTTTATTCAGTCTTAGGCCGCTCTTGGGGCGAATAGGCGGCTTGGGTGTCTCTCCCTCAGTATAGTCCACCAAATAAAACTCTAGTTCGGTTGCCATCACTGGCGTCAGTCCCAGTGCTTTGAACTTTTTACTGATGTAGTCCAAAACGTGGCGGGCATCACCGTAGTAAGGCTCATTGTCTTCGGTATATAGCCAAATCGGTAGTAGCGATGAAGGGGCACTGGTATTGAGAAGCGGATAAGCAGCACGACCAGTTGGACGGGCAATGGCATCGATATCACCATTGCACTGCGAAGACTCGATGACATCAGCGCCCCATATATCGACACCTAAGATTGACAGAGGTAATCGGATTGCACCGTTTTCTGCTTTTTCCATTTGATCAAAAGGGATGCGCTTACCACGAAGTAAGCCATTGATATCTCCTGCGGCAACATAGACGTACTCTGTGCTGTTTGCAGATCTGACCATTCCATTGGTTGTCATCATGTCTGTTCTTCCTATGAATTTGTAGAATTACTGGGTTTGTTACTGCTACTACGTTTTGGCTGGGGTGTCTAAATTCTCTGCTAGTGGCATTTATAACGAACACTTAATAAATAAGTATTTGATAAATGACGGGTTGAATCTGAGGTGTTTGTACTACTGCTAAATTTTTTATCAATGATATTAGTGACTTATAGACTGTGCTCTTAGGCATTTTTATTTAGGCTAAAAGTTAAATTATGTTGGTTATCATTGCTGCTGACTTTTAATATATGGATGAAAACTATAATTGTCAATTTTTATTTAAAATTATCTTAAAATAACTCAAATGCGAGGTTTTAGTACAAATACCGACATTAATGAAGTTTATAGTTTACATTTTACGAGGCGTTGTGTTAAATTTTAGCTAAATAAGGGATTAGACAACATAGACAGCTTAGGTCTGGTTGTTATAACGAGGGAAAATGAGATGAAAAATTCCAGACCTATTATTGCTATTGTGTCTTGTCATAAGATGGTTGACGGACAGCCAGCACAGGCGGTATATCAAAAATACATCGATGCAGTAAATTTTTATGGTGGGAATCCTATACTGCTGCCAAACACAGCTGCTGACAGCGAAAACTTCGATGCGCTGCTCGAAATAGCAGATGGAATCTTATTGACCGGTAGTTATAGCAATGTCGCCCCAACTCGTTATGGCGCGACACATACCGAAGCCAAACAAGATCTAGGCCGTGATGAGCTGAGCTTCAAATTATTGGCTTATGCAGACGAAAAAAGCATTCCGCTGTTTGCAGTTTGCCGAGGCTTGCAAGAGATGAATGTTCATTTTGGTGGCACGCTATATCCTGACTGGCGTGATATTGATGGGTTTTATGAGCAACATTTAGAAGACAATACCCAGCCGCTTGAGGTGCAGTATCAGCCCATACATGACGTCATCATTCAATCTCAAGGAAGGCTGGCAGCATTTGGTGAAAAGTGGCACGTCAACTCATTGCACAAGCAAGCCATCAATAAGGTAGGCGAGCGTTTATTCGTCGAAGCGTTAGCGCCTGATGGTCTGGTAGAGGCTATCAGCTTGTTACAACATCCATTTATGATTGGTGTACAATGGCATCCTGAGTTAAATTATGCGCAAGATAGCTTGTCCAAATTTCTATTCACGGAATTTATTCACCATGCCAGAGAACCACAAACCGAATAGCACGACTAAAAGTAAGGCAGAAACTGCTGTCACTGATAGTGATAACATTGAAAACGATGTTGATAGTGTCGATGACAAAGATGTAGCTGATGTTGATATTGAAATAGATGATATCGATGATGATGAACTGAATGATTCTGAGGCAGATGAATCGTTGAAGGAAGACATTGGCAAAAAGATTAATCAGCTGCGTCTAGCAAAAGGTTATTCGCAACGTAAATTGGCAAAACTGTCAGGGTTGACGAACACGTCTATCAGCTCAATTGAGCGCAATAAGGTCAGTCCAGCGGTCAATACGTTAAAGGCGATTTTGACAGTATTGGGTTCTGATCTGACTACGTTCTTTAGTGACGAGTGGAAAGAGCCAAAGGCTAGAGTGATTGTAACGCCAAAGGATCTACTAGAGCTTAATGAACCCAATAGCAAAGTGTCGCTAAAGCAGGTCTATAACTGCAGCAGGACAAGAAACTTAGGGTTCTTGATAGAGACCTATCAGCCAAATAGCTCAACAGAAGAAAAAATCGCTCACGAAGGTGAGGAGATTGGTACGGTCATCGAGGGTAAGATTATTATCCGTATCGAAGACAGTACCTATTTGTTAAATCAAGGTGATAGCTATGTGATTGATACCATTCAGCCGCATACTTTTATTAATCCTACCGATAGCGTTACCCGTATCGTAAGCGCCCATACACCGACGACTTATTAAACCTAAGCTAAATCTCGTTGGTTTTGATATTGACCAGTGATGATTGAACAAAAAAGGCTACTTCCATTTTAGGAGTAGCCTTTTTTTGATTAAAAAATTACGTAACGAATAAAACGCTTAGCTTATGGTTGTTAATTGTCTTCAGTTGTTTCTGTCGTATCGACATTATCCGTTGCCTTCGATTTTTCTTTGGTTAGCTTTATTTTTGGATTTTTAGCAACAGGTTCGATATTTTTTACAGCGACATTTAGGGCAGGTTTAGATGCTTTTTTCAGACTGCGTTTGATGCGTCGAACTGCGATAGCATCTGCTTCGGCTTGTTCTTCGGCAAGCGCCGCATCATGTAAGCTTTGATAGACTTCAAGCGTCTTTTCAATCATCTCACGCATGGTAAATTTGTTGGTCATTTCAGGACGCGTCACGCTCTCTAGCTGATTCCTAACGGCTTTACAAAGCGCATTGGCATTGTATTTTTTAACCAGTCCTTGCGGGTAGAGCGGTTGTAAAATCTCGCTAAAGGCGGCTTGATCCCAGCCAATGACTGGCGTACCTAGATGTATGGCTTGTAGGGCATTGATACCGATTGACTCGGGCTCATTGGCAAGTGCCATGACAATATTGGCCGCCGATAGCCATTCTCGCATATCATTACGCTTGCTGCCCACATAGGTAATGCGTTCAGCTAAACCTAAGCTATTAGTACGTTGGCGAAAATCTTCATGAGCGACATCGCCGTCTTTATAGTCTTCATCCATAATAATGACGTGAATATTAGGGAACTGCTCTTGCAGGTTACCCAAGATATCGATGAG
Source organism: Psychrobacter sp. NPDC078631 (assembly GCF_050268165.1). Lineage (NCBI taxonomy): Bacteria > Pseudomonadati > Pseudomonadota > Gammaproteobacteria > Moraxellales > Moraxellaceae > Psychrobacter > Psychrobacter sp. NPDC078631. Next base: position 1,291,001 of record NZ_JBNNGG010000001.1, on the reverse strand, counting down.
CCACTCTTGACCGTACTCATTACCGATGACGGTTGGGAATACGAGCCATTTTTTGTGCTCAAGCTCAGGGTATTCAGCAAAGGTATGACGTAACCAATAAACCGAAGGATTATGACGATAAGGGTAGCGCCGAGTGTCGATACCGCGATAGATACGCGTGATGACCTTAGGATCTACGTCTTCGATGCGCAGTCCTTTTTTTAAGTATTGCGTGACACTATCAGATACGGTGATTATCGTATCAACATTGAGTAGGGCTTGAGAGTACTTATTGATTGGATAAAAACCATACATGGTCGAGACCAGTTTGGGAAAACGTCTGACGCGTGCGCGGCGCAGTGCCAAATGCAATATCCATGCAGGGGTACGCGAATGTACATGAATGACATCGGGCTCGTACTTTTCTATCAAATGCCGCAGTGCAGAGACTTGCAATAGCGATAGCCAGGACTTTTTATTCACATGTAGCTGATGGTATATATTGCCATCGCGTTTGAGACGTCTGACCAAGTCATTGTCTTCATCGGCACTAGAGACAATGATAGAGGTATGCTCATTTTTGACCAATGCTCGCCCAAGATGAAAAATGCCGCGCTCGGATTCATCATGCTTTAGAGACGACAGTAAGCGCATAACTTTCATAATAGCGTTGGTCACCGGTTAGTAATATCAATTTGCTATTGTCAGTTAAAAGCGATTAAAACTCAACCATCAAGATAAAAAGATGAGGTCAGATAGGTGGTTTTTAGACTATACAAGCGTAAGACATGGATTAATAAACATAAAAAGCCGTTAGCGTCGTTTCTGTAAATGCTCAGCATTGGGCAGCACTTGTTTTTCACTCAAGTATTTCCAGTAGCGCTGCGGGAGATATTGTTTATGCAGCTTAGGATTTTTGCGCTCTTTAATATTGACGTTGGTAAAGTAGCCTTGCCAAAATTTTTGATAGCGCTGCTCATCAGGACTGTGGATGCTAGCAGGATTGCGTAGTACCGCATCATCGAGGTCGGTGATGGTTTGCAGCTTTGCTGGACGTGATGGCGTACTATTACTTTTATCATAATAGATGCCATAGCCCCGAGTCAGATCATAGATTGCCCAGTGCTGATCCTGATAGCGCTGACGAAAGTGCTCCCCAATCAATGGCAGTACATTAAAATCAGGCTCTACACGTGCAAAATAAATATCATCAGTCGTATGCTCAAAACGTACAAACGCTTCCATACGGTGTTTTTCACGGCCGACCGATTTGACCGTTTGCACCAGCTCAAGCACGTCCAAATTACCCAAATCCTGCATGATCTGACGACTAGGGTAGTCGATAGCGTATTTGACTACGCGAAACAACGTCGTACCGATATTATCCTTCTCTGATAAAAATCCCCACAAGACATTTCGCATGCCTGAGCGACCCAGTAAGGTATTTAATTTGACCAACACGCGCTCGGCTTTATCTTCATCGGTTACCACGCTAGTCGCCTGAGCGATGAGTGATGGCACATAGCAGTCTTGAGCAGTTAGCTTTAGCGCTACATCGTTTTGTAGACGATTGGTATAGACATAAAACACAGCACTTAGCCAACCTTCAAAGCTAGGCTCATACAGTACAATGCTAGGCGTCAATTGACCGACAGCGTAAGAGTCATTTTGCATAAGTGCTGACATGTTTTATCCTAAATTTCTATCATAAATACAGTAGACAGATGGCCACTTTCTCTAGCACCCACTATCTAGAGCCATTCTAAAATAAAGCCAACTGCCCAGTACGCTGATCGTTAAACTTGGTCTGTGTTTGAGCCAATACATACTGACGGAAATTATCCCGCGTTAAATGAGCAAGGTGTTCGTTTTTACCAGTAGTCGCGATAAAGTATTTAGCACGGTTGACCGCAGCGCCCATCTTTTTTAGATGGTATAGCGTTAATTGATTGAACTTACGTGCTTTGACGATTTTTTTAGCAGTTTTTGTACCGATACCTGGGATACGCACAATCATCTCATAAGTCGCTGTCTGGATATTGACTGGGAAATGCTCGCGATGGCGTATTGCCCAAGCAAGCTTTGGGTCGCAGTCTAAATCTAAAAATGGAGATTCTGGCTCCACAATCTCATGCGCACCAAAACCATAAAAGCGCATTAACCAATCTGCCTGATACAGACGATTCTCTCGTACCATCGGTACAGGCGTTCCAATCGCAGGCAAACGATTGTCAGAGAGCATAGGTACATAACCTGAGTAATAGACCCGCTTGAGATCATACGTTTTGTAGAAGTGACTCGATAGCTGAATTATCTGTAGGTCAGTCTCGTTACTTGCACCAACGATCATTTGGCTGGTCTGACCTGCTGGCGTGAACTTAGGCGCTTTTTTATGGGTTTTACGACTCTCACGAATAGTAATGATTTCTTCTTTTACCGTTTCCATGGGTGCTTTTAGTTGATCATGTGATTTCTCTGGCGCAAGCAAAGCCAACCCCGATTTGGTCGGAATCTCGATATTGACGCTCAAACGATCCGCATATAACCCTGCTTCTAGCAGCAGTTCTTTTGACGCACCTGGAATGGTCTTTAGGTGGATGTAACCATTGAAGCGCTCACGCGTACGCAAGAGTTTGGCGACTTCGACCAGTCGCTCCATTGTATAGTCGCCACTTTTAAAGATACCAGAGCTGAGAAATAGCCCTTCGATATAGTTACGGCGGTAAAACTGCATGGTTAAGTCGACCACCTCTTCCACACTAAACGCGGCGCGCGGGGTGTCATTGCTTTTACGTGAGGTGCAATAAGCGCAGTCGTAAATGCAGTGATTGGTCAAAAGAATCTTTAACAGACTGACGCAGCGACCATCTTCGGTATAGCTGTGACAGATCCCCGTTGCTGAGGCATCGCCTAGTCCGCCGCCTTGGTTCTTACGAGTACCAGCGGAGGATGAGCAAGAGACATCATACTTGGCAGCATCGGCCAAGATATTGAGTTTGCCCTGTAATCTTTCATAATTGATGTTTGCCATAAGTCGCGTTTTACCAATTAATTGATGAAAGACTATTTTACCAAAATTATCGCTAAGTCATTGTATTTATAGGTGAAGTTAGAATGATATGCGACAACGGTTGTCGTCACGAAAATATGGATTTTGGATATAATTTGAGTTTATATAAATATTTTTTCAGCTAACAATCCAATGACTAAACCGCCAACGATACCTACAATACCGAGTAGTAGGAGAGGAATGGCTAGTATCGTGAGTATCTGTGCTTGGCTTTTTTGAACCTCAATAGAGTATTGGCTTAAATCAATATCTGTCAACGGCAGGGTACCTCCTATCATTGCTTGAAATCTTGAGGTACTTGATCCTGGTACTAGCTTTAATTCGTAGTGACCAGCTTCCGCACTAAAAGTAAAAAGCTCCATTCTTCCAGTATCAAAATTGTTTGAGCGCGGAGACAGTGTTGAGCGATTAAGCTTGATTTCTTTATCAGTAGCGGTATTGATGATATGTGGTTTAAAATAAGTCAGCGGCGTTTTTTTGAAAAGAGGGCCCTTGTGCCAGATTGCATAAACGCCTGATTTTGAGACAGTGAAACTACCTGCATTATCGTTATATGGTAGCGTCAATAATCTGACGCCATTAAATGCATTGCTAAACAATTTTATCGCTTTAAAGACAATAAATATGCCGATAAGAACAAGGATGAATAGAAGTATTCTAATGGATAGGATGCTCATTATTCATCTTTCTTAGTGATATAGAGCTTAATAATAACGTGTTACAGCCAATACAAGTATAAGGCTCATTTTTCGGATGAATAAACGTTTATTTATATCACAATAAGTTGGCTATTTTCCAAAATAAAGGTCTTGTAGACTAGATGACTAGTCCACAAGACCTTTTATAAAATTTAGAATTTATTAAGTTCTATTACTGTATTTACTGAACCTTCGCACGTATGACGACGGTTTTGGCCGCATTGGCATCAAAGTTCACCAAGTTCCATTTTAGACCAGAGTAGTTTTCTTGGACAACTACCGTATTACCAACTTGCTGAATGGTTTGATAGCTGTCTCCGCCAGTGGTAGCAAGCGTCGGTAGAGGACTATTCAACGAGACTAACTGGACGCCACTTGGCAATGAGATCATTGCGTTGATGTCATTAATCGGCTGTGCTGTAGTGTTGGTATAAGTGGTGTGATACTCGATCACATCGCCAGGGGCAATATGATTGGCAGGAACGGCAACTTCACGTCCATCAGCATTTTTTAAAATTTTCATCACTTTAGTATTGGCATTGACCACGCCAGGCGTGCTAAAAGTCGGGGTCAGTTGCAACGTATCTAAAGTTGTCGTCGTTGTCGTTACTTGATTGGTCACTGGCTGCTGCATAATCACTGGCGGGATGACGTTGGTTGTGACAGGTAGCACTTGCGTCACGCTGCTGGCAGGCGTGGTAATCACATCTACTTTAGTGACTTTATTGGTAATAGAGTTAGTCACCGGTACGCTAGTAACGGTCGTCGTACCTTGGACAACAGGAGACTGACGCACGACATAGCGTGGCACAGTGGTCACCTGAGTTACCGAGTACGGCATACCATCTTGCATAGTGATACCGTTTGACGTCGCCGTAATAGTAGCAGTTTTACCATCAGAGTATTGCTCGACCACCGTGGTGCTACCGCTCGCAGAGGAGCTAATAGCAATCTCAGGGGCAGCATTGGCCGATGATGCGGCCAACATGATACCTGCTAGCATTGCAGACATAGCTGCATTTTTTGCCATAGTCGTTGTAGCAGTTGATGCTTGAAAACCTTTGTTCGTAATCATAAAAGACTCCTCAAAAATAATAGTAAGTAATACAACAATAGATAATGCTTAGATAAACAAAACCCCCGCTAAATGACACCGAAAAATATGCCAAATAACGAGGGTAGTAGTGCTGATATTAGCCTATGCGTGCGATTAGACCATCATTATTTTTAGTAAAAGCGCAGCAGTGCTAACTTGTATAAAAGCTATTCAATCTTAACTATTTCTTATTGAATAAACTTAATATTGAAGCTATTGTGCACTCAAACTCAAATAATTATGCGCCAAAACAAATCATGGATAAAAGCAGCATTGTGTAACCGAAACGATATAAATGCTATCTATGTGTAGTACAGCTTTCATCTATGAAATTGAACGGCTAAGTAGTCAGTCGCAATCATTGTCATAGAAGCTACTATCTAAAAGTCATTTCTCAAACTGTCTATCTTTGAGAACATCAAATTTATAGATTAGAACGCAGTGTAGCTATTAAGTGTCGCTATTAGTCGTATATAACTTTCATGACTTCATATTCAACCACGCCTTTTGGCGTTTCGATGCGTACTTCGTCACCTTCGAATTTACCAATCAAACCACGAGCGATTGGTGAGTTGACTGAGATTTTGCCAGCTTTAAAGTCAGCTTCATCGTCGCCAACGATTTTGTACTGTTTTTCTTCTTCGGTGTCCATGTTTTCGATCACGACGCTAACACCAAATACAATACGGCCTTCTTTTGGCAGTGTCGAAGGATCGATGACTTGAGCGCCACCAAGTTTGGCTTCGATGTCACGAATACGTGCTTCACAAAAACCTTGTTGCTCGCGGGCAGCATGGTATTCAGCATTTTCTTTCAAATCGCCGTGTTCGCGTGCTTCAGCAATCGATGCTGTGATGCGTGGACGGTCGACACTTTTTAGCTGTTTTAATTCGGCTTCTAGAGCCGCGTGTCCTTGCGGAGTCATTGGGTAACGTTGCATGTTTTTTCCTTAAACCAATAACACCACACCACCTCATAATGAGATGGTGTCAGTGTTGTTGCAATGGATATAAAATATAAAAGAGTGATAATTAAGACGATGTAATGAATAAGTTGGCTATCATTTATGAGTGTATCTCACCTCAATTCAAGCATAGGCGCACTTAAGCTTACGTAATAAAAAGCATAGTCGCAATTTAGCCACTATGCTTTTTAGGTCTATCACGGTAAAGGTATCGTTCCTCAAGCATGGTTGGCTATATTTAAAGCAAACAACGATACTTGAGTGAGCTTTTAGGCAAGCCTAACGGTTATGCTTAATCTACTGAAATTATTCAGCCACGTCAATAGACTTTGCTTGCTCATGCAAATCTTGTAACTTATAGACATCAAACGGTAAGTCAATCGCGTAAGATTTGCAGACGGCATCAGCGGCACCTAACGTGGTGACGTAGAATACTTTTCCTTGTAGCGCACTGCGGCGAATAGAGAACGAATCCTCTTGTGCTTGCTTACCTTCAGTCGTATTGATGATAAGGTCGATTTTGCCATTTTTCAAGGCATCAACGATATGCGGACGACCCTCAGTAACCTTATTGATTTGTTGACTTTCGATACCAGCGTCGCTCAGTACTTTTTGCGTGCCAGTGGTCGAGACAATCTTAAAGCCAAAGTCTGCAAGTTGACGAGCAATCGGAGCGATTTGGGCTTTGTCGCTGTCACGAACTGAGATAAAGACGGTTTTTGTCTCGCCTTCAGTCGGTAGACCTGGCAGACGCTCATTACTACCGATAATGGCCTTGTAGAATGCTTCGCCAAAGGTTTTGCCCACGCCCATAACTTCGCCCGTTGATTTCATCTCAGGGCTCAAGATTGGGTCAACACCTGGGAACTTAGCAAATGGGAATACCGCTTCTTTGACCGCATAGAATGCTGGGACAATCTCAGTGGTAAAGCCTTGGTCTTTAAGCGAAGTACCAGCCATACAGCGAGCAGCAACCTGTGCTAACGAAGTACCGATACACTTAGAGACGAACGGTACTGTACGTGCAGCACGTGGGTTCACTTCTAGGATGTATACCGTTTCGCCTTTTACCGCGAACTGTACGTTCATTAGACCGATAACGCCTAGCTCTTTTGCCATAGCGACCGTTTGTGCGCGCATCACGTCACATAGCTCTTTAGACAGTGAGTATGGTGGTAGTGAGCATGCTGAGTCACCTGAGTGAACGCCAGCCTGTTCGATATGCTGCATGATACCGCCGATGACGACATCAGTACCATCACATACACAGTCTACGTCGACTTCGATAGCATCGTCTAAGAAACGATCTAGTAGGACAGGTGCTTCGTTCGATGCTTGTACCGCAGTACGTAGGTAATGTCTTAGCTCGTCTTCGTTGTAGACGATTTCCATCGCGCGGCCACCTAATACATAAGATGGACGTACAACCAATGGATAGCCTACGTCTTTTGCTTTAACCAAGCCATCTTCCAAGCTGGTTGCTAGTGCGTTTGATGGCTGTACTAGGTTTAGCTGCTGAATCATATGCTGGAAGCGCTCACGATCTTCGGCACGGTCGATTGCATCTGGGCTAGTACCGATGATTTTAACGCCTGCTGACTCTAGTGCACGAGCAAGTTTCAATGGTGTTTGACCACCGAACTGGACAATCACGCCATCAGGATTTTCTATACGAACGATCTCTAGCACGTCCTCTAATGTGATTGGCTCGAAGTATAGACGGTCAGAAGTGTCATAATCGGTTGAAACCGTTTCAGGGTTACAGTTGACCATAATGGTCTCGTAACCATCTTCACGCATGGCAAGCGCTGCATGTACACAGCAGTAATCAAACTCAATACCTTGGCCGATACGGTTAGGGCCGCCACCGATAACCATGATTTTCTTTTTGTCTGTTGGGTTGGCTTCACATTCGCTATCGTAGGTTGAGTACATATAAGCCGTACTAGTAGCAAACTCTGCGGCACAGGTATCGACACGCTTATAGACTGGATAGACGTTTAGATCCCAACGCTTTTTGCGTAGTTGCTTTTGTGAGATTCCAAGCAATTTAGCCAAACGTAGATCTGACAAACCTTTACGTTTAAAGCTACGTAGGTTTTTCTCGTTTAATCCGCCAAAACCAAGTGATTTTACGGTAGCTTCTGTTTTGACGATGTCTTCTATCTGTACCAAGAACCATGGGTCAATCTTGGTAAAGTTAAACACTTCATCGACACTCATACCGACGCGGAATGCATCAGCAACGTAGTAGATACGCTCAGGTGTTGGAATGGTTAGGCGGTTGATAATTTCGCTACGTGCTTTTTCGGCGCTTACTTTTGATAAGTCAATTTGCTCGTCAAAGCCATCCGCACCTGTTTCCATGCCGCGTAAGGCTTTTTGCATAGACTCTTGGAAGTTACGACCAATTGCCATCACTTCACCGACAGATTTCATCTGAGTCGATAGGATGTTGTCTGCTTGTGGGAATTTTTCGAAGTTGAAACGAGGTATCTTAGTCACGACATAATCAAGCGCAGGCTCAAAGCTGGCTGGCGTTTTGCCACCAGTGATGTCGTTTTGCAATTCGTCTAGCGTATAACCAATGGCCAGTTTCGCTGCGATTTTGGCAATCGGGAAGCCAGTGGCTTTTGAGGCTAGGGCAGACGAGCGAGATACGCGTGGGTTCATCTCGATGACGACCATACGACCGGTATCAGGGTTAATGCCGAACTGGACGTTTGAACCGCCCGTTTCTACACCGATCTCACGTAGTACTGCTAATGACGCATTACGCATGATTTGGTATTCTTTGTCGGTCAAGGTCTGTGCTGGTGCGACGGTGATTGAGTCACCGGTATGCACGCCCATTGGGTCAAAGTTTTCGATGGCACAGATGATGATGCAGTTGTCGTTTTTGTCACGAACCACTTCCATCTCGTATTCTTTCCAACCAATCAATGACTCATCGATAAGCAATTGATGGTTTGGAGACAAGTCAAAACCGCGCTCGCAGATTTCAATGAACTCATCGCGGTTATAAGCGATACCACCGCCTGAACCGCCCATCGTGAATGATGGACGAATGATACATGGATAGCCCATTTTTTCTTGAGTAGCAAAGGCCTCTTCCATGGTTTCAGCCGTTTCAGCGCGAGGGCACTCAAGGCCAATACGCTTCATGGCTTTATCAAACAAGTTGCGGTCTTCTGCCATCTCGATTGAGTCTTTGGTCGCGCCAATCAACTCACAGTTATACCTGGTCAATACGCCGTGCTTGTCCAGCTCTAGCGCACAGTTTAGTGCTGTCTGTCCGCCCATTGTTGGCAAGATTGCATCTGGACGTTCTTTGGCAATAATTTGCTCAACGGTTTGCCAAGTAATCGGCTCGATATAGGTCGCGTCAGCCATGACAGGGTCAGTCATGATGGTCGCAGGGTTTGAGTTGACCAAGATGACGCGGTAGCCTTCTTCTTTTAGTGCTTTACACGCCTGTGCGCCTGAATAATCAAACTCACATGCTTGGCCGATGACGATAGGGCCTGCGCCAATGATAAGAATGCTTTTTATGTCGGTACGTTTTGGCATAGTTAGAGCTACCTTCGTTTGGGTGATAATTTGAGTAATCTTTATTTTTAGTAACGCTCAAGGCGTTTTATGCTTGCAATGCTTTATTTAGTGCCGCTTGAACTGCTATGGACAATTCAAGCGTTTACTTATTATGTAGTTATAATCAACCGTTTACGCTTGGGCAGTTTTAGACGCTTCCATCATATTCGCAAACTTATCAAACAATGGCGCGCAGTCATGTGGACCAGGGCTGGCTTCTGGATGACCTTGGAAGCTAAATACAGGCTTATCGGTCAGCTCGATACCTTGGTTAGTACCATCAAACAATGAGCGATGGGTAGATTTAACGTTGTCAGGTAGCGTGTCTTCATCAACCGCAAAACCATGGTTCTGACTGGTGATCATAACCGTGCCAGTCGCTAAGTCTTGTACTGGATGGTTGGCACCATGATGGCCCGTTTTCATTTTGATAGTATTTGCACCGCTAGCCAAACCAATTAACTGATGGCCTAAGCAGATGCCAAACGTTGGGACGTCAGTTTGTTCAATGATGTGACGTACCGCATCGATAGCATAATCACAAGCTGCAGGATCGCCAGGGCCGTTTGATAAGAAGATGCCATCTGGGTTCATTGCTAGCACGTCTGCGATAGGGGTCTGTGCTGGTACAACCGTCACGTGACAACCGCGGTCGACGAGCATGCGCAGGATGTTGGTTTTGCTACCGAAGTCATAAGCGACGACGTTGTATTTAGAATCGATATGAGTGCCGAGTTGTTTAAAGAAGCCGCCAGTACCGCTATCATGACTACCAGGGATATCACGGTTGAGTAAGGTGTCTGATAAATCCCAGGTACCCGCTGTCCATTCGAAGTTCTCTTTAGTACAGCATTCTTTTGCCAAGTCCATGCCCTTTAGACCTGCAAAACCTTTTGCTAACTCAATCGCTTTTTGCTCATCGTCGCTGCTGATCGTCTCGCCGTTTGAGGCAGTCATGATACAGCCGTTCTGTGCACCTTTATCACGTAATAGACGTGTTAGCTGACGCGTATCAATTTCAGCGATAGCGACGGTTTCGTTGCGCTGTAAATAGTCGCTGAGTGACTCTGAGTTACGGAAGTTAGAAGTTGCCATGGTGGCATCACGGATGATAAGACCATCTGCCCATACTTTGTGGCCATTGCCAGATTCTGTGTCCTCGCTATTGGTGCCTGTATTACCGATATGAGGGTAAGTCAAAGTCACCAGCTGGCGGGCATAACTTGGATCGGTTAGGATTTCTTGATACCCTGTCATGGCTGTGTTAAATACCACTTCACCAATACGATGACCTAGGCTGCCGATACTGACACCGCGAAAGATTGTACCGTCTGCTAGTGCCAAAATTGCTTGTATTTCTGCCGATGAATTCAAGGATTGCCTCCGCTGTTATTGGTGAGTGCCATCATGTTTTGTTGGTCTAAAATTGCTCCGTATCCTTTTATTTACGGCATTTGACTGTTGTCATATAAAAGTAAAAAAAGGGCGATACACAAAAATTTTCCACAAAAAAGCGAGAAGACATTATTGATGAAAACTACAAAACCCACTAGATAGTGAATAGGTAACTTGCATCATGTCCGCTCGCTTAGGCACAGATTTTGCGTATTATATACAAAATAGACAGTTATAGCTAGCCGATTTACTGGATTAATAGTCATTTCATGGCTAATAATGAGTACTTTATAAAGATATTGACTTTATAAAATAGCCTAAGCAGATATTGACTACTTTCTCTTTTATAAAACTCGACATCCAGCGTATATTAATAGCGCTGGATTTTCGCAGTTGGCTTTGCCACAATGGACAGCGCAGTCCTAGACCCAATTTTTATAATCGTTTGTTATAACAATAATGAAGATGACAAGGAGTCGTTATGATTTATCAGTATTTAGACAAAACCCCTGAGTTTGCCGTACCGTTCAATGGCTGGGTGGCAGACTCGGCGCAAGTGATGGGCGATGTGTATTTAGGCCATCAAGCCAATATTTGGTTCGGTGCAGTGATACGCGGTGACAACGATCGTATCCATATCGGTGACTATAGTAATGTGCAGGAAAACAGTGTGATTCATACTGATGCAGGTATCAAAGTTACTATTGGTAATTACGTGACTATCGGTCATCTGGCTATGCTACATGGCTGTGAAGTCGGTGATAATAGCTTGATTGGCATTGGCGCTGTGGTGCTCAATAATGTCAAAATCGGTAAAAACTGTCTGATAGGGGCGAAAGCCTTGATTACTGAAGGTCAGGTTATTCCTGATAACTCGCTAGTGATGGGCGCGCCTGCAAAAGTGGTCAAGACGCTAACAGATGAGCAAGCAGCGATGCTAAAAATGTCAGCGCTACATTATGCTGAGCGTTGTCAGAAATTTAAAACAGGCTTAACAGAAATAGCGATGCCTGACTAAGGGTAAGTAAACGAGCTAAGTTTAAAGAGATAGACGATAGGGTGCGAGCTGTATTTAATTGATGTGCTATTTAAATGATGTAATCATACTTAATACACAACTGTACCCAATTTTATTAAACGATTCATATTTTTTCGCAACCAACGATAAGGTCTCACCATGCAGGCAAATCAAGCACAAATACAAAAAAAACAACTGGCATTATTTGATTTAGATCATACATTACTTGATGTCGATAGCGATTATCTCTGGGGCGAGTATATCGTCAAGCATGACCTTGTCGATGAGGCGCAGTACCGCACTGCCAATCAGAAATTCTATAATGACTATATCGAAGGCACGCTAGACGCGACAGAGTACAATGAATTCGTCGCGCAGTTTTTAAGCAGTCTGCCGCTTGATAGACTGGATGAGCTAAGAGAAGACTATATCAAAAGCGAAATCGAGCCACATATTCGCCCAAAAGCGATGGAAGCATTGTGTCAGCATATTGAGCAAGGACACGATGTGGTAATTATTTCTGCGACCAATGATTTTGTAGTATCTGCCATTGCTAAGCGTTTTGGCGTGGAAGAAGCCAATGTATTGGCAACGCCGCTCGAGATCAAGGATAATCGCTATACAGGTAAGTTAACTGACAGACCAAACTTTCAAGCGGGCAAAATATACCATTTGGATAAATGGCTAAATAAACAGCAAGCCTCTGGCATCACGTTTGAAAAAACGTACGCGTATTCAGATTCCAAAAATGATATTCCGTTACTCGAATGGGCTGATGTGGCCGTTTGCGTATCACCTGATGATGCGTTACATGCGCATGCCTTGGCCAATCGCTGGGCAGTAGAAAATTGGTCGATCTAGATTATTTAAGCTAGTAATAGTAGCAACATTGGCAATAGCGATAATTAGCGAACCATTTAGTCTCAATCTCATTTAAAATAGCGCCACATGCGTTATTTATTTTTATTAGAAAAACAGGAACATTTATGGAAATCAATCCGTATCAAGAGCAAATTAAAGATTTATCAGAGCGTGGGCAGGATTTGCGGAGGTATCTTTGACTTCGATGGTAAGCAAGAACGCTTAGAAGAAGTCAATTTAGAGCTAGAAAACCCTGAGCTATGGAACGATCCAGAACGCGCCACCAAGATTAATAAAGAAAAAAGCCACCTTGATGGTGTCATCGATGTGGTGGTCTCTCTTGAAACGACACTAGAAGATGCGTCTGCCATGCTAGAGTTGGCAGTCGAAGCAGAAGATGAGTCCTTGCTAGCCGACGTGCAGAGCGAGCTAGATAGCGCTGAGAAACGCGTTGCTGATTTAGAATTCCGCCGGATGTTTAGCGGTGAGATGGATCCAAATAACTGCTACTTGGATATTCAGTCAGGCAGTGGCGGTACGGAGGCACAAGATTGGGCTGAAATGCTACTGCGCATGTATACGCGCTGGGCAGAAGCTCATGGCTTTAAAGTAGATGTGATTGAAGTGTCATCAGGTAGCGTGGCTGGTATCAAGTCGGCAACCATTGAGATCAAAGGCGACTATGCGTTTGGCTGGTTGCGCACCGAAATTGGTGTCCATCGTCTAGTACGTAAGTCGCCATTCGATAGTAATAATGGTCGTCATACCTCGTTCGCTGCGGTGTTTGTCTCACCTGAGATTGACGACAACGTCGAGATTGATATCAATCCGGCTGATTTACGTATCGATACCTATCGTTCATCTGGGGCGGGTGGTCAGCACGTAAACACGACAGATTCTGCGGTACGTATTACCCATGAGCCATCGGGCGTAGTGGTGACCTGTCAGAATGAGCGTAGTCAACATGGTAACAAAGCCACGGCGATGAAGATGCTACGTGCTAAGCTCTATGAGCTGGAAATGCAAAAGCGCATGGAATCACAGCAAGCGGTTGAAGACGGTAAGTCTGATGTTGGCTGGGGCAGTCAGATTCGCTCTTATGTACTCGATGATTCACGTATCAAAGACTTGCGTACTGGCGTTGAAACCTTTAACACTGGTGCGGTGCTGGATGGCGACCTCGATCAGTTTATCGAGGCGAGTCTAAAAGCAGGACTGTAAAAGCCCGTTTTAAATAAGCAGCCGTTTTAAAAGAGTAACCAATATTTAATTAAGGAAAATTATGCCAAGCGTTAATAATTATTTTGATGATAAAGTGACTTCTATTGCCTTTCAAACGGCTACCAAGCCTGCGACTGTCGGCGTCATGGAAATTGGTGAGTATGAGTTTGGCACCAGTGAATTTGAAACCATGAGTGTGGTGAGCGGTGCATTGACTGTCAAGCTACCAGAGAGTGATGAGTGGCAAACGTTTAACGCTGGCGAGCAATTCACGGTTGAAGCCAATCAAAAGTTCCAAGTAAAAGTAGACGTCGAAACCGCTTATCTATGTGTATATGGTAAATAACGACTTCTAAGTTATAGCAGTATCAAAACGAAAAACGCCAAGTATTTTATGCTTGGCGTTTTTTTTGTGTCATATTTCAAATAAATTTTAAGCTACTATCCTGAAAACCATGTTTTACACAGCATTACACTTTATCTGTGCCAAATAAACAGCAAAAACTACCGTCATTAATTATGCTAAAACCATGAATTCTCAAAGGTATATAGGTTTATGACAAAGGCAACAGTAAAGGCAAGCCAGCAAACAATGACCAAAGACGTGCGTCATGATTACGAGCATCTCGCACGCCGCGCTAACTTGCGTTATGTGAGTGACGACGAACCAGGCTACGAGCGTAGACGTTGGGGTCGCGGCTTTACTTATCGTGATGCAACGGGCAACACGGTCAAAGATAAAGCATTGCGTCAGCGTTTTGATGTATTGGTGATACCGCCTATGTGGTCAGAGGTGTGGATATGCCAAGATGAACGAGGCCATCTGCAATCAACAGGGCGAGACGAAAAATCGCGCAAACAGTATCTGTATCATCCCTCATGGAACAACATCCGTGACCAAGCCAAGTTTGATGCGATGATAGGGTTTGCAGAGGTATTGCCCAATCTGCGCGCGCAGGTGGAGGCAGATTTGGAAGCAAAGTCCTTATCACGCACCAACGTACTCGCTGCCGTTGTTAAATTGCTAGAAACAACATTGATTCGTATTGGCAACAGCCGCTACGCCAAGCAAAATAAAAGCTATGGTCTGAGTACGCTACGCAGCAAGCATGTCAGTGAAACCGACAATGGACTGGCGTTTGATTTCGTCGGCAAAAGTGCAAAAGAGCATCATATTGAGCTACAAGATGAGCGATTGATTGATATCGTGCAAGCCTGTTCTGAGCTACCAGGCTATCAGATATTCAAATATTTAGATGACAACGGACATAAGCAAGTCGTTGACAGTAGCGATATCAATGATTACTTGCGAATGCATACGTGTGGCATGGACTGCGAAAGCAAGCTGTACAGTGCAAAAGATTTTCGCACATGGATGGCAAGTGTTCTTGCGGCAAGCTACCTATATGACGAGCTACAGACGTCCGTAGGCGCTAATATATTAACCAGTGCGCCAGAAAGCGCTGAGCGACAGCAATTAGTCACTGATATGGTAAAAAGTGTGGCAGCAGAGCTGGGCAACACACCAACCGTATGCCGTGCTTCTTATATTCATCCCATTGTTATTGAGCGTTTTTTGGCAGGACAGTTCTTTGAGACTTACAAACAAGCGCGCCGTGGACGAACCAAAAAATACCAAAGCTGTGAAGAAAAAGCATTGTTAGGGTTTTTAAGAGCTGATGTTTAGGTGTGAGGTTTTAGATAATAATATTGAGGTGTTAATTCTTTAATAGGAAATTGAAAATATGTGGCAGTACTTGACTATTGTAGGTGTCTTCGCGGACCTATAGCGAATTAATGATAATTAGTTATAGATTACCTCCATTTCTATAAAATAAAAATGATACGTTATGTATTGAAATAAACGTAGAAATGCGTTACTAATAGAACATGATAAATACGAACCTATGAAACGGTCTATAGGATGTGATCGTTTTTCAATTATAAATACCATTTTACCAGTTACCTGATATTGCTAAAGGATTAGCTTATGAACACCGCCTCTCAAATTCCGACGAATATTGATACAGATTCTACCGTCACATCAAAAAACTACACCGATTACTATAATAATTTTGATATGAATACACTGCTGTCAGAAATATTTGGCGAGCAGGTAGATGATCGACTAAATGCTTATATGGCTTGCTGTGGTCGTCATGTACGTGACGGCCGCGCTGACAATGCTGCGTTAGTACATGAAGATACCATGGGCAATATAACGCGCATGAGTTTTGGTGAGCTTGACAAAGCGAGTGCTCAAATCGCTAATTTGCTACAGTCGTATGGGGTAAAAGCGGGCGACAAAGTAGCGACGATGCTACCGCGCACGCCCGAGCTGCTAACTGTTGTATTGGCAACATGGCGTATCGGAGCCGTATATCAGCCGCTATTTACCGCTTTTGGCTATGATTCGATCAAATATCGGATGGACAAAGCCGATACCAAAGTCGTTTTTACTAACTTAGAAAATCGCAGCAAGTTTGAAGATTTGGCTGAGCAAACCAAAATGGTATTGGTCGGCAGTATAGAAGATGCTCAGACATGGGGTGACGATCATTACACCCAGTCTATGGCAGCACAGCCGCAAACGTTTGAACCTGTGATGCTTGATACAGATGCGCCATTTTTGCAAATGTTTACCTCTGGTACAGTCGGTAAATCAAAAGGCGTCAGCGTTCCGTTAGCGGCGTTACCTGCTTTTTACCTATATATGCGTTATGCCATCGACCTACGCGAAGATGATCAATATTGGAACATGGCAGATCCAGGCTGGGCGTATGGCTTGTACTATGCCATCACAGGGCCACTGCTACTGGGTATCACCACTTATTTTAATGAAGCAGGATTTGACGCGACCAATACCCGTGAGTTTATGTTGCGTCATAAGATTACCAATTTAGCCTCTTCACCAACTGCATTTCGAATGATGAAATCTAGTGGTGTGTTTGATAGTGTTAATGAAGGCGCTCATAACGATACAAATGCCAAGCTGTCTTTGCGCTGTGCCAACTCGGCAGGGGAAACACTGAACACCGAAGTGGTCAACTGGGTCGAGAACTATTTGGCGTGCCAAGTCAAAGACCAATATGGGCAAACAGAGACTGGCATGACCTGCTGTGCACATCACGCATTGGCGCACGATTGTCCTGTTGGCTCGATGGGTATGGCGCTACCAGGTCATACGTTAGTCGTACTAGATGATGATATGAATGTACTACCCGATGGTGAGCAAGGGCAGTTAGCAGTCGTGGTCAGTCAGTCACCTGCGTTTTATTTCCGTGGCTATAGCTGGAATGAGAAGCAAGCCTTTGTAGATGATTACTATCTGACAGGCGACGTGGTCGAGCGTCATAGTGACGGCAGCTACTGGTTCTCAGGCCGTGATGATGACATCATTATTACCGCAGGTTATCGCGTAGGGCCTACTGATGTCGAAAACACTGTGTTAGAGCATGAAGCAGTGGCAGAATCTGCGGCAGTAGGTGTGCCAGATGAAGTGCGCGGTCACACTATTAAGTCTTATGTGGTACTAAAAGATGGCATCGAAGGCAGTGAGCAAATCGCTAAAGAAATCCAAGAGCTGGTACGTAAACGTCTATCCACTCATGCTTATCCGCGTGAGGTCGAGTTTGTGACAGAACTGCCGAAAACGCCAAGTGGTAAGATTCAACGCTTTTTGCTGCGTAGTCTGTCTGCTGCATAAATGAATTGGTAAAGCGTACATAAATTTAATAGAAAAATATCTAATAAGAAGCAAAAATTTAAAGGAATAATCATGCAAGTTAAAGAAAACAGCTTTTTGGTCACAGGCGGTGCATCAGGTTTAGGAGAGTCAGTGGCTCGGGCGATTGTAGAGCAGGGTGGTAACGTCGTTATCGCTGATTTAAATGAATCTGCTGGGCAAGCATTGGTCGCCGAGTTAGGTGATAGTGCGCGTTTTGTACACTGTGATATCACCAACGGTGATGAAGTGCAATCAGCGGTTGAAATGGCAGAGTCAGCTTTTGGCGGTTTACAAGGTTCAATCAACTGTGCTGGTATTGTAGTGGTACAAAAGCTGCTAGATCGTGATAACAATCCGGCAGACCTTGAGGCATTTAGCCGCGGAGTCAATATCAATCTGGTCGGTTCATTTAACGTCGCTCGTTTGGTCGCTGCTAGCATTGCCAAGCGCATAGCGAGTGATGGCAGTGCAGGCGACCATGTAGAGAAGAATGTAGATCAAGGTATTATTATTAATACAGCCTCTATCGCAGCCTTTGACGGTCAAGTAGGTCAAGCCAGCTATTCATCGTCCAAGGCAGGCGTGGTTGGTCTGACCTTGCCACTTGCTCGTGAGTTGGCACGGTATGGTATACGCGTTATGACCATCGCACCGGGTGTCTTTGCTACACCGATGATGGAGAGCATTCCTGAAAAGGCACGCGAACAGTTAGAGGCAGGTGTGCCATATCCTAAACGTTTAGGCGCTCCCAATGAGTTTGCCAAATTGGTCACTCATATCATCGATAATGCTTATCTAAATGGTGAAGTCATTCGCTTAGATGGTGCGATTCGCATGGTGTAGCAGTCTAGTAAATGATTCATCATTTTCGCACAAAACTCATCTATAGAATCTGGCATAGTGCTTTGATACATATGATTAATGACAAAAAATTAATTATGGGAATCAGAGTCTATGCCATTTTTTCATAAAAAACCTTACTCATCAAATGAGCAGCGTACGCCTTGGTTGCCCATTATCATTGGTCTTAGTCTTGCTGCCATTGTCAGCACCAGCGCTATTGCTTATGTCAAAAGCACCTCAAAACCCAAAGACCCCATTCTTCCTTCCATAGTCATTGATCGAGTCTTCGTTGACAAATCAGACCGTATCTTAAAACTGATGAGCGATGGTAAAGCCATTAGGTCATATCGTATTGCGCTAGGGGGCAGTCCAACAGGTCATAAGCAACAGGAAGGTGACCAGCGTACGCCAGTTGGGGTCTATACATTAGATTATAAAAATGAGAACTCTATTGCGCATCGCTCTATTCATATTAGCTATCCCAATGATGAGGATAAGGCACGAGCGCAGTCATCAGGAGTCAATCCGGGTGGCGACATCATGATTCATGGGCAAATGAATGGCTTTGGATATCTGGCACTGTTTAATCAACGACGTGATTGGACAGATGGTTGTATCGCTGTCACTAATGACGAGATGGATGAGATTATGGCAGCGGTGACAATTGGTATTCCTATTGAAATCGTGGAGTAGAATAGTCGGATTGTCATCTAATTTATACTAAGTAGATGCATTATTCATTAGCGTATTTAGTGGAGATTTATCTTTAATTTGCCCTAATAAAATGGCGTAACTGATCTACTAACTATCTTTAACTGCTATTAATAAATTATTTAAATATTATTAATAATAAATATCATTGTCTTAAGTAAGGTTTTATTTAGCAATCGTCTTGAAATAGGTGTATATATACCTTATATAAGTGACAGATAACAGTGGGCACTAGACTAAGATAATCCTTAGAGGTGCTACTGAAAATACCAATTATAAAAGGATATAGACATGAGATTTGAGAAGTTTACTCAAAAATTGCAATCCGCCATTCAAGAAGCACAAAGCCTAGCGTTAGGGCGCGATCATACAGGCATTGATCCTGTGCATTTGCTTGCCGTGTTGCTACAAGATGAATCTAATTTATCTATCTGCCAACAAGCAGGTGCTTCTATCCCAGCGCTAAAAAATGGCGTTGCTAAAGCATTGGATAACCAAGCAACGATTTCGGAGCCGACAGGTGACGTCAATCTTAACCCAAACTCGGTTAAAATCTTGAACTTGGCAGATCGTCAGGCACAAAAAGAAGGCGATGATTTTATCGCGACGGAATGGGTGATGTTGGCACTCGCTGAGCAGGGCGAAACCAAAAAAATATTTGAAAGTGCAGGCGTAACGGCAAGCAAGTTAAAAGTGGTGATTGAGCAATTGCGCGGTGATGATACGGTGAATAACCAAAACGCAGAAGATCAGCGTGATGCACTCAACAAGTACACGATCAACCTGACTGAACAAGCAGAGCTTGGCAAGCTAGATCCAGTCATTGGCCGTGACGAAGAGATCCGCCGTACCATTCAGGTACTGTCGCGCCGTACCAAAAATAACCCTGTGCTCATTGGTGAGCCGGGCGTTGGTAAAACGGCTATCGTAGAAGGTTTGGCACAAAAAATCATCAATGGTGACGTGCCAGAAGGTCTACGCCGTAAAGAAGTGCTATCGTTGGATTTAGGTGCGCTAATCGCTGGGGCAAAATTCCGCGGTGAGTTCGAAGAGCGTCTCAAAAGCGTATTGAGCGACTTGGCCAAACAAGAAGGCAATGTCATTTTGTTCATCGATGAGCTACATACGATGGTTGGTGCAGGCAAGTCTGAAGGTGCGATGGACGCAGGTAATATGCTAAAACCTGCACTGGCTCGTGGTGAGCTACACTGCGTTGGGGCGACGACGCTTGATGAATATCGCAAGTACATCGAAAAAGATGCCGCACTTGAGCGTCGTTTCCAAAAAGTGCTGGTCGATGAGCCAACGGTCGAAGATACCATTGCGATATTACGGGGTCTAAAAGAGCGTTACGAGCTGCATCACGGCGTCGATATCCAAGACAGTGCCATTATCGCTGCTGCGCGCATGAGTCATCGCTATATCACCGATCGTAAGCTACCAGATAAGGCGATTGATTTAATTGATGAAGCGGCCAGTCGCCTGCGCATGGAGATGGACAGCAAGCCTGAATCATTAGGTAAGCTTGATAGCCGTTTGATTCAGCTAAAAATGCAGCGTGAAGTGCTCAAAAATGAAGAAGATGCTGGCGCGCAAGCCGAGCGTAAAGTGCTCGATGCGCAAATAGCGGAATTGGAAAAAGAGTATGCTGATCTCAACGAGGTTTGGCAGGCAGAGAAAGCACTGGTCAAAGGCAGTCAACAGTTAAAAGACGAGCTAGATAAAGCCCGTATTGCCTATGACAAAGCTAGCCGCGAAGGCGATTATGAGACCATGAGTAAGCTGCAATACGAAACTATTCCGCAGTTAGAACGTCGTATTCATGAGTCTGATCTGGCTGAGCAAAAAGAGCAGACAGGTGAAGGTAGCGGTGTGAAATTGCTGCGTAACAAGGTGACAGACAACGAAATCGCTGAAGTGGTTGCGGCCGCGACTGGTATTCCAGTCAGCAAAATGATGCAAGGCGAGCGTGACAAGATGATCGCAATGGAAGAAAAGCTCCATGAGCGTGTCATTGGTCAAAACGAAGCAGTCGAATCAGTGGCCAATGCGGTACGTCGTAGCCGTGCAGGCCTGTCTGATCCCAATCGTCCATCTGGTTCGTTTTTATTCTTAGGACCTACTGGTGTTGGTAAAACTGAGCTGACTAAGTCACTAGCAAATTTCTTATTTGACTCTGAAGATGCGATTGTACGTATCGACATGAGTGAGTATATGGAAAAACACAGTGTCAGCCGTTTGGTAGGCGCGCCTCCAGGTTATGTCGGTTATGAAGAAGGCGGTACATTGACTGAAGCAGTACGCCGTAAGCCATATAGCGTCATATTGTTTGATGAAGTAGAGAAGGCGCATCCTGATGTGTTCAACATTTTACTGCAAGTATTGGACGATGGCCGCTTAACCGATTCGCAAGGTCGTGTGGTAGATTTCAAAAACACTGTGATCATCATGACCAGTAACTTAGGTTCGCATAAGATCCAAGAGATGGTTGGTGAAAGTTACGAGGATATCAAAGCGGAAGTAATGGATTCTGTTGGGCAGCATTTCCGTCCAGAGTTCGTCAACCGTATTGACGAAATCGTAGTTTTCCATCCGCTTGGTATGTCGCAGATGGCAGGTATTGCGGATATTCAATTGGATCGATTACGTCAGCGTATCCAAGAGCGTGAGATGGATATTGAGCTGTCAGCAGATGCGATGAATAAATTGGTTGCCGTAGGTTATGACCCTGTTTATGGCGCTCGTCCTTTGAAGCGAGCCATTCAACAAGAGATCGAAAACCCATTGTCATTGAAGCTATTGGCAGGTGATTTTGTCGCTGGTGATATTATCAAAGTCGATATAGGTGCCGATGACAAACTAACTTTTGATAAGCTTAGAATGAGCTAATCATATTGGCTCTGACGTCTTTATAACCCAACTGTACGCTTAAAACAAACCCCTTATCTACAATAGTAGGTAAGGGGTTTTTATTTATAAGGAGCGTTTTACGTTACTGTTCTTTTACCATTTCAATATCTCTTAAGTCTCAGGACTATGCTATAACTAAATCAATGAATAATAGTATAAGTATCAACTGAATGGAGAAACAGAACGATGACAGCCCATATTGAACGTATAAATATACCTTTAACTTCGCCACTAATCATTGCAGCATTGCTGTTTAGCACTGCCGCGTGCTCCAACCCTTCAGCAGTAAGTCCTAGCAATAACAAAAGCACTGCAACAGAGTCTAAAGAGGTTTCTACTTCAGATAGCGATACTCAAACCGCTACAAAAAGTACTACACAAACAAAGACTAGCAAGCCTGCTTTTATGACTAAAGCAATCGCTACCTTTGATGAGCCTTGGGCTATGACAGCGTTACCTATTGCAGATAGCAAAGCGCCCAAATTACTAGTAACACAAAAAACAGGTGAGCTATTTATCGTAGATACCGCGACGGGTAATAAGAGCAAAGTTGAAGGCGTTCCTACAGTCGCTTACGGTGGTCAAGGCGGTTTAGGAGACATAATCGTGGCTCCAGATTTTGCGACGTCCAATACCGTCTATCTTAGCTACGCGGAAGCAGGAACAGGAAGTGATAGTAATAAATTTGGCGCTAAAGTGATCAAGGCGACACTCTCAGGATTAGAGACAGCCACACCTACGTTGCAAGATATCACGCCTATCTGGCAACAGTCTCCGAAAGTCACAGGGCAGGGACATTATAGTCATCGTTTGCTGTTTTCGCCTGATGGGCGCTATCTATATATCAGCTCAGGCGAGCGTCAAGACAAAGACCCAGCACAAGACATGAATGGCAATCTTGGTAAGATAATACGGTTGAGTCCTGACGGTAACACCCCGACAGACAATCCGTTTACTGATAATGAGTTGGCCAAACAGTTTTGGACCATCGGACATCGCAATGTGCTTGGTATGGCATTTGACGATAGTGGACAGCTTTGGGCGCACGAAATGGGACCAAAAGGTGGCGATGAATTTAATATTATTGAGAAGGGTAATAATTATGGCTGGCCAGTGGTATCCAATGGCCGCAATTATTCAGGTTTAGACATTCCTGACCATGGCACAAAGCCAGAGTTTGCGGCACCCAAAATTACTTGGACACCTGTCATTTCACCATCTGCTATGAGCATCTATGCGGCTGGTACTCATAATGACTTTCCTAGCTGGCAGGGCAATATGCTTATCAGTGGTTTATCGTCTAAAGCGCTTATCGTAGTTGGCATAAGCGAAGACAATACCGCCGCTGAGCGTTATCGCTATGACATGGGTGAGCGTGTACGCAGTGTGCTAGCAATAGACGGGCAAGTGTGGACACTTGAAGATGGTAATGATGCACAATTACTCAGATTATTACCCAAATAACATCTAGATAGCATCGAATTAATGACATATTTATCTACCTGTATATTTAATTATTTTAATAAAACCGCTCAAGTCTTTTAGAGTAAATTAATAGTTTTATCAAGTTTTATTTTGTAATAGATTGATAGTTAAGACCTATTTTGTTAAGGTAACGTTCCTTGAAATTTGAGACTTGCACATGGAAGAAGTAAAAGTAGGCAGATTAGGACCTTTTCCGCGGGTAAGTAAACCTGTGTTTATTACATCATCACTGCTGATTATTGGCTTTATTATTTTCGGTGCGTTTTTCACCGAAACAGCAGGGGCTGTTTTTAGTTTTTTACAAAACTTTATTACCGATAAGTTTGGTTGGCTATTCATTATTCTAGTTAATACCGCGCTCGCGCTTTGTATCTACTTGGCAATGAGTCGCTATGGTGACATTCGACTAGGCAACCAAACAGAACGACCGCAGTACAATCTGTTCTCTTGGATTGGTATGCTATTTTCTGCAGGTATTGGTATTGGTCTAGTTTATTGGGGTACAGCAGAGCCGCTATATCACTTTATGGCACCACCAATGGGCGATGCCGAGACAGTAGAAGCCGCCAAGCAAGCAATGAATATCTCATTTATGCATTGGGGTCTACACGCTTGGGCGATTTATACGATTGTAGCGCTATCTTTAGCGTATTTTCATTTCCGTCGCGGCCTGCCATTATCGATTCGATCTACTTTGTATCCTTTACTTGGTAAAAAGATCTATGGTCGTTGGGGACACACGGTCGATATTTTGGCTGTGTTTGGTACGATGTTTGGTGTGGTTACCTCGCTCGGGCTTGGGGTTATGCAGATCAACTCTGGACTCGAAAAGCTGTTTGGTACGCCTAACAGTCTTACCGTACAGTTTGGCTTGATCGCTTTCATCACAGCGCTAGCAGCAGCTTCAGTCTTGATGGGTTTGGATAAAGGTATTAAGCGTTTAAGTGATATCAATATTGGTTTCACTATCGTCTTATTAGCGTTTATGGTCATCTTAGGACCAACGCTATTTATCTTTGATAGTTTTATCGAAAACATCGGCAACTATCTGACTGTGATTGTACCTCTAGGTACATGGGGTGAGTCTTATAGCGGTACAGATTGGCAAAGTAGTTGGACGATATTTTATTGGGCATGGTGGGTTAGTTGGGCACCATTTGTTGGTATCTTTATTGCTCGTATCTCTCGTGGCCGTACTATCCGTGAATTTACGCTTGGTGTACTACTGATTCCAATGCTGATTTTGTTCTTCTGGTTTACCACCTTTGGCGGCGTTGCTGTTCATATGGAGCTTGCTTCTGCTGTGTCAGGTGTTAGCCCAGGATTGGTTGAAGCAGTACAAGCGGATTCTGGTAGCGCCATCTTTAAACTGGTTGAATACTACCCATTGGCAAAACCAATTACGCTACTGATTGTCGTCATGATTATGCTATGGTTTGTGACCTCGTCAGATTCTGCTAGCTTTGTTATCGATATGTTGACTGCTGGTGGCGATACCAACCCACCGAAAATCCAACGCTTATTTTGGGCGACGACAGAAGGCGTTATCGCTGCTATCTTGCTAGCGGCTGGTGGACTGTCTGCTCTACAGGCGGCAGCGATCGTAGCAGGACTACCGTTTGCCTTAGTAGTCTTTGTCATGATGTATGCGCTACTGCGTGGTTTGAGTCGCGATCGTCTGATTCTATACAGAGCGCAGCAAGGCTTTATTACGGATGAATCAGCAGACCATAACTCAGCGAATGAGTTCGTCGATGAGCATCTGCTAAAAGGGCCACCTAAGATTGTCAAAGGTGACTAAGAAGTAGATAGCATTAAGACAGCTACTTAAGCTTTTGATAGAAGAAGCCCCAATTTATTTTTAAATTGGGGCTTTTTATTGGGTAAAGATATTTATATTTATTCAGGAAAAATTCAGATTGTTGAAATATTATTGCTGCAATGTTACTACGATTTCTATACATTCGGTAGTATTTACATGGTGTTATATTTAGTGATTCGTTCATACCTTGGTATGGTTACGCTCTTTTTTGGGGATATACCTATGGATCATGTAAAAGTTGGCAGGTTAGGCCCTTTCCCGCGGGTAAGTAAACCTGTTTTTTTAACTTCAGCATTACTGATTATTACATTTATTGTTCTTGGCGTTTTTTTTACTGAATCTGCCGGTACGTTGTTCAGTTTTTTACAAGGCTTTATTACCGATAAATTTGGTTGGTTTTTCATTATTCTCGTTAATGTGGCCTTAGGACTTTGTGTTTATTTGTCTATGAGCCGTTATGGCGATATTCGTCTTGGTGCTCAAACTGAGACACCACAGTACAGTCTATTTTCGTGGATTGGTATGCTGTTCTCTGCTGGTATCGGTATTGGACTTGTCTACTGGGGTACAGCAGAGCCCTTATATCACTTTATGGCACCACCACTCGGTGAAAAGGAAACGATAGAAGCCGCCAAGCAGGCTATGAATATTACCTTTTTACATTGGGGCTTACATGCTTGGGCATTGTACGCAATTGTAGCGCTATCTTTAGCCTATTTCCATTTTCGCCGTGGCTTACCACTATCGATTCGCTCAACCCTTTATCCTATATTGGGTAAAAAGATATATGGCTCGTGGGGTCATGCCGTTGATATCTTAGCCGTATTCGGTACGATGTTTGGTGTGGTGACGTCACTCGGTCTTGGCGTTATGCAAATTAATTCAGGGCTTGAGAAATTATTTGGTATTCCTAATAACCTCACAATACAAATCGCTCTGATTGCTTTTGTTACTGCTTTAGCCGCCTGTTCTGTCATGATGGGCTTGGATAAGGGTATCAAGCGTCTAAGCGATGTCAACATCGGTTTAACGGCTATTTTGCTTGGTTTTATGGTCGTCTTAGGTCCGACGCTTTTCATTTTTGATAGCTTCCTAGAAAATATCGGCAACTATCTTTCAGTGGTTGTGCCATTAGGTCTGTGGGGAGAGTCTTATGAAGGTGAAGCAAACTGGCAGTCAGCATGGACGATATTTTATTGGGCATGGTGGGTAAGTTGGGCGCCATTTGTCGGCGTGTTTATTGCTCGTATCAGCCGTGGTCGTACGATTAGAGAGTTTGTACTTGGGGTATTACTTATCCCAATGACCATATTGTTCTTTTGGTTTTCAACTTTCGGCGGCGTTGCTATTCATATGGAGCTGCTCGCTGCTATTGATCCGGCGTTGGTTAGTCCTGGACTGGTCGAGGCAGTACAAACAGATTTTGGTAGTGCCATTTTTAAATTGGTTGAGTACTATCCGTTGGCGCAACCCATCACATTTATGATTGTGATTATGATTGTATTGTGGTTTGTGACCTCATCAGATTCAGCAAGTTTTGTCATCGATATGCTGACCGCAGGTGGTGATACTAATCCACCAAAGATTCAACGTTTATTTTGGGCAAGCACTGAAGGCGTGATTGCTGCTGTTTTGTTGGCTGCTGGTGGATTAAGCGCGTTACAAGCAGCCGCTATCGTAGCAGGATTGCCATTTGCCTTGGTTATATTTGCAATGATGTATGCGCTACTGCGTGGTTTGAGTCGCGATCGACTGATACTATATAGAGCGCAGCAGCATTATATTACTGAAGAATCAGCAGATCATAACTCGGCAGCTGAATTTGCTGATGAGCATCTACTAAAAGGGCCACCCAAGATTGTTAAAGGTGACTAAAAGCAGGTAAAAGTAAGACAACTACTCAAGCTTTTAATAGAAGAAGCCCCAATTTATTTTTAAGTTGGGGCTTCTTTATTGGGATAAGATACTTAAATTTATTCAGGATAAATTTGTATTGTTGAAAATTATTACCGAAATGTTACTACCATTTCTATACATTCGGTAGTATTTACAAGGTGTTATATTTGATAATTCGTTCATACCTTGGTATGGTTACGCACTTTTTTGGGGATATACCTATGGATCATGTAAAAGTTGGCCGATTAGGCCCTTTTCCGCGGGTAAGTAAACCTGTATTTTTGACTTCAGCAATCTTGATACTGGCGTTCATTATTTTTGGCGCTTTATTCAACGAACAAGCAGAAGTAGTATTTAACCAAGCAAAAGCATTTGTCTCTTTACGCTTCGGCTGGTTCTTTATTGTCGTGGTCAATTTAACATTGGTCATGAGTATTTATATGATATTTAGCCGCTACGGCGATATCAGACTCGGTCATCAGAATGAGAGGCCAGAGTACAATATGGTTTCTTGGATTGGTATGCTGTTTTCAGCTGGTATCGGTATTGGGCTGCTTTATTGGGGCACCGCTGAGCCGCTGTATCACTTTATGGCGCCACCATTAGGCGAAGCGGAGACAGTTGCCGCTGCCAAGCAAGCGATGAATATCTCGTTCCTACATTATGGTCTACATGTATGGGCGCTATATGGCATGGTTGCGCTATCGCTTGCTTATTTTCATTATCGAGTAGGTTTACCACTGGCTATCCGTTCGACACTTTATCCAATATTGGGTAAAAAGATCTACGGCGGTTGGGGACATACGGTAGATACGCTCGCCGTATTTGGTACGATGTTTGGGGTAGTGACCACGTTAGGCCTTGGCGTCTTACAGATTAACTCAGGCCTTGAGACGTTATTTGGTATACCCAATAATATTACGGTGCAGATTATTTTGATTGGCCTTATCACCATGCTAGCAGGGTTGTCTCTGTTTATGGGATTGGATAAAGGCATCAAGCGTCTAAGTGATACCAATATATTGTTCACTGTGATATTGCTAAGTTTTGTGATTATCTTTGGGCCTACGCAGTTTATTTTTAATAGCTTTGTAGAAAACATCGGCAACTATTTGCATCAAATCGTGCCATTAGGTTTGTGGACAGAGTCTTATAGAGGCGAAGAAAACTGGCAAGCTTCTTGGACGATTTTCTATTGGGCATGGTGGATTAGTTGGTCACCATTCGTTGGGGTATTCGTTGCACGTATCTCTCGTGGCCGTACCATCCGTGAGTTTATATTAGGCGTACTGTTAATTCCTATCACGATATTGTTCCTGTGGTTTACTGCTTTTGGTGGTTCTGCAGTAAATATGGAGTTGGTGGCAGCAGCAGACCCTAACATAGTTAGTCCAGGTCTGATCGAAGCGGTCAAAGCCGATACAGGTAGCGCTATCTTTAAATTGATGGAATCTTATCCATTAACAGGTGCGGTCAACTTGCTTATTGTGGTGATGATTGTCCTATGGTTTGTTACCTCATCAGATTCAGCCAGTTTTGTCATCGATATGCTGACATCAGGTGGCGATACCAATCCACCAAAGATTCAGCGATTGTTTTGGGCAGGTTCTGAAGGTGTTATCGCTGCTGTATTATTGGCAGCAGGGGGTTTAAGTGCGTTACAGGCGGCATCAATTGTCTCAGGCTTTCCTTTTGCTATTGTGATCGTCGTGATGATGTATTCTCTATTGCGTGGCCTAAGTCGAGATCGTTTGATACTGTATCGTAATCAGCAATGGTTCACCACAGAAGAGTCGGCAGAGCATAACTCGGCTAATGAATTCCGTGATGAAGAGTTGCTAAAAGGCCCACCAGCACTTGAGAAAGATGCTTAAGCTTTAGAGGTTATTTTTTAGCTACAAAAATACCCAGCTTGTCATAAGCTGGGTATTTTTATGGATGTTCAATATCTTTAATAGAAGGTCTTCCAATACAGCAGATTTAAGTACAGCAGATCTCGATACAACCACTTTGTAGATTAGCGACATTCGCCTTTTGCATAACCAACGGCTTCAGAGATATTACAGGCTGAGCAGGCATTACTAGCCGTTCGGTAGCTAACAACTGATCCAACTTTCGTTTTTACACAGACGGGTTCATATTGTGCCGTACAGATATTGTTGGCAGGGTTAGCGGGCGGACATTGAGTAAGAGCAGCACCTTCAAATTGCTGACTGATATCAGGACTGGATGGGGTAGGTGTTTGACCAGATTTTCTGATATCAGATATAGAGCTACAGCCAGTTAAAGCTAGAACTAATATCAATATAAGTGATGACGGTTTGAACGAAGATTGGTTAATTGTGGAAAATCGACGATTGGATAGAGTTTGTTTCATAAAAAATGTCCTTATTAATAATATTCGATAGCGTCCTGTTATCGCTGATGGATTTGCCTACTGAGGCTAAACGCTTAAGTATTTATGGTAGCTCATTTGTCAGTAGCTATCTACTTAAACACCATACAAAAAACCCCAAGCTTAGTTAAGCTTGGGGTTTTATTTTCTGCCATCAAATACTGATTTTACGACAGTATATCTAAATCAAAGACATCTAAACTGACGACATTCGCTTATTCAGCTGGTTTGTCGTCTTGATTGAGCTGTACGTACTTGTCAAAGTTTTGAGCATAATCGGTTAAATTATCGCTTAGCATCTGGCGATACTGTTTGACATAAAACTCGACGATATCGTCTTTTTCTTTGGCGAAATCATCACCTTTGACGAAGCCGATAGAGGCAACTGACGCGCTATAGCGTGCTGCAGCATACAATAAAGAAGCACCTACTTGACCTGAATGTGCTTCAGGACCTAGCTGACTGTTGGCGATACCGATGATAGCGTCAGCACGTTGATAGAATGCCTGCATTTCAGGGGTGATTTCGATGTTAGCATCAGCGTTTTGGTCTTGAATATTGTCTTGAGACATAAGCAACTCCTAATAATAAGTGTCAGTAGTTTTTAGTATATAAAAATGGTTGGTAAACGTTTTAAAGTAGTGACTCTTATAAACCAGCGTCTGCTTTTAAGATATCAGCTTTGTCTGTTTTTTCCCACGTAAAGGCAGTCTCTGAACCTGGACGACCAAAGTGTCCAAAGGTAGCAGTCTGCTGATACATTGGTTGTAGTAAGTTCAACATACGGGTAATGCCGTAAGGACGTAGGTCAAAGTGAGTACGAATCAAGCGGATGATCTCATCGTTACTGATTTTACTAGTACCAAAGGTATTGACAGAAATAGAGGTCGGCTCAGCGACACCAATTGCATAGCTGACCTGTACTTCACAGCGCTCAGCAAGACCTGCAGCTACGATGTTTTTGGCAACATAACGTACCGCATAAGCAGCACTGCGATCTACTTTTGAAGGATCTTTACCACTGAACGCACCGCCACCATGACGCGCCATGCCGCCGTAAGTATCAACGATAATTTTACGACCAGTCAAACCAGCATCACCAACAGGGCCACCAATCACAAACTTACCAGTTGGGTTGATATGATAGCGTGTGCCAGCGTGCAATAAGTCAGCTGGTAGCACTTGCTTGATGATAGATTCCATCACCGCTTCTTGTAGATCTGACTGCGAGATGCTTGGATCATGCTGTGTTGATAATACAACAGCATCGATGGCGACAGGGCGATTGCCGTCATACTTCAAGGTCACCTGCGCTTTGGCATCTGGACGCAACCATGGCAGCTCGCCTGCACGGCGCAGCTCCGACTGACGCTCCATCAAACGATGGGCATATTCGATAGGCGCTGGCATCAATACTTCGGTTTCATTACTTGCATAACCAAACATTAAGCCTTGGTCGCCTGCACCTTGCTCTTCAGGGTCGCTACGATCGACGCCTTGCGCAATTTCAGGAGATTGCTTACCTAGCATGTTGATGACTGCACAAGTCTCGCCATCAAAGCCTAGGTCTGAATGGTGATAGCCGATGCCATTTACGGTGTCACGAACCAGACGCTCTAAATCGATATTTGCCGTTGTAGTGATTTCACCTGCAAGTATGACTGCGCCTGTTTTTACTAAGGTTTCGCATGCCACACGTGCGTGCAGATCTTCACGTAAGATAGCGTCAAGGATAGCGTCTGATATTTGGTCAGCCATTTTGTCAGGATGGCCTTCGCTCACAGATTCTGAGGTAAATAAGTTGTATTCACGCATAATGGGATCGCTTAATTGAATCAATAAGGGTAGGAAAAGCAGCACATCTGGGTGCTGCTCTAATTAATTTTGACCACGCATTTACGCGGCAGATAATCGGTATTTCTCAATTTAAAATCGGTTTTGACTAAAATCTTTGCTAATAAATATGACCAAAGGGTGAGCTGACTATCATTTAATCAATATATAAAATGATACTGCCTCGCTCTAATATGGTCTTGGCGATAACGAGTTGGGTCAGTACTTGTCCTAATAGACAACGCTAATGTGCAGATTGCCTTATCAGAAGCAGGGTAATGGCCAAAATCTCTTAACGCAAAATAGGGTTATTCTACCTTGAAACGTTATAAAACTCTAGTGAGCAACACTTGCTCTACTATAAGAAATGCTCAACAAGCAGTTCACTGCAATCAAAGGTGGTTACTGGATAGCGATTTATTTGGCTGAGTGATTAGCTAGCAGTAGCGTCTGCTTGAAATGAACAATACGTTACAACTCTAAAAATGCAGCTTTATCTTTGAACATGCATTCTTCATAGACAGGACAGGCGCCGCATTTGGGTGTACGAGCCTGGCAAGTATAGCGGCCGTGTAAGATAAGATAGTGATGGGCGTCTACGATAAAGTCTTCTGGGATGCGCTCAACCAGCTTTTTTTCGACGATGAGTACGGTTTTGCCAGTGGCAAGCCCAGTACGATTGCCCACCCGAAAGATATGCGTGTCAACGGCCATGGTCGGCTGGCCAAAAGCCGTATTTAGCACGACATTGGCAGTTTTTCGGCCGACACCTGCCAGTGACTCTAAATCTTTGCGGTTATCAGGAACAGTGCTATCAAATTTCTCAATCAAATCACGGCAAGTTTTGATGACGTTTTTTGCTTTGGCATTATATAAACCAATGTTTTTGATATAGGATTTGAGACCGTCTTCGCCTAGTGCCAGTATTGACTCAGGTGTATTGGCCACAGGGTACAATTGCTTGGTAGCAATATTGACACTGACATCAGTCGCTTGTGCGGACAAAATTACTGCGATAAGTAACTCAAAATTACTGTCATAATTAAGTTCGGTGACAGGTTCATCAATAGTCGCTGCTAGCTTTTCAAAGAATGGACGCACGTCACGATTGGGCATTCGTCTAGAGGGCGGCGTGTCAGCTGTTTTATGTTTGACCGTTTTACTCATGGCATTTTGACTATTATTTTGATGAATGATGGTGCCAAATTATATGCTAGCGCTAACATTCATGTTAATGATTAAAGTATCAATTTATTAACGAATTAATTGCGTAAGCCGCTATTACTGTTATAGCGCTACTTGCAATGACTCAAGTTCGGCTTGTAAGGATTCGAGCTCTGCTTGTTTCTTATCGTTTGCACGAACACTCAGTTGCTTTTCCAGTTTTTTGATTTTGGTACGGAGCTTGGCAGCTGCAATGGTGTTTTTCGCTTGCGATTCACTGATGTTTAGAGACTGGCTTGCTGCATTATTAAGCTTAGCCTCTACCATACTAACGACAGGTCTACTATTGCTCGTATCGGCAAGCTGTTCTGTGACACGTTTCAAATGGGTATGGTAGCGTTGTCTCAAATCCTCTTGCTCTGCTATTCGCTCAGGCTCAGATATTTCTCGCTCAATCGCAACTAAGTCAATGCAATCAACAGGGCAGGGCGCGATACAGAGCTCGCAGCCCGTGCACAAATCTGTAAAAATCGTATGCATATGCTTACCAGTACCAACGATAGCATCGACTGGGCAAGCAGGGATGCATTTGGTGCAGCCGATACAGTCATCTTCACGGATAACCGCACGAACCTCGGTCGGACGTTCAGAGGTGGCATCTATTGGCCACTGTGAAGGCACTGCCGTCAGCGTAGTGTCAGGAGTATCTATATCGAGAGTCTGAGCAATCGCATTGGTGACAGGCTGACCACCAGGCACACATTTGCTATACGGCTCGCCATCTAATACAATCGCAGCGGCATATGGTAGGCAACCATCTGGATGCTCACATAGTCCGCATTGCGTCTGTGGCAAACAAGCATCCACACGTGCAATTTGTGCCTGTATGTCAGCGGGCAAGGTATCAATGTGTAATGCATCGAATAAGACAGGTAGATTGACTAAGCGTATATTGGTGCTACTTTGCATTTAATTAAGGACCTTAATACCAGTCGTAAGAATTGGTATTAGTATAAATAGAGATAAAAGGTTGAGAAAGCGGTCTTTGTAAAACAGTATCTATAAGGGCATTGGCTCATGTTAGCGTGTTACTGCTCATTTTGGCGTGTTACTTATTAAAAAATAAGATTTAAAGTAAAACGCTTATCACAGGAGCAGCGATTTTAAAGAGATGAGATTGAAAATACAATACTACAGCGAAATGTGGTGTTTATAGATAAGGACTGATTATAAATCTATATTTTGTTCTTTAGCCACTTGGTCAATCAAATCGCGAGCGATACTACCCTTCGGCGGAATTCTGGGCAGGTTTGAGAGATCAAAGAAATCAGCATGTGCTAGCTCATCTTCTTGCAAGATAATATCGCCACTGGCATACGATGCACGAAAACCAAGCATCAAATTAGAGGGGAATGGCCATGGCTGACTACTGACATAGCGGATATCTGATACGCTGATATTGACCTCTTCTGCGACTTCACGTACTACGGCATGCTCCAGACTCTCTCCAACTTCTACAAACCCTGCGATCAAACCATACATTGGCGGTAGGTTTTGCTGTCCATGACGATGATGGTGAGCCAGTAAAATTTGCATCTCACCTGTTACTGGATTTGGACGAGTAATAGCAGTAATGACGCATGGTTGTACGCGGGGATACTGGCGCAACCGACATACTGGACAAACCATGGCACGTTCGCCTTGGTCAGCATTTACAGTAGGGCTAGCACAGCGACTACAAAACTGTGTATCTGCTTGCCAGCTTAATAGCTGTATCGCT
This sequence comes from Psychrobacter sp. NPDC078631, assembly GCF_050268165.1. Taxonomy (NCBI): domain Bacteria; kingdom Pseudomonadati; phylum Pseudomonadota; class Gammaproteobacteria; order Moraxellales; family Moraxellaceae; genus Psychrobacter; species Psychrobacter sp. NPDC078631. The sequence continues at coordinate 1,256,542 of NZ_JBNNGG010000001.1, read as the reverse complement.
TGGCTAATCTGATCTGACAAGGCGACTGGCAAATGAGTCATCAGTTTTCGATAAGGAACAAAAGTGTTGCCACTGCTTTCAGCAATAATTGGTAGCGTTACGTTATGAGCAACTGCATAGTCATAAGTCATGGCGCTCGTAGCTTGAGCAGTAAAGCTATGAGCCATATTGGCATCAACCGTATTATCTGCATGGTTGCCAGTGCTATTGTTATCGTCTGATAGCCAATGATTTGGTGCTAGGCTCTCGTGCAGCGTTACATGACCGACTTGATAAGCTTGCTCATTTGAGTCATTACTATCGGGCGATAGCTGAACTTGCAAAGGCCACCAACCATCTGGCATTTGACGGCATAAGATACTGTCATCACTTAATACAAAAGCATGGGCCATATAAAATTCCAAACATTATAAAGTAAGTCCGCATCGACGTAGACACAGACTGTTTTAGAGTAAAATATCATCAATTCTATGTAAACCAGATATCCAGATATGTTGTCAGGCTGGTTCAGCCTAATGACTAGGCTAGTTTAACCTAATGACTGTAGCGCTTTCACATGCCTGACTTGTACCTACATTATCTTGAATTATCTATACGTAAATGAGATGTCATGGCTAAGAGATGATGACCATGACATGACAATGAGAAAAGTTAAGCAGCCAGTAGATGGCTTAAGCTCTGTTGACCAACATCAAGCGCTTGCTTGCTGACAGGACGATTATTCTCAAAACCATCTAAATGATGATCGACCGCCATAATAACATCAGCGATGCAGGCTAACGTACTGTCTTCGATACGTCGTCCGCCTTCGATACGCTTTTCAATGTAGTTGGCTAGCTGACTCAGCATGCTGGCAGGTGTGGGCAGTTGTAAGAAGCGTACTGCGCCTGCTACTTGACGCATCATCCCAGGAATATTTTGGATATTAAGCATGTCGCGCTCAGGCTCGGCCAAATAATCATTGATGGCTTGCTCAGCACTAGCAATCGCAGTTCGGCTTTCTTGTATCAAGGTATCATTAGCCGTATTAAGCTGATGCAATGAGATATGCGGATTATTCAGTGGCAGATAGATTGCCCCTGGTGTATGCATCTCTGCCATAGCAATGGTGGCGTTCTCTGCATGCATTAACGCTAGTAGCAAGTGATCAAAATCTTCAGGAGAAGGCGCTTGCCAATGGCTCACAGCTTCTGCTGCTTCGCTAAGACTATTGGCTGCGTTGGACAGACCTAGCAAACGTAATGCCGAACTCAGTTCAGTCAGCTCTTTAATAATCTGCGCTGTCTGCATGTCAATAGGATTGATTGAATCGCCACGTGCATAGCTATCGACGTGTTCTTTAATATTGTTGATCTGATGTTGAATAATTTTGTTTAACGTATCAGTAAGTTCGCGGTTAGGACCGAATAAAAAGCGCTTCATTTGTTCTAGCTGAGCACCTTCTAAATGATTGCTTGCATACTGTTCACGTAATTGCTGCGCTTGCTCGTTATCACGCTGACAGGCAAAGCTCACTAAATCTGCAAAACGGGTATCCATTACTGGCAAATAGCTTTGAAATTGCTGCTCTAAATAGATAAGTGTGTGTTTTTGACTTAGGTTTAATGGTAATACTGCTGCGATATCAGTCACGGCAGCAGTCGCCGCTTGCCAAAACAAACTATCAGTATTTGCAGCGATTAATGCACAAGCTGCACTCATAGCATCCAACTTTTGCTGATCTGCTGAGTCAATTTTGCCATCTTGATTGAGTAGTGCAACCGCAAGGCCACTACGATACGCGTTGGTCAGCAGCTCTGTGTCTAAATTAAGCGTGCTTAGAGATTCAAAGTTTTGTTCAGGATTGGCAATGATGACGCTACTGCTACCAAATGCAGAAAAATAGTCTGCTGTAATAGGAGCTTCTTGACTATGCGCATTAAGCTTGTTAATGACAGGTATCAGTAGAGTAGGCTCTACCGATTCAGTCAAGAGGACAAACTCGACATAGCGATCCAAGGTCATTATGGCTTCTGATAGATCCATGATCAAATCAGTATCGTTGTTATCACCATTGTCATAAAGTCTCTGTAGACCACCAACAATAGCATCATTTAATGCTTCTGCACCGACCAAAGAAATCAGTTTGAAAATACAAGACAGCTGCTTTAATACTTCGATAGAGTCCGACAACAAAGGCGCCTGACTACTATCATCATTAAACTCACCTAGATGAATCTCAGTGTCTTTAAGCGTGGCTATAACCTCATCATGCAGTAAATGGAGTGATGGTAGGTTAAAATCAGTAACACTAAGCGTTGGGGCGGTTAGCTTCATTTGCGCAGACTGGTCCATAAGTATTTTTCCATAATGTACTGATGAGAATAGCAATGGTGTAAATTTGATTCAGAAAATATTAGCTAGTGATGTTTTAACGCTTTCTATCATAATAATCAAGACTAAATTATACAAATGTCGGTTCAATAAAAATTCGAACGACAATTATATACTAGCTTTTAGGGCAGGATAATCTTCTGCCAAAGCGGCATACCAGCTTTGGTCAGCAGTTTCATCCGCCGTTGATGCCAGCAATAAATTCGCTAAATTGGCGAAACTTGCATGAGCGGTTTGTCCGCCATCGGTATCTGTATCCTCTTCGATGGCAAGCGTGACCTGTCCACCAGTCATCGCCAAATAAACTTCGGCTAAAATCTCTGAGTCAAGTAATGCTCCGTGAAAAGTACGGTCTTGCTTACCAACATCTAGGCGACGCACGAGGGCATCTAGCGTGTTTTTTTGCCCAGGGTATTGCTGCTTGGCCATCGCCAGTGAATCGGTTACCTGCACTCGATTAGCAAAGTCATTCAGACCAACTTTTGCAAACTCCATATTTAAGAAGTTCATATCAAAAGTAGCGTTGTGAGCGATAATCTCAGCGCCGTCCATAAAGTCATACAAAGACTGAGCCACTTGGTCAAAGGTCGGCTTGTCGGTCAAAAATGCTTCAGAGATACCATGAATACGAATGACTTCGTCATCCATGCCACGCTGCGGATTGATATAAACGTGCAGCTTTTCACCAGTAAACTTACGTCCGACCAGCTCCACAATACCGACCTCGATAATACGATCGCCTTTTAGTGCATCAAGCCCTGTGGTTTCTGTATCCATAATGAGCTGACGATCTGCTTCATGGCGGTGTATCGGCTTTGGTAGTAACGGCTTAAAATGTGGGTTGGCACGGCTAGTATCCCCATCGAACTTAGGGGCGTCAGATTCTACACTTGGCAATATATCATTGTCGACGGTATCATCTAGGTGCGTTTGAATGTCTGGCATAGCTTTGGTACTCGTCGGGTTGTATGTATTGTCTTGATGGCTGTTAGATTCTACAGCAATGTCTTCATTTATCTTAAGGGCGCTAGCTGTACTCTGACTATCTTCTCTTAGCGGCTCAGGTTCTAAGAGCTCTTCATCAAAATTATCGTCCATCATATCTAGACCCAATGGATCGAAACTTAGCCAGTCAGCGCTAGATGATTTTTGCGAAGTATCAATGTTAGTGTCAGTATTAGTATCAATATCAGTCGCTATGTGGTCTTTTTTTTTAGTCGTATCTGCTTCACTGACTATAGCTGAATGCCCGCTGTTTGAGGTGACACCTAAGTTTGCCAGCTCATCTGCTTTTTCGTTACCAGCATGTCCAGCGTGACCCTTGACCCAATGCCAGCTAACATCACGCTGTTGGCAGAGCTTATCCAATTGTTGCCATAGGTCTTGATTGGCGACGGGCTTTTTACTGGCAGTTTTCCAGCCCTTTTTCTTCCAACCTTCAATCCATTCAGTGATGCCTTTTTTGACATAACTGGAGTCAGTCCAAATCTCAAGAGTATGCTCATGCGGGCTATGCGTCAGGGCTTGTATCGCACCCATTAGTTCCATACGGTTATTGGTGGTTTCTTTGTCGCCGCCGTACAAATCTTGCGTGCTGCCATCACTAAATATCAAGTGTGCTCCCCAGCCGCCAGCGCCAGGATTGCCTTTGCAAGCACCATCAGTATAGGCCACAGTGGTATTTTTTTTAGCAGCCAATGGATCAATCGCGTTATCTTTATGAGTGTTTGGCATTGAATTACGGGTGTCTGACATAAAAGAGTATGGACCTGATAAGTGGTAAGCATAGGGTAGTACTAGAGCATCTCGTTTACGTTATTCGAACGATGATGATGACGTTGTGAGTATAGCAAATCTATCATAAATATGGGCAGTCGTGACGCACAAAGTCATAAAACCCTCACGGTAACTTATAACATAATAGTAACGTCCTAGTTTTCTGTTAAAATAGCGAAGCTCGCTGAAAGCCACTGATTTTTAGTGACAGAGCTGTCTTTGCTATAAAGCTGCCCAAGCACATTCTTTTATACAGCTATCTAGTGACATTTTGATAATAGTACACTTAATAAAAGTTTTTAATGCATGATTGCAGGATAACCCCATTATGTCCTTACGCTCGAATTTATTTAATAAGAGACTGACGTATTTGATGCTCAGTGTAACTACTAGCAGCGCGATTTTTCTGAGCGCTTGTAATGATACTAGCCTTCAAGCAGATACCGAAGTCGCGTCCGATCTGTCTGTCTTTGAGGGTTGTTATACGGTGAGTCAAGATGAGCCTGCTCAGATAAAGGTCAGCCAGCAAAATGACAATTGGGTGATGCAGATGAAAGAACCCGTCACTGCTAAGCGTGTCTGGGATACTCCAGAGCCGTTAGAAGTGATCGAGAATAGTGACATACCTCAGTTCTTCTCTATTGATCCAGACAATGTCGATGCGGTTATTGGTCGTCCTGATCGAGTGCTGGTACTGGCTCATGTTAAACCAGCCTACGCAAATATTGATCCGCTCTTAGATAGTGAGTACTTGTCGTATATTTACCGAGGTGCCAACACGATCTACCGCGTGGAGTGCGATGAGGTGAATACCGATATTTTAGCCAATCCACATGCCAATCTTATTATCGATAATGTCGATGACAGTATTTAAATAAGCGTTGACGATAGTACTTGTATAAGTATCAACTATAAATATTATTGTTGGTCGATGATATTTGTATAAACAGTATTTTGTTATAAACAGTCATACCATTAGAGTTAAGCGATATGAATTTTTTCAGTTACGTGGTGTTAGGCGGGTTCTCTTATGCAGCTGGTTGGGCGGTAAGGACGTATGTATTAGACAAACAACCGACGCCTGAGCAGCCTTATAATTTGAAACATCCTGCAATTCTGGCATATTTGGGTGCATTTTTTATTATCATGTTGATCGTCTCGTGGCTGCTTGGTCGTTATGCACTTGGTCATGCTGCGATTGATTTGCCTTTCATTATTGTCAATAGCCTCGTTGCGACCTTCGTTTACTCGTTTGGTCTTAATCCAGAAAAAGCTAATTATGAAGTGCCTGATTAGAATGCAGTATTGAATGAATTGTGAATAGCAAAAGCCACGACCGAAATATTAATTCGTGGTCGTGGCTTTTTCGATAGTGCAGTTTTTTAATAGTTGAAAGTATTAATATTTATGAGGCTTTCTTCAGATTAGTACCAGTCTCGTCGCTATCTTTGTCATCACTACTAGTTTTGTCCGTATCGTTCTTATCTTCTAATTTATCCTTAGTAGCTGATTGTTCCTGCTTCCACTCTTTGTATTTTTGCAGATCTTTTCTGGCCTGTTTTAAACAGAACTTAAGTACTAGCGCATCATCGATATGGCCGATAAACGGAATAGAGTCAGGAATGAGGTCAATTGGATTTAGCACATATAGCGCACCAATAACGCCAGCTGAGATTGTCTTAAAAGGAATTTTACGGTAGTCACCTTTGTAATAATCTTTGACAAGACTCATAAATAGCATTAAATCATCACTAAACGGCTCAAGGTAGCCGCTATCTTCTAACTTTTCTTTCAGCTTGTCTTCTTTGCCTAGCAAGTATTCTAAATTAGAGTCAAGTGACTTGTTTTTATCGGTTTTTTTATTAAACATAATTATTACCTTTTGTTTTTTGCGATGAATTTGTATTTACAATAACAAATCTAGTCGACCTATATTGTGTGTCTCAGTAGCGAAAAAGTAAATATCGGTAAAGATTAGGCAACCATCAGTGTCAGAAAAGCGTCTACAATATGCTGCCACAAGGTCTAAAAACACAAGTCATAAAAATAAAAGCGATAAGGTAGCAGTAAGATATGGGGATTAAGCGTCAGGCATGGACAGATGATAAAAGTAGTCATGCAACTGAAACAACATCTGGGCTAAACCGTCGGCAGTTTCTACGTCGAATTGGTGTGAGTGCAGGCACAGCAGTATTAGCGAGCCAAGGTATTTCTCAAGCGCTTGCAGCCAGTCCTATCGAGTCTGGTCATAGTACGCAGCTGACCAAGGATGATCTACCAACTTCGTTATTGGATGATAGCTCACCATCACAAACATCACAGGAATCACTGACGCAGACAGGTTGTATCACGCCTACGATTGAGACGCGACTTTTTGCTAGCTCCAATGTCGGTGGTAGTGATGAGCGTAATCAGTTGGCATTAGATCGTGTGGCTTGTGCTGGGTTTAAAGTAGAGAATCCTGCTATTACCAATCGTCAGTATTTACGCTTTGCAGGAACGGACTCACAACGTGCTAGCGATTTTCAAAACCTTGCCACTGGGGCAATAGCCGCGCCAAAACTACTGCTAGGTGTGCGCGGTGGTTACGGTGCCATGCGCATATTGCCTATGGTGGATTGGTCGACGCTAGGACGGATTATGAAAGAGCGCGGCACGATACTCGCAGGCTTTAGCGATGTGACGGCTATTCAGTGTGCGCTATTGGCAAAAGGGTCAATGAGCTCACTTGCCGCGCCAATGCTCTATAGTGAGTTTGGTAAAACCGCACCTGATAAAGTCAGCTGTCAGCAGTTTGTTGAAGCACTGACCAATCCTACTCTGACTATCAGCATACAAGATGCCTCGCTAACCAGTCAGCAGCTACCTGCCATACTGACAAAAGGTGAGCCGAAACCGTTAACTGGTACGATTTGGGGTGGTAACTTAAGTGTCGTATCAGCGCTGGCAGGTAGTGAGTATTTACCACGTATCGATGGTGGTATTGTGTTTTTAGAAGATGTCGGCGAGCAGGCGTATCGTATTGAGCGCATGTTATATGACTTATATCTCGCAGGTGTGTTTAAAAATCAGCAAGCGATTGTATTTGGGGCATTGTCTGGTACGGGCGAGGACAGCTATGACAAACGTTATGATGTCGCCACAGTCATTCGTCAGCTGCATGAATTGACAGGATTGCCGATATATAGTGGTATGCCTTTTGGTCATATCGGCAAAAAATACAGCTTTCCGCTAGGAGCGATTTGCCAGCTGAGTCCTAATGCAAATGGCGGCTATCAGTTGGCATTTACCGATTATCCAACCATCAAGGCTGATGCCATCCAAGTAGAAAGCTTGTGGCAGACTGCTTAAACGCTAATCACTGTCCTTTTTAAATAGCCAACCGTGAAAATTTATCTTGGTACTCTTTAGGCGTCAGCTCTGTCGCACGTTTAAATAGACGCGTGAATGAAGAGATATCATCGTAGCCTACTTGATCGGCAAGCGACTTTATCGATACATCGCCTAATTCAAGTAAGCGTTTGGCTTGTTCAATTCTAACGGCCTGAATATATTCAATCGGTCGCATCGCTACGCAGGACTGGAAGCGCCTGTTTAAAGTGCGCGGGGTAATATTTACCATAGCGGCTAAACTACTGACCTGCAAAGAATGCTGAAAGTTTTCTTCGATATATTCTTGGACTTGTTTAATCAAATGGTCGGAATGCGGCTTGTGCAAGGTCACATTAGTATAGCTATTTTGACTACCTCTTTTGCTATCAATAATTTGGGTTTTTGCCACTTGTGTAGAAATCTCACGTCCGCAGTACCGCTCTATCAATAATAGCCCCAAATCATAAAAGGCGCTGCCACCAGCTGCACAAAATATATTGCCTGACTGGTTTGTTGAGTCGCTTCTTGAATGGGTCACAAACTGATTCTCTTGTAAGTCCACCAATGGAAAATCTACCTTAAACTTATTGGCATAGCCCCAATGTGTGGTGGCTATCTTATGATCTAATAATCCTGCCTTTGCCAAAAAAAATGCACCGCTACAGTTGCTTGCTATATCGGCCTTGGTATTCGCAAGCCGTACTAAATGTGGCAGCAGCTCACTATTTTGCTTCAATACCTTATCAATAGAATCGCCAATGGTTGGCACAAGCAATAAATCGCACTCTGTCACGTCTCGGATATCACAGTGGGCTTGCATGATCAACCGATTGCTGCACCTAATATCACCGCCACCTAAGCTTGCGATCTGCACATTAAATCGTGGCTCTACAGACTCATTCGAAAAGCGCTGCCAGCTGACCCCCGTGAATGAAAATAAGTCCAATGCGCCAGATAGTACACTACCGAGCACACCATCGAAGCCAAGAATAATCATTTTAAAAGGTTTGAAATAGGGCATAAGTCACTCGTTTCCTTTGCTGTGCTGACCAAAATAGCCATTATTTGGTTGATTTTAACCAGTTAGATACTCTGTTTATGTCTTATTTGACCATAATTATGTCATAAATGACAATACGGACAGGTGTCAAATTAGACTAATATCAATTGATAACCACATTTAATCAGTTAACGAGAATACTATGGCCGCAGATACCCTCCTAAACGATTTTGAATTACCTTTCCAATTGTATGATGTGCTAGGCACAGAATCACTCACTGAACACGCAAAGTTTTCAGAACATAGCCGCGAGACATTTGATGCTGTGCTAGAGACGGCAAATAAGATTGCAACAGATTTATTTCTACCGCACAACCATATCGCAGATAAGAACGAGCCGCAGTTCGATGGTAAAAAAGTCAGCATGATAAGTGATGTAAAAGTCGCTTTTGATGCGTTCCGCGAGTCAGGGTTTATCGCAGGCCGTTATAGCTTTGAAGACGGTGGTATGCAGTTACCTGAGACGGTTATGACTGCTGTGGCAGGCTATTTTATGGCTGCCAACCCATCAACCACTGCTTATCCATTTTTGACCACTGCGGCAATCAATGTTATCTCACATTTTGCCAGTGATGAGATTAAAGCCGCCTTTATGCCACGAATGCTAACAGGTGAATTCACTGGAACCATGGCATTAACAGAGCCACATGCAGGTTCATCACTTGCTGACATCAAAACCACTGCAGTAAAACAAGATGATGGCTCATACCGCGTCAAAGGCAGCAAAATTTATATCTCAGGCGGCGATCACGAACTGTCTGACAATATCGTCCATCTCGTATTGGCCAAAGTGCCAGGTGGTCCAGGTGGTGTAAAAGGCATCTCTCTATTCGCGGTACCCAAGTATCGCTTGAACGAGGATGCATCGGTGGGCGAGCGCAATGACGTACATTTGACAGGACTCATTCATAAGCTGGGCTATAGAGGTGCGACTTCTACGGCACTGAGCTTCGGTGACGAAGGTGCATGCCATGGTTATCTCATCGGTGAAGAGCATTTTGGCTTGCGTTATATGTTCAAGATGATGAATGAGGCGCGTATCGCTGTTGGTTTTGGCGCTTCTATGATTGGTTATCGCGGCTATCAGTACTCGCTAGATTATGCCAAAGACCGTACGCAAGGTCGCATTGCGCCAAACAACAAGCCTGAAGATGATGCAACGGCCATTATTCAACATGGTGACGTAAAGCGCATGCTATTGGCGCAAAAAGCTTACTCTGAAGGTGGTATCTCCTTGTGCTTATATGGATCAAACCTAATTGACCGTATCAATACCTGTGAAGACGAAACGCTAAAAAATGAGCTAACCGAACTATTAGATTTGCTAACGCCAGTGCTAAAAGCATGGCCATCTGAGTATGGCCCAAAAGCCAATGATTTGGGTATTCAAGTATTGGGCGGCGCAGGCTATACGCGTGAATATCAGGCTGAGCAGTTTTGGCGTGACAATCGTCTAAATCCCATTCATGAAGGCACAAACGGTGTGCAGGCGCTAGATTTGTCATTCCGCAAGTTATGGCAAAAAGGTGGGTTAGGCATTCAAATCCTAAAACGTGAAATTACACAAGATTTAGAAAGCATCACTACGCCTGAGAGTGCGCAACTTGCAGGCAAGCTGATGCCTTATATGGGTCAGTTGCATGAAGTGCTCGTGCATTTGGGCAAAGTGTTGCAGACAGAAGAAGCGCTGACATTGACTGGTAATGCTCAAGCACTAATGAATATTTTTGCCTCAATTGTACTGAGCTGGATTTGGATTCGTCAAGCCAGTAAAGCCGAGCAGCTACTGAGTACGACGCAAGATGTCGAGCAACAAAATTTTTACAAAGGCAAGATACAAGCGGCCAAATACTTCATCGATTGGGAACTACCATTAGTTAAACGTGACATCGAATTATTAACCAACACCAATTCGGTTTGCACTGATATGCAAGCGGACTGGTTTTAAGAACAACTCTAAGGAAAGAGACATGACAATGATAAATAAACAATGGCGCCTAAAAGCAAGACCAGTAGGCGAGCCAAGCGCTGAAACTTGGGATTATACCGAGACAGAAATACCGACGATTACCGATGGTCAGCTACTGATTAAGGTTGAGTACATCTCTATCGATCCGGCGATGCGTGGTTGGTTGAACGATGCCAAATCTTATATCGCACCAGTACAAATTGGTGAGGTTATGCGCGCCGGTACCGTGGGTGAAGTGATTGAAAGTAAGCATGAGAAATTTGCAGTAGGTGACTATGTCGCAGGTCACGACGGCGTGCAGTCATATGCGGTCAGCGATGGTACAGGTCTGCATAAAGTTGATCCAAGTCTAGCACCGCTGTCTTATTACTTAGGCGTACTCGGTATGCCGGGGATGACAGGGTATTTCGGTCTGCTAAAAACGGGTCAGCCAAAAGCAGGCGAAACGGTAGTAGTATCAGGAGCTGCTGGTGCAGTTGGTAGCTTGGTTGGTCAAATTGCTAAAATTAAAGGCTGCAGAGTCGTTGGTATCGCGGGCGGCGCTGAGAAATGCAAGTTCTTGGTCGACGAGCTTGGGTTCGATGCCACGATCGATTACAAAAACGAAGATGTGAAAAAAGCACTAAAGAAAACCTGTCCAGATGGCGTCGATGTGTACTTTGACAACGTAGGCGGTGATATCTTAAATGACGTGCTTACCCAGATTAATCTACATGCGCGTATCGTTATTTGCGGGGCTATCAGCCAATATAACAACACCACAGCAGTAAAAGGCCCATCGAACTATCTATCATTATTGGTCAATCGTGCTCGCATGGAAGGCATCGTGGTGTTCGATAATATCAAAGAATATCCAATCGCCATGAAAGAGATTGCTGGCTGGATTCAGTCAGGTGATATGAAAGTAAAAGACCATATCGTTGAGGGTATCGAGACATTCCCTGATACTCTGATGATGCTCTTTAACGGTGAAAACTTCGGCAAACTAGTACTTAAGGTAGAGGGATAGATCATGACACTGAATACAAATGGAATTGCATCAGATGTAGCTGGCAAACGAATTTTGATCACGGGCGGTGCGTCAGGCATCGGTGCAGCAAGTGCATTATTACTAGCCAGTCGCGGCGCAAAAGTCGTCATTGGTGATATGGCAGAAGAAATGGGCGAAGCAGTTGCCAAACAAGGTCAAGATGCTGGCAACAGTATCGTCTTCAAAAAAGTAGACGTGACCAGTGGTGATGAAGTGCGTGCGTTATTTGATTTTGCAGTAGAAACGCTTGGTGGCCTAGATGTTGTAGTAAACAACGCTGGTATCGACCACAAGCCTTCACCAATGCATGAGCTAAGCGATGATGATTTTGATCGTAATATCGCAGTGAATTTAAAGGGTGTTTGGCACTGTATGCGTGCTGCGGTCAATTGTATGATACCTAATGGCGGTGGTCATGTGATTAATGTCGCATCTATTGCAGGTCTGCGTTCAGCGCCTATGATCTCAGCTTATAGTGCAGCTAAACATGGGGTTATGGGTCTGACCAAATCTGCTGCTCATGAGTATGCTCGTGCCAATATCCGCTTTAACGCGGTATGCCCAAGCTTCATTGATACGCCGATGGTACGCAATACCATGGCAACGATGGATGAGCGTACGCAGCAAGCAACGATTAAGGCCAGTCCACTGCGCCGCCTAGGAAACGTCAGTGAAATCTCTAGTGCGATTGCATGGCTTGCCAGCGATGAAAGCAGCTTTATGAATGGTCATGCCTTCACCTTAGATGGTGGTATGCTAGCGTAACTGTGATCGTTGAGTGCTCTTTGTTCAGTTCATTAGTGCTCGATAATCGCTGTTAGTTATGACAGCGATTATCTGCGTTTAGTTATCTAGTTTTAGATACACGTTTTAGATATATGAATTCAGCGCTCGAAAATTATTGAAAATATAAAGTTTATAAAAATATAAGGAATAACGATGAAAGATCTATTTGATTTAACCGGTAAGATTGCTCTAGTAACTGGTGCTAGCCGTGGTATTGGTGAGTCTATTGCTCGATTATTGGCATCAAGAGGCGCACATGTGATTGTCTCAAGCCGAAAAATCGATGCTTGCCAAGCAGTCGCTGATAGCATCAAAGCTGACGGTCACAAGGCCAGTGCTTTTGCTTGTCACGTAGGAGACATGGAGCAAATTGACGCAATTTTTGAGCATATTAAAAGTGAATTTGGTCAAATTGATATCTTAGTCAATAACGCTGCAGCCAACCCTTACTATGGTCATATCTTAGATACAGATTTAGCAGCTTTTGATAAAACGGTTGAAGTTAATATCCGTGGTTACTTCTTTATGTCGACGGCCGCTGGCAAAATGATGAAAGAGCAGGGTGGCGGTGTCATCTTGAATACCGCATCGGTCAATGGTTTAGTAGCAGGCGATAAGCAAGGTATCTACTCAATCACCAAAGCAGCTGTCATCAGCATGACCAAAGCATTTGCTAAAGAATGTGGCCCACTTAATATCCGTGTCAACGCGCTATTGCCAGGTTTGACGGATACTAAGTTTGCCTCGGCATTGACTACTAACGATAAAGTCTTAAAAATGGCACTACACTCAATTCCGCTAGGACGTGTGGCTGAGCCTGATGAAATGGCTGGCACCGTATTGTATCTAGTGTCGGATGCCTCAAGCTATACCACAGGCGCAACAATCGTTGTCGACGGCGGTATGTTAGCTTAATTATCTAATCTATAAGACATAGGTTAGATAAGAAAGTAATTGTTTAAAACTGCATGAGACTCAAGAACCGCATGAAATAATCTTTCATGCGGTTTTTTGATTTATTTTTTAATGGGGTGTCTAAATAATCTTGGTTTTGTACTAACGAATAAATTGCTAATTTTAAATGAGCATCAGCGGTATAGTGGCATAATAAATATGCTAATAGCTACTTACACAATATAATGGGGTCACGCATGGATTCAATTATCAACAATAAAATAAAAACGATTTCTCAAAATAAAACATGGCTGTTTGTGCCAGCGACTCGCATCGATAGAGTAGCGAAAGCCTTTGCTAGTGGTGCAGATGCGGTTATTGTAGATTTAGAGGATGCCGTTGCGCTAGAAGATAAAGCGTCCGCACGCGAAGCATTACAGCAATATCACGACAGTGCAGGTTATCAGCCGATTTGGGTACGTATTAATAAGGCAGGCAGCGAAGAATTCTTTAAAGACATAGTGCTTTGTCAGAAGATGCCACATTTATCGGGAGTATTATTGGCCAAAACTGAGCAAGCAGAAGATATTAATAACGTACATCAGCTTACCAATTTACCCGTGATTGCACTGATTGAGAGTGCGATAGGATTGTATCAACTCGATAGTATGGCAAAAGCAGTCGGGTTGGCCGCGTTTAGTTATGGGTTTCTAGATCTGTGCAACGATTTGCAAGTACAAGTAGGCACACCTGCCGCCGATATCGTTGCCAATCAAATTCGCTATCAACTAATCCTGACGTCAAAAGTGCACCAATTATCGCCGCCCATCGATACTATTTATCCTGACTTCAACAATGAAGTTGGACTGAGCGATCGAGTACAGCTATGGTCACAAATGGGCATGTCTGGAATGCTGTGTATTCATCCCAAACAAGTGGCTGTCGTCCAGCAGGCATTAAAGCCGACTGACAAAGCACTGTCGTTTGCTCGGCGTGTGGTCGAGGAGTATGAGAGCAGCGAGCAGGCAGTGTTTGAGATAGATGGAGAGATGGTTGATGCGCCAGTAATTGAGCGCAGCCGTCAACTGTTGGCAAAGTAGCAGAGCAATCCATATTTAGTTAAATATAAGCAGTCGGTTCAATATAATTTGGTTACTAGGGCGTGTCCTCAATTTAATCGATAGTTATCTAAATGGGTTAAAAATGGCTAAATCTTGCCAAATGGCGTCAAATAGCTGACTAATATCTCGATATTATCTGCGCTATTTTCCTTGTTTGACTGCGATTTATCTCATTTTTATCCCCATTCTTAAAATGAGGACACGCCCTAGAAAGCCGAGTGAGAGTATTACAAGCAGTATACTAAGCGAGACTGACACCGTACCTAATTTATAGAGGATTGACTATATAATGCTTTGTCATGAACCATATCCATTCACATTTGATAAAAGCATACTATGATTTTCATTAATAGTAATATTAGCCTCAACGATAATGAGATAGAGATCAGCGCCATACGAGCGCAAGGCGCAGGTGGGCAGAATGTCAACAAAGTATCTTCTGCCATTCACTTGCGTTTTGATATTAACAACTCAAGTCTGAGCGATGAGTACAAGCAGCGACTGCTAAATAGTAAAGATAGCCGAATAACCAAGGAAGGCGTACTGATTATCAAGGCGCAGCAGTTTCGAACGCAAGAGCGCAATAAAATAGATGCGCTTGAGCGTTTGCAAAGCTTTATCACCAAAGCCACTTACGTTAATAAAACCAGAAGGCCTACCAAGCCAAGCAGAAATGCCAAACGTAAACGGGTGGATAAAAAGACCCAACGTGGTAAGACAAAGGCTTTACGCGGTAAGGTAGATTTTTAGAGAATTTATGATATTAGGTTTTGTCATTGAGAAGTTGTTCGGCAGAAAACTTATAGAACAAAGCCTGTAGTAGGCTATGAGGTTTTTTGAATTTAGAATGGTATAGGCGATTAATTATCACCTATACCATTCTTCTAGATTAACGACTTATTTAGAATGCACCATTAAGTCCAACGAATAAGCTGGTTGAGTCGTCGTCATTACCTTGTGAATGTGTGACACCAGCATTGGCATTCAATAGACCAAAGCTTCTAGATAGGCCAAGTGTCATAGCAACGTTATCATCATCAGTTTCGACCATAGGCGTTTCAAAGCTGATATTTGGTAGCGTATTCAAACGTGCGGTTACTGCTTCACGGTTGTCACTCAGCTGCTTTTGGTAATGAATATCACCAAATAAGTTGAGGTTCTCCATCAAGCTATGATTGGCTTTGAGACCAAGCTTGCCATATGTCGTAGAGTATTTCTGCTCATCGAACTGCATAGCAATGCCAGACATCTCTTTTTCTTTGAGTCCGTCAATTTTTACGCGGCTTGCTGTGGCACCGATATAAGGCGTAACGGCAATATTGCTCACTTGCATTGGGTAGCCTGCCTGCAGGTTGGCATAAAAGCGCTTGCCATCAACATTTGACTTAAACTGCTGTTGGTTACTGCCTAGTGTCACAGCACGTGTGACATCGACATCCATGTTGCCAAATCCTGCAGCACCATTGATCTGTAAACCACCAAACTTGTTGCTGTGATAGACACCAAAACCGACCTCTCCTAGATCAATATCACTCAAACCTGTGCCGACGTCTGAGTTTTCAAAGTCTTTTTGGGTGATATTGCCATACAAGCCTGTCACGGCGTTGGCTGAGTTAGGATGAGCAAAATCTACGCCAAGCAATACTTGGGTATTATTATCACCATCAAACCCAGCAATTTCTTGATTAGCGACTTCACCGACGGCCCATAGTGTACGGGCAGGTTTTTGCTCACTGCTTTGGATTTGATTGACGTGTGACTGTAAGCGCTCATTGGTTGCAAGTCCAGTTGTCGTTGCAATATGAGGCAATACACCGATTAGGCTAGGTGCTGTGACAACAGCATTTGCATAGTCAGCGATCAGTTGATGAGTAGCACCTGTTGGATGTATGCCATCAGCGAAGAAGTAGGTTTCGTTGGCATTTGCTTCTACAAGCGTATCAGGTCCACAAGTTAGAGAGCTATTGTTGTCACCGCAAGCTTCATCGGTGACATTAGTGAAACCATACTGAGCAGGCGATGCAATGATCTCTTGAGTTAAGCTAAACATATCTAGCGGTATGATATTAGCGCCAGTATTTGCTGCGGCACTAAGCATGAATTGATTGTATAGACTAGTAGCACCAGTACTTTGCGCCTGTGCTACAGGCCCTTGATCAATAACTCTAGGGGTTAGACCGACATCGGGAATATTAGGTACCAAGATATATTTGGCACCATTGTTTTTTAATGCATTAATCGTTTCGGTTTGGCTAGCTACTGCTCCAAGTATGGTCGCCTGAGCATTAGCAGGATTTTCAGCCGCCGCAAGCAAGTCATTTGCACCTGCCCACACCACATATAATCCATTAGGATCTACTGTGTTATTGGCGAGATAACTATCGACTTGGCTATTGGCAGAAGCAATAGGAATACCGCCAGGGAAGACCGCTTCTTCGCCTGCTCTTGCACCACCGATAGCGTAGTTATTACCAATTTGAGGACTACCGAATACAACGGGAACAGCCGTGGTACCTAGCTGCTCAGCGAATGAGGTCGCCCATGTGTTGTCAGGGTTAGTAGTAAACTGAGCAGGACCTGGTACAACTTGACTAAAATAGCCCCCATCGGTCAGGCTATCACCAAAAAAGGTGACACTGTCATAAGCATTTGCGTGAGTAATACCAGCGATAGATAGGCTGATAGCCAGCATGCTTTTAGTAAAAGTTTTAAGAGTGGTATGGCTAATTTTAGAACGTGAGGTATTACGAGGCATAGCGACTTCCTTGTCATCAATGTAATAGTTTGTCAACCGAGTGTAACCACTTTTTAGAAAGCTAGCAATCGTTTTGATTGCAAAATTGCAAGAATATCTCCTTATTTGAATAAGTTTTTAGAGCATAAAAAAGGGGTATTCAAGTATTAAAAAATCATACTGTCTCGCTCACATAATATTTTGTTTCCTTCTATGTAATTATGCTGTAAGCACCTAATTTTTATTCAGTTATTTTTATTGGTAACTGCCCAATTATATTTAGTATAAACTCAGCACTCCATAATAAGATAATCAGGCCAAATGCGCATACAGATGTCACTGGCAGCAAGAGCAAAGTATAGTTAGCAGTATCAATACTATAGAGACTGGAATTAAGCTTGTTTCTGTGGACGCAATAATAAGGCAAGTCCAAGCGCTACAAAAGCGGCGATACCAGATATCATATAACTGATACTAAAGTCACCAGTGACTTCTGCAAGATAACCTGCGGCTACTGGCCCAAGAGCTTGCCCACCTGAAAAAGCAAAGGTCAGCGCTGCGAGCGCACTTGCCGCCGCCGCAGGTCCGAAATAATCGCCTGCAGAAGCTGCCATAATGACAGGCACACTCCAAACCACTAAGCCAAACAGTATAATTGACAAGTAAAGCCCTAAACTCCAATCAGTAAGTCCGACCAACAGATAAGCGATGGCAAGGAAGAAAAAAGCCAGCGCCAGACCAAGGCGTCTACCAATATGGTCAGAAATCCAGCCAAACAACATGCCTGAGGACATGCTAAGCAGTCCAATCCATGCCCAAACACCACCAGCAGTCGCTTCACTCAGTTGATACGAGCCAACCATACTGGTCACGATGAAGGTAACGTAAACCATATAAGTAGCGCCATAAATGGCAAAGATAATACCTAAATGTACGAGTAGCTTAATATTGCTACGTTCTAGCTTTTTCTTATTTTTAACAGGTAAGGTAGGTGCGCGCCCAAAAGGGCTTTGTCTGACATCGTCTGGATGATTGCGAATCAAAGTAAAAGTAAGCCAAGCTACCGCAATATTAATCACGGCGAAAATTAGCCAACCTGTTTGCCAAGACAATAGAGTAGAGAAGGGTAAGAGTTTGGGTACGACGAAGCCTGATAAAATGATACCAAAGCCGGGTCCTGCCATGACCAATCCTAAAGCGAGCCCGCGGTGCGAAGGAAAAAACCAATGCGACATAACGCTCATCATTGGTAAGACCACGCCGCCGCTACCGATACCAGTCAGCACATAGAGTGCGCAGAGTATTGGAAAACTGGTGGTAAAAGCCATACCGAGCATAGAGACAGCAATGAGGAGGAGACTTGCCGTCGCAGTCGTTCGAGTACCCAACCGAGGTAGAATAAGCGGGCTTAGAAGCACAGCAACGAGATATCCTATTAGGTTGGTGAATCCCAATATACCGCTTTGGGTATAATTTAATCCTAGAGAAGATGACATGGATGGCAGTAACATGCCAAATGCGAATCGTCCTAACCCAAGTCCGCAGAACATTGCTACAGAGCCTGTAGCAGCAACGATCCAAGCATAATGCAATTTACCCAACCTAAGGGGCGCAGTGTTATCTTGATTTCCTTGCTCTGGACTGTCTTGTTGAGTCATTCCATCAGGCATCACGAATCTCCAACAAGTTGAAAATTCGCAATATATATCGTTACTAAATTTAGATCGTAGGTAATGACTTCCTTGTTTTGAATAGTATCCATCTCACACTCATCCTTTTGTGCTTAATCCTTATCAGTCCTTTATTAAGTATACTTATAGCCTAAGCATACTCATGTCCAATAAAATTAGTATAACTGCACCTGAACGTTCGTTCAATGAATATATAGGCAATCCTCGTAATGCTTTCATAGACCATAACAAAAAATGCCAGCCCATTTAGATGGCTGGCATTCTGCTTATTGTTCTCTGACGGTTCCTTCCCGACTGCTATTTTTGGCTATCCTTTAATATCGACTTATTATTTAGCCAAGTCGTTTACTCAGTTCAGGAAAACGCTTGATCATAAATAGCATCAAGAGTAATGCCACAACTGCGATAGCCGCACCGGTGTACCCTACGCTAGATAGTGAGATATGCGTCACGGCATAACCGCCGAATAGCGCACCCGTACCAATCCCCAAATTAATAATACCTGAGAACATCGACATTAGCATGTCTTGCGCATTGACATCGACCATGATGACTTTGGCCTGCATTGAAATAATCAGTAGCATGAGTGCCGCGCCCCAAAGTAAGGCGATAAAGCTGAGCGCCCATACAGAGGACACTGCTAGCAACAGCGCAAGCATAGACACGAGCATCAGTATGGTCGATATCAGCATCAATCTGGTATTGAACCGATCGCCCCAACGACTAAAAATCACACTGCCCACAATTCCTGCTGCACCGAATAGCAACAGTACAAAAGTAGCAGCGTTTTCACTGATATTGCCAACTTGGCGCATAAATGGTTCTATATAAGAATAAGCCGTATAGTGCGCTGTAAAGACTAATAAAATAAGCAGGTACAGACAGACCAATAAAGGGTTTTTAAGGAGTTCTGGAATCTTTCTAAAAGATCCTTCAAACATACTAGGTAGCGTTGGTAAGAGCCTCGCTTGTAGAATAAATACAATTAAGGCAATGACGCCAATACCGCCAAATGTCGCTCGCCAGCCAAACCATTGCCCAACTAAACGTCCCAGTGGCACACCCAGGACCATTGCTAACGATGTACCCGTTGCTAGTACGCTAAGCGCTAAGGCTTTCTTACCTTCAGGCGCGACACGTATCGCGATTGCAGCCGTGATGGACCAAAATATCGCATGCGATAACGCAATTCCAACTCGACTAATGAGTAGCACGTCAAAGCTCCATGCAAATACGGAAAGTACGTGACTGGCAATAAATACGGCAAAAAGACCCAAGAGCAAGCGCTTGCGCTCAAATTGACTGGTCAATAGCATTAGTGGCAATGACATCGCAGCGACAATCCAAGCATAGAGTGTTAACATCCAGCCAGTCTCTGCCGTCGTAATAGAGAAGTCTTGGGCAATGTCGCTCAACAGCGCCACAGGGACAAATTCTGTGGTGTTCATAATAAAGGCACTGACGCCCATCAAAAATACTTGAAAATACTGAGTTCGGCGAGCGTTTGAGCTGGCCTCAAGGTTATGTGTCATAAAATCCAATACAGATGCGAATACTACGTGTGATAGGTCAAAGTGGGGCAGGCTTAATTAGAATACAAGGTTTGCGGGGCAAGGTAGCAAGCCCACGTCGATCGTGAAAGGTGTTTTTTGATAAGGATTGTTAATTGGATGTTTATTGAGGATACTTAAGTAATATGAAACTGTCGTTAATCATATTGAATGCGTTGGGATACTTGCTAACGACCAAACTACAATTCATTTAAAAAGAAGCGACACCAGTTGTCGTAGAAGGTTTTAAGCGGCTTTATTTTTATAGGGGTTTATATTATAGTTATTGAGTCAGGCAAAAATAACAGGGCAAACAGTTAATCCTCGGGGCGCAATGCTTCACTTCTTAACTGAGTTTTTAAAGCGCTATCTTAGCGATGTTTTTTCAGCAATGTTATTTACGTTGAATATTAAACTTCTACGCCTGTACAAACCTAAAAAACTATATCTATTAATAAACAAAAAACTTAGTAGAGAAAGCTCGTTAACATTGCAAAAATATAAGCAATGTAACAGCGAAAAACTGTGGCTAAAAAGTCTATCCGAATTAAAAACTACTACCTTACCAAGTCGATTAATTTACTTAACTTTATAGATAATGACGTCATTTAAACAATGGCGAATAGGCTCGGCTGGCTTGAAATCAGAATTCAGAATATAACAACAACGAAAAACTGCAGCTAAACAACCGAAATCAAAATAATAAGGATATAACGATGACGACATTAACGTATCAGTTTGAGCAAAAACGGTTAGACAATATGCAGTGGTCGGGTGGCTCAAAGCTATCTGGTATAACGGCATTAGCAAGTGATGAGAAAGGCCGAGTACGAAAACAGCCATTGTTTTACCTCGAAACGGTTTCTATAGACAGTTATGAAGATGATATTTACTTTGTGAACAATACCGATGAGACACTCAGATGGGTAGCACCCTTTAAACCCTATCGAAGCATGAAAGAAGCCAGAGCAAAGCTAGGCGATACCAGTGATGAAAACTTACGTAAAGTGACGCTTTATAGTGATGACATGGATAGCGTATATCAGGATGTACTACCTAAGCAGGGCGTGCGGATTGGTAGTACTCATATCATGTATGACAGTGATGCGATGATGCAGTGGCTCATACACGTGCCCTATAAGGGGCCAGATACGCATTATGCAATTTGGCAATTTAATATAGTGGAAAAAGGCGGAATTCGCGGAATTTATCCATTGTTGTGGGATGATTTTAGTAAACCCTCGCACATGGTAAGTTGTGATTGTCTGTTTGAGCAAGCTGATATGCCGATAGAGGTCAGTATTTATGAAGAGCGCTGTGCAATGCTTGACAGGCTTATCGGTTTATTTGGGGTGTCCAATGCTATATTCATATTGGCAATCAATGATGTGCTCTATCGTTATGGCGTGGGCTGGAGCGCGCCTTATAGCGAGTCGGATATACAGGCGCAAGACATT
This sequence comes from Psychrobacter sp. NPDC078631, assembly GCF_050268165.1. Taxonomy (NCBI): domain Bacteria; kingdom Pseudomonadati; phylum Pseudomonadota; class Gammaproteobacteria; order Moraxellales; family Moraxellaceae; genus Psychrobacter; species Psychrobacter sp. NPDC078631. The sequence goes on along the minus strand of NZ_JBNNGG010000001.1, from coordinate 1,234,729 downwards.
GCGATGAAACTAACAGAACAAAAGCCAGAAAATGCAGAAGCGGTGAAAGCTATTGTCCAAGCGGTTTATGACTTTTGGTTTAATGAAGGCTTTGCAAGAAATATCTCAATACAGGCTTGTGAGGAGCTTTTGAGCCTGTATCAAGCGCAGATTGCTAGCCAAAAATCGGTTTAATTTATAAGCCAAATTATCAAGAAAAAACCTAAATAATAATTAAAAAAGGAGAACTTTATGATGTTTCCTATCGAAAATAATGATACGTTTTTATTGTTTTTTCATGGCCTTGATTCAAGCAATGAGACCAGTAAATATACCTGTATCACACGTGAGCCTAAATATTGCCAAACGGTCAATTATCGAGAGAGTTTTGCAGAAATATTTGAGATTTATGATGCTTTGATTCGCGAGAAAATCGCACAATACCCGCGAGTGGTGTTGGCAGGGCATTCGCTTGGTGGTTGGTTTGCCAATTATTTTGCTCACAAATACAACTTGCGCGCGCTGTTGCTTGCACCTTGTATCTATCCAAGTGAGGTATTAGCGGATCGTATCCCTGACGTGGCTGATATGAAGCTGTCTTTTCCCACGACCAATACCGAGATAGTACGAGTTATGGTAGAAGTCGATGATGAAAGTCTTGATGTGGCAGTGGCTAGAAGAACCTTAGTGAATCTGCCTGATAGCTGGGACGTCGATTATTTTGAAGGTAGTCATCACCGTATCGCTCGTAGTAGTGATATTTGGTATCACTTAACTCATCTGTGCGAAGATCCCATCGTTTGGATGGATGAGGCAACATATCATGGTGAAGACTAATAGCAAGGGCAGTCAAAAAACTGTCGCGACTGATGGATAAATAGACCGCTAAAAATAATTGATTGACATTACAGACGATCGGTCATAATATTCATGTATGACGATTACTAAGCCAAAAGCCCGTCGAGGGCGTCCACCCAATGTTGAACGAGAGTTTACGGATACCCGTGAAGCTCTTTTAAGATCTGGGATGGAGATGCTGACAGAGCAAGGCTTTGCGACCACTGGTATCGATGCCATACTCAAACGTATCAATGTGCCTAAAGGCTCTTTCTACAATTACTTCAAAAACAAGGAAGCGTTTGGACAGGAAGTATTGAGGCAATACGCGTTATATTTTGTTCGCAAGCTAGATCATTGTTTTTTAAATGAGCAAGTATCTCCTATGCAGCGTATCAGTGATTTCGTTGAAGATGCTAAGTCGGGAATGATCAAGCACGAATTTCGACGCGGCTGCTTGGTAGGTAACTTAGGCCAAGAGGTCGTAGTGTTGCCTGAGAGTTTTCGTTGTGAGTTAGAAAACATATTGCTTGATTGGCAGGAGCGTTTAGCGGTTTGCTTGCGTCTGGCAGTACAACAAGGACAAATACCTGTTAATAGTGATTGTGATGAGCTGGCTGCTTTCTTTTGGATTGGTTGGGAAGGTGCGGTTTTGCGTGCTAAGTTGACGCAAGATGTCAGTCCATTAGATACTTTTTTCCGAGGTTTTGTAGCAGGAATACAGAAGTAATTTTTTTATCTATATTTTTAGACGATTGGTCTAAATTATTTTTTACTCATTTATAGACGATTGGTCTAAATAGGAGCTACTATGTTTAATGCAATATTAATTGAAAAAAATGACGATGTTTATCAGTCTAATCTGACAGAGATACAGGACACGCAATTGCTAGAAAGGGACGTCACGGTTCGTGTGGCATATAGTACACTTAACTACAAAGATGGATTGGCCATCACGGGCCGTAGTCCTGTGGTACGCACATTTCCTATGGTTCCAGGTATAGATTTAGCGGGTACTGTCGAAACAAGCAGTCATCCTCGCTACAAAGTTGGCGACAAGGTGTTGTTAAATGGTTGGAGTGTGGGTGAGAAGTATTGGGGCGGTCTATCACAAAAAGCACGATTAAACGGTGACTGGCTTATCCCACTCCCTGAGTCGATGACTGAACGTCAGGCGATGGCAATTGGCACAGCAGGATATACCGCGATGCTTTGTCTAATCGCATTGGAGCGTCATGGACTGACACCAGAGCGTGGTGAAGTATTGGTGACTGGTGCTAATGGCGGCGTTGGTAGCTTTGCCATCGCACTTTTAGCAAACCAAGGTTACTCTGTCACAGCTTCTACGGGACGTCTAGAGGAAGCAGAATACTTAAAAAGCCTTGGTGCAACGACGATCATTGACCGTGCTGAACTGAGTAGTCCGGGACGCGCACTTGGAAAAGAGAGATGGGCTGCCGCAATTGATTCTGTTGGTAGTCATACGCTGGCCAACGTTTGTGCTAGCACGTGTGAGGATGGTCTAGTCGCTACTTGTGGATTGGCTCAAGGCATGGATTTCCCTGCTACTGTTGCGCCTTTTATTTTGCGCGGAGTCAGTTTGCTTGGTATTAATAGCGTGACGCGACCTTATGATGAGCGTGTAGAAGCATGGCAGCGTTTAAGCACAAGCTTGGATATGACGCAATTGGATGCAATCACCAGAGAGATTGGTCTAAGCGAAGTCATTCCGACAGCAAGTGAATTGTTGGATGGTAAAGTTCGTGGTCGAATAGTCGTTGATGTCAATCGTTAGGCTATCGAGCATAATTTTTAATACTTCAACCTTAACATTTCGATGTTGTGCCTCTTTTTAATACATGAATAAGTAGTGGATCGAAATGTCTAAGATTGAATGCGCAACGTGAAAAAGAATTATTCACAAACGGTCACAAATATCGGTATTTATTTTTTGTCATCTGATGTGCTATCATCGTTGAACCATCTATCGTGGGTTTAACAGTTTTGTTATCGCCGACCATGACAATAGTCTCATGGCGGCGTGACAAACCTTGCAACTTCCAGCACGATATAAAACAATTCTGGTAAAGCGCATGAGCCTGTACTCCGACAACCTCATTTGTGCCTGATTTTTTGCCTATTTGGGCGTATATCATACTTTTTCGTCGGAGTAACAGGAGTCTAAGGTGTTCAATATCATGAGCCACATTGCTAACCCATCTAAATATACCCGTCGTTATCACCCACGCCATTCTCTAGCGCAATATATTATCAATCAAATAGAGTCGCTTGAGCTGCGCCCGCAAGATATCGTCAAGCAAATGGGCTATCCTCTTAAACATACCATACCTGCCTATGACCGCCTGCGCCATGTACTGTCGAGCAAATTCCTTGGGCTTGATGGTAGCTATATGGACAAACACTTTACCGCTGATGAGTTTTTGGCAAAACTGTTTGCCGTACTTGAGATACCGTATCAGCCATTCGCAGAAGATATTGCGCAAATTAAATATGACTTAGCGAATTACTCTAATACATTGCCCAGATATAGCTTACGAGCGGAAGTGGATTTTACATTTACGAGTGCCGATAATTGGATGTCTCGTGGCGCGGCTTCACGTTTTGCGCAAGTACACTTGCCTAGCGGTTTTGCCAAACTAGACGATGCTGCACGTAAATCAGTGATTCAAGACAGTATCTGCGAGCATTATCAGCAGTATGAGGGCAGTTTGCCATACGACGGTATTATCAAAGGTTATCGACTGACTATTGAACAAAACAACCATGTGGTCGACCATGCAGAGTATGGATTGCCAAAATCTAGCAGTATTTAAAAAGTTTTGAGCGTATAAGTAGCACGAGCTGTTAACTACATTGATTGAATAATCACATTGACTAAAAAAATATAAAAAAGCCTCACTTTATCGTGGGGCTTTTTGGTTTTTTACGTTATGTTTTCTTGTAAGAGTCAAACACTGCTAAATATCAGTTTTATAAAATTCATTTTAAGCTTCAGGCCTCAGGTTTAGAGATTGCCCGCCATAAAATCACAAATAGCGCATCAAACTCTGCATTTAATGGTGTTTCTGTTTGGCGAATGGTATGCATTAAACCAAGTCGACTGATAAACCCCATAAACACATCGAACAGTATGTGCAGTGGAACGGTGTCATTAAGTACCCCACGATTTTGTCCATCTTCTAATACTGCCAAAAACGCGCCAATTAACTCTTTGTTTTCATAGATTGCGATATTACGTATCCGTGATGCCGAGACCGAAGACAACACCATCACCGCATCTGGGTGTGAGTCGACAAAATCAAAGCAGACCCACAGTGTCTTACGTAGACGATCTTGTACGCTATCAATCCCTTGCAGATGATCCATAATTCGAGCGGCTAATCTGCCGAGCACAATATCCATAATGGTATAAAACAGCGTTTGCTTATCCCCGAAGTACTTGTAGAGCGTTTGCAAAGAGACGTTTGCAGACTTTGCAATTTGCGCCATCGTCACCTCATTAGCGTCAAATCCTGCAAAGACTTTACGAACGGCCTGTTCAATTTTATCCAAAGTTGCGGGCCGCATATCGGATAGGGGCGCTAGAGATCGAGTTTGCGTCAGGCTGTCTGACTGAGTAAAGGTTTTCATATTTATCGCTTCTTAAAGTATTGGCTATTTGATACGTCCTATCAGTTAAATGATTTGTTCCATAATTTAACGTGATTAAATCAATAAGTAATGTAAATTACCATTTTTTTTAATTGATTGCGAAGTAGTTTTTCGTAGCCTAGTATAAGACTCATATATTAATAAATACAAAGAATTTATCGTATATCTATAACGGTAATATAAATTACCATAATTTACAAAATGGCTTAGATATAGTCAGTTCAATATAATTTCGATACAAGGAAACCGAGTGCAAGTTATACATTAGTATGCTTAGCGAGGATGACGATGTAGCTTATTTATATAGACTTGACTTTATAGTTGTTATTCACTCCACCTTGTCAAGGATAGACATCATGAGTATCGAAAAATTTACCCCAAACTGGATGACCGAAGAGCATCAGATGGTGTATGACAGCGCCTTAAAAATGTTTCAATCTTGGGATCCGAAAGATGAGCAGTGGCGTAAAAATGGCATGATCGATCGCGCTGCGTGGGAAGAGGCAGGCGAGATGGGGTTTTTGTGTGCAGCGATACCAGCTGAGTATGGCGGCGGCGGCGGGGATTTTGGTCATGAAGCGGCGCTTATCTACGCACAGACTGAGGCCAATCAATCGGGATTTGGCGGTATGGTGCATTCGGGCATTGTCGCGCCTTATATTTTAGACCACGGTACTGAAGAACAAAAACAAGCGTGGCTACCAAAAATGGCAACGGGCGAATATATCGGCGCTATCGCCATGACCGAGCCTGGTACTGGCTCCGACCTACAAAACATCAAAACCTATGCAGTAAAAGACGGTGATGACTACATTATCAATGGTTCAAAGACTTTTATCACCAATGGTCAGCATGCCAATCTTATCCTATTAGCGTGCAAAACAGACCGCGAAAAAGGTGCGCAAGGCGTCTCACTTATCATTATAGAAACGGATAAAGTAGAAGGGTTTGAGCGTGGACGTAACCTAGATAAGATTGGTCTGACGTCGCAAGATACCTCAGAGTTGTTCTTTAGCAATGTACGTGTGCCACAAACTAACCTGCTCGGCACGGTAGAAGGCATGGGCTTTATCCAAATGATGCAGGAGCTACCACGTGAGCGCTTAATTATTGCGCTATCAGGGGTTGGCTCAATGAAACTTGCTATTAATCTAACGCTAGATTATGTAAAAGGGCGCGAAGCCTTTGGCAAACCTATTTGGAAGTTTCAAAATACCCGCTTTAAGATGGCAGAATGCTATGCCGATTATCTGGCTGCCAGTACCATGTGTGATGCGGCAGTAGATGCGATGTTAGATGGCAAACTGTCTGTACCACATGCCTCATTAATCAAATACTGGGTCACTGAAAAGCAATGTGAAGTGATTGACGAATGTGTGCAACTATTTGGTGGTTATGGCTATATGACAGAGTATCCTATCGCACGTTTATATGCCGATGCGCGCGTGCAAAAAATCTATGGCGGTACCAATGAGATTATGAAAGAGTTGGCATCACGCTTTATGTAGACGCTTATATTATAAGACTACGATAATTATTGTTTATTTAAAAAATAAAAAAAGGATTTTTTATGACTGAGACTGCATATATTTATGATGCTATCCGCACGCCACGTGGCAAAGGAAAAAAGGACGGCTCCTTGTATCAGGCATCACCGATTTGGCTGACGCAAACTTTATTAAAAGAGATGCAACAGCGCCACAACTTGGATACCAGTTTGGTCGATGATGTGGTACTTGGCTGTGTGACGCCAGTGGGTGAGCAAGGCTCTGATATTGCCCGCATTGCTGCTATCGATGCTGGCTGGGCACAGAGTGTGGCTGGATTAACCTTGTCTCGTTTCTGTGCCTCTGGTCTTGAATCTATCAATCTGGCTGCGGCCAAAGTCATGTCAGGTATGGAAGACATGGTGGTGGCAGGCGGCGTTGAGTCTATGAGCCGCGTACCGATGGGCTCAGATGGCGGTGCTTGGTATATGGATCCGCGCGTCAATGAAGCGACGCATTTCGTGCCACAAGGAGTGGGTGCAGATACCATCGCAACGCTCAAAGGCTTTAGTCGTAGTGATGTCGATGCCTTTGCCACTGAGTCGCATCGCCGCGCGGCACAGGCTTGGGAGAACGGCTATTATGATAAATCGGTCATCCCTGTCACCGATATCAATGGCATGATGCTGTTAGATAAAGATGAAACTATCCGCCCTAATACCAACGTCGAGACTTTAGCGGGTCTTAAACCTTCTTTTATTATGCCAGGTAAAATGGGCTTTGATAGCGTTATTTTGGACCGATACACCACGATTGAAACCGTCAATCATGTGCATCATGCGGGTAATTCTTCTGGCATCGTTGATGGAGCGGCGATTTGTTTAGTCGGTAGCGCGGCAGCTGGTCAAAAAGCAGGACTAAAACCACGCGCCAAGATCACAATGGCTTCAGTCACTGGCTCAGAGCCTGCCATCATGCTGACAGGCCCGACACCCGCTTGCCAAAAAGCCCTCGCCAAAGCGGGCATGCAAGCCTCTGATATAGACCTGTGGGAAATCAACGAAGCATTCGCTGCTGTGCCGATGAATACCGCTGATGATTTTGGAATCTCGCTTGATATCGTCAACGTCAACGGTGGTGCGATATCCATGGGTCATCCGCTTGGTGCAACGGGCGCGATGCTAATGACGACTGTCCTTGATGAGCTAGAACGCCGCGACCTAAAGACCGCTATGATTACGCTATGTGTGGGCGGGGGTATGGGCATTGCCACGATTATCGAGCGCGTTTAACTTCTTTCTAAAATAGACTAAAAACCAATTAGATTAAGAAATAATAGATAAAGAATCATTTAAGGGATAAAAATGATGACAAATAACCAGACAGCAGATAGCGTAACAGCCATTAATGCACTAGAAAACTTCTCTGCCCAGCGTGATGACGATGGTATTGTCACTGTCACAATTGACCAAAGCAAACGTAAAATGAATGTCATCGGTGATGGCTTTACGGAGTCATTCGCCACGATAGTTGATAGTTTTATCAATGATGACGCCGCCAGAGGCTTAATTCTCACATCGGCCAAAGAAACCTTTGTGGTTGGCGCAGATATCGATCAATTGAACCAGATAAAGACAGCCGAGCAAGCATTTTCACTGACCGAAGAACTAAAAGGGAGTTTGCGTACACTTGAAACGTCAGGTAAACCCGTCGTCGCTGCTATGACAGGAACCGCATTAGGCGGAGGTTTGGAGCTTGCATTGGCATGTCACTATCGTATTGCCATTGACACGCCTAAGACCAAGCTAGGTTTGCCTGAGGTGAAACTGGGCTTGCTACCTGGCGGCGGTGGTACTCAGCGCTTACCGCGATTGGTCGGTATTCAAGTAGCACTAGAGTTGATGACTCAAGGTAAAGAATTACGACCATCAGCGGCAAAAGACATTGGACTTATTGATGCAATAGCCACTGATCGAGCAGACATGCTGAAGCAAGCAAAAGACTGGATTCAAAGTAATCCAAGCGCTCAGCAGCCATGGGATGAGAAAGGTTTTAAAATTCCTGGCGGCGATAGTAAGCATCCAAAGGTGGTTCCTATATTCTCTATCGCCCCAGCCATGGCCAATCAGCAGTCACATGGCAACTATCCTGCGATCACTCACATTATGTCTTGTGTGTTTGAAGGATGCCTAGTAGATATCGGTACAGGGCTTGAGATCGAGTCGCGTTATTTTGCCGCTTGCGTGATGTCTACTGAATCTAGAAACATGATTAACACCTTATGGACTCAGCTGAATAGCATCAAAAAAGGTCAGTCTCGTCCTCAAGGCTTTGAACGCACAATCACCAAAAAAGTCGGTATTTTGGGGGCTGGCATGATGGGCGCAGGCATCGCTTATGTCACTGCCAAAGTAGGGATAGATGTCGTACTGTTGGACACAGAAATTGCCAATGCTGAAAAAGGCAAAGCGTATTCTGCTAGTATTTTGGATAAAGCCATTAGCCGAAAGCGTGCTACCGAAGAGAAAAAACAAGCCCTCCTAGAACGCATTACGCCAACAGTTTCTTACGATAATTTGGCAGATTGTGATCTTATTATCGAAGCGGTGTTTGAAAACCGAGAAATTAAAGCCAAATGTACCCAGCAAAGTGAAGCAGTGATTTCAAACACGGCCGTCTATGCTTCTAATACCTCAACACTACCAATTACAGGATTGGCAAAAGCCAGTACACGCCCAAATCAATTCATCGGTCTGCATTTTTTCTCTCCCGTAGATAAGATGCCGCTGGTTGAGATTATCATGGGCGAGCAAACCGATGATGCAACGTTAGCCAAAGCTTTCGACTATGTTGTGCAAATAGGTAAAACGCCTATCGTCGTCAATGACAGTCATGGCTTCTATACCTCGCGGGTATTTGGCACCTATGTGTCAGAGGGCATTGCGATGCTAGGAGAGGGTGTGCATCCGCGTAGCATTGAAGTTGCCGGTATGAAAACAGGTATGCCGATGCCGCCGCTAGCATTGCAAGATGAGGTGTCATTAAGCTTAGCATTACACGTCAGCGAACAGCAGCAAGCGGATATGGTAGCCGAAGGTAAGCCAATCGTAGTGCGGCCTTCTTATGACATACTAAAAACATTGGTTAATGAGCATGGGCGCGAAGGTAAGAAAAATGGCAAAGGGTTCTATGACTATCCAACAGAGGGTGATAAACATCTATGGCCTGAGCTAATGACTTTATACCCACCAAAATCAGAGCAACCGTCGCAGCAAGATTTGGTAGATCGGCTAATGTTTATTCAAGCCAATGAGTCCGCTAAGTGCTATGAGGAGAATGTCGTACGCTCAGTTGCCGATACCAATATAGGCGCTATCTTTGGATGGGGATTTGCCCCGCAGCATGGCGGTACGCTACAGTTTATCAATGCAATGGGCGTGAGTGCGTTTGTTAAGCGGAGTCATGATCTAGCGGCAAAATACGGCGAACGTTTTGAGCCAGCTCAAATCTTGCTAGATATGGCAGCCAAAGGCGAGGCGTTCTCTGATGACTGACATGCATGTATCAAATCATGATCAAATGGCGGACTGTCTACAAGGGTTACGAGTGATCGATCTGACTCGTAATTTACCTGGGCCATTTGCCACGCGCCTGCTTGCGGACTTAGGCGCGGACGTCCTTAAAATCGAGCCCAAACAAGGTGATCCTGCTCGGGTATTTGGTGAGCTATTCGCAGCTCTAAACCACGGTAAGGCGACCGAAAAGCATGATTTTCATGATCCCAAAGCGATTGAAGCTATAAAAGCACATCTTAAAGAGGCTGATGTGATGTTAGATAGCTTTCGCCCAGGTATCTTGGTAGAAATGGGACTAGATGCTAAGACCTTGCATGTCATCAATCCAAAGTTGGTGATGGTATCTATTACTGGCTATGGCGTAGCAGGCAATTACGCAAAAGAAGGTACTTATTTAGAAGATGCTGACTCAAAAAATAGCTCTCAAGTGAATCATGCCTGGGCCAATAAGGCAGGTCATGATATCAATTTCATGGCTATGAGTGGTGTGCTTGACCAGTTAAAAACAGCGCAGGGTGAGCAGGCCATGCCCAATATTCAGTTTGCGGATTTGGCAGGTGGTAGTGACACAACAGTGATAGCACTGTTGGCTGCTGTATTTGCCGCCCAGCGTACTGGCAGAGGGCGACACATTGCTATTAGCATGACACACAGCCTTTATAATCATATGGTCATGCCAAAGGTCACAGGCAAAATTATTAATAGCCTTTCAGGAAACGGCTTAAACGACACTCTACTGCCGCAGCATGATTTTTTGGGTGGTGCATTACCATGCTATCGACTGTACCAAACCGCTGATAAGCGCCATATGGCAGTTGGTTCCTTGGAGTTGAAATTTTGGCAAGGGCTATGTGAGGTATTGGAACTACCGTCGCTTAAAGAAATACACTGGCAACTTGGTATCATGCCCAATAGACCTGAGAGTGAAGCTGCGACCAACACAATCGCGGAAAAATTCGCCAGTCAAACGCTTGAGCATTGGCAACGTGTATTTGCAGCAACGGATGTCTGTGTGACCCCTGTGTTGAGTTTACATGAAGCCAAGGCTCACCCTTTATTTGTGCATCAAGATGAGCATCATGCGACGTCAGGATGGCAACAAATGAATTAACAATTAGTATGTAAGTAGCTTTAGATAAAAGTGAAAGTTGGATTAGCACTTGAAGGCGATATTAAGCCGCTGCTGGCTAGTATCGTCTTTTTAGCCTGTATTATTCTGACTGTCTGTATAAACCAGAGTGATTGAACTTGTATATCTATAACTGTCTATCTAAAATTGCCTGAATAAGAGACAATACGCCCATAAATCCTAAAGTCTTACGGTACTGAAAAATAGTAGCACGTTCAAAGGCTCTTAGAGATTGAGCAACACAGACATTTAATACATTTAACTTAAGTAAAAAGGCAGTTCTGAATGACCAAACATAACCCGTATAATTTTTTACCTTTGCAGCCTACAGGTAGAAACGAGACCAATACTGCTAATACTTATGCTCCTGAAGATATGATTAAAATATACGAGCAGCAGTTTCTCATTCAAGTGCCAGAAGAAGAGCTGACCGAGTTTTTGCCAGCGTTAAAAGCATTCTATGATATCGATAACCATACCTTAGATGTCAGTGCCATTATTTTTGATGCAATCGCAGACTCTGCTATCATTTATAATCATAAAATCAAAGTCGGCGACTATCAGATATTAGGTGAGTTGATAGAAGAGGCGATTGAGTATGATGAAGACAACAAAAGTGATGAAAGCGCTGAGAGTGAAGAGATTCAAGCCTATACATTAGAGTGCCAACGTACATTTTTCATCAATGATGTAGAAATATCTTATCATTTCAACCTATTCATTTATGGCGATGGTTATTCTACTCTGACTAAAAAGGAAACTGTACTAGAAAAAATGTACTGGTTTGTTAGAGGTAGATTTGAAGAGGATTTATTAGATGACGCTGAAGACAACGACAATTTAGAGTCTATTAATGCGCAATTGGCCAGTTTAGGTATTCGTGAAATGGATCTGACGACTGTAGATGAGATAATCAGCTATGTAGAAGGCAGTATCATTGACGATCCAATGGTGGACGAGCTTAATAAAATGTTGGATGATGCTGAATAGTGAGTAAGATAAGTTAGTAGAGTGATCAGCAAAAGAACAGATTTGAAAAATTATATAGCTGAAAAACTAGAAAAAAGCCTCACTGCTCGTATGATGAATGGTGAGGCTTTTTAAACTCCCAACCTCATAAATAAGTTCTTTCAACATCATCCAAAATTACATGACGCGATACATTTCTTGGTTTTTACCCATCTCTCCTCAAAGGGTCAGTCGATTTCATATATAATGTGAGCTATTTCATCATTATTGATCCATTCAATTTAGGCTTTTTTCTTAGCAAAAAACGCTTCTTATCAGGTAAAACGGTGCTTTATGTTCAACGCTTCCTCGACTCGTTTAAATAAATACATCAGCGAAAGTGGTATTTGCTCTAGGCGAGATGCTGACCGCTTTATTGAACAAGGTAATGTATACATCAATGGCAAACGTGCGTCGGTCGGTGATCAGGTGGTCGCTGGTGATGCAGTAAAAGTCAACGGGCAGCCTATTGAGCCACGAGAGCCTGATGATTTTATTTTTATTGCGTTGAATAAGCCAGTGGGCATTGTGAGCACCACGGAAAGCTCTGAGAAAAATAATATTGTCGATTTTGTGCGACATAGTTTGCGTATTTTTCCGATTGGCCGTTTGGACAAAGATTCTCAAGGTTTGATATTTTTGACTAATAACGGTGATTTGGTCAATAAGGTACTACGTGCTGGTAATAATCATGAGAAAGAGTATCTAGTTACCGTAAATAAGCCGTTAACGGATAGTGTTATCGAAGGTTTGGCGGGCGGTGTGCCGATGCTTGGCAAGATGACCAAAAAATGCCCAGTGACTAAAGTGGCGCCTAATGTCTTTAACATCACGCTCGTACAAGGTTTAAACCGTCAAATTCGCCGTATGTGTGAGCACTTTGGCTACGAAGTCGTCAAGCTTGAACGTACGCGGATTATGAATGTAAGTCTTAAGGGTCTTCCCGTTGGTGACTGGCGAGACTTAACCCCAAAAGAGCTGTCCGTGTTGCTTAAATCTGTAGAAGATTCCTCTTCGCAAGACAATCACTCAAACAAGAAATCTCGCAATACGCCACGAAAAAAACCTCGTACGGATGCTTCGTCAAAGTCAAAACCATCTACAAAATCAGCAGGTGCAGCAAAGGGGCGTAACAAATACGCCAAGGACGATGCTAGAAAACCAGCAGGTTCTAAAGGTAGGGATGGACGTCCTACTGGTCGTGGTAAGCCGTCAGGGGGTAATGGTAAGTCTGGAGGCAATGGCAAACCTGCTACCAATGGCAGGCGTCCTTCAAAGGGACGAGGCTCTTCGCGGTAATAATTTTTCACAATGTGACGGCTATATTTATTTCTAAAATGGAAGTAAGCTAAATAACTTTAGTCTTAATGAGATAATATTATGTTTAAAATAAAAGTAGAGCGCATTGTCAAAAAACCGATTGATGAGGTATTTGAAGCACTGAGTGACCATGCCAGTTATGGCTCATTTAAAGCGGTGGGAGTGGCTAAGTTGGTGAATGAAGGTGACGAGGAGCGCAATGGCGTCGGGGCTTTACGTAGCATTCAAACGGGACCCGTTAAGTTTTGGGAACGGATTACAGCGTTTGAGCGTCCTACTCATATGCAATACCAAATCGAAAAATCTAAACCTATAAAAATGCAGCATGATAAAGGCGTCATTGATTTAAAAGACTTGGGCGATGGCACCACACACGTGACTTGGGTGTCTGAGGGTCGATTGACGGTACCTTTGCCATTAGTCGGTCGCCTATTTGACCGTCAAATGCAGAAACAAGGAACTATAGGGTTTAGTAGCATACTCAAATCCATAGAAAGCCGCTAATCTAGCGGCAATGTTGGCTTTTTTGATATCACTCTCTAGTGGTGGCTTATTTTATTTGAGCCATCACTGTCAGTTTTAATTCGCTTTATTCTTAGCAGCTTCAATCTCGTTAAAACGCGCTAGCTGCTCTGGCGTTGCTTTCTGTTGATATTTCTCTTTCCACTCAGCATAAGGCATACCATAAACAAGCTCGCGCGCATCCTCGTATTCGATTTCAATACCACGCTCTTCACCAGCCGCTTTATACCATTTGGATAAACAGTTACGACAAAAGTCGGCAAGGTTCATTAGCTCAATATTTTGTACATCTTTACGTTCGTCTAAATGAGCTAGTAAGCGACGAAATGCCGCTGCTTCTAGCTCAATGTTTGATTCTAATTTTGCCATAATATTTTCCTAATTGTAGTTTAGCTACTTCTAAACCAACATGATACTAACGACATAAATATTGCGCAACCTATGTCGTTCTATATTAAAAACGCGTACAACAAACTCAAGCATAGTAATGATTTATCAGCTTAAAATTTCCTAATCATAATATTAAACCATGCTTTATTTCTATTCGCTCTTTGATCAATCGTAAGCCAAGTTTCTTCTTTGAACTTATGATTGATTTTTTGCTTTAAGGTTTCCCAGCGTTCTTCATTCATATCGCAGAAAAAACGTCCATCCTCAATACGATCTCTATTGCCATATTTAAAAGATGCGTAAAAATTACTTTCATCTGTCAGCATGGTGAGTAAGTTATCTACTAATTCAGGAAGCTCTTCATAAGGTACATGAAGCAGCGAAGCACATGCCCAAATACTTGTAAATCGTTTATACCACTTCTGAAATGGAATTTGCTCGAAAGTTAAGCATTGCCAATCAATAATATCATTATTATGAGTTTTTGCCCGTTCAATAAGCTCTTGACTGCCATCAGTAGCGGTAACATTGAAGCCTAAGTTAGCAAAGTACATACTGTCACGACCTGAGCCGCAGCCTAAATCTAGTATGTGTTGCTGACTTGACGGTCTAATAGGCAGGTTATCTATAAAAGGTTGATATAGCCGATGCATATCCACACTAATGGTTTGCTCAAAGAATGAATTTGCGTTGCTATTATAAAAGGCTAGGGTGTTTGATTGATTTATCATGGGCTATATATCGCTGTTCATTATTAGAAGAGACTGTTTCCTTGTTGTCTAGGTTGCCAGACATGAATCAAATGTTCTTTTGAAAAGTTGAAAGACTTCTGCAAAAACTGCTGACGTGTCTTCTCATTTATACCGGTTTGATTGATTAAGGTTTCGCGTAATGGGTGGTGACTACCAATCAAATATTCGTTGCGTGTATGCAGTCTTTTCAATAACTCAATATTAGGTACTTTAGCAGCTTTACCATCTATACCACGGTTGCAATTAGAGCAAGCAAGTACTAAGTTCCAAACCCCATCGACATTAACTGGCCGACAGCAACCAGCTGTTGCTACTTGGGCTTTTAAAGTATGTGGAAAGAAGTGGTCAACGTCTGCTAGCATCACGTCATTAGAAGCAATACTGATTCCTGTAAAGCAGTAAAAGCATCTGCTCTTTTGATACCCGTTTAATGCACCTCTTGAACTGGTAATATCAATGCGGCAATGTTTAGTATCTTTAGTAAATAATTTTTTGGTATCTTGGTCAAATTCAACCGAAATTAAACCTTTATTAATATTGAGCTCCCACGCTTTTTCTACCAAGTTCCAACGTGACTCTGTCTCTAAATTCAGATTTTTAGCTGAATTGTCAAATACATGAAATAATTTGAATAAGTTATCTGTTAGACGTATTCCTTTATTGTGTTTACGCTCGTCAACAAAAAATTCTTCATCAATTACATCATAAAAACGTTCTCGCACTGCTTTAGTATTGACCACATGAAATGCGTCCAAAACGTATTTAAATCCTTCTTTATTCGTGACATGAATGAGTTCATCTTCGCTAATCTGTTGATGGTTGAATCGAATGCAAGCATTGATAAACTTACTACTACTAAAAGTGCTCTGTTTAGGGCTATGTTTTAGATGTTCACATAGATGCAAGGCGTAGGGCAGTGCTAAATCTTCGAGCGAAATCAAGTCAGAATCTCTTTCTAAGCTGACATCGATTAAAGTTTTGGCAAGCGCGAATTTATAAGAAGCAGTGTTTCTACCAAACAGAATAATAGCTCGCCAGTAGTTTTCTAGCGTGGGCTCAACGTCTATGAAGTTCATGAATGGCTCAATCTGTCATTAATTAGAATGGACTGTGGTGATAGTCCATTCTAATAGTACTATAACTTTGACAATTGAAATGATATTTCCACTTTAGAGGGTTAGTTCGAAATAGTCACGTTTTGGTCACGGTGCTGATTTCGAGACTTTTATCTCGTTAGATTAACTTAATAGTTTGATTGGGCAATAAGACATAAAAACGCTGTAGCCCCTGAAAATTAGACAAAAAAAATCCTCACTTCTTATTTAAGAAGTGAGGATTTTAGTGCTCTTTCAAGCCATATTTGGAGCGGGAAAAGAGATTCGAACTCTCGACCCCAACCTTGGCAAGGTTATGCTCTACCACTGAGCTATTCCCGCTAATTATCAATTAACTATCGTCAGTTGATGAAGGCGTATTATACGCAGTTTTTTTTAGGTGTCAACACCTATGACGAAAAAAATTAAAGTTATTAAAATAGGCGTGTCTTCTGGCCATAGATATATGTTATAACGGTTTATTATAATATGTATTCCAAAAGCTTTGTATTACATAAATAAGCTGGGACGTACGTTATAATTTAACCTCAATCACAATTATCAATACTTACAAAGATAAGTCATAAGGATAAAAAATGAGTCAACAATATACCATCGCTGATTATTTGTTTGATCGTGTCGCAGAAGCGGGTGCATCTGAGATATTTGGCGTACCTGGTGATTTTAACTTAACTTTTTTGGATAACGTTCTCGCCTCTGACAAGCTACGCTGGGTAGGCAACACAAATGAGCTAAATGCTGGCTATGCTGCCGATGGCTATGCACGCGAGCGTGGGTTTGCCGCCATGGTGACGACCTTTGGCGTAGGCGAACTATCAGCGATCAACGCGACCGCAGGTTCTTTTGCTGAGTATGCGCCGGTATTGCATATCGTAGGTGCACCGAGCACAGCCTTACAAGACTCAAAGCGCCGTATTCATCACTCGCTTGGTGATGGCGTGTTCAACCATTTTATTAAGATGGTCGAGCCAGTAACCGTGGCACGAGCGCAGCTTACTCCTGAAAATGCTGCTTCAGAAATTGATCGAGTAATTCGCTTGATTCTCAAAAAGCATCGCCCAGGTTACTTACTATTATCACCAGACGTTGCGCGCCAGCCTATCTATCCACCAACGACCAAGTTGATCGATAGCCAAGAAGACATTACTAGCCAAGCGGCATTATCAGATTTTAAGCAAGCATTAACAGAGTTTTTGCCAAACAAGACCATGACATTAATGGCAGATTTGATGGTGCATCGTTTGGGATTGCAGTCACAGCTCAAAGCATTGATCGCTGAGACAGAGATTCCTTATACCACGCTATCTTGGGGCAAGACACTGCTTGATGAAAATAGCGATCGTTGGGCAGGTACTTATGCGGGTGTTGCCTCGCGTCCAATTGTGAAAGATGCGGTAGAAAACTGCGAATGTCTCATCAAAGTAGGGGTGCAATATACTGACACTACTACCGCAGGGTTTAGCCAAGATATCAATGAAGATGTGGTCGTAGACTTGCATTATGAGCGTGCTTCTATTAGTGGTAAGAACTTTGCACCGATTGCGCTAAAAGATGCGTTGCAAGCCCTGCATGAAGTGATGACCTCTGGCATTAACATCGTGCCAAAACCTTTCTGTGAAGAAGTTAAGCCGCACGAACAAAAAGGCAAAGACAGTGAGGCTATCCGCCAAGATGACCTATGGCACATTATCGCTGACCGCTTAGATCATAATAACTTGGTGTTTTCTGAACAAGGGACGGCCTATTTTGGTATCAGTGATGTGCGTCTGCCAGAAGGGGTGACGTCATATGGGCAGCCGATGTGGGGGTCAATTGGCTACACGTTACCTGCCAGCTTGGGCGCGGCGATTGCATCACCAGATAAGCGCAGTGTGTTATTAATTGGGGACGGTTCAGCATTGCTAACAATCCAAGAGTTGGCGGTCATGATTCAAGAGCGCATCAACCCTGTAATCGTCTTAATCAATAATGATGGCTATACGGTAGAGCGCGCAATTCATGGCGAAAACCAATACTATAACGATATCCCTAAATGCGATTGGCAAATCATGCCGCGAGCGTTTGGCGCCACAGAAGCGAATAGCCTATTACTCAAAGCAGAGACAGCAGGCGAGCTAAAATCTGCTTTCGACAAAGCTGCTGCGACTACCGATAAGCTTATAATGATTGAGGTGATCGCAGACAAGCATGATATACCGCCATTGCTAGCAGACATCAGCGCGGCACTAAAACCAAAAAAGGACTAAGTCATTCGTAAAAGCTTACTGAATAAAAGTACCAGCCCCATTTAGCAACTTAGCTAGATGGGGTTTTTGCATTTTTCTATCATACGGATTAATTAATCAGCGATTGCTCTTATGTCAGTTTGCAGACTTTAGTATCATGGCGGATTGGGCTACTTCAGCCTTTATAGTCAACAGGAGATGGACCCGTCGTGATTTGGTTAAAAATGCTCATCGGCGCCTTGATGGTACTGGCGATTCAAATGTTCGCCCAAACCCGATTTTTCTATTTGGCGGCACTTGCGCCGCTATTCCCCACTTTTACGTTAATCAGTCACTTTATCGTCGGTACTGAGCGCAGTCCCGCAGATTTAAAGGTCGCGCTGATATTCAGTATGCTTGGCGTCATACCGCACTTGATTTATACCTTTGTGGTGTTTTTTAGCATCAGTTATATGAGCTTATACAAGGCATTGCTATTAGGTGTGGCCGCTTGGACGGTTGCGGCGGCTATTCTAGTACTGACATGGCAATACATTCAGGGTTAAGTAATGTTAAGACGTAAACTTTTTTAGCATAGCAATGGTATTTTTTGGGCTTCACTTTAATATTTAAACTTTTTTTATTGAAGTCTTTTTTATTTATTTAGTATTGGCGGCTAGTTCTGATGGTGATGCTAATATCATTATAAATAATTGTCATTCATATTTTGAATAACGACCGCTTATGATAGGCTCACTGGTGTAATATCTACTAACAGCAAGATAACGAAAACCCCATCGCAATCAATTACTATTCTTAATAATAAAAAATAGGGCTCAAAAAAAATGGATACCTTAAATATCCTGTATCTCGTAGGCGCAGTATTAATTTTCGCCAGTATCATGGCGAGTACATTATCGGCGCGCTTAGGCGTACCATTGTTGTTGCTGTTTTTGATAGTGGGTATGTTGGCAGGCGAGCAGGGTATCTTGGGTATTGAGTTCTCTCAATATGCGCTAGCCAATTTCGTTGGGCAGGCCGCCTTAGCCTGTATCTTGCTAGATGGTGGTTTACGTACGTCCTTTAAATCGTTCCGAGTGGGTCTAAAACCTGCGATTACGCTAGCCACGTGGGGTGTGTTGGTCACGGTCATGGTGCTAGGGGTCTTTGTCACTTGGCTGCTCGATGTCGATTGGCGCTTTGGTTTACTGATGGCAGCGATTGTTGGCTCAACCGATGCCGCAGCGGTATTTTCTCTATTACGTAATGGCGGCGTCAAGCTTAACGACCGTGTACAAGCAACGCTTGAACTTGAGTCTGGTGCCAACGATCCTTTGGCTATTTTATTAGTCACTGGTTTGATTGCCCTAAATGTAGATCCTGCTGGTCAGACAGTATTTGGTTTTTTAGTTTTATTGCTACAGCAGCTGAGCTTTGGGCTAGGCATGGGCTTACTGTTCGGTTATTTTCTATCCCGATTATTGCCCAAGGTGCATTTAGCAGAAGGCATGTACGCCATTTTGATTCTCTCTGCTGGCTTGGCTGTGTTCGCCGCGACCAATCTCATTGGCGGCAGTGGATTTTTGGCGGTATACCTCACTGGTGTGTTAATCGGCAACCACAAGGTGCGCTCAACAGAACATGTCATGCGAGTGATGGACAGCTTTGCTTGGCTATCACAAGCAGTGCTTTTCGTAGTATTAGGACTGCTGGTCACTCCATCAAACGTCCTCAATGTCTGGCATTATTCGGTTGCAATCGCGCTCTTTATGATCTTTGTGGCGCGTCCTATTGCCGTCTATACCAGCGTCAAACCATTCAAATTTAAAGACAGAGAGATTGGGTTTATCTCTTGGGTTGGCTTGCGCGGTGCAGTGCCTATTACCTTGGCAATTTTACCCGTCATGGCTGGTATAGATAACGCCTTTATGCTGTTTGATATTGCCTTTGGTGTCGTCGTTTTGTCGTTGATTTTGCAAGGCACAACCATCCCTACAATGGCAAATCTATTTAAGGTACGTATTCCAACCAATAAAGACCCAAAAGAAGAACACGAGGTCTGGGTATCGGATAAGGCCAGTATCACGCTGTATGAGTTTGAGGCAAAGTCGGGTGCATTTGCCATTGGGCGTCATCCTATGGGTATCTCCAAAGGTATCAATCCAGATGAAATTAGTGTCTTTGCGCTAGTGCGTAACCAGCAAATCGTAGTAGTCGATGACAATACAAAGCTCAAGTTCGGCGACAGTGTTTGGTATGCGATGAGAGGTAATCACGCGAGCAAAATCGCCAAGATTTTTAATGACACGACATTAGATCGCAAAGCTATCGATGACTTCTATGGCGATTGGTTGCTATCACCGAGTGTCAAGCTTGGAGACTTGCCGTTTTTTACAGGAATTATGGCGTCTGAGACATTGGTAAAAACACTCAAAACGTCCGATGAAGACAGCACAAAAAACATGTGGGAGCAGACGGTGGCCGAATACGTAAAATCACATCTAGGTACCGCGCCAGTGTCGGGAGATACCGTCGTAGTGAGTGATGAGTGGTCATTGGTCATTAAGGAAGTCGATGACAAAGGGAAGCTAAGAACCATTGGTCTAAAGTACCAACAACCGTCTGCAATAGTGTAATAAATCGAGTGGTATCTTATAATAAGTTCATCATCTTATTCAAAAAATCAGCCGCTTGTTTAGGCTGATTTTCTCGATATGCCCAATGGTGCTCGACATCATAGCTTGCCTCATCAGGCAGTAGTATTTTCATCAGTCCCATACCCTCATAACGCTTCGCTAAATCACGCGGCAAGTAGCCAACATGGTGACCCGCAAGGATAAGCTGGGCTGTCGCCTCCATATGATAAGTAGTCGCGCTTAATGTCTTGGGGCGAATATGATTGATATGATGCTCTACCACATAGCCTCTTTTTATCCACGGATAGTTCTGTTCTAAATCATCAAAAGTTAATCCGTCTGAGTTGTAAAACAGCCTATGCTCGCGACCACAGCAGACCACTTGTTTTTCAACAAATGCTGGCTTAAAGGTCAGTAAAGGTGGAAAGCTGCCAAAATAACCCACGCCAATGTCACTCTCGTTACTTAAGAGCTTTTCTAACATGCTCTCAGGGCTTTGTACGTCGATAGAAAAGTGTATTAACGGGTTATTACGGTAGCTGTTGGCTAGACGTTGTCTAAGTGCATCATAAAAAAACTTGGGCATCTGATCAATCAAGCAAAGCCTGATGTGCCCGCCGTGAACTGAGTCTAATTGTTTAATATAATGCAGCTGATGTTGAAAGCTGGCGACTGATTCGGTAAAGCCTAAACATGCCTCATACACCGCCGCACCGTCCTCCGTGAGTTTGAATCCTGCTCGACCACGATGACATAGCGTCATGCCTAAGCGGTCTTCTAAGTGGGTTAAGTGTCCACTGATGACAGAAGTAGTAACATTCAAACGCGACTGAGCGGCCGTCACGCCTTGGCACTCTACGATAGCCATAAAGCTACGTAGTGTTTTGATGTCTATCTTTATCAGTTCATCCAATATCAAAAGCGGCTCCTTATTTATTAAATCAATATCATCTTTTTTTAATCGATACTTCTTTTCATAAACTTCTGATAGTGACCTATAAGCGCACTTTACTACGAAAAAATAGAAGTTTACTTCTAAATTTTACCATGGTTCCTTCTCTTATATTTATGTATTGTCAATGGCATGTAGCAAATTGTGTACTTAAACCAAATAGAACAAGGAAGTAACTTATGACATTCAATCAACCATTAAGCGGCAATGACATGCCAAGATTTGGCGGTTTCGCTTCTATGATGCGTCTGCCAACTCAAGCCGACGCTGAAGGGTTAGATGTGGCGTTTGTTGGCGTACCTTTGGATATTGGTGCATCCAACCGTAGCGGTGCAAGATTGGGTCCTAGACAGATTCGTGATGAGTCAAGAATGATTCGTCCCTACAATGTGGCCACTCGTGCTGCGCCTTTTGAGTCATTACAAGTCGCTGACATCGGCGATGTGCCTATCAATACATTCAACCTGCTAAAAAGCGTTGATATCATCGAAAAATTCTATACCGATAAAATCGTCAAACACGGCGCGATTCCTTTAACACTAGGTGGCGATCATACTATCGCGTTACCGATTCTGCGTGCACTTGCCAAAAAACATGGCCCTGTCGGTATGGTGCATATTGATGCTCATGCTGATATCAATGATGATATGTTTGGCGAAAAAATCGCTCATGGTACGCCGTTCCGCCGCGCTGTTGAAGAAAACCTCATCGATGGTAACCGTGTGGTGCAGATTGGTCTACGTGGTACAGGCTATAGCGCAGAAGAGTTTGACTGGTCAACTGAGCAAGGATTCCGTGTGGTACCTGCTGAAGAGTGCTGGTATAAGTCGCTAACACCGCTTATGGCTGAAGTACGCGAAAAGCTAGGCGATGGTCCTGTTTACTTGAGCTTTGATATCGACGGTATTGATCCTGCGTTTGCCCCAGGTACGGGCACTGCTGAAATCGGTGGCCTGACCTCTACTCAAGGCATCGAAATCATTCGCGGTATGCGTGGCTTAGATGTAGTCGGCGGGGATTTGGTTGAAGTATCACCACCGTATGATCCATTTGGTAATACCTCGGTATTGGCGGCGAACTTATTGTTTGAGATGCTATGCATCCTGCCGGGCGTACGCTATGACGACAAAGTTAAAGCGGTTTATTAGTCGTTATATCTCAACATGATAACCATAAAAGGAATGGGTTATTAACAATCTCTTATGGGTTAGATGTGGAGCATAAAGTAGCTTTATCGGCACCAGTGCAATGACTGGTATTAATATAACTCGGTTAAGGAAGACACTAATGAGTAAACCTTCTTCATTTTTTGGTCAAGATACGCTTTCTCCAAATGAAGCTGGACACAGTTTGGGTTCAATTGGTACGTTTGCGCTGTGGTTTGGTGCCAATATCGTAGTCACGACCATCTTAACTGGGATGTTGTTGGTACCAGATCTACGATTTACCACTGCTATCACGACCGTACTCATTGGTTCTTTAATCGGTGCAATTCCACTGCTTTTGGTTGGTCTGATGGGTCAGCGTACCGGTCTGCCATCGATGGCGCTAACACGTAGAGCTTATGGACCACTTGGTAGCCAGTTGATTTCACTGGTAAACATGGGTGTGCTCATTGCGTGGAGCTGTATTCAGGCGCTGCTCGCTGGCATGAGTCTGAATTACGCTATTGAGGCTACCACGGGTTATAGCAACCTACCACTATTTGTGATCTTGTGTGAGACAGTCGTGGTGCTAATTGTGCTACGCGGTCACCTCGGTATTGAGCTTGTCGAACGCTGGGCAGCACTAGCCATGGCAGGTCTTACGGTTGTCGTGCTCTATCAACTTAATCAACATTATGACGTATCGACCCTGTTTGAGATGCCAGTTGAATCACGTAATGGTATTACGTTAGGTATCGCGTTTGATATTGTCATTGCCACTGCGTTTTCTTGGATGTCTTCAGCAGCTGATTACAACCGTAACTGTAAAACTTCAAAGATTGCCGTATGGGGTACTTACTTTGGCTACATTATGGCGGCTATCGTTGCTATGGGTTTGGGTGCGACGATATCAGGACTTTCTATCTTAAACGGTATGGAACAGACTTACGACCCGACTCGTCTGCTTGCTGACTTTGGTTTTGGTCTGCCAGCTGCTCTAGTTATCTTCTTTTCAGTCATGACAACCAATGTAATGGCAGTCTATAGCGCAACACTATCCTGCATGAACATCGCTCCTAACATGAGCTTTTGGAAACCTGCACTTATCATTGGTTTGGTCACTATCTTTGGGGCGCTGATACCAGGTATTTTAGACCAGTTCCAAAACTTCTTATTGATCGTAGGTGCACTATTTATCCCAGCATTTTCAGTCATGATTGTCGATTATTATCTTGTTGGTCAAGAAGGCTATACCGCAAAGCTGCTTGATTCTACTAAACAGTTAGGCCGTCCTACTGCAAAGATTGCTATCGCAGCATATCTAATCGGTGCAGCGCTCGCCGCATACTGGACTTTGATAGCGCCTCCATCTTTCGGTGCTTCATTACCCGTCTTTATCATTACTGGTGGACTGTACTGGTTAGGCGCGACTTTGTTTACTCGTCCTAATAGCGCTATCACTTCAGCTCAAAAGGAGCCATCATTATGAAATTGATGGTTGCTCAAACCAATCCTTTACTGGCTGAAGCGACGGTTAATCTAGAAGCTTTAGAGTCTCTCTGCCGCCTAGCAGTAGAGGCAAAAGCAGATCTGATCGCGTTGCCAGAGCTTGCATTCACAGGCTACAACATCTTTGAGCATCTTGATCACTTAGCGCAAACTATTGATGGTCCAATCGTCACTGAGGCAGCGAGACTTGCTAAGAAATATAACTTGCATCTATTGTTTGGTCTCGCTGAGCGACAGTCTAATGGTGAGTTAAGCAACTCTGCCATACTGCTAGATGACAATGGGCAACACCTTGCGACTTATAATAAGCGTCATTTATGGGATCGTGAAAACGAGTTCTTTACAGCAGGTAAAAAATCCTGCGTGGTTGATACTCGGTTTGGCAAGTTAGGTTTAATGATTTGCTACGATAATGAGTTCCCAGAAGTAGCAAGAGAGCTGGCACAAGCGGGGGCAGAGATCATACTGTCACCGACAGCAAACATGCTGCCAAATGCAGAGCGTCAAGTACTCCAAATTCGCGCTCGTGCCATGGACAATCAATGCTTTGTTGCTTGTATCAACCGCTCAGGCGTAGAAGACACTCTTCATTACTGTGGTAATAGTATCGTTGCTGGTCCCGATGGCGAGGTAATCGGCAGGCTTGGTTTGACCGCTGGCACGATGATAGTAGATATTGATCTTGCCCGTATTGATGAGAGTCGTATGCATCAAAATTATCTTAAGGACCTGCGTGTTCTTAAAGATACTCATGTCGTTAATGGAGCTGACTTATGAGTGAGCAGTCATTACCTCGAATCAAACCAGAAAATTGGTATCGAACCACCACGCTCAGTGACGGAATCACACTTATTGATGAGCCATGGATTAAGCCGTTTTTCCGCTGCAATCTGTGGCACGTACGAGGTAGCGAACGTGATTTATTAGTAGATTTTGGGTTAGGTGCTGTACCATTGCGCCGCCATGTCGCTTTGCTCGCTGATCGCGATATCGTTGGTGTAGCCAGTCACACCCATTTTGACCACATTGGCGCGGCAAATGAGTTTGACTGCTGTCATGTCCATTCTGCTGAAGCACACATCTTAGCTGAACCAGACAATGCTCGTACTTTGGCAGATATGTTTGTTAACGATGAGATGTTTGACGCGCTACCGCCTGAACCTTATGCCCATTGCGGCTATAAAATTGCTGCACCAGCGAAAATTATGCAGCTTGAAGACGGTGACGTGATTGATTTGGGCAATCGTCAATTTGAAGTGATTCATACGCCGGGTCATTCACCAGGTGGTATCGCCTTGTGGGAAGCTGCTAGCGAAACGCTGATTTCTGGTGACCTTATCTATGATGGCCCATTAATTGAAGATACGTGGCACAGCAATATGTCTGACTACGCTAAGAGCATGCGCCGCTTAAATGCACTGCCGGTGCGAGTCGTTCATGGGGGTCATTTCCCTAGCTTTTCAGGTAAACGCTTAAACATCATGATTGATGATTGGTTACGGCACCATGACTTGTAATGAATAGCATTTAATTATTATTCAAAATTAACAGCGATTTAAAATAACTAACTACTCTAAATAAAAAGCAACTTCAAATAAAAATTTTAACTTAATACTAATTATATTTTTCAGGATGACTGACCCATGACCCAATTGACGCAAACGCCTTCTTCTTTGTCTGACACTTCATCATTGACCTGCGGTGAGCTATTGGTGCAGTGGCTAGAATATTATGGTGTAGAGACCGTTTTTGGTATCCCTGGTGTACACACGGTAGAGCTGTATCGCGGCCTTCCAAATACCAATATCCGTCATGTGACACCGCGCCATGAACAAGGCGCTGGGTTTATGGCAGATGGCTACTACCGTGCCTCTGGCAAGATTGGCGTGTGTTTCATCATCACTGGCCCTGGTATGACCAACATTATGACGGCGATGGCGCAAGCACTGGCTGATTCGATACCGATGCTAGTGATATCTAGTGTCAATAAAGTCAAAGACACGGGTAGTGGCGAAGGGCATTTGCATGAATTGCATGATCAGCAAGGCATGATTAGCAAAGTAGCATTGACGAGTAAGACCATTTGGCAACCTGAATCGTTACCTAAAGTCATTGCAGAAGCTTTTGCCTTATTTAACGGTGCACGTCCTGGCCCTGTACATATTCAGCTGCCTATCGATGTCATCACCGCTGATGCTAGCCATGTTGCTAAGCCGCCTAAGTTAACTGCTGTAGCAAATAGCGAAGCTGGTACAAATAGTGTGAGCCTATCGCAGGTTACAAGACCACTGCCGAATCCTACGCAATTAGACCTAATCGTACAGTCATTAAAAACCGCGAAAAATCCCGTACTACTTTATGGGGGCGGCTGCGTCGATGTCGATCACGATGCACAGCGATTGGCAGAGCTGATAGATGCGCCAACGTTTTTGACGATTAATGCCAAAGGCTTGCTGCCACCTGGTCATCCATTAAGTTTAGGTAGCAACCAGTCATTAGACGCAGGTCGAGCCGTGATTACCGAGGCCGACTGGGTGTTAGCGATTGGTACTGAGCTTGGCGAGACTGACTATGATGTGTACTTTAATGGTGAGTTCAAAATCAACGGCACACTGGTACGTATCGACTGTGATGCCCAGCAATTGCAGCGTCCGTTTATAGCAGACATTGCGGTACTGTCCGACGCGCAGATGGCGATTAGTGGTTTATGCAGCCGCTTAGAAGGTCAGACATTCGATCATCAAGCACTGTCACGTGTCAATGAGGCAAAGCAGGCCATCTTGAAGGATGTAACGACAGACTTTGCGGGTCAAAATGCTTTACTGAAGCTGATTAGAGATGAGGTAGAAGACGTCATTTTTGTTGGTGATTCAACGCAACCTGTCTATAGCGGCAACCTTGGTCTTGAAGCCTTGGCGACGCGTAAATGGTTTAATTCATCGACGGGTTTTGGCACGCTAGGCTATGGTTTGCCTGCCGCTATCGGTGCCATGGTTGGCTCAAATCTACCCGTCGTCAGTCTAATGGGTGATGGTGGTATTCAATTTACGATTGCCGAGCTTATCTGCGCAGCCGAGCTTGAGCTACCATTAATCGTTTTATTATGGAACAACCAAGGCTACGGTGAGATTCGTCGTTACATGGAAGAGGGCGGTTTACCACTGATTGGTGTCAATATCAAAACGCCAAATTTTGAGCCACTAGCAGCCGGATTTGGCGCTGGCTATCGTAGAATCACCGATAAGCAGCAACTGCTAGACGCACTAAAGACAGACACTAAGGGTAAACAGCCAATCATTTATGAGATTGATGAAGCAGACGACTTTCTAAAAGAAATGGCTGAGACAGTGACTTATTTTAGTTAATAGTAATACTGGCTCTAATGCCACGGATAATCACGAGACTGATAGTCACAGTTCTAAAAAACGACAAACGCTAGTTACGCAAGGAAGCACGTTCATGACGCCCAATGCTAGAGAAATGTCAGAAAATAGACATGAGCAAATGCTGCGTTTGTTGACGGAGCTTGCTGCTGTCGTTGGTACGACCAATGTATTGACAAAACCTAGCCAACAGCGGTCTTATGTGCAAGGTGCAATTAAGGCTATCACAGACGCGACCATCGCAGTTGTGATACCGCACTCTCTTGTGGCACTATGGCGCGTCATTAATATCTGTGCCACTTTTGATGTGATTATCATTGCTCAAGCGGCCAATACAGGCCTAACAGGTGGCTCAACGCCGAATGGAGATTATGACAGGCCACTAGTCGTAATCTCTATGCAGTTGTTGGGCGGTGTGCATTTACTTAATGATGCAGCAGAACTGATTGCTTTGCCAGCCGCTACTTTGCAGCAATTAGAGTCTATCCTTGCGCCATTAGGGCGTGAGCCGCATTCAGTATTGGGCTCTAGTTGTGTGGGTGCATCAGTGATAGGCGGCATCTGCAATAGCTCGGGCGGGATGCTAGTGCAGCGTGGACCTGCCTATACTGAGATGGCTTTGTTTGCCAAACGCAATACCTCAGGAGCGTTTGAGTTAATCAATCACTTAGGACTGGATTTGGGCACACAGCCAGAGGAAATGCTAGAGAACCTGCAAGCTGGTACGTTTAATAAGGTCTCAAATAGTACGAGCAACAGTAACGCCTGCACTAACTATCATTATCAACACAAAGTCCGTAATTGTGAGGCAGAGACACCTGCTAGATTTAACAACGATCCTAACGGCCTGTATGAAGCATCTGGCTCAGCTGGCAAGGTCATTGTATTTGCGGTAAGGGTAGCGACCTTTGCCAAGCCTAAGCACGAGCAAACGTTTTATATCTCGACCAACGACGCTGATACCTTGACCACACTCAGGCAACAATGGTTAAAAAGCGAGTTGAAATTGCCCGTGTTGGCTGAGTATATGCATAAAGACTATAACGACATCACGATGAACTATGGTCGAGACACTTGTCTGAGTATGCGTAAGCTTCCTGCCAGCAAGATAGGGACGTTATATCGACTGCAAGCAAAGATTGGCTACTACCTGGATAAATGGCATCTTCCAAAGACGCTGCCAGATCGGATACTGCAACTAACATCTAGGTTTATGCCGCCGTCATTACCAGCCACTTTGACTGCGCAAGCGCTCTCATATAAATACCATTTGATTATAAAAGTCGCAGATGGTTTTAATAACGACTTTGATAATGGTATTAATAAAAATTCCAATAAAAACGACGGCAACAATATCGCTGCTGCGCAGGATTTTTTGCAAAATCATATGCAGCAATATCAAGGTGCGCTGCATGTATGCACAGAGCTTGAATCGCAATCACTGTTAGTATTTCGCAGTGCCGCGACCGCTGCCATGTTTCGTTATCATAATTTAAATCAAGACAAATTTGGCGAGCTGCTATCGACCGATATTGCTTTACCTAGAAATGCCGTAGATTGGGACGAGACTCTACCTGAATACTTACAAGAACAAGTCAGTAAAACGTTTTATTTGGGGCATTTTTTCTGTCATGTCATGCACCAAGACTATTTATTGAAACCTAAGACCAATGCCAAGCAATTCAAGGATGACCTGCTGACATTTTATGATAAGCGTCATATTGAGTATCCTGCTGAGCACAACGTGGGGCATGTGTACCCTGCTAAAGCTGAGCTACATTATTTTTATAAAAAACTGGATCCAACCAATTCGCTTAACCCAGGTATTGGTCAGACAGAGAAATGGAAAAACTGGCAATCATCGCCCATTAAGGAGAAATTAAATGACGAGTTATATGGATAAGTCACAGCAGCCGATTTTAGGGAATAATACGGTTGATCCAGAAACACCAAAAGCAGGCCAGTGGCGTGCAGCAATGTGGAAGTTCCTATTGTTTTCAGCACTGGGTATTGCACTTTTTATCATACCGTTTGAGTGGGATGGTAAGGTCACAATTTTATTAGGTGTGTTGACCGATACGCTACAAACCGTGTTAGGTGGATTTGTGGCCTATATCGCGATGGCGATAGTGACTATCTCCGCTCTTGGTGCACTGGCAGTCAAAGCGTTAAAGCCTAATTTGCATGAAGATTCACTGGTAAAAAAGCTTTTTGATGTTGATTGGTTTTGGCTGTCCACGCGTTTTTTAGGTATGTTGTTTGTTTGGATGATTTTCCTACAAGTCGGCCCCGAGTTTATTATCAATCGTAATACGGGCGGCGTCATTTTCGAAGATTTGATTCCTATTCTGATTCCGTTGTTTTTCTTCGCCATTTTATCACTGCCATTTTTGACTGATTTTGGCTTGATGGAGTTTTTAGGTACCTTAGCCAGTAAAGTATTTATCAAGCTTTTTAAACTACCTGGTCGTTCTGCTGTCGATGCAATGTCTTCTTGGTTTGGTGCAGCGTCTATCGGCTTGCTAGTCACTATGCAAGAGTATGACAAAAGCTTCTACAGTCAGCGTGAAGCCGCCATTATTGCGACCACATTTTCCGTCACTTCTATCGCCTTTACCTATGTGGTTGCCAAAACCATCGGCGTAGACAATAACTTCGTCTTCTTTTATCTAACTATTGCGCTAACCGGTTTCATCGCTGCGATTATTATGCCGCGTATACCACCATTGTCACTTAAGCCTGATACGTATCATTCTGGCAAAAGCATGCTGGATGAAGGCATTCCTGCTGAATATACAACGTACCAATGGGCGGTCAATCGTGCGGTTACTCGCGCGCATTCTATGCCTAGCTTAGGTAAAGTGTTCAAACGCAGCGTACACAATCTGTTTGATATCTACTTTGGATTGATTCCGGTTATCTTTGCGATTGGTACCATCGGTCTTGGCTTAGCAGAATATACGCCAGTCTTTAATTGGCTTGCGACACCACTTGTACCACTACTTGAATGGTTACAAATTCCAGAGGCGGCAAAAGCGGCACCTGCCATGATCATGGGCTTTGCGGATATGTACTTGCCAGCGCTAGTCGGTAAAAGCATTGAAAGTGAGATGACACGATTCATCGTTGGTGCTGCTTCAATTACTCAGATTATCTACATGTCTGAAGTCGGTGCGCTGATTTTGAAGTCAAATATTAAGCTAAATGTGTTAGAGCTATTTTTAATCTTTATCCTTCGTACGCTTATCAGCTTGGTAGTAATTACGTCTGTGGCGCATCTACTGTATTAGTGACGTGTCTAGTATAGTATTCACAAGGCATCTAGCCTAACAATAATATGCAAAAATATACAAATGGTCAGTTTTTCTGTAGGCAGTTAAACCGACCATTTAGCCAATCACATTACGGACGTTACGTACATAAAGACAATTTGATCAAAAATATAAGGCGATTGACCATTATGGAAATGCTGAACACTACAGATTTAACCAGAGAAACTGCCATACAAACGGCTCAAAACGAAATTGTACTCAATGCCGCTTATATCAATGGTGACTGGGTTACGATTGAAGCGCTCGCGACCGATTCTGGTGATGCAAGCTTTGATAATAGAAGTAACCATGCGTTGTATGATCCAAATTCAGGCAATGTAATTGCAACGACGCGCTTATGCACCAGTGCCCATGTAGAGCAGGCAGTTGCAGCGGCTGATGAAGCGTTTGCTAGCTGGTCACAGACCACGGTAAGCGAGCGTGCCCGCTATCTAAATGCGATTGCAGAGTCTATGGAGCAGCAATTCGATAAGTTGGTTGGACTGTCTGTATTAAACAATGGCAAGCCAATTGAGGAAGCAAAGATAGACGTCAGTGATGCTATTGCCTGCTATCGCTACTATGCCAATCTCATCACAGAGCAGGCAACGTGGTCTAAGGTCTCAACGCTTGAGTCAGGCATACGCTTGTTAAAGACATACTCGCCAGTAGGTATTTGTGCGCTGATTACCCCTTGGAACTTCCCAATGGTAACAACTTCTTGGAAGCTGGCACCTGCGCTAGCGGCAGGCTGTACGGTGCTATTAAAACCGTCTGAGGTGACACTATTACCGGAGCTTATGCTAGGTAATATCCTATCTGAGATAGGTTTGCCAAAAGGGGTGGTTAATATTTTACCGGGTGCTGCTGAAGTGGGCACTGCTATGACCAGTCATCCGCTGATTGACAAAGTGTCTTTTACTGGCAGCAATGTCGTCGGCGAAAAGGTCATGGTTCAAGCAGCGAAAGGCATCAAAGACATTAGCCTAGAGCTTGGCGGTAAGTCTGCTATTGTGGTATGCGCAGATGCTGATATTGATTATGCTTGTGATTTAATCATTGGCGGTATATTTACCAATGCAGGTCAGATATGCTCGGCCACGTCGCGTTTGGTTGTCCATCAAGATATCGCTGAGCAACTGTTTGACACATTAAAAGTAAAAACGGAAAGTTTGCAAATTGGTGATGGTTTTGCGACAGAGACGCAAATGGGTCCATTGGTGAGCGAGCAGCAGCTGAATCAAGTTAAGAAATTCTTTGATATTGCGACAGCTGAAAATCTAAATTGCTTAACCGGCGGTGAGCTATTAGAAGCATCTGGCTATTTTGCGATGCCTACTATCTATACGGATGTGCCAACGACCAGCCAATTATGGATGGAGGAAGTGTTTGGCCCTGTATTAGTCTGTGCAACCTTTACTGACGACGCAGAGGCTATTCGCCTAGCTAATGATAGCAAGTTTGCTCTAGCAGCAACCATCGTGAGCGCCAATGAGACTGCCGCACTTGAGATAGCGCTACAAATCAAAGCCGGGCATATCTGGATTAACGAGCAACAGATTGTATTGCCAGAGGCTGGATGGGGTGGGTTCAAACACAGCGGTATTGGCCGTGAGCTGGGTAGTGACGGTCTATCCGCCTATCAAAAGAGTAAGCATGTATTGCTGACTCATTAACCAGATTTTCACGTTTCTCGCTAGCCGTTATAAAGATTTGCACCTAGCTATCATTAAGGTTGTTGATAGCTAAGTCGCGCCCTAGCATTACGTTTGTTTACCAGACCGTTTCTTATATTAACTTTACTGTCGCACCCATTCAGGATAAAATTGAGCAATCATTCAAGTTTTATAGCCGTGCCCATTTTTATATGAGGTCACGGCTTTTTAAATGGGGCACATTATGTCACGCACCGCACTTTATAATCGTCAGGATGCCTTGGAGCGCGCGCTACAGCTTTTTTGGCAAAAGGGCTTTCATGCTACTTCTCTAAAAGATATTGAGCAAGCGCTCGATATGCGCCCAGGTAGTATCTATGCCGCTTTCGGTAATAAAGAGGGCCTGTTTCAAGAAGCGCTAGAATACTATGCACGTCTAGGTTTGACCGAGCTTGAGCGAGTATTGAGCCATCATGAAACGCCTTTATTAGGCCTTGCCGCTTATATACGTCAGCTTGGCGGGATTCGTGACAAAGCATTACCGAGCCGAGCCTGTATGCTGGTCAAAAGCTTACTAGAGCTGGGTGCGCGTGAGCAAACAGCGTTAACCAAGGTAGAAATGCTGCTGGCAGGTATGGAGACGCGATTTATAGGATGCTTTAGAGAAGCGCAGAATGTCGGTGAGATAGATAGTGAGCTTGATCCAGTTAGACTTGGTCGCCGCTTACAGGCAGAAGTCATGGGACTGCGTGCCTTTGCACAGCGTGACATAGAGAGCTCGACGGTACACGCCCTTGCTGAAGATATGGCCTTATCTATAGAGGCACTGCGACTCGACGATTCCGTAAATGCTTAGTAGTGTCAAGGTCGGTTATTCAATATGACGTATATCTCAGACGCTTACTTGGTAGATTCGAGCTGCTTGAGGGTATGATACCCACCATGTATACGAGTGAAAATAGTAACAGCGCAGGCAGTAGCAAAGATACCAGCAAGTAGCACAAACTGCTGCGGCCAAACACAGAGGGCAATAAACAGAGCAATAGTCTCGGTGCCCTCGGTGAGGCCGTTGAGATAATAAAAGCTCTTATATTTAAACTGCGGCTTGTCTAATTGAAACTTTTCCGCAGAAATCGCAAACGCCAAAAAGCTCGAACCTGTCCCAATAAATGCTGCTAATAACAACGCGCCTGCAATAGCGTTTTGTGCAGGGTTAGCCAAAATGAACCCAAGTGGCACAGCAGCATAAAACAAAAAATCGAGGGTGATATCTAAATAACCGCCTGCGCTTGAGCTTTGCTGGGCATAGCGTGCCATTGCGCCATCCAGCCCATCAAAAATACGATTCAATATAATCACTGCCAGTGCGCCATACCATAGCTCAAACGCGAGTAGTGGTAATGCCAACATACCAACCAAGAATCCAGCTACCGTAAGCTGATCAGCCGTAATACCGAGCTTATGCAATGTCGCTACTATTGGAGTTAGCAGTGGCTTGATCACGGGCGTAATAAACTTGTCTAACATGCGAGCTGCCTTCTATATTTTGCTTTCTTTGTCATTTTGGTTGAGTGTTTGACTCTGATGTCCAAAATTATCGTCCTACATAAATAACTTTACCATTGGCTGCTTCGGCATCGCTTTGGTCGTGCGTGACCATAATAGCAGGCAACTTATGAGTACGAATCTGATCGAATACCAATTGCCTCGTATCCATTCTCAACTGAGTATCAAGTTTGCTAAACGGCTCATCAAGTAGTATCGCTTTGGGTTCACTCAGCAGCGTGCGTAGTAGGGCAACACGTGCTTGTTGACCACCTGATAAGTTATCAGGATGACGATCTCCCATCCCTTCTAAGCCCACTTGCGCTAAAGACTGCGCTATTTTTTCAACTCGCTGTTTTTTGTTTCCTTTTGGCATGGCAAAAGCAATGTTACCCGCGACTGACAGATGCGAAAACAGCAGTGCATCTTGATACAGCACACCAATACGGCGCAAATGCGCAGGCAGGTGAGTCACGTTTTCATCATTTAACCAGACAGTACCCGTCGCGGTAAAATCGCTCGCCAAAGTGCCTGTTAGCCAGCTTAGTAAGCTAGACTTGCCACTACCAGAAGGGCCCATCACGGTTAGGATATCGCCACCAGCGATGTGCTCATTGATACTCAATAACTGCTCATTTTGACGAAACAGTTGTAAGTCTTTTATCTGTAGAGATGATGGCATCAGGAACCCTTTATTTACGTTTTTCATGACTAATGATTTTAGTGTTTTTAGTGGATAGTTTTTTCATAACGGCTGTTTTCGATAGCTGATGCCTTTCACAACTGTTCTTATTCATGTCATGGTAAACCTGCTACCGTGCGCCACTTCTAAAAAAGTATTTGGGTAGCATCCAAGCCAATACAAAACCGATGAGTGGTAGCGCCATTTGCATAATTGCGTAGACAGCACTGGTACGCCTACTGGCACCATTCGCCAATGTCACCGCTTCTGTCGTAATAGTAGCAATACGTCCACCGCCCGCCAATAGAGTTGGTAAGTACTGACCAAAGCTGATCGCTAGACCGAGAGCAATGGCAATCAAAATAGGGGCAAATAGCTGCGGCAGTTTTATCTGAAAGAATACCTTAATAGGGGCAGCGCCAAGGCTTGCGGCCACATGAGCAAAACGTGAGTCTAAGCGTCGATAACTACTGGCCAGTGATAAAAACACGTACGGCAGCACGAATAAAAGATGGGCGAATGTCACATTAAAAAATTCTGATTGATGATTGGCCAACTGCTGTAACCATACTAAGCCGAATAGAAACGCGATACTTGGTACCAAGAGCGGTAAGTAAATAATAAAGCTGGTGAAGTGCGACAGTGGTTTAGCACTCAATTGCTCAGCTTCCAAGCATAGCAAAGTCAGAAAAACAGCAAAGGCAGTACTAACGGCCCCAATGCTAAGCGTATTGACCAATGGTGTGCTCATTTGGGTAAAAGCACTTTGAAAGTGTAATAGCACGAATTGCTCTGGTAGCATCGCTGGAAACCGCCAAAATCCTGCAAATGCCCATAACACAAGACCAGCAAGTGACAGTAGCATAAAACCAATCACGCCTACGGTAAGTATAGCGGTGACTTTTTGCCAAATAGCATCTGCATAATGACGTTTGCCATTAACTGACGAAACATTAAATACTGTTTTGATCGTTTTTTCGCCACCCAGCCAAAAGGCGACTAAACCTGCTGTCAGTACAAGTTGTAATAATGCACCTGCTGATGCTTTGATACGCAATGTCAGGTCAACATCGTTAAACCATTGTATGATAGAGACAGCAAGCGTTGGCGGTGTGTTAGGACCTAATATCAATGGCATCTCGACACTCGCACTAGCATAGGCAAGCACTGCTAAAATCGGCAAACGTAGAAAAGGATATAACAGGGGCAAGACCGCCTTAAAAAAAGCAGTAATTGGGTAATAACCTAAATTGAGCGCAACGGTATATTGTTGACGCAGTTTTTTACCAAGCTCAGGCTGAGCAAGCGCGCCCAGTGCCATTAATAATAAAAACGGCAGCTCCTTTAAGGTTAAACCCAAGATGATGCTGATACCGTATGGATCATGTGGAAACATACCATCGGGTGCCATCTCCCAACCAGTTAGCCACGGGGAGATGAGCCGTGCAAACATACCTGACGGCGCAATCAAAAACCCAACGGCAATGGCTGCGGCTGCATGAGGAATGACCAAGATAGGGCTTAGTAAGTGCTCAATACGCTGCAACCAAACACTATTAAAAAACGCGGCCAATATCATCAGGGCAATGACAAAAGCAAGCAGGGTGCTGATAAGTCCTGTAGCAAGACTTAATGCAGCCATCTGCGTGATACCAGGCGTTTGCCATAGGTCTATGAACCCTTGCAGATTCAGAGTCGTTTTTTCAAGGGCAGGAAGCCAGCTCAGAGCAGGCAACAGTACACAGATGAGGCCACAGAGTACCGGTAATATTAATATAAGAATTAAGAGTTTGGGGCTAAAAGACACGATACGCGTAAACAGATCTTTTTTCTCAAGCGTAATAGGTCTAGGGCTATCACCTTTTTTCGTTATTTTGTCAAAACCTTGGCTCATGGACTCACCCCATAACGTGCTTGCCAGCCTTGCTGGATGGCCTCTACCCAACTTGGATGCGGCTCACTTACCGTGCGTTTGACACTGTCAAAGGGCAGGGCGCTTGGATGGGGCTGCTTGGTTTTGAATAATGCTTGTTGTGCAGGGCTAAGCGTAGATTGGACCAGTACGCTTTTATCACCCCATACCGAGGGGGTTTGTTTTTTTGCTTGGGCTTCTGGACTCATCAAAAAGTTGGCTACTAATTGTGCCGCCTGAGGATGGCTAGCATTATAAGGAATGGCAACAAAATGAGTATTGCTTAAGCTGCCGTCACTCATCGCATAGCTGCGAATGCTCTGGGGTAAGTCATAACGCTGCACGGCCGCAGGAACTTCTGGTGCCGAAAAGGTAAACGCGAGACTCAGCTCAGTATCATCGACCAAGCGCCGCATCTGCGCACCTGTCTGCACGAACTGCTCGCCATTACGCCATAAGGTTGGATGAAAGCCATCTAAAAACGCCCACAGCGGATCTAATACGAGCGCGGTGTTTTCTTCAGTGGCAGGCAAGTTGAGCTGTGCGCTAGTGTTTTTACCCGTTTGAGCGTCTTGTTGCTCATGCAGCATGACTAAGACGTATTTTAAGAAACTCATACCCAAAAAATCAGGTGGCTTTGGGTAGCTAAAGCGGCCAGGGTTTTGTGCTGTCCAAGTGGTCAGTTCAGTTAGCGTTGTTGGCGGTTTACTGGTCGATAAGCTGTCATAATAAAACGTCAGAGAGGCTTGTCCCCATGGTGCTTCCATACCGTTGGTCGGCACACCAAAGTCAAAGTTTACGGTTGGATTATTGTCCGGATCAGTCAACGCAAAATTGGGCAGCTTGTTTGCCCATTGCTTGAGTAGTAATGAGCTCTCACTCATGGTGGCAAAGTTAGCACCATTAATCCAGATGAGATCCACACTGCCTTGATCGTCATTATGAGCAGATTTTTCTGCCAGTACACGACTGACTGCTTCGCTGGTATCGCTCAATTTGACATGGACTAAGTTGATATTATATTTATCATCGACTTGATCGGCGACCCATTGTAGATAGGCGTTAATTTGCGGATCACCGCCCCATGCATAAAAGTAAACATCTTGGTTGCTGCCTTGGGCTTCTATCTGCTGCCAAGGTGACAAGTCTTGGTTAATATTGGCAGTAGTTGGCGATGCTGTGCTTGCTGATATACCAATACAAATGCTCATCACCATAGCGTAGGTGCTATATCGCGTAAGACGTTTGAGCATCGGTAAAGCGGTAATAACGCGCATTCAAGTTTCCGTTATGATTTAAATGTTAGTAAAGCTGGTAAAGATTTCATAGTCTGCCATGTCAAACCAAACAGATATCACAAAATCTAAACCAGCTTTATTGGAGTCTTTTAGAACTTTCCTACCAGTCGCGTCATTTAATGACATTAATCAGCAAACTGCTCTTAATTCGCTGCTATTAACTAACCGTCATTAACTAACCGCGACGCCAAGTATGGTATTTCTCTAACCAGCTTAATACGGTCTCAGGCGCATGAGCACGTTTCCACTCACCAGCGGCGTATTTGTTGCCTTCTGCCCAAGTAGGGTAGCTATGAATGGTGCCCAAAATCTTATTGAGACCCAGACCATGTTTCATGGCCAGTACAAACTCAGCGATTAGGTCGCCTGCATGTTCAGACACCACCGTAACGCCCAGTATTTTGTCTTTACCTTTTGGTGTGATGACTTTGATAAAGCCTTTAGCCGCGCTATCTGTAATGGCGCGATCCAGCTCTTCAAACTCAAAACGAGTAATCTCGTAATCGATGCCTTTATCAATGGCCTCTTGCTCGTTGATACCGACACGAGCGACTTCGGGGTCGATAAACGTAACCCAAGGAATGACGCGATAATCTACTTTAAACTTCTTCAGATTGCCAAATAAGCCATTGACTGCAGCGTACCAACCCTGATGGGCAGCGACATGAGTAAACTGGTATGGACCGACAATATCGCCTGCAGCAAAGATATTGGGATATAACGTCTCGAGATATTCATTGGTCACGATAGTACGATTGGTTTCGATACCTAGCGCCTCTAAACCATAACCTTCAAGGCGTGCGCTACGACCAACGGCACAAAGTAGCTCATCATACTCGATATCGATTTCTGTTTCATTGTGTTTGACGATAATGTATTTTTTACCATCACGCATCTCGCAGCGCATCGCTTGATGCGAGGTCAAAATATTAACACCGCTATCAGTAAGCGACTGGTGAGCAAAGGTAGACACTTCAAGGTCTTCTTTACCCATAATGCGATCGCTCATCTCGATTTGCGTCACATTAGAACCCAGTCGAGCAAAGCTTTGGGCAAGCTCGCTACCGATTGGACCACCGCCCAGTACTACTAGCTTCTTAGGGGCTTCTTCTAGCTCAGCAAACTTCGTCCATAGCGTGTCACTGGTTACGTAGCCTGTTTCTTCTATACCTGGCAGAGGCGGTACAAATGGACGGGCGCCCGTGGCGATAACGATGGTTCGCGCCGTTAGGGTCTGCATGCCGCCGTCATTTAGCTGGATTTCTACTGTCCACGGGTCAACTAATTTGGCATAGCCTTTGACCACATCGACGCCCAGATTGGTATAACGTTCAACGCTATCGTGCGGTGCGATATCAGCCACTACTTGCTGTACGCGTGCCATCACTTTTTTGAACGAAAACTGCGGTACGGTGTTCTCTAGACCGTATTTTTCCCCATGACGAATCTGATCAGCGATTTTTGCGCTTTTGATGATGGCCTTACTAGGTACACAGCCATAATTGAGACAATCACCGCCCATCTCACCTGCCTCAATCAGTGTGACTTTTGCTTTTACCGCTGCGGCAATGTAGCTTGTGACCAAGCCACCAGCGCCTGCGCCAATCACAATCATATTGCGATCGAACTTTTTAGGTTTGGTGTGGTTTTTATAAACACGGCGTTTTTTAAACATGTTCAACACTCCTTTTGCTATTAATGGGAAGAAACCTAATAACGCAAACGAGACAATTAAGTTGAAAGATAAAATACCCGATAAGCTGTCTATTTGTGCCAGCTGTGTCCCTGCATTGACGAAGACAAACGTTCCAGCCAGCATACCGATTTGACTGACCCAGTAGTAAGTCCATGTTTTAATAGACGTCACACCCATCAATAGGTTAATCAAAAAGAAGGGAAATATAGGTACCAGACGTAAGGTAAATAAATAAAATCCACCTTCTTTTTCGACGCCTGCATCGATAGCCGACAACCGCTCAGGAAAGCGCTGTTTGATGGTGTCACGCAGTAAATATCGCGATGCCAAGAAGGCAATGGTAGCACCAATACTTGATGCAAATGACGCAACGAGCAAGCCTTGGACCAAACCAAATAAAGCACCAGCGGCTAGCGTCAAAATCGCAGCGCCAGGTAAGGAGAGGGCAGTAACGACGACATATAGTAAGAAAAACCCACCGATAATCAATAGCGGTGACTGCGCTTTGTATTCATTAAATTGCGCCATCGACCCTTTTAAGCCATCAAGCGTCAATAATTGATTTAGGTCAAAATAAAAAAAGCTTGCCGCTAATATCAATATTAATAGTATTAAAAATATTCTTTTAATCATGGAGAATCCGGCCAAATAAGGGAGCAAAGGCTAAAATCGTAGTTATTACTACAAACTGTAGAATACTCATCGTCTGAATAACTATACTTAAGTGACTATATTTAAGTGACTATAGTTGAGTAACGTGGCAATCAAATCGAATTGTCTGAATCGCTTAACTACGATAAAAAATTTAAGTCGGCAGTCTTAATAGTATATAAATTATGTCTTGTTGTCTGTCATTTATACTACTTAAGCAATAAGCATTGCCGCCGATATTTATACTGGAGACGTATTTTTACCCAGTGTTAGGGTGTCATAGTCTCTCATTAAGAATAGCGCCAAACAGGCTGCCAGCATCGGCCATGCAGCAAAGAACAACAAGTTATCAAAAGGCGTTAGGTAAAGACCAAAAGATGCAAAAGTAGAGGCGGCATGTAGTAATAAAATGATGCCGTACGTCCACTTTTTGAATAAACCCATGACAAACGAGAAGATAAGAATAATTTGTAAGCTACCAATCAGGTAAACAATAGTGATGCCCAAGTTTTCTAAAGCGTAGAATTTAGCAAACACATTAGCAGCATGCTCAGGATTTACAAATTTGTCGAGTGTCCAAAAGAAGAATACGATGAAAACACCAAGGCGAAGAAACAATAGTGAGAGCGGTAAATGTTTTGGCATGAATGATCTCTTTTTGAGAAAAAGTAAAAGTGAATTGGAACAAATTAAGCAAACAAAACGGGCACGATGGCACCGAACTATCAGGTAACAAACACAGGTAAAATATGAACAATATTGAGCGATTACTCAAAAATAAACAAAGTATTACCACAAAATGTACTAAAAACGCATTGTAGTAGTTATTGAATAACTGTTCAAGTTGATTATATCCATATTCTGGCAATTATAGGGTTGGGTTACTTTCTTTAACCAAACCAGCAATGTTAGGTTAAAGAAGTCCGATTTATGTACGTTTGATTGAGTCTATCGACACATTTAACGTTTATCTTGCGCTCTAAAGATTTGCCTAACTCGTATAAACGCAAAAAGCCCTTTATAGAACGTAAATCCTATAAAGGGCTTTTGAGGGGATGCTTATAACACTATAGTAAAGCCAACAGCAGTAGAATAATGCCTTACCACATCAAATCATCTGGAATCACATAAGCGGCATACGGATCATCTTCTGCCAATGCTTCTTCGGCAGTGTCGTTGGACACAACCATAAAGCCTTCCATTTTTGAATCGATACGATCCGCCAATGGACGAGGCAATAGCGCGTAGCCTTCTTCCAAGCGTGCGATGACTACGTGACCAGCCACGATTTGATCGTACAGTTTCTGAGTGATAGCGATTTTCTTTACTTTGGACTCATCGACAAACTGATAGCTGACCTCACCTTCTGTCTCAGTAATCTGATGCTGCTTAATCATTTGGACGATATTAGCCTTTAATGCTTTTTCTTCCAATACGCGCTGTTTTTCTTGATTAAGCTTTTGATCCTTTTCTAGCTTTTGAGCTTGCGCCTCTGCTAACGCTTTTTTTGCTTCGACGCTTTCTGAGTCACCAGTACGCTTGGCATGTTGCGTTTGTTTGCTGATCTTCTTGGCCTTTTTGCTATCAACCAAGCCAGCCTTTAATAATTGAGCCTGTAGGGCATTTTTTGCCATAATCCAATCACCTAAATAACGTTACCGAAATCATAAATGCTAAAAAATACATTGTAGCAAACTTTGCTAGCGCATGTGGTCAGACAATGATAAGACTTTATATATAGCTAGATATCAGTCTGCGGTGAGCCATGCACGATGCTGTCAGTAACAAATTGCAATTATTGCAAAAGGGTCGCACACATCGCTGGATGAAGCCGTTTAAATTGGTTATTATCAAATGAAGGGGTAAATTTACTTGATAAGATAATTTTTGAAAGATAACTATTATGAAGTAAATGAAACATACCCCAGTCAGAGTACATAAGCCAGAGAGCATAAGCTAAAGATTATAAGTCAGAGAACATAAGCCAAAGAGCATAGCTTGGTCAGAACTAACAAGCTGTATAGGATTAAATAATTAAATTTAAGGACAGATTATGACAACATCACAGCACATTTTGGCCTGTATTGACGGCTCGGCAGTGACTGAATCGGTTTGTGACTATGCAGCATGGTATGCCAGTAAACTCAACGTACCTGTTGGATTATTGCATGTCAGTGACATACCAGCATCGACCAGACGGGATTTATCAGGTGCTATAGGCATAAATAGCCGTCAGTTTTTATTAGAAGAGTTGTCCCAATTGGATGAGCAAAGAGCAAAAGTCGTCAACAGCTATAGTAATGCGTTGGTACAAGATGCAAAAAGCCACATTCAAAGCAGTTTCGCTGATGTCAATGTTCGCGTTTATCAACGCCACGGCAAATTGCTTCCTAGTATTGAGCATTTTAAAGAAGAAAATCGTGCGATTGTGATGGGACGACGCGGAGAAGATCATAAGAACAGTCGGATTAATATTGGTAGTCAAATCGAGACGGTCGCTCGTGGGTCAGATATTCCTATATTGATTTGCTCAGAAAAATTTGAAGAGCCAAGCTCGTATATGATTGCCTTTGATGGTAGCAAAACTTCTATTAAAGCGGCACGAATGGTGTCAAAAAGTCCACTGTTAAAAGGTTTAAAAGGTCACATCGTGATGGTGGGCAATCATAACGACGCCGCCAAGCAAAGTATGAGCGCGGCCGCCGCACAGTTAGAAGATGCTGGGTTTGTCGTTGAGGCACATCACTTATCTGCTTCTGATGCGGTAGATGGATTGTTAAAGTTTCAGGTAGAGAACAATGTCGACATTATGGTGGTGGGTGCGTACGGACATTCAAAATGGCAGCAACTGTTTCTCGGAAGTACAACGACAGAAATTATCGCTAGCACGTTATCACCGGTCATTCTAGTGCGGTAATAACGTCATATATTTGTGTTTATCGTCTAGGGCGTGTCCTCGGTTTTATATTGTGGGTACGCCTTAATCATTTAATACCTTTGGAATACTTTATGTTAATTAATGCAGATTTTTCACAACGTGCTTCACTGACCTCTGAAGCACATCAATGGATTAAGTCACCACAAAATGGTGTGGAGCGTGTCATGCTTGATCGTGTAGGCGCAGAGAAGGCTCGTGCTACCAGTCTTGTACGTTACGCGCCAAACTCTTACTTTCCGCATCATCTGCATCCAGGCGGCGAAGAGATTTTAGTACTATCAGGTACTTTTTCTGCAGATGACACTCATTATCCAGCAGGTTGGTATCTGCGTAATCCACCGTCTTCAGGTCATCGGCCTTATAGTGACGAAGGTGCTGTTATTTTCGTCAAGTTACGGCAAATGTCGTCTGACGAAACTCAGCACGTGGCTATCGACACTTATAAAGGTGCTAATTGGCAGCAACAAGGCAACCGTGCTATCTGCCCGCTTTTTTCCGATGGGGTAGAGCACGTTAGTCTACAGCGTATCGATGCAGGCGAGTTGCTATTCACTGAGACAGTTCATGGCGGTGCAGAAATATTAGTTGTAGCAGGTGAGCTAATAGAGGGTGGACAGGTATATCAGCAGGATAGTTGGATACGCCTACCGATAGATACAAGCGTACAAATAAAAGCAGGGGTAAAGGGCGCAACCATATACTTAAAAACTGGCCATCTTAATCATGTCATTGGTTTAGACATTGAAGAAATTTAAATAATGCTTATTAATTGTATAGACAAAATATAAAAATAATTTGGTACTTTTAATCTTTAATAATGACGTACCAAATTATCACTTCATAAAATTAATATATTATAAGTAATACTCGTTTTTGTGTGAACTTCATAAAAAAAAGATACCAAGTATCATCTTTTCCTATCTGTCTTCGAAAAATTCTAACCTTCCAAATAGCTTCTTCTAGAAAATTAGCCTAAGTAATTAAATAGAGTGCTTTTAAACAGCGCTTTTGGCTAATCTTGTCTTTTTACCATCAAAAATTATATTTATTTTTATAAGCAATGAGAATGAATATTATTTATTTCCTTGCTATCTATTTATTAAAGAATCTTAGTTTACAAAAAATATTTATTATAATTTTATTCCTTCATTAGTCTCATTCGTTATCTATGATCTTAACTATTGAAACGTACCTATACAAGTTGATTCAAGAATTATGTACTCTGTAAAAATAAGATTACATTTGTATAATAGAATATTGTTTACAATCTAATAAAGAAACTATGTTGACCTATAAACCTAGCGTATTATTATAAAAGTAATAGTGAAAAACATATCCGAATCTTAATATGAAAGGTGTACAAGTAATTTCTGACTAAAAATGAATATTTACAGAGTCTAACAATAATTAACAAAAGTTCTATAAACTGTTTGTTAATTAGATTTTTGTTGATAGAATGCGTTATTAAGGAAGGTTGGTACTTCTTTTATAGTGCT
Organism: Psychrobacter sp. NPDC078631; assembly: GCF_050268165.1. Classification (NCBI taxonomy): domain Bacteria; kingdom Pseudomonadati; phylum Pseudomonadota; class Gammaproteobacteria; order Moraxellales; family Moraxellaceae; genus Psychrobacter; species Psychrobacter sp. NPDC078631. Next base: position 1,189,930 of record NZ_JBNNGG010000001.1, on the reverse strand, counting down.
GTTATAACTTAGAGAATATTTTGTTTCTATATTCGTTTTTTTGAATTCAAATGGTTTGTTAAATTATTTTAAACAATAAGATATATAGTAAAGTTTTTTTAATGAGAGGTTTGTAGAAGATTTTGAGAAAGCTGTCTATTTAGTCAGGATTTCATTTAAGTTTTAGTAAAAGATAGAGAATAGTTAGCTTTATATATAAATAAATTTTTACAAGTGCAGTTAACCAAAGTTCTTTGAAAAAAATGATTTAGAAGTGTTTTTCATTATCGCCTTATGAAATATTAATATTTTATCGAACAGCTGTGTTTATGTTTGGTCAAAATTAGTCAATCAAGGATGGTTTTATGGATACTATAATTGTGAAAGTTAATAATAAAGTTGAGACAGTTGCTGAGCATACAGTGGTCTTAAAAAATGAAACGCCTACAGTGATTAAATCTGTTAATAGAACTAATTACGAGCTGCTTGATACAACCGTTAATCGTGCACCAAATAGTGTTGTTACTAAAAGAGTAGATAAAAACCTTCATATTTCTTTTGAAAATGATGGACAGGGTCCAGACCTCATTATTGAGGGGTTTTATGATAATGCAGATAGTGCATTAATAGGTATCGCTGAGGATGGTAGCTATTACTACTATCTTCCTGATACAGGCGAAGTGACAGACTATATTACTGAACTACAAATAGGTGAGGCACAAAGTCAATCATTAGGCGGAGATTCACAAATAAGCCCTTGGTGGGTTGGTGCCACAGAAGCTGAAGGTTTTGCAGCTTTACCATGGTTGTTGGGTCTAGCAGGTGTTGGTGTGGCGGCAGCGGCTTTAGGGGGAGGGGGCGGGAGCGGTGATGATAACGATAGCGCACCGGTAGACACCACCGCGCCTGATGCACCAACTGATATTTATGTTGGTAATGACGATGCCTTTATTAATGCTGCTGAGATCGATGACAATGGCAAAGTAGATGTAATTATCGGTTTACCTGATAATGCATCTGTTGGAGACATTATTACTGTTAATGGTATCAAGCAAAAATTGACTAATGATGACATCGAGAATAAAAACGTAACTGTTAAAATCAACGCACCAGCAGAAGGTGAAGCGCTTGACGTAACGGCAAGTATCACAGATGCAGCTGGTAATGAGTCAGACGAGCTGTCGGAAACAGTTGGTATTATTGATACCGTGGCTCCTGGTGAACAAGAAGATGCCGATCCAGTGGCCGCAGTGATTGTCATTGACGAAGCAGAAGATGGTTTTGTGAATGCTGAAGAATTTGGCATAGCGTCTATGGCTGGATCAGGTGTTCAAACCCAAGTGACCTTACCAACTGGTACTGTTGTCGGTGACACCGTCACCTTAACCGTCACACCTGCAATTGGTGAGGCGATCACCGTTGACTATGTTGTGACCGCAGATGATTTAGATGTAGATGGTGGCAACGGTGTTGCTGAGGTCACCATTCCAAATGATACAGCAACAGGCATAACTGCTGATGGTAATTATAGTGTGACTGTTATCGTGACCGATGCTGCTGGTAATAGCAGTGCTACAAGTGAAGCAGTTAACTTCACGGTAGACACGGTTGCCCCTGATGCTCCAAAGAATACTGCTATCGGCAATGGCGATGAATCCATCACTGTTGATGAGATTGTTAACGATAAAGTCAGCGTGACAATTGTACTGCCAGACAATGCCGTTGTAGGCGACACTGTTACTGTTAATGGTATCAAGCAGGAATTGACTAATGATGATATCGAGAATAAAAACATAACTGTTAAAATCAACGCACCAGCAGAAGGTGAAGCGCTTGACGTAACGGCAATTATCAAAGATGCAGCTGGTAATGAGTCTTCTTCTGTAACCACTACGGCTACTCGAAATACTATTGATGCTCCTGATGCTCCAGTTAGCGTGGATATAGGCGATGGCAGCCCATTCATAACTGATAATGAGATAGCTAATAATCAGATTATTGTCACTGTTGAATTGCCAGACAGTGCAGAAGCTGGCTATACAGTAATTGTCAATGGCGTTGGTGAGGTGTTAGATGGTGATAATATTATCGTTGATAGTAACGGTAAACGTACTGTGATATTTAACTTTGATGCTCCATTAGAAGGTCTACCTTTTGAAGCAACTGCAAGCATCAAAGATGCTGAAGGAGCCTCATCTACTGCTGTGTCAGCTAGTGCTATCCGTGACACCATTGCGCCTGATGCCCCAACCGTCACAATAGGTGATGGTGATGCCACCATTAATGGCTTTGACCTGGCGGATAATGGACAAGTAACCGTAACCGTAGAA
>NZ_JBNNGG010000001.1:960766-1187524 GCF_050268165.1 Psychrobacter sp. NPDC078631 | reverse complement strand
AGCAGCAGGTGAGGTATTGACTGTAACTGCTATCGTGACCGATCAAGCGGGTAATAGCTCAGAACCTACTACCGTCACTGCTACGGTTGGTGACATTACAGCGCCTGATGCCCCAACCGTCACAATAGGTGATGGTGATGCCACCATTAATGGCTTTGACCTGGCGGATAATGGACAAGTAACCGTAACCGTAGAACTAGAAGCAGGGACATCAATCGATGACCTTATTAGCATCAATGGTGGAGTTGGAGTGACAGTCACTCAAGCGATGCTCGACGAGGGTTATGTCACCACAGTGCCTGCACCAGCAGCAGGTGAGGTATTGACTGTAACTGCTATCGTGACCGATCAAGCGGGTAATAGCTCAGAACCTACTACCGTCACTGCTACGGTTGGTGACATTGACGCATCTGTTATCGATGCGAGAGATGATTTGGATAGTCTAGATTTAGAATTGCAAACCGATATTTCTGTGCCTATTAACCGAACTGAGACAACAATAGTAGAGGCTTTAGGAGGAAGTAATGGATCGAACAGTAATTTAAACTTCACTGTGAGTGACAACACAAACGGCACTGTAAATATTGAGGTTGCAGAGAGTGCAGTAGTACAAGTAGCAGATGCTATTAGTTTGGAGATATATGATAGTAATGATAACCTTCTCTACGTTGCTGCTAATGGCAATAATCCATTGGTAGGTAATGTTTTGGGTTTAGAAATTTTAGGTTTAACGAATAATAACGGTGGTTTGACAGCAACGTTATCTGGCTTAGGGCCAGGTGATTATAAAGTAGTGGTAAGTAAGGATAGCAGCACACTAGAAAACCTCATAAATGACCTGTCAGTAGCAGAGCTGGGTGAAGCGGGCGTGGTCTTGGGGCCTGACAATCAAACAGCTATTTTAGATGCGGTCCGGGATAGTTTAGGCTTCCCACTAGGTGGTACTGTTAGAGCAACGTTAGCACTTGCTTTAAATTTAACCACAGACATAGGTGTTGGCGAGTTCCTTAGTATAGCTCAGCCAATTTTGATAACCGCAGATGCTCCAGTCGATCTGTTGCTAGATGCAGTGGCTGCCGAAGTTCTAAGCAACACTTTATCGTTACTTGAAACCACTGAAGTGACCGCCACACTCACCGAATACAGCTTCGCTGATGATACTGAGATAACAGGTAATGTCATCGACCCTGATCAAGGTTTAAGTGGTGAGTTGGGAGAAGATGTCGTTACTCCTAATACCAAAGTGACTGAGGTAAATGGTGTTTCAGCTGATGTCAACACTGGTATTATCACTGTTAATGGTCAATATGGAGTCTTAGAGATTGACGCGGATGGTGACTATACCTATACAGCTAATGGTGATTATTCATCGTCAGGTCAATCAGATACATTCACGTATACTATTTACGATAGTGTCACTGGTGATAGTGATACGGCAGAGTTAGGGGTCGATCTAGCTTATACGGTTGATATGGCAGGTGGCGATGACGTTGTTAATATTACAAATAATGTTCTTCAGTCGCCGTTGGATGGACTAGACGATAATGCAAACACTATCAATATTGACTCAGCTTTGAACGTTAATATTATAGGTGGTGAGGGTTTTGATACTATCAATTTAACTGGATCAGGTCAGACGCTAAGTCTATCTGATATCTTCCAAACGGAGGCGCTCGATATTAGCGGTACAGGTGCCAATACACTGCTAGTTCAAGCAGCAGATGTTATCAACTCAGGAACCACGAATCCTATCTATGTAAGAGGGGGTAGTGATGATACAGTAGATTTGGGTAGTAATGGCAATGATCTTAGTGATGTAGGTGGTACTTGGTCAAACGTCGGAGCTGCCCCTGATACTGGGTACGATGTATGGCAATTAGGGAATGATACCTCTAAGCAAATTTATATTGATACGGATATCACTGTTATTTAATACTGGCTGATCAAAGTTTGACATAAGAAACGCTTCCAAGATGGAGGCGTTTTTTGCACTATCTATTTAATGAATTATACATATGAAATATAGATAATTAACCTAAAAAATTCTAGAGTATACAACTAAAAGAGAGATTCTGTCACAGCAGAATTTGGACGATACGCTATGCACTTTATTCAACTAATTGCTATTCCATATTGTTTATTTTGAAGTTGTAAAATGCATCTTATGAGCAGTTTTATTATCATTTATCTTATATTTTAAGATTATGATTTACTCAAGACATTTTATGTTCAGTAGTACACTATTTACGATGACTAAATAAACTTCCGTTATGCACAGTTCTACTCCGTAGAGTACATTAGACTTTATTTAAATTATTATCTTATTGCCTTATAAGGTAAGTTTTAGTAAGGTTTAGTGCATAAAAGATCAACATTTATTCAAAAAACATTCATAGAGCTGATCACTGAAAAACAATATGAAAAATTCGTCAAATCATAAGCAGTTACTTCGTAGTATTTCAGTGCGCCATTTTATGACCGCTTTGGCGACTGGTATATGTTTTACAGTGACTTCACACGCAGCAGTAGCAGACTTCCAAATCAATAGCCTAGTGGCGCAGGCAATTCAAACGCATCCTTTAGTAGGGTCGGCTCGAGCGAGTCAAGAAGCAACTACCGAAGGAATTAATGCAGCCAAATTAAACCTTTTACCAACACCAAGCGTAAGCTCAGGTTACGATAGAGACAATGATTTTGTCTCAGAGGTGACCATTCGCCAGCCCCTATGGACAGGGGGTAAGCTCACCGCAGATGTCAATCAAGCCATATTCGATGACAAGGCTGCTGTAGAGTATATTTATGAGCAGCAAAACCTAGTGGCCAAAACAACGATTGATGCTTGGCAGAGCTATATCCAAGCCGTCGCTACACAAAGTGTCCATGTAGAGAATTTAAAAGAGCTGAATGATTTTGAAGCCATGATGCAGCGACGCGTTGGTCAAGGTGTATCAGCTCGTATTGAGCTTGATCTGGTGACTAACCGTATCCTGCAAGAGCAAACATCTTATCAAGCGGCAGTTGAGCAGCAACGTATCGCCGCTGCTAGGCTAGAACAAATCATTGGTCAGCCACTGTCTCAGATGAGTGTCACGAGCATACCGAATCTTAAGGTATTGGTAAATCAAGCCAAGCAGCAATCCGTTGACTTTGAAAGAATGGCGTTTGATAGAGCTGGCTTTTATAATCCTACCGTCGTCAAAGAACACTTCCAGATTGAATCCGCTAAGCAAGGTGTCGAAGCACAGCAAGCAGCTCGTTATCCAACCATTTATGCCCAATATGAGCATGCTTACTATCATGAGGATAACGAAAACGATGGTAAGTTCTCAGTAGGATTGAGCTATGCACCAGGTGCTGGATTTTCTAATTTTGCGTTAGCACGAGCTTCACAGGCAGAGGTCAACAGCCTAGTACAAAACCAAGAAGCTGCACGCCGTAATGTCATAGAGAACATTCAGGTACAGTATCAGCAGTTTGTCAGTGCCAAAGACCGAGAAACCTCGTTGGTCGCTGCTGTAGCGGGGGCACAGATTGTAGTCAGCTCTTATCGCCGGCAATTTATCGCAGGACGCAAGTCATGGCTAGAAGTACTAAATGCTGTCCGTGAGCATAACGATTATCAAGTCCAGCTGGTACAAACTCGCGCAGAAATGTTGGGTGCATTTTATAGACTACAAGTAGATTTTGGCATCATGCAGTGGCAGCAGTTTTCTCATAATCGTGACCCAGTGACTTTGTTTAGCCCAGCCAACTCTGTTAAGCAATGGCTCAATAAGCAAGACAAAAACAACGCTAGTAGTCATTTCGGTTATGGGAACAACGCAGCAGAAGAGTATATCGATATCAAGCTGCCCGCGACGGCAGAGCAAAGTTTGAACAATGGTGAGTATCTCATGTTAAATGATGACTACAGTATTACGCCGATAACTGATCAAGAGAATATGACAAATAATTAAATCAAAAAGTCATATAAACAGGCGTAAATTATCCTACATACGCAACCATCTAAAATATTAAATAAGCGATTAATATGAGTGCACAATTACAAAAGACACCGTCTCAGTCTGTTGACCGCCATGAGCTGCAACACTCAGAGCAGGTCGATCTGACCGAAACGTTGACTGATGCGATTAAGCATTTACTCGGACAGCAAGGCTATCCAGTAGATAATATACGGCTCCATGATGTCGTCAAACGTCATAGTGAGCAGTCGGACAGACAAGGTCAAAGCATTCATGAGTTAGGCGGTGTCATTGCAGTATTACAAGGCATTGGTATAACCGATACACCAGAAATATTAGAGCAGCCTGATGCCGCTTTTTTGCCCTTACTAGCGTATCGAACGGATTTAGGTTGGGGCGTGATTGACAGCCAAACGCCGCAAAAAAGCTGGAACTTTAGGCAAGCGAACCAGCAGGTACATACGCGTGCCGAAGAATTGACTTTGGTCATGCGTATTCGTTTGAAAGAAGATCATATTAAGCAGCGAAAGGCCTCATTTTCTGATCTATTAAAGTCTGATTTGGGTAATTATAAAGGCATTTTAGCTGAAGCCGTTATCGCCACTTTTCTGATCAACATGTTGGCATTGGCCGTTTCTCTATTTTCTATGCAAGTGTATGACCGTGTCATACCAACGCGTAGTGAATACACGCTGATTATTTTAGCCAGTGGCGTCTTCTTAGTGATCATGTTTGAAGCGTTTATGAAGTTTTCGCGCTCAAGAATCATGGATAAGGTCGTCGTCGGTCTAGACCAGTATTTATCTCGAGAAGTGTTCCAACGTCTACTTAAAGTACGTATCGACCAAATGCCGGGGTCAGTTGGCTCTATGGCAGCACAGCTACGTGGTTATGAGCAAGTACGTAGCTTTTTTACGGCGAGCACGCTTTTTGGTTTAGTCGATTTGCCCATGACCATTATTTTTATCAGCTTAATAGCTTTTATTGGCTCGCCTTTAGTCGCTGTTGTGCCAGTGATAGCGGCGGTCATCGCAATTACGATGGGACTAATTGCGCGCAAACGCATTGATGCTATTGCTTCAGAGGGCGCGACTGCCTCTTATTATAAGACAGGTCTGTTGGTAGAAGCTGTGGAAGGCGTCGAGACAATAAAGGCGGGGGCAGGCAGCTGGAAGTTTCTCTCGCGTTGGCTGGACGTGATGGATGTCACCATCAAAAACGACTTGGATATGAAGCATGCCAATGATAACTTGACGTATTTTACGCAGATGCTACAGCAAGTAAGCTACGTTGGTATCGTGATAGTCGGGTCGTTTGTCGTCATGCAAGGTGACATGACAATGGGTGGACTGATTGCCTGCTCGATACTTGGTGGTAGAGTGTTAGCGCCTGTTATGGCAATACCCAACCTATTAGTGCAGTACGCTCATGCCAAAGCCGCCAAAATGAATATTGAGAGTCTGTTTGCACTGGAGCAAGACAACCAAGGCGTTGCATATCCATTATCGCCTACGCACATAAAAGGCGCGTATCAGTGCGATGGATTGTCGTTCAATTACCAAGGCAACGATCGACCAGCCATTACGGTTCCGCAACTATCGATTAAACCAGGAGAGCGTATAGCGATACTTGGGCCTATTGGTTCAGGTAAATCTACCTTGCTTAAGGTGCTAGCAGGACTGTATGCACCAACGGAAGGACGAGTGTTGTTAGACGGACTTGATATACATCAAATCAGTCGTGAGACACTTAGTGAGCGCTTGGGTTATCTGCAACAAGACCATCGATTGTTCCAAGGAACGCTGCGTGAGAACCTATTAATCGGTATGGCAGCGCCCAATGACGACGTTCTTCAAGAGACTTTAAACAGGACAGGGCTAATCAACTTAGTATCCAGTCATTCAAGTGGTCTTGACCTACCGATCAGTGAAGGCGGTAAAGGCCTATCAGGTGGACAAAAGCAACTGGTGGCATTTACCCGTTTATTATTGACCAAACCTGATGTGTTCTTGTTAGACGAGCCTACAGCTTCTATGGATAATCGACAAGAGCAGCGCTGTCTACAAGTGCTACGTCAGGAGTTGACGCAAGGGCAAACGTTTATTGTGTCTACCCACAAGACAGCATTGCTAGACTTGGTAGATCGGCTAATTATTATGGATAACCAACGTATTATTATTGATGGTCCAAAACAAGCTGTACTTGATGAGCTCAGAAAAAACGATCAAGCAAAAAATAAAACCACCGTACAGCAAAAAGATAGAATCGTTGATAAAACCAACCAACCGTCAAAAGAAGGTGCCGACGAAAATAAGCCTGCTACCTCTAGAGTAAGAAACATCAGCGTAAAACCCATCAGTGCTAAACATTCAACAGACGATCAAGGGAAGTAGGCATGTCAGAGTATAAGTACACACCCACTAAACCCCAAGTTAATCGTTCAAGGTTGAGTATTTGGATAGCATTAATCGGGATCGTCACTTTAATTGTCTGGGCCTCATTTGCCAAGATTGACCAAGTGACCCGTGCGCAAGCAACGGTAATTGCCAGTGCTCGAACGCAAGAAATCCAAGCGTCAGAAGGCGGCGTATTGACTCAGTTGGCTGTCACAGAAGGTGAAGAGGTTAAGGCAGGTCAGTTATTGGTAGTGTTGGAAGAAGAGCGAGCTAAAGCAGCTGTTGATAATTCTGCTTCTAAAACAGCTGCATTGACTGCTAAGCTAGCAAGACTAAATGCTGAGATTTTTGAAAAACCGTTGGTATTTCCTAAAGGGGTACAGGACTATCCTGAGTACGTGCAAAACCAAAGGGCGCTATACAATAGACGTCGTCAAGCTATCAACGAGGAAGTCTCTTCCCTTGAAAAAATGCTGGTGCTGGCGCGTCAAGAATTGCGCATGAATGAGCCTTTATTAAAGTATGGCGATGTGAGCCAAGCTGATGTCATCAAGCTCAGTCGTCAAGTGGCTGATATCGAAGCGCAGATTAATAACAAGCGTAATAAGTACTTTGAAGAAGCACAGGCTGAAATGACAAAGGCTCAAGAAGAGTTAGATACAGAGCTTGAGCAATTGCGAGATCGGGCACAAGTACTTGAAGAGAAGCGCTTAATGGCGCCCACAGAAGGTAAAATTAAAAACATCAATGTGACCACTATTGGCGGTGTCGTCAAGCCGGGCGAGGTCATCATGCAGATTTTGCCGACCAGTAGTGACTTGGTTATAGATGCCAAGGTCAGTCCTGCTGATATTGCTTATGTCAAAGAAGGTCAAGAAGCGACGGTTAAGCTCGATGCTTATGATTATTCTATCTTTGGAGCCATGAAAGGGACGGTCAATTATATAAGTCCAGACACGCTAATGGAGCAAACACCTAAAGGCGAAGAGCCTTACTACCGTGTATTAATTGTGATTAATGGTGCTGAGTTTAAGGGGCGCGGTGATGAGATTGTCATTAAACCTGGTATGACAGCTTCTGTTGATATTAAAGCAATGGAGCGTACGGTATTGTCTTATTTAACTAAGCCAATTACCAAAACCTTATCAGAAGGTTTGGGTGAGCGCTAACAGCTTAATATTGAGTATTTATTGATAAGATAATAAAAACCCCAGTTAATCGCTGGGGTTTTTTTATGTATAGAGGTATTCGGTCTAATTGTGCTACTGCTTATAAATCTTATAGTCTTAATTGGAACTTTCAGGAAGTCTTTGGCTATTCGCCTCATTTCTTAACTGTTGTTGCTCGTCAATTTTCTGTTGATTACGTTTTTTGACTTCGTTGATAGCCGAACTCAATTGATCGTTTATCGCTTCCACTTCAGATTTTGCTGAAAGATAGTCTTTATCTATTTTGACGTTACTTTTTTGAGCAGGAACGTCTATATCCAATAAGCTTGCATTGTTTCTAATTTCTTCTAATTTATCATCAGTGTTCGCAACTATAGATTGGGTATTGCTATCTGTTTGGACATTTGGAATTTTTTCATTTTGCGGAGGAGTTTCGTTTGCTTGCAGTGATTCTATCGATGTAGAAGCTGGTTTTTTGGGTTTATCATCGACGTTATTGGCAGCTGAAGAAGGGGGTGCTTTTCTGCTTTCCACGTTGGCTGTTTGCTCATCACTACTTGTTATCTGAGATAGTTCAGGCTCATTACCAATCTCAGATTTTTTATTGACCGTGTCTTCTACATTGTCGTTAGTGTCATCAGATGTCTTAGTGCTGGTGACACTAGTGGTATAGACCTTTTCAGGTAGATTTACATTGTTGATAACAGTAGGTTCAGCTGTTTTCATTTGACTCTCAGCTACTTCTACTGAATCCGTCTGATGAGTGTTGAGATAGAAAATAAAGAAAACCCCAACATGTACTAATACTGCAAGGCACAACGCCCAAAACCATTTTTCGCGGAACTTCATCATTATATGGCTTTACCTTTATCATATTAGTACACGTGCGACACACCTTGAGGTTATCAAGTAATTGGGATTGTTGGTAGAGAGAATAGGCTAAGCCTGTTCAGTATTATCTTTAATTTCAGATTCTTTATTTCCAGAGTCATTGTTCTCAAATTCACTGTTCTCAAATTCACTGTTCTCAAATTCAGCCAACATTTCTGTGATTAGCTGATCCTTTTGATGCCATATTTGCTCTACCCAATCAAACATCTGTGCTTTTATCGCTTCATCTGTTTCGTAACCGCCGTTCTTGATTGCCGTAAATAGGTCTTTAGGTATCTTAATATGTCGCACATCGACGCCTAAACGTTTGATGTTGCCTTTCCATAGATCGCTATAAGTGGGTACACCGTCAGGGTAGACGATCGTCATGTCCAAAATCCCATCGATCTCTTCCCCTAATGCACTCATAGCCAGTGATAACCCGCCAGCACGTGGCTTAAGTAAATGCGTATAAGGGGATTCTTGTTTATCATGTTTACTAGGAGTGAAGCGAGTTCCTTCTAGATAGTTCAATAGCGTAAAGGGCTTGTCCTTGAGCAATGCACACGCTCGTTTCGCTTCTTCGATATCCTTACCCTTTAAAGCAGGGTTTTTAGCGATGGCTTCTTTGGAATGTCGACGCATCATAGGAAAGTCGAGAAAGTAGAAAGCTTGACCAATGACGGGGATATATATGAGCTCAAACTTGGTAAAAAAGCGCGTCAATGGTAAACGTTTTTCGCTGATATATTGCACGATACTGGTATCAACCCATGACTGATGATTGCTCACCAGTAGATACTTACCGTTGGTATGCACATCATCAGGTAAGTTAATGCGCCAGTCTTTGCGCGGTAATACGTTATCGATCAATGCATTGTTGCTATTGATCCAATAGTTCGTCACGTCGATAACGGCTTTGTCAGCGATGGCAGCACCTGTGATGGCCTTGGTAGCACCCATTACCCAGACAGGCAGGCCAGCTAGCATACTATTAAAAGTGATAACGCTGGTTGCTGTCGTCAGTGAGGCAGCTTTGCCCAATTTTGGAGCGCGTTCATGTAGTTTTTGAACGATTGATTTCAATCGCATATCGAATCCTTTTACTCATACCTATGATGAGATATTGATAATGTTGCTGCATGATTTTAGCAGAAATCAATCTCAGTGTACGAGTGTTAACAACAAATAATAAACAGCATTGATAAATCAGAACGTAAAATCGTATCAAGATTTAGCCGAAACGAAAGACAAATCAAACCATAAAAACAGTCTGTTTTATCTATAAAAATAAACCGATAAAAAAGGAAATATAGATTACTTAAAAAAGACAGTGTTTGTAGCTGATATTTCGAGCTCAAATATAGCCCTTATAGGCTGGCTAGTCTATGAGTTTTGTCTAGAACCTCTTTTTATAGATTAACAGTACTACTCACACATTAGTACTGAGCAAGTATTAATGAAGTTAAATGTTTTGATAGCAGTTAAGTTATCAATAAACAAAAAAAAGCGTATCAAGAATTATCTCGATACGCCCCATATAGTTTAACCTGTTAGATATAGGTCAGCTAAATAATCGAGTGAATCAACACTCTATATCTACTATATCAATTAGCCGTGCATACCACGGATAGGGTAGTTGTTTTCTGGATTTCTAACAAAAGCCAAACCGTTTGCCAAGGCTTCAAGATCTGGTCTAGAGAACGGTGCGTTTGAGATATCAACAATATGTACTTTTCCTTCAGCATTGATAACGAACACAGCAGGCTCAGCGAAAGGATGGTCAGTTTCTTTTTCTGAACGTGGGTCAGAGATGTATAGACCTAGCGTGTTCATCTGCTCGATAGTCAGACCATAAGCCATAGGGAAGCTAACATCTATTTGATCTAGATGACCTTCTAACTGCTCTTTGCTGTCTGCAGATACTGCGATGATATCGACACCGACGTCATAGAAAGACTGTTTTACTGTCTCTAAGGTATTTAGATACTTTGTGCAGATTGGGCAGTGCTTACCACGGTATACAACGACCAGTTTCCAGTCATGACCGTTTTCGGGTTTGCCTAATGAAGTCATTTCACCGTTTAAGACTTGTACTTCCATTTCAGGAAACGTAGTACCGGCTTGAATTTTTTGAGCATAATCTGTTGACATAGTTCTTATCCTTTTTAATAGTATTTTTATGGTTGGTTGGTATTTAACAGCCTTACATTAGCAGTCTTAAATGCAAAAGTATGGGATGTTTACAGTAGTCCCAGGTAGTAATAGGAAAAGTTAACATTACCTTTAAAATCGATTAATAAGACTACTTAAGTAAGCTAGGGCGTGTCCTCAATTCAAACGAGTGTTCTCTAAATGGGCTAAAAACAGCTAAATTTTGCCAAACATCGTCAAATAGTTGGTCAATATCTCGATATTATCTGCACTATTTTCCTCGTTTGACGGCAATTTATCTCATTTTTATCACCATTTTTAAAATGAGGACACGCCCCAGTAAGTCATAGACAAAGCGTCTATTTTTTCGCTTCTTCGGTTGTCTGAGCATCTACTTTATCTTGAGTTTTTAGCTCAAAATCTGAGGCATCATGACGTTCGTGTAATTGCTCAGCAGGTTCACCCCAAGTGCGGTTTACCTTGCGACCACGTTGCACAGCAGGACGCTCTAAAATCTCAGTTGCCCAGCGACGCACATTTGGATAGCTCTCAACTTGTAGGAATTCTCCTGCATTGTATGCTTCACCTAGTATTAGATTGCCATACCAAGGCCAAGTGGCGATATCTGCAATCGTATACTCATCGCCACCTAAATAGCGATTTTCTGCAAGCTCTCGTTCTAGTACATCTAGTTGGCGTTTTACTTCCATCGTGAATCGATTGATAGGGTACTCAAACTTTTCTGGTGCATAAAAGTAGAAATGTCCAAAACCGCCACCCAAGTAAGGAGCAGAGCCTTGTAACCAAAAGAGCCAATTCATCACTTCAGTACGTGCTGATGCATCTTTAGGCAGTAGTTTTCCGAATTTTTCGGCAAGATAAAATAAAATAGCGCCACTCTCAAACACACGGCTACCAGTCTCTGTATCCAAAAGCACAGGAATTTTTGAGTTTGGATTTAGCGCAACGAAACCTGATGAGAACTGTCCGCCTTCACCAATTTGAATCAGGTGCGCGTCGTACTCAGCTTCTGTTACACCTAATGCCAATAACTCTTCAACCATAATGGTGACTTTTTGACCGTTAGGGGTGCCCATTGAGTAGATCTGCAACGGATGTTTGCCGCGAGGTAGTTCTGCTTCATGCGTTGGACCAGCGATAGGGCGGTTGACGCTTGCCCACTTGCCACCGCTTTCTGCATCCCATGTCCAGACGCTAGGTGGCTCGTAATGATTAGTGTTTGACATAATGATGATACCTTTTTATATACTGTGTTCAGTAGGGTGTAATTGGTAAATCAGATCCAGTTTATTGTTTTTATTCTGGCATGTCTGCTAGTTGCTTCAAGATGCTTTTGTAGTTTTCTATACCTTGTGCGCCGCTCACCAGATGACGACCATTAAAGATAACCGATGGTACGCTTTGAACACCTTGCTGCTTTGAATGCTGTACGGCTTCACGTATCATATTGGCAAAGCGTTGATCTGCGATAACGGCGAGTGCTTCATTACGATCTAGTCCAATATCTGCCGCGACATCTGCCAGTACGGTACTGTCAGCCACGTTTTTATTATCAACGAAATGTGCAACGAACAATGCTTGTTTTAGGTCGTGCATACGTCCTTGCTGATCAGCCCAATGCAGTAACTGATGCGCATTAAAAGTATTGTAGGTACGAAACTCGTCGGTAAACTGAAAATTAAATCCAGCTTCTGCACCTGCTGCTGTCATTCTAGCTCGGCTCTCTTTGATGTCCTCAGCAGTTGTACCGTACTTCTCCATAATATGCTCACGATAGTTTCGTCCTTCGTGTGGCGTATTAGGATTTAACTCAAATGGGTGCCAATGAATCTCGTGCGGCGTGTTGGTTTGTTTTAATGCCTCGGCCAGTTGACTATAGCCGATAGCGCACCAAGGGCATACAACGTCTGACACAATGTCTATTTGTAAGGGTTTTTTTGCCTGTTCCATAGGATCTCTCATTAGCGATAAATTAAAATGAAAAACTGCTGCCCGAAGATGTTTCGAACAACAGTATGAAAACATCAAATGGACTGTGTCAGCGTTAGCCGAAAAACGTATTAGTCAGCTTTGTGCCATTCAAATTTCTGGAATGGTTTGTCGACTGGTGTGTTAGCTAGGTGATTCGTGTAGTTGCTCATGACTTTTTGAGCAGCACCAAGAATAACTTCAAGAATCTGACGTTTAGTGTAGCCAGCATCTAAAAATGCTTGAACCGCGCTGTCATCAACGTTACCACGATTACGGACTACAGATAGTGTGAAGGTACGCAATGCTTCCAATTTTTCAGTTGGTAGTGGCGTTTCATCACGTAATGCATCAGTGATAGCGTCATCTACTTTCATGCTTTTAGCGATACCAGTATGCGCAGGTACACAGTAATGGCAAGCATGCTCAACGTTGATAGTCTGCCATACCACAGTGGTTTCTTCATCATCAAAGCTGCTGTCTAAAAACAGTTGATGTAGCTGTTGGTAGCCTTCTAGCAAGCCAGGCGCTTCAGCCATCACGGCGTGTAGGTTAGGTACCATGCCAAATGCTTTGATAGAAGAATCAAGTAAGTCTTTGCTTTCTGCTGGGGCTGTGTCTTTATCGTGTAGAGTAAATTCGGTCATAACATAATTCCTAATAATAGGTTTGAGATTTAGTGTGTTTTAGAGTTTTCATGCTCGCTTAAAAGCAGTCGCTGATTTACATTTAATTATTGGCTTGAGTAGTTACTCAAAATTAGCAACTTTGCTTAGTAAGCGAGTCAATAGAGACTACTATAAATGATATTGAGCAATCGCTCAATAATTATTTGAGTAATCGTTCAAGTAAATTGTAATGGCTCAATTACATTCCTCTGCGTTATTCATATTATTCTATTAATATCAGTACCTTAATAAGGTAACACTGTGTAAGTAGTAAGAAAAAATAATGGTAAAAAAGCGATTGCCAGCGTTAATAACATTATTTTCCCTAGTATTACGGACAAAGCTGATTGAAATGATTGAATGAATCGAGATTAATCAACTTCTGTCATCTCATGTAGCACGAATGATTCAACCGCGCCTTCTATTGCGGTGGAGAAATTTTTTAGGTGTTGGCTTTCCATATGGGTTTGCCATAGCTCGCGGGTGGCCCAGCTTTCATGAAACATAAAGTGAGTGGGTTTTTCATTATCTTGGAACAAATCATAACGAATACAGCCTTCTTCGCTGCGAGTAGCTGGTATGAGTCTTTCGAGTTCAGCCTTTACGAGAGCGATGCTATCGTCCTTTGCTGTTATATGGGCAATGACGGTTAATGTAGTCATTTCTAATCCTTTGAATTGGTGTGATGGTTAGATGGGTTTTGAGGATGGCTGTTGGTAAAGGAGTCTATATGCGAACAGAGTTATATCGATACTGTGTTTATTATATCAATATATAACATTACTTGAACGACCGTTCATTTGTGGTTATAGTGTATATCAGACAATAAAAATGTGCTTCAAATTTCGACGTCTATTTTTGTTATCTCATTACAGCTTTTACAGTCATTAGTATAGTCACTAGATTTGATAGTTATCAGACGACTGTCTTCATATAATAGGATAAAGTTATGCTTAAATTTTATTTTCATCAAACGCCAAACCCAATGAAAGTAGCATTGTTTCTTGAAGAAACTGGGCTGCCTTATGAGCTTGTTGCAGTAGATACACTAAAAGGTGAGCAGCATACACCTGAGTACCGTGCTATTAACCCAAACGGCAAAACACCTGCGCTGGAAGATGATGGCAAACGCGTGTTTGATTCTACAGCTATCTTGATGTATCTTTCTGAAAAAACAGGCAAGCTGGCAGGACAACCAGAATATCGTAGCGAGATGCTGTCGTGGCTAATGTTTGTAGCATCTGGATTAGGCCCTTTTTCTGGTCAGTCTGTTCACTTTAGACATAAAGCGCCAGAGAAAATCCCATATGCCATTAACCGCTATCTTCGTGAGGCCGAGCGTCATTATGAAGTGCTAGATACACACCTAGAAGGCCGTGAATATATGGTTGGTGATAGCTACTCAATCGCTGATATTTCTACTTGGGGCTGGATTGATAAGGCGACAGTTGTGCTAGGCGAAGGCGGCTTAGATAATTATCCAAATCTAAAGCGCTGGTTTGATAGCATTAATGCTCGTCCAGCGGTACAAAAAGCCCGTGATATTCCTAAAGGTATTGATTTCAAAACTGAGTTTGATGACGTTGCTGCACGTGCGCTTTATCCGCAAAACTTTGATAAAAACAGTTAATCGAAGCAAAGAGACTTAATAAGTCTTATAATATAAAAAGTGATTAAAACCAGTAACTAAGGTTGATTCTACAAACTTTGCCTTAAAATAGATTTTAAGGCAAAGATATTAAGGTGAAAATTATGAGTGCTCCGATAAAGTTCAATCGTGAGGATGTGATCGAAAAAGCAAAAAATCTCTATTGGGAAAAAGGCTATCACGCGACATCAATGCGCAATTTGCAAGATGTGGTGAATATGCACCCAGGTAGTATTTACGCAGCTTTTGGTAGTAAAGATAAACTATTTACAGAGTCACTGAATCGCTATGCTGCAGATGGTGCCAAGAGATTGGCCGACTGTATTGAGCAAAAAGACACAGTGCTGGATGGCTTAAAACATTTTATCCATACGGTGATTGTCTGTAATAGTGCTACTGCGCCTAGCGGTATGTGCATGATCGTCAAGACAGTCGCTGAGCTTACTCAAAACGATAGTCCAGATCTACTCGCACATGCAACGAATATCTTAGAAGGTATAGAGGCATCATTTGCCGTGCTCTTTGGACAAGCCATTGATAGCGGTGAAATTAGCGCAGAAAAAGATCCCGTTGAGCTGGCGCGTTATTTCCAAATTCAAATTATAGGTCTCAGGACGTATGCACAAGTCACTAACGACAATGATGCAGTAGAGAGATATATCGATGATATTTTTAAAAATATCGTATAGCAAGGTTGTATAAAAAGCAGATTTTTTAGTTATGACAGCTCGCGCCTTTTGTCGTTGACCAATCATCATAGTATTACTAAAAACCCTGATTGCTAGTACATTAGCAATCAGGGTTTTTGTTATCTATTACTGTGCTTTTGGATTGTTATTGATGAACTTCAATAGAAGCTCAGCTAATGTTTCGCCTTGGTCTTCTTGCAGGAAATGACCGCCATTAGTGATAGTCGTATGATTTTGACCTTTGGTACCCGGAATTAGCTTTTGCATGATGCGATCGCCGCCACCAGTTACGGGGTCGGAATCACTAAACAATGTAATGAATGGCTTGGTCCATTTGCTTAGCACGACCCAAGCTGCTCGGTTGTTTCCTGAAGCAGGATCATCTGGTGTCGTGGGCACTAGGATAGGAAACTGTCTGGCGCCTTCTTTATAAGACTCATCAGGGAAGGGTGCATCGTAAGCATCCAGTACGGCTTGTGATAACGTCGTTGTGGTACCGCTTTTAATGGTGCCTGCTACATTAAATTGCGGCGTCTCTTGAGAGAACTTCTGCCACTTGCGAAAGCCTTCGCCCGGATCGTGATCCCCAGTCGGTAGCATCGTGTTGCCTGCTGCGACGCGATCGAATTTATCAGGATGCGCTGCTACTAAACGTAGACCGATTAAACCGCCCCAATCTTGACAAAACAGTGTGATATTTTTTAAATCTAATTGATCAAGCACCGATTGCATCCAATCGACATGGCGCTGATAAGTGTAGTCAGTACGTGATGCAGGTTTGTCTGAACGTCCAAAACCAGGAAGGTCTGGCGCGATAACGCGGTGTCCTGCTGCTGTTAGTATTGGAATGACTTTACGATACAGATAAGACCAAGAAGGCTCACCATGTAATAACAAGATAGGGTCGGCGTCGCTTGGACCTTCATCAAGGTAGTGTACGCGTAGCTCGCCACCTTCTGTATCATCGACCATCAGATAGTTCGGTTCAAAATCGTAATCTTGCAAACTGGCAAAACACGAATCAGGCGTCCTAAGTTTTTTCATATATCATCCTTGGGTTAGAAAAATAACAGTGCATTCTGGCACAGGTGTTAGACAGTCTATTAGAAGTGAGTCTCTGGGTGCTACTCGACTATCACTGGTAATCCTAGCGATAAGGCTATCTGCCTATAGTTTATATTGATTAAACGTTCAAAATGAAAACTATACCCTACATGCATTCGTTGCTGCAAACATTAATAATGGATGCGTCAGTAGCATCCACTATATATAGGATAAGTTTTGATATAGGATAGATTTTGAGTTTCATTTTATAAGGCTAATCTAATCGTGACGCCAGTAGACTTTTACTACGACATCGGTACGACTTAGCTCAAGTCGGTTCTTTAGCAATGGGCGCAATGCTTTGGCAGTATTCGCTTCTAGTGCTCCCCAAACTTTATAAATCTGTAGAGGGTTGTCAGTCAAATAATCGCCCAATTTACTGTCAATTAGCGTGGCTAACTCTGCCCCTGAGTTAACCTGATTGGTCACTATAGGCAATATGGTAAAGTGGTTATTACCATTATTTTTAGTATCGCAATCAAGGCCACTGCGCATTTTTACCGTGTCAAAATAACTTTGATCGCCTGCATCTTGCGTCACACAAATGACCAATGGTGGCGTAGGATTGTTCCATAGCTCCAGCAGTCGTGCTGCCGTTGGCATCGAGGTCTCATCGACAATCAGTACCGCTTGACCGTCTCGTAAGTGCTCTACCTTTTCTGGAAACTCTCGTTTTGTGACAACGGTCTCGCCTGCTTGCAGTGCTGCTGCCCAGTTGCCGCCCGGCGTATCCCCATGCAAAAAAACATCGACCCATGCTCGTATCTCATCATCGGCTTGCCATGCTTTTCTCAAAGTGTAATAGCAGTGAGGACGTGCAGGGTGTACGTTTTCCTTTGCACTTTCATCAGCTTTATTGCCATCAGTGCTGTCAGTCATCAATGCGTTGGTCATTGCATTGTGCTCTAAATCAAACAAGTACGCGTAACCCGCTTCGTTGGTAGGTACTGACGTCGAGCTTGTTGCGCCCTTAGTATTACTTAACTGAGCGGTATTATTTAATGGCGTATCATTATTTAATGACGGCATGCTCAATTCAAGGCGCAGCATATTTTTGCTAACTCTATAACTGTTTTGCACCTCAAATACTTGCTTGGTCAGTTTGATTGTTTTTTTGCCTAGCTTTTTATCTGCTCTTTGTTTTAGCAAGATATATTGGACTTGCAAGTCATCAAGCTGGGAGATAGGTGCAGCAAAAGCAATAAAGAAAGTCTGGTCATGAAGCGAGTCGTTTTGAGCGTCAGTTGGTTTATTCTCTGAGCCTTTTGGACAAGTCTGTATAGCAATACCTTCAGCATAAATATCAATTATTTGCGCATCGACCAGATCCAATTCGGCGGTAGATAATGAGGTAAATGCACTCAAAAATCCAAGCAGTTCGTCGAGGTGCTCCTCATTAATATGAGCGACCACACCTGCTATTTCAGGATCGTTTAGGGAAGTGTATTGGCTGTTTTGGTTATCAGTGTTTTCTGTAGAAGCTAAAAGAAGGTTGGTCATATAAATACTCGCAATCAACAGAGCGTTGAAATTAAAGTGAATGAGTTTATAGTTAATGATAATTGTTTTTGTTATCATTTACGAGTAAAATCAATTTTTATTGTGGTTTGATCATCAAAAATCGGTCTATAACCGATGGCCGATAAACCATCATTTTTATGACATATTATTTTTATCAACAATGAGTGCTTATATGCTACGTGCAAACCAGCTGACTATCAGCCGTCAAGGAAATACTCTATTAGACAACGTGACTTGTGAGATTGATACCAATCAACTGGTGGCTTTGGTTGGGCATAATGGGTCTGGCAAGTCGACCTTGATCAAAGCGCTAGCGGGTGAGATGGCAAGTAGTAGCGGCAATGTCACTTTAGATGAGCACAGTATCAATGACTATGGCAGTAAGGAATTAGCGCGGCAAATGGCATATCTGCCGCAGCAATTGCCAGAAGCTGCTGGATTCACGGTGCGTGAGCTGGTCATGCTAGGGCGCTATCCACATCAAAAATGGCTGCAAAAGCCAACTCAAATAGATAAAGACAAAGTCGCGCAAGCATTAAAAGTAACTCAAACCGAAGCGTTTGCTGATCGCATCACTGCCACGCTATCTGGTGGTGAGCGCGCTCGTGCTTGGCTCGCAATGTGTCTGGCACAGGATACCCGTTACTTGTTGCTCGATGAGCCACTTGCTGCGCTTGATATGCATTATCAAATCGAGGTCATTCAGCTCATTCGTCGTTTGGTGGATGAGCAAGGCTTAAGCGTGGTAATTATTATTCATGATATTAATTTGGCAGCGCAATATGCCGATCGAGTCATCGCGCTGAAAAATGGCCAAATATGTCATAACGGCGATATCGCCAGTACCATGCAACCTACCGTGCTACACGATATCTTTAATGTCGATATGCAGCTGCTCAGTCATCCTATTACTGGACAGCCTGTCGCAGTCGCTTAACGTCTGGTTTCTGCTCCTTCTTTTTAATTCGCCTACAAAGATACGCTTCTATGCCTCCCGTTTTTTATACAGATAAATTATCGAAAATTCCACTAGTTACGTCAGTATCAGTAATGACAATACTAAAATGGTTTGCGCTCGTATTGTGCTTGGTATTGACGGCCTGTAATAGTCAGACATCCACTACCTCAGAAGCAAAAGACAGTGATAGCGATAGGATGAATATCGTGTCTCCTGACTGGGGTAATGCAGCGACTTTAACAGCGATGGGGCATGCACCAATTGCGACAGGTGATGTCAGGGTTTGGGATAGATGGGTGGGTAGCCCCAAACTACCAACATCGATCACAGACTTAGGCATCCGCTATCAGCCCAATGCTGAGCTAATCGCCCAATTGCCTGTCGATATGGTCATAGATAATTATTTTTATGAGCATGCACGTAACTTATACGGCGATGTGCCTGCAGAATCTGTGATGTTTGCTGCCAAGGGAGAGACGGCAACGTGGGCTGACTATACGGAACCGACGCGGGAGCTTGGCGTACTGATCGATAACCCGAAGATGGCTGAAGACTATATTGTACAAAGTCAGAAAGACATACAGCTAGCCAGTCAGCAATTCCAGCAGCGCTATCCAAAAGCCAAGAAATTCGCAGTGGTACAGTTTGCGGATGCCAATAACATGCGTATGTATGTGGCAAATAGTTTATTTCAGCCTGCGTTAGAGCAGATGAATAGAGAGCTTGTGGTATTGGGCAAGGGCAATCAGTGGGGGTTTGTGCCGATACGAATGGGAGATTTGGCGCAATTAGATGATGAGACTTGTCTATTAATTATCGAACCGCTGAGCCCAATCACTAGAGCTGAAATTGATGATAGCTTGATTTGGCAGCGTCTAGGTTATGGCAATACCCGCTGTGTGGGTGAGCTACCACCAGTATGGATTTATGGTGGGATGTCATCATTGGTTAGCTTAGCAAATAACTTGTCAGACGTTTCATTAAAAGGCGGGGAAGTACTATGAGCGCCAATGTAGATACTAACAACAAAAACAATAATATCAATAACCACGCCGACAGTTCTCATAACGACAGTGCTCATACGATGACAGCAGCTTCTGAAACAACAGTGTCAAAATCATCATTGAAACAATCGTCCCCGCCACCTAATCAACCCAATCCCCAGACTTCTTTATTTGCCAATTTGTCTTGGCGACTATGGACCATGCTCATCGGATTAGCGGCATTGTCGTTATGGAGTAGTTGGGCGTTGTTAGACCAACAGTGGACGCGCCCAGTCAGTGATTTGCTTATACCAAGCTCGCAATTAGATATTGCCAGTATGGCGATACAGCTACATATTGTGGCGACCAGCGTGGTGGCGTTGTTGGCTGGCGGGCTATTAGGCGTGGTCAGTATTTTACTGCAGCAATTGGTAAAAAACCCACTAGCATCAGATACGACGCTAGGTGTGGGCGTGGGTGCACAGTTAGCCATGCTTATAGTCACGTTATTTTTGCCAAGCTTAGCTATTTATGGCGGACTTTATGTGGCCTTTGTGGGGGCTATCATTAGTATGGGTCTGGTCTTTGCCTTATCAGCACCCAGCCGATTTAATCCATTGATTTTGATATTGGCCGGTTTGGTGGTCAATATTTTGCTAGCCGCAGTGGCTAATGTGCTGGTGTTGTTTTTTGCTGAGCGTAGTAATGGCATGCTGTCATGGGCGGCTGGGTTTTTGGCACAAAACAGCTGGCATACCAGTATAGCGCTAGTCATTACTGCTATTTTGATAGCGGTCGTATGTCTGCCATTACTAAAACCATTAACGCTGATGAGTCTAGATGACACCCAAGCAAAACGTCTGGGTGTACCTATTAATGGGATTCGCGCACTTGTTGTATTGTTGGTAGCCGTTGTGACCGCTTTAGTGATCAGTGAAGTTGGCTTAATTGGTTTTATTGGTCTTGGTGCGGCAAGTTTGGTCAATGCGCTGGGTATTTCTGCTATTGGTAAGCGTTTGGCTACTGCTTTTGGGTTGGGGGCGCTGCTGTTATTGTTGACCAGCAATGTCGCGTTACTGCTTGAGCCAATACTCGATATGCAGATTCCAGCTGGTGCCATGACAGGTATTTTGGGTGCACCGCTGATTATTTGGCTGATTTTGCGTCAGCGTCGCGAGCGGATAGAGACAGTGACACCGATGCTTGCGGGTAAACATACATCCATTGCCTTTTGGCGATGGGGCGTTGGTGTGCTCGCTATCATCATGTTGGCTTGTTTATTTGTACAAGACATCAATGGTTGGGGGCTCAGTACGGACTGGGCGCTCACGCAGCAGTACCGCTTGCCTCGCAGTTTGAGTGCTGCAGCGACAGGCTTGATGCTGGCAGTCGCCGGTGTACTACTGCAAACTTTAACGCGTAACCCTATGGCCAGTCCTGAGGTGTTGGGGGTCAGTTCAGGCGCAGCACTCGGGGTGATTTTAGGGTTTTTATTATTACCAAGTTTAGGGCTGTCCGCGGGAGCAGGAACGTTGCTGGTTTCAGGACTGTCAGGAGCGATGGCCGTGCTGCTATTGATTATTTGGCTGGCGCGCAGGGTGAGCTCAGGTTATTTATTGTTAGTAGGCATAGGCATTGCCGCCATGATGGATGGGGTGATGCATATGGTCAAGCTCTCGGGAGACCCGCGTCTAGAAGCGATGCTCAGCTGGCTATCAGGGACAACTTATAGCGCTCAGCCCAGTACGGTATGGTATCTCATTGGTATTGCCGCTATCTTATTTGTACTTAGTCTACTGCTGATAAAACCCTTGCGTGTCCTTGGTTTAGGCACAGGTGTGGCACGTAATCTAGGTGTGGCAGTTACGCCCGTTACCTTGTCACTACTGGCACTAGTAGCAGCGCTTAGCACGGCCAGTACGCTTGCCGTTGGCCCGTTGAGCTTTATTGGTTTGATGGTGCCACATTTGGCTACTTCGCTAGGCGCCGTAAAGCTTGAACGGCAATTGCCATTAGCTGCACTTTTAGGGGCAGGGGTGATGGTGATAGCAGATTGGATTGGCCGTTATGTTATTTTTCCTTATGAGCTGCCTGCGGGCACGATTGCGGCCATTATTGGTGGTGGATATTTTTTATGGCTCATTCGTAAGGTGCCAGCCTCAGCAAGTAGGTAGTTGCTGTCTTTAGATAGTTCTTAACTAACGATAAAAGTGAACACAAATAGTTTAGAACTATCTGTATGGGGTAGCTGTGTGTCATTAATTAGTCGACAGTTGGTAGTAGTCTGCATTGTTCCTAATTACTCGCTCTTGATTCGTCGTTCTTAGATTCACGCTAGCTGCTATCTTTGTCATTTTTATCAACAGAAAATTCGCAAACTGGGTTGACAGTCAGTTATTGGTAGTAGATACTATGGCTCATTAATAATAATGATTATCATTTACATTATCATTCAATATAAATGAGCGTTATTTTAAGAAGTAAGCGTCAACACTTACTTTTGAATGTTTATTCAAGACGACTGACAATAACAAGGCTGAAGCTATGGACACGATCTTATTAGACGAATCACGTGATAACGAATGCTACTTAAACCGTCAAGAACAATTTGAATCGAAGGTTCGTAGTTATCCACGTAAGCTGCCCTTTGCGATTCAATCAGCTAAAGGTGCTTGGATTACTGATGTGGAAGGTAATAAGTATATCGATTGCCTATCTGGTGCTGGCACGCTGGCGCTTGGGCACAATCATCCTGTGGTTATAGAAAGCATCAAAGCGCTATTAGACAGTAATTTACCGATGCATACATTGGATATCACCACACCGTTAAAAGATAAATTCAGCGAGTTCATGTATAAATTGCTTGCTACCAATAGCGATGAATATTGCTTACAGTTTTGCGGACCAACAGGTGCTGATGCGGTAGAAGCCGCTATTAAACTGGCCAAACAAGTCACTGGTCGTTCAGGTGTAGTTAGCTTTAGCGGTGGCTACCATGGCATGACACATGGTGCGCTGGCTGTTACAGGAAACTTGGCACCTAAACAGGGTGTCGAAGGCTTGATGAGCTCGGTACAGTTCTTGCCTTATCCCAATATATATCGCTGCGCGTTTGGCTTGCCTTTTGAGCAAAGTATCCATGCCCATATGCGCTACTTTGAAAACTTCTTAAAAGATGTAGAGAGCGGTGTGGTAAAACCAGCAGCGGTCATTTTAGAAGTTATACAAGGGGAAGGCGGCGTCAACCCTGCGCCAATAGAGTGGCTGAAGCATGTGCGCCGAGTGACAAAAGAGCTTGGTATCATGCTGATCATCGATGAAGTACAAACAGGGTTTTGCCGCACAGGGCGTTGGTTCGCTTATCAATACGCTGACATCGATCCCGATATGATTGTGATGTCAAAAGCAATCGGTGGTGGTCTGCCACTTGCGGTATTGGGTATCAAAAAACAATACGATGTATGGCAAGCGGGCAATCATTCTGGCACGTTTAGAGGTAATCAATTAGCCATGGCGACTGGCCTTGCCACCCTTAATTACTTAAAAGACAATAACGTTGCTGATTATGCTTTAGAAATAGGCAAGTGGTTTATGGCGCAGTTAAAGCTACGACAACAGCGCTATCCCAAAATGGGTCAAGTCAGAGGGCGTGGTCTTATGATTGGTATAGAAATCGTCAATCCCAGTCTACCTAAGCAAAATGATGGAAGCTATCCAGCAGACAGTGATATGGCCGCCAAAATTCAGCAGTCGTGTTTTAAACATGGATTGGTGATTGAAAAGGGCGGACGTGGTGGCACAGTATTGCGATTATTACCGCCACTCAATATAACCAAAGATGAGCTGCAGCAAGTCTTGCAGAGGCTTGATATGGCGCTAGAAGACAATCAATAGTCTTGCCAGCGCTTTAGCATGATTCACACATTTATAAAAAACTCTGATAACGACTCTAATAACGATTCTAATAATAAGTCACTTATTTGCGATTTATACCATCGTAGAATAAACAAGTGAGGACATTTTGCATTTATTAAATCAGCAAACCAGTGAGCAATATGTCACGCATATGCAAAAAACCAGCGCTGTCATCAAACAGTGGCTAGACGACAATAACGTCTATTTGGGCGGCACACCGCAACAAGTGCAAGCGACCAATACCTTTAGCATCCGTGAGCAAGGCCGAGACATCGACACGATACTCGCTGATATTCAAAGTAAGTTTTTACCCAGTTGTGTGTCGACGGCCAATGCGAATTGCTTAGCGCACTTGCATCCACCCACACTAGTTATTGGTCAGATTGCTGAGATGATTATCGCGGCTACTAACCAAAGTATGGACTCGTGGAACCAAAGCCCAGCAGCGACTTATATTGAAAAAGACTTAATCCACTGGTTATGTCAACGTTGTCAGTTTGGTGATATCTCTAATGCCCTCTTTGATGAACAGATAGACTATAACGCTGGTGGCGTCTTTACCAGTGGTGGTACGCAAAGTAATCTGATGGGTTTACTGCTGGCACGCAATCAATTCTATAAAGCTAAGGGCGTTGATGTGCAAAAGGATGGCCTGATGGGTCAACCTAGCGGCAGTATTCTGTGCTCAGACCAAGCGCACTTTTCTATTGAAAAAAATGCGACATTATTGGGTTTGGGTCAAAAATCTGTCATTAAGATAGCGACCGATGCATCAGGCGCCATACTGATGTCTGACTTACAACATCAGATAGATAAGCTGGGCGCGGACAATGTGATAGCTATCATTGCAACGGCTGGCACCACCGACTTAGGTGCGATTGACCCTCTAACTGCTATTGGCAAAATTTGCCGTGATGAAAATATATGGCTACATGTCGATGCAGCATGGGGTGGGGCATTGTTATTATCACAGCGCTATCGACACTTAATTGACGGTCTGAATCAAGCTGACTCTATTACCTTAGATTTTCACAAACATTTCTTCTTACCGATTAGCTGCGGTGCTTTTCTCTTACGAGACAATCAAAATTTTGAGAGTATTCGCCATCATAGCGAATATCTAAACTCTGCTGATGACGAACAAGACAACATTCCAAACTTAGTGACATACTCTTTGCAGACCACACGACGTTTTGATGCCTTAAAGCTGTGGATGGCGTTGGACTTACTAGGGACAGATGGCTATGCAGCCTTGATTGATAACTGTTTGGATACTGCCAAGCAAGCGGCACAGCTGATTGATAAAAATGAAAATTTTGTACTGGTACATAAGCCTATTATCAGCAGTGTTTTGTTTTACTTTACACCCAAAGATACCGTGCTATCTGATGACCAGCTCGCACAGCTTAATCGTCACATTGCGCAAGAATTATTGGTCAATAACATTGCCAATGTGGCCACCACCCAGTTTGAACAGCGCCTTTGCCTTAAATTTACCATTCTAAATCCCAATACCCAAATCAATGATATTGCAGACATCATTGAGCAGATGGCTATTGCTGGTTTTAACCAACTCAATTCTGACAACCTGAACGTTGATGGGAAAAAATAACATGATGCAGCATAAAACGCTTGATCGACTTACACTACAAAATCTAATCAATGCTTACTGTTTTGAGACTGGGCACGGCGATATTATTGCCGTAGAGCAGCAAGATGATATACAGAAGCAGGCCTCACAAAACAAGCCTCTATTAGTGCTAATGCTGTTGCCTTCGAACACGGTAATGGTCGTACCTGTCGATAGAGTGAGCCAATTGGGTCAGCATCGTTTGGCGGGCACGCCGCTTATATTGAATAAGCAGGTAAGCATACGATCAGAATCGAAATTAGACACGCAACTGGACGACCCTTTGCAAAACAGCCGATGGATAAAACCCTCTGCTATGAGCCTAGCGTCTTTTATTATTGAAGACATCGTGCATCGTTATAAAGACAAAGCGACGCTAGACGCCAATGGTGTATTAAAGCGCTGGATTGAGAGTTATGAGGGGCTACAGATTATTTTAGAGCATCGCAATGATGAGATTGATGACATCATTGACTATCAGCAAGACTTCATTCAGACCGAACAAAACCTTATTTACGGTCATGCCATGCATCCTACACCCAAAGGCCGTGCTGGTTTTTATGGTGCCGAATGGGCGAAGTATGCGCCCGAGACCAGTAGCAAAACCCAGTTGCACTATTGGCTAGTGCATCCTAGCTGTATTACAGAAGAATTTGTAGATGGCGAGAGTATTACCACAGCGCTCAAATCAAAGCTACAAGCTGATATGAGTGGCTATCAACAGCAACTTGTCGATGAGCATCCTGACTATAAGCTGTTGCCACTACATCCTTGGCAAGCAAGGTTTTTGCAGCAGCAACCGTGGTATCAAAAACTACTAGAACAAGGTCAATTGTTCGATTTGGGTGAGCTTGGTTGGTATCTACATCCGACTACATCGGTACGCACACTGGCTACCTTTGATGCACCTTGGATGTTCAAGTTATCGTTATCTGTAGCAATCACCAATTCCGTGCGGATTAACCTGCCCAAAGAATGCAAACGCGGCATGCATGCCTGCCGAATCTGGCGTAGTGACTATGGTACTCAGCTCAAGACTCAGTATCCTACGATTGCCGTATTGAATGACCCTGCTTGGATTGCCTTACGTGTGGATGGAAAAATCATTGATGAAACCATCTGTATCTTACGTGACAACCCTTTTACAGAGGATACGCAAGTCACCAATCTTGCCAGCTTAAGCCAAGACCATCCAACCCGTCTCACCAATCGTTTAGAGACATTGTTTAAGTCTATCCATAAACGGACAGATGAACCTTTAGAGCAGGTGGCTGTCCAGTGGTTTGACACTTATTTGCAAGTTGGTTTTATACCGCTTATTCATATGTATTATCAGCATGGTATTGGTTTTGAGGTGCATCAGCAAAACAGCCTGATCGAGCTAAAAGGCGGCTATCCTACTAAATTTTGGGCCAGAGACAATCAAGGCTTTGGTTATATTGCTGAGTATGCCACGCCGCTCATTGATGCTTATCCAGAGCTTATTAGCGAAGGAGAGTGTGTCATTCCAGAAGACTTTGCCGACTCACGCTTTGCCTATTATTTAGTTGGCAACAGTATATTTGGTCTTATTACTGCTATTGCTCGTACTCAGCTTGTGAGTGAGGAAGCATTAATCACGACGTTTAAAGCATGTCTAATAGCGTTAGAGCAACAATACCCGCATCGTTCGTTATTTGATTTGTTGTTGCGTAGCCCTACATTGCCGTTTAAGGGCAATCTACTCACCAGACTCTATGCACTCGATGAGCTGACCGCACCTGTTGAGACCCAGTCTATTTATGTCGATATCCCAAACCCTATGATGACGTAGCACGTCATATTGGAACGGCAAAATTAGCACACGATAGAAGTTGGGGTTCGATAAGAACTAGCAGCAGAATTAACGTGACCATCAGATCACTAAGGGGCGACCGTGTTAGATATTATTGGGATTGGCGTAGGGCCGTTTAATTTAAGTTTGGCGGCATTACTTACAAAGACCGACGTAACCGCCAAGTTTTTTGAGCAAAAGGCTGAGTTTAATTGGCATAAAGGCATGATATTGCCAAACACCACGCTGCAAGTGCCTTTTATGGCAGATTTGGTGACATTGATAGACCCAACCAGTCCGTATTCCTTTTTGAATTATCTGCATACTCAGCACCGATTGCTCAAGTTTTATTTTTTAGAAGAATTTAAAATTTATCGTAAAGAGTACAACCACTATTGCCAATGGGTAGCAGGCCAACTGGATAGTCTGAATTTTGATGCAGCAGTGATAGACGTGGCGTTTAACGACAGTAATGATGGGTTTTTAGTGACAGTCTCTGAACAAGGCATTCAAAACACCTATCATGCTAAAAATCTGGTCATAGGAACGGGCACACAGGCCACGCTACCACCATCGCTGCAAGATATTGCCAAACAAGCGCCTAACCGCTGTATGCACACCGCCCATTTTGCAGACAATTTTGATTTGGATAGTCTTAAGTCGAACAGACTTGATCTGAATAGCACCAAAGCAGAAGACAAGCTGACCAAAATATTGGTATTGGGGTCTGGGCAGTCTTCAGCAGAGGTATATCGAACCTTATTCGATCAGCAGTTTGATGGCGATGATAGTACTAATGACGACCTTAAGTTTCAGCTAGATTGGATGACTCGCTCGGCAGGATTTTTCCCTATGGAGTACTCCCCATTAGGCTTAGAGCATTTTAGCCCAGCTTATACAGATTACTTTTATCATTTAGACTCAGCAACCAAACCTCAAGTCACTGCCAAGCAAGACCTGCTCTATAAAGGTATGGGCTTTGAGACCATACGCGATATTTATCATCGTCTCTATGAGCGCAGTATTACCAATCAAGATCTGCATTCGACGTTGCTGTCTAACTGTGAAGTGGTTGAGGCAGCTCTGACAACAATGCTAGAAGAGCCAGAACCGACAGACACCATAAAACTGGTAGTTAAGCAGCGTGAGCAGAATCAATCATTTACTGCTGATTATGACTGTGTGATTGCTGGTACAGGCTATCGTTACGGTCTGCCTGAGTGCTTAAATACGCTACTGCCTGCCATCGCGCATGATGAGTTTGAGCAGCCAATCATTGATCGAAACTATGCACTAAAGTATGTGCTAACGGATCAAAAAGATAATGCGACTGATGGCAAGATTTTTGTACAAAACCAAGAGGTGCATACCCATGGCGTTGGCGCACCAGACTTGGGGCTGGGTGCTTATCGTGCAGGGTGTATCGTCAATCAGTTAACAGGTGAGCAGACTTACGACACTGACGCCTTGAAAGTTTTTCAAAATTTTGGCGCGTAGTTTTTATAAGCATTCTATTGAACAGAAACGATAGTAAAAAACACTAGGGCGTGTCCTCATTTTAAAAATGGTAATAAAAATGAGATAAATTGCCGTCAAACAAGGAAAATAGCGCAGATAATATCGAGATATTAGTCAGCTATTTGACACCGTTTGGCAAGATTTAGCCATTTTTAACCCATTTAGATAACTAGCGATAACCACATAGCAAAATAATAACTAGGAGCAAGTCATGCCGACCATCACCCAAAACCTACCCGATACGTTTAGCATTGAAGCTTATCAAAAGACGTTTGCGTTGAGACCTGTCAAATACCCAGATGATATGCCATTGCTGTATAAATGGATGCATGCTGAGCATGTGGTCGATCAGTGGCAGCTACATCTTCCGATGCCGCAGCTAAAAACACATTTTGAAAAAATGCTGGCCGATGATCATCAGCGTCTCTACCTCATACTTTGTGATGATAAGCCGATTGGCTATACAGAGATTTATGAAACGGCTCGTGACCGGTTATCTCATTATTACAAAGCCAAAGAGACGGACATGGGCTGGCATATTTTGCTTGGCGATCCAGCAGTGGTTGGCAAAGGCTATCTAAAACCAACAGGTATGATGATTACCAAGTTTATATTTGAGCATACTGAGGCCAAAAAAATCGTGGGTGAGCCTGATAGCAAGGTTGAGGTGTATCAGTGGGTGGCCGACAGCTTTGCCTATAGAGTACAACGCCTGATTGAGATGCCAGAAAAGACCGCCGCCTTGTATTTTTGCAATCGCGATGAATTTCTCGAATCTAGAGGGTATCTCAGCTTTTATGGTGCCACTGCTTGATGAGCAACGCCCCTATAAATAAAGCACCTATAAATAAGGCATCTACAAATGAGACGTCTATAAACGAAGCCTCTCAAAGTAGTAGTAATGGCTTGAGCAACAAACAGGTACAGCAGGTGTTGCTGACACTACTGCTCGGCGGTACGGTGGTCAGCTTTAGTAATAGCGCGCTCAATCCAGCGATTCCTGTCTTTATGTCGGTGTTTGATGTCGATATCGTGATGGGCGGCTGGGTGCTAAATGCTTATGTATTGGCCATGAGTGTGGGGCTGATGCTAAGCGGCTACTTAAACAAAAAATTTCCTTTTAAGCATGTTTATTTGGCGGCAATTTTTGGATTTATGCTGGGCTCAGTCATTGGCATGCTGGCGTCTAGTATGAGCTTTGTCATCATTGCCAGAGCCATACAAGGACTGAGTGGCGGTCTGATTATCCCGCTGTCTATTGGTATGCTGTATCAGATTTATCCGCAGCAGCAGCACGGCAGAGTAATGGCGCTATGGGGCATTGTTATTATGATGTCGTTGGCGTTTGGCCCTTTGGTCGGTGCTTACTTGGTTGAGCAGTTTGCGTGGTGGACACTGTTTGCCATTACGTTACCACTCAGTGCGGCGGTCATGGCGATGGTGTGGTGGTTAATACCTGACATGCGCTCACATGATGAAAAAAGCCCTTTCGATATCATCGGGTTTATCAGCTTACTCACTTGGCTGCTTGCGATGATGGTTTGGCTGAGCACGCTGAAAATAGATTTTACTAGTGGATTGTTCAGCAGTGACGGCTTATTAAAGATAGCCACGTTGGGTTTATTGTCTGTCGGATTTTTACTGTCCGCGATGGCTTGGTGGGCATATGAGCGGCGGCAGAAACATCCATTATTAAACGTGCGCTTGTTCAATAATAAGACCTATTTACACAGTAATATCATTAGCATTAGCCAAACAGTCGGTTTGATGCTGTGTCTCTTACTATTACCCGTGTTGATACAAGACGTGATGGGCGAGAGTGCTTTATGGACAGGTGTTGTCCTGATGGTCGCGACGCTCGTGGCCAGTATCACCACGCATTACGCTGGCAAGATGGTAGATAAGCAAGGTGCCAGAGGGATTGGCATCGTAGGCATTGCGATTAGTGCGCTATCTACCTTGATGCTGGCATGGTGCTTGTATCACCCCACGCTTTGGCTATTAATGTTGATTATGAGTATGCGAGGTGTCGGAGTGGGTCTAGCATACCTACCAACCACGACCGTTGGGTTTAGCAGCTTACCCAAAGACGCGGTCACTGAGGGAGCTGCCCTTAATAACATCAGTCGCCGCATCATCTCTACCATATTTATCACGCTGTCCACCCTTTATATAGGCAGTCGAAGTGCGCAGTTATTAGCAGCAGGTAGTAGTGACGGCATGGCAAGCGCGATCCAAGAAATACTGGTAGTAATCGCGGTGATTTTATTATTCACAATTCCTTCAGCGTGCAAATTACCACGATCCCCATAAACAAATACCCCGTATCGGGGTTTACTTTAACTTATTAACATAAATAATTATCATTCGCTTTACATGTATCTAAATTCATACTTTTATTTGATTCAATTTTCAGACAGGAAGCTTATATCTATGTCCAATAATCTAGCAAACTTTACCAAAAACAATAATAGCCATCATAGTACTGACGTTACTTATGCGACTAAACCGTGGCACGCGCCTGTCGATTCTAAAATTATGGCACGCGCTGAGCAACGGGTGATCAAGCAATTGCTACAAGCATTACTATATGAAAATATCATTGAGTTTGAATCTGAAAGTGCGAACACCGCTAATGAAAGTGCTGATAGTGAGACTCTGCTGAATTTTATTATCAAAGTAGGTGATGATATCAGTTATACCGCTCAAGGCTATATTCATTACAGTTTTGACATCATCCGTTTAAATGACTTGAATGTGCAGCGAGTGGTTAACGGTGTTGCCCAAGACGCCATTCTTGAGCATGTAATCAGTGATATCTTGCTCAACATTGAAGGTGCAGAACTCAAAGACAGCTTTATCAAAGAGCTGCGCCATACCTTAGTGAATGAAACACAGTCTCAGATACTGACTTCTAATATACCTGTACCTATTGATACGCTCACTTATGAGCAACTCGAAGGCTATTTGACGGCAGGGCATCCTTATCATCCGTGTTTTAAGTCTCGTATTGGTTTTGATTTGCAAGATAACTATGACTATGGCCCAGAGTTTGATCAAAACATCGGCGTGGTGTGGTTGGCGGTCAAAAAAGAGCTACTGGTGAGCAATACCACTACTGGTATCGATATCAATGAATGGGTGAAAGATTATGTGGGTGCTGATGAATTTGATGCACTTAATGCCAAACTCACAGAAGTACTTACAACCACAAATGAGACGGCTAATAATTATTGCCTAATACCTGCACATCCTTGGCAATGGCAAAACACCTTAATTCAAGCATTACAACCATTGATTGCCACGCAAGAAGTTATCTATTTGGGTGATGCAGGTCATCAGTACCGCGCTCAGCAGTCTATTCGCTCATTGACTATGCTTGATAATAGCGATGACAATGGTAACAATGACACTATTAATGATAAAGCCTACCTAAAACTAAGTATGCATTTGATTAATACCTCAAGCACGCGAATACTAGCAAAGCATACCGTGATGAATGCCGCTGTTGTCACTACGTGGTTAAACCAACTGATTGCAGACGATAAGAGCGCTCAAGCATTACCCATTGCGTTTTTAGGTGAGACCGTTGGCGTTAGTCTAGACCATGAGGCGTTACGCGCGCGTGGCTATCAGCATCCAAATATGTATGGCGGGCTAGCTGCGATTTGGCGAGAAAACGTAAACCAGTATTTATCAAAAGGTCAAACAGCATTTCCGCTCAATGGTGTCAGCTATGTCAATGCTGATGGCTCGCATTTAATAGCACCTTGGCTTGATAAATATGGCGTAGAGACATGGATTGCGCAGTTAATTAAGGTCACTGTCACTCCTTTATTACATATCTTATTTGGTTATGGTGTGGCATTAGAGTGCCATGCGCAAAACATCGTCTTGGTACATGAAGATGGTTATCCCGTAAAAATATTATTAAAAGACTTGCATGACGGGGTTCGCTATTCACCTGAGCACTTAACTCAACAACACTTGCGCCCAGATTTTTATAGCTTGCCACCTGCTCATGCTGCCTTAAATAGAGGCTCATTCATCGAGACCAAAGATACCGACGGCATTCGAGATATGACGGTTGCTTGCTTGTTTTTTGTGGCGTTGTCAGATATCGCAATTTTTATGCAGACGCATTATCACTATTCTGAAGTGGCATTTTGGCAACAGGTTGCTGACTGCGTGACCGACTATCGAGTCTCACATCCAGAGCATCAAGTACGGTTCGATTTGTTTGATGTATTCGCTGAACAAACGCGCATTGAGTCATTGGCTAAGCGCCGATTATTCGGAGATAAAGCATTCCCAATTAAATATATTAACAACCCATTATTTAAAAGTCAGGGGTAAGACGATGCATACCTTATTTCCTGTGCAAACTTCTGCGCAAAACAACCATCTTGATGTAAATCCTGAACCAAATATCAAGGCCATCCAATGGTCGCTGAGTAGTCATTTGGTAGAGTGCTTTCTATTAGAGCAGTGGATGGATGAGCATTTTATTCAAGTGACAACCACTACCGAGTACTTGGCAAATTATCAAACGTCACAACTTCAAGACGCGCATCAATTTTTAGCGTCGCTACCACAGCAGTATCAAGACTTTTTTGACCAAGATAACCCATTAATGGTGATGCAGGTTGACCAAAATAGACAATTATTACTATTGGTAGAGCCTGCTTACGCTTCACCGTGGCGATTATCTAAATCCTGTCTGCCTGTCGTACATAACCTTAATAGCAAGCGTCATGTAGATAGCGCTTTGCTAGAGCCAGTAGGCTCACCACAGCAGTTGTTAGATATGTTTTTATCAATGATGGATAGTGCTACGTTGTCTGATGTCGGTGTCTTAAAGTTAAAAGAAAGCTTAAAGGCTTCCTTTATAGCGCAGCAACAGTCAGCAGCGGCAAATATCACAACTACAGTGTGTCAGCACCCGCATTGGCATCAAACCTTGATTGCGGCGGAGCAGTGGGCCTCACTGATGGATCGTCCGTTTCATCCATTGGCAAAGGGCAAGTTGGGTTTTACTGCACAAGAATATAAACGCTATATGGCAGAGTTTAACCAGCCTATTACGCTGGTATGGGTCGCCATTGCCAAAAGTCATGTCATGGTGGCAGAGCATGTTCAAGACACAACAACGCAAAATCCAGCGAAATATCTTTTGGATACTACGCAGCAGCAGAAGTTGATGCGAGAGCTAGATGATAAAGGTATTACGGAGACGCACATTGCGATGCCCATACACCCTTGGCAAATGACTCATGTGATTGATGACATGTATGCCGACGATCTTGCCAATGGCACAGTTGTCGCCCTCAAGTTTGATACGCTCATCACTTATGCCAGCTCATCCATGCGCAGTATGTTAATTGATGCTGATACGCCAAATAGCATTAAGCTACCTATAGGTGTGTACGCACTGAATTCAAAACGCTACTTGCCAGCGCTCAAGCTGATCAATGGTGAAAAAAATCAAACCCTATTGATGCAAGCAAGAACGTTAGACCCGGTACTATTAGCACAGCTACGGTTGTGGGATGAACGCCTATGGTGGGGCTATATGTCACCCTTTCATCTATATGATAAAAGCGCTATTAATCCCTGTTTTTATCAAGAAAAACCCACGCATCTAGGCGCGATGCTACGCCAACTACCAGCAGATCTGTGTGACGATACGATTCGACTATTACCGATGGCAAGCTTGGGTATGTTGGTCTATAAGCAAGGTATTAGCCATCACATTTTTGACGGGATTGTTCAGGAGGGTATTCATAGTACTACTCAGAATAGTAGCCAAAACAGTGCTCAAGACAGCATCCAAGAAAGCGCGTCACAGAACAAAAAACTCGCTGCCATAGCGTGCTTTAAAAACCTTTGTGATGTGTTTTTGGGAACGATGCTGCGCTGTCTACGCTTAGGGTTTGCGCCTGAAATGCACGGGCAAAATATTGTTATCGTATTAAAAGACAATCGTTTTACCAGTCTATTATTGCGTGACCATGACTCCGTACGTATCCATATACCATGGCTGGCACGTCATCAAATAGCAGATCCTGAGTATTTAAGCCCACCAGATTTTAAAAACCGTCTATATCGCGAGACGCCGCAAGCGCTGATATTTTATCTACAGTCATTAGGGTTGTTAGTTAATATTCGAGCGATTATCGAGTCATTGGTTGAGCACTATCACATCAATGAAGATAAGCTGTGGCATGAGGCAATGACCAGTATCGAGGAGTCCTTAGTGACTATCGATTTTGATGATGATCAGCGTCAGATACTCCGTGATGAGTTATTAAACAGTTCACACTATCCGCATAAAACATTGCTACTGCCTGTGATTGCACGTGGTGCTGACCCTCATGGCAGTATGCCAGCTGGAGAAAGTAAAACGATCAATCCGTTCAAGCGAGTCAAGAACAGTGGTTAAAATTATGAAATACCATAATGAGAACATAATGAATGATATTGATATTCGCGAACTTATAGACAGTTATAAAGAGATAGGTACCTCTACCATTGGCCATCTGACAGGGGTAGGGTATTTACCAGATATTAAATCGCTGAATCCATGCACGGCTACTATAGTCGGCCGAGTGCTAACAGTGCAACTCACCTCTGACAACACAGATGTAATAAACCAAGCATTGATTCAAGCAGCGCCAAATGATGTGTTATGTATTGATGCTCAGATACTAGGCGTCACCGCATGTTGGGGAGCGCTGCGCACTTGTGCTGCTATCTATGAGAAGCTGTCTGCCGTCATTGTCATTGGACAGGCAACTGACTCGGTGCAAATTCAGCAGCTGGACTTTCCGGTATTTGCACAAGGTATCAGTGCTGTGACCACGTTCAAGAGCAACCAAGCACAAGGCACGCTAGCGCCCGATATTGCCTATCGCTTCGGTGAGCAGACGACGACGATTCGTTCAGGCGACATCGCCATTATGGATAATGACGGCGTATTTATATTGTCTGTTGGTGTAGCACAGCAGCTATTATCAGATTGTCAAAAGAAGCATAAAGAAGATGAAGTAAAGTTTCAGCGGTTCTTTGAGGCCTATCGTAAAAACAAGCTAGATAAACTATTCAATGACTAATGAAAATATCAGAGGTTAAATAGTCAACGATATCTGAAAACAGTACAAATAAGCGTTTACTAGCAAGGTGTAAATACATATAGAAATAAAAACGATTATCATTTACAATATGATTCACAAAGTTAGTACACACAGTATTATTAGCTAAATATTACTCATATCACTGTTTATTTATTCAACTAAGTGAAATAACCTAAGTGAAAAAATTATGAAAAGCCATCATCAAGTTGCTCTATCTGTTCTTACCCTTTGTATTAGTCAGCAATTATATGCACAAAACAATATCAATGAAGCGGATGCCGTATTAGATGCACAGACCTCAGCGGAACTGGCTTCAATTACAGTGTCTAACGAGACGCCTAATGTGACTTTAGACACTATCAATGTCACGGCCAAAGCCAGAACGGGCACGGCACTGGCACAGAAAATTAGTGAGATGCCAGCAGTCACTCAAGTAATTACTGAAAATGAGATTCAGATGCAGGCAACGGGTGACCGTACCACTGGTGATATCTTGGCACAATTGATACCGAGTCTGGGTGCTAGTAGTGGTTCTACCAGTAACTATGGTACGACCATGCACGGTCGCCCTGTACAGTTCTTGTTGAATGGTGTGCCTTTAAGCAGTTCACGTAGTCTTTCACGCGAGCTCAATAGTATCGATCCTGCGCAGCTTGAGCGGGTAGAGGTACTCTCAGGTGCTACCAGTATCTACGGTGCTGGTGCAGCAGGTGGCCTGATTAACCTTGTAACCAAATCTTTAGTAGGGTATGGCCCTATCAGACAGACTAGAGTCGGTGTCAGTAGCAGTCGCGGTTTTGAGTCAGACTCATTAGGTTATCATGTAGGGCAAACCTTAGGATATGGCGGCGAGCGAGTGTATGGTCGCTTAGATGTTGATTATGACAATAAAGGCGGCAAGTTTGATAGCAAAGGCAATCGAATCAGCCCAGATGTGAACCAAACGGACCAACAAGATACCGAATCGCTAAGTGTAAATGGTAGCTTGGGTGTAGAGCTCACTGACAGCCAGCGTCTTGATCTTGCAGTGACTTACTATAAAGATGAGCAAAACACCGACTATGGCCCAGATTATGGTGATGGTTTGGCAGTGTTATTTGGCGCAAAACCTTCCTTAAAAGCTATCGATGGTGCCAACGTAGAGAACGAGCCTTATACCGAAAAAAGCTCAGTAAATTTGAGCTATAACGACGATGATTTTGTAGGCTCAGGGTCTAGCCTAAGCTTGACGGGTTACTACCGAGATGAGAAAGGCCGTTTTTACCCTTCTGGTAAAACTGCAGGAGACCAAGCGACTGAAGTATGGCAAAACAATGGTCTAACTGATACAGCCACACTGAAGAAACTGGCAAGTGCTGCAACATTTGTCACTCAATCAGAAGCTGATATCGAAGTAATGGGCTTACGTGCCGCCATGCAAACCGAGACGGAAGTCGCAGGCAAAAAGACACTGTTTAGCTACGGTGCTGATTTCGAGCGCGAAAACAGTGAGCAAACTTACTACGGTCAAGACCTAAATACGTTTCTTGCTAGTAATGGCTTAAGTGCCCAGACAAATGGGCTTACTTATAATGGTGGACCAGATACTACCATCGATAAATGGGGCGCTTTTGTCAATGCAGATGTAGATATAACTGACAAGTGGCATACCAGTGCTGGTGTGCGTTACCAAAAGCTAAAATCTGAGACTGATACCTTTACGCCCATCTATGAGCAACTGCTTGAAGAGTATTTTAATAGTTCTGCTATCAGTGGAACAAGTGCAGCTTACGGCATTGACTATCAAGCTGGCAACGTAGAAAAAGGTAGCACAGATCACGACAAAACCTTGTTTAATCTCGGTACTAGCTATCAGATAACACCGAATGATCAAGTTTTTGCTAATTTTTCACAAGGGTTTACGACAGCTGATATTCAACGGGCGCTACGTGATGTACGTGCCGGTTTCGTGGTTAATTCAGACAACGTACAACCGATTACAACCAATAACTACGAGTTTGGCTGGCAAGGCAAACATGGCGATACAGCAGCACGCTTGAGTGGTTTTTACAACGAATCAGATAAGGTCGTGCGCTTTACTGACAGCTATACCGTAGAAGTTGTCGATACCGATGAGCGTGTCTATGGCGTGGAAGGGTCGCTTAGTCATGATATCAGTGACAAGTGGCAAGTAGGCGGCAGTGTGGCGTATACCCGCGGTCAGTACGATAAGGATGGTGATTGGCTGGAGCTCGATGCAGTACGTCTAACACCGCTAAAAGGTACGGCATTTGCTCAGTATAATTTCGATGAAGGCAGCAATATTCGTCTGCAAGCACTGGCAATCGGCGGTGATGATAAAGCCTTTAAAGACCAACAACAAGACCCTGACTCTAGTGCCTTACCAGTTACCGGTTATATAACCCTTGATGTATTGGGCCAAGTAAATATGCCAGTCGGCCGAGTAGATTATGGCGTTTATAACTTGCTTAATAAGGACTATCTAACGGTCTATCATCAAACCACGTATGGCGATCTGAACCGTTTACCTGCCTCAGGCACGACTTATGGCTTAAGCTATACCGTTGATTACTAAAAAGCGCCACGCATTAAAAAACCCTTCAGGCTATGAAAATTTAGCGTGAAGGGTTTTTTATGTTCATAACTCTCTAAAGAATTCATCTGCTCCAAGAGTATTTGCTAGCGTTTCCAACTTTACGCTTTATCAGATGCAAAAATTATTTTTCGGCATTTTATGATTGACTTATAGTTTATCAATGCTAATCTAACCTCTCTTTGGGGAGTAGCCTGCTTTCGTACTGCGAAAGCGTTCGTATCAACATACTTGGCCACATGCCATGGTGCGAACACCTCTCGGTTGGCGAGACCATCGATATATCTACACTGCAGGTCGGGGGTGTGGCTATGTCGTGGACTCTATACTCGACCAGAGAAAATCACATGAATCCTATCGCACTTCTATTACTTGCTTTTTCTATGTCTACTGATGCCTTTTCTGTAGCAA
Organism: Psychrobacter sp. NPDC078631; assembly: GCF_050268165.1. NCBI lineage: Bacteria > Pseudomonadati > Pseudomonadota > Gammaproteobacteria > Moraxellales > Moraxellaceae > Psychrobacter > Psychrobacter sp. NPDC078631. The sequence continues at coordinate 1,148,400 of NZ_JBNNGG010000001.1, read as the reverse complement.
TCAGTAAAGGCGCAAGTCTTAAAAACCCTCGTTTTACCGAAGCTTTCAGAATGGGTGTTATTTTTGGCACCATTGAAGCGATCACGCCTATTATTGGTTGGTTAATTGGTCACTCTGCTACATCTTTTATAGATGCGTCTTTTATTGAGGCATGGGATCATTGGGTCGCGTTTGTCATACTTTTTGCGCTTGGTCTGCACATGCTATATGAGGGACTGAAGCCAAGTGATGAAACGGCAGAAGCGCCGTCGAGACACTCTTTTTTCAAACTTGCTTTGACTGCATTTGGTACCAGCATCGATGCCATGGCTGTCGGTGTAAGCCTAGCATTTGTAAAGGTCAATATTCTACTGGCGGCAGGTCTTATTGGCTTGACCACTACAGTAATGGTCACGCTAGGGGTGATGTTAGGAAAAGTATTGGGCTCCTTAATCGGTCATAGAGCTGAAATATTTGGTGGTGTGATGCTAATTGCCATCGGTGCATGGATTTTATTAAGCCATCTTCAATGATGATATAAAAACTGTCTACTACGAACAGATGGTCATTACGTGTATAGATCTGTTACTGTCTTTCGGATGTAGAAAACCAGTTTACCTAAGAAAAGCCTATCTATATTAATAGTTAGGCTTTTTGGTCTAAAACTAGCACATTACGCTGTAGCGGCTCGCAAGAGGTCTGAAAAACACAGCACTACAAAACTATTAATAATTATCCGCTGTCAGCGGAGAGGCTTGAATAAAGTGCCTATATCTATGCTTATACACATGGTTGTTATTTACTAAGAAAACAGTAGACAATAAAAAAGACCTCCAATCTCTTGAAGGTCTTTTTTATTAAAACTTAAATGTGGTGGGCCCAGTAGGACTTGAACCTACGACCAAAGGATTATGAGTCCTCTGCTCTAACCAACTGAGCTATGGGCCCTAACGTTAGACGCACAATGATACCTGATTTTTTTAATTTTTCAAGCAAAAGATAGGCAGTAATCAAGATATTTTTTATTGAGCCGTATTTTCGTATTACAGGTGACCGCCAGCTATGGTTAGGCTACGTCCACCATCCACAGTGATGATCTCTCCTGTGACATAATTTGCCTGCACAAGATACAGCACACTATGAGCAATCTCATCAGGTTGGCCTATTCGCCGCATAGGGATAGCATCGATGATACTTTGTTGTTGATCGTTATCAATAGCTTGGTCGCTAGTAGGGTCAGGCAAAATGTTGACTCCAGGAGCAACCCCGTTGACCCTTACTTCAGGTGCCATCTCTAGCGCTAGCGACTGCACCATCATTCGATGCGCAGCCTTTGCCATATTATAGACGGTATAGTTGTTAAACGGTCTATCATGCGCGTGTATGTCCAATAAACTGATAATACAGCCTTGTTGCTGCTTTAGATAAGGTAGTAGGGCTTGGCTTAGTAATAAAGGGGCCTTGGCATTGGTCAAAAGCAACTCATCCCACTGTGCATGATTGATACTACCGAGTGGGCTAGGATAAAACCGCGAAGCATTATGCACCAGTACATCAAGCTGTCCAAACGCCTCTACGATATTTTTAACAAAGCTGTCTAAAGCCATCCCATCGTTGACTATCGTTAAATCAGCAACGATAACTTTTGCACTATTAGCACGGATGTCGTTCAGATAGTCAGCCAAGTCATTAGCGTCTTGTTCACTACGATGACAATGAATAATGACGCGGTAACCTTGCCTATGAGCCGCTTTAACAATAGCCGCCCCAATGCGCCTAGCACTACCTGTGACAAGCATCACTGGCGCTTGGTTATTTATATTTTCTGCTTGGTAGGCATTAAGTTCTTGGTCCATAGCAATACTACTTTTTTCTCTAGTGCGCTTGTCTATATCATTGTTGCGCTTGCAAGTGTTCAATCCTGCTTTGGCGTAAGGCTGTACCAATAGCGGGGCCTTTGAGATCTGGCGCAATGTCAGTCATGCTGACAGCGTGAAAGCTATTTAGTGCTAGCATCATTTGGCGATGCTGTGTTGCTAGCTGTAACACATGACTGCACACTAGCAGTTGAGAGAGCTTATCAGGCTCCTTATGTGCACCGCAGGCTTGGATTAGGTCGATTTTTTCAGCCGAATTTAGACTTTTTATTGTGCTTAGTTTTTCAGCTTGCTGAGCGAATAAAGTCGCGAACTGAGTATGTGCTTTTGGGACTTTGGCTTTATTACCGATAGCGTTAATATTTTTTATGGCGGTTGATACGGTAGAGGTAGACTCAGAGTTTTCGCTATTAAATAATGATGAAGACAGGCTAGTCATTAGTAGCGCCCAACGCTGTGATAAATTTAAATGCATCTGTCCTGCAAAGTATAACGCTGTCTGCACTGCTTCTCTTATTTGGACATTGTCCCAAGCGTGATGCAAAGGCGCGAAATACTCTGTGAGTGCACCAATTTCAAACAGTTTTTGCCAATAGACTTGCGGTGATAGCTGCATAGTCGCACGGCTCGATTCTTGCCAAATACGTTCGGCGCTCAAGTGAGCCAGCTCTCCTGTATCAACCAATTGACGCATCAGCGTTAAAGTGTCATCCGCGATGGCAAATCCCAAATCGTAGTAACGGCTATAGAAGCGCACCGTTCGAAGCACACGTAATGGGTCTTCACTAAAAGCACTGGACACATGACGCAATGTCTTACTTTTTAAGTCTTGCAGTCCGCCATAGTAGTCGATGACTTGTCCATTAATCGGGGTATCATCGGTTAAGCTGGTAACTTCGATTGCCATCGCGTTGATGGTTAAATCACGACGGCGCAAATCATCCTCTAGACTAACATCGGGGCTGGCATGTACGCTAAAACCTTTGTAGCCTGAGCCTTGCTTGCGCTCTGTACGTGCCAACGCATACTCTTCATGACTGGTCGGATGCAAAAACACAGGAAAGTCAGCGCCCACTTGTTGAAACCCAGCATCAATCATCTCTGTAACAGTAGCGCCAACGACGACAAAGTCCTTGTCCTTGATAGGACGCTTAAGCAGTCGATCGCGTACAGCGCCGCCCACAAGGTAAATTTGCATAGAAGCCTCTTATTATTATTGAGTTTTATATCGCTAGCTCAATTTTTATAAATCAAAAAAACAGCCAATGCTTTATAAGTTGCATTGACTGGTTTTAGTATAGCAGAAGGGCTCTGTCAATGGATGACAGAGCCCTTCTTAATATGGTCAATCCTCTATAAATTGGGTAGGGTGTCAGCCTCGCTCAGTCTACTATTTGTAGTACTTTCACTCGGCTTCCTTGTATTCAAATTATATTGAACCGACTATAGTGCATTCATACTAGGTATGATATATGACTATTTTTCGTTTTCTAGGTCTTGCGCTTCAGTAACAGTCAATGCAGTCATGTTGACGATACCACGTGCTGTCGCTGATGGCGTCAAAATGTGTACCGGCTTATTAGTACCTAATAGAATAGGGCCAATAGAAGCACTGCCAGTCGCTGTTTTAAGCAGGTTGAAAGCGATGTTTGAGGCATCGAGGGTTGGCAAGATAAGTAGGTTCGCTGCACCTTTTAACGGGCTTGATGGCATATCGTTTAGACGAATATTTTCGTTAAGCGCGGCATCACCTTGCATTTCGCCTTCAAACTCAAAGTCGACATTCATATTGGTTAATAGTTCATGAACCTTACGCATTTTGACAGCGCTGGCACGATCTGAAGCACCAAAGTTAGAATGAGATACTAGCGCAACGCGTGGCGTGATGCCAAAGCGACGTAATTGATCCGTTGCCAAGACAGTCATTTCAGCCAATTGTTCAGCCGTTGGGTCTTCATGAACATAGGTATCAGCGATAAAGATATTACGATCTTGCATGAGTACCGCATTCATTGCATAGAAGTCGTTCATACCTTGTTTTTTGCCAATGACGCTTTCAACGTATTTTAGATGCAATTGGTAATGGCCAAAGGTACCACATACCATGCCATCTGCTGCACCATTTTCAACCAGCAAAGAACCAATCAAAGTCGTCTTACGGCGAACATCACGACGAGCAAGCTCAATGCTTACACCGCGGCGTTTGTTCTTCTCATAGTAACCCTGCCAGTAGTCTTTATAGCGAGGATCGTCATCAACGTTGACGATGGTAATATTCTCACCAGCTTTTAGACGTAGGCCTAATTTTTTAATATTGGCTTCGATAACTGAAGGACGACCAACCAAGATAGGTTGTGCTAGCTTCTCATCAACGACCACTTGTACAGCAAGCAAGATATTGTTGTCTTCACCTTCACAGTACACGATACGTTTTGGATCGGCTTTAGCACGAGCAAAGATTGGCTTCATTACAAACGCAGAGTTATAAACAAACTCAGACAGACGCTGACGATAGGCTTGCATGTCATCGATCGGTAGCGTGGCAACGCCCGAATCCATCGCTGCTTTGGCAACAGCAGATGCGATCTCAATGATTAGATTTGGCTCTAGAGGGCCTGGGATTAAGTAGTCACGACCAAAGCTTTGCATCTTTTCGATGTTTCTAGCGCTAGTAGTTGGTGTGGCTTCAACGTGTGCCATCGCAGCGATTGCTTTTACGCAAGCGACTTTCATCTCTTCGTTAACAGTGGTTGCACCAACATCCAATGCACCGCGGAAGATATACGGGAAGCATAGCGCGTTGTTTACTTGGTTTGGATAGTCTGAACGACCAGTTGCCATGATGACGTCTGGACGTACCGCATGGGCCAATTCTGGCATGATTTCAGGTGTTGGGTTGGCAAGTGCAAAGACGATAGGGTCTTTTGCCATACGGCGAACCATATCTTCTGATAGTGTACCTGGCATTGATAAGCCTAGGAACATATCGACATCGTCCATGACTTCTTCGATAGAAGTAGCCGTGATATCACGAGCATAACGCTGTTTGGTTTCGTCTAGGTTTTCACGGCTAGTACTGATGATACCGCGTGAGTCTGAAACAATGATGTTGTTCTTATTAACACCAAGTGCGCAAATAATATCTAGGCAAGAAATGGCTGCTGCGCCTGCGCCTGAACAAACAATTTTAATCTCTTCAATTTTTTTGCCAGTGATCAACAAAGCATTTAGCATGGCTGCGGCAACAATGATTGACGTACCATGTTGATCATCATGGAACACAGGAATGTTCATGCGCTCACGTAGTACGCGCTCGATTTTGAAACATTCTGGTGCTTTGATGTCTTCTAGGTTGATACCACCAAAGGTAGGCTCAAGCGAGGCAACCGCTTCGATGAATTTATCTGGATCATTTTGAGCAATTTCAATATCAAAAACGTCGATACCTGCGAACTTCTTAAATAGAACGCCTTTACCTTCCATAACTGGCTTCGATGCCAATGGACCGATATTACCCAGACCCAATACAGCAGTACCGTTAGTGATAACACCAACTAGGTTGTTACGTGCCGTGTATTTAGACGCAAGTTTTGGATCTCTTTGGATCTCAAGACAAGGTACAGCAACACCTGGAGAGTAGGCGAGTGCTAAATCACGTTGGTTGGCTAGCTGCTTAGTAGGGGTTACCGAAATTTTACCTGGGCGTGGAAACTCATGGTAATGTAAGGCAGCTTGTTCAAACTGCTCTTTTTCTGTACTGAGGTTATCCGTATTCGAAGTGGTATCGTCATTCATAATAATTGCCATGGTTGGAATAAATTGGAATAAATTAAATGGTGATAAAAAACAACGTCTAACCCTCCAAAAATCATTGAATGATAATAACTGAAAGGTATAAAAACGTTAAACGACTCACGACCATCAGAATCATGGTCGACGATCAAAGATCAAGTCAAAAAAGCAAACTAGCTAAAATATTCATTCTAGCATTATTGCCAATTCACTGCCTAGTCAACAACAGTGAATTGTACGAATAATATAATAAAATGATATTCGTTATTTATCTCGTTGATAATGCCAAAAAATGCAGTTATATATCAACCTTAATTTCATAATGTTTCAAAATATTACAGAATTGAAAGGTGCTAAGGCGAGCAACTACTAAGAAGAGCAGCTACTAAGACGAACAACTAATTGGCATCTGCGGTGTATCAGGCGCAGGCGCACTGCTATCCAAATCATTAGCGATATCTTGCACACTGTAAGGATTGGCTAGTAAACGAAATACCCGATCAACTTCTTCAAACTGACCTTGCTCTGCGGCAGTAATCGCACGCTGCGCCATGCTATTACGAAGGACATAGACAGGATTGTTGGTTATCATGTCATTAACTACCTGCTCAAGTGGCAGCTGCTCGATCTGTGCCAGATAACGTGCTGACCAGCCTTGCCATACTTGCTGCGCATCATTGCTTAATTCAGTGGTCATAGTAGCCAGTAGTTTTTGTTCATAAGGATGATCTGCTGGTGCGATCAAACCGAGTAGGGCGCGGAAGCTATTGGTGTAGTCGAGCAAGTTGTCTTCTAATAGCGTCAACCATTCAAAGGCTAAGCTGAGACTTTCTCTTTGATGCGGTAAACCAAGCTTGCGGCACAGACCTTGCTGATAGTGCTGCATAAAGGTTGCTTCGTAAGGCGCTAAACACTCAGCAAGCGTCTCACGGGTGACGCCTTCTAGGCGCATAAAGTGTGGCAGCCAAACGTTTAGATTCCAATGCCCGATAGCAGGCTGATTCTGATAAGCGTAGCGACCCGTATGGTCTGAGTGATTATTAATCCATGCAGGATTAAAGCGCTCCATAAAGCCAAAAGGCCCGAAGTCCAAAGTACTGCCTGTGATAGATAAGTTATCTGTGTTCATGACACCGTGAGCAAAGCCAATCAATTGCCAATTAGCAATCATACGAGCCGTACGTTCAACCACTGCGGTCAAAAACGCCAAGACAGGCACGTCGCTATCGCGGCACTCTGGATAATAAGTGTCAATCATATAGTCGGTGAACTCACCCAGTACATCAGGGGCAAAGCTGGCAATCCATTCGACATGACCGAGACGAATATGACTGTCTGCCACACGCATTAGTGCTGCACCTGCTTCGATACGCTCACGGCGCACTCTCGTATCAGATACCACAAACCCCAATGCGTTAGATGAAGGGATGCCAAGCTGGGTCAATGCATGACCGCACAGGTATTCGCGAATAGTACTACGTAAGACTGCGCGTCCATCACCCATACGTGAATAGGGCGTCAAGCCAGCACCTTTAAGATGCAAGTCTTGTGGCTGTCCATCATTATCGAGTACCTGTGCCATTAGTAAACCGCGTCCGTCGCCCAATTGCCCAGCCCACTGTCCAAACTGGTGACCAGCATACGCCATTGATAATGGTTTAAAGTCAGCTGGCACGTATTGACCGCCCAATATCTCAACCCAATTGGTCATCAGGTCCTCGTCGTTTGCCCAGCCTAACTGCTGTGCAACTTGAGTGTTGAAGTGACCGACACGAGGATTGTCTAGTGGCGTCGGTGGTTGCTCATGATAAAGGCGCGTGTCTAGGTTGACGTAAGTGTTTTGATAACGCATACAGGCCGTTTCCATTAAAATATAAAAGTGAGAATGTCACTATAGCATAGCTCTCATATGGCATCGTTGCACTCTGTCCGTCTCTTGTAATATCTGGACAAAAAATAAATTTTTCGGTCTTTAATCAACTGAATGTGATGAACGAGATTGTTATTGCTTGTAGGTTGGATCTGGCAATGGCTCAGTCAATGTATTTGACCATTTATTATGATAATAAGGTCATTAGAAGTAGCTAGAATGACATAAGCGATAAATTATAAGCAAAAAAAATCCCCCTATCTAGGACGGATAGGGGGATGGAGAAGCTTCAAAATTATAAAACAAATCAGAGATTAATTAAGCAGCTTTTTCGTTCGCGCCGATAGAGCGGAAAGCGGTTTTTAGATTGCTATTATGCTCAAGGATTTTTTGTTCAATTTTGGCATAATCGTGCTTTAATTTATCATCAACTTCATGCAAACGATCAGCAAACTCTGTTTTCTTAAGCTCGATAGTTTTTGCTTTTAGCGCTTGCCATTCTTCAACAGTCTGCGTAAAGGCATCATATTCAAACTTAATACGGTCTTGGAAGCTCTTCATCGCATGAGGAAGATCAATGCCGCTTACTGCTGCTGTATCGATTTGCTGCTGAGCCTTCTTAAACTGCATTTGTACTTCTGCATGTTTGATGGTCGTATCATCAACAGTACGCAGCTCAGAGGTTAAACCAAGTTTTGATAAACCAGCGATTAACCATTTGGTTGGGTCATATTGCCACCATTTCACGCCATTACGATAGTCGTATTGGAAGAAGTGATGGTAGTTATGATAACCCTCACCCCATGTAAAGATAGCCAAGAAGAAGTTATCACGAGCACTGTTGGTATCCGTATAAGGACGTGTGCCAAACATATGGCAGAACGAGTTAATAAAGAACGTAAAGTGATGCGTCAATACCAAACGTAATAGGCCTGCGATAACCAACGTACCCCAAACATCACCAAGCAACCAACCGATAGCGGCAACCATACCAACGTTCATGGCAACTACCCATAGACCGTAGTATTTATGCTGAATCTGTAAGACTCTATCTTTAGTCAAATCAGGAATGTTTTTGTAGTCGAACTTGCCGCTAGGGTAGTTACGTAGCATCCAGCCAATATGACTGAACCAGAATCCACGCTGTGCTGAATACGGATCATCCAAACGATCATCTACATGACGATGATGAGTACGGTGACCAGAAACCCAATCAAACGCAGAACCCTGTACCGCTAGGGTAGAACCAAGCAATAAAAAGTTTCTGACAATTGGATGCGCTTTATAAGCACGATGCGCCATTAGACGATGGTAACCTGCGGTAATGCTGATACCAGTCCATACCATAAAGGCACCGAATACACCCCAAACAGGTGCGCTCACTTGATGAGTGAACAAGTACCATGGCGTAATGATAGCAGCAGCAATCGGCGTCGCTACCAAAATAGTCGCCGGAATCCAATTGATCGGTGCTTTGGTAAATTCAAACTCGCGCATATCAATGCTTTGCTCTTGCGCAGAAAGATCCGCTTGCTCAGAAGCTTTAGCATAATTGCGTTTGGCAACAGGCTGCTCATCAAGCGCCATTTGCGCTTTTTTCTCATCAAAACGAGTTTTAAAACGCGTTACTTGAGTGCTGGCGGTCTTTACAAGCGTGTCACCAGATTTGATAGCGAAACGTAAGCCTTTAAGCGGTAAGCCAAGTGCTTTTTTTGCAATCATATAATATCCCTAACGGTATTAATTTAAGCCACCATAGTACCTTAAAAAGCATGTAAAGTGAACACTTATACACTATAAAAATATTGCTAAATAACAATAACTTGTATGGATTATAGAATGTATTGGTCAAAAATACGAGTGACTTATCAGACATGAAGGAGAAGTGTAACAAGGAGGGTAGATATGTAGAAAAGAATGCGTTTATCGAAAAAATGATTAAATATCAAAAAAGTACAGATAACTCGGTTAAGGCAACAGCAAATGACTTGGAAAATCCGTAATGATGACATCGGTCTGCCATTTGATGAGCTGCTCAATGGTAGGAATATCATTAACCGTCCAAGCACTTACGGGCAATCCATAACGGTGGCTATGTTTAATGACGGCTTGGGTCAAAAGCGGATAATGAATGCCTAGTTGAATACAGCCGAGTTGCAATGCGGTATTGGTCGCGCTTGCCAACGCTTTTGGCGTACGAATGAGCAAGCCGCGAGGCATATGAGATAATAGTTTGTGACGTTGCAAACGGTTGTGTAGCTCTACATCGAAGCTCGTCAATACAACTGGTAAACTGGCAAGAGGTGTATTAATAAATGCCTGCCGAAGCGCTGCAATCAACACCGCATAATTGGTACGGCTATGTGTTTTAATTTCCAGCTCAATAACGTTAAATCCACTAAGCGCAGGTGCTATGCTTGCGAGCGTCATAATAGGTTGGCCAAACTGCAACTGGCATTGAATCTCAGTCAGTTTCAACTGGTCAATACGTGATTGCCGACCGCACATACGCTCTAGATCGTCATCGTGGAATACGATTAAGTGACCGTCAGCGTTTAGTTGTATATCAAATTCTACGCCTGATAAGCCTCTTGACTTGAGGTTTTGAGAGTATTGAAAGCCTGAAAAGGTATTTTCTAATGCCTCACCGCGTGCGCCTCGATGACCTAACAACAACGTATCTCTAAAATTTATCATATGCACCAATTATTGATGATTTTTATGCCCAATCATATAGCGTCATATCAATGACGTCTAACAAAAACTGTGATGAAATCCGTACTTTTTTAAATATGACTTTTTAGATTCCAAATCTTCGAATGTTTGTTATGTTTTTGCAACCAAACGCAGGTTTTTTCCACAATGAGGGGCACTATTTGTATATCCATGGGCTACACTAATGACCATTTGATTTAAACACCGTATAATGATGTGGTTTTCATATCTGTAGCAGCTAGCGTTGCATTTGAATGTTGAACACTGTCAGTCAGTGGCGGTACGAACCTGTAAATTGGGAGTAGAGTTAGTATGAGCGTAGCAAATATAAGTTTGAGCAAGTGGCATAAAGTTGCTGGGATTGGATTGGTATGTGGTTTGGCGCTTGCAGGCTGTGATCGTTCAGATAAAGAAGACACTACTGAGCAGGCAGAGCTAACAGAACAAGAGACGGTCGATGCTGAAAATAGCATTGCGCCTGCGATCAGTTGTGATGATCCTATGGTGCAAGATCGCCTGAAGTCAGCTCTAAAGAATACGCTCAATCAACAAGCACAGTCATTGGCTGCCAATTATGCAAATGATGCTGAAATCAGTTTAGCAAACGGTGTGGTTAGCGAAAAAACCAATGGCGTTGTCATTGATGTTCAAAACGCTGCCATCTTGCAACAAGCCAATGAGAACGGTATGACCACTTGCCAAGCAAGTGTCAGCATGACGCTACCAAGTGAAGACTTGTATCAAGCCAGTCAGGTACAAGCGGCCAATAATCAGCCAAGCTTACAATCACGTTTAGCGCAAGACAATATCCGTATCAATAACAATATGCTTGTTGATGACGCTTTCACTTACATCGTCGGTACTCAAGGCGGTCAAGTGCGTACGCGCATTGCAGGTCAACCTGCTTTGATTACTGTCGTTGCAGATGTGATGGCAGGTTCTGTATTTAAAACTGCAATGGATGAGCAACGCGCCCAACGTGCTGCTGAGCGCCGTGCAACACAGAACAACGATACGACTCAAACAGCGCCAATCCGTCAGCCAAGAACTGTAACGCCAGTTCAGCCAATTCGCCCAACTGAACCTACGCCGCCACCAACCATCAATAAACCTGCTGAAAGTCAGAGCAGTTCGACTGCAAACACTCAAGCAGCAGCTGCCGAGCCTAGCAAGCCAGCCACACCAAAAGCCGTGCCTAAAGATGAAACCATCGATATGGTCATCATTGAAGACAACAGCGCGACTTATTAATTTATCATTGTAATAAGAGGTAGCGATATCCAGTAAACCGAATTGCTATTGCTGAATAATAAAAACCCCGCAACAATTATGTCGCGGGGTTTTTAGTGTTTAAGCTATTTATTGTTAAATACTTAGTTTTTATTATTGACTGTCAGTGAACGTCTTCAATGCTTGACTGTCCCACAACACCTCAGAGATTTTTTCTGGATCTGTACAAAAGCGTGCAGCGACAAACAACCAATCAGATAAGCGATTAATAAAGCTGACGGCAGTACTACGAATCGCTTGTGGACGCTGCTGTTGCAATATCACAGCTTGACGTTCAGCGCGGCGACACACACTACGCGCCACGTGTAATTGACTGACCAATATAGAACCTGTCGGCAAAATAAAGTCTTTTAGCGGTGGCAATGTGGCATTCATCATATCTATTTGCTGCTCTAACCATTCAATATGAGTGGCATTAACCCCTTCATATTCTGGCATGGCAAGCTCGCCGCCTATATTGAATAACAAGTGCTGAATGATGACCAAGGCTTCAGAGAACTCTTTCTCTATAGATTGCCCTTTATTGTGCTTTAGTTGCGCACGTACCAAGCCGATATGTGAGTTGAGCTCGTCGATGTCACCCATGACGCTAAATAGATCGTCCGCTTTGCTAAGGCGGCTGCCATCAGCCATACCAGTGCTGCCGTCATCTCCAGTACGTGTGTATATTTTGCTTAAGCGATTGCCCATCTTTACATCCTTAACGGTTTTTATGATTGAATAGCGTTAGTTGCACGCTCATTGTAGTATTTTACGCCTGTTTTCGCTAAGATAATGGGTTACGTTTTATATCACGACGTTTTTTGGTCTGAATTTTTTATTTACATGATTTATAGTCTCAGTCATTTGTATGGCTTATTCATACACCGCGGCTGAGATTTCACATTTCTCTATTTTATTTACGTTACAAGGCTTTTTTACTATGACCACACCACTTGCAGATGCGATGTCCCAACTTGCCATTTACGATTCATTGACTGGCAGCAAGCGTCAGTTTGTACCACTCAAAGCAGGGCAGGTTGGTATGTATGTGTGCGGCATGACTGTTTATGACTATTGTCATATTGGTCATGCGCGAGTGATGGTCGGTTTTGATATGGCCGTTCGTTGGTTAGCACGTTTGGGTTACAACGTGAATTACGTACGTAATATCACTGATATCGATGATAAAATCATTGCTCGTGCTGCTGAAAACGGTGAAGAGATTGGTACATTGACGCAGCGCTTTATTGAAGCGATGCATGAAGACGCAACAGCCCTTGGTTGTGAGATGCCAAATGCTGAGCCACGTGCGACCGATCATATCGATGACATGCAGAATATGATTGAGACGTTAGTCACTGGCAACTATGCGTATGCAGGCGACAACGGTGATGTCTATTATGCCGTCGATAGCTTTGACGGTTATGGCAAATTATCTAAGCGTAATCTGGACGATATGCAGGCAGGTTCGCGAGTCGAAGTTGAAAATGATAAACGTAATCCATTTGACTTTGTACTATGGAAATCTGCAAAACCTGACGAGCCGCAGTGGGCATCACCATGGGGTCAAGGGCGTCCAGGCTGGCATATTGAATGTTCAGCGATGTCGACTAAGTGCTTAGGTAGTACCTTTGATATTCACGGCGGTGGTCATGACTTACAGTTCCCGCATCATGAAAACGAAATCGCGCAGTCTGAGGCAGCGACTGGTTGTGAGTATGCACGCAACTGGATGCATGTTGGTTTTATCAATGTCGATGGCGAAAAGATGTCTAAATCATTGGGCAACTTTTTTACCATTCGCGATGTCATGGCAAAATACCTGCCAGAAACGGTACGTTTTTTCTTATTATCGAGTCACTATCGTAGCCAAGTAAATTTCTCTGATAGCGCCTTAGATGAAGCACATAATAGCCTAAGCAGACTATATAATGCACTAAAATTGGCTGAGCAACAAAAAGGACAGTCAATCGTAATCAATGAAGACTTAGTGGCTGAAGCTTACAATAGCGCGGTTGCTCCAGACTTCATCAAGGCGATGAATGACGACTTTAATAGCTCGACCGCCATCAGCGTCTTATTCGGATTGGCTCGCGATATCAATAAAGCCATTAAAGCAGAAGACGTCGATACCGCATGGCAATTAGCCCAGCAACTAAAAGCATTGGCGCAAGTATTAAATATTTTACAGCAGCCAGTGCAGCAGTTTTTGCAAGCAGTGACTGGTGATCAAGCAGAAGATGGTCTAACGGATGCGGTTATTGATAATTTGATTATCGAACGTGCAGAGTCTAAAGCCAACAAAAACTTTGCTCGTGCTGATGAGATACGTGAGCAACTAAAAGAGGCTGGTATTGAACTCGAAGACAGCCGTGCTGGCACGACATGGCGCCGCGCTTAAAACAACTCTTGCCGTTTATAGGGTAAATAGCTACAAATCTCGTAATAAATTAAGTCAGCTTTAGGCTGGCTTTTTTTTGCTTACTGAATTAGGTTAAAGCAGCACTGATATACTTTTGATACTTTCCTTTTATAGACTGATGGCTTTGAAAACATGAATACTCTTAAAGACAATCCTATGAACCATCATTGTGCCGTTTTGCACTCAGATGATAATCATCAAGTAGATGTAGAGAAAAGTCGTTTCAAAAGCCATAGGCTGCAAGTATTGTTAGGCTTTTTTATTATCGCTATAAGTGTGATCTATGTGCCTGTTTACGCAGCAAGTAGTGAAAATGCACAGAGTACGAGCGAGCCGGAAAAACAAACACCTAGTAAACCTGATAGTTTTACTGAATATGCAGCTCAGCAAGTCAATGCGCTTAAAGATGAGAGTGTTAGTATTTCTGGTATTACTGAAGAGATCTTCGATCCTACTGAGCGTAATGCAGTGGAGCAGGCAGGCAGGCTACAAGGTGATACGGCACTGACCGGAGAATACAGTGAGAGCTACTATATACTCGATAAATTAAATGCTGGGTTGCCGCCGTTATCTGAGCCAGCTAACTTAGAAACACCGCTTGCAGCTTTAGAGTTTTTTCAATCAGCGTTAATGAAACAGCAGTATGATTTGGCCGCTTACGCGCTAAACATGAATTTAATTGACGAGAAAAGCCAACGGAGCCGTGCGCTTGATCTCACAAAGCGATTAGATTTTTTATTGTCTGAAAAAGAGCTCTATGTATTCGATGATATGCCAGATCGTCCCGATGGCTTAATTGAACCACCACTTGGTAATAATAGCAGTGTCATGGGCATTGCCAGACGTTCTATTCAGCTTGGCTATGTTGATTATCGCGAGCGCCGTGTTCCTATCTATTTGCAGCGAGTGCGGGTAGGGGATGAAGCCCCTGTCTGGGTGTTCTCGGCGCAGACAGTAGGCAATATTGATAATCTCTATGAACAGTATCATCCAGCTGAGTTCGAGCGTTATTTGCCTACTTGGTTAAAGTTAAAGTTTTTTGGAATTGCGCTATGGGAATTCTCAGCGCTGATATTGTTCTTTTTATTAACCATGGGCATGGGTTGGCTACTGAGTAAAGGTACTGCAAAAATCATCAATCATTATATCGATGAAGAAAAATACAGCATGTATGTTGGCAGCACCAACGGTGTGGCAGATTTGGTTAGTAAGCTGACAGTACCATTAACCTTTACTATCAGTTTTTCACTGGTTTTTACCTTAGTTTCTGGTGGTTTTCCTTATTTAGATGCAGTTGCCTCATCTACTCGTCCACTTATTTGGATTGGTCTGGTATTTAGTACCATGTGGTTAGGTATTCGTATCATTAACTTTTTTGCCAATCGCTATCAAGACATGCAGATTGAAAATTTGGCTGCAGAGCATTTTGATAAAGAACGTCGTCGCCGTACTTATGTATCGATATTCCGTCGTGTGTTTATTTTCGCGATGATTTTGGGAAGTTTCTGGATAGGTCTTAGTGAATTTGCCAATATGGAAGGCCTTGGCAAGACGTTACTGACTTCAGCGGGTATTGCAGGTGTGGTTATCGGTATTGCGGCACAGCCAATATTAGGAAATATCATTGCTGGTGTGCAGGTAGCAGTGACGCAGCCAGTGCGAATTGGCGATAGTGTGATAATGGATGGCAATTTTAGTACGGTGGAAGACCTGCGTTACACGTATGCCGTGTTAAAAACATGGGATGAGCGTCGCTTGATCGTGCCAATGCGTGAGCTAATCACTGAACGAGTGGAAAACTGGTCACATACGGAAGTACATCAGACCTGTCCTGTGTTTTTGTATATTGATTATGGTGCAGATATCGACGCTATTCGAGAGGCGTTTATATCGATGGTCAAGGACAATAAACTTTGGGATGATAAAACAGAACCTGAAATGTATGTGGTTGATGTGACCGAAAATACCATTCAACTACGCGGCGCTGTTTCATCGGTAGGGCCTATAGAGGCATGGACGCTGGCTTGTGAGATACGAGAGCAAATGCTTGGCTACCTGCATGCGCAGCAAAACAAATATCTACCTACAGAGCGCTTTACGTTAACTAAAGGCGAATAGGATTCAGGAGTAACAATGGGCTTTGCGAGCTTGATTGGCTTTAAAAGCGAGTTATTAATGGTTTGAAGCATAATTGTCATCGATAAAGACGCACTTGTGTAAAATAATCTGACAAATATAGTGTGTCAGCGAGGCGCTTATTTGTTATAATGTGGCGTTATTTTTATAGGATAACTGAGTGGTTAGCGATGAGTCGGCACTGTGCTTGCAGCTGCAATGATTGATACGCTTGACCCTGAGCTCCTACCCATCAAAATAACCACCACTAGGGGTCTGTATGTTGCGAATTGTCGATGAAGCCTTAACCTTTGATGACGTTTTATTATTACCAGCCTATTCTGAAGTTCTGCCAAAAACTGCTGATCTGTCTACTCGTTTGACCAAAAACATCACACTTAATCTTCCGCTAATCTCTGCGGCGATGGATACGGTGACTGAGTCTGAAATGGCTATCACTATGGCACAGCTTGGTGGCATGGGTATTTTGCATAAGAGCATGGACATCGAAAAGCAGGCCACACAAGTACGCCGTGTCAAAAAATTTGAAGCGGGTACCGTTGTTGATCCTATCACTGTCCATCCAGAGATGACGATTGGTGAATTGCTGCGTTTGACACAAGATAACAATATCTCAGGTGTGCCTGTGGTCGAAAAAGGCACAGATAACGTTGTGGGTATTGTTACCCATAGAGATTGGCGTTTTGAGACCAATTTATCGTTGCCAGTTAGCCAGATCATGACACCTAAAGAGCAGCTAGTAACTGTGCATGAAGGTGAAAGCAACGAAAATATCAAAAGATTGTTGCATGAGCACCGCATCGAAAAAGTCATCGTTATTGACGATAACTTCCGCCTGCGTGGTTTAATTACTGTTAATGATTTTGCCAAAGCTGAAAATAATCCAAATGCATGTAAAGACGAACAAGGTCGCCTACGTGTTGGCGCGGCTGTTGGTACTGGTGCTGATACACAAGCACGCGTTGAAGCACTAATCGCTGCTGATGTCGACGTTATCGTCGTTGATACTGCGCACGGTCACTCAAAAGGCGTGATCGATAAAGTATCTTGGATCAAGAAAAACTATCCGCATGTACAAGTAATCGGTGGCAACATCGCAACAGGTGAGGCCGCAATTGCTTTACGTGATGCAGGTGCTGATGCAGTAAAAGTAGGTATCGGCCCTGGTTCCATCTGTACTACGCGTATTATCGCAGGTATCGGTGTGCCACAAATATCAGCCATTGATAATGTTGCTAGTGCTTTAAAAGACAGCATTCCATTGATTGCTGACGGTGGTATCCGCTACTCAGGCGATATGGCAAAAGCAATCGCTGCTGGTGCATCATGTATCATGGTTGGTTCACTCATGGCTGGTACGGAAGAAGCACCAGGTGAAGTTGAGCTGTTCCAAGGTCGCTATTATAAAGCTTATCGTGGTATGGGTAGTTTGGGTGCGATGTCCGGATCAAATGGTTCTTCAGATCGCTACTTCCAAGATGCAAAAGACGGCGTAGAGAAGTTAGTGCCAGAAGGTATCGAAGGTCGTGTTCCTTATAAAGGACCAGTTGCGGGTATCGTTAACCAGTTGGTTGGTGGCTTACGTTCATCAATGGGTTATACGGGTTCTGCCACTATCGAAGATATGCGTACCAATCCGCAGTTTATCAAAGTAACCTCAGCAGGTATGAAAGAGTCGCATGTGCATGATGTGCAAATCACTAAAGAAGCACCGAACTATCGAGTAAACTAGATCGTTCCGTGAAATGCTTCCTTTCTATAGATTTAAATCGTATTAATGTTAGCTGAGACGTAAGGCTGCAGCGAGCTTAAGATACAAACAGCCAACAATGCTCTGTTATTGTTGGCTGTTTTTTTTGTAAAATACAGAAACAGATTATTACAACAATAGTATTGCCTGCGTATACGCTTGGCCTTTTATTTTTTTGACTTGAGGAACACATAATGAGCTATTTTGGCACTGATGGAATTCGTGGAAAATTTGGTGAATTACCAATTACACCGGACTTTATCTTAAAACTAGGCTACGTCACTGGGCTTGTTCTCATAGAAAAAAATGAAAATCCTACGCGTAAGCCAAGTGTTGTGATTGGTAAAGATACGCGTCTGTCAGGCTATGTGATAGAGGGAGCATTACAAGCAGGTTTTAATGCGGCTGGTGTCGATGTTTATATGCTTGGACCACTTCCGACTCCAGCGATTGCGCATTTGACCCGTAGCTTTAATGCAGATGCCGGCGTGGTTATCTCAGCCTCGCATAACCCTTATTATGATAATGGCATCAAGTTTTTCTCAGGTGACGGCAAAAAGATAAGTGATGAGATGCAAACTGCAATCAATGATAAATTGACAGCAATTATGAACGACGTTAGTAGTGACTTTGCTATGATGCCTATTCTTGATCCTGCAAATTTAGGTAAGAACAATCGTATTGATGATGCTAAAGGTCGCTATATTGAATTTTGCAAAGGCAGCTTCCCTTATCAATATGATCTCAGTCATCTGACGGTAGTAGTGGATTGTGCCAATGGCGCAGGCTATAGCGTAGCACCTAGAGTAATGCGCGAGTTGGGGGCCAACGTGATTGCCATAAATAATACGCCAGACGGCATTAATATCAATGCTGAATGTGGTTCTACTCATCCTGAAAGCTTACAAAAGGCTGTGCTTAAGCATGAAGCAGATGTCGGTATTGCGCTAGATGGGGATGGCGACCGTATTGTAATGGTTGATGAGACGGGTAAGCTAGTTGATGGTGATGGTATCTTATATGTACTTGCCACCCAAGGTAAAACCAAAGCTGAAGGTGTTGTCGGCACGCTCATGAGCAACATGGGGTTAGAGCTGGCACTAAAAGATGCAAATATTCAATTTACTCGCGCAAAGGTTGGTGATCGCTATGTGATGCAGGATTTAGAAGCTAATGGTTGGATATTGGGCGGTGAGCCATCTGGCCATATCTTATGCTTAGATAAAAGTCGTACAGGGGACGCTATCATTGCTGGCTTGCAAGTACTAGCAGTAATGCAAGCCAGAGAGCGTGCGTTAAGTGAACTTGTTGAAGGTTTTGAAGTGTTACCGCAAAAGCTAGTCAATGTACGCCTATCTCAAATGCAAGACCCATTTAAACATGAAGAGTTGCTTGCTGCTTTTGATAAAGCACAGGCAACGCTAGAGGGTCGTGGTCGTCTTCTGATACGTCAGTCAGGTACAGAGCCTATGATTCGTGTGATGGTGGAATCAGATGATGAGATAGAGTGTGATGTAATGGCTAATGACTTAGCTGATCTTATAAAGTCGGTACTAGGCTAATAGCATTCAAGGCAATAAGTGGTATTCAAGATAATGACCGGTATTTAAGACAACATTATAGTTTTCAAATAAGGAACTGCCATGAGCATGGACTTTACCGACCAACGCCTCTCATATGAGAAAGGCGAGCTTGACCAACAGTCAGTACCAACGTCACCATTTGAGCTCTTTAAAGCTTGGATGAATGAAGCGCTAGCGCAAAAGGTGCAAGAGCCTTATGCAATGAGTTTGGCAACATGTGGCGCAGACAATAAGCCTAGCGTCCGTATTGTGTTATTACGCGAGATTACTGAGACAGGTATTGTTTTTTATACCAATTATGAAAGCGCAAAGGGGCAGGATATAGCAGAAAATCCTAATGCCGAAGCATTATTCTTTTGGCATGAGCTAGAGCGCCAAGTCCGTATCAGCGGTAGTATCGCTAAAATTGCTGCTGATAAATCGGCTGCTTACTTCCAAAAGCGTCCTCATGATAGTCAAGTAGGCGCTTGGGTGAGTCAACCGCAAAGTGGTGAAGTGGCCAATCGTGAAGTCATGGAGCAAACGTTTGAACGGCTTCAAGCAGAGCACCCTGACAATACTACCGTACCAACGCCAGAGTTTTGGGGTGGGTATGAGATTACGGTTGAAAGTATTGAGTTTTGGCAAGGTCGCGCCAATCGGATGCATGACCGAATTGTGTATACGCAGAGTAGCGGCGACGACAGTGAAGGCAATACAAGCTGGACAACCAAACGTTTATTACCATAGTTGCTGTAGTTTGAAGCTATAGATTATAGAAAACTAAAAAAGCCACTCTAAATCCAATTTCTTTGGTATCTAGAGTGGCTTTTTTACGTTAACTATTGACCTTATTTGGCATGATTTCGTATTTAACTTTTTATTCAACCTTTCATTTAATATTGGTATCGACATCCACTGAGACAGACATGCCAGGGCGTAAGCGTGCAAGTTCAGGCTGGTTTTGATCTAGATCGATGCGTACAGGAATACGTTGAGCAATTTTTATGTAGTTACCTGTCGCAGGGTTGGCTGCAGCAGCACTAAACTCGCTACCAGTCGCTGGCGAGATATTACTCACGTGCCCCGTAAATTTGGCGCCGCCAAGCGCATCGACATGAATGGTCGCAGGCTCACCGATTGCCATATTAGCTATTTGAGTTTCCTTAAAATTTGCAATAATCCAAATACCTTTTGGCACGATATACATAAGCTGCGTACCAGCGCTGACGTATTGGCCTTCTTTGACACTGACTTGGCTTAGCTGGCCAGATTCAGGCGCAGTGATGATAGTATTGTCTAGATTGATTTGCGCTTGCTTGACGCCTGCCTCAGCATTTTTGATATTTGCGTCCAGCGATGAGCGACTGCCGCTAGTCTTTTCACGATTTTCTTGAGCGGCTTGCAAATTAGCTTCTGCTTGCTGTACACCTGCTTGTGCTTGAGCCAACTGCGCCTTGATATGAGCAACTTCTGCTTTCGATACTGCACCAATAGCATCTAAACCTTGATAACGGTTTACATCTTCACGCGCGCTTTCTACATTGATTTTGGCACTATACAAATCAGCTCTACGTGCTTCGATTTGCGCTTGGCTGGTTTGCGTATCCTGGTCATTGGTAGAGCGGTTGGTGACTGCCACCTCTGTATTTGCTTGGGCTTGTTCGAGCTGCTGCTGAAAGGTTCGATCGTCAATCTTTATGAGTAAGTCGCCCGCTTTTACATTGGCGAAGTCTTGCACTACTACCTTGGTGACATAGCCGGAAACTTGCGGGCTAATAATAGTCGTCTGACCTTTGACAAAAGCATTATTGGTTTGCTGTACCGTTGGGGTGAAAGGTGGGAGCTTCCATGCATACAAAATCAATGCCACGCCAATGACAATCAATAAAATTAATAAGCCTAAGTTTAGGTAGGATTTTTTCTTAGGCGACCAACCAGTAGTATCGGGTATTGGCTCTTTTGGCGGCATCGGTGGTTCATTGCTGTCTGAACTGTTTTCTACATCACCTTCTGCTGTCTTAGTTGCTGATGGCGAAGAAGTTGCAGCAGACTCTTCTTTGCTTATATCGGACGCTATAAGTGTGTCTGTTGCTGGAGCGCCAGTGGACGTCTGAGGTGTTTGACTAAGCTCATTTGGTTTTTCTTGACTCATGACGTGCTCCTAAATTTTTAATAAATATTAAAATGGACTGGCTATAAATGAATGAGGTGAAACATGATTAATATAATAAGCTGAGTTATTTTGACTCACGCATTTTTGCAATAACGGCAAGCTCTTTAGCAAGGGGATTGCGTTTGTGGTAACGGTTATAAAAATAGTTGATCAATAAAATGATCGTAACGAAAGTAGCAAAACTGGCCATCAAAAAGAACAGATCGCTATAAGCGGAGACAGTTGCTTGGCGTTGAATCCCTTGCAACACTTGGCTCATCGCGGCCACATTCGCTTGCGCTGTATCCGTCGTTTGATTTGATAATACACTGCGAGTACCAGCAATTTGAGCGCTGAACGTAGGATCACCCAAATTCAGTGAGCTGACCATATCCGCATAATGTACTTGCGTACGAATGGTCGTAAATGCCTGAATAGCCGCTGCACCTGCCAATCCGCCAACCGTTTGAGAAATACCAAAGATAACCGAAAAACTAATGATATAAGCAGGGCCACTAGCAATAGCCCGCAAGAATCCTTCGAAAACCAAAGGTCCCATAAAATACACCGCGGCAAATGCAATCAAAAACTGGCTAATATAAAACATATAAGGTGCGGAGTTGATAGAGACCCCAACGTCCATCCAAGAGCCCAAGGCAATCAATGCCACTGCAAAAATAACGGGACGGCGCAAGTCCATCGGATTGGTACTAAAAATACTAATCACCAAAGCCAACACACTGGCAGCCATTATGACAGCATAAAAAGTAACCAGCTGATCATTGCCATAGCCCAAATTAGCGAGCAGTCCTGCAGCACCGACATTTTGCTCAGATAGCAAAATTCGCATGACAGCGCCGGTAATCATAAAGGCAATAATATTGCGACTACGCATCCAGCGGACTTGTAACATCGGGTTTTTGCGATGCGTTTCAATCCATAGAGCGACGCCAATCCCAACGATAGCAATAATCAGCGGATAGACGAGCCAAGGCGTCGTCCACCATAAAATCCTACCTTGCACCAAAATAACAGCCAGTGCCGCCAGACCGCTCGCAAAAAAAGCAAAGCTTAAAAAGTCGAGTTTCTCAAATACTTTTTCGGTATTGCCTGGCGGTAACTCCAATATGTTAATCAGTCCAAAACAAATCAGTGCCAAACCAAATTGAAATAAAAATAAATTCTCAAGCTGACCGTCAATGGCGAGATAGGGCGAGATGATTCGTGATAATGGAATACCAAACTGCACCAAGCCAAAACCCAATATCAAGCCACTGGTACGCTTGACGGTTGGCATACCTTGCAAACAATAGAATAACCCTAAAATGGTCATGCCACTTGCGACCATACCGCTAAGTCCTCTGGCGACAATCTCTAGGTAATAAGGCTCAATTCCAATATTAGGCGTATCTAACAAATGGCTACTGATTAGCCACTGTAAACTTGTGGCGGCTAACAAAAAGAACAGAGTGATTTTGCTAAAAAGTGACATACCAAACTGCTGGCGAATTTTGTACAGCAGAACAGTAATACAGGCATTGGTCATATTATAGCTAACAGATATCCAGCCACCTTCGGCTGGCGTTAAGCCCAGTTGACCTTGAATTTGAGTAAGATTTGCGACGAGCAGACCGTTTTGGAAACTGGCAGTGAGACCAACGAAAATTCCAATCAGTAAGTAAAATAATTTGCGGCGTGCAGGATGATCAGGATTGGCAGGAGAGCCCACCATTATCGGTTGTTCGTGGGGCTTAAACTGATATTCGTTACTCATGGACGTACCATAATCTGTATAAGGAAATAGAACGGCATAGAACAGATTCCAGACGCAAAATCAGGTCAGTACGATGAATGTTCATAGCTTAAAAATAGCGGGGTAGCTGATATAAATGCTGGTCAAACTGGAAAGATAGCCCAAGAAATGCAGGGCATATTTTATCATAACTTCTACAACGCTTTTGTCATCACCGCGTAACTCATCAGCGCTGCTGAATAAAGATATACCAGTATTTCGTGCAATTTAACGAACATTAAAACAAACGATGCAACAAGTAAAAAATACTATACGCATAAAAAACAGCTCTATACAGAGCTGTTTTTGTGTATCGAAAAATTAGGTGGTCAATTACTACGTAGCATTTTGACTAACACCATAGTATCAATTAATACCAAATACTAAATCGATTCATCATATTTTGCTTCTAGCTGCATCGCACGCTGATAGCTATCAAGACCGGCCAGCTTTTCAGCATACTGTTTGATATGCGGATAAGCATCAAGTTTCTGACGCTTAGCAAGAATAATCAAATCGAATGACAGCATAAAGTCGGCACCACTTAGCTTGTCACCCACGATAAACGACTTACCTTCAACTGAGGTATCCAGATACTTAAACAGTCTGGTTTTCTCTGTTTCGATATAGCCATTTAAAAACTCATTGTCATTAATGCCCGCTTTGTTAGTAAATAATTCAAGCATTAATGGCAACATGAGCGAGCTTTCTGCAAAATCAATCCACTGTAGATAGTAGCCGTAGTCTGAGCTTCCTGTAGCAGGGCGCAGACGCTCTGGCGCAAACCGTTCAATTAACAGCTCAGTGATAGCACCTGACTCAGCATAAATCTGTCCATCCATTTCGATAACCGGAGACTTACCGAGTGGATGTACAGCCTTTAGAGAATCTGGTGCTAAATGAGTTTTGGCATCGCGCTGATGACTAACGACTTCATAAGGAACGCCTAGCTCTTCTAAAAGCCATAGCGTACGTAGTGAACGTGATTGATTGAGATGATGTAAACGAATCATGGTATCGACCTTATTGCGTAGTGAATTTGACTAACCTTTCAGCTTTGCTATTAGACGCTTAGCAGCTTCTTCTGATGATGCAGGGTTTTGACCTGTGATTAGCAGACCATCTTCAACGACAAATGATTCCCAATCAGCCGCTTTTTCGTAGTTACCGCCATTGGCTTTCAATGCGTCTTCTACTAAGAACGGTACTACGTCTGTTAGGCCAACTGCGTCTTCTTCAGAGTTAGTAAAACCAGTCACTGTTTTGCCTTTTACCAAGTACTCGCCATCGACTTTAACGTTTTTAAGCGCTGCAGGAGAATGACAAACAAAAGCAACAGGCTTGTCTTGCTTAACAAAAGTCTCGATCAGATTGATAGAGTTTTTATCTACTGCCAAATCCCACAATGGGCCATGGCCACCTGGGTAGAATACTGAATCGAAATCTTCAGCGTTCATATCAGCAAGTTTTTTGGTATTAGCCAAATGCTCTTGCGCGTCTTTATCGTCTTTAAAACGAGTGGTATCTTTGGTTTGCGTGTCTTCTGTGTCACTACTAGGATCTAGTGGTGGTTGACCGCCAGCTGGAGAAGCTAGAGTTACATTTACGCCAGCGTCAAGAAATGCGTAGTAAGGAGCAGCAAATTCTTCTAGCCAAAAGCCAGTTTTCTTACCAGTATCGCCTAAACGGTCATGAGAAGTTAGTACCATTAAAATGTTCATAATTATCCTTGTTTATTATTTATGTGTTAGTAACTATATAGCCAACAGTCATAAGTTTTACGTTACATCATTAGCCGTTTTTACTTAATTAGCCTAAATGCAAATAATGACTGTTAGCATTATTCCTGCTTTGTGAGCAACTTTCAGTAGTGATATTAGCAATTTATGTTGTTAAGTAGTTATTCACAACGATTGCTAACTGTCAGTAGCTACTTAACTAGTGAATGTTTAACCAATAACTAGTTAACGTCAGATACTTTGATTACAGTCTTACCAAAGTTATCACCGTTCAACATACTGACAAATGCATCTGGGGCATTATCTAAACCGTCAGTAATGTGCTCTTTGGTTTTCACTTCGCCTGATTCCACCCATTTGCTCATGGTTTCTAAGAACTCTGGGAAGTGGTCGCCGTACTCTTCAAAGATAATAAAACCTCTGACAGTTAGGCGTTGGCTTAAAATAAGACCCATCAACATACCTAAGCGATCTTTGCCATCCGGTAAATCAGTTGCGTTGTACTGCGATACCAGACCACATACTGGAATACGTGCGTGGTCGTTAAGTAAGGGCATTACCGCATCAAATACTTTGCCGCCAACGTTTTCATAGTAGATGTCGATACCATCTGGACATGCTGCCTTTAATTGTTCAGCGAAGTCGTCAGCTTTGTGATCGATACAGATATCAAAACCAAGCTCATTAACTGCAAAGTCGCATTTCTCTTTACCGCCTGCCACACCGACAGTGCGCAGACCATATTGATTACCCACTTGACCGACAGTGGCACCGACCGGTCCAGTTGCTGCTGCCACGACTAAAGTCTCGCCTTTTTGTGGTTTACCTATATCAGTCAAACCCATATAACCGGTGAACCCTGGCATACCTAACACACCTAAACCATAAGAAGGGTTAGACATGTTTTTGTCCAGTTTGAGGACGCCTTCGCCATCACTGACACTGTAGTCCTGCCAGCCTGAGTTTGATACGACTAAGTCGCCTACCGCAAAGTTGTCGATATTCGACTCGACTACTTGCGCTACGGTACCACCCATGATGACGTCACCGACTTCTAATGGGTCTGCATAGCTTTTTGCATCACTCATACGTCCACGCATATATGGATCTAGTGATAGATATACAGTGCGTAGTAGCATCTCGTTATCTTTTGGCGTAGGAATGTCGCTAGTTGCCATGTCAAAGTTGTCAGCAGTTGGCTCACCATTAGGACGGCTCGCTAATTTGATTTGACGGTTTGTTTGTTGATTCTGTTGTTTGTCGAAGCTCATTGTAGGACTCCTTTATATTTATTAATTGTCATTATTATAGTGGTTTTAAATGTAGTAGCTACTCAGCATGGAATAGCTACTACTATAAATAGCATAACGATATGTACTTATTGTTACTGTCGCGATTTTTCTTATAATTCTTCTGACAGTTCTTGCTATAGCGCTTATTAAGACGCTTTGCTAGTTACAGCACGCTGCAAGATACGACGTGATACTTCTAAGTCATTGGTACCATGTTCACCAAGCTTAACCATGTTATGCACTTCAAGCTGCTTGATAATTGGATCAATCGCTGATTCCGTCAAGTCAACATCTTCTAGGCTAACTGGCAAGCCAAGCTCGCGGAAGAAGTTTTCAGTGTAAACAATAGCAGTTTCGATGATAGCATCGTCGTCTAGGTCAGTATCGGTAATGTTCCATACGTTACGTGCATACTGAAGTAGTTTTTCTTTTTTGCTTTCTTTTAGCTCACGCATGACTGATGGTAATACGATGGTTAGCGTACGTGCATGATCGATAGCGTGTAATGATGTTAGCTCATGACCAACCATGTGAGTTGTCCAGTCTTGTGGTACACCAGTACCGATCAGACCGTTCAATGCCATGGTTGCTGTCCACATAATGTTTTTACGTGTTTCTAGGTTTTCTGGATCTTGCTTAACAACTAGACCTTCATCGATAAGGATTTTAAGCAAGCTTTCAGCAAAGGCGTCTTGTACTTTAGCGTTTACTGGGTAAGTCAGATACTGTTCCATTACATGAACAAATGCATCAGCAACACCATTCATAACCTGACGCTCAGGCAAGGTAAGTGTTTTGATTGGATCTAGAATTGAGAATTTAGGGAAGGCAAGTGGGTTACCAAACGGTAGTTTTGCTTGACGTTCACTATAGTTGATCACGCCGCCTGAGTTCATCTCAGAACCTGTTGCTGGAATAGTCAATACCGCGCCCAAGTCGACAGCAGAGTCGATGTTTTTGCAATAACCAGTTAAGGCATCCCAAGCTTGGTCACGTGAGACAGTGCCGTCTTCTTCAGTCAATGAAGAAACGAGTGCGACAAATTTGCTACCGTCAATCACAGAACCACCGCCAACTGCTAATAAGAAGTCGATGTTATGCTCATTAACCATATCAGCGGCTTTAAGTAACGTAGTGAATTCTGGGTTAGCTTCAATGCCACCAAATTCAAATACAGTACGGTTACCGCTTGCCGCTAATGCAGTTTTTACTTCGTCTAAAGTACCAGTACGCTGTGCTGAACCACCACCATAAGTAATGAGTACACGCGCATCAGTAGGGACTAGATCTGATAATTGCTCGATTTGACCTTCACCAAAAACGATACGAACTGGGTTGTAGTATTGGAAGTTATTCATAAGATTCCTAATTAGTAATAAAAAGTGTTTAATAAAAACGGTTCAATTAAATGGTTTTGACATGAGATATTGTCTGATATTAATCAATGAATGATAAGTAATGCTCGTATAGACATTCATTCTTAATATTTGTGCGCATTGTACACCAATTAGACCAGTCGTCTAGTGATATTTACAAAACTCTCGTATAACTGTTTAAGTCATATGCAGATGTCTTTCAGAAATTTGTTTAAAAAAGAGAAGACAATAAAGCACACTGAACACTCAAGCATAGTACTGACAGCTGCTATCTATGAGAGTTGTAAATATTCAATGTGCTTTAATGGTTACGTTAGAAGTGCGTTCGATAGAAATTCAAACAGTTAACGATTAGCGTCCCATTTGGGTCGTGGTCATCTGCCAAATTTCTGCTAAAGGGGTATTGGTTTGGCTAATCTTTGCAATTAAGCTTGCGCCAAGCCATGCAAAATACCAACGCTTGGCCATACTCTCAGCCGAGATGTTATCGTGACGAGGTACGGACTCATCGAGCCAGCCAGCTTTGATCTGCTTAGCGAGCCACATGGTCGTCTGCTGATAGCCAGTATCGAGTGCCTTACGCATGGTTTCTGACATATCAGCTACCTCTGCGCTGAGTTTCACTACCAAGCATTTCTCATGGTCACAGCCGTTCTGCTGGGTGTCATACCAGTTTTGAAAATAATCATATAGTTTTTGCTGTGCACTGACATCTTGTGCATCGATGACATCCAACCGAGTCTTATATAAACTAAAATAATGATTAATGATGGCTTCACCAAAGGCTTCTTTAGAAGCGAAATAGTGGTAAAAAGAACCCTTTGGCACACCTGCAGTATCTAAAATTTGCTTTAGACCAACAGCGGTAAAACCTTTTTTAGCAATGAGTTGGTAGCCAGTAGCAAGTAAATGAGCTTTGGTATCTGGGGTAGTTGCGTCTGTAGTAGACATAAACAGGATTGTCTCCCTTAGTAGTCGCTTATATTAGCGTATGTATTAGATAGTCAGTTGAAACAGTTAACGTTCATTTGAACGTCACGTTGATGGCGTATTGTAATAGGATATAGTTATATGTGTTACGTTTTATCAACAATATTCACTGACAAAGTAGTCTTGTTTTATTAATAGCTATGGTAGCATTAGACCAGTCGTCTAGCAAGGTAGGTTTTGTTGTTATCCGTTACCGTTAGTATTTACTGCTAAAGATCATTTTTCATTAGAGCTCTTTTTAATTGATGACTATTGATTGATAGCTCGGTAACGATTTCAGACTTACTATTTGCCAGATATTTTCTCATTATGATATCGCCGACTTAATAATTTTATTTTAATAATCGCAAACCAATACTTAACACAATAAATTAAAAATAAGGATGATTATGTCAACCAATATTACGAGTGCATACAGTGACTTCCATTTGCAGTTCATCGCTGGTGAATGGCAAACCGGTAAAGACGATAGCACCAACACCAATACCAACCCATATAACGGTGATACGCTTGTAGAGATTCAACAAGCGACCAAAGATCAGTTAAACGAAGCCTATGATGCTGCGACCCAAGCTCAAAAAGCGTGGGCCAAGCAGACACCAGCAGCGCGTGCTGCAGTGTTGTATAAAGTCGTAAACATACTCGATCAACGCCAAGAAGAAATCGTCGATTGGCTAATCAAAGAGTCGGGCAGTACTCGCATCAAAGCCATGGTCGAGTTCGGTGCAACGCGCGCGATTACCCTTGAAGCAGCAACGTTCCCTAATCGTGTCCATGGTGAGATTCGCCCATCGAATACCCCTGGCAAAGAGAACTTCATTTATCGTGAGCCAATTGGCGTTGTCGCTGTCATTAGCCCATGGAACTTCCCACTACATTTAACGCAGCGCTCTATCGCGCCAGCCTTAGCACTTGGTAACGCCGTGGTACTCAAGCCTGCTAGTGATACGCCAGTGACAGGTGGTTTGCTATTGGCCAAAGTGTTTGAAGAGGCAGGTCTACCAAAAGGTCTATTAAACGTTGTGGTCGGCTCAGGTAGCGAGATAGGTGATGCAATCGTTGAACACAAAGCGCCAAGCTTAGTGTCGTTCACAGGTTCGACCTCAGTGGGCAAACATATCGGTGAGTTGGCAAATGGCGGCGAATACATCAAACAAGTGGCGCTTGAGCTAGGTGGTAACAGTCCATTTGTGGTACTAAAAGATGCTGACATTGAGCAAGCGGTAAAAGCGGCCGCCTTTGGTAAGTTCTTGCATCAAGGTCAAATCTGTATCGCGATTAACAGAGTCATTGTAGAAGACGAGATATATGATGACTTTGTAGAGCGTTTCTTAGCACACGTCAAAACATTGAACGTCGGTGATCCTAATAAGCAAGATACTGCTGTGGGCCCAATCATCAACGAAAAACAAGTTAAATCGCTCAAAGAAAAAATCGCTAAAGCGCAGGAAGAAGGCGCAAAAATGATACTCAGTGGCGATATTGAAGGCCAAGTCGTACCGCCACACATCTTTACCGAAGTCACTCGCGAAATGGATCTATCACGCAACGAAGTGTTTGGACCATTGGTTGGTATCATTCGTGCTAAAGACGAAGACGATGCGCTATCGATTGCCAATGATTCTATGTATGGTCTGTCTAGCGCGGTGTTCACTGCTGATATGCAAAAAGGCCTACGTTTCGCTCGCGGTATCAGAGCTGGCATGACCCATATCAATGACATCTCGGTCAATGATGAAAGCAATACGCCATTCGGTGGTGAGAAAAACTCAGGCATCGGTCGCTTTAACGGTGAGTGGGTACTAGAAGAGTTCACTAGAACGCATTGGATCTCAATGCAAAATGAACCACGTGAATATCCATTCTAATTGTCTTAAATCTAGCTGATAGCTAATAGAAAAGACCGCTTTGATAGCGGTCTTTTTTTGTGTGTCGTTTGGCAACTTACTGAAAATGACGTATCTGAAAGTCAATCATTTATCTGGCATGAAAACCAAGCAACCCTTCAATCTCTTCCATCGTCATTCGTCTTACCAGTGCTTGCTCTTCTACCGACAGGCGGTTGGTGTGCTCTTTTATCATTGTATGAATACTCCGCGATATCTCAGAGGTGGTCGCGTAATACATTTGAGGCTGCTCTTTTGTCAATCTCATCAAAAATCGATTGATAAGTTTACGCTTTTCATCTGATTTATTTTCTTCAGTCGTAGTATTATTTTGAGTCATGGTGTTCTCCTAGAGGTAAGCCATTTAAGCAGTCAGACATATGATAGTCAATGCTTATAATTGGTTTCTGGGGCTGAGCGCATTGCCTTACAAGTATTAGGCTCGCATCATAGTTGAATGCTCAGTATGTTTTACACTGTATATGATATTTCAAGATTAAAAATAATAAATGAGCGCTAAATAGCTAGAAGGATAGGGTATGTCAAATCAAGCAACGAACAACTTAGCGAACAGAAATGTCACATTGGTGCTATTCCATAATGACTTGCGGGTAGCCGACAATGCCACTCTATTAAAAGCATCTGAAATCTCCACTGATGGAAAGCTGCTATTGGTTTATGCCTCATCATTGACAGATATATTAGACGATAAAGACCATTACGATGCCTATCATTACGACAGTATGGGTCGAACCCGCCAGCAGTTTTTGCATGAGAGCCTAGCTGATTTAAATGCGTCAATAAAGCAGCTTGGTAATAGGTTGCTGTATTTACAGAAAGGCGATAAAGCATTGGACGTCTTTACTCAGTTGAGTGATCTAATAGCGCAGCAACAAGTGACAGATATCTGCGTCAGCCAGACGGCAGATTATAATCAAAACAAAGTATATGAGCTTCTACAGGCGAAATATCCAGAGATACAGTGGCATATACATACAACAGCGACTTTGTTTGATAAGTTACCGCTAGAGAGTTTACCCAAGAGCTTTACACAGTTTCGTAAACAAATCGAAACCGATTGTGATTTGCTGCATGCAGAAAAAGATATAGCCATTTCTCCAACGCCAGAAACACTTGCTCCATTGCCTGACAATATGCAGAGTAGGAAAGAGTACTTTTTTGAATCGCAGTTTTCTAATCAGGCAGAGCTTGGTAAGCCATCACAGCAGCCATCCAGTTTTACAGGTGGTGAGTCAAATGGCCTCAAGCACTTAGATGCCTATTTCGATTCTGATGCGCCGAGCACTTATAAAACCACCCGAAACGCGCTAGATGAGTGGACACATTCTACGAAGTTCTCTGCTTGGCTGGCAAACGGCTCACTGTCTGTAAACAGGATATTGAATCGTCTGCGCAGTTATGAGCGCGATATCATCGCAAATGACTCTACTTATTGGATATGGTTTGAGCTGCTGTGGCGTGAGTATTTCTACTGGTATGCTGTGACCCACCAGCAAAAGTTATTTTGGTTTAAGGGCATCGCTCAGCACGCGCCTTCAACTCAATTGATTGAGAGTCTGTTAGCACAATGGAAAAATGGTACAACACAATATCCTATCGTCAACGCATGCATGAACCAATTGCGTACGACAGGTTATATGTCGAATCGCGGACGACAACTGGTTGCTAGCTGCTTTATCCATGAGCTAGGGCTTGATTGGCGTTATGGGGCAGCTTACTTTGAGCAACAACTTATCGATTATGATGTTGGCAGCAATTGGGGCAATTGGCAATATCTGGCAGGCGTGGGTGCTGATCCAAGAGGGTGCAGGCAGTTTAATCTCGACAAGCAAACCCAGCAATACGATCCAAATGGTGAATTTATCCGCCAGTGGCAAGGTAACCCTCAAAAGAGCGATTGATGTATGTTGCAAACTCTCACTTAACAGGTGACAACTATTATTAGAGTAATCATAAGATAGGTTTAAACAATGAAAAAGCCCAGTCCTTATCTCACTTTTGCAGGTACGATTCCATTTATAGCCTGTGCATTTTTATTGATGGTAGACGTTGTTACCGTGCCTATGCTTGGTTCAGTAGGCGATGTATTAAGTGCTTATGGGCTAGTGATTGCATCATTTATGGCAGGCGCGCATTGGGGTAATCATTTGGATTTAGCTGACGACAATAAGTGGGCTGTTAGGCTTCCACTGTATAGCAATGTCATTGCGCTTGGCCTCTGGCTTGGTTTTTTGATCTTATCCGCCAGTAGCTTTATTTGGCTATTAGTAATTGGGTTTATAAGTCTGTTGGTTATCGATTATAATCTGAATCGAGCGCAGATTATCAGTCATGCTTACTTTAAAGTAAGGCAGTATGTCACGGCGATAGTGGTCATATCGTTAGTCATTGCGGCATTACAGTTGTAAGTAAAATTGACTAAGTCATGTCTAAATAATAGTTAAAGAACAGCCAGATTGCTTTCTCTATTTTTATATAGTCAAATCCATATAAATCCGCTACATCGTCATCCTCGCTAAGCATACTAATGTATAACTTGCGCTCGGTTTCCTTGTATCGAAATTATTTGAATTCAACTATACTTGAGATTTTGCTTCTAGAGATTTCCGTAGGCGCTACACTTTAATGGATAGAATATTTCAATAATCAGACTAAAGATTTATAAAGTTTATTTAAAATGAATGTTATAATTAAAGCCATCTATACTCCTCTAAGAAGATGGCTATGCAATCTATCAAGTTACCTAGCAAGCCACCAAGTTCCCCGCATTCCATCCTTAATTTAAGCTTTCGCATATTTTTTAGTGCTGCTGCGCTATTTGCCGTAGTAACGATGCTGCTATGGGCGTTTGTATTCACTGGTCACACGGATATCGATGCACAGGTTTTGAACCCGTTATACTGGCATGGCCATGAAATGGTGTATGGTTATGCCCTGGCAGTGGTAGCTGGGTTCTTGCTAACCGCGGTCAAAACATGGACAGGGGTAATGATGCCGCATGGTTATAAGCTGCTAGGTATCTTTGTCTGTTGGTTGCTGGCACGTCTGAGCTGGTTGGGTTTTGGGATTGGCATAACGCTCATAGGTCATAGTATATCGTGGCTATATATAGCAGCCATTTTTGATGTAGTATTTATCGCCTCGATGGCATATGTGATATGTCGAGCAGTATGGCAAGTTAAGCAATACAAGCAAATAGGTATCTTGGCCAAGCTGGCACTATTGACCTTTGGCAACGGACTCTGCTATTGGGGCATTATCAATGCTGATATGAACATAATTAAGATAGGTATTTATATTGGGTTCTATTTAATTATCGGGTTAGTGCTAACGATTGGCCGCCGCGTAGTGCCATTTTTTATTGAACGTGGTCTCAGTGTAGATATGGAAACGTCAGAACCTATTAAACTACGTAATAGTAAGACACAAGATATCGCAAGCTTAGTGTTTTTCTTCGCCTTTTTTATTAGTGATGTATTTTATCCAAATAAGTATTTTTTAACGATTATTGCACTTGGCGTAGCAGTGATTAATATCGTTCGTCTGATAGGGTGGTATCATCACGGTATTTGGCAAAAACCATTACTTTGGTCGTTGTATATTGCGTTTTTAGGCATTTGTTTGAGTTTTTTACTATACGCATTACAGCCTTGGCTCAGTTATCCGCACAGCATCGCTATGCATGGACTGGCAGTTGCTGGTGTTGGTATGATGACGTTAGCAATGATGACTAGAGTGTCTTTGGGACATACGGGTCGCAGCATTCATCAACCGCCAAAAATGGTAAACGTTATGTATGGCTTGATGGTATTGGTATTTATCAGTCGCGTACTACTACCGCTAGTAGATATGAGTCATTACCTAATATGGATTATGGTGGCGCAAAGTGCTTGGATAGCGTGTTTTTTGCTATTTTGCATCAGTTATCTGCCCATGCTGGCACGTCCTCGGCCAGATGGTTTATTTGGTTAAAGCGGGCTAACGATACTGTTTTCAAATGCAATTACCAAAAATGCGACTTACTTTGTCTAGGGCGTGTCATCAATTAGCACATTGATGCAATTTATGGCCTTAAAAAGGCTAAATTTTCGCTAAACTGTGTCAAAGTTCTTGTCAATATGTTCATATTCATTGCGAACTTTTCCTTATTTAGCATCAATTTATCTTATTTTAATGCTCATAATCTAATTGATGACACGCCTTAGCTTAATATATAAAATGTATAAAAATAGGAGCGCAAGTACATGCGACTGACCAATTATAGTGACTACGCGCTACGCTCATTGATTTATTTGGCTGTGAGACCAGATCTGTCGCTACTGGCTAATATTAGCGATATCGCTGACAGCTATGGTATTTCCAAAAGTCATTTGACCAAAATTATTCATCAGCTGGGTCAGCTTGGTTATATAGAAAGTGTGCGTGGCAAAAACGGTGGCATACGCTTGGCACGTGCACCTAAAGATATAAATTTGGGCATATTGATCAAACAGATAGAGCCTGATTTTAATTTGGTAGAGTGCTTTGCCGTACTAACGTCTCATAAGGATAGTGAGCAGGGCGCTCATCAGGCGGATTTGCCAGTGACATTCATTGAGGAAAAAAAGAATAAATCACTGGGCTGCGTGATTAGTCCAGCCTGTCAGCTTAAAAGCGTGTTCTTTGAAGCGCTCACCGCATTTGTTAATGTGCTTGAGCGTTATACACTGGCAGATATTCTGAACAATGAAGATGAATTGGCTACTTTGCTGTTTCGATAATAGTGTCGATATGATTATAACCAGCTCACAAAAATGGGTCGCTACATTAGTAAGCACAGTAATAGCGACCCGTTTTTATGTTTATTAAAAATATATGTTTAAGGCGTGAGAAATTAGGCGCTTTCTAGTTTTGGACGTGCTTTCTTAACGGCTTTCACCAGTGCTTTCTCAAACCCACCTTCTTTGAACTGAACAAGATAAGAATGCGCAGCACAGAAATTGCGTACGTCACGCCATTCATGAGCCAAATTGGTCGCCCAGTCGCAGTATTGCGCGCCAGCGTTTGGCTCGTTTTTCAGGGCTTTTTTGGTCGTGGGGTGCAATATCAGCTCAGGCAATACAGCTTCTAATAACTTAATTGGTGGACTCATAAAAGTATCATCTACATGCAAGCTTTGACTAGCAGGATGATAAGCCAATAAAGAACCTGCATGGATCATCTCATTGGGCGAGATATAATAAATGCCCTCTGACATTGAAAACTTAAGCTCAGGATAGCATGCAGCGACTGCGTCACTTTCTACCAAGTCATCTGCCCAATCGATTTCTGGTACTTTTTTATGGTGACGGCTACTGCCATAAAAGGTGGCTTGCGGGAAGTCTTTGGCCATTTGAGCACAGCTGACTGTATGAAACGGATGTACGTTCAGCACCGCTTCGACATCTTGACCATTATTGGTTAATGCCATAACCTCATCTCGAACATCACCCGTGAGGGCGTAACTGTCCAAAAAAATAAATTTCCCTGATGATAGCTTGACTAGCGAGCATTGAGTGCCGATATTTAGCACGCCACCGAGACGGAATGTTCCGCGTATGTTCCAAAATCCTGCGCCTAAATCATGAATGTGATCAGTCATTTATAATTTTCCTCGTCTAGTTAATTAAATAAAATATGTAAATAAAACAAAGCTACTTTTTCACTATAAGCTTTGTCTTTCGAGCTGTTTTAATGGTATGTGTTCTAACTCTTTACGCCTTTATGTTTGTTTTTATGCCTTCTCAAGCTCAGGGCGAGCCAAATCAATCGCTGATATAAGTGCTGTCTCAAATTGACCTTCCTCAAATACCACTAAGCCTGAATGTGCGCCACAAAAATGACGGACATTACGCCACTCACTTGCCAGCTCTACTGCCCAATCACAATAGTGCTTAGCTGCGTTTGGCTCATCTTTGAGCGCTTTTTTGGTAGTAGGGTGTAAGCCCAGATTAGGCTGCACGGCGTTCAACAACTTGGAAGGGGGTATCTCAAAGGTATCATCGACATAAATGCTCTGGCTAGCAGGATGATAGACCAATAAGGAGCTGGCATGAACCGTCTCGTCAGGTGAGATATAATGGATGCCTTGAGGTATAGAGAATTGGAGTTCAGGGTAGCGCGCAACAATGGCATCGCTTTCGACCAAGTCGTCTGCCCAATTGACTTCAGGTACTTGCTCTGGATGTCGGCTACTCCCATAGAATATTGCTTGCGGAAAGTCTTTGGCCATTTGAGCACAGTGTACTGTATGAAATGGATGAACATTGAGGACAGCTTCGACATTTTGACCGTCATTGGTCAATGCCATGACTTGCTGACGCACATCACCAGTTAATGTATAGCTATCTAAAAAGATAAATCGCTCTGATGATAGTCTTATGAGTGCACATTGAACCCCAATATCAAGGATACCGTTTTTAATAAATGAGCCTCGAATACTCCAAAATCCTGCACCCAAATCATACATCTCATCAGTCATCAACATTGCTCCTTAATCGTTCATTTATTCAATCGTTTTATTTGCTTGTAGCACCCTATATTCGGTTCAATATAATTTGGATACAAGGAAGGCGAGTGAAAGCACTACAAGTTGTAGACTAAACGAGCCTGATACCGTATCCAATTTATAGAGGATTGACTATACGATTATTGATTTTTATGGCAGTAAAGTCTGTAAGAAAAAAGATAGAAGCAATGTAAATGTGTAAAAATAAAAAAGAGTTGTTATTCAAATGTCATCATCAGCAGTGAAAGCTGTTCTTCTTTTCGTAAGTAGGTTAAAAATAGCTTATAAACAGTCTTTGTAATCATAGGCTGATATACGAGGATCATTTTTGTAGCTTTCATTGCCACATAAGAATTTATCGAAACGGGTATCACCGTTAATATAACGCTGCATCCATGCAATAGCAGGCTTACTCAGTAGCTTCTCGTTAAAACGATGACTAGCACAGAAATGACTGCCGTTGTTAATCTCGACCTTCATTTTTGGACCGTCAGCTTTTTGATA
Organism: Psychrobacter sp. NPDC078631; assembly: GCF_050268165.1. Taxonomy (NCBI): domain Bacteria; kingdom Pseudomonadati; phylum Pseudomonadota; class Gammaproteobacteria; order Moraxellales; family Moraxellaceae; genus Psychrobacter; species Psychrobacter sp. NPDC078631. The sequence continues at coordinate 1,110,744 of NZ_JBNNGG010000001.1, read as the reverse complement.
AAAGGTATTGGTATATTTTTTATTCGGGGCGATACGGTCATTTTCACAAGCGATGAATAGAGCAGGCGTATCCATCGCGCCATAGCTCGTATCGTGATAGGGTGTTTGTGCAATGATGGCTTGCACCGTACTGCGTTCAGTTGCCAATCGTAGCGTACCGCCGCCGCCCATTGACCAGCCAATCGCGCCCAAACGATTTGGATCTATCATATGCCCCACTGTTTCATTAACGATGAGATAATCGAGAGCCGCGCTCAATTGCTCAGCACGGCTATCTGGATTATCGTAAATGGAGCTAGTATTAATAGTGATAACGACAAATCCCCAAGAGGACAAACGCGGTCCCCACCATTTGATAGAAGACTCATATGACACATAACCTGGCACTACCGCGATACCACCTAGCAGACCACAGTTAGCAGCATCCGTTGGATAATGTATGGTACCGCCACCAAAGCCATTGGCTGATTGGCGACTCACATGCTTGGACTTTATAGAAAACGGACCGTTATCACGTGTTTTTGTGAGCTCAGTAGCAGTGATAGCGTCATCCTTTATACAGTCTACTGCCGCTAGTGAGTTTGTAGCGTCGAGTGTTGATCTAACTGGGTTGAGGCTTTTAACGCTAGTCTCGGATACAGTTACTTCTGCTATAGCCATTGTAGAGAAAACCAATGTGCTCATCGCGATAATAAGTTGTGAAAGCATCATATTTTTCATCATAGTAAATTGTATTCTAAAAGGTTGTGTGGTCGTGCATGTCTATGGGTTAGAAAAAATAGACGTAGGTAGTGATTGTTAATTGTCAACGTCATCAATCGTTAAAGCAGTTAAGTACTCAACAAGTGCGTCAAGAGCATCTAACCATACTATCCTGTATATGCAGTAAACGTAACGTTGATCATGAACTTGTGAGTCGAAAGCTGTCTTCACCGTCTCAAGTCGAAATGTGATTCCTAGTCAAGTTTTTCTACGATAATCTCGTACCCGAATAAAGAATCTATCAAGTGGCAATAACACTTTTAAACCTGAGTATATTGATGAATGTGCTACCATAATTTGCTTGTCATTATGATGAGCATTTATCGTTTAATAACGGTGCTTTTGCTTATACATTTAGCATAAATCACCGTTATTTCTCTCTATCATCCACGCCAGTGACGGTTATTATTTACAGTCATGGTATAACCAATATAGTCAGATCCCCTGTGAATAATTCTAAAGATCAGATTCAAGATATAACAGCTGTGCCACCAGTCACATCCAATCATTCAACGTCGTGGATATTGAAGCTCACAATTGGCCTGATAGGTATGTTTGCTTTTTTGCAAGTGTATTCTATTCAGGCAGTACTACCGGTCATGATGGTGGACTTTGCTGCGACCGAAGTACAGGCTGGCATGATCGTTGGTGCTACTGTGTTGGCAATCGCCATTATGTCACCATTTCTAGGTATGCTTTCAGATGCGGTCGGGCGCAAGTCGTTTATCGTTGGTGCTTTATTGTTTTTGGCGATACCGACAGCGCTCATTGCCCAGAGCTCGAGCATTGAATGGGTCGGCATTTGGCGTTTTATGCAAGGATTGTCTGTGCCGGGTATTACGGTGGTGACAATTGCCTATATCGGTGAGGAGTTTGAGGGCCGGGCAATGACTGAGCTGATGTCCTTTTATGTGTCAGGATGCGTGCTTGGCGGCTTTATGGGTCGGTTTTTGTTAGGGCATTTACATGAGCTGATTGGCTGGCGTCATGGCTACTATGTGATGACGGCGATGACGCTATTGGGGGCAATATGGGTTGGCAAGATGCTACCATCGTCTCGTCATTTTGTGGCCAATCCTAATTTTCGCTCAGCGATACAGACGCTGGGTGAGCATGTCACCAATCGCTATGTGGTAACAGCATGTCTGCTTGGCGCTTGCGTGCTGTTCTCCCTTGTAGGCTGCTTCACTTTTATCAATTTACATTTGGCAGATAAGCCTTATGAGCTTGGCACTGGTGCGCTCGCCAATATTTTTGCAGTATATTTGCTTGGTGTTATTATCACGCCATTATCTACGACATTGCTACGCCGATTTGGATCGGCGCGTACAGTACGGGTGGCTATCGTCGTATCTATGGTTGGGGTGTTATTGACTCTGGTCACGCCATTATGGGGGGTGATTATAGGACTGGCTATTATGTCATCTGGTGTGTTTATTACGCAGTCAGCGACTATTAGTTATATAGCGGTCAATGTGAAAAAGGGTCGTTCATTAGCTTCGGGTCTATATTATATGGGCTACTATACAGGCGGTACGCTAGGGGCATGGCTGGGTGGCATAGCTTATGCGCGAGGGCAGTGGTCTCTTACCGTATGGTTGTTATTGTTTGTGCAAGTATTGGCGTTATTAATAGCCAGTTTTGGAATGATTAAAACCACAGTACGGGCAAAGTGATTGGCTGTCTTATGTAGTATGTGTATAGCCAGCCATCTTGTGATACTTAATGTAAGACCGCTTTACACAGCGCCGCTTTTTTCTTACTATCAATAACGATGTTATTACATTATAAAAATTAAAATGGTTAGCGCAGTAGGTTTTATGCTGCTATTAACTTGATTGTTATTATTATTGTTATTTATCCCTTATCAGTACGACAAACAAGGAAGTCAGATCTATGTCAAACATTTACCACAGTGCACCATCTGCCTACGATTATCCATTACTGGTCAAGCAGCTATTAAGCCGTGCAAAAACGGTATCGCAAGATCAAGAGATTGTGTATGCGGACAAAAAGCGCCTGACGTATAAAGAGTTGTTTGAGCGTATCAATCGTTTGGCCGACGTATTGGCAGACCTAAAGCTTGATGCAGGTGATGTGGTTGCCGTGATGGATTGGGATAGTCATCGCTATCTTGAGTCTTATTTTGCCGTGCCAATGTCAGAGTACGTTTTACAGACCGTCAATATCCGTCTATCGCCTGAAAAAATCCTTTATACCATCAACCATGCCAAGCCTAAAGTGCTCATGCTCAACTCTGAGTTTGCGCCATTGGTGAAAGACTATCAGTTCGAGAACTCAAGTATTGAGCATATTATCTGGCTTGATGACAACGGTGTCACTGCTGAAGGTATCTTTGGTAGCAATCAAAGCCGTGTCACAGGCGAGTATGAAGCGCTATTAGAAGCTGCCAATAGCGAATTTGATTTTCCAGATTTTGATGAAAACACCATCGCAACGACCTTTTATACGTCAGGCACGACAGGTGATCCAAAAGGGGTTTTCTTTAGCCATCGTCAGCTAGTGCTACATACACTAGCAGAAGCGGCAACCTTGGGGATGCTGCCTGATAAGCAAGGCGTGAGCTATGGTGATGTCTATATGCCGATGACGCCAATGTTCCATGTGCATGCATGGGGTTTTCCGTTTACAGCAACGATGGTAGGTCTAAAGCAAGTCTATCCAGGTCGCTATGCGCCTGATACGTTGATGGACTTAATTGTCAATGAAAAGGTCAGTATCACCCATTGTGTACCAACAATTTTGCAAATGGTACTCAAAGAAGCACAAGATCGCGATGCCAGCTTTAATGGTCTAAAAATGATTATTGGTGGTTCAAGATTGACCGAAGGTCTAGCAAAAATGGCGATGGCCCAAGGTATTGAAGTTTACACAGGCTATGGTATGTCAGAGACCGCCCCGCTTATTAGCTTAACGGGTTTTAGTCTCGATGAGCCAACAATGACGGAAGAAGAAGACATTGCTCGTCGCTGCATGACAGGTAAGCCAGTGCTCATGGTTGATGCCCAAATTTGGGGCACAGACAATAAATCAGTTGGCACCGGTAAAGAAAATACAGGAGAGTTGGTATTACGCGCACCTTGGCTGACCCAAAGCTATCTTAAAAATGACGACGCTGGCAAGGAGCTGTGGGAAAACGGCTATATGCACACCCAAGACATCGCCTACATACGTCCTGATGGCTATATTAAAATAACCGATCGCTTAAAAGACGTGATTAAATCAGGGGGTGAGTGGATATCGTCGCTGGAAATTGAGACGATTTTATCGTTACATCCGTCAGTGGCTGATGTGTCAGTGATTGGCGTACGTGATAAGCAATGGGGCGAGCGTCCATTGGCTTTGGTGGTATTAAAGCCTGATGCTAAGGATACCAGTGCTGATGATATCAAAGCGATTGCAGAACAAGCGGTAGAGCGCGGTATCATTCCTAAATATGGCGTCCCAAGCCAGTTTAAGTTCGTTGATGAGCTACCCAAAACTTCCGTTGGCAAACACGACAAAAAAGTCATGCGTGAGATGTATGCCAATCAAACTGAGATTTAATTAGTATTAGTTAAATGTTCAAATATTTGTATTCGTCAAAATGTAGCGCGTATTACACGCTTAATAGTTGACCTTTCCGATAGGCTCTGCTACATTTTAAACCGATACATATCGTATCGGTTTTTTTCAATTCTGGCAAGGATGACCAGTATTTATTAAGACATGGTTTTTTATAGTTGAAGCATTTTAGAGTTGGTATTAGCCAGTTGCACGCAGACAGTGCGCCGTGCGAGGTGAATACCGTTATAACTTATTATGTGCCTTAACTATAAAATACTATTGCCTCATTTCTCGTTTATGCTAAGGACAGCTACTATGAGCGACCATTCCCAATCTCCAGTTTCTACCCAAACGACAGACACGCCAAACTTCGCTGATATTTATCATGAGTCTATTACGGATCGAGAGCAGTTTTGGGCTGAGCAGGCGAAGCGTATCTATTGGCATAAAGAGCCTGAGCAAATTCTAGATGACAGTAATCTGCCTTTTGCCAAATGGTTTGTCGGCGGTGAGACCAATCTTTGTTATAACTGCGTCGATCGCCATCTAGCAGACCGAGCAGAGCAAGATGCTTTTGTGTGGGTGTCATCAGAGATTAATCAAGAATTGATAGAAACCTTTCCAGCGGTTGTTGATTCGTTTAAAGATTTGGGCAATAACGTCGAGTTTTATACAGACTATACCAAGCGTCGCCTGACTTATAATGACCTATATAAAGAAGTTAATTATTTTGCCGATGTGCTACAGCGTCACGGTATTGGCAAGGGTGACCGTGTCATTATCTATATGCCGATGATATTAGAGGCGGCTTATGCCATGCTGGCTTGTGCTCGTATTGGTGCCGTCCATTCAGTCGTATTTGGTGGGTTCGCCGCCCATAACTTGGCTATCCGTATGGACGATGCCGAAGCCAAAATGGTCATTACGGTAGATGCAGGGCTACGAGGCGGTAAGGTTGTCAATTATAAAAACCTAGTCAATCAAGGCGTTGAGCAAGCGACTGTCAAACCAGAGCATGTCTTAGTCATCAATCGCGGAATATTGCCATTTGAAACCAAAGCGATCGATGTCGATTATGCAACCGAGCGTCGTCACAGCTGCGAGGCCAATGCAGTCGTAGAGCCAGTTTGGCTTGAGTCAAATACCCCGTCCTATTTGCTTTATACTTCTGGGACTACTGGCACACCAAAAGGGGTGCAGCGCGATACGGGTGGTCATGCCGTCGCGCTGACGACGTCGATAGATTATGTCTATGATGGCAAGGCTGGCGAGACGTTCTGGGCGATATCTGATATTGGTTGGGCCGTCGGGCACTCTTATACGATCTATGCGCCGTTACTGGCGGGTATGACCAGTATCATGTATGAGGGCTTGCCGCATATGCCAAACCCTGGTATCTGGTGGCGTATCGTTGAAGCCAACAAAGTTAATATTTTGTTCACCGCACCCACAGGTGTGCGCATGCTCAGAAAACAAGACGAAAGCTGGATGACGCGTTACGATGTGTCTAGTGTGAAGTCGTTCTTTTTGGCAGGTGAACCGCTTGATGAATCAACGGCTAGTTGGTTGACTCAGCATCTAGGCGTACCAATTTTAGATCACTATTGGCAAACAGAGTCTGGTTGGCCAATCCTCAGTCATACGCCAAAGTTCAATCATAAGCCTCACAAGCAGGGGTCACCTGGTTACCCGATGTATGGCTATGAGGCGCATGTTATCAATGAGGAAACGGGCGATCCTTGTCAGGCTGGCGAAAAAGGATTGCTTGCAATTAAAGCACCATTACCGCCTGGGTGTCTCACCACGGTATGGCGTAACGACGAGCGTTTTATTAGCAGCTACTTTGGTCTGTTTGATGGCCAGCAGTACTCAACCTCGGATTATGCAGTGACAGATGAAGAAGGTTATTTCTACATCTTAGGCCGTACCGATGACGTGATAAACGTTGCAGGACATCGCATAGGCACACAAGAGATTGAAGAGGCAATCAGTACGCATCCAGAGATGGCAGAATGTGCCGTAGTGGGTATTCAAGACGAGCTAAAAGGCGAGCTACCTATTGCGTTCTGCGTCCTAAAAGATCAAACGCAAATTGAAACCACTGAAAACCGCTTCCGTATCGAGCAGCAAGTGATAGGCGCTGTCGTCAAATCTTTGGGCGGCATCGCGCGACCAGCTGCTATATACTTCCCTCAGGCACTGCCCAAGACTCGCTCTGGAAAAATCTTACGTCGCTCAATTCGTGCTCTGGCGGAAAACCAACCGACAGGAGATATGTCAACGCTTGATAACCCAACCGCTATCGATGCGATCAAGCAAGCGATGAAGGATTACTGATTGATATAAATTAGCACTATATGAGTTAGCGATGGTGTTAATCGCACTCGAAAGATAGGTTAAATTCAAAAAGCTCATGAGTCATCATGGGCTTTTTCGTTTTTGTTATTTAGACAATTTTTATAGGAACACGTGCTATCAAAATAAACTTATATAAAAATTTGATAAAGCGCTTGACCGTAAAAATGGTTTATTGTTATAGTCAATAACGATACAAAATAAATCATTTTAAAATTTAGTTTTTAATAATGTTTTGTAGACAAACACTCATCGCTTTTATTTTTCTAATAAATATATAGGTGCCGTCACACGGTAGTCTCGCAAAAAAGATAAGGATATCTTATGCACCACGTTCAACAGCTCATTAATGGTCAGTTCGTACAATCTAACACCGACGAATGGATTGATATCACTGATCCAGCGACGCAAGAAGTCATCGCCAAAGTTCCGCAAACCACCAATGATGAGATTAACCAAGCTGTCGCCGCTGCACAGACAGCGTTTGAGACATGGCGCAAAACGCCAATCACTACGCGTGCGCGTATCTTTTTAAAGTATCAGTCTCTGATTCGTGATCATATGGATGAGTTAGCAGAAATCTTGACCGCAGAGCAAGGCAAGACGATTGCTGATGCGCGTGGCGATGTGTTCCGTGGTCTAGAAGTGGTAGAGCATGCCGCTGGTATTGCTAATTTGCAAATTGGCGACTTTGTAGAAAATGTTGCGTCAGGGGTCGATACTTATAGTATTTGGCAGCCACTTGGCGTTTGCGCTGGTATCACACCATTTAACTTCCCAGCGATGATTCCACTATGGATGTTCCCAATGGCGATTGCTACGGGTAATACATTTATCCTAAAACCGTCTGAACAAGATCCGATGGTGACTATGCGTTTGGTTGAGCTAGCGATTGAAGCGGGCGTACCAGAAGGCGTTCTAAACGTGGTACATGGAGGCAAAGCAACCGTCGATGCTATCTGCGACCATCCAGATATCAAAGCCGTTTCTTTTGTAGGCTCTACTCATGTAGGCAAACACGTCTATGAGCGTGCCAGTCAATCAGGTAAGCGTGCCCAGTGCATGATGGGTGCCAAAAACCATGGCGTTATCCTGCCAGATGCCAATAAAGAGCAAACGCTCAATCAGTTAGCAGGCGCAGCATTTGGTGCAGCTGGTCAACGCTGTATGGCGCTATCGGTCGTCGTCTTAGTAGGCGCTGCTGGTGAGTGGATTGATGAGATTAAAGCCAAAGCAGAAAGCTTGGTCGTCTCAGCTGGCAAAAATGACAAGGATTTGGGCCCACTGATTTCTCCTGCGGCAAAAGCCCGTGTCGAGCATTTGATTGGGACTGGGGTAGAAGAGGGCGCGAGCTTGATACTAGATGGTCGCGGCATTACCGTTGAAGGGTTCGAAAAAGGTAACTTTGTCGGCCCGACTATCTTTGATAATGTCACAAGCGATATGCAAATTTATCAACAAGAAATCTTTGGCCCAGTACTGTGTATCATGCGTGCTGCGAGCTTAGATGAAGCGATTGCACTATTGAATGCCAATCCACATGGCAATGGTACGGCGATATTTACTCAGTCAGGGGCAGCTGCACATAAATTCCAGCAAGACATTCAAGTTGGTCAAATCGGTATTAACTTGCCAATCCCTGTGCCACTACCTATGTTCTCGTTCTCAGGTTCACGTGGCAGCAAGCTTGGTGACTTAGGTCCTTATGGTAAGCAAGCCGTACAGTTCTATACTCAGACAAAGACAGTGACTGCACGTTGGTTTGATGATGAAGCGAGCCGCGGTGTCAATACAACGATTTCAATGTAATCGTCAGCTCATTGTTTTATCAGTATGACATTTTGTGTTTTAGGTATGACGATAATGCGACTTGCGGTAATATTGAACGCAATTTTATTATCGTTATACCGCTATCATGTCGCGCTAATGTCTTATAAAATCTCTGACCAACCTTTTTATTAGCGCTTTTATCAACGTTTATCCGAGATTTAAGCCCTATATTTGATCTATAAGAACAAGGATGACCCTATGGATTTTTCATTGACCGATGACCAAGTCGCCTTTCGCCAAACCGCCCGTCAGTTTGCGCAAAAAGAGCTAAAGCCAAATGCTGCCGAATGGGATCGCAACTCGCACTTCCCAATAGATGTTATTAAAAAATCTGGTGAGCTTGGCTTTTTGGGACTGTATACCAATCCAGAATATGACGGATTAGGCTTGCCAAGACTGGACTCAGCGATGGTATTCGAAGAGCTTGCATGGGGCGATACGGCTGTGGCAGCGTATATGAGTATTCATAACATGGCTGCATGGATGATTGGTGAATATGGTAGCGATACGCTATGCAAAAAATATCTACCCAATATGGTCAGCGGTGAGTGGCTTGGCAGCTACTGCTTAACAGAACCAAATGCAGGGTCTGATGCAGCCTCCTTACGTACCAAAGCGGATAAGCAAGGCGATCATTACGTACTAAACGGTGAAAAAACCTTTATTTCTGGCGCAGGCTCAACCGATGTATTGGTAGTAATGGCACGTACTGGTGGCGCTGGGCCCAAAGGCGTGTCAGCGTTCGTTGTAGACGCCAATAGTGCTGGTATCGAATATGGCAAAAACGAGCACAAAATGGGCTGGAAAGCACAGCCAACACGCACGATTAGCTTTAAAGATGTAAAAGTGCCAGTAGAGAACCTGATAGGTGAAGAAGGTCAGGGCTTTCGTATCGCGATGAAAGGACTAGATGGTGGTCGTATTAATATCGGTATTTGTGCGGTAGGTACGGCACAAGCTGCGTTAGAAACCGCAACCAGTTACGTACAAGAGCGTAGCCAGTTTGGTAGTCCGATTGCTAGCTTACAATCGGTACAGTTTAAACTTGCTGATATGTTGACTCAGACCATTGCCGCACGCCAAATGCTGTATCTAGCAGCTGATAAAGTTGACAATAAAGATGGACAAGCGTCTACCTACTGCGCAATGGCAAAACGTCTGTCTACAGATCTTTGTTTCGATGTTGCCAATGAAGCCCTACAGTTGCACGGCGGCTATGGTTATCTAAATGAGTATCCACTTGAGCGCCATGTACGAGACTTGCGTGTACATCAAATCTTAGAAGGCACCAATGAGATCATGCGCGTGATTATTTCACGTCAAGTCTTGCAAGATGAAGGGTTAAGTCAGCTCCGCTAATTTATCTTGATTTACTGAAACAAGGATGTTTTATGACAGATTATACCAATATAAAGCTATCAATTGATGGTCATACCGCAACATTGACGTTGAACAACCCACCTGCGCATACGTGGACGATGGACAGTTTGCATGCGCTTAGGCAGCTCATCACCGACCTCAATGCCAACGACGATGTCTACGCATTAATCGTGCATGGAGATGGCGAAAAGTTTTTCTCAGCTGGTGCAGATTTAAACAATTTTTCAGACGGCGATAAAGGCCGCGCCATCAGCATGGCGATTGCATTTGGTGAAGCATTTGAAGCGCTATCTGCCTATCGCGGTGTCAGCATAGCTGTCATCAATGGCTATGCGATGGGCGGCGGATTAGAGTGTGCGCTCGCATGTGATATTCGTATTGCAGAAGCGCACGCCCAGATGGCACTGCCAGAGACAGGCGTAGGATTATTGCCATGTGCTGGCGGCACGCAAAACCTACCTATGTTAGTAGGGGAAGGGTGGGCAAAGCGTATGATACTGTGCGGTGAGCGTGTTGATGCAGATACGGCATTGTGTATCGGCCTAGTTGAAGAAGTCGCTGCAAAAGGTGAGGGGTTGCAAGTAGCTCAGGCCTTGGTAAAAAAAGTCGCAAAGCAATCACCCGTCGCTGTCAGTTATTCTAAAAAGCTTATTCAAGCGGCTAGAGATATGCCGCCTGCGCAAAATCTTATCCATGAGCGTGAAGCGTTCGTGAAGTTGTTTGATACCAAAGATCAGCGCGAAGGGGTACAGGCCTTTTTAGAAAAGCGTCAACCCAATTGGCAAAACAAATAAACAGCAGTCAAAACACTTAAGCCATTTTTATTATTTAATTTTGTAGGTCACTTTTATGACAGCAGCGACGAAGGATATTAACTCCCAAAATTCAGTAAATAATGCAGCACAAGAAGCGCCTGTATTGTTCAATACTGAACCGACAGATTGCGGGCACTTGATTGGGGTCATGACACTCAACACACCCAAATCGCTTAATGCACTTAGCGTTGATATGTGTCAATTATTGTCAGCACAGCTAGAGCAGTGGCAAGCGGACGAGCAAGTGGTAGCGATTGTATTAAAAGGTGCGGGCGATAAAGCGTTCTGTGCGGGCGGCGATATTCGTAAGCTCTATGACAGCATGTCTACCAGTGCACCAATGCCAAACCCGTATGCCACTGAGTTTTTTAGTCACGAGTACCGTCTCTATCGTCAAATGCACTTTTATCCAAAGCCACTAATACTTTGGGGTGACGGTATTATCATGGGTGGCGGCATGGGGCTGATGGCAGGATGTAGTCATCGTCTGGTCACTGAGCGCACACGTTTTGCCATGCCTGAAGTCACAATTGGACTGTTCCCTGATGCTTCTGGCAGTTGGTTTTTGCAGCGCATGCCTGCCAAAACAGGACTGTTCTTGGGTTTAACTGGCGCGATGTGTAATGGCAGTGACGCGCTATTGGCCAATCTCGCAGAGTACGCTGTTGCCAGCCATGACTATGATGCCGTTATCCAATGCCTCAAACAGAGCAACTGGCAGGTAGTTGATAACGCAAGCAGTTCGAATAAGTGTCATGACAATAGCGCACATAGTATTGTCAGTCGTGCACTTGCTGAACTGCCCGTAGCCGAACTGCCTGATAGTAAGCTTGCAACTTACTGGCAGCCTATTCAGCAACTGATGAATAGTGGCGGTCTGGTCGATATCGATGCGTTGCTACAAAGCGATACTGCGCTCGCACAGCTAAACCAAGACTTTGCAGCAGACAGCTGGGCACAGCGAGCAGTCGCCACTTATCGTCATGGTTGCCCAGTGACGGCAGCATTGACCTATGCGCTGTATCACAAAGTCGCTGACCTATCGATCGAACAAGTACTGTATTTAGAAACCAACGTCGCAGTACATTGCGCGGCCAATCCTGATTTCAAAGAAGGCGTGCGGGCATTATTGATTGATAAAGATAGAAGTCCTAAATGGTCGCGACCATTAGCAGACTGTCTCAGTATAGAAGGGCAAGCGTATATCGATCAGCATTTTGTCAATCCTTATCCAAAAGGTGAGCATCCTTTGAGCGATTGGCTGGGTAACGATGCCTTGGGTAGTCGGTACGTCGGCTGACTGCCTAAAAGAAATTTATAACGTAAGACTGTCAGCGATTTCATAAAGTTTTAAATAATGATGCTAAGACATAAGATAGCAGCATTCATTAATAATCAATATTCACTGATAAACACTGTTAAATAGTATGTAGCAATAGTTACATCATAAATCATCAAGGAGTGATGAGATGGGTACAAAGGATATAAGTACGATGGATAATAATAACTCTAAACCGAATATCGCCTTTATTGGGCTTGGTAATATGGGTGCACCAATGGCAGAGAACTTATTAAAGGCAGGTTACGCGCTATCTGTCTTTGATTTGTCTGAGACAGCTACTAAGCGCTTGCAACAAGCAGGGGCTAGTGTCGCAAAAAGTCCTAAAGATGCTGCAAGTAATGCTCAAGTTGTGATTAGTATGTTACCTGCAGGCCAGCATGTACATTCTGTATATTTAGGCGATAGCGGATCTAATGGGTTACTTGCAGAACTGCCAAAAGGTACGCTTGTAATTGACAGTAGTACCATTGCGGCAGCTGATGCAAGGAAAGTAGCAGAGGCGGCAAGTAAGCTTGGCATCGACTTTTTGGATGCGCCAGTCTCTGGTGGCACAGGCGGGGCAGTTGCTGGTAGTTTGACCTTTATCGTTGGTGGCGATGATGCTGCTTTTGCTAAGGCTGAGCCAATACTTGCCGTGATGGGAAAAAATATCTTTCATGCAGGCGAGCACGGCGCAGGACAAGTCGCAAAAATTTGCAACAATATGCTACTAGGAATTCTAATGGCAGGAACGGCAGAGGCAATTAATTTAGGCGTCAAGAACGGCTTAGACCCCAAAGTGCTATCAGACATCATGTTACAGAGCTCAGGGCGTAATTGGACACTAGAAGTTTATAATCCTTATCCAAAAGTCATGGAAAATGTGCCCTCTAGCAATGGCTATCAAGGCGGCTTTATGAGCAAATTGATGCAAAAAGATCTAAACCTTGCGATGCAAACTGCTCAAGACACTGAAGTAGAAACGCCAATGGGTGCTAAAGCAACAGAGTTGTATGCCTCACATACTGTAGAGAATGGTGATAAAGACTTTTCTAGTATTATCGGACGTCATGATGTCTCATTATTGTCTTAAACATGACTACCTTGACTATGCCTCTTTTGAATATAACCTTCTTAGACATACTAGTATTACGAATTTTTAGTATCACTAGTAGGTGGCATTAATTAAGAGAATGTATTTGCTGAAAAGAAAAAGGTCTACGCTAAAATCATAGCGTAGACCTTTTTTATGGCTAATAGATAGTATTAGCTTTGCAGATCATATACGAGACTCTGAACGTCTTGTGCTGCTTCTTGCAGTCTTGGTACGTGCGTCAGCAAATCATCTAATGAGACGCGTATGGTGGGCGCATGTAAGTAGAGTGAGGCCAGATAGCGTTGCTTTTTATCCAAGATAGGTACAGCCACTGCGACCATCTCAGAGATAAACTCCTCATTATCGATGCCGATACCAGTATCAGCAATGCGATCAAGCTCGGCATTTAATGCATCGATATCAGTAATCGTATTCTTAGTGAACTTATCTAATGGCAACCCTTGTAGGATTTTCATACGGCTAGTCGTAGATAATTGGCTTAAATAGAGCTTGCCAGTCGCGGTACACCACATAGGTGACTTTGCCCCGACAGGAAGATAAATCTGTAGTGGCAAGGTTGTCTGAGCTCGGTTGGTATAGATCATATCCATATGATAGGGAATGCCAATACCGCAGGTTTCTTTTAGCTCATCAACCAATTTTTGCAAAATCATCTGACGTTCATTAAAGAACAGTCGTTGCTGCCATAACTCAACGCTCAAATTGCGTACGCGCTTACCAGGGATAATACCGCCACCAATATCAACAGTCAAAAAACCATCATCGACCAAATTTTGAATCAATCTATGAATGGTCGGTTTAGGTATATCTAGCTCTTGTGAAAGCTCGAGTGGAGAAAGCGGTTTTGAAGCATAGGACACTGCTTCGATGATTTCTAGGACACGGGTAATCGAAGATACTTTAGGCATATATATGACTCAGTAGGAGTAAAGAAATAGAGCAGACAACATCACAAGATTTTCATAAATAAGACAAATGGTGACATTAATGACGTTCTATAACAAATCTATTATAACAACTAATTTAGCATAATATTCGCTTGAGGCAAGCGTTAGTCACGTTATATGAGATCATTTATATCGTTTTATTTGTTGTCGTAAATTTTCTTATACAAGTAACAATAGATACGTCAACTAACAAAGCACACTATTCTGTAAGGTTAAGCCATATAACTGTCATTGAGTCAAAAGGCGTTGTAGATAATTATGTGGACATATTTTGCAATACCCTCACATAAACATTAAGCGAACAAAGTCTCATGTTTACGCTGTTTGGTTACTTTAAGGACGTTATGTAACATAAAGGCAAATTTTTGCAGATTGGTGTAGTAATTATTACAGTACCTATGCAATCTTTACATAATGGCAAATAAAAACAGCATCAGTAGGGGTGACTTTTTAAGTCAGAATTGTTTTAATCACCTCAACAAAATGATGGTTTAAAAAAAGCATAATCATCGTTTTTTATGGGCGGATTTATTTCACACTTTAGGAGAATAATTATGAAATTGATTAAATTGACGGCAATCTCTGCTGCTGTTCTAGCATCAACTGCTGCATTAGCTGCTGATCCAGTTATCGTTGTTGATGACAACGCTGCAGTTGCATATGAAGCTGAGCCAGTTGCTGTAGCCTATGAAGCAGAACCTGCTGCTTATGCATACAATGCTGACGCTGGTGTAGTACGCAACACTACTGGTGCGGTACTTGGTGGCACTAAAACTTTGTTCCAAACAGCTATTAACCCAGCATCTGTTAGCGCTGAAGTTGGTACTCTAGGTTACGGTGCTAACATCGGTTGGTCAGTGAATGAGAAAACTGAACTGCAAGCTGGTTGGGCAGGTGGCGATGCTGCTGACCTTTTCGGCGGTGACTTTGATGCAGACGACGTAAACTATGATGTTGATACTGATTTTAGCAACCCATACCTAGGCGTACAATTACGTCCTACTGGTAACTGGTTCACAATGGGTGCTGGTATCATCGTTCCTGATAACGATATTGATGTACGTGCGAACTCTGAAGATAATAACTACAGAATTAATGACGTTGATTATAGTGCAGACGATGTAGGTACTCTACAAGGTACTATTGAGCATCGTAACAAGCTAGCTCCTTATGCTACTGTTGGCTTCCGTCCAAACATCACAAATAACTTCGGTGTATTTGGTGAAGTTGGTGCAGCTTATATGGGCAAAACAGATGCTAACGTAACTGCTACAGGTAATACTCCTGAAGCAACTGCTGCTGCACAAGCTGCTGAGCAAGAGCTAGAAGATAAAGATTGGTTAGAGTGGTTCCCAATTGTTAAAGTTGGTGCAACTTACCGTTTCTAATCTAATCACAGTTTAAAGACTGTCATTAGTAGAAAACAAAAAAACGATCCTTTTTAGGGTCGTTTTTTTTATGCTTAAAATAAAGTGTTAAAAGATATGCTAAAAATTAGGTTTAAACTTTGCTCGGAAAACCTTGCTCAGAAAACGATGACAGTCTGCTGAGATTGTAACGTGGTAATACGATAAACAGATTGATGCTTCATATTTTCAATATCACTGAGTATAGAAGGAGAGTTAATCTCTTTGTTATTTTCAGTCAAGCTAGGAATAAGGTGAGAGTAATCCATACCCAAGCCTTGAGCTAATGTATATTGGTTGACTTTGATAAAGCTTTCCTTTATTTGCCATAACAGTTTGGCAGTGCGTTCTCGCTGATCTGTAGATAGCTCCTGTAAAATAGCTAGCTCGCTTTCTGAATAGAAACGCTTGACTACATGCCATGCAATATTATTGGTCTCTATATCGATACCAGCAGGACGCTGACGACTGATCACGACAGCTATTTTACTCCGTAAACGCGTCAAATTTGTTTGATTCGATTTTGTAGTTTGCTTTGTACTACTATCGTCTGTATGGCTAAAGCATACATAATACTGACTGTTGACGAGCCGATAGGGAAAGCTTGACTCATCTAGGATGTCATCTATTTCTAGTTTTTTAAGCAGCTCTTGCAATAGTTGCCTGACACCTTGTCGCTGCTGCTGACGTTGTTTACGCGCTAGAGTAGGTACTGAGTGTCTAGGCACTGCTGTCGCTATCTGATAGTGCCATTTTAAGCTACTGAACTTGATGATATCTTTATACGACGTATTACATGATGACAACCATGAGGATGTATTGCACAAGTTTCCAGTGACTAAATGACTGATTGACTCGCTCACTTGAGCCGTCACACACCATGTCATGGTGTCGAGCTGAGTGTACTGTATCTGGGTAAGGTTGGAAGTCGGCATATAGTACTAGTCGTCAAAAACGATTATTATAGAATCGAGTATATAAAATTGCGTAAGTCTGAACGCTATGTATTTGATACGTAGATAGTCAGATCTCAATAACTACGTCTAAATAATCTATATTTAATTATCTGGTCAAAAATATCAAAAGCCCAACAATATACTATTGCTGGGCTTTTATTAAACTATTGAACGCTATAAATAACGTTTAGTAAGACAGCTCAGCACGACGGTTTTGTGCATACGCGTCTTCTGTATTACCAGCTGCTGCAGGGCGCTCTTCGCCATAGCTAATCACACGGATGTTGTTTGCAGTGACACCTTGAGCAGCAAGGTAGTTACGTGCAGCTTGTGCGCGTCGCTCACCTAGTGCCATGTTGTATTCACGGCTACCGCGCTCATCAGTGTGACCTGCGATAACGACAGTTGCTGCTGGGTTTGAATTTAGCAGGCTTACGTGTTGGTTAAGGACACTCGCTGATTGAGCAGTAATTTCGCTGCTATCAAAGGCAAAGTAGACCACTGCTTGAATATTCTCAGCGCCAGTGATGACAGCGTTTGAATTATCAACGATAACCGCACCATTATAGCCAACTTGTCCACCTGGAATACCTAGCGGGGCAACGACAACTTCTGAGGTAGAACGCTTGGTAGCACAACCAGTGGTCAGTGCAACGGCGCTTGATAGTACAGCAAGAACAGCGATCTTAGAAAAACTGATTGACATGACGAGCTCCTAAAATTTTAATTAAATTTGTTTTTTTAAACTGCTTCCGATAAAACTTAGGCAATCTCTATCTATAATATACTAAATGTTAATTTATGTAAGTATTTTTACTGTAAATTACGATAGATAAAATTAAGCGTATTACCAGCGGTGCTTGCCCCAGTTTTCAGGGTTAGCCCAGTAATCAGCATTGAGCCAATTTGGCAGTTTTTTGTAGTCATATAGATTAAATTGCCAAAGCGTCGCAGTAACGGTTGATGAGGTAATAGATTGAATGTCATCAATATTTAGAGATGGCTCATTCAATATATCAAATGGCGTAAAGCCATAAGGTTTTAGGTCTATCGAGCTATCTAATGCAATAAGTAAATGCGCGGCATACAGGTCACGGTAACGCATCAGTAGCGGTACATAGTGTTGAGTCAACTCTTCTGACAAGGTGGGAATCCAAAAGCAAGCAAGCTCATAACGATCAGGTACATGCTGTTTAGCAAGATCTGATAACGTTGATAAGTGTACTGCGTTCAGCCTTGATTCGGTGTTCTCATTAGTAGATGTAGTATCGTCAAGTTGTGCTTGTAGTGCCAATAAATCCGCATTGTTATGTGTTACCCATAATGCTTCACTATTATCTTTGTTATGCTCAGGTGACAGTTCTGTCTGAGTCGTCAATGAGGGTAGTAGCGCGTCAACATACTCTATAAGCAAAGGTAGGGTTATATCTGCGCGTTTCACCGTATTTTTTGTCATATAATAGGCCGTTAGTTAAATGGTTGGTCATCAGTACGACTATTAAATCATTTTCAACGACATTATCCAATTGATAACGTATGTTTCATATTTAAATTATCTTGAACCGACGATATCTTATTCTACATACTTGAAATTTGGCGATTCAGGTCAATCTAGCTATAAGCTTAAAGAGAAAGTAAAATTAGCTTAATCATTGCAAAGTTTTGTGTATATGCTTAGTTTATTAAGCGCTTAGCTGATTAGTTAGCCTAGAGATAAAGTCTTTATTTACACTATTGCCTTTTGCAAATAGCGAAATGATACTACTCATTATTATATTATTCACCCCTAGTAAAAATAACTTATAACCAAATCAACGATAATAATAGGACACCATATGTCTACTGCTGAAACTGATGCACAAATCATCAATCCTGAAATGCCAGATGTACCGCCCCATGCGCCAAGCAAGATTAATCTAAAAGACTATACCAAACCAAGTTTTGATGTCGATACGGTACATTTAGATATTAAGCTGTTTGAAGACTACGCGCAGGTAGACAGTAAGCTTGAGATGGTACGCCAAACGGCAGGGGATATTGTCTTATTTGGCGAGTCATTAGAGCTGTTAACGATTACGATGAATGGTAAGGCACTGAGCACTGAGGATTATCAGCAGGAAGCGGGTAAGCTGACGATTTATAATGCTCCTGAGCGAGCTACTTTAGATATTCAAGTGCGTATCTGCCCACAGACCAATACGGCGCTTGAAGGCTTATATATGGCCGGTAGCGGTGACGACACGATGTTTGTGACTCAGTGCGAGCCAGAAGGTTTCCGTAAGATTACTTTTTATCCTGATCGCCCTGATGTGCTAGCGATATTTACCACGCGACTTGAAGCAGATAAGCGCTATCCGACGTTATTGGCCAATGGTAACTTAGTCGAAGCAGGTGAAGTAGCCGATGAGCCCGACCGTCATTACGCAATCTGGCATGATCCAACCAATAAGCCAAGCTATCTATTTGCCTGTGTGGTTGCCGATTTAGATGTATTGACAGATTCTTATACGACTAGCGAAGGTCGAGAAGTATTGCTTGAGTTGTATGCCAAGTCTGCTGATATTGATAAATGCGATGTTGGTATGCAAGCCTTAAAGGATGCCATGAAATGGGATGAGGTCAATTACGGGCGAGCCTACGATCTAGATCGCTACATGATTGTGGCGGTCAGCCAATTCAATATGGGTGCAATGGAAAATAAGGGTTTGAATATTTTTAACACTGCTTGCGTGTTATCTAGCCCTGAGACGACCACCGATGCACGTAGTTTCAGCGTAAAAGCCATTATTGCTCATGAGTACTTTCATAATTGGACTGGTAACCGAATTACCTGCCGTGATTGGTTTCAGCTTTGTTTGAAAGAAGGCTTTACCGTTTACCGTGATCAGTCATTCTCAGCAGATCAACAGTCAAGTGCAGTGCAGCGTATTGATGACGTAGCGACACTGCGAGCCCATCAATTTAGCGAAGATGCAGGCCCATTAGCACATCCAGTACGTCCAGAGAGCTTCGTTGAGATTAATAACTTTTATACGACGACTGTCTATGAGAAAGGCGCTGAAATTGTACGCATGATTGCCAATACGTTAGGGCCAGATGATTTCCGCAAAGGAACAGATGAGTATTTCCGTCGCTATGATGGACAAGCGGTAACGGTTGAGGACTTTTTATCAGCGCTGAGTATCACTGATGACAAAATCGAGAATTTCATTGATTGGTATCGTCAGCCAGGTACGCCAGTGGTATCAGGCTCTCAAACCTATGATAGCACTGCACAGACGCTGACCATTACTTTGAATCAGCAGACACGCCATGTCAAAGGCTTTGATGCACCAAAACCATTGCCGATACCTGTAGCAACAGCATTGTTTGATAAAGACTCAGGCGCTATCGTTGCTGAGCGTATGTTATTGCTTGACGAGGCGACGCAAACGTTTGTCTTTGAGAATGTCGCGAGCGAGCCTGTTGTGTCACTATTACGTGACTTTAGCGCGCCAGTACAGCTTAACTATGACTACCAAGATGCAGACTTAGCGTTTTTGCTCAAGCACGAAACCAATGGGTTTAACCGCTGGCAAGTTACTCAAATGCTGGTAAATCGTATTTTACTACAAGGACAAGGTACGAAGAGCAGCCCTGATGTATACCTAGAAGCATTGGCGCAGACGCTGCCTGTCTTAGCGACTGACGATGCGATGCTAGCCGCACGGTTGCTTGATATTCCATCAGCGCAAGAGTTGGCTTCTGCTATTTCTAAAGACTACGATCCAGTGCTGGTTAAAGAGCAGCGCGATGGGCTATACAAGCAAGTAGCTGATAAGTTAAAAGATCAATGGGCTGAGCTGTACAACAACTTGCCAATGCAGTCTTATGAAGACAGCGCTGAAGCACGAGGCATTCGTGCGTTGCGTAATGTCGTACTTGATATGGCATTGACGGCCAATGTAGATGCAGCAGCAGACTGGGCACAGCAGCAGTATGACAATGCGAGCTGTATGACTGAGTGCTTTGGTGCATTGAAGGCCATGGTCAATCATCAATTGGCAGGTGCAGATAAGTACTTAGCAGACTTCTATGATCGTTTCCAAGCAAACGATCTGGTTATCGATTTGTGGTTCAGTGTACAAGCTGCGGCTGACGATGTAACGCCTGATATGGTCAAGTCGCTACTGACGCACACGGAATTTGATTGGAATACGCCTAACCGTGTCCGTTCAGTTGTCAGCGCTTTTAGCTCGCAACCGACGGTACTCTGGACGGCAGAAGGTCTAGAGATGTATACAGGCGTGATTCAGAAATTAGATGATGCCAATCCTGTATTAGCCTCACGCTTACTGCAAGTACTGGCCCGCTGGAATACGTTGACTCAGCCGCGTCGTCAAATGGCGCATAAGCAACTAGTAAATTTACAAAAGAATGTCTCATCTAAGCATGTGCTCGAAAGCTTAGAGAGCGTGTTAGGTGCTGCAAATAGCTGACTGATAATAGCTAGGAAATAATTTTAGCTGTAGTATTAATTTTAAAATAAAGCCAGCCCCAAATTAGAGTTGGCTTTATTTAATTGAGTGTATAGCATTAATTATCATTAAGAATTAAGCTGCTCAAGAAAGTGTTTTTCTTAAAATTCTCCCAATAGAAAGCCCCTTTCGCATCAGTGCAAAAGGGGCTTTTTATGGCTTGCTCGACGACAAATTATCGCTGATAGCTATTATCGATTTGGTAGTACATCTTTTACCATATCACGTAATTCGCGTAATGCTGTGACGGTGCTATCCCAATCTAGGCAGCCATCGGTGATCGATTTGCCATACTCAAGCTGACTTAAATCAGCAGTCAATTTTTGATTGCCGCCTTTTAAATGGCTCTCGATCATCATACCAATAATTGATTTATTACCATTTTGAATTTGTTCGGCAACGTTTTTGATAACCATCGGTTGTAGGTAAGGGTCTTTACCTGAGTTAGCATGACTTGAGTCAATCATAATCTTGCTATTGGTCTTGCCTTTTGCTAGCTCATTTTCGACTTGAGCAACCGCAGTTTCATCATAGTTAGGCTTGCCATTACCACCGCGAAGTACCACATGCGCGTAAGGGTTACCTTTAGATTTGATGATAGAGACTTTACCATCTGATGATAGACCTAAGAAGCTATGACCTTCTTTAACCGCTTGCATGGCATTTACAGCAACTGTCATGCCGCCATCAGTACCGTTCTTAAAGCCAACTGGGCACGATAAACCAGAGCTCATTTCGCGATGCGTTTGGCTCTCAGTGGTACGTGCACCAATGGCTGACCAGCTGATTAGATCCTGGATGTACTGCGGTGTATTTGGATCAAGTGCTTCAGTTGCACAAGGTAGACCCTTTTCATTCAAATCAAGTAGCAGTTTACGAGCCGTGCGCAAGCCTTTTTCTATATCAAAGCTGTCATTCATGTCAGGGTCGTTGATCATGCCTTTCCAGCCAACCGTCGTACGAGGTTTTTCAAAATAAACACGCATGACCACAAATACACTGTCTTCAATTTCTTTTGCCAATACGGCCAAACGATCGGCATATTCGTGAGCGGCTTTGATATCGTGAATAGAGCAAGGGCCAATGACCACAAACAAACGCTTGTCTTTACCATCCAAGATATCTTGAATGGTATTACGACCTTTTAGTACGGTGTTATACGCGTCGTCTGACAGAGGCAGCTCGGCTTTTAGCTCGGCGGGGGTAATCAAAGGAATAAATTTTTCAATATTCACGTCGTCAATATCTGCATTATGGGTAACTGATGTTGTCATGGTTATATATCGTCTAGCTGATTTATAGGAACATTCATTATGCGGACAAAAGTGTTGGTTGACAAGGGTAGTCGAGCAGTTAATTGACTGATAACTGGAATGAGAAAACTAAAACTTAGTTATACTTATAGAGACTTAGCGTGATATTTGACGTTCTAAATGCACGTTTAGCATTTGGTTTTTCTATCTATTAATAAGAGTTGGTTGAGTTTCTGGGGCATAACGCTCAGATTTTATGCGTGAATTTCGCTATTTGTACCGTCGTCAAGTATGATAGCAACATTAGCATGGGTGGCCCAAACTGTGGCATTAAAACAGTACGGATGAGTGCGCACATTATCCGTGATGCTGTATCGCTGATTTATCACGTTATATTTTATAATAACGGTTTATTTTATTTTGTGTATTTCTAATATCGAGAACTTGTCATGACAGATTCTGCTACGTCTCATCACCATACTGACCTCATTCATCAAGCCGAGACGGATTCTCAAGTAGCAAATATAAATGCTACGCCGCTAGTGATAGGCATCGTCGCAGGTGAGGTATCTGGTGACAGCTTAGGCGCAGATTTTATGCGGCAGATGAATAATCTACGTGATGATATTGTCTGGGTAGGCGTAGGCGGTACAAAGATGCAAGCGCAAGGGCTACAGAGTATTTTTCCGTTGGAGCGCTTGGCAGTGATGGGTCTGGTTGAGGTCATGTCGCAGCTACCCGATTTGCTCAAAGCGCGCCGCGAGCTACTGAGCGCATTTAAGGCTGCTAATATTGATTGGTTCGTCGGTATTGATGCGCCTGATTTTAATTTGCGAGTATCCAAAAAACTAAAGCCCCAAGGCGTGTTCTGTGTGCAGTACGTCAGTCCTTCTATTTGGGCGTGGCGCGAGTCGCGTATCCATAATATTAAAGCGGCGACCAATTTGGTGCTATGCCTATTCCCGTTTGAGTTGCCAGTTTATGAGCGACATAACCATCCGGCGATTTGTGTGGGCCATCCCTTACTACGAACCATTGATCAGAACCTAATCGATACGCCAATCAACCAACGTCGCAGTGAGCTCGTTTGGGACAATGATGGGTTGCAGCAGTTTTTTATTGAACGCTTCGATGATGTGAGTCAGCTTATTTGTGTGATGCCAGGCTCTAGGCGCGGTGAAATTACAGCTATTCTGCCATTGATGCTTGATGGCATCCAAAAGTTAATCCTATTAGATCCTAAGCTGTGCTTTATTATTCCAACGGTCGATCAAAACCATCAATATATTGTGCAAGAGGTAATCGACCAACGCTCAGAACAGCTGCGTGCGGCAATCGTTGTGGTCTATGATGATACCCAGCCGGAATTTAGCCAACATGCCATGGCGGCATCAGATATCGTGATGCTGGCATCTGGGACAGCAACGCTGGAGGCAATGCTGCTTGAACGTCCGATGGTAGTGGTCTATCAATTAAATCAGCTGACTTACCAAATAGCCAAGCGTCTGGTAAAAGTGCCATATGTGGCATTGCCTAATATATTGGCTAACGCGCCAATCGTACCTGAGCTCATTCAAGAGCAAGCGAGCGGTGACAATATTTGCCGCACCGTAATGCGATTGCTGCAACCACGCGCTTATGCCGAGCAATTACATGACTTACTAGTGACAAAGCAGTCATTACAGCAGCAAAGTAATCATGAGCCTGCAAACAGCGTGATTGAACAGTGGTTTATCCAAAATACCGATACTATTAATCCCAATTAAATGAGAAAGACCTACTAACATTATGCATATCAACCAACATACAGAAAACTCAGTTCAAACGATTGACATCAATATTGAGCATATTGATGTGAAAGGACAATATATACAGTTAGCAGCGCCCATACGTTTATATGGGCAAATGAATACCGCTGAGCTGCTTACCCAATATCTCAGTTATGATAACCAAGAGACAGAGCAGTCAATACTGCAAATCGGCGTTGATGAAGCAGGACGTGGGCCATTACTAGGTAGTGTCAATGTGGCGGCGGCAATATTACCTGCGACCTGGTCAGGATTGATTGAGGAACAACCGCTCAAAGACACGCCGTTATCGATACTGACAGATTCCAAACAACTGAGTGAAAAAAAGCGCGATATCCTTTATCCATTGGTTCAGCAGCATGCTATCGGTTATATCATCGCTGATATACCAGCAGCAGTAATCGATCAAGTGAATATCTTGCAGGCAACAATGCTTGGTATGCGCTTATGTACTGAATCATTGCTAGAAGTGATTTTTAAAAGCTTTTCGACCGCGGAAAATGCTAAAAGCACGTCGCTCAATCAATTTAAAGTCGAAGTACTATTTGATGGAAATCGTTGCCCTGAGTTGAATTATGATAGCTTTAAAAAGTTAGAGGTAGCGCCATTTGCAATTGATTGTCAAGCATGGGTAAAAGGCGATGCGCGTCATACTAGTATTGCAGCGGCCAGTATATTGGCAAAAGTAAGTCGTGATGAGTCAATGTATACACTGGATGCTAAATATCCGGAATACGGTATTGCCAAACACAAAGGCTATCCGACGCGCGCGCACATGGCAGCAATCGAAAAACATGGTATCTTGCCAATGCATAGACGTAGTTTTGCACCAGTAAGAAAAGCGCTAGAAATACAGTAGCTATAAAAAAGTGACTATAGAAACGTGTTCATGAAAAAGTGACTGTATAGCGGATACAAAAGAATCGTGCTTTATAGATGATGTCTTTGCCTTAAAAATAGCCTAAGCTTAGTGTTGATTTATATACTTAAAAAGGAACCTGTTACTTGCAATCAGCAAGTAACAGGTTTTTTTACAAAATAACGAGCAAAAGTTCATAACTTGTAATACAATAGATATTATATTGAAATAAAACACTGTTAAATCAATCACTAACCACCCTGTAACTGATTTTTATTCTCATTGCTTTTCACAAGCAAGTTATTATTTTATAGGATGAGCGATGACTTCTTATACTTCTCAGAAAAATCTTGCGGCAGTGCTATTTTTAACCATATTTCTCAGCGCGTGCGGAGGAGGCGGTGATTCTGACAGCAGTTCTACATCTGCTAATACACCAGATAACTCACAAAGTGATGAAACTGCCGAGCCAACAACGTCGGAACCTATTATTTCTGCTCCGATTATAGCGACACCAACTGAACAAAGTGGTGGTGCTCCTAACGCTGGTGGCAATGGGTCAGCTGAGAACAATGTACAAGCAGCATTAAGTGCGAACAATCAGTTCAGTCTAGCAAGAACCAGTTGTGGTCTAAATGGTTTATCTGTTGATACAGAACTAGATGATATTGCTATTCAGCACGCAAATTATATTAAACATGTATTTGCCCATAGCTCGCCAACCAGCTTTAACGCGCATTTTGAAAATGAAATCAGCGATATTGCTAGTGTGACAGGTTCTAATAATCCTTTTTTCAGTGGGTTAGATCTGGCAGATCGATTGATCAATGCAGACTATGGCAACTCGCAATATAGTGTTACTGAAAACATTGCCCAGTCTGTCTATTACAGTTCGGCAGGCAATTTTTTGAGTACAGAAGCTGTGGCAAGTTCTATGGCAAAGTCGTTGTTGTCAGCGCCTTATCATCTACGCTCTTTAATGTTGCCAACCTCAGGCGTAGTAGGAACAGGAATGGTTACCTATACGCCTAGTGGTAAAAATGCTGCTAACAACAAAGGCTATGTTTTGGTAAGCAATGCTGCAGGAACAAAAACCACGACAAATAAAACGCTTGAAGGTGTTTTTACGTACCCATGTCAAGATGTGACGGGGACAGTTACTGCACTTTATAACGAAACCCCAAATCCAGTCAGAGGCTCTGGGCGCAATTTGCGTACTGATCCTATCGGACAGCCGGTTTATATCAACATGCCATCCGCTGATAAAGTTAAAGTGAGTAACGTTAAATTCCGAGATGTGCAGCGTAATATAGATTTGCCGATTCAACTGCTTGATTCTGACAATGATCCGTACAAAGGTACGAATTATGCATTGCCAGCGAATGAAGCATTTATTTTGCCATTAACGGATGCGCTCAAGAGCTGTGAATCAGGTAGTAATAAAGGTGGTAATTGTGGACTTTATGGTAATAGCGAATATAAGGTCAGCTTTGATATTTTGGTTGACGATAAAGTATTAGAGCAGCAGTCATTTACGTTTACTACTGGTAAGGTAAATTACTAATAAGCATTTAATACGCTCTAAATATTTGTCGTAAAAAAGAAGGTCTGAACCAGTGATATGATTCAGACCTTCTTTTTATGTGATGATTTTTTTTGTAATAACTTTAATTATCTTCATACAATACTAGGAGTCTCGCCTAAAACGATGAGTTAGGCTGTTTTAAAAAGTTCTTTTCATCTTCAGTTGAGTCGCGATTTAGTACCTCGTTGCGATGTGGATATCGCCCAAATTGATCAATGATTTGTTTGTGACGATGTTCAAAGTCTAACGTGTTTGCATCATCTAATTGTTCAAATAGTGGTAAATAACGCTTATGAATTATGGCTGACTCAGAGTGCATAAACGGTATGATAATAAATCTACGCCATTGCATTGGTAGAGTATCAAAATAAGGCTGTTGAATGGCTTCTTGGGCGAGTGCTAACGCCATACCATCTTGCGAAAATGCACTTGCTTGTCCGCGACATAAATTGCGTGAAAACTGATCCAGCACAATAATTTCTGCCAAGCGTCCTGCCAATGCCGTTATTGAACTATTACCATCCAATGAAGACTCTGCGATACGCCAAGTGACACATTCGCCTTGTTTCGCTGCTTCCCAAATGCCGCCAAACTTATCTTGTATTTGCTTATCAAAACGATCGTTTTGTTCAAACCAGTAAGCTTCATTGTTTTTATCAAACCAAAAATCCAACACGGCACGCGCATCAGGATCTAGATAAGTCAAATCTATGTTTTTCGGATCCAATTGTGATGAATGGGATCGACTGGCTGAGGTGGAATAATCGGTTGAGAGTGCCATAAGATATTCTAATTATGATGAATTTAGTCTACTATAGCGCAAATATTTATATCTGTCTGTCAAGATACCAACAGCAGAGTGTCTATTAGGTAATCTATTATGAATGCAAAAAATCTAGAGAATTCTATCAACGCGACATTGCCACCAACGCCTTACTACGTGCTTGATGAAGCGGCCATCGTTGCCAATATGAAAATCATCGCAAGACTATGTGAGCTGTCTGGCGCAAAAGCATTATTGGCACTAAAGTGCTTTGCCACATGGGGCGTGTTTGATGTGATGCAGCCTTATCTACATGGCACGACTTCATCTTCACTTAATGAAGTGAGATTGGGCTATGAGACCTTTGGCAATAACGATGATGCCAATAGCCAAGATAGAAAAGAAACACATGCTTATAGCGTCGCTTATAGTGCAGATGAAATCCCTGAAGTACTGAACTATGCAGATAAAATAATCTTTAACTCAATCTCACAGCTCAACGCTTTTAAAGCGCAAGCCGCCGCACAAAATATACCTGTAGGTCTACGACTCAATCCAAAGACCAGCAATTCATCGTTTTTGATTGCTGATCCTGCGCGTCCATTCAGCCGTCTTGGTGAGCATGATAAAGATAAAATTGCAGCAGTACTTGGTGATATCACTGGCGTTATGATTCATAACAATTGTGAAAATGACAGTTTTGAAGCCTTTAGTGAAAGCTTGGCTGATATTGAAGAAAGATTTGGTAATATCTTAGCGCAGCTTGAATGGGTGAGTTTGGGCGGTGGTATCCACTTTATCGCGCCTGACTATCCATTAGAGAAGCTAGCTGCACGTTTGAAAGCGTTTAGCGAAACCTATGGCGTGCAAGTGTATCTTGAGCCAGGTGAAGCCAGTATTCATGGTGCAGGCACGTTAGTAACTACTGTATTAGATACCATGCATAATGAAAAAAATCTAGCAGTCGTCGATGCGTCTATCGAAGCGCATATGCTTGATTTACTGATTTATCGTGAGTCCGCACCGATTGCTGCGATTAACCATACAGCTGCCGATATTGCGCCTATTGGCAATCCTGCAGAAGCTGCACCGTCTGAAGCGAATGCTGAGTCAGCAGACCATACCATTATTTATGGTCGTTCTTGTTTAGCAGGTGATATCTTCGGCGAGTATGCATTACCGAGTAAGCTTCAGATAGGCGATAAGATTGCCTTTGGCAATGCTGCCGGTTATACGATGGTTAAGAAAAACTGGTTCAACGGTGTCAACATGCCAGCGATAGTCATCCGCCGATTGGATGGCAGTATCGATATCCAGCGTGAGTTTGATTATCAAGATTATAAAGCCAGCTTGTCTTAACGCGATACTTTGGCGCCTTTTCTACATTAGAAAACAAAGGCTTAGTCTTAATAATGGGTGATTTTAAGGTATCTGCTATTGATACATTATTTTTTACCGATAAGGGAATAAAAATTGTTATAATCGCGTCGGGCAAATAATGGAGTATTATTTGCCCGACGGGTGCGTGGGTTTTCCTCGGTCTTCCTTTTTAATTCACGCATATCATTCACTCGTTTCTGTTTTGCATAGCCGCTATCAATGGTATCGACAGGGACACAAAGGAGGATTGTTCATTGAACACAAACCAACAAGCTAAGCCTAACAAAAAAGACGTACTGATCATCGGAGCAGGCGGTGTCGCTCAAGTGGTCGCGCATAAATGTGCGATGCACAATGATGTACTTGGTGAGATTCATATCGCCTCACGTACAAAAGACAAATGCGATGCCATCGCCCAAAGTGTAAAAGAAAAAGACAGCTTTAAGCAGGCTGCGGTCTTGCATACGCATCAAGTCGATGCGATGGACAGCCAAGCACTCGTGCAGCTGATACAAGACACAGGAATACAAATAGTCATCAATGTTGGCTCGGCATTTATCAATATGACTGTACTAGAAGCCTGCATTGAGACAGGTACTGCATACATAGATACGGCTATTCATGAAGATCCACGTAAGATTTGTGAGACACCGCCGTGGTACAACAACTATGAATGGCAACGTAAAGAGCGCTGTGCAGACAACAATGTCACTGCCATTTTAGGTGCAGGGTTTGATCCTGGTATGGTCAACGCCTACGCGCGTCTGGGCTATGACATGATGGATGCAGGATCTGTGACGGATATCGATATTATTGATATCAATGCGGGTAGCCATGGCAAATACTTTGCGACCAACTTTGACCCAGAGATCAACTTCCGTGAGTTCACCGGTACGGTTTACTCGTGGCAAGACAGCAAGTGGCAGTCTAACAAAATGTTTGAAGTCAAACGTACTGACGACTTGCCAGTTGTGGGTGTGCAAAACAGCTATCTGAGTGGTCATGATGAAGTACATTCATTGTCAGCCAATCTAAATGTACCAAATATTCGCTTTTGGATGGGTTTTGGTGAGCACTATATCAACGTCTTCACTGTCCTACAGAGCCTAGGGTTGTTGTCTGAGCAGCCAGTAATGACTGCTGAAGGCCAAGAAGTGGTACCACTAAAAGTCGTTAAAGCGGTACTACCAGATCCAAGCTCACTTGCACCGAACTATACAGGCAAGACCTGCATCGGTGACAAAGTCAAAGGCAAGATCAATGGCGTTGAGACTGAAGTGTTTATCTATAACGTTTCAGATCATAAAGATGCTTACAATGAAGTTGGTAGCCAAGGTATTTCGTATACTGCAGGCGTACCACCTGTTGCTGCGGCGATGCTAGTTGCAACTGGTGAGTGGGATGCAGGCACAATGGTCAACGTCGAAGAGCTAGATGCCAAACCATTTATTAATCTGCTCAACAAGATTGGCCTACCAACGCGTATCAAAGATAGCGAAGGCGATAGAGCGCTTGAGTTTGATATTTAAATAGCAAATTGTATTTAGAAAAGCCTGTCTTATATAGATAGGCTTTTTTTATGTCTAGGTAATGAGAGCTAGCGGTGACATTACGTTCTTGCTACTATCGATCGTGTTTGAATGCAGGAGCGGCTTATAGAATGGATATAATTTCCGATTGGATAGAAAATGTTTTATGATTTTACTTCATAAGTCGTGGTTATGAAACGCATGACGATAAGCTCTTCGATGTCCTTTCGCGACAGCATCAGCAACAGTACGTACGTAAAAACGTCTTGAATCTTTATTGATGCCTATATTATCGTATTGTTGGTCAGTAGGGAGGTGATATATCTTTTCACCATTTTTAGTAGTTGTACATTTTATCTTAGGATAGTTTTTATCTAAATTGAAATTTTCCGTAAATTTTACATCTAAAGTTTTAGCGCTGTTTCTTGCAATTGCTCCTAATGTTGTCGAGGTAATTATGTAGGCGTCTATTTTTTTAAAGCCAAATTCATTATTTTTAACTCGTAGCTGCCATGTACCGTATAATTGGAATATACTGTTTTCAAATAAACTTTTGTTCTGTGACCAGTACTTACATTGAACTAAGCGCACTCTATCTTTTTTAATGCAAATTAGATCTATACCTTCATCTTTCTTTCCTTTTTTAGCTCCATAATATATTACGTGCCATCCTTTTGATTCGAAAACATAACCAACATACCTCTCGTAGAATAGACCAATTTCTTCTTTAGAATGATTTTTACTAACGTATTTATCGAGCTCTTTCTGGTTGATTTTGTTTTCATTAAATGTTGTATTCCTATATTTATGATTATTTTCTTCTACGGGTATGTCATGTATTTCTCTGTATGTAAAGCCGCGATGTGACTTCTGCTGCTTATTTTCAGAATTTTTATCAATAGCTTTATCCTTTTTATCAATAATTTCATCTTTTTTATCATATTTGAAATATTTGTAAGCAAGAAAAATGCATATAGCTATTGTTGTAAGTAAAGAATAATCTTCGTTAAACTCAATAATTTTTAGAAATATAAAATAGATTGGAACTCCTAAGTACGCAAATATTATAACTGAAGGTATAATAATAAAAAACTTATCTATATATTGCTCTTCTGTACTATCTTTGTTTTCAGCCATAAATATCTCAATATTGAGCTTTGGATTAATAGAGACGGTATAAATCAGCACTTTTTAAAACTATGTTCATAGTAATTCATAAAAGAGGTAGTTCATCCCTCACTTGGATTATATTTTCTCAACGCTGCAATACGGTCATCAAGCGTGGGGTGTGAGCGGAATAGGTTGGCAATACTAAATCCCTGGGTTTGCCCAGACGAGATTGCAAACGCTTTCATACTCTCAGGCATTTGATCCGGTCGCTGTGCAGAAGGACGCAACGCATCAAGCGCACTGATCATTTTTTCGCGGCTGGCAAGTTTTGCGCCCATTTGATCCGCACGGAATTCACGTAAGCGTGAGAACCACATCACGATGGCAGACGCCAAAAACCCAAGCAGAATATCCATTACGATACTGGTGATAAAGTAACCGATACCTGGGCGATCACTGGTGTTTTTGAACACAGTACGATCAACGAAACTACCGACAATACGTGCAAAGAACATCACAAACGCATTGACTACGCCTTGAATGAGGGCGAGGGTTACCATATCACCGTTCGCCACATGGCCAATCTCATGCGCCAGTACCGCTTCGACTTCATCTTGATTCATATTTTGTAGTAGACCAGACGAAACCGCCACTAGCGCTTTATTTTTATTCCAGCCAGTCGCAAAGGCGTTTGGCTGCGAATTGTTAAAAATACCAACCTCAGGCATACCGATGTTTACCGCTTGCGCTTGTTTTGCCACTGTATCGACCAACCATTGCTCAGTAGCGGTGCGTGGCGATTCTATGACTACCGTACCAGTGGATCTTTTAGCCATCCATTTTGATATAAATAGCGACATCATCGAGCCGACCATACCGTAGATACCACACATAATGGCAAGGCTAATATAATTAAGCCCGCCTGCAGTATGTACACCACCGATTCCAAAAAACCTCGATAAAATACCAAACACAATGCTAAATACCACAATCACTGCTAAGTTGGTTAATAAAAATAATCCAATACGCATCATGATGCTAACTTCCTATTGACAATGTCGGTATGGCCTCGATAGATGGTTATCCAAGAGGTTTGTTTGTTATGATAGATTTTACTGTGATTTTGACTGTCATGTTAGAAAAAATAGCCTTTTATAAGAGGTGACAGAGATAGAGTGATTATTTTGGGGAATGCCGTACAATACCTGACTGGTTTTAGCAGATTAGAAAAGTAGTAGATGAGGAGTGGTAAGTTTTGACAGAATTAAAGACGGTTGGGCTATTTGCGCTTACTGCATTGGCTGAGATTGCAGGATGTTATCTGCCTTATCTTTGGCTGCGAGAAGGCAAGTCAATCTGGCTACTGATACCTGGTGCGCTGAGTTTGGTCGCGTTTGTTTGGCTGCTGTCATTACATCCGACTGCTGCGGGCAGGGTCTATGCTGCATATGGTGGTGTTTATATATGCATGGCGATTTTATGGTTGTGGACGGTCAATGGTATACGACCAACCATGTGGGATATAGTGGGTTCGGTAGTTGCGCTATTAGGAATGGCGATTATTATGTTTGCGCCGCGCGGAGCTTAATCAAAACCTAAGCTTAATTAAAGACAGTGCTTAGCTAGAGGCCAATGACGAAACAAAAAAATACCAATCGAACGGTTAGGTCAGATTGGCATATTGATGTATTGATTATTAATGTTTGCCTAAAATACTACCATTGTCGTCTTTCTTGGCTTGTTTGGCAGCTTTCTTCTCTTTAGCAGTCAAAAGGGGCTTTTTCTTAACGTTCTTCTTACTATCTTGACCTTTGCTCATCATCGTTTCCTTTTTTACAGCACACTACTCTTGACGCCAAGTTAAGCGAATCTAAGACAGTGTGAATACAGCTAACATAGCTGTTTACTGAATAGAGTATAGGCTTAAGCTTTAGTAATAGATAGCGCTCGCACAATTCGTCTACGATTCAAGTATCATTCAAATCCTTTATGTTTACGGTCAGTCCTAGTTTATCAATTGATTCGTTCAATCAATCATTGTATTAATAAGTGCTTACTTACGGATACATGGCGATTTGCTATAATGCGTCATAAACCGATTCATAAACGCGGCAAACTCTTATTTATTAACATTTAGCACCATAGTGCTTACTGTTTTGGTCAAATTATTATGCGTATTCGTAAACTGTTCAAATTTGAAAATGCTCACATCGTTCGTAACTGTAGTTCTGAGCGTTGTAAGCACTCGATTCATGGCCACAGCTATCAGATTGAGCTAATCCTTGAGGCCACTCGTTTAGATCATGGGCAAATGGTTTATGACTTTGGTCTGCTAAAATCCTCGATCAAAGACATTATCGATAGCTTTGATCATGCTATTTGTTTTTGGAACAAAGATGATCCTGAGTATGTCGCAGCGTGTAAGAAATTTAGCGCACGTTGGATCAGCTTACCAGTTTCACCATCGGCAGAGCAGTTTTCACGAGTGATATTCTTTTGGGCGCAAGAAATACTACGTCAGACACAAATGCAAAATGGTGAAGCTGATGTCAGCGTGTACTCAGTGATTGCCCACGAGACGGCGACAGGGTATGCGCAGTGCTTTGCTGATGATGTTGCAAACGATCAAATGGGTAAACTGGTCTTAGAAGATTTTGAATTCAGTGAGCAGGTTCGTGCTGAGTGGACTGACCCTGAGCTGTATGCCAAGCTGATTCGTGGTGAAAGCTTTACCAATCCAACTGTGACCATGCAGGTACAGACAGAGCAAGCACAGGCAGGTTCAGACTGATGCACACTGATGAATCTATAAAAGACGACACATACTCGCAAACATTGATACTGAACTCTGAGCAAGATACTCAATCATTGGCGCAGCAATTAGCTGATCTGCCATTGACAGGCAGTGTGTGGCTGGCAGGTGACTTGGGTGCAGGCAAAACCACGTTGACTCGTTATTGGCTGCAAGCGCTTGGTCATACAGGTGCAGTAAAAAGCCCAACGTATACCTTGGTTGAGCCTTACAGTATTCAGAAAAGTGATGGCTCGATTAAGCCAGTTTATCATGCAGATTTATATCGTTTGCAAGATCCAGAAGAACTGTCTTTCATTGGGTTTGATGAATATCTGGATGAGCCAAATGCTCTGGTCATTATCGAATGGGCTAGCCGCGCTGATAGCTATCTTCCGCCGCCCACGTTATTCATCGATATGACTCAAAGTGTCAGTGATGATAACGACACTGAAACTCGCCAAGTGCAGTTGAGGTTGTCAAAGGCAGGTCAAGCGCAAGGTTTGGATTTATCACAACTTAGCATCTAAATGAATATCTAAATTATACCACTCGCTACTTTCCAAAAATATGACATCTATCAATGCCAGATAATCATCCTAATACCCGCATCAAAAAACTATCGCCGTTGCTGATCAATCAATTAGCAGCAGGTGAAGTGGTGACACGTCCAGCAGCAGTGGTCAAAGAGCTGCTGGAAAATGCCATCGATGCTGGCGCGACCAATATTGAAGTGCGCATCACTCAAGGCGGTATGGGCCTAATTGAGGTAGTAGATAATGGGGTGGGCATTCATCCTGATGATATGGTCATGGCCATCACTCGTCATGCGACCAGTAAGGTTGCTGACGTTGCTAATTTACATGGTATTACGACGTTGGGTTTTCGCGGTGAGGCGTTAGCGGCTATGGCTGCTGTCTCGCGTTTAACCTTAACCAGTAGTCATGATGAGAGCGGTATCGGTCGTCAATTACAGGTCGCTGGCGTATTAGATGATACACCGAAACTGTTACCAGTTGTCCATAACCGGGGTACTACGATTGTCGTAAAAGACTTATATTTCAATGTGCCTGCCCGCCGTGGCAATTTGAAATCTATTGCCACTGAATTTGGTCATATTGAAACGATTGTTCGTGAAGTTGCACTGGCGCGTGCCGATATTGCTTTGACACTTTACCATGACAATAAACAGCGGCTATCATTATCTGCAAGTGCTACGAGTATTAGTGGTAACAATGACGGTCGTTTGCCACTACCGCGGTTGGAACAAGCGACTGGTATGGCATTGACAGATAATGCATTAGCAATATCGATAGATTTGTCGAGTCTGATACAGTCGTCTGTAGAGTATGATAGTAGCAATGCTAATCAAGCAGCGATTAGTGGTTGGTTATGGCCATTGCATTATGAAAAATCTGACTTACCAAAGCTGATTTATGTAAATGGCAGACTGGTAAAAGAAGCGTTGATTAGCAATCAAATACGTCAACTGGCACAAGGTGCGCAGCTAGCAGGTATGGGGTATGCACTGTATTTTGATTTACCAACTCAATGGTTAAATATCAATGTACATCCATCTAAACAACGTATCAAAATCAGTCCATTGAATAATATTATGGCGCACTTAGGTCATACAGTTCGTATGCAGTTGAAAACGATTAATGTAGCTAAGTTTGGGTCTGAGTCTGTATTTAAATCTGTACCGAAGCCAGAAACTGACAGCCAATACATATCTGAAGAATTATCAAACGAAGATGCTTCTGAAAGTCGTTTGTCTGAAATGCCCATCTCAAGTAGTCAGTCTAACAATAACCCAAGGCAGCATAATAAAGTAGAATCTAATAAGCAGTCTTATCAGTCTACTGCAAACCAATCATCTTCAGATAATCCTTCATTGCAAGAGCCAGTACAACCTTATATCAATGAGCAATCAGACCAAAGTAACAACAGTAATAACAGCACTTCATATTATTCTGATGGAGCAGCTATTTCTGCATCTTTACCAATTTGCTTAGATATTATCGATGATGTAGAAGCTGTCGGTATTGACTCAAGCACAGATGATAGAAGTCTACCTTGGCTGTTATTTTATTACCAAGGGCAGTGTGTACTGATAAGTGCTAAAGATTGGCAGTTTAAAGTAAGCCAGTTATTTGAATCACTCACCTCTAGTCAGCAAGTATTCAAAAAAGATAGGTTGCTAAGCAGTGCTACTAAGATTAATCAGCAACTTATGACGGTCAATACTCAAATGTCTGCACAGGATTCAATGGTTTTTTCGAATGATCTTACTGAGATAATCATGAACAATGCTATCAAGACGATAGATAGCTATCGCTTAGTAAATCTAATGCTATCCTGAATATCTGAAAATAATTACAACATCTTAAAGCAATCAAACCAATTGATATCTGAGTTATCCATATATTATGAAAGGCCACTTTATGCAACATTCGTCTGATAGCATCTCTCACAAGCTGGCGGATAATAGCGTAGTTTGTTTTATGGCACCAACTGCTAGCGGCAAGACATCACTGGCATACGAGCTATACGACACAGGTCGTTTTGAATTAATTTCTGTGGACTCAGCGCTGATATATCGTGACATGAACATTGGCACAGCCAAGCCAACAGCGGTTGAGCTGGCGCGTTATCCACATCATTTGGTCGATATCATCGATCCTACGCAAAGCTATAGCGTGGCTGAGTTTGTCAGTGATGTTGCCCGTCTCATTGACGAATGTCATAGAAATGGCAAGATACCATTATTAGTAGGTGGCACCATGATGTATTACATGGCGCTACTCGATGGGTTGTCTCCTGTGCCCGATAGCGATGACAGCGTACGCGCGCGCGTAGAGCAGTGGCGTCAAGAGGAAGGTATTAGTGCTCTATATGATTATTTGGGGAGTATAGATCCTACAAGTCACGAGCGCTTGAATGCTACTGATACTCAGCGTATCACTCGAGCAGTTGAAGTCTATCTACAAACACATATTCCAATAAGTGACTGGCAGCGCAAGCCAAAGCAAGCCTTGGCACATAATCCAGAGCAGCAGTGGCATGTGCTATCGGTAATGCCAGATCGTTCATGGCTACATGATCGTATCGAACAACGCCTAGATATCATGTGGAATGAAGGGCTAGTGGCTGAAGTCATAGACTTACTAAAAAACTATCCGCTCACGCCTAATATGCCTTCGATGCGATGTGTGGGTTACAGGCAAGTACTAGAATACTTGGTGCATATTGATCATCCGATATTTGATGAGACTCATCTGGATAAAATTCAATTTTATGAAGCTTTTGGAAAGCATACAGCTGTCAACGGAAAAAAAGAAATCACAGATAACGTTGCTCAGTTAGTTGCTCAACCAAACATGGCTAGCCAAGAGACCGAGGCGCTTGCTTGTCAGGAAATGCAAAATAAGGCATTATATGCTACAAGACAGCTAGCAAAACGTCAGTACACATGGCTAAGAAAGGTAATGCAGTTGCCCAGTGCGTCATCAAATGGAATAGCAGAATCTGAGAACAAGGCTGATACTAGCAGTCGTATGATATTACAAACGTTTGAAACCATGGTCGAAGCACGAGAGTACTTGTCTTAAAGTGTAATAATAGCTAACACAATTAGTTTCAAAAATTGACATAGATAGCTGTTATAATTTGGCTCAGTGCTTTGAGCATTGTTATGCTGTCTGGTCTATAAACTTTTGTAGACAGAAAGTATTAACGAAACAACTAGTTACTTAATTATTTACAATAATAACGTATTCGCGATAAAGTGGAATCACTTAAGAGCAACGAATATTTATTTAGATACGTTTTATAAAGAAAACACCTTATTGTATCTACCTTTTAGCCATTATAATTAAATTAACACTTAAAATAATTGGCACTCAAAACATAACTATATAATATTTAGGAGAGATTTCATGTCAAAAGGACAAACTTTACAAGATCCGTTCTTGAACTCGCTGCGCAAAGATCGCATTCCTGTCTCTATTTTTTTGGTAAATGGTATTAAATTACAAGGCCAAATTGAATCATTTGATCAATATGTCGTTCTCTTAAAAAACACAGTGAGCCAAATGGTATATAAGCATGCCATTTCAACAGTCGTGCCAGCACGTAACCCACGTAGTAGCACAACGACAGGTACAAGTGCTCAGCCTCAGAGCGCAACACCGACTGGATATCAAGGCGGTGGCTTTGAACGTGGTAGTAACCCTGCTGCTGGCGGCTTTGAAGAGCGCGGATTTGCATCGAGTCGTAGTGGATTTAATCGTGGTGGTTTTAGCCAAGGTCAGGATCGTGGTTTTGAACGCGGTAGTTTCGGTCAAGGTCAAGAGCGCGGGTTTGAGCGTGGTGGCTTCGGCCAAGATCGTGGGTTTGATGCCACGGCAGATAATACAGGCTTCGAAGATAAGCCAAACGATGGTTCTAATGATAGCAACAGCTAACTCATTGCCATAATCGAGCATGTTATCTAAAAAAATATTAAAACATTATTTATTCGTTTAAAACCTGCTGATATAGTGGGTTTTTTTTGTATAGCTAGCAGCAAGCTCTTTATACAGTATAAAGCACTATATTAGTGTAGATTTTGTAGACCATTACTAATATGAAACATAGTGTAGTAAAATAGCGTATTGATTCATTATAAAAATAGAGCGGATTCATGAGTGATACCAAAAACAACTTAACCCATGAGCAATTTATTACCACTGCTATCGAGGCCATTAATACCGAAATATCTGCGTTAGCGTTGCTAACAGAGCAGATTGACGATAGATTCGCACAAGCATGTGACATCATTCTGACTTGCAAGGGTCGAGTGGTAGTCACGGGCATGGGTAAGTCAGGGCTAATTGGACGCAAGATTGCAGCGACCTTTGCCTCAACTGGTACGCCTGCTTTTTTTATGCATCCTGGTGAAGCAGGGCATGGCGACTTGGGAATGCTTGTGAAAGGTGATGTGCTGCTTGCTATTTCAAACTCAGGTGAGTCAGATGAAATCAAGATGCTACTGCCAGTTGTTAAGCATCTAAATATCCCACTCATTAGTATCAGTCGTGATAGGCGCGGTATGTTGCCACGAGCAGCTGACATTGTATTGACGCTTGGTCAGTCGCAGGAGGCTTGTCCACTTAATCTAGCGCCTACCTCCAGTACGACGGCTACTTTAGCGCTCGGAGATGCGTTAGCGGTGGCTTTAGTACATGCCCGTAATTTTACTTCTGAAGATTTTGCACTATCCCATCCTGCTGGTGCCTTGGGTCGTCAGCTATTGACGCGTGTTGAAGATTTGATGCATACCAAGTCAGAAGACTTGCCTTTGATTCATCAGCAAGCCCCATTGCAACAAGCTTTATTTACCATGTCTGCTGGGCGATTGGGCATGACAGTAGTGACTGATGATAACAATAAGGTCGTCGGTGTGTTCACAGATGGTGACTTACGCCGAGGGTTAGAAAAAGGCATCGATCTACAAACGCCAATGCATGAAGTGATGGTTAGCAATCCACGCCATATCAGTAAAACGATGCGTGCGTCAGATGCGCTGAGTATCATGAATGAGAGTGGTATTAGCCAATTATTGATTATTGATGATGAAGATCGTTTAGAAGCTATTATTACCGTGCATGATTTGCTGCAAGCTGGTGTCAAATAAGGTTTGTGAGTTGCCATTGAAATAGTTAAGCTATATAGAATAACGCTTCAAAAATAAATATTAAAAAGAGACAAATAATGCAGGACTTGATACAGAAAGCCGGACAAGTAAAATTATTGGTCATGGATGTCGATGGTATTTTATCCAATGGTCAAATTATCTATGATGCCAATGGTGTTGAGACCAAAGCGTTCTCAGTACAAGATGGTGTGGGCGTTAAGTCGTTAGCGCGCTACGGTATTTTGACAGCCATTATTACCGGCCGTAGTAGTGCAATGGTAAACAAGCGCGCAGCAGAAATGGGCGTTAACCATGTGGTGCAAGGCCGTGATGATAAGCTTGTTGCACTAAACGAGCTGCTGTTTTCTCTAGATCCTGCCCTGCACATCACTGCTGCCGACTGTGCCTATATGGGCGATGATTTACCAGATATTAAAGCGATGCAAACAGTAGGGTTTGCGGCAACCGTACCTAATGCGCATGCTGAAGTTATCAAGCGCAGTGACATGGTAACGACTCGTGCTGGCGGTACTGGTGCAGTGCGCGAGATATGTGATCTTATCTTAAAAGGTCATGGACATTATCAAGACTTTATCGCGCATTACACGCTTGATGAGGCACAAACTCAGGATAACCAGTCGTGAATACACGTGTCTTAATTGTATTAGCCTTGATTATTGCCGGTATCGCGGGTTGGTTTTTTCAGCAGCAAGGCGACGTAACGCCGCCAGTCAATATTGAAACGACAGATGTCGATTATGAAGCTACTGATATTAAAGCCGTACAGACCAATGAACAAGGTGAAACCGAATACGAGCTTACAGCTGAGTCTTTGACGCATAATCCTGAGACTAATCAGGATGAGATGTCAGGCATTACCATGAATTGGGAGCCATCTGCAGAGCAACGCTATCGTATTCAGGCGGGCAGTGCAGCCATCAGTCAACAGACAGGGGAGCTCAGTTTATCAGGTGGATTTACACTGGTGAGCGAAGGCAATAAGAGTACCCCTGATATCGAACCGATAAAAGTGACTGGTAGTACGCTAAAAGGTAATACGAAATCAGGCAAAGTATACAGTGATGCGCCTGTAAAAATCGAACAAGGCATGAATCGATTTGAAGCCTCTAGTATGACTGCCAATCTTGAGACGGGTGAGTATGAATTTGGCCAAGTGGCTGTTGCCTTTTCTCCATCTGAACGCCAAGATAAAGCATTATTTTAATCAAAGTATTTCTTATTTACTGTGTTAAAAAATAGCAGCTAGCATAAAGTTTGCAAATCCTACCACCTATTATGAAATGAGTTATTTATATGAAACTTAAATTTTTGCCTACTTTACGCGCATCATTACTCTGCTTGCACAAATTGCGCGCACTGCCAATGGTGATGTTATTGGCGCTACCGCTATATAGTCACGCATTGCCATCAGATTCTAATCAGCAGATTAAATTGCTAGCGGACAAAGCCACTTATAGTGAGCGTACCGGCGTGACCAGTTATGCAGGTAATGTCATTATTACTCAAGGTACGTTTAAGATGACGGCTGATAACATCACGGTCAATCTTTCTCAGCAGCGTAGCATTAACTCAGCAGTAGCAACTGGCCGTCCAGCGACTATGCAGCAAGTAGTCACGCAAGAAAAAGGCTTGGCAAAAGGGCAGGCTAATAAGATTGACTACAATGCAGTGTCTGGGATTATTACGCTAACTGGCAATGCAAAACTGGTTCAAAATGGTGCAAGCTTCGCTGGTAATGTTATCCGTTATAGCCTAAAAGCAGGTGATGTTGAAGCAACCGCTGGTGGTAATCAGCGCGTTGAACTGGTATTCCCGCCTAATAATGGTACAAACCAAAGTGGCGTACGTTAATCCAAATAAACAGGCTATGAGTAAATAAGTCTGCCTTTAGCAATGCTTAAATTTTGTGAAAGTAAGAGTAAGTTATGAGCGATGATAAAAATCTAGACCTATCGGCATCAAACACCAATACGGCGCCTGTCGCTCGATTGACTATGCAAAATCTAGGCAAGCGCTATGGAAAGCGTTGGGTAGTCAAAGACGTTTCATTTTCTGTCGAACAGGGTCAAGTTGTCGGACTGTTGGGGCCTAACGGTGCTGGTAAAACGACTAGCTTCTATATGGTGGTGGGACTGGTCAATATGGATAAAGGCCGTGTTACGCTAGGTAAAATGGATTTATCTAAATACGCAATGCACGAGCGTGCGCGTGCGGGTATCGGCTATCTACCGCAAGAGGCATCAATCTTTCGTAAATTGTCTATCGAAGATAACATCTTAGCTATCTTACAGACTCGCACAGAATTAAGTAAAGCTGAACAGCAGCAAGAGCTTGAAAAGTTGATTGGCGAGTTCCATTTAGAACATGTGCGCAAGTCTCAGGGTATGAGCGTGTCAGGCGGTGAGCGTCGTCGCTGTGAGATTGCGCGAGCATTGGCTGCTGATCCTAAGTTTATCTTATTGGATGAACCTTTTGCAGGGGTAGATCCTATCTCTGTCGGCGATATCAAAGACGTTATTTTGACGTTAAAAAATCGCGGCATTGGCGTTTTAATCACTGATCACAATGTTCGAGATACATTAGCTATTTGCGAAAAGGCTTATATCGTATCAGAAGGTGCTATCATTGCAGAAGGCACTTCAGCTGAAGTGTTAGAAAATGATTTAGTCAAATCTGTTTATCTAGGTAAAGACTTTCAAGTATAAGTGAGAGCTTTAAATTCCTTATCTCATACTCTATTTTATAAAATCGGTTCAGAGTAAAACAGAGCTATGAAAGTAGAGTTATGCTGGCATAGGTTTTCCTTACTTCCTCTGCATTTTGCCTTCAAAACGCTGCGTAAAATTCATACCAATAATTT
The DNA here is from genome assembly GCF_050268165.1 of Psychrobacter sp. NPDC078631. NCBI lineage: Bacteria > Pseudomonadati > Pseudomonadota > Gammaproteobacteria > Moraxellales > Moraxellaceae > Psychrobacter > Psychrobacter sp. NPDC078631. The sequence goes on along the minus strand of NZ_JBNNGG010000001.1, from coordinate 1,068,135 downwards.
TGTAATTTCTAATTAACTAATAAAGCTGGTTAACACTATTCTATATAGAGCTTATAAGCCAGTTACTACTTATATCTACAATTAACATCTCTACAATTAATATCATCCTCTTTCAAGTACAGCTTGCAAAACCAATGGCTGACTTATCATGACAAATATTTTTGAATCAGCGCTTATAAAGCGTGACAATACTTTCTTCATTATTCTCGATTGACCCTCTGAATAAGGCTTATAAGCTATGGCAAAAAATAAAAGCAGCTATGTCTGTCAGCATTGCGGTGCGCATTTTGGTAAATGGGCTGGGCAATGTACGGATTGCGGGGAATGGAACAGTTTAGTCGAAGCCCCAAATGTGAGCATGCCCCATCATAATAAGAGCACCGCGAAGCCTAATAACGCACGAGCTGCTACTCGTGGTAGCAGCGCGCCAGCTGGTAACTACTCCGGTACTCACAGTGCTGTCATGCCGCTTAATGCAGTAAGTGTGACGCTCGACACACGCTTACCAACCGGTATCAGTGAGTTTGATCGCGTACTCGGCGGTGGACTAGTGGCAGGTTCTGTGGTGTTAATCGGTGGTGATCCAGGTATTGGTAAATCAACGATTCTGCTGCAAACGGCGACCAATATGGCACGGGCGGATTCACTGGCAGGTAGTGCATTATACGTGACGGGTGAAGAGTCACTTGCACAGGTGGCCATGCGAGCCAAACGTTTAGACTTGCCTGCTGATAGACTGCGTGTACTGGCCGAAACTAACGTAGAAACTATCTGTGCTGCATTAACGCAAGAGCAGCCAGCCATCGCTATTATTGATTCTATTCAGACTATTTATACGGATGCTATTAACTCTGCACCAGGTGGTGTTAGTCAGATTAGAGAGTCTGCAGCGATTTTGACTCGCTATGCTAAGCAAACAGGGACAGCGCTATTTTTAGTAGGACATGTGACCAAAGAAGGTACGTTAGCAGGTCCGCGAGTATTAGAGCATATGGTTGATACCGTACTTTATTTTGAAGGCCAGTCTGACTCGCGTTTTCGTATGATTCGTGCGGTCAAGAATCGCTTTGGTGCGGTTAATGAACTGGGCATCTTTGGTATGACTGATATGGGACTCAAAGAAGTCGCCAATCCATCAGCGATATTTTTAAGTCGTTATGACAAACCTGTTGCGGGATCTGTAGTAATGGTCAGTCGTGAAGGTACAAGGCCGTTACTAGTAGAAGTGCAGGCCTTGGTAGATGATTCACAAGGTTCGCCTAGAAGGATGGCATTGGGTTTAGACTTTCAGCGTTTATCCATGCTACTAGCAGTGATGCATCGTCACGGCGGAATACATACCAGTGGACAAGATGTCTATGTCAACGTCGTCGGTGGGGTCAAAGTCATAGAAACGGGATCTGATTTGGCCGTACTGTTGGCCTGTGCTTCAAGTATTAAAGAGAAGGCGTTACCATCTTCATTAGCAGTATTCGGCGAAGTTGGTCTATCGGGCGAGATACGCCCAGTACCCAATGGACAAGAGCGCCTGAAGGAAGCGATGAAGCATGGGTTTAAACATGCCATCATTCCAAAGGCCAATGCACCTGCTAAAGATGCGCCTCAGTTTAAAGGTATCAATGTGATTGCTGTTGAACGACTTGATGATGCCATCGAAAGCGCATTTGAGTTATAAGGTATATAGAACTAATAGTACTTCGTTTTGAGTAGCTTAGTCGCTACTATTAGCCTAGAGCGATAAATATAAACCATAAAAAAAGCCTAACTAATGATTAGTTAGGCTTTTTTTATGGTTTATAGGCTAGCAATATTATAGGTCTTTAAAACCGTTACCTAAAATTAAGGTCCTGCAACACGCTCAATAGCAACGTTACCCACGCCTTTACTCGTAATACCGAGTTTTTTGGCCGCACCATAAGACAAATCTAACACACGGTTACCATGGAATGGGCCGCGATCGTTCACTTTTACCACGACACTTTTGCCATTGGTCTTGTTAGTCACTTTGACATAGCAGTTCAATGGTAATGAGCGATGCGCTGCAGTTAAACCGTTCATATCGAAAGTTTCGCCACTGGCAGTCTTGCGACCATGAAACTTACGACCATACCAAGACGCGAGGCCAGTCTGCTTAAATTTGCTGACAGAATTAGAGGCAACAGCTGTTAGGCGCTCTAGTACGTCTTCGTCATTTGTAACTTGTGTCGTATCATTGGCTAACAATGAGCTGCTAAGTGCCAATGAGGTTGGCTGACGGGCTGACTTTACCAAGCTTGATGCACCATCATGCTGACGGCTTAATTCACCAAGTACACGGTCAATGTGGGAGGCGTTATCTTGCGAAATCATAGCAAGTGTGGTCTTTGCTTCTACAGCATTTGCATTGGTAGCGACTGCAGAGCCAGCAAATAGCATTGCTGACATTGTAAGTAAACCAGATAAACGCTTGTTCATAAATACCTCTATAACTTATACATCAAAACCTAACTCTAAATATTTTAGATTGAGCATGGCATTAATCTATTGTTTTCATATTGATTAATACGTGGCTCTTATAGATATTAATATATGGTAATTTTTCATTTCATTATCATCAGTATTCAGCAGAAATAGAGCTAAAGTGACTAACGATACGCTCAAATGATAGTTAGCGATAAGCATTGAATACAAAGTCCAAAATCAGGACTAAGTGACAATGTCACTATATGTCGTATTTACATGATGTGCGATATACAAACTTCTTTAGAATGCTACATTAATAAAAAGTTCAGAGGACATCGCGTATCGCTTTGTTATCAAACCGTTAATTAAGTAGTGTATTTGAAAGTCTGGAATCTACAAGATGCTAACTATACGGCTACGCTACAACCTAAATATATTTAAATGCAAAGTTTATTAGTAGCTATGTACGGGTTATGTATCAGAGTACAGTAAAACGAGGTTAACGCAATTTTTTGTAAAAAACAAGGAATAAAATCTTTCTGAACTTATAGGTGATTAAGTAATATCGGAAATCGTGTCTATTTACTATTAAAAATAAGAGGCACTAAAACGAACAATTATTTCGGATTTGTAACTATTATAGTGATTGATACGAACATAAATTATATGAAGACCATGAAAATAAAAAAGCCATAGCGCTAAGAATAAAACCCTTCTTCGCGCCATGACTGCTCATTGTCTTTTATCAAATCATTAGTAGTACAAAACAATTTATCTTAATGGTACTACCATAATTATTACAACGACTTACTTTAAAGTTGGTTTGTATAAAAAGTACCTGATACAAATTAGCCGGATTTATGTGTATGGATAGACATGAGTAGGCCAAATCCTGCCATCAAAGTCACGATAGCCGTACCACCATAACTAATAAATGGTAGTGGAACACCTACGACAGGCAAAATGCCGCCAACCATGCCGACATTGACGAATATATAAACAAAGAAAGACATGGCGATAGCGCCAGCCAACAATCTACTATAAACATCAGGATGAGTGAACGCGATATATAAGGCGCGTGATAAAAGGCAGAAATAAATGAACATCAGTAGCATCACACCGAGTAAACCAAACTCTTCGGAGAAGGCGGCAATAATAAAGTCAGTATGGCCTTCTGGCAGAAAATGTAGGTGTGATTGTGTGCCTTCTAGATAGCCTTTTCCAGTGAGGCCACCAGAACCAATGGCTGTCTTCGATTGAATGATGTTCCACCCAGCACCTTGTACGTCTGCTTCAGGATTAAGGAGTGTCAATACTCGCGTACGCTGATAGTCGTGGAGTAAAAAGTTCCAAGCAAATGCTATAAACGGTACAGCCAAAATTACAGCAGCAGAGATTAGACGCCATGAAAGACCTGCTAAGAAAAGCACAAATATGCCGCTAGCAGCGACCAGTAGTGATGTGCCAAGATCGGGCTCTTTGGCAATTAATAGCACCGGTACAATGATTAATGCCAAGGTAATAGCAATGCTAGATGCTGACGGTGGCAAATCACGCTTAGACAAAAACCAAGCACACATCATTGGCATGCCGAGCTTCATAAACTCTGAAGGCTGCACACTACCGAACCCAGGCAAATTGATCCAGCGCTGAGCACCCATACGGACTTCACCAATAATATCTACCAGCACTAATAATATAAGTCCTAAGACATAAAATATAGGCGTAAAAGTACGATAGAGACTAGGCGGTATTTGCGCCATAGTAAACATTACAGCGAATGCCACCCCATAACTGACCATTTGGCGAATGACCATACCAATATCTTGGCTTGCGGCGCTGTATAGAATCGTCAGACCAATACAACAAACCGTCAATAACAGTAAAGTTAACCATGGATCGATATGAATACGTTGCCATAGTGTTGGTGCATGACCTTGACCCAAATGATGGCTCTGACGTGAAAAACGATATTGCGGGTTAGAAGACATAGGCAGAATTTGGCTAACAATTGGTGTAGGAGGGAAGTACTAACTAAATTATCTCATTATAAATAATGATGAGAAGCGTACTAAAAAGTACCGACTTTAATAAAAATATGCGAGCAAGCGATGGCTATATAATTCACAAATAATAATAAAGTCACTCAATTATAAAAGTTGTAAGGATAAGTGTTAATTATCAATATTGGACTTCAAATTAGAAGCGATAGTTTAGCCTGCTTGTTGAAAATTTGATAGTATCGATAAAACGTTTTTAGCGGTAGTTTCTTGCAATGATAAAATCAAAAATCCATGCGTATAGGCAAATTTGCCAACCTATTATCACCCTTATCCTATGTGCTGGCAGTGTCAGTGCTCATGCCGTTATCATCAGTGATGATAGTGAACGCCGTATTCAAATACGTCAAAGTAGCAGTACAAGCAATAATAGTAATGCTTATATAACGCCCTCTACTAACAGCTCAAATCAGCGTCCTGGTGTCACCATGTTGAGTAGTGCGAATGCATCAAGTGGCGACAGTATGCAAAACTTGATTGTACAAAAACAGCGTGATTTCGAGATTGATGCTAGGTTGTCCATTGAAGAAAACAAACGTGTGAATGTAGTGAGGCGCGGTACTACTTATAGTACAGCAAACAACACCTATAATGGTGCTTATAACGATTCTATGAGTATGGACTTTAACGCGTGGTTAAATAGCAATAGCTATCGTGCCAGACAGGTAGCAGAGTATGAACGCTATCTCAGCGCACGAGTCGGGTCACAGAATGTACCGCCACTGTCGCAACTGCTGACGACTGCCCGTAGTTGGAGTAAATGCGGGTATGAGCCGTATCAATTGCCACCTCAAGAGCTATGGTCTAACATTGTACCAACATTGCGCCTTTATAGTGAGTTGAAAAACCAAGGTATTTTACCACTCAGCAGTGAGATACGTTCGGTATATCGTAACCCAGGTTTGAATGATTGTGCAGGCGGGGCAGACGGTAGTAAGCATATGAATGCAAGCGCTATCGATATCTGGGTGCCTGAGTATGAAGACAACCTATGGCGCTTGAGTACCATGCATGATGGCTTATGCCAGTTTTGGCAGTATCAAGGACAGCCTTATAACTTTGGCTTAGGGTTATATGCGACAGGGGCTATTCATTTAGATACGGATGGTTATCGCAAGTGGGGGTTTAATCACGCTAGTAGTTCTTCTTCTTGCCGTTATTAATTGACTTGTTAAGAGTCGAAAGTTCGAATGAATATAAAGTTAGACGAGATAACGCTAGATATATATTCATTTTTATATATACTATTCCGGTGTTTACTAAAAATAATAATTTTGTAATTATTTGGTAGGATTCATAGGATAGACGCATGAGTTCATTAAAAATTTGTTTGGTCTTTAAAAACTATGCTTTAATAATATGTGTTATCAATCGCCTTTATATTTTCATGGCTTATAAAGAAAACCACCAAATTTACTTTAAGCGAAAACTATGAAAAATCAGCGCTCGACAATGAAAAGCTATCATAAGTTAAATAACGAGAAGCAAAGTTTTTTGCACTCGAATTATAAGTATGGCGCTTTATTTACTTCTGCACTTATGTCGGTATTACTGATTAGTGCGTGTAGTACAGAGATGTCCTCTGAAAACAATATGATAGTGACGCATAAGTCTGATAGACATATACAAAGCTCTAAAGAGATAGAAGATAGTATCAAGAACTCTTATGCTCGTTTGGCCTCTAAGCGCTCTGATGTCTGTCCAAAATTAATTCAAGAAGAAACGGGTAATCAGGTTATCGAACGTATATCAGAGGTCATGGTAAATGACTACTGTGATTATTTTTTATATCCGCGAGAGGGTCAGCGCCTCAATGTTAAAGTAGATAACCGTCAAATAGAAGCGCTATTAATTGTGCCGACGCTACATAACTTTGCCAATGGTAATTATAAAGTGACGTCTTATGATAAGCATGTTATCCGTTTAAGCTATAACGGGGCTACCCATAAGCCAGAACATTTTGTCTATGATGTTGCGCTAAAAATTTCTGACGCCAAGCATTCCTAATGCCAAGCATTAAGAATGTTCTGCTTCTTATTAATGCATCATAGTAATTCAAATATTTAAATGGACATATTATAAGCAGTATTCTTTACCACTTATAATACGTTCACAAAATTAATGAGCCTTAACTTTTCTAAACTACTTTCCTAGCAACTTATTTCTTACTGGTTTTTTTTGCCGCTTTATTTTCTTTCCACGGATCTTCTTGCCCAACCGTAACTATTAAAAAGTTATCAGGCTTTAGCGTATCTCGCATGGTTTGATTGACCTCTGAAAGTGTGACTTGATCAATGCGATTGGTATAGTCAGCTAAGTAATTATTCGGTAATTGGTAAAAGTTCATCATTCCGAGTAAGCTATTAATACCAGCATTGCTCGCAAACCCCATCGGGAAGCTGTTTTTCAAATTATCTGTAGTTAAGCGCATCTCCTCATTGGTGATACCCTTGTCTAGCGTCTCATTGATAACCTCTAAGCTTGCATCAATAGCCGCACGCGCCTTGTCATTACGTGTCGAAAAACCAATCTGGTAGGGACCTCGAGAGAGCATCGGATTCATCGATCCCGAGATTCCATAAGTATAGCCGAGGTTCTGTCTTACCTCCGTCATTAGTCGCGCATTAAAGTCACTGCCTGCCATGACTTCGTTTCCAACAGCAAAGTTGGTCTGCTGCTGCTGTGCTATTGGGTCAGTTGCCCGTTTACTACCCAGCTGTCCCATGAGTACAGTGGTTTGAGTGCTTGGGAATGGAATATGAACGTGCTGCGCTTTGGTAAGCGGTTTTGGCTCAGGTAAGTCAGTGGCAGCTTGGCCAGTAGGCAATTTAGCAGTGATGTCTTCTGCCAGTTTTTTGGCTTGTGCTAATGTCAGGTTGCCGGTCATAGCAACAGATGCGTTTGCTGCCACTAGATATTTGTTTTTAAAGTCTATCAGTTGCTGTTTCTCAATCGTAGGAACGCTTTCTAGCGTACCGACTGATGGATGTGCGTAAGGGTGAGTACCGTACAAAGCATTATTGAAAGCGATACTTGCTAAGCTATTAGGATCTTGTTTCTGTTGCTGCAGGCCTACCAACAGTCTTGCTTTATTGCGTGCTAGAACTTCCTCGTTAAATGAAGGCTCACTTACCATCTGTGTCATTAAGTCAATGGCTGGCAGGAGATGCTTGTCATCAGATAAGCTACGCAGTGAAACGATAAACATATCCTTATAGGCGCTACTGCTTAGATTGATGCCCAACGTTTCCACTGCACGTGTAAATGCGTTTTCATCTAGACTTTTTGAGCCCTGTTCGAGCATCGTCGCTGTCATATTCGCAATACCAAAACCTTCTCTTTTGATACTACCATCACGCGCGCTACCAGCATTAAAACGCAAATCCACATCGACAATTGGCAAGGTGGTCGTTTGTACAAACATGACAGGTACGCCAGACTTGGTCTTAAACTGTTGAATGGTCGGTACAGTGACTTTTAAAGGTTTGTCATCGTCTAAGCTGGTCAGTTTAGATAAGGCAGCAATTGGCGCACTTGCATCGACTGCAGCAGGTGAGCGGTAATCTTCAGCAGTCGTTGTATCAGCCTGCGCAGTAGTAGCCAAGACGCTAAAAGCAAAAATTACGCTAGCACTGAGGTGGGATCGCTTTTTAGATGCGATAGTGCTGCTTATAGAGGATGAAGCAGTCTTAAAAGATTCTTGTCTTGCTTTAGAGTCGTATTTATTCTGAATCATGAGTTTCTTCTTATTAAGAATACGGTGTTATGGTCATTTCTATGAGACGTTTGATAATAGGCAGCGACTATTTCGCTGAGGTTTTATTGTCTTTAGGTGGCATGACATGCATCACCGTTAAGTTGTCTTTGACCAAATACTTTTTACTAGCAGCCTGAATGTCAGCCACACTGATACCATCGAGCTTAGTTGGCAGTTTAGCAAGCAGTCTGTCATCTAGGCCGATAGATTGTAACGAGCCAATCATACGCGCTTGTCCTTCCATGCTGTCTTGCGCATAAATCAACCCAGTAACCGTATTGGTCTTGGCGCGACTTATCTCATCATCGGCAATAGGATCGGTTTTCAGCTTTTCTATTTCTGAGGTTATGGCTTGTTGTGCTTGCTCTAAGCTGACGCCTTCACGAGGTGTTGCTTGAATCAAAAACAGGCCATCACCGCGATCTAGCAAGTCGTAAGAAGTACCAACTGTAGTAAGCAGACCTTGCTCACGTATCAGTCGACTCTCTAAGCGTGCAGATAAGCCGCCATCGAGCACATCTTGCGCAAGTGACAGGGCATAAGCTTGTTTTTCATTGTTTGAGCCTGCCGTGGCAAGGCTTGGCACGTTGTAACCCATCAGTAGAACGGGGACTTGTACGGCTTGCTCAGAGTCTACCTTTTGATAACCACGGAAGCCTTTTTGAGTCACAGAGGTACGTTTGGGTAGGTTGCTTTTTTCTAAATCACCGAAGTAACGTTTGACTTGAGTAAGTACTTCTTGTGGTTGCACGTCACCGACGATGACTAACGTTGCATTATTTGGTGCATACCATGTCTTATACCAGTCTTTTAAATCTGAAAGTTTAATCGATTCTAGCTCGTTCATAGGCCCAATAACAGATTCGCCTTTTGGGCTGTCAGGCAAAGCTAGCAGACGAAATGACTCATACGCTTTGGCAAGCGGATTGTCATCAGTACGTTGGCGGCGCTCTTCCATGACCACTTGATGCTCTTTGGCAAATTCTTTGTCATCGAATATAAGGTTTTTCATGCGATCTGCTTCAAGCTCTAACGCTAATGGCATACGATTGGCAGGGAATAGCTCATAGTATCCCGTATAGTCATAGCTGGTAAAGGCATTGTTGACGCCGCCAAACTTAGCAATTAGCCGCTCATAATCATCACTAGAGACATTGGTCGTGCCCTTAAACATCATGTGCTCGAGCAAGTGAGAGATACCGCCTTTATCAAGAGGCTCATCTGCCGAGCCCACTCGGTACCAGATTTGTGTCATGGCGACTGGGGCACGGTGGTCTTCTTTTATGACGACTTTTAGACCATTTTTTAACTGATATTCATGTCGACCTGACATGTCCATTGTCAACTCAGACGACTGTGTGTCTTTGCTCGTTTTATTTTCATCTGATATGTTTTGAGCCAAGCTATCTGTTGTGATTGAGCTTGTCGCGGTTGCAGAATTAGTAGGTATCGTATTGGTTTGACATGCAGCAAGTGACGCTGCTACTGCTAAGGCACAAGCCATGCGTAATGGCGCAGCTGCTAGAGGTAAAGACAATGGCATGGTATGGTCTACTTATATAAAATAATAATAGAAGAATTAAATGCTAATCATAGTAATAAATGGCATTACAAAGAGGTCTGAGCACCAACCATAACACTAGCAGTTGGTCTAAACTCTTGCGTCGTGGTGCAACCGGTCACCAATATAGTTGTCGTTAATAAAACCGCCACACTGATGCTGCTGATTTTTTTGTAGTGCTTAGAGAATAATGACATAACGGATTCCTAATAAGTATTTATCGAATAAGTCTTGGTAGAGTAGGGGAAGTCCGACAAGTAACAGGTCAGAATTTTGTGTCCAAACCTTAAGCAAAACTTTCTCAAATCATCGAGTGATTTTTTAAACAGATAAATTTTGACGATAGTCTAATAGGGTAAGGGCTGAGCATGACTTGAATTATGCTAAAATAGGTCAAAATTAAGCGTCATGTCGCTCGTAGCCAGATGACAACCTATAAATCCATTAACAATAAACAAATAATTGATCGTGATAACTTTTAGGGCAAACTTATGAACAACCCAAACAATAGCAACCGCGTAGTCATTAACCTTGATGCTGGTCTTGACGACTTAGATGACGATGATATTACCTTACCCAGTCTACCGGTGCAATCTGTGCCTATTATTGATGAAACAGAGAGTATTGCTTCACAAAAGGACAGTACGGTAAACCAAGACGTCTCTAGCAATGACGCTGCAGACAATATTGCTTTAGCGACACCAATTGTCATGACAGAAGAGCATAACGTCCCTAAGGGTAATTCTGAAAGCTTTTCAAGCGCTACAGAGACAGCCGCTACAAGTCAAACTAATACTGCGTCAACCATTCCTGCTATGCCGTTGCAAAAGCAATTGGGTGATACGCCAAGTGTAAACCCGGTAGCTGACAGCGACACACAGGCAGCTACTAGCAAAGAGCCTGCTACAGAGTCACAAGAGACAAAAGAGAATAAGAAAAAGGGCAGCTGGTTCAACCGTATGAAAACGGGGCTCAGTAAATCACGCAAAAACTTAGCCGAAGGCATGGTCAGTATCTTAATCGGTGGTAAAGAGATTGATGACGAGCTATTAGAAGAAGTCGAAGATCAGCTATTGGTAGCCGATATTGGCGTCAACGCGACGAACCGTATCATCAAGAGCCTCACCGAGCAAACAGATCGTGGTGACTTGATTTATGCACATTCTCTATATAAAGCATTGCAAAGTGAATTGGTTGATATCCTAACGCCAAAAGTTGAGCCATTGGTGATTGATACTAGCAAAAAGCCGTTTGTTATATTGGTAGTAGGTGTCAATGGCGTAGGGAAAACCACAACGATTGGTAAGCTTGCCAAGCGTCTACAAGGTGAAGGCAAATCAGTCATGTTGGCAGCGGGTGATACGTTCCGTGCGGCAGCTACTGAGCAGCTACAGATTTGGGGCGAGCGCAATCATATTCCAGTGGTAGCGCAAGGTCATGGTTCTGACAGCGCTTCTGTTATTTTTGATGCGATGCAGTCAGCCAAAGCGAAAAATATCGATGTGCTTATCGCCGATACTGCTGGACGTCTGCAAAACAAGACACATTTGATGGCAGAGTTAGAGAAAGTCGTACGTGTCATGCGTAAAGCGGATCCAAGTGCCCCGCATGAAGGTATGATTGTGCTGGATGCTGGCACGGGTCAAAATGCTATCAACCAAGTCGAACTGTTTAACAAGGTTGTGCCGCTGACAGGTATTACTATTACCAAACTAGATGGTACTGCTAAAGGTGGCGTGGTATTTAATATTGCCGAAACGACAGATGTGCCTATCCGCTATATTGGTGTGGGTGAGTCGATTGACGACTTGCGTTCTTTTAGTCCGAAGCAGTTTGTCGCCGCCTTATTCGAGACCGACGATAAAGAATAAGAGAGCCAGTTTTAATTGGTAAATTATTTTTAAAAGAATAGGGAAGTAGACGCTATGATAGTTACCACAGCAGCCTTTGGGTCACATCGATTAACACTAATTACTCGTGTCAATGTGCATGGTCAGCCTATGCTCGTTGAAGCCAACTGGCTGCTGGCAGGTAACTCATGGCATAGCTCAAAATCTGTACCTAAACTTAAAAAGCACTATGGTCTGACAGATGAAGACTTTACCTTTATAGATAAAAATAGCCTAAGCATGAATGAACCTGCGCAAGCATTATTAATAGAAACGATCTTTCAACTCAAAGACTATGCTGATGGCAAACGCAAGACGTTAGATTTGCCTTTAGATTTCTCTATGGGTACTGAGTTTCAGCAAAGAGTATGGCAGGCACTGCAAGGTATTGAGTATGGCGAAACCATCAGCTATGCCACACTCGCGCAGCGTGTCAACAGTCCAAAAGGATTCCGTGCGGTTGCGCAGGCCAATGGCAAAAATCCTTTTAGCATTATCGTGCCTTGTCATCGAGTGATTGCAAGCGACGGCAAGCTTGGTGGTTATACAGGCGGGCTAGATAAAAAAGAGTATTTACTAGCACTAGAAGGAAGTTGGACGTAAAATTAAATCTATCTGAATAAAAAAGGGCCAAATACTTTTAGTATCTGGCCCTTTTTACTGAACAATTAATACGCTTATGCTTCAAGCTGAGCCATGACTTCAGCAGAGAAGTTCACGTTAGTATAAACTTCTTGCACATCATCAGCATCTTCTAGCATATCAATCATCTTTATGATTTTTTCAGCATCATCGACATTGTCGATCTCAGCCGTGGTAGATGGTGACATAGTGACCTCGGCGTTGTCAGAAACAAGACCAGCCGCATTAAGGGCATCTTGGACTTGACCGAAACTTTCCCATTCTGTGATAACGAGTAAGCTTTCGCCATCATTTTCAATATCAACGGCGCCCGCATCTAGTGCAACGAGCATGACTTCATCTTCTAAGCTGACATCGTTAAAAGTGATCTCGCCACGTTTAGTGAATAGATACGCCACTGAGCCTGATGTGCCAAGATTACCATCATTCTTGGTAAAAGCATGACGTACTTCGCTGACCGTACGGTTAAGGTTATCCGTCATGGTTTCGACCAATACAGCCACACCACCAACACCATAACCCTCGTAACTGACTTCTTCCATATTCTCATTATCGCCGCCACCTGTACCACGGTCGACAGCACGATTAATCGTGTCGCGCGTCATATTGACGGATAGAGCTTTTTCGATAACGGCACGTAAGCGTGGGTTTTTGTCAGGATCGGGATCGCCTTGTTTGGCAGCTGAAACGATTTCACGAATAATCTTGGTAAATATCTTACCCCTTACTGCATCCTGACGGGCTTTACGGTGTTTAATATTTGCCCATTTTGAATGGCCTGCCATATAACATCCTTAAGTTCTACGTACTATTTTTATGGGTAAAAAGAGTGATCAACAACAACCTTCGGTATCTGATTGCCTGATTTTATACTATCATTACTTTGTCTATTTGAGGTAGTAGCGCTACTGGCACGTTAACGATTTGTATGTTGTTGAGAGTGCTTTTTTGCTACACTGTGGCAACTTATAGATTGTATTCACTGTGATAGGTGAGCGATATTATAAACCAGTTTTAGCTATTTTGACCAACTTGCCCTTATCCATCACATTTTAAGTCATTGCGTGCTATCAAGCCATTGATTTTATAAAGTACTGATTCTATGAAGCAACCAACCGCCGAAGCTCTTACACACTTGCGTAACCGTACGCATATCATTATTGAAGGCACAGATACTCGTCTGGGTAAGCTCTTTGATATTGTCTTGCTGATTGCAATTTTAGCCAGTGTGGCCGTCGTCATGCTTGATAGTGTGCTATATATGCGTTTGCAGTATGGCACGTTGTTCTTTTATGCAGAGTGGTTTTTTACTATTTTGTTTACTATTGAGTATGCGTTAAGGCTGTTTTCAGCACCCAACCGCTTACGCTATGCTTTTAGTTTCTTTGGAATAGTAGACTTACTGTCTGTATTGCCAAGTTATTTGAGCCTAATGTTTGTGGGTGTACAGTATCTACTCGTGATACGGGTATTACGTATTTTACGCGTGTTCCGCGTTCTTAAGCTCAAGGCCTATATGCAACAGGCTGGGTTTTTGGCGTCTGCATTAAAAACCAGTCAGCAGAAAATTACAGTTTTCTTCCTATCGCTTGTATTGTTAGTAACTATCTTTGGTTCGATTATTTATGTGGTAGAAGGGCCGGAGAATGGATTTACCAGTATTCCACTGTCTATCTACTGGGCAGTTGTCACGATGACTACGGTTGGCTACGGTGATATGTCACCCAAGACACCGCTTGGGCAAGCAATTGCAACCATGGTCATGATCACAGGTTACTCGATTATTGCGGTACCAACAGGTATTTTCACATCAGAGCTAGCACGTAACATGCGTCCACAGTTGAACCCGGTGACTTGTCCAAACTGTGGTAAATTCGGCCATGCAGTAGGGGCAGACTTTTGCGATCGTTGTGGACACGCGCTACATATCTAAAAATAGATTTAATCGTGGTAGTCAACATACCTACTACGCATCGATGTATTCATCAACCAGTGGTGACAGGTCGATCTCGACGCCTAGATTGACCAGATTCCAGTATTGTCCTGATACAGTACGGTCTAGCATCATAGTGGTAGCTGAGGGTTGAAACTGACCAAAGTACTTTAAAGACGTACGCATCTGGGCAATGGCCTCGTGATGTACTTGGCTGCTGCCAAAATCAAATTCGCCTTCTTGATAGGGTCTAATGGATAAAGGCTTTAGACCAATCGATAGCCACTTTTCATAAAACTCACCAGGGATGTTTTTGTCATCTTCGCGGCGAATATCTAATGCAATCAGATCTTGTTCAAGTGCAGTGACGTCACCTCTTAGTGCATGTTTGACAAAGCGTTTAAATAGCTGCACTTCGCTATCACTATAACTGCGGATACCCCCAAAATCATATGCCACGACACTGCCGTCATGACGGAACGCGAAGTTACCTGGATGAGGGTCGCAGTGCATACGGTACAACCCAAACAGCTGGCCTGCGGTAAAGTGAAATAGGCGCTCTGCTATTTTTTGTTTGACATCATTGTTCCACGTCGCGGCGACAGTTAATGTCTCTCCCATCTCTTCGGTCAGCGTTAAAATCCGTCTAGAAGAGTGGCTACTAATCACTTTGGGAATAATAAGGCCTTCATCTTCTGCATGAAAAGCGCCGAATACGCGTAAGTTATGAGCTTCTTTGACATAGTCCAATTCATCATGCAGGCTCTGGCGAATCTCATTAAAAAGCTGCTCTTGTAGTTGCTTACTCATATTGAGCACGCCAGCGATTTTTAATGCCATACGTACTTGTTTGAGATCGCTATCACAGTTTTCATCGACATCAGGATACTGGACTTTGACTACCACTTTTTGACCCGATGGCAACGTTGCTTTGTGCACTTGTCCAATGGATGCTGCGGCAAATGGGGTCTCTTCAAACTCGCTAAACAATTCTAAGATAGGCGCTTTTAGCTCGCGTTCAACTTGGGCTTGTATCTGCGCATACGGCATTGGCGGTGCATCTTTCTGTAGCTTTTCAAGTGCTGACGCAACCTCAGGCGGGAACACATCTTTATATTGTGAAGCAATCTGCCCGACCTTCATCACTGCGCCTTTCATCTCACCCAATGTCTCAGCAATTTGAACGCCGACGTCTTGCATCAGATCTGAGCGAGCTTGCAGACGTTTTTCTTCGTCACTTGAGAGATGCTTAAATGAGTTTTTAGCGGCTTTGCCAGCAATACTTGCTGTCATGCCAGCGAGTTTCATAAAGCGTTTTCTGGACGATTTTGCCATTCATGTCACCGTATAATGGGTTATTTGCTCAGTCGTAATTCTATTATTTTAATTGCAAGATTACTGTTTGACTAATGTGTGAAGACGCGAGTAACTTTTTATTAAAAATTAAGCGCAGTCATATCATTTATTTGTGTCAACTGCATACATATTGCTCAACCAGTAATCAAGCGCCATTTGATAGCCCAATTGTCCCAAGCCGCAAATGACTCCGACCGCAACATCACTTAGATATGAATGATGACGGAAAGGCTCACGGGCATGAACATTGGATAAATGTACTTCTATAAATGGCTTTTGGGTGGCCAATAGCGCGTCGCGTAGAGCCACTGAAGTATGCGTAAATGCAGCTGGATTGATGATGATAGCATCGACTTGCGCAGATTTATCCGCCAATAATCCATGATACTGAATATCATCTACTAGCTTACCCTCATGGTTGGACTGTATACATATTAACTCTACACCGTGGTGAGCCGCGCGCTCGACTAATTGCTTTACTATATCAGCAAGTGTCGTATGACCATAAATGTGCGGTTCTCGCTTGCCTAGTAAATTCAGATTTACCCCATTTACCAGTAGTAATTTATGAGTCAATATTTGATTTGAATTTTCGTTAGTCGATTGTTCGGCTTTTTTTGATGGAGTAGAGGAGGTCATAATGGTCTCGGTAACTATTGAGCGGTGTTAATAATTTATTATAATATAAGAATAATCTAAGGTGCGCGGCGTTAATCTAAAATGGCTTCAACGCATTTTGCTCTTTATCATAACAGCTTGCCAGCTAGGTTATAAAAATTTGTCTAAAAAAATTATTTAGATATTAAAAAGCGTATTAAAAGTCTTTATGTTGCTAAAAACCCGTGCTATGATATTTTTTATGCAATAAATATTGCAAGTTTGTTGCTATCATCAAATTTCATGACGATAAGTACGTTTGGCGAATTCGTTATGGAAGTACTATGTAGGTAATTAAAGCACTATATATATGATGGTAAGTAGAGTAGTAATACTCTTAATTTTTGATTTCATAATCTTAGACCCTGTTTATATGCAATGTCGCAAAGGAAGCTAGGGCTAAGCGGACTTTTTTAGGAAGTAATATTATGTCAGCTCGTGAGCAAGGTATCGTTAAGTGGTTTAATGACTCAAAAGGCTTTGGTTTCATTCAACGTGACAGCGGAGAAGATATTTTTGTCCATTTCCGCGCGATTCAGGGTGATGGCTATCGTTCTCTAAAAGATGGCGAAAAAGTTGAGTTCAGCGTAGTAGAAGGTGACAAAGGTCTGCAAGCTGAAGAAGTCAGAAAGATAGAAGAGTAATTTACTCAGACATTAGAGCGGTTTAGTTATAATGTCTGTACAAACTACTGATATACTACTGAGTCAAGCCCATCTTATCTTACCTATGTTGAGTGAACTGCAGCATATTTGGTAGGATTGGATTTGGGCTTGGCTTTTTTTTATGCCTATATGTCTGATGGTTTTCCGCAGCCTCGATAAGGCTACTTTTACTGATTATGGTTTAAACGCTACATTTGACACTATAAAGGTTCATTGTGAGCCTATTTATAATTAATAAAATACAAGCAATTCATTTAAAAGGATATTTTTTTGAGCAATTTTACAACGTTTACTGATTTGCCACTTTCAACAGCGACCCTGCGTGCAGTAAGTGATCTAGGTTTTACTGAATTGACGCCCATTCAAGCAAAGATACTACCGCATACATTGGCACATCAAGATGCTATCGGACAAGCACAAACAGGCACAGGGAAAACAGCGACCTTTCTACTGACTATTATGGAAGCTTTGCTTAAGCGTCCATTTACCAATGACGAAGAGCGCTATCTCGGTGAGCCGCGCGCTGTGGTCATGGCGCCAACTCGCGAACTGGCTCAGCAAATATTTGATGACTGCATTGCATTAACCAAATATACTTCGCTACATAGTGTTTGTATTATGGGCGGTACTAACTATGAAACTCAGCAGCACGAGCTTGAACGTCAATACGTTGATATCTTGGTAGCGACGCCTGGTCGTCTAATTGATCTTGCTAACAAAGGCATGGTGTATCTAGATAGAGTAGAGGTATTGGTACTTGATGAAGCCGATCGCATGTTAGATATGGGGTTCATTCCTGATATCAAGCGCCTAGTTGGTCGAATGCCTGCCAATACCGATCGCCAAAGCTTGTTGTTTTCTGCGACCTTCAACCAAGATGTTATGAATTTGGCCTATCGCTGGTTACATGAGCCTCAGTTTGTTGAAATTGAGCCTGAACACAAGACCAGCGAGTTAGTAGATCAACATTTTTATTTGCTGACAGAAGATCAAAAGCTAGACGCCTTGCAGCGTATTATCAGTGATGAAGCAGTAGAGAAGGTCATCGTCTTTGCCAATCGTAAAGACCAAGTAAAGCGTCTGTATCACAAACTACGTCAAGCGCATAATATTGTGATGCTATCGGGCGATGTCATTCAGCAAAAACGTGAGAAATACTTACAGCGTTTCAAAGATGGTCATGCATCTATTTTGGTGGCGACAGATGTAGCAGGGCGCGGTATCCATGTCGATGATATTAGCCACGTGGTCAATTTTACTTTGCCTGACCAACCAGATGATTATGTACACCGTATTGGTCGTACGGGCCGTGCAGGCCAGACAGGTATTAGTATCAGCTTTGTGAGTGAGGATGATGCCTTTAATATACCGGCATTAGAAAAGCATTTAGAGACCAAGTTTACGCTTGAGCAGTGGCAGGAATAATTGCTATAAACTGAGCACTACCTAACAAGCAAAAGCCCTCAATATCAAACATGGTATTGAGGGCTTTTTTATATGCGAAGTGTTAATAGTATCTGTTTAGATGACTTTATTGAGCATGTTCCATCATTTCAGTATGCTCATGGTGATTCATGTCCATTGATTCATCGCTCATGTCATGCATACTATGATCCATATGGTTGTCCATATCCTGCATGTTGTGACCCATGTCTGTTGTCATATCCATATCATGATTCATTTGGCTCATGTCGTGAGAGTCCATATCAGACATCATCGCAGCGTGGCTACCATGGTTCATCTCACCATGGCCGCCATGCATATTTGCCATGACCATCGGCACGACTGCTACTGCCAAACCTGATATTACCATAACTGCACCATTTAACTGTCTTAAGCGAAAACGTCCAATCTTAT
Source organism: Psychrobacter sp. NPDC078631 (assembly GCF_050268165.1). Taxonomy (NCBI): domain Bacteria; kingdom Pseudomonadati; phylum Pseudomonadota; class Gammaproteobacteria; order Moraxellales; family Moraxellaceae; genus Psychrobacter; species Psychrobacter sp. NPDC078631. The sequence goes on along the minus strand of NZ_JBNNGG010000001.1, from coordinate 1,049,316 downwards.
CACGTAGCCAACCAACTGTTTCATGCGTTGCAACCAACATCGGTATGGTTCCTAAACCAAAGACAAACATCAGCGCAGCACCGCTTAATGGATTATGGGCAACGACCGCAATCAGTAGAGCGCCATATACCAAACCACAAGGCAAAAAGCCCCAAAGCAAACCTGCTGTTAGTGCGCGCGGAAAAGTATTGAGTGGAAATACCTTTTGACGCAATGGGCTAAGATACTGCCAAAAGCGCATACCAAAACGTTCGAGCTTAGTCAAAAACGGTGCACCAAGCATCGTTACACCGACGAATACCAGTACCAATCCTAATAAAATACGCGGTGTACTATTACCCATCATCAATGGCTTTAATACGGCAATACCGATAAGCCCTGCGATTAAACCCAATAATGCGTAACTCGTTAAACGTCCAAAATGATACGTGGCCACCAAAGCACGGCGTTTGGCGGGGCTGACATCTTTCATAGACAGACCAAATGCGGTCACAAGACCGCCACACATGCCTAAACAATGCGGTGAACCAAAGAATCCCATTAGTAATGCCGCCACAAGTAAAGCGATGGTCATGAATGCGTCTCCTGAGAATAGTAAAGGGCGAACTTGCTAGTGCTGAACTGGTTAATAAAACGGTACCAATAAATTACGCATGTATAAGGTAGATAAGATTAGATTTATGAGTTTTTATTTATCTCAGAATTATCGTTTTTTCCATCAGTTGCCACTGTTTCATCTTTTTGCTGGGTAGGTGCTGAGCGTTCATGAGCCTGCATGGTTTGGCGGCGTTCTTGACGGTCATCCAATATAATACGCTGTGATGCATTGTCCAGATCTTCGAATTGATTTGACTTGACCGCATAACGCACTGCCCAAATAGCAACCACAAACAGCATGAGACTTAATGGAATTAATAAAAATATACTGAGCATGGCAAATCTCTTAAATAGCAGTGTCTCTTATTATTATACACCCATCACAAATGCAGTGGATGATCGGTAGCATTTAGAATGCGTCTCTCGATAGTATCGTATATGTCTTTAACGTTTATTCGTCAGAGTTTTTTGCGGCATTGCCTCTTGGGGTCAATAGCTGCTGTGAAGTCACATCATTGGCATGGCGACAGTCCATCTGTGGACGTATCACATCGCGCAGGTAGGCTGCGACCTCATAGACAGCGCGCCGTGAGTGACTTAAGTTGTGGGCAGGCTTCATCCAGTCGCGTCTTACTGGCAGTGGCGCAGGAAGTGGTGTACTATTGATACCATTTAAGGCAAACTGTCTGCGTGCACGTGCCATATGATAGCTATCAGTAATCAGATATACATGGCGTAACGGAATACGTTTGGCTGTAAAACGGGCGTTTTCACATGTATTCATGCTGGCATTTTCACTTATCAGTCCGTCGATACCGTGTTCCATCAGCCACTGACCGAGCCATGGAGCTTCAGCACCACTCAGTACGATCGGTAGAGGTAAGTCATGGTAAGCACCTGCAGCGGTACGAGCACGATTGAGACTATAGCGATTGAGGATAATCTGGTTGTTGTGGTCATTGGTCAGACCGCCGCCCAGTACCACATAGGCGGTAGGCGGTGAGCTCATGGCAGCAGAAGGCATATCAGGTAGCGGCAGTAGAGAAAAGATATAAACGATTGCTTGCGAAAATAGCGGGGTAAATAAGCTAATAATCACTAAAATGACGGAAGTTGAGCCTAGTATAAAAGTAATATTGATAATGCGGAATAGCGTCACCATGCGTTCAGAAAACCGCAAGTAATATCGCCATAATCGTTTAGATAATAGCCGCTTAGACCATGATTTTTTAGGCCACATGCTCAGCATATCCAATTGAGCCATCAGCATTTACCCAGACTGGCTCACGTGACAATTGAATGGCAAATTTCTCATAGATAGTAGCAGCGATATATTTCTGCGCTATGGCTACATCCTCTTGCGTGGCTTGCTGAGGTGTATGGTTGGTTAATACTAGTGCTTGCTGTTTATGCGTAAAAATAGGTGCAATGCCGCCGCCTTTTAATCCTGCTTGCTCAATGAGCCAACCAGCCGCAACCTTTACCATTGCATTAGGCATCGCATAACCAACGATAGCTGGATAAGCTGCTTGCAGCGCTGTGAACTGCTCCTGAGCAATAATAGGGTTTTGAAAAAAACTGCCACAATTAGGTAGCTGTTTTGGGTCTGGCAGTTTTTGTTGTCTAATATCTATAATGGCTTGCATAACATCATGAGGCATCGCTTGCTCGCGTCCTTGTTGCTCCGCATAGCGCTGCGCCACAGTCTGTACATCGCCATAACTGGCTAAAATATTGGTGGGATCAGTATGTAATCTGAAACCTACACGACTAATAAGCCAAGTGTTTGGTGTGCGCTTAAAAATACTGTCACGATAGCCAAATTGGCAATCAGCAGCTGATAAATGGTGCCAAGTTTGTGTCGGCAAATGATAGGCGCGTACATACTGTAAGCGGTCTTCTAATTGTACGCCGTATGCACCGATATTTTGTATGGGTGCAGCGCCTGTCAGACCCGGTATTAGGGCAAGGTTTTCCAATCCATACCAACCTTGATTGACCGTATGTACGACCAAATCATGCCAGTTCTCGCCAGCCATTACTTCGATATCAACATAACCGTCGGTTTGATTGGTCAGATGAATACCACGCATCTTTGGCTGCAATACTATGGCGTTCAACGCTTCAGGTAATAAAACATTACTACCGCCAGACATTACAAACAATGGCAATTTGTTTGCTGTATCCTCTACATAAGCTGCCATAAAATCATCAAGCTGCGCTTCATTCTCTAACGTCACGACAGAATCAGCAATACAGGCCAATGCCATAGTGTTGTCATGTGACAAGTCAATTGAATCATTAACTACGGCAGTCGCTGAAACATTCGAAACATCAGAGCTGATGGTAGACTGAGTACTGTGGTCAAGGCGTGAAGCTTGGGTCATAACATAGCCTATGTGGCAAAAGGATAATAAATGATAGGTAGCTATAATTGATTCAATTTAAAAGAGATACAAGGCAACTGAGTGCAGACGTAACTGTGATACTTCAAGCGAGGTTAACGCTGTAGCTCTTTTATAGAGGATTAACCATATTATAGAGGATACCGGATGCAAGAGTAGCAGAAATATAGACGGTATGGCTAGCAGGCTTTCCAGCTTTCTATCCAAGCTTGGGCGCTTGATTCGATACGCTCAATCACTTCTTCAAAATCATCGTTATCGCCTTTATATGGATCTGGCACATCACTGCCGCAATAGGTAGGGTCTTCTTCACTGAATAGGGCTAGTGTTGCCAAACTATCTTCTGACTCTGCAATGCTGTCTTTGATCGCTTGTAGATCAGCTAAATTCTGTGAATCCATGGCTAAGATTAAATCAAAATCAAGAAAGTCATTGGCACTGACTTGACGAGCGACTAGCTTATTAATTTTGTAGCCGTGTGACTTAGCATGACGTTGTGAGCGAGCATCAGGCGCACTGCCAACGTGCCAATCACTGGTGCCTGCTGAGTCTACTTTTATAGATAGTCCAGCAATCGCTGCTTGCTGACGAAAAACTTCTTCAGCAGTAGGGGAGCGGCAGATATTTCCTAAACATACCAATAATACAGACGAGGGAGTACAGGCTTTCATCAGCATAATATGACCTTCTATAACAAAAAAAACATGCTATAAGAGACCGGCATTGTTAATGCGGCTTTTATTAGCATGCAATCGATTGAATCAGCTGCTAGCGTAACGCTTAATGCTTGGAATGGCAAGGATAGAGACTAAACAATAGCGTCATTTAAAAATGAAGCTTTGGCCATATGATGCATGGCCAAAAGGTGAGATAGTGAAACGGTTTTAATCTTGATTACTTTTAAAACGTTGTAGATCGCGTCGCTCTTTTTTGTTGGGCTTGTTGTCAGGACGAGCAAGATTGGCCAGTTTTCGCTGTTCGGCATAGTAAGCACGGCGGGTTTCGCTTTCTTTGGTCTCTGAATATAGTACCTCAGCGGCAGTCGCATTGCCACGCTGTGCAGATAGCGCCTCAACAACGACCGTCTTTTCGGTCATAGCGGTCGCTGAGCCTTGGCGAATGGTTAGCTCATCTCCGACTGAAATCTCTTTACTGGTTTTTACCCGGCTACCGGCATAGTGTACGCGCCCACTTTCAATCGCTTGTTTGGCTAGGGTGCGTGTACGATAAAACCTAGCTGCCCATAGCCATTTATCGAGACGGATTTTCACCAAACCTTGGTTATTATCAGCACTTTTCTTCATAAGAATCACTCTGCATTCGTTTTTATATTAAATCATAGTTTTATATAAACAATATTAGGGCAACTTTAATATTTGCAAATAAATTTGATGACTGTAGTTAGTTGCACCATTGTTGTTCACAAGGTACACCATCATGGTTACCATCCATTTTGGTATTAGGACAGTAGTTTGTGAAATAAGTGGCTTCTGCACAGGATGTCATTTGTGAGCAATGTGTTCTGCCGTCACATGAAAAGCTTGGGGCTGGTTGTGTCGATAAGACTGGAGTTGCAGTTGGCGCTGATGTTGAAGTGGTACCCAAATCAACGTATGTCGGCGGTATATCATCAATGTTATCAACGTCAGTAGAGGTAAGAGTAGGTTGCGTTACGATATCTGCTGCTGCATTGGTTGCCGGCTGATGTACCGTGTTTTTAGGTTGAAGGAATCTATAACCTATAAGCACGAAAATCAGACAGGTCAATATCACTAATACTTTGTTTATCACTGTGCCATACCTGCCAGCTCATAATCATTATTAATATGAAAATGGCAGTTTTTAATCGACTTAAAAACTGCCATTAGATAAGAAATATGATATCTATTTTTACTATTTCAAAAACAACTGATAGCCAATGTTGTCATTGACCGTGGCACAGTCATAACCAATATCTAAAAGCGCATCTTGTAGCTGACGAGAGTTGCCTTCAGAGGCTTGCAGGCCAACCAGTACACGACCTTCAGCAGCACCATGATTGCGGTAATGGAATAAGGTAATATTGAAGTCATCACCCAATTTCTCTAAGAACGTTAGCAATGCGCCTGGACGTTCTGGGAATACCACTTGTAGCAATTGCTCGTTTTCGACATGAGCATGACCACCAATCAAATGACGGATATGTGATTTGGCGATATCATCATCAGTCAGGTCGTGAGCAGTGTAGCCATCGTCTGACAATTGGTTACTGATGGTTTGACGCTCTTTTTCACCTTCTTTTAAAGCAATACCGACGAAGATTGAGGCAGGCTCCATTGAGTCTGGTGACTTCTTGCTATCGGCACGGTAGTTAAACTCTGTGATGTTACGACCGTGTAGACTGCGACAGAAGTTCAAGAAAGCGCCTGTTTGCTCGGGGATAGTAACCCCAAAGATGGCTTCTTTTTTCTCACCGATTTCGGTACGTTCAGCGATATAACGCAGGCGGTCGAAATTCATATTGGCACCGCAAATGATACCGACGCAGTTTTTATCTTGAATATTATTGGCTTCGATATATTTTTTCATACCCGCGACTGACAATGCGCCAGCAGGTTCAACAATGCTGCGATTTTCTTCAAAGATATCTTTAACAGCTGCACACACTTCATCATTGGTACAAGTGATCACTTCAGGCTCAACGATAGGGCCTGAGTTATCGCTCTTTTGTGTACGGACGACGTCAAAAGGTAATTCGCCAATCTGTGCGACTGCCACGCCATCGACGAACAATCCTACTTGCTCGAGCTTGACACGTTCACCTGTTTCAAGCGCCGCTTTTAGACAAGCTGACTGCTCGGCTTCTACCGCAATCACTTTGACATGTGGTGCCACTTCGCCTAAAAATGCGGCCACACCTGAAATCAGACCACCACCACCAACGGCAACGAATACATAGTCCATATTACGCCACTGCTGGGTCAGCTCAAGACCAATGGTGCCTTGTCCTGCGATAACCAGCTCATCGTCATAAGGTGGAATAAAGGTCAGTCCTTCGCGTTCAGCGCGGTCAATCGCATAACGGTTTGCTTGATCGAAACTATCACCGTGCAGATCTACATTGCCACCAAGTGCTCTTACCGCATCCACTTTGATATCAGGAGTAGTGGTTGGCATGACGATAATGTTATTTAGTGATAATTTGCGTGCAGAGTACGCCACGCCTTGCGCATGATTACCTGCTGAAGCACAAATGACGCCACGCGCTTTTTGCTCGTCGCTCAACTGACTGATACGGTTATAAGCACCGCGCAATTTAAAGGATTTGACCGGTTGTAAGTCTTCACGCTTAAATCGAATGTCATTGGCAAAACGTTGGGTCAGCTTGGGCGCCGTTTCAAGTGGTGTTTGAATAGCAACGTCATAGACGGTGGCTTGTAAGATGGCTCGTACCCAGTGTGACAGCATAGTAATCCCTAAACAGAATGAATATAAAAACGAAATAGATTAGCCTATGCCGATTTTTAGTATCTTGCAAGACTCAATTGCAGTTTTCTTGGGATTTCATGCTTGAATTTACATGAAGTGCAGGTATTTGCCGAAGTTAAGCCTTAGCTAGGCACGATGGGACTCACAAATTAGCGTCATGATGCGCTAACATCCGTTAATAGCATCGGTTATAATAGCCGCGCATTTTACCTCTTTTAGCCTTTTACTTTTTTTAAGACCATACGTTTATTTTCCAAGGATTTATGATGAGTGATCAGCAAGCACAAAAGCAAGCCGCGGCCAAAGCTGCTCTAAGCTATATCGAAGACGATATGATACTTGGGGTAGGGACAGGTAGTACGGTTAACTGTTTGATTGAGTTGTTGCCACAATTGAAGCTTGCTGGCGCCGTCGCTAGCTCACAGGTGACAGAAGACAAACTTCGTGCGCTTGGTATCGAAATAGTTGATTTGAACTTTGCTGGCACGTTGGATGTTTATATCGATGGTGCGGATGAAGTAAATGAGCACTTGCAACTTATCAAAGGCGGCGGCGGTGCATTGACTCGCGAAAAGATTGTGGCAGCAGCTTCAAACAAGTTCGTCTGTATGGTCGATGATAGCAAAAGCGTTGATATATTAGGTCGCGCGTTTCCAGTACCGATTGAAGTATTACCACAAGCCCGCTCGTATGTGGCTCGCCAATTGGCCAAATTGGGCGGTGAGCCAGTATATCGTGAAGACTTTGTCACTGATTATGGTAATGTCATTCTAGACACCTATGACTTGAATGTGAGTAATCCAATCGCGCTTGAAAAAGAGCTAAATAATATCGTCGGTGTGGTCTGTAATGGTATCTTTGCAGCAAACCAAGCAGACGTTCTGCTAAAAGCAGGTGCTAATGGCGTGACAACGCTCACGCGTTAAACTATCTCTAGATCATTTGTATAAACAAAAAAAGCCGCCCAGATCTGGACGGCTTTTTTATTTAAAAACTTATTTAGGAGTTTGTTAGCAAGTTATCTTACTATTGATCTCACTGTCTTTTTATAAAATAACCTAAGTTATGCAGGCAACTTGATTTTGTCTTTAAGTAAAAACTCCATCAATGCTTTTTGGGCATGTAGGCGGTTTTCAGCTTCGTCCCATACGACAGAGCGTGGGTCATTAAGCATATCATGAGAGATTTCTTCGCCGCGATGGGCTGGCAAGCAATGCATAAATACCACTTCAGGGTCAGCCTTGTCTAATAGAGACGGCGTCACTTGATAAGGAGCAAAACGACGTGCACGCGTGTTTTGCTCTGATTCTTGACCCATACTTGCCCACACATCGGTGACAATTAAGTTAGAATCTTTTGCCGCGTCTTGTACGTTTTCTACCAGACTGACGCAATGTGAAAAGCGTTCCATAAGTTTCGGATCAGGCTCGAACCCATAAGGCGCTGCCACGCGTAGTTCAAAACCAAACTGATTAGCAGCTTGCATAAATGACGAGCACATATTGTTGCCATCACCAACCCACGTGACGATCTTGTTTTCGATACTACCGCGATGCTCGTAATAGGTTTGCATATCAGCAAGCAACTGGCAAGGATGATAGTCATCGGTCAACGCATTGATAATCGGTACACTGGAATATTCAGCAAAGGTTTCAACTTTTTCGTGCCCAAAGGTACGAATCATAATGATATCAACCATGCTAGAAATCACGCGTGCTGAATCTTCTAGTGGCTCGCCGCGACCGAGCTGCGTATCGTTTGGTGATAAAAATATGGCGTTACCACCAAATTGACCCATACCGGTCTCAAATGAGATACGGGTACGCGTTGAAGATTTTTCAAATATCATACCAAGCGTACGACCAACAAAAGGCTGGTATATCTCGCCTGCGTGCTGCATCTTACGCAATTCGCTTGCGCGTTTGATTAAGTTTTCTAGTTCTTGTTTGGTTAAATCAGATAAGGTTAAAAAATGGCGCAAACTCATAGTAATCCTAGCAGTCGATCGCAGTCAGTGAAACGTCATCAGTCTTCAATAGCATCGCGTCAGTGCGTATACTGGGTTGACAACAAACTTTTAGTATAGCGTATTTACTTTCAATGTAAACGTTCATTTTTATCAAGATCAAATGGCTTGCCAAATAGACTGAAATCTCCTTAGCAAACCACGATACCTTGTATGCTAATGACTGTGCCGCTAATGATTATGCCTGTGTACGATTTGGACGTATGCTAAGGCGACATAACAGCTCATAGCTAATCGTCCCAGCATGATTTGCAACTTCGTCGACACGCGGCGCATCGCCCCAGAGCATGACCTTGCTATCTATAGCAAGACTCTCAGGTGCGCTACTGATATCAATGACAATCATATCCATAGCTACACGCCCAATCACTGGGCAACGGTAGCTTTGGCTGTCGTTAGCATCCATGACAGTGACATACGCATCATCCGTGACCACACGTGGATAGCCATCGCCATATCCAACGCTGACCAATGCCGTTCTGGTGTCTTGCTGCGCACGCCAGCGGCTACCATAGCCGATCGCATCATTGGCGCTAACGGTTTGTAGAGCAATGATTTGCGCACTAAACTCCATTGCAGGCTGCAAGTCTAATTCTTGTGCGCTTTTATCAACCACAGGCGAGCTACCGTATAAGATAATGCCTGGACGTACCCAGTCATAATGATGTTCTGGGAAGTTGACGATACCAGCAGAGTTGCATAATGAGCCTTGGATATCTGGGCTAATGGTGTCTTTCAAAGTTACTAGTACGCTTGAGAAACGCTCAATCTGCATGGCATTTAATGGATGATCGTGGTCATCAGCATTGGCAAAATGCGTGGCTAGGATCAGCTGATAACCCGCTTCATGTAGGCGTTTTGCTGCTGATAGCACGCCCTCAGCGTTAAAACCCAAACGGTTCATGCCCGTATTGTATTTGAGCCAAGCCACTCTGGTTGCACTACCAGCTGGCGGGACATTTTGCAGGGCCCATTCTAGCTGTGGTCCGTGATGAATCACGCAGCTAATCTCATTATTAATCGCTTGTTGCCACTCATCAGCGCTAAATGCCCCTTCTACTAGACCAATGGTTTTCTCCCAACCTAACTGTCTGGCTTCTAGCGCTTCATTCAACGTTGCGACCCCAATACCATCTGCTTGCTGTAGTGCTGGCAAGACCGCCGCCACGCCATGTCCGTAAGCATTGGATTTGACCATAGCCAACACTTTAGATTGGGGAGCACGTTGTTTTACTTGATTTAGGTTATGGGTAAGGGCTTTTGGTTTTATAGTAATTGTGCGCATAATCGCCTTCTGTATGAGTAGAATTATGAAGTGATAAAGCCAGTACTGCATCGATTGAGTTGATGCGGTACTGGCTATTGTATTAAAATTGGTTATGTAAAATTATTCATTAACCTATAATTGAAACTGAGTCTATATAAGGCTTAGTCTTTGTTAGGGTTAAATTTTATAAGGTTAGTTACTCATCATTCTCAAAACTCACGCCTTGATAGTACTCTGGCGTTAGATTGATAAAGCGGGTAAATTGACCTTCAAAGCCTAGACGAATAGTACCGATAGGACCGTTACGCTGTTTACCAATAATGATTTCCGCCACGCCTTTATGGTCCGAGTTTTCATTATAAACCTCATCACGATAGATGAACATAATCAAATCGGCATCCTGCTCAATCGCACCAGATTCACGTAGATCTGACATGATAGGGCGTTTATTTGGACGGTTTTCTAGACTACGGTTAAGCTGTGATAACGCAATCACTGGACATTCAAGCTCACGTGCGAGCGCCTTTAGACTACGAGAAATCTCAGAAATCTCGCCAACACGGTTACCATCTAGACTAGGTACTTTCATCAGCTGAAGATAATCGACTACGATTGCACCCAAGCGACCGTCATGGTTTTTGGCGATACGTCGGCAGCGAGAACGCATCTCAGACGGCGGTAGGGCAGTACTGTCATCAATATATAAATGCTTTGATTGCAAATGTTGAATGGCGTTCATCATCTTTGCCCATTCATCTTCATTCATTTGCCCAGAGCGCAAGTGTGTTTGGTTAATCGCCCCCCATGAGGATAGCAGACGCATCACGATAGATTCCGCAGGCATCTCCATCGAAAACACCACGACTGGCAAATCTTCATTAAACAAAATCCCTTCTGCCAAGTTCATCGCAAAAGTGGTTTTACCCATCGAAGGACGCGCAGCGACGATAATCAAATCACCCGCTTGTAGGCCTTGGGTTTTGTTATTCAATTCAGCAAATGGTGTCTGCAAACCAATCATGCCATCGGGATTAGATTTTAGTTCTTGAATTTTATCGATAACATTGGTCAAGACAGAAGTGATACCGACAGGGCCACGCTGTTCTGCGCGTTTATTGTGCTGCTCATTGATACTAAATATCTTGCCCTCGACATTATCGAGAATGTCACTAACGCTTTGGTCTTTTGGATTATAGGCAAGCGTCAGCATGTCATTACCAGTGGTAATTAACTGGCGTAGGGTTGAGAGCTCACGTACACGCTGGGCATAGGCTGTCAGGTTAAACAAAGTCGCAGGACTTTGGCTCAAAATATCGGCCAAATAACTGTCACCACCTGCGCCTTTGAGTAATTTTTGCGCTTCTAACCAGTCGTGTACCATGACGGTATCATAAGGCTCATTCACTGCCGCCAAATGGGCAATGGCATCAAAAATGTATTGATGTCGCCCAGCATAAAAGTCATCTTTGGTGACAATATCGGCAATCTTGTCGTACGCCTCTTCGATACTCATCAAAGACGCGAGCAATGCCTTTTCAATATCAATATTGTGCGGCGGTGTCTGATTGAGTAAGTCGTCGGTTTTGTCGTTTTCTGCCATGAGTGCCTAATGAGTTAAAATGGGTATGAAAAAGGATGTCGATGATAGAGCAATACAAACGTAGCGCGCCTCTACGATAGAAGTACCAAAACGCGGTCTCAGGTTTGTCTGTAAATGCTACAATCAGATGCGAAAGTTTAACACATAATGTGGTTTTTTAGACTTGATAAAACACTAAATCTGAAGTGATTGTTTTTCATGAACTAAGAAATACCATAAATTATCTAAGTATAAAAACTTAGAATAATAATTATAAATATAATAAAATCAGTAATTTAAATAAAAAAGGCTATCGTTATGACAGAAGAAAAGCGCCCGCTATTAGTCACTACAGGTGAGCCTGCAGGTATTGGCATGGACGTAGTACTAGGACTAGCAGCAGAGGGTAAGTTACAAGACTTTGCTCGACCAATTTGGGTGACTGCTGATGCTAAAACGATGCAAACTCGCGCGGAGGAATTGGTTGCAGCTGGCGTGCTCAAAAGTACACCTAGTTGGCATACTATCAATACAGATATAAATACCGATAATTTCGATGTTAACTTGGTAGAGCAGATATCACAGCAAGATATAGACGCTGATAGTGCTTTTATCCTACTGGATATTCCTTGTGCCGCACCAGTTGTCTGCGGGCAAGTCAATATTGCTAACTCAGCGATGGTGGCTCAGCAGTTAGATATTGCTCATAAACTGGCTATAAATAATACAGTCGCTGCCATCGTCACCGGACCATTGCAAAAATCAGCGTTGATAGATGCTGGTATCAAGCTGCTAGATGGCACCATGTTTAGTGGTCATACTGAGTTTTTTATGCAGCAAAGCGGCTGTGAGAAAGTGGTCATGATGCTTGCCAATCAAGCGATGAAAGTAGCGCTTGTCACTACACATTTGCCGTTGAAGGACATCCCTGCTGCGATTACTGCGGACAATGTACGCCAAACGGTACAAATCGTCATCGATGACATGAGAGAAAAGTTTGGTCTCGCGCAGCCTCGTATCTTGGTTTGCGGCCTCAATCCACATGCAGGCGAGGGCGGCCATTTGGGTATGGAAGAAATTGAAATTATCAATCCAGTACTCAACGAGTTTATCAATATGGGCGTCAATATTTCAGAGGCAATGCCAGCGGATACGTTATTTACTACCAGACATTTAGCAAACTGTGATGCGGTCATTGCCATGTATCACGATCAAGGATTGCCAGTATTAAAATCGCACGGTTTTGGTGATACGGTTAATCTAACCTTAGGCTTGCCTTATATTCGTACTTCTGTCGATCATGGTACGGCACTAGACTTGGCAGGAAGCGGCGGTGCGAGTGCGACTAGCTTATACCAAGCATTGAATATGGCGAATGAGATGGCGGATAAGTCGCTTACTCATTGATATACCTCTGTTATGACTCATCGCCTAATAGGTATTGTTCACATCGTACTTGATGGTTTTAGTGTGAGTAATACCTACTTATGAATAATTAAACGTAATGTAAGTGGTTCTATTGATACATATAATCATCTATATCGCTTAAAAAAGTATTTAACTTTTGAAATAGGCTTGCTAGATTAAGGTTTCTTGATAAAAATAGGAGTGTAAGCTATGTCTGATATTGAAATCAAACTAGTACGATCTCGAGTGGAAGAAATCCTTGCACGTTATAAGCATCTGATTGATAAGGACTTCCCAGGCTATCGTAACCATGTTTATCGTGCCATTACTTATGCCATGCATTTTTTGGACAATGAACCTGAGTATGAGGCTTTAATTGAAACAATATTTGCCTATCATGACATAGGATTATGGACAGATCATAAACTGGCTTATTTGGAACCCTCTGAAGCAGTTGCACTTGCAGATAATGAAAAATATGACTGGGGATTTGATCCTCAACTACTTCGTAATGCAATTCACTGGCATCACAAAATCACCCCTTATTCTGGTAAAAATGAGGCAGTTATTGAGGCTTGTCGAAAAGCAGACTGGGTTGACATATCAAAAGGCCATATTCGTAAGGGCATGAGTAAAGCTGTTATTAAAAAGGTCGAAGCAGCCTTTCCCAATTTGGGTTTTCAAAGCACATTGCTACGATTAACTAAAGATTATGAAGGTTCAACGCTTGTTGGCAGTATCAAGGTGACACGAGGTATTATGAAATGGTGATTAACTCACTGTGCCATCAGTGAATAATCTTCTTAAAATAAAGCAGGATAATCCCCGATTTTATGTGATCGCTTATAAAGAGTACGACAACTATCCAGAGCACTCGAACCATAACCACCATTAGCCTACAGTCAAAGACCTAAGTCCTCACTAGGGAGCCACTGTTGCTTCCCTAGAAAGACTTTCATGTTAAATGATACGAGAGCAAAGAGCTGCTATGTTGGTTGCGCTACATTTGAGATAGTTTGTAGATAAAATATCTGAAAAACACCGCCTGAGATGTTCTCCTGCCATGACCTTGATCCGTTGAACGAAAACTTTCATCTGCACGGTGAAGAATGGAAGAGCGAGAAGCCGATGGACCAAAACCGCTGCCACCTCCTTCATATTATGGCGGCGGTTATGGTCTTAAACGCAGGCTCGAAAGCCTAGGATCAGGACTCTAAGGTTGTCTGGTTACGGATACCGATTGATTGACCAATTCCATGGATCCAAACGAGGTTAAGAACGCGACGCTGGATGCGTCGGACCCAACACCAATGCGAGCCATCGTGTCTGCACTTGCCATACCGGTCGGATCAATGAGGTGCCAGCTCCCTTCAAGATAGACCTCGGCCACGGCATGAAAGTCTTGTGGTGTCACGTCGGGCGCATATACGCTCACAAACCTAGCTGGTATCGACGACGCGCGCGCTAGTGTTACGAGAACATGCGCAAAGTCGCGGCATACGCCCTGACGTTGAGCAAAGCTGTCGAGCGCGGTGGTTTGTGCATGGCTCGATCCGGGTACATAGCTAAATGCCGACTCGATCCAGTCGCGCATCGCGGCAATCCGTGCGCCGCCAGCGAGATCGCCAAACTCGGCGTCCACGAAGGCATGGAACTGTTCTGAAGGGCAATAATGAGACGGCATCAAATGCCTGATTGTCTCTCCGGGCAAAAGATGCAGGGGCGTTTGGGATAGTGCCGATATGTCTAAGGCAGGACGGTCAACGGCGATTTCTGCGAGATAAGTGCAGCTAAAATCCCCTTCAGCGTGAATCCAAATCCGCTCACCTATGCCATCATCGGCGGTAACCCGTGAAAAATGCGCAACGTCTGATGTCCAAATCTCGGCTGACCGCACCCGTTGATCCGCAAGATCGGCGGCTTCGATCTGAAGCAAAAGATCCATGGGCTCTGAGAGTCGATAATGGAGGGTGACGTTAAGTTTCAGGATCATATGTGAATTCCCTAAGGGTGTTTATTTAGCGAGCTGGCGATCGCGTAGGGCTGAACCGCCCCCGACTATATCAGAGACTGGCTTACTGGAGTCAGACAGCAATACCTGACAGGGTTAAATGATCATAATAGCGCTTTTCAAACTCAAAAGGTGAAACATAACCAATTGCGCTATGCAGTGGGGCTTTGATGAACCTGAGAAGTGTTAAAAATCAATTAATTATCGATTTATTTTTACGCTGCAATCGTTATGATGACGCCGTCTTTAGACTTGTTTCTGTCTGCTAGCGCTTGGTTTGACGCTGCCATTTAACATAATCAGAGTTTATATTATATGGATGTAGAGGTAAAAAGTTACCGAGTCAGTTGCTCGAAAGCATGGCTCGTTTATCGATAATAATTATTCAAAAACACAGCCTAATTATGAGCTGTGGTATAATTTATTATTATAAAGCTAAAACATTGCTGCTATTACATTATCATTGCCCATTTCTCTTTTATACATTAAGACTCTTTTATGTCCAAAACTTCATTTGATGCTCAAACTATTTCTAACAGCTTACGTGCTGCCAAACATCAGCCGCGTAAACGCTTTGGCCAAAACTTCTTGCATGATACTAGCGTCATTCGCGAAATCGTCGAAAGTATTCGTCTAGAGCGCGATGACAATTTGATCGAGATTGGACCTGGTATGGGCGCATTGACCGAGCCGTTATTGGCAGAAGTAGATGCAATGACAGTCGTGGAGCTAGATCGCGATTTGGCAGATAGCTTGCGTATTCGTATCGGTGCCAATAGCCATCCAAACTTTGAGATTATCAAAGACAACGCGATGCATGTGGACTACCGTGAGCTATATAGTGAAGAGCGCGGTAAGCTGCGCGTAGTGGGTAACCTGCCGTATAACATCTCAACGCCTATCTTATTTCATCTGCTTAGCTATGCCGATGTGATTCAAGACATGCATTTTATGTTGCAAAAAGAAGTGGTCGAGCGTATTACAGCCGATGTGGGTAGCAAGACCTATGGCCGTTTATCGGTCATCATGCAATACCACTGTGATACAGATTATTTGCTGACCGTTCCTCGCGGTGCGTTTAATCCACCACCAAAGGTGACCAGTGCTGTCTTCCGTCTGACGCCGCATATTAACAAACCAGTAGTCGCAAATGATGAAGAGCACTTTGCTATTGTCGTACGTGAGACTTTTAACCATCGTCGCAAAACACTACGGGCTATCTTCAAAAAATCAACGTTGCTGCCGACATTGAGCGAAGACGATTTTGCGGCTTGTGGTATCGATCCGCAGGCACGACCTGAGACATTAAGCGTCACAGACTTTGTGAACTTAAGCAATCATTCACAACAGCTAGACGTATAATGTATTTTTGATACATAAAAGCATGCTACTAACCGTCAATTATAATGGCGGTTTTTTATGCTTTATTTTTATGGTTAGTGCTTAGGTATTTATTTCTTATCGATCTGTCTTTAACTATCGTGTTTAAATCGTTGAGGTATTATGAGTTTTCGCCATCAGTATGTTATCGGTGACTTGCAGGGTTGCTATGCTGCGTATCTACAATTGCTAAAAACACTGGACTTTGATCCTGCCCAAGACAAACTATGGTTTGCTGGTGATCTTGTAGCACGCGGCGAGGACTCATTGAACACGCTGCGTCATGTTAAAGCGTTGTGTGAGCAGGGCGCTGCGGCAACGGTATTGGGCAATCATGATCTTAATTTGATAGCAGTCTGGCGCGGGGCCGCCAAGCTTAAAAGTAAAGACAAAACCGCACCTATCTTTGCTGCGGATGATTGTGATGAATTACTCGAATGGTTACGCAGGCAGCCGATATTAGCCTATCCTGATGAGCACACGGTGCTAGTACATGCGGGTATTCCACCGCATTGGAGTATTGAAGCCGCCGCAGGATACGCACAGCAATTAGAAGCTCAGCTGCAAAGTAATTTGGCGCAGCTCGACCAATTGCTACCGAATCTATATAGCAAAGAAGCGGATGAATGGCATGCAGGTATCGAAGGATTTACTAAGATGCGGGCGATTGCTAATTACTTTACGCGTATGCGCTTGTGTAAGCAGGATGGGTCGCTTGAGTTTAGCTTTTCAGCAGGCTTAGAGGAAGCTATGCCAACCGATTTTTTGCCTTGGTTTGAGTGGCAAGTACCGCGCACTCGTAAGATACTATTTGGTCATTGGGCTGCGCTAAAAGGCGAGATTGATTTGCCACATGCGCGCGCACTCGACGGTGGCTGCGTGTGGGGTAATTATCTATTGGCTTATAGATTGGGTGACGGCAAGGTAATAACTTCAAGCGCACAGTGCCCGAGTCCATAAAGAAGATCATAAGCGTCTTAATATACAAGGCTAAATAAACAGTCTGTTATAAGTGGTTCCATTATAGCAGTCTGTTTTAGATGGTCTGTTAATAGGCTTTAAGGGTGAAATAGCTGGTTCCCTTAGGGGTATACTTATGGCAAACCAATCAAAGGAAAATAACTCGACAGTTTGCCCAGCTTTAATAAGCTTTGGCTAAATATTCAAAGCAAAACTCAATAACACGCGTTTACCAAACTGAATTCGTGAAACACTGTGCTCATATTTATCGGGACGAAATAAATAAACTCTGTCGAACAGGTTTATAATGCAGTTTGAACACTCGAACACACCACCAACTTTAGGCTGAATTAAAACAAAGTTTAATTTGTAATAACGGCCTTTTTGCACAGGGTCACAGTGCTTCATAACGCTGTGGTTAGTAGGGTAGGTAACATAATTAATTGAAAAAATTCTACTACTAAAAATTACTTTGTTGGTTACTTTTTCGGTCATATCTAATCCATTATTTTACATGTATTCAATGTCGCTTGAAGCATCTCAAGCTAACTGTATTGGTTGTAACTTAGTTAAATACTACCGCGAATAATGTAATGAAATGTTCTACTTAATTTATGGAGCCATTTGTTCGATGAAGACTATGTTGCTATAAATGGATTAACATATATTGAGAGAATAGATGAAGAGTTTGTAAATTTCCCTCATATGCCTGAGTTGTGGAAATCTCCTAGAGGTAAAGGAAGTTGGAGTAAAAGAATTTCCCAAAGCAGTTCGATTCCTGTATAGCGCACCGAACATAATCTCATAACAGGTCTTATAAAAAATTAATTTATTATCAACAGCCGATCGAGCAAAAGCCACCGCAACTACCTATTTAACTAGGCAGCTTTGGTGGTTTTTTAGGTTTCGGTAAAGGTGTTTTTGCGTCACCAGTCTGCTTATCATCAGAGTCAGTATGGTGTGGCTCATCACTAACAACATCATTATCAATCGTACTTATCGTTTTGGTGGCCTTGTCGTATTGGATATCATCGGTATAAGGAACGCTGTTTAGTTCGTCATCGACTAAACCATCGTCCAAATCCATTACCTTTTCAGGAGAGTTATACGGCTGCGTATGCCCATCTGTCGGCTGCTTTTCATAGTTGATATCGGTATTCGTCTGGGAATGTTGAGCATCAGCATGTTTAGATTCAGGCAGTATCCTAACATCAGACAGACGCCTTACCACATAATTACTTGGTATAGATTTGCCATTTTTTTGTGCGGAAGTATCATCAAATATCATGTGACCCTGACTATCGATACGCGCATATTTCATTGGCTTATCACGTGGCCAGAAAAAGTCAGACGGATGACTAATAATATGGCCAAATACCAGCTTTGTGAGGCGACTCCATTCAAAAAAGCGAACTTCTTTAGAACGTAGGGCGACAAACAGTGCCAGTGAAAAGCTAACGATTAAGTTGACCAGACCAATAAGTGCCACGCCAAGTATAGAAATTAGGATGAGACTCCAGCTGATGTCATCAGCAGATATATTGAATAGCCCGTGTGCCAAGTTTGCTGAAGCAAAGGCAATGTGACGAATATCAATTGGTAAGCCGAAGATATAGCCAATAGTCGCAGTACTACCTAAGAACACCCCGAATAAGAAGTTACCCATGATAGCGCCCAAGTTGGCCTCTATAAAGCCGCCTAAACGCTGAAGCCATGAACTAGGTAGTATGTATTTTAATAATTTGTGACGTTGTATACGTGCGCCTACGTTGTTATAAACTGCCAAGTTGTCGTAATAACCGGCAATCAAACCAGATAAGAACAGGTAAACCCCAGCAATGGCAGCATGGGGCAGTGCTAATGAGTGGAACGGGTCGAGATCATGTAGCAAGTGTCCTGCTTTCTCAGTGTCAATCATTGGCGCGCCAGTATATTGCAACCAAGCAAAAGATATGATCAAGGCGACGGGTACGGCCAACATGACATTACCCATGATAGCGATAAACTGGGTACGCAAGATATCGACGACCAATTCTGATAGCTTAGTCAACTGATGTGATTTTTTGCCAGAGCCTTCAGATATGGTAGAAGCGATTGCAGCAGCGGTCATGGCTGGCTGCTTGGTAGCGACTGTACCGCGAATAACATGAATAAATACGAAGCCCAAACCATAGATCATACTGTTGATGAACGCGCGACCCATGGGTGCGAGCGCTAAGTGATAAGCCAGTATTTTTATGGTTGCCATAAATGCAATGATAAAGCCACCAATAGAGGCTTTTTTGAGCATCTTTTGATAGCCGGCTTTGTCGGTACTAATATAATGCTCACCGACGCGGCTGGCATTTTCTGTGACTTTGCGAGAGAGCAGTTTGGTATTGTTATCAATCAAATAACCAATACTATAGCGCTGATTGGCCGTAGTGATGAGCGCCTGTATCAGTTCGATAACAGCGCGATCTCGCTTTTGATTATCGTCTGTGACCAGCTCAGTCAAAATCCGCATACGCTGCAAGCTTTGATCTAAACGCAGCATCATATTAGTCAAACGGATAGAGATACCAGTTTTATAAATCCGCTTGCGTACGGTAGCGACGATATCTTCGCACTGCTCTAGCATGACCAATAATGGCGCGGGATCGACTGCTTGCTCGGGCGTGATATCTGTCAAGGTATCAAGCTCATGTGCTTGACGATATTGATTGACGAAGAGTACGGCTTCTTGATTTTGGGCAACGAAAGATGCGGAATAGTTCAGTATCTGCGGATAGGACTCCATCAAATCAGGATGCAAGCCGATACCGCTGATGCGATAAGACAAAATGATAATGGCGTTTAAAATACTGTTTTTTGCGGTAGCGACTAGATTTAAATGTTTCTCTTCTACGCGAACCAGCTCAACCAGTTTGTCCCATTTTTCCTTTTCAATATTGGCAAGCCAACGTTCATCAGAGCGTTTATTAAATAAGTAGCCCACCAGTTCAACGACAGAGTCATCTTGTGGTAGTAATGGTAAAAACCGATGACCAATTAACCGGCGTAAACTGTTAAAGAACCCTTGATCGGACATGATGCCAGTATCGGTATAGAGCGCAATTTGTCGATATTGGATAATCAGTTTTAGCACAAAACTAGATAGCCCATCTCCATATTCTGGATGCTGATGTATGATATCAATAAGGGATTGAATTTTTTCGTTGGCCAATGCAGGTTCTTTATCACTGACTCGTAGCTCATCAATCAAGCGTTTGAGTACCGCAGGATCTGGCACGTCGCTCAAGGCGGTAATCTGTTGTAAAATGCGTTTTAATTCTGACACGTCGCACCCTTTATCATGGTTGTTTCAATCGTTTTTATTATTTAAGTTGGTATAAGTGGTTGAGTAATGTTTGCCAATCGTTCAATCGTAGTCGAGCGACATCTTGTCTTGCGTTATTTTAATCGGAACTGCCTATTGATATTGAATTATTTTGTTAGCAGTTATTTTGACAAAAAAAAGGACAGTAACACGACTGTCCTTTTAATCAAGGTATTTTAGGTTAGTTTTAAAGCTAGCTTAGCTTGCAGGAACGTCAAAATAAGCAAGATCAAAGTTCATCATTGGGTCACTACCAGCTTTGACCATTTGTGCATGAGCATCGATACGCGGTAAGACACGACCAACGAAATAGTCCGCAAGCTTGGCTTTGTTGGTATAAAACTCACCTTCTTTGCCATTAGCAGCTTCTACCATCAATGCAAACATGTATGAATAGGCAAGGTAGCCAAACGCATGCATGTAGTCAACCGCACAGCCATTGATTTCATTTTTGCGTTCGCCGATGTTGTTAAGCACAGTGGTGGTTAACTCTTCGATGGTATCCGCTGCATTCAACGTAGCTTGTTTGATAGCGTGGTCTGCTTGCATGTTGCTAACAAAGTCACGAATCTCACCCAAGAAATGAGTGACGTACTTACCGTTGTTACGAGCAACTTTACGACCTAACAAGTCAAGCGCTTGAATACCGTTGGTGCCTTCATAAATCTGCGCAATACGGGTATCACGAACGATCTGCTCCATACCCCATTCGCGGATATAGCCATGACCACCAAAGACTTGCTGACAATCAACAGTGGCTTCCAGTGCTTTATCAGTCAGGAACGCTTTAGCAACTGGTGTCAGTAGGGCAACACGAGCTGCAGCCGCTTTGGCTGACTCAGGATCGGTACTAAACTTCTCTTCATCAAGATTTTTGGCAACATACATCGCAAAACAGCGCGACGCTTCAGTGTTTACTTTGGCGTTCAATAGCATACGACGGACGTCAGCATGGTGAATAATAGCGTCAGCAGGTTTTTCTGGGCTTTGTAGCTGGGTATCGCTACGGCCTTGACCGCGGTCATTGGCATATAACGCTGCATTTTGATAGGCAAGCTCAGAACCACCAAGGCCTTGCAAGCCCATAGTGACACGCTCATAGTTCATCATGATAAACATTGATGATAGACCAGTGTTTTCCGCGCCAACCATCCAGCCTTTAGCATTATCAAAGTTCATGACACAAGTCGCAGAGGCTTTGATACCCATTTTGTGTTCGATAGAGCCTACCGCTAACGTATTGCGCTCGCCTAAGCTACCATCTGCATTGACCAAGAATTTTGGTACGACAAATAGTGAAATGCCTTTTGAACCTTCTGGTGCATTAGGTGTTTTTGCCAATACCAAATGAATGATATTGTCAGTAAGGTCGTGCTCACCACCAGTGATAAAGATTTTGGTGCCAGAGATATCATAGCTACCATCATCATTAGGCACAGCTTTGGTTTTGATAATACCCAAATCAGTACCAGCATGCGGCTCTGTCAAGCACATGGTGCCAGCCCATTCGCCGTTGTACATTTTTTCTAGATAAGTTTGCTTTTGCTCTTCAGAGCCAGCTGCATTTAAACAAAGTGTCGCACCGACTGTTAGGTTTGGATACAGAGCAAATGATTGGTTGGCAGTGAAAACCATCTCTTCGGTGAGCATGGTAACCATTTTAGGGAAGCCCTGACCACCGTATTCAGCATTACCGCTTAAACCAACCCAGCCTGACTCAGCATATTGCTTATAGGCTTCTTTGAATCCTGTCGGAGTCGTGACGACGCCATCACCTTCGAAAGTTGCGCCTTCTTCATCACCGCTACGGTTAATAGGAAGTAGAATGTTTTTTGACAGTTTTCCCATTTCTTCTAAAATCATATCGACAGTTTCCATGTCGACATGAGCCAAGTTTTCGTTGTTTTGCCAAAACTCTGGCGCTTTGAATACGTCATTTAAGATAAAGCGCATGTCATTAAGAGGGGCATTATAAACAGCCATAAACATTCCTTTGGTTCAAATAATTAAAATTGAAGTTGTTAAGATTATCAACTGTTCTCTTGGTATAACCTTAGCGATTAATAATCAAAGTTTAACAAATAAGCTTGTGAGCGAGTGTATTTCTTCGTGAATTGTGCGTACACCAAAAGTTAGCAGCGGCTATTGAAGTGCTTATAGACACCTTGCTGATAACTATAATGTGAGAAGGTAGACAGGTCGGTGCTTATAGATAGTTGCTACTGTCAAAACTATGTTGATAGTCGTCATAAGCACCCGCAAAACAAAGCGGCAACACACCGAAGTATATTGCCGCTCAGATTATACGATTACGAAGTTTAGCGCTTTAATTAAAAGGCAAACTGATCAACGTCCATGCTCATGTATGGCTCTACACCAGTGCTGATACGCTGTACGTGCGTAGTAGTACGTGGCAATAGCTTAGCAAAGTAGAACTGAGCCGTTTTAACTTTAGCGTCATAGAATGCTTTTTCGCCAATACCGTTTGCGATAGCAGTCTGAGCAACCAGTGCCATACGCGCCCATAAGTAGGCTAGGGTGACATAACCGCTGAAATACATATAGTCTACTGCAGCGCCGCCGACAGCATCTGGCGTTTCAGTTGCTTGCATGCCAATGCGTGCAGTCAAATCGCCCCATTCTTTAAGATGCTTGGCAAGTGGGCGAATGAACTGACCCATTTCGTCGTTTTCTTTGTTTTCTTCACAGAATTCTTGGATAACGTTTACAAAGTTAGCAAGTAGCTTACCTTGTGAACCCAAGACTTTACGACCTAACAAGTCAAGCGCTTGAATCTCTGTGGTACCTTCGTATAAGCAAGAAATGCGTGTATCACGTACGTTCTGCTCCATACCCCATTCGCTAACGAAACCATGACCACCATAAACCTGAATACCATGGTTGGCAGCTTCTAGACCTGTTTCAGTCAAGAACGCTTTAGCAATTGGTGTCAGTAGTGACAACATTTGATCAGCAAACTTCAACTCTTCGCCTTCGCCTTTTGCGACGGTATCTGCAAAATGTGAGAGATAATAAACTAGCGCACGACCGCCTTCAGCAAAGGCTTTTTCCGTCAATAGCATGTTACGAACAGCTGGATGTACAATGATAGGATCAGCCGCTTTTTCTGGTGCTTTCGTACCTGATAGTGAACGCATTGCTAAGCGGTCTTTTGCGTAAGTCAATGAACCTTGGAATGCATACTCTGCTGCAGTCAAACCTTGCACGGCAGTACCGATACGTGCCACGTTCATAAAGGTGAACATGCACTGTAGGCCGCGGTTTTCAGGTCCAATCAAGTAACCCGTTGCACCATCGAAGTTCATGACACAAGTTGCAGAGGCCTTGATACCCATTTTGTGTTCGATAGAGCCACAAACGACATTGTTGCTTTCGCCAACGCTACCATCTGCGTTTACCGTCATTTTAGGAACGATAAATAGTGAGATACCTTTGGTGCCAGCAGGTGCGCCTGGTAGACGAGCCAAAACAATGTGGATAATGTTATCAGTTAGGTCATGCTCACCTGCAGAGATAAAAATCTTTTGACCCGTGATGCTATAGCTACCATCTTCTTTAGGCTCAGCTTTGGTACGGATAATACCCAAGTCAGAACCCGCATGCGCTTCAGTAAGACACATGGTGCCTGACCATTCGCCAGTGACCATTTTTTCTAAATAGGTTTGTTTTTGCTCGTCAGTACCATGATGCTCGATGGTTTGAATAGCACCATGTGATAGGCCAGGGTACATAGAGAATGACCAGTTAGCCGTACCAACCATTTCATTGATGACAGTAGATAATGAGAACGGCATGTTTTGACCGCCAAAATCTTCTTCAGCAGATAAAGCAGGGAAGCCAAGCTCACAATACGCGTCATAAGCTTCTTTAAAGCCTTTTGGCGTGGTGACCTTACCATTATCAAACTTACAGCCTTCAGCATCACCGCTTTGGTTCAATGGTGACAGTTCGTTTTCAGCAAAGCTTGCAGCCATTTCAAATAGGCTGTCCATTAGCTCACGGTCAGCTTCTTGGAACGCAGGCAAAGTTTTGTAGTGGCTTTCACTATCGAGTAGTTCATGCATAACGAATTGGATATCACGTAAGGGCGCTTTGTATTGCATAACTTCCTGTCCTTTTTGTAATGTAACCGAGTATAGCCAATAATGAGCATATGGTCGCACTATCCTCTAGTGCGTTATTCTTACCTAGCCAGTCTGGAAATCTAAATAAATGATAAACAGTAAAGCAGGTCAACCATGCTATCGATTACATAAAATAGTGTTAAAAAGAGTGGTGATTGTCAGAGTCAAAGAAAGATTAAATGTGCTCTAACAAATTCACTATAAAAGATAGGCTTTCATAGGTGATTATACAAGTTTGGTGACAGGACTGATAAGTCATGAACCTATCTTGCATCGGTTATGCAATCGACGTTAGGCGCTAGGAAGCAGCAGCATTAAGCATATGAAAACTCTAACGTTACTAAGACAGATAGTCCTTTATATGATTAGTATTAACGTGACAAAACGACAGCCAAAAAAATAGCGTTCGCCATAAAGACAAACGCATCGGTATAAATTACAACACTATTTGGTAGAACCGAGCCTGTAAGTTATTTCACAGATATAAACGTAATAAACATTAAACATGCTCATATGCTAGGAGTCTGAACATAGTAGCTTATGGTTAATAAGTTATAGCGAATAGCTTAGCATTTACTCAGAAGTGTTTTGTTTAATCAGCATAGCAGTGGCGACATCAGCAGCCACGGGTTTGCTAAACCAATAGCCCTGACCAATTTTGCAACCCATATCTAACAACACATCGCGCTGCTGCTCAGTTTCGATACCTTCAGCGACGACTTGCATGTCTAAAGCGACTGCTAAGTCTAAAATGGCTTTTACAATCGCGTGCTGGGTACGATCGGTTTCAATATTGGAGATAAAGCTCTTATCGATTTTGATAAAATCAAATGGGTATTCTTGCAAGTAGCTCAATGACGCATAACCAGTACCGAAATCATCGAGCGCTAGACGTACGCCAAGCTCTCTAAGCGAGTTAAGCTGTTTTTTTACATTATCATGACGCTGAATCAAAGACGACTCGGTCACTTCGATATGCAATTGATGGGCAGCAACGTCATTTGCTGTCAGTAGTGTGCTCACCATATCAAAGAAGTCAGGATGGCTAAATTCCGCGGCATCAGCGTTGATACAGACGTGTTGATGAAACCCTTGCTGTTGCCAAACGGCTAGTTGTTTGACGATTTTAATGGCCAGTTGCGAAAACAAATCAAAGGAGAGCTTGTGCGCGATAATGGCATTAATAAAATGAACAGGTTTGAGCAATCCGCGAGTAGGGTGTTGCCAACGTACCAATGCTTCAAAACCTGTGATAGCCCCAGTCTCTAATGAGAACTTTGGCTGATAATAAGGAACGAGTTGACCTTCAAGGGTAGCAGTCCTAAGCTCAGACTCTAGCTCTAAGCTACCAGCGGTGGCGCTTTCAATGGCTTCATCGTACCAGCGAATATCATCGCCACCATGCTGCTTGACATAGTCCAATGCTTTTTCTGCCTTGGTCAATAAACCGGTTACTTCGTTATCGTCTTTTGGAAAACAGCTGACACCTACAGAAATATGGTAATAGATATTTGCATCTGTCGCATGGCTCTTATCAGTAGAGAAGGGGCGTTCACACATTTGCATGAGTGTGTCTAGTTGATGACGTACCATATTGGCATCTTTAACTTCAAACAATAGCGCAAAATCATCACCACCAAAGTGAGAAAAGGAGCGTAAATTATGCAGCTTGAGCTTTTCGATTTCTTCTACAAAGTTTTTTATTAAGTCATTGGCACCATCAGGCCCTAATAAGCTGGCGAGATTGCGATAACGATCAATATTTAAGCGTACAAGGACAACCTCTTGGTAACTATCCAATAGCATGTCACTTGTCTGACTCAAAAACACCTTGCGGTTAGGGAGACCCGTAAGCTGATCATAGTTGAGTAAATGCGCGACCTGTTTTTGGTCTTTGATAACGGATGACATGTCACGCAGCATACCGACATGGTAGGCCGTCTGTTCGACATAAATCTTGCGATAAGTGACATGACAATCAATAGGTTCGCCATAACGATTGATCATCGAAAAATCAAGTTCGTAAAATCCATGACTGTCTAGGTTTTTACTGATGTCTTTCAAGATCAGCTGCTCTGCTTCTGATAAAAACTCAGCAGCATAAATACCAAGTGGCCGACCAACCAAGAACTCTTCTTTGTAGCCAATCATAAGCTCATAACTGGCATTAACCGCTAAATAACGTAAATTATCATCTAATACAAATATGGCGTCTTCAAGCTGTTCACATAGCGTACTCATCAACTGCTGCTTGATTGATACTGGAATAGTGTCAAAATTGCTCATAATAGTGGCTCACAAAAGATAAGGGCTTATAAAAATAAGAACTGCATTATCAATTTATTAACATTGAGTTGGTATCGCGTTTTACTGTGTACGATACAGAACAGACTTTATTTTGACTATAAGCATAAAAGATAAAAACTACGATAGTCATACTAGTACTTATCAGTTTTTACTAGGTGCTTAAGGCATGTAAAGTAGCTAACGCTACCACTGGTGCAGTTTCGGTACGCAATACTCTTGTGCCGATTTGCCAAGGCTCAAATCCAACATTCTGTGCCTGCTGACATTCATCTTGACTCAGACCACCCTCAGGCCCGATCAACAGTTTGATATAAGGGGTCTGTTGTTTGAGAATGTCAGATAGAGTGTTAGGCATGGCAGGTTGTCCTGCTGCTGGTACACTCATTTGCATACATAGATCTGGAGCGTTTGCTAATACTTGATAGTAAAAATCATGACTAAGCACAGAAACGATAGAACTGACAGCCATTTGCGTCTTTGTAACGTCAGTAGCCATAGCCTCAGTAGTCTTAGCATCAGAATTGGTATTGCTTAGCCATTCGTTGATAGATTGTGGCGCAAGAATAAGAGGCGGACGATTAAGACCACATTGTTCACAAGCGGCAATCGCTACTTGTTGCCAATGCGCCAGTTTCTTTTCAACTTGAGCAGGTTTCAATGTGACTTCACCATGATGGCTGCTGAGCAACTGAATAGCAGTCACTCCAAGCTCAGTTGCTTTTTGAATAGCATAATCCATACGCTCACCGCGGCTCATTACCAAACCAATCTGAGTGATAGTAGGCGGCGTACGATCGTCGTCTATATGTGTAAGCAAAGTAGCAGTGGCATTTTTTTTACTGATTGCCTGTAGCTCTACTGTATATTCGCCGCCAAATCCATCAAACAAAATCCCTTGATCACCAGTACTTGCTCGTAGTACACGGCACCAGTGATGGACAACACTATCGGGTAATTCGACATTGCTACCTAGTGGCAACTCACCCAGTTTAGGTAGTGATGAGGCATCAGCATTGTCGTTGTTAACGGCATAAAAAAAACGTCGCACGTGGTCTTATTCCTATTATTTAATTGAGTATAGTTATTATTAGATCTATAGAATATCACTTGAGACAATTAATGACATTTGTTTTATGAGAATTTTTCTTAATAAAGATAATTATTTTTAGAGCAGCATTATTACACAGTGAAGAAATTTTTAAAAATCAAATAAGATAAAGTTTATGAGTAAGACTGTAAAGGACTATTGGTCAAAATTTTGACAATAAAAAACCGGCGCTCCTAGAAGCGCCAGTCATTAACAATGTATTCAGGAATGATTAAGGGATATTCTAGAATGCTTACAAATTTAAGCAGTCAATCCCAATGCTTCTACCAAGCGTTTGTTTGGCTCAACTTTGTTCATGCTATAAAAATGCATAGCAGGTACGCCCTCGGCAATCAAGCGTTCACACAAGCGATAAACCACATCAAAGCCAAATTCACGAATAGCCTTACTATCGTCACCAAAATCCGTCAACTGCTTACGTACATAGCGCGGAATATCGGCGCCACAGCTATCAGCAAAACGCAAGAGATTGCTTGAATTGGTAATTGGCATGATACCAGCGACCAAAGGCTGAGCTATTGTATCAATACCGCGTTTCTCTAACTTATCACGCAAGTACAGATAGCTGTCAGCGTTGTAGAAAAACTGAGTAATCGAGGCATTGGCACCAGCTTGGTATTTATTTACCAAGTTATCAATATCAAACTCAAAGCTACGCGCTTGTGGGTGCATTTCAGGGTAGGAGGCCACTTCGATATGGAAGTGATCACCTGAATGCTCACGAATGTATTTTACCAAATCTACCGCAAATGGTAGTTCACCCATGCCCACCTGACCTGATGGCAAGTCGCCGCGTAGCGCTACTAAGCGTCTAATACCTAAAGTCTTATAATACTCGAGCAATTCAGCGATTTCAGCTTTGTCATCGCCAATACAAGACATGTGCGGCGCGATTTCAGTGGTACCACGCGTACTTAGTGCCTGTACGATATCTAAGGTGCGGCTACGGGTTGAACCGCCCGCACCATAAGTTACCGAGAAATAAGCTGGTGATAACTTATTAAGCTCATCATAAGTGCTGAGAAGCTTTTCGTGACCTTGCTCGGTCTTTGCAGGAAAGAACTCAAAGGAGAAAGCAGGCTTACTCACAGTCAGGCTCCTTTTAGTATTTATAAGCGTCAGGCTTGAATGGACCTTCAACTGGCACACCCAAATATTCAGCTTGCTTTTGGGTCAGCTTAGTTAGCGTACCGTTAAAGCCTGCAACCATCGCAGCAGCTACTTCTTCGTCTAACTTCTTAGGCAATACTTTTACGTATAGGTTGTCAGTACGTTGGTCAGCTGGCAGGTCGGCGAATTTTTCTTCGAACAGATACATTTGAGCCAATACTTGGTTGGCAAATGAGCCGTCCATAACGCGTGATGGGTGACCAGTTGCGTTACCTAGGTTTACTAGGCGACCTTCAGCAAGCAAGATCAAATAATCGTTCTCATCGTCTGAGCGGAAGATTTGATGAACTTGTGGCTTGATCTCAACCCAGCGCCAGTTATCACGCATAAACTGAGTGTCGATTTCGGTATCAAAGTGACCGATGTTACATACCACAGCACCAGGCTTAAGAGCTGCTAGCATATGTCTATCACAAACATGGTAGTTACCAGTGGTCGTGACGATCATGTCAGTGTCTTCAAGCAAGCGTTTGTTGATGTTGTCTGCGCCGCCAGTGTTGTCACCATCGATGTATGGTGATAAGACTTCAAAACCGTCCATACATGCTTGCATAGCACAAATAGGGTCAACTTCTGAAACACGTACAATCATGCCTTCTTGGCGTAAGCTTTGTGTAGAACCTTTACCTACATCGCCATAACCGATAACCAAAGCGCGGCGACCAGCAAGGAACATATCGGTGGCGCGTTTAATAGCATCGTTTAAGCTATGACGACAGCCGTATTTGTTATCGTTTTTAGACTTGGTAACCGCATCGTTGACGTTGATAGCTGGTACTTTAAGCGTACCTTTACCAAGCATTTCAACCAAGCGATGAACGCCAGTGGTGGTCTCTTCTGAGATACCATGGATGTTATCAAGAAGCTCTGCATAATCGCTGTGAATCAAAGCAGTTAAGTCACCGCCGTCATCCAAGATTAAGTTAGCATCCCAAAGTTGGCCTGACGCTTCGCCGCCAACATGTACTTGCTGACGTAGGCACCATTCATACTCTTCTTCTGTTTCGCCTTTCCAAGCATAAACAGAGATACCAGCAGCAGCAATTGCAGCAGCAGCATGGTCTTGAGTTGAGAAGATGTTACATGATGTCCAGCGTACTTCAGCACCTAGCGCGACTAGTGTCTCGATAAGTACAGCAGTCTGAATGGTCATGTGGATACAGCCAGCGATTTTCGCGCCTTTAAGCGGCTGGTCTGCTTCGTAGCGACGACGCAAGCCCATTAGGGCAGGCATTTCGGCTTCAGCAAGGGTGATTTCACGGCGGCCGTAATCAGCAAGGCTGATATCAGCGACTTTATAGTCAGTGAAAGAGGGGTCGATCGTATGGGCAGATGGTGTAGTAGACACTGCGTCCATAATATGCTCCTATCAGTGGTTAACGAATGATAAAAAGAATAAAAACGCAGGTGCCGTTGTTTGCGCTGTGAGCGACCAAAAGCATGGTCTTTCGACAGTTAACCGAGCCTAACATAACCTGTGATTGCATAACTTTAGAATGTTAATGCAGTAAGTCACTGTTATGGCGCAACACCTCTCGGAGGTCGTTATTGTAATAGATGAGTGGTTAATTGTCACCTATTGACTGAGATAAATGACAAGCAATCATGGCATAAGTACCTGTATATTTTTCATAGGTATAAAAAAGGCCACCTGTAGATGACCTTTTATATTGTTTGCAATAGATACTATATTAATTTATGACTGGTTTAGTACCAATCATAGGTTAAAGAGCCAAAATAGCTAGTGCCTTCGGTAGCGTACTCATTACCGAATTGGCTGGCAAGGGTATAATCTTCATCAGTAATATTATCAACGCGTAAGTTAGCGCGCAGATTGGATGTGATATAGGTGCTTCCACTTAAGCTAAGCAGCGTATAGCTATCAAGTTCATTATTTTCGGTTGTAAGTCTATCATCACTATATTTTGCCTCGAGACGCATATCGAACGTAGGCTGCTGATATCCGATATAAACTAAACCACTATTTTTAGGACGGTAGGGCAGTTGTTGATCAAAGTTGACATCATTTTTGGTTTTGTTCTTCGCGTCTAAATAGTCATATCCTAAGCCAAATACAAACGAGCTAATGCGCCAGTCTGAAGTCAAACTTAAGCCTTTGATTTGTGCCTTACTCGTATTAGTGGCATTGCTAATGAAATCATCAACGTCAGTATGATAGCCAGTTAGACGGGATATTTGATTGCCTTTATTGTACTCTACAAACACTTCCGTATTTTTACTGGTCTCAGGCTTTAAGTCAGGGTTGCTGTAACCAGGGTAGTATAAATCGTTGAAGGTAGGCGCGCGAAACCCTGTCGCATAGCTTGCACCGATACGCAAACCATCTAATGGACGTATAGCGGCACCTATGTTGTATGTGTCCTCATTGCCATATTGTGAATTGTCATCGACGCGATAATTGGCTTGTAGGTCATAAGTATCTTCTGATAATTGATAGCCAACGAAACCACTTTTAACGGTTCTATCTTCGGGATCGTAAGCAGTTTGAGTGGCAGGGGCAGGATAACCTGAAAAATCTAAAACATCAGATGCATCTAATTTCTGTGATAACCACTCTGCGCCAATAATCACGGTACCAGGTTGTGCATTAATACTTGTTTCTGAACGTGCCTGCTGTTGAATAGTATCAAATTGACTACCATCTTGATAATCAATAGAGTTAGCATCATGAGTAGTGGATTTATCGATGCTTTGGCCATAGCTAAATTTAGTGACAGCTAACGGTGTTTGATGCTGAATAAAAACATTGGCGCTACCATTTTTTTGATCTGAATAAGCATTTGTGAAAGCGTTACCTGCAGAGTCAATATCCGTCGTAGAGTCAGAATATAATGCACTGAGTCCAGCACTTACAGAGTCTGAAATCTTATGTTGTAACGCTAGACTGGCATTGGTAGATTTAAAACCATCATCATCAGCATTGTAATCATAAGAACTAGGGTTAGCAATCGCGTTAAAACCGTCTGTTTCGTTGCGGCTGACACCCAAACTCAATGAGGAAGTCTCATTTTTAAGCTGACCTGTTACGCCTACTTGGTAATGGTTGTTGCTACCATAACCCACGGTCGTTGAAACGTTAGATTGTTCTACGTTATTGCCTTTAGTAAATATTTGAATGACACCGCCCATCGCGTCAGAACCATAAATACTAGAACCTGATGCGCCATATAAAATTTCGATACGGTCGATTTGATCGGCAGATAATAGATTTAGTGCTGGCGCGCCTGTAGAAATAGAGCTGTAGCGGATACCATCAATGATTACAAGAACTTGCTTGCTGTCGTAACCACGCATATAAAAGTTACTAACACTTCCCATGCCACCACTTTGAGTAATGTTGATGCCTGGTTGATTCTTTAATACATCTGTTACGGTTTGACCTTGATAACGTTGCAATTCTTCTTTATCAATTACCCGTGTCTGAGCGATAATATTACTGGTCTTAGTCGGCGTACGGGTTGCTGTTACGACAATTTTATCAAGCTCAACTTGTGGTAAGTTACTATCGTCAATGGAAGTGTTTTCAGAAGTGGCTGCCATTGCAATATTTACTGCTAATAAGCCAAGCGCGCTCAAAATACTTAAACGAAGATAGGTACGTGAAGATGCACGTGATACAGACATAGTCGATTCCAAAGTAATCAAGTTAAAAATGCAGAAATGAGAGGTAACTATTATGACGTAAAAGGGGTTAAAAGTTACAAAAAACAGTATATAAGCAAAACTGTGCTCATTATCTACAAATTGTCCTGCTTTATAAACTACTTTAACCTAATGTTTATTCAGGTTAGGCTGAATGTTATTCAGGTTAGCTTGCTAAATAATTTATTAAAAATTAATTTACCTAAATATTTCATTAGCATCTTCTTAGTTTTATAGGAGAAAGCTGTCTTTAGAAATACTTATTATTAGAAATGCACATAGAGTAAGAAACCAAATACCAATACAGTTAGCTACAAAATTGCGTAATCAAAAGCACTGCTGTCATAAATAATTGTTACTATAGTATGGACGTCACCTGTCAATCTATCATGCCATTTTTAAACTAAGAGGTTTGTTTTGTCTATCAAGCATAATCTGACTCCCAGTTCTTCGCCTAATTTATTCTCTGCTATTACTAAAATGCCATTTATAGTCGCGATGCTATTACTGACTATGCTGTTGAGTATCGCCTTGCCAAATAATGCTTATGCTGTCGAGGCTGGTGCGCTTGGAGTGGGTAATGACAGTAGTGGAGAGACAGTAAGTACGCCATTGCCTGATTCGTTTGGCCGAGATACGCCGCGTCATACGGTACAAGGGTTTATCAGTGCGCTGGGTGAAAATGATTATTTGCTGGCAAGTAATTATCTCAACTTATCAAAGTCCGATAACCCAACGACCGTTGTGCGACAGTTTAAACAAGCACTGGATGCCGGAGGGCGTTTTCAGCCGGATCTACAGATTAGCAATTCACCTGAGGGTAATCTAACTGACCAACTGCCACCTAGCCAAGAAAATGTCGGTGTGATTAATATCGGCGAGCGAAGTGTTCCGCTATTGCTAGAAAGAGTGGTCTCAAAACAGAATGAGCAATATTGGCAGTTCTCTAGCGATACGCTGACCTCAGTACCAGAAGTGATAGAAAATACTGAGCCGACCTTAGTCTCGCGCTATACGGTTGACTCTTTAGATGGCAAAAAGCTTTTTGGCTATCAACTAGCTGATTTGGTCGCCGCGCTCACCATGATTGTGACTAGCTTTGTACTCACTTATGTCGCGGTATGGTTACTGTACCATTTATTGAGGATTGTCTATCCGTACTTGCGTGGTACGCCATTGCCATTACCTAATAAGGTAATATTGCCACTTTCTGTGGTCATTATGGCATTGATACTATCAGAGGTGATGGTTTATGCAGGCGTATCGGTGACACTACGTGAGCCAGTCAATCGCTTTACGGATATTGCTTCTTGGTTGGCGCTGACTTGGCTACTATTGCGAGTGATCGATGCGATATTTACCCGAGCGGTAAATCTAAGCTACAAGAAAAACTATACTGAGCGAGTCTCAATTTTGGGACTGCTGCGCAAGGTTGTCAAAGCGCTATTACTGATATTTGCAGTGATTGTTATTTTTGGCAATTTGGGTTTTGATTTGACCACTGGTATTGCGGCACTGGGTGTGGGTGGTTTGGCATTAGCCCTTGGTGCGCAAAAGACGATTGAAAACTTAGTTGGTAGTGTCGTCGTGGTGGCCGATTCACCTGTGCGTATCGGTGACTATTGTAAGTTTGGTACTTACGAAGGCACAGTTATTGATATTGGTATTCGCTCATCGCGTGTACGGACCTTGTCGCGGACGATTGTTACGGTACCAAATGGTGATTTTTCATCGATGCAGATCGAAAACTTTACCTCTCGCGATATGTTTCGTTTCTTCCATTACTTATATATTAAGCGTACCGCTGATCTTGACGTAATATTTAAAATGGTTAATGACTTGGATGAATTTATAAAAGAGCATGATTTGACCAATCAAGAATGGAATCAGGTCAATATTTTGGAGCTGCGCCAAGATTGCTATGTTATTCAGTTGCAAGCTTATGTGAATGCTATTGGTATCATTGAGTTCTATGACAAACAAAACGCTTTGTTTGTCGATATATTAAAGAAAGTCGCGAAATATAAAGTAGAACATGCATTGCCGACTCAGCAGTTGATTGTTAATCAAACGGAGCTTGAACATCATGTGGGAAGTAGCACTGATGAATCAGCAGAAGGAAATGAATCAGATAATAGTAGTAACTCTGCTAATAATGAAGTGTCTGATAACAAGGAAGTAAACACAAGCGTATACAGGAAAGATTACAACGACGATGGCATTAATATTCGTAAAGATAGCGACAAGGCTAAAAATGATGTTGCAAGTCACCACAAATTCTCTATGGCGACCGTCAGCAGAAGTGGTGCGCTTAAGGCACTCAAGCATAAAAGTCATATGCTAAGAAAAAGTAAGTTTAAGCACACTAAAAACAAATCTGGCTTTTCTATATGGAACCAGCCTTAAAAGAGACTTTTTCATCTCGAATGGCATTTAGTAATATTAGTGCTATTTTTGCCCAATCAGCTATAAAGGTACTGCGGTTTTATCATGTAATGAGCCGTAGTACGACCAAAGCAATAGACTGGCAGCGCTGCGATGAGGTGACCAGTGTTGAGTTAGGTCTTTAAGCTGCTTGGGTGTTGGGCGCTCTGCTAAGCCTAACAACTCCATGGCTGCAACTTTAATGGC
This sequence comes from Psychrobacter sp. NPDC078631, assembly GCF_050268165.1. NCBI lineage: Bacteria > Pseudomonadati > Pseudomonadota > Gammaproteobacteria > Moraxellales > Moraxellaceae > Psychrobacter > Psychrobacter sp. NPDC078631. The sequence continues at coordinate 1,013,834 of NZ_JBNNGG010000001.1, read as the reverse complement.
CAAATCATCGACAGCGAGTATGTCTGCACGTTTTAGCGAAAATAATAAATACATCTCAGCTGTCCAGCGTCCAATGCCTGTCACGGCTGTCAAGGTTGTTATGACTTCTTCATTTGGCAAGGTTTCTAAGGCTGAAAAGTCTATATCATGATCCACTAAAGAGCGTACATAACGAGTTTTTTGCTTAGACAATCCTTGCGTCTTCAAAGTATCGTCTGTCGCTTCACGTATCGCTTGCGGGGTAATCAATTCTGCATCAACCAACCGTTTCCAAATACTGGCAGCGGCAGCTACTGATAACTGCTGACCGACTATTGCTCTCATCAACTGCTCAAACCCACCTGCGTTATGCCTAAGGTTAGGTGTGCCTACCTGCTTGTAGACAGGAGCGAACCTTGGTTCAATGGTAATTAGTGCAGCAATCTGCTTTTCGAGTTCGTTGGTGTTTTCAATAGTATGTATGCTCATAGTGATTTCGCTTTGCTAATTAGAAGGAGCTCAAGTCAATATATTAATGCAGAATGAGAAGCTAACATTAAATGGAATGTACATTAAAGAAGGCATTCATTAAAGGAAACATGGTTATAGTCTATGTCTAAACCATTGGTAAGTGATAAAAAAAGGACTGCAAATAAGCAGTCCTTTTGATGTAGTACCGTATCACTAACAGTAGACCTATTCGCCATCTGCTTTAGGTTTTTTAAGTAGTACTAGTACAGCACCGTTACCACCATCTTTTGGTGGCGCAGAGCAAAAAGCTAATACTTCTGGCAATTGACGCAACCAACCATTGATACAGGTTTTTAGAATCGCTTCGCTACCTTTACCATGGACGATTTTTACCATAGTTTCGTTTTTCTGCTTGGCTTGGCTCAATAGTTGAGTCATCGCTTCGCGTGCTTCTTCTATCGTACAGCCATGGATATCTACCGCATCATACCAGCGCAGCTTACCTTTTTTGAGCTGATCAAAGATCTTGTTTTGCAGTGTAGGCTGCTTATAAGACAAATAAGCTTCAGCAGCGACAGGGTTCAGCAGTGCTTGCATATCTGACAAGCCTGCGCCTAAATCACTGGCTTCACTACCTTGAGCTGCAGCACGTTTTGATAGTGTCGCTGCATCAGGCTTACCTGCTTTAGTTGCGCTAGCAGGTGAGCGGACATTTTTGTCTTCTAACTGATTGACACCGTGCATGGCTTGCATAAATAGAACTTTATCGTCATCGATATGTTCACTATCTAGCTGCTTAACTGTCTTTTTTACTTGTTTTTGAGTCGGTAGCGACACCGGCTCAGTTGGCTTTTGATTCTCACCTTCAGGAGAATTGGTATCACGGCCCTTGCTCAGCTGGCCTTTGAGTTCTTTGAGCTGGTCTTGCATTTCTTTTGAAAACAGAGAGTTTGACATAAAAGTTAACGTATCGTTGATTGATGAATGGTTGATTGAACAATGTCTATAGCGCAGACACTGTTCAAGCTATCGAGCATTTATTTAAGCATAAATTATTGAGTTACTTTACCCGTCTGCCGCGACGCCCGCAAGTAAGGATTGTAACGCTTGTCCTGGATGATCAGTTTTCATAAATTGCTCACCGATCAAAAAGTGCTGAATCTCATTATTTAACATGAGGCGGATATCATCACTGCTATGAATACCACTCTCGGTCACGATAAGTGGTTTTTGTTCAGCGCTATCAGCAGCGAGGGCATCGTTTAAAATATTCTTGAGATTAAGCGTGGTTTGCAGGTCCACATCAAAGGTATTCAAATCACGATTATTGATACCGTAGATATTGTGTACTGAACGTGGCAACTGTAGCGCACGCTCAAGCTCAGATTGGGTATGCACTTCTATCAATACGTCCATACCAAGTTCAATACTCAGTGCATGTAGCTCTTGTACTTGGGCATCATCTAGGCAAGCCATAATGAGTAGGATGCAGTCAGCGCCCATTAGGTAAGATTGATAGATTTGATAGACATCAATCATAAAGTCTTTACGTAATATCGGTAAGCTTGAGGTATTAGCCGCCTGAATAAGGTAGCTGTCATCGCCTTGAAAGTAATCACGGTCGGTCAATACAGACAGACAACTAGCGCCTGCTTGCTCATACTGCTGTGCAAATAGAGCAGGGGTAAAGTTATGATTGATAATGCCTTTAGACGGTGAGGCTTTTTTAATTTCAGCAATGATACCGATACCATTTTCTTTAGCGCCAGCAGCACGTAGCGCCGCGGCAAAACCTCGACGCGGTTTATCATCAGCTGCGACCTGGGCTTTCAATTCCTCTAAAGACAATGCTTCGCGAGCGGCTTTTACTTCTTCTACTTTGGTGGCGACAATGCGCTGTAGCACTGATGGTATGTCTGAATGGGTTGTGGTCATACTGGTATCCGAATATCGTTAAATGTAAATATAGTCAGAGAGCTATTAATAACTACTAAGCGGCTACGGCATTACCCTTCTTAGATATACGACTTGTGCAATCTATGGTTGGCTGCCTGATATCCGTTTTAGATTTCTTTGACTATAGACAGTATATAAATGCGTATAGATTAACCTTGAGCGACTAGCTTTTGGGTATAGTTGGCTAAAGACTCAAGTTTTAGTAAAGCATCGCCATTTTGAATAATTTTTTGTGCTCGGCTAACACCGTTAGGGTAGTTGCTGGCAAGTCCTGCGGTGTATATCGCGGCACCTGCATTTAGCGCAATCATATCACGTGCTTTAAGTACGGCACGGTCATGAGTGTCGGCCCCAGATAACGCAGCACGAATCAGCTCTAAACTTTGTGCTGGAGAGTCGACATCGAGGCCAATAAGAGTTTGAGATTCGATACCCGCATCTTCTGGCATCATGTCATAAACAGATATCTCGCCATCTTTTAGCTCAGCGACTGTGGTCGAAGTGGCAAGACTGATTTCATCAAGACCATCTTTTGCGCCTACTACCATGACATGACGTGCGCCTAAGTTTTTCATCACTTTGGCAATCGGCTCACATAGCTGCGCAGTAAATACACCGATGACTAAGTTTGGCGTGCCAGCAGGGTTGGTCAATGGGCCCAAAATATTAAAGATTGTACGTGCCTTTAGCTCACGGCGTACAGGGTTGGCATAACGCATGGCGCTGTGATGATTGGGCGCAAATAAAAACCCAATACCTTGGTTTTCGATACAGTCTTTTGCTTGCTCTGGAGTGAGCGCAAGACTGATACCTGCTTGCTCAAGTAAGTCTGAGCTACCCGATTTGGTCGAGACGCCGCGATTGCCGTGCTTAGCAACTTGTGCACCAGCTGCCGCAACAACCAATGCTGATGCAGTCGAGACATTGAACAAGTTAGCACCATCACCGCCAGTACCAACGATATCTACCAAGTAATCACAGTTCTTTGGTTCAATATTGGCGGCTAGTGCACGCATGGCGCTGGCTGATGCAGTAATCTCGTCGATGGATTCGCCCTTCATGCGCAGCCCTGTCAAGATAGCGCCCATCATGGCGTCGCTACATCTACCTTGCATGATGATGAGCATCACTTGATACATCTCATCAAAGGTTAAATCGATGTGTTGAAATATTCTACCCAAAGCTGTGGTTAACAGTTGATGCGTTTGTTCATCAGACAATTTTGTAATACTTTCTGGTGTGTGCGTTTCTTCTATTTTTGTCGTACTCATTATGGTCTCACTTACTATTATTTTTTATATGAATCTGTGTGAAATTTAGCATAGGCTTATGAAAGCAGCATTTTTTACCGACGTGATTTTAGTCAAATCTAGCCAACTTGCGGTAGCTCATCGGATGTCAGAGTAGCCAAACCATGAGTCTGTAAAAAGTTATTGAGCAATTGATAACCTGCTTCGCTCAATATCGACTCAGGATGGAACTGAACACCTTCTACAGCCATCTCCTTATGGCGAATGCCCATGATTTCCTCAATACTACCATCGGCATTTTGTGTCCATGCGGTAAGTTCAAGGCAGTCTGGTAGGCTTGTCTTGTCAATGACGAGCGAATGATAGCGCGTAACCTGTGACGGATTAGGTAGTCCAGCAAACACACCTTGCTCGTTGTGATAGATAGCGGATAAGCGGCCATGCATGACTTCGCCAGCTTTGACCACTTGACCGCCAAAGGCTTGACCGATCGCTTGATGACCCAAACAAATACCCAGTATGGGAATAATCCCTTTAAATGTCTCAATGGCTTGCAGCGAAATACCCGCACGGTCAGGGTCGCACGGACCTGGGCCAATCACAATGACATCAGGTGCGAGGGTTTTAATCTGCTCAATGCTGACCTGATCATTACGCCAGACAGTAATGTCCTGCTTTAGCTCACCGAAGTACTGTACGATATTGTACGTAAAGCTATCGTAATTATCGATCATCAAAATCATTAAGGCTTCAACTTATCAGTTTTATTATATTTTTAACATAAAATTTGTTTTCACTGTTATAGAGTTACTTGATTGCCGGACACAAGTAGCTATGACTATAACAGAGGGTGTTATTGTGCGCGGTTATCTTACCACTATTTTGTTTTCTATCAAATGTAGGGTATAGGCTATCTAAGTAACCACCAAGTAAAAACACATTTTTTATTATTGTGTTGATAACGAGGATAGTTTGCTCAGGGATAAGGTTATGAATTCAACTATTAGCATCGCACTATTAAATAGCATTTAAATAATAAATATATTTTTATTTGCACCAATTTAGTGCTTTTAGTTCTCAACTGGTGCTCTAATTAAGTGCTATTCTAAAAATTAATTTGATGGGAATTAATTAATATATAACGATATTAATCGTATAAATCACTGTAAATATTGATAATTGCATCTGCCTACAACTATATCTGGAGTTGGAGTGTCAATACATTGGCATAGCCTTTGCACTATTGCTGTTATGATTATTTTTAAAGCCCAAAAAATGGTCTAAAAATAATTATTAACAAGAGCCTGAAGAGTTCAGCATTATGAGTTGTATATTGCTAGAATGTCGTTAGGATTGAATTGGCGTATGTTAGACCATGTGCATAAATATTGGTCTGATTGAGTAAACGCTTTAGATGAGCATCTTGACTAATACGCAAAATAGTGCTGATAATAAGCATAATATCGAATGCGCTATTTTAGTATTGAGAGCACATCTGACATTCTTGGACAAGAACATCATATTAATAATTTTAAATCGCAATTACGTGATCAACACAACGGAGACTATTCATGTCGAATAAACTATTAGATCTTATCCAATCCTCTAATGCTAAATGGGTTGATTTTCGCTTTACTGATACACGCGGCAAAGAGCAGCACATCAGCTTCCCAGCGCATACCGTTGATGAAGATGTCATGGAAGATGGCAAAATGTTTGATGGCTCATCAATCGCTGGTTGGAAAGGTATCGAAGCGTCAGATATGATCTTGCGTCCTGATCCAGAAACTGCTTTTGTTGACCCGTTCTTTGACGCGGTGACTGTGGTAGTGACTTGCGATATCATCGAGCCATCAACGCTACAAGGTTATGACCGTGACCCACGTTCTATCGCACGTCGCGCTGAAGAGTATTTAAAGTCTACTGGTATCGGTGATACTGCTTACTTCGGTCCTGAGCCTGAGTTCTTTGTATTTGACGATGTTAAATGGTCAGTTGATATGTCTGGCGTTAGTCATAAAATCACGGCTGAAGAAGCAGCATGGTCGACTAACGAGACTTACGAGTGGGGCAACATGGCGCATCGCCCACGTGTGAAAGGCGGATATTTCCCAGTACCACCAATCGATAGCTCACATGATATGCGTGCTGTTATGTGTGAACGTATCGAAGAAATCGTTGGTGAAGGTTCGGTTGAAGTTCATCACCATGAAGTTGCTTCTTGCCAGTCTGAAATCGGTGTTGCATTCAACACAATGGTACGTAAAGCGGATGAAGTTCAGCAATTGAAATATGTTGTTCATAACGTTGCGCATCAGTTTGGCAAAACAGCGACCTTTATGCCTAAGCCAATCGTTGGTGATAACGGTTCAGGTATGCACGTACATATGTCAATCTCAAAGGACGGCGTAAACACATTCTCTGGTGATGAGTATGCTGGTCTGTCTGAAACAGCATTGTACTTCATTGGCGGTATCATCAAGCATGCTCGTGCGTTGAATGCGATTACTAACCCATCAACGAACAGCTATAAGCGCCTAGTTCCTCATTATGAAGCGCCTATCAAGCTTGCTTACTCAGCGTCTAACCGTTCAGCATCTATCCGTATTCCACACGTGAGCAGCCCGAAAGCGGTACGTGTAGAAGCACGTTTCCCTGATCCAACGGCTAACCCATACCTAGCGTTTGCTGCACTATTGATGGCTGGCCTTGACGGTATCCAAAACAAAATGCATCCAGGTGAAGCTGCTGACAAAAACTTGTATGACTTGCCACCAGAAGAAGAAGCACAAATCCCAACGGTTGCAGAGAGCTTAGACGTTGCACTACAAGCACTGCGTGACGATCATGACTTCTTATTAAAAGGTGATGTGTTCACTGAAGACATGCTAGAAGCGTTTATCGCTTTGAAAGAAGAAGAAGTACAACGTCTGAACGTAACTGTACACCCTGTTGAATTTGACATGTACTACAGCTGCTAATTAGTCGCTAAAGCACTCAGTTATTTTGAGTCAAAAAAACCAGCTAAGTTATTCTTAGCTGGTTTTTTTATGCGTATTAATAAAGTGTATCAGTCCAATTGCTGAATTTTCTTTGAAATTGCTGCTGATTTCAGGTCAAAACTCACGCATAATAGTTCTATAAAAGCATATTAATAGTAGACACTACCTAGGTTGATAGATTATGGCTTTATTAGCAAAACCGAGTTTCTTGAAGAGTAGGATTAGAGTTGGGTTATGGACTACGGTTGCTCTCGCTAGTCTTTGTACATCTCTCACGAATGCTGCACCTATTTATAAAGTGGTTGATGAGCAAACCGGTCAAGTCACCTTCACTGACCGCCCACAGGATTATGAGCAGCAAGCTGGCAAACAAGTCAGTCAAACGGCTATTACGACGGGTAATGAGACGAGCAGGTCAACTAGTCTGAATACGACAACCAATTCTAGTACAAGTCGCCAATCATCAAATGCGTCGCAGACGACTACTATTGAGTCGTCTGCGATAAATACTAAGGTTACCACGCCAGTAAACTATCAGTTAGTAATTACTGAACCTAGCGAAGAGAGAGCCTATCGTCGTCCCGTACAGAATATCGATGTCAATGTGCAGATTAAGCCTGCGTTACAGGCAGGTGATAGTGTCCGTATTTATTTTGATGATAAACAGGTTGCACAAGGTTTGAGCGCATCTATTGCTACTGTTGATGTTTTGCCAGGCGCTCATACAATCAAGGCTGTTATACAAAGCGAAACTGGCCAAACACTTGAGCAAATCACACGTACTGTATACGTGATTCAAAATACAACCACATTGCAAGACAACAAAAGAAAGGCTGCGCAGCTATTGGCTTACCAAAAGTTAGCTTGGTATCAAAAATTGATGCTAAAGCTGCGTCAACAGGAAGTTGCTCAGTCTCAATAATGATTGAATATAATGAATAGATATCGCTAGCAAAATAAAAAGGCAAGCACCGTTAACGACGCTTGCCTTTTTTAATGTAAATCACTTATTTTATTGAACTATAAGCTGTCTTATTTAGTTAGCTCAATGGTACCGTTAGCAGTCACAGAAATAGTACTATTACCAGACTCAAAGCTTTGACTTGGTACTGACTCGTCTGCCATTCCTGATTTCATGCTCATAGCGCTATACATCGGACGTGGATAGTTGCTACCTGTGTTTAGGTTAACATTGACGACGCGGTAGCCACGAGCATCCCAAGCGCGGGTAAGGCTCTTAGCTTGCTGCTGAAAAGCACGAGAGGCTTCGGTCATTAGCTTTTGTTCTAGAGCATCCTTTTTGGTATCTGATACACCAAAGTTAAGATTGTCCATCACTAAAGTTTCTTGCAAATCAGCAATAAGCTGGCTAGTCGCTGAAAAGTCTGTACTTTTTAAGTCTATGTTTGCTTGACCTGTCCAACCGATGATTTTATCGTTTTTGTCGTAGCGTGGATAGGTGCGCTGTTGTCCTGTACTCACGGTCACGCTAGGGTAGCGCTTGGCGATTTTCATGGCATTGTTGATTGAAGTATTGAGTATTGTGGCTAAAGTCTTAGAGTCAGTTGCTTGTGCTTTCTTATACAAGCTGGCGCGTACTTCGTCGTTCTGAATTTCTTCTTTTATTTCTGTTTGAAACGTCAGTTGATCATAGCCTGTTGGCTCTGCATGGGCGCTACCCATCATTGCTGTCATAAGACAAACCGTGCCAGAAGCTAGTGCTGCTTTATTCAATAAAGTATTTTTCATTATTATCTCCTAAGTTGATTCTAATAATATATAAATGACAATTATCAACGCTCATTTATACATGAAAAGTTGTCCTATTGTTCTCTAGAAATCGACATGGGTACAACTTCATTCACTAAAATAGCAAAATTCATATAAGTTGCTGTGAGAATTTTGTGACCTAAGTTGCTGATATAGTTTGTGCTCATATATTGCTGACATGAGCTAATGAATTAATTAACAGTACTATTTAGGGTCTAAAGCAAACAGTTTTAAGATAGGGGTTGTAAAATTAAAAAATTCTTGTATAATTTGCGACTGGTGGCTCCATTGGTAGCCTCGCAACATTGTTCTATGAATCCCGCCAGGACCGGAAGGTAGCAACGGTAATAGTTATAGTGTGTGCCGAGGATGTGCTTTTGGAGTCGCTTTTTTTTGACTAAAATTTGATAATTATATTTATAAAGTACAAAAAACCTATTTGTGATATGTTAAGCCCTTCATTGTAAAGGGCTTTTTTTTGGTCAAAATTTCGTCTGATGGTTAGCTATTTGCTTATGTGGTTTTCAATTGAATTCCCTGTTCGATTTCCTTTGTAGTTCCGATCTAGTTCTAAGGTTTTATTGATTAATATGAGTTAAAATACAATGTATTAACTTTTTATTAACATTCTAGACACCTTGGAGTTTGATTATGAAGATGTTTGTTTGGCTATTCATTGCATTTGTGGTGTTGGTAGTTGTGTTTGGGGTATCCATTTTTAATAGATTGGTACGCGCACGTAACCAAGCAAAGAACGGCTTTGCTCAAATAGATGTGCAATTGAAGCGTCGTCATGATCTGATTCCAAACTTGGTCGAAACTGCCAAGCGTTATTTGAGTCATGAAGAAGAAACACTCACTCGCGTCATTAGTGCGCGTAATCATGCTCAAGATCTACAAGACTCTAATAAACATCAGCCAGACTCGCTAGAACATATGGCACTGTTTGCAAAAGCAGAAGGTATGTTGTCCAAAGCGTTAAGTCAGTTCTCTGCTGTCGTCGAAGCCTACCCAGAGCTCAAAGCCGATAGTATGATTAAGGAGCTCATGGACGAACTAACCAATACGGAAAATCGTATCGGATTTGCGCGTCAGCATTATAATGACAGCGTGATGTTTTATAATAACGATCGCGAAGTATTCCCGAATAACCTCGTTAGTACGACTTTTGGCTTTCGTCCACTCAGTCCTTTGGTATTTGAAGATAGAGAAGCGATTGCTCAGGCACCGATTGTAAACATGGGCTAAGGTTTAGACAATTTTGGCGAACTCTAGGCAGCCTAATCTGATGGATTTTTTTGGTGAACAGCGGATACGTACGCGGCGCAGTCTATTACTTTATGGACTGTTTTTCCTGATTGTACTTGCTCATATGGCAGTGGGACTGGCTGTCATGTCTATACTGCTGACAGTATTTACAGGCGGTATATACTACTGGGTATTGGTTCTGGTCATTGTCTTGACGTTAGGCAGTTTCGTTGGTGGTAGTTTTTTAGAGTATCGACGCCTGCGAGCAGGTGGCCGCGCTATTGCTCAGCGAGTAGGGGCGGTTAGGCTATTCATTGATAACAGCCAAGAAGCATGGGAGCACAGTCAAGGAGTCGCTCATCAACACGAAGCTGAAGAAAAGGTTCGCTATAGTTCACGTCATATAGCAGTACGTGACGAGCGCGATTTTCCGCCCGTTTATCGTCGCTACTATGAAATCGCTCAACAACTGGCCATTGCGGCAGGTTTGCAAACCCCTATTTTGTACGTGCTACCTGACGAGCAGGGTATCAATGGTTTCGTCGCTGGTCGCCATAGCTCAGATATGGTACTCGTCGTTACCCAAGGTGCGCTAGATAAACTGTCTGATGAGGCGCTATACGGACTCATTGGTCATGAATATGGTCATATATTGCACGGCGATGCTACGTTCAACTTACAGCTGATGGTAGTATTGGCAGGCTTGCAGATACTGTATGACTGGAGTGACCCAATATCCAATCATATCTCTAATCGTCTCTCTAATTATAGTCACTTTGATAGCGATAGTATTTCCCAAAAGTCTCTATCACAAAGACAGGTTGATACGCTTGCACGCAATACAGAAGCGCAAACCGCCAATTTCAACACGCATAGTGAATGGGTCGCCTACTGGCAGCAGCAATCACAACAACAGCAGTCTTCAGCCAAGCGTCAGTCTAAATGGGTGCAAACGCCACCTATAATAGATCGTCAAGCCCCGCGTAGTGTCTGGACATTGCTACTACATGGTTTAAGCTTCTCCAGTATGGCAAGCGCGCAGTTGATTAAGCACAGTTTTAATCGTGAGCGAGAGCTACTTGCTGATGCCACTAGTGTTCAATTGACACGTACGCCTGCGATTATCGAAACCTTAAAAGCCATACATCAAGACTCGCTCGGCTCGCGTTTGTCTGGCATCGCCGATATCAATGGACTCAGCCATTTTTTCTTTGCTAGTAGTGGGGCAGACTTGGGTGATGTGTCATGGTTTGCCACCCATCCAAGCTTGACTGAGCGTATGAGCGCTATTAATGCGGATGCTTATCATCAATTCGCAGTACAAGTCGCCAAAGAAAAGCGAATAAATCAGCAAAAGGTTAAAGAAATATATAGGCAACGACGCTTAGGTGATTGGGGAGCAACAAAAGAAAATAGCCTAAGTGAAGATTTCCCAGAAAAAAATACGCGGCATTCGTCAGTATTTGAGACTCAAACAGCTGCAACAATTAATACAGGTGACACTAAACAGATAAGTGATAGAAAAGTTTTTGCTGAGTCTATAAGCGACAATCGTAATAAAGATAGTAGTGAATCAGAAGGTGATGACGGTTTAGAGTTTGCCGTAGAAGATGATGTAGTAATTGATGGGCGGCTTCAAGTACAGGCCGAAGACGTTGGCGTTCATCAGCTATTAAAACCGTGGCAGGCCAAACCTGACGCTGACCTACCAGAAAACACACTAATTGGGTTTAATGATATTCAAAAGGTATCGCTACCTCAGTACATACTAAACCATAGTTATCATCCTCTAGGTGCGCTAGCATTAGTCGAAGCTGTCTTGCTTTGTCATCAGCATCAACCACTATCAACGATTGCCATTTACAGTTTGAATGATATTTGGAATGATGGCTTCTCTGTTGTGACTGACTCGATTTCCCATGAGCAAATATTACCGCATAGGATAGATACTAAGCTGATGACAGTAGTAGCCAGTTTGGACAGGCGTTTAGACAGCGCTTTGATTGAGCTCGCCTTAACCCAATTGCGTCAACAGGATTTATCTGAACTATGTATCGAAAATATAAAACTCAAAAGTAAAGACGATCATAGTCACGACAGTCATCAGTACTATAAAAAACAAGAGAAATGCCGTACGATGTTGTTGCGTTATCAGCAGGGCATATTTAAGTTATTTAACCAACAGCTGACATCTGACTTAACCAAAAGCTTAGCTTATGATTCGTCAGATCAAAATATATCTAGTGATAACTCCAATGCTATGGCTCTGAATAATTCGTTAGCTTTAGCACATCAAAAATCGCCAATATTATCATTATGGCGAGCGCTACATTTGCAGCAGTTGCTACCGATATTGTCTAAAGTTTTACAAGATACAGACGCGCAGGATCTATGGCCGCAAATACTGAAGACTGGTATGGAAGACGTAAGGGCGCAACTAGATCCTTCGGGTCAAGTATTTACAGGTCTTAATAAATCAGAAGTATCAGTTGTTGTCTTATTAGCTTATCGACTATCAAAAGATGCAAAAGGTCAGATGATCTCAATGCATGACCGATCGTTATTGAGTGAAGGTAACGACAGTGTGGCGCATTATATTGTAGATTTGAGACGGCATGCGCGCTTGATTGATATTGATCTTATGACAGTAAGCGATGTTAATTTACAGTGGCTATTATTGACCGCACAGCTCTTGAATAGCATTCAGTTATTGGCGATTATTTCTGCGGTTCCTGTCTCTGCCAATCACTTTATCAAGCGCGTGATAGGTGCTCAGAATGCTGATAATTATCGAGAGAAGCAACAGGACGGTAGCCAAATAGATTATAATGAAAGTGAGCTGAACCAGCCGACTCATAATGAGTATCGCCAATGGCTAAGTACGTTGCATACGGTGATGTTACACGATACGATAATCAGCCAAGATGAATACGATTGTTTGCTGGCAATGTCAGAGCATTGGCTAGGCATTCGACAGCTGTTTTGATGGGTATTTATTCAGTACTTAATTGATAGTATGACGAATGCTTAATAAAAGCTGCCAAAACCATAAAAAAATCTATAAATGATATAAACAAAATGAGTAGGATAGTAGAGTCGAATGAGTGATACCCAAGACCCGCTAATTGTATTACAGCGCCATGTACAGCAACGCCAAATTCTAGCGATGATGGGTATCAATCAGTGGGTGCAGCCTGTGTCAAAAACCATCAATATGGCTGACATTGCGACAGCTTCGGTTGAGCAATCACATATTGATTCCACTGATATTGAGTCTAACAATAATGAAGTAGCGAGCGCTAGAATTGTAGACACAGTTGATCAACCGACTGATGGTTATGATATCAATAATTACAATGCTAACGGCTATGTTGCTGATGAGTATGATTCTGATTTGCAAGCTACCACTGAACAGACGGCTAGCGAGCAAAGCCCTGTTACTTATAGTTTTGATTCCGTTGATTCGAATACTGTTAGTTCAAGTGCTGTTAGTTCAAATATTATTAGTTCAAGTACTGGGTCTAACTATCATGACATCCCAAGTACTACATCGAACCAAACTGCTGTAACCTCTACGAATGCACATATTGAGCAACCTCAATTCGCGCAGAGTGATTTTCCGCAGAGTGCTAGTGATGACAGCGTAAATGATGATAGCTTAAAAAAAGTAGCACCATTTGATCTGCAAGGTTGCCGCTATGGTGACTGGGTAATATTGGTTGATATCAAAGCGCTAAATAGTGACAGTCAAAAACTATGGCAAAACATCACTCAAGCGCTATCAATCACTTGCGAGACGACGTCATTTCCGATTTGCGACGGTATGGATACTGCTGAGCTTGCCAATGCCAGTCTTGCAGGATATATTTTTCGAATTGGCCGGAGTGAAGAAATACAAGTTGCTGCACTGACCGCGCTGCCTGATGGCCTTCAACATCCCAATCTGACCACTGTGCCGACATTAGAAGAAATGCTCGCAGACAGTGATGCTAAACGTCAGCTGTGGGAGCAGATATCTCATTGAGTTGTATAAAAACTAACATCGATACCAATGCCTTTATCAACGAACTGAAATAAAAAACATCCTTTTATTTCATCATACCTAGGACTGTGATTATGCCTACAACCCCAACGTCTACAGCAACTGCTACACCGCATCGCCTGCCAAATTTTTGTGCTGGACCTGCTACCATGCCAACAGCCGTATTAGAACGCGCGCAGAGCGAACTGCTTGATTGGCAAGGTCGCGGCCTGTCGGTCATGGAAGTCAGCCATCGTAGTAAAGAGTATATGGCCATTACTGACAAAGCGGAAGCTAAGCTACGCACGCTTATGGAAATACCCGATAACTATAAAGTGCTGTTTTTGCAAGGTGGCGCAAGTTTGCAGTTTTCTGCGATACCGTTGAATCTGTTAAATGGTGGACGCGGTGACTATTTGACGACAGGCGCATGGTCAGGCAAAGCGATCAAGGAAGCCCAGCGCTATGAAGCATTGGGTTTGGGAGAGATTAACCTAGTTGCAACTGGCAAAGAAAGTAACTTTACTGACGTACCAGCGCAAAGTGATTGGAATATCAGTGAAGACGCCGCTTATTTTCATTACTGTGCCAATGAAACAATTCATGGCCTACAGATATTTGAGCCACCACAAGTAGATGCGCCAATCATTGCTGATATGTCATCTTGTATCTTGTCACAGCCGATAGACGTGTCTAAATTTGGCATGATCTACGCGGGTGCGCAGAAAAACATCGGTCCTGCAGGTCTGGTTATTGTCATTATTCGTGAGGATTTGATGGGACAGGCCAGCGAATGGTGTCCTATGCTGCTGAATTATGAGCATCAAGCTGATAAAGAGTCTATGTCTAACACGCCAGCGACGTATTCTTGGTACCTAGCTGGGCTAGTGTTTGATTGGCTAGAAGAGCAGGGTGGTGTGGCTGCTATCGGTAAAATCAATCAGCAGAAAGCCGATTTACTTTATAAGACAATCGATGAGAGCAGTTTTTATAATAATCCAGTAGATTCTAAGTATCGTTCTATCATGAACGTGCCGTTTACTTTAGCAGACAGCAGCCTCGATAAAGTATTCCTAGAAGAGTCAGAAAAAGCTGGCTTGTTAAATCTAAAAGGTCATCGTGATGTGGGCGGTATGCGAGCCAGTATCTACAATGCCGTGCCACTTGAGTGGGTACAGCAGTTGGTTGACTTTATGATTGCTTTTGAAAAAAAGCACGCGTAAGCGAAATAGTAACTGCTAGCGTATAGAGTCTTCATATATAAACTCATATCGAAAAAGGCGCAACTAGTCATGGTTGCGCCTTTTTATATGTATAAACAGACAGTTTGGTCATATTAGCGCGTAGTAATAATGGTTTGTCGTGGATATCGCTGAATGCTATCACCATTAAGTCATATCCATGGCAAACCATTAGGTTAAAAAACCTAAGTTTGTTATGATAAAATTTTGCTATAACGCTGTTTTGCTGTCAGGCTTTACGTTTTGATATTTATATTGGTTAGCATAGAGGTTTGTTATAACGTCATGATAATAAAAAACGCCCTGTTAAAAGCTGTATTGCTAACCATCACCGTCAGTTGGATACCGAGCAGTATCGCTGCACCTATCACGACGACTGCGCTTGGGCATAATAGTCCTACTGAGTACATCGATGCACCTTACTTACCTTATGCCAATCCAAAAGCGCCATCAGGAGGCACTCTTTCTCTAGATGCTCGCGGTACGTTTAATAGCGCCAATAAATGGATGACCACGGGTGTCGCGATGATTGGCACAGACTATCTGTATGATACTTTAATGACTGGCTCATTGAATGAAGCTTTTACCATGTATCCGCAGCTGGCAAGTAAAGTGACATATGATCCAGATGATACGAGCTGGATTATTTATCATCTCAATCCTAATGCTCGTTTTTGGGATGGGTCGGGTGTGACCAGTCGCGATGTAAAAGCAACTTTTGAGGCGATATTGAACAAAGGCCCCATGTATATTCGCAGTTATCTAAGTGATATCAAAGACATCCAAATCATTAATGATCAACAAGTAAAGTTTGTCTTTGCATCTGCTGAAAACAAAGAGATTTTACTGACCGTTGGGCAGTTTCCTATTTTTGCCAAATCTTCCATTGATACCGATTTTGAGAAAATCAGTCTGTCACCATTGATGGGTAGCGGTCCTTATAAATTGGGACGCGTCGATGCAGGGCGTTCGGTAAGTTATATACGTGATCCCAATTATTGGGGTCGTGATTTGATGGTCAATCGTGGCCGCTACAACTTTGATATGATCAAGTTTGTTTATTATCAAAGTGATGAAATTGCCTTTGAAGGTTTTAAATCCGGTCAATACCGTTTTCGCCCCGAAAATAAAGCATCTAACTGGGTAACTGGGTATAATTTCCCCGCAGTGAAAGCAGGGCTTATCCAAAAAGAGACGATAACCAGTCAAAATCCAGTACCGATGCAAGCATTGGTGATGAATATGCGTCGCCCAATCTTTCAAGATATCAAAGTTCGCCAAGCATTGACAGCTGCTTACGATTTTGAATGGATGAATAAAACCCTATTTCATGGGCAATATGAACGTTTGCAGAGCTTCTTCCATGGATCGGAGCTTGCCGCAACGGGTATGCCATCTGATGCAGAGATGCAGGTATTGACGCCGTTATTGTCTGAGCTCGAACCGACTCAACGTAAAGCAACATTAGCAGAATGGCAGCTACCCACCAGTGATGGGAACGGCTTTAATCGTCAAGGGTTATTAGAAGCGCGTAAGCTATTGTTAGAGGCTGGGTTTTATTATGAGGATATGAAATTATATCAACCTGATGGATCGCTTGCTCAGATTGAGATTTTGATGACAGGCGAGACCATGGGCCGTGTATTATTGCCTTACATTCGCAATCTAAAACGCTTGGGATTTGATGCAACCTTGCGCCAAGTCGATGGGCCGCAATATTATGAGCGTATGCGCCGTTTTGACTATGACATGGTCGTGGATGTATTTGCTCAAAGTCTATCTCCTGGTGCTGAGCAAGCCGCATTTTGGGGTAGCGCTGCAGCCGACGAGCCTGGCAATCATAATAGCGCTGGTATCAAGAATGCAGCCGTCGATCAGGTCGTTGCTGCCCTTGGTAATGCCAAAAATCGTGACGAAATTGTACTGTATACGCAGGTGCTAGATCGGTTGTTGCGCGCAGGTCATTATGTCGTACCGCTATACGGCAAGTCTGGTACCAATGTCGCTTACTGGGATCAGTATCGCCATACCGAAAAACTACCAACCAATGCTGTTGGTATCGATTACTGGTGGGTGGATAAAGAAGCAGAAGGGCGTATCAATAAATATTTAAAACAGTAAACAGTGTTTATTATAAAGTTTGACTCGATAACAACGGACAGCTGAGCATATATGCTGTTTTTGCCAAATATATGCTGCTGTTATCAAATAACAGTTAGATTAAATAATTTAAAATAACACGTAACAAAAATAACTACCGGTAAGGATTTAACATGAGTATCCGTATTCACCCAATCAAAGCATTTAGCGATAACTATATCTGGACATTGATTAATGAAAATAATAAGCAGGCGATTGTCATTGATCCAGGTCAAGCCCAGCCGGTCATTGATTATCTAGAGACGCATGAGCTTGAGCTAACCTCGATTTGGACGACTCACCATCATCATGATCATATCGGCGGCGTCGCAGAGTTACAGGAATCGTATCCGATGACTCATCTGGTTGCGCATAGTGAGCATGGCGTCGATGAAGATCAAACTATCAAAGACGGTAGCACGGTAAGCGCATGGGGCTGCTCTGCGCAAGTCTGGGATGTGTCAGGGCATACCGCTAGCCATATGGCCTATATCTTAGATATCGATGGGCAAAAGCACTGCTTCTGCGGTGATACGTTGTTTAGTGCAGGTTGCGGGCGTGTCTTTACTGGTACGATTGAGCAATTGCATGAGAGCTTTAAGCGTTTGAACGGCTTGCCTCATGAGGCGCTACTGTATCCTGCGCATGAATATACAGCGAGTAATCTGCGTTTTGGCCTGTCTATTGAACCTGTCAACGAAGCAATGCAGCAAGCATTAGCACGAGCAGAGGCTCAAACTGAGCAAGGCATGGCAACGCTACCAGTGACACTAGAGCATGAGCGCGCGGTAAATGTGTTTTTACGTACACAAGAGCCAAGTGTAATCGCAGGAGTGAAATCCAAAATGTCTATCGATGATGAGAAGTCATTGACGGTATTTGCAGCGTTACGTGAGCTAAAAAACAACTTTTAAAAAATGCTTTTGTGTACTGCTTCAACAAAAATCAATTCGCTGCTGAACGTCATTGCTATCTCTCTTTACTTAGGAAGTCGCCATTATGGGTCGTTATATCTTAAAAAGACTACTACTGATATTGCCGACACTATTTTTGATATTGCTTGCCAACTTTGTGATCGTACAGGCGGCACCAGGCGGGCCTGTTGAGCAACAGTTGGCGCTCATCGAACAGGGTGCAAAAGACAATGCGCTTGGTGGTAATATTGGCGCGGGCAGTGCAGGTGGCAACGACAGTACTTATCAAGGCACGCGAGGCCTCTCTGAGGAGATGGTCGCTGCAATCAATGCCCAATATGGTTTTGATAAATCCGCTCCAGAGCGATTTTGGCTTATGTTAAAGAACTACGCTCAGCTAGATTTTGGTGAGTCGTTTTTTAAAGGGCAGTCGGTGACCGATCTTATCGTAGAGAAGTTACCAGTCTCGATATCGCTTGGGCTGTGGAGTACGTTGCTCATCTATATGATCGCTATTCCGCTAGGCGTCTATAAAGCGATGCATCATGGCTCAGGCATTGATAAAGCCACTGCTATGCTGCTAGCGATCGGACATGCGATACCTGTGTTTGTCTTTGCAGTGATTTTACTGGTTTTCTTTGCGGGTGGCAGCTACTGGAATATTTTCCCGTTACAGGGACTGACGTCCGAGAATTTTGATCAGCTAAGCGCGCTTGGTAAAGTAAAAGATTATTTTTGGCATTTGGCGTTACCGTTACTGGCAAGTACTGTAGGCGGTTTTGCAGGTTTGACCTATTTGACCAAATTCAGCTTTTTAGAGGAATTGGGCAAGCAGTATGTACTGACCGCTCGTGCTAAAGGCTTAGGTGAGCGTCAGGTGCTATACGGACATGTTTTTCGCAATGCGATGTTGATTATTATCGCAGGTATTCCAGCCGCTATTGTTGGTATCTTCTTTGCGGGTAATTTTTTGATTGAAATTATCTTTAAACTTGATGGCCTCGGTTTGCTAGGTTTTGAAGCCATTCAACAACGCGATTATCCAGTGATATTTGGCACGCTATTTATCTTTACCTTAGTGGGGCTGCTACTGCAATTAATCAGTGATTTGAGCTATCACTTAATTGATCCTCGTATTGATTTTGAGGGGCGCTAATGTCAAATAATCAACCTTCATCAAAGAGCAGTCCTATTAATAGCGAACCAGATAAAGCGCCAATGCCTGATCAGCTATCTACCACAAAAAAGCCTCGCTTAAACCCTATATGGCAGGCGCGTCTAAATCGCTTTCGCCAAAATAGACTTGGGGTGATATCGCTGTTTGTTTTCGCAGTGATATTTGTTATTTGTATGGCAGCTAACGTCATTGCCAATGACAAACCATTGTTAGTGCAGTATCAAGGCGATTATTACTTTCCAGTATTAAAAGCTTATCCTGAAACGACGTTTGGCGGTGTGTTTGAAACCGAAACCAATTATAAAGACCCTGCAGTGCAGTCGCTGATTGATGAGCAAGGTTTTTATATAATGCCGCCTATCCCGTTTGCTGATCAGACGCCCAACGTCGAGCTTGGTCTGCCTTACCCAGCGCCGCCCAATGCTCAGAACTGGCTTGGTACTGATGATATGGGACGCGACGTGCTGGCACGAATACTTTATGGTATGCGAGTGTCGTTACTGTTTGGTCTGGCTCTGACGCTCGCGGGCGCCTTGATTGGGATTATCGTCGGTGCGGTACAAGGCTATTATGGCGGCTGGGTCGATCTGGCAGGGCAGCGATTTATGGAAGTATGGGGCGGTATGCCTCAGCTGTTTATGATCATTATTTTGGTCAGTTTGTTTAGTCCTAGCATTATTATGCTGTTCGCCATGATGCTGTTGTTCGGTTGGATGGGTTTGGTCGGTTTGGTACGGGCAGAGTTTTTGCGAGCCCGCAACTTTGACTATGTGCGAGCTGCACGCAATTTAGGTGTTTCGGACAGCCAAATCATGCTCAGACATATCTTACCCAATGCGTTAGCTTCTAGCTTATCGCAGTTGCCATTTATTCTAACGGCCAATATTATCGCTTTGACTGCGCTGGATTTCTTGGGATATGGATTGCCACCTGGCTCGCCGTCTCTTGGTGAGCTAATGGTACAAGGAAAGAACAACCTTGATGCACCTTGGCTTGCTTTGTCAGGATTCTTTAGTTTGACCTTTATTTTGTCATTGCTCATCTTCGTTGGCGAAGCACTGCGTGATGCGTTTGATCCGAGGCGTTCTTAATATGACTAAAAATATTATCGCTGCCGAGCACAGCAACGCGCCAAATGAAAGCCCTAATCGTGCACAAGATAAGCTTATGCTAACCGTAGATAGTTTAGGTATCACGACTGCTACAGGAGTTCAGTTGGTCGATACACTGTCTTATGAGTTAAGACAAGGGCAAACCTTGGCCATCGTTGGTGAGTCAGGCTCTGGTAAATCAATTGCCAGTCTTGCGCTACTAGGGCTGTTACCAGATAGCCTCACCGTTACTGGTGAGGTGAAGCTTGCAAGTACAACAGGCATGTCGACCTTGTCCATAGCGAATGATAAGACGCGTAATGCTGCATTGCGGTCTATTCGTGGACAGCGTATCGGTATGGTGTTTCAAGAGCCAATGACCGCATTAAACCCGTTACATACGGTCGCGAAACAAATTGCTGAATCGTTGCGTCTAGTTGGCGTAGCTAAGAAGCAATGGCGAGAAACCAGTATCGCTTTGCTAAATGATGTCAATATTGCAGATCCTGCTGACAAGTTGAACCGTTACCCACATGAGTTATCGGGTGGTCAGCGTCAGCGAGTGATGATTGCCATGGCATTGGCTCAGCAGCCTGATATTTTAATTGCTGATGAGCCAACGACTGCGCTCGATGTTACTTTGCAACATGAGATTTTGGCGCTACTAGATGATCTCAAACGCAAGCACAATATGGCGATGATATTAATCAGTCATGATCTCAATCTGGTCAGGCGCTATAGTGATGAGGTCATCGTTATGCGCCAAGGTAAAACGATTGAACAGGGTCAAACGTCAGCGGTATTTGATCAGCCTAAAGCTGATTATACTTGCACACTTATCAAGCAAGACTTTGGGCAGGCATTAGCTATAGAAGACGATAACGCAGATAAACAATCAAGCGTATTAGAAGTGACGCGTCTTAATGTACAGTTCCCAATTGAAAAAGGTCTGTTTGGTGGTACTAAGCGCTGGTTCGATGCGGTCAAAGATGTCGATATGACACTGCAAAAAGGTCAGGCATTGGGTATCGTCGGTGAGTCTGGCTCTGGCAAAACCACCATTGCGCTGGCGCTTAGCCAATTACTGAGCAACCAAGCACGTGTGAATGGGCAGATAGTGGTCAATGATCAAGATATCTCAGCATTGTCCAAAAAAGCGCTACGTAACTTCCGCTCGCAGATACAGATGGTGTTTCAAGATCCATTTGCCAGTATTAATCCGCGTATGACGGTCATGCAAATCGTGGAAGAAGGATTGTTAGTACAAGGCGTGGATAAAGTCGCCCGTCAGCAAGCGGTGCTAGATAGTCTTGCTACGGTACATTTGCCTTTAGCATTTGCGCAGCGTTATCCTCATGAGCTGTCAGGTGGCCAGCGTCAACGCGTGGCACTGGCGCGTGCGCTCATTATGAAACCAAGCTTACTTATATTAGACGAGCCGACCTCTGCGCTCGATAGTACCACACAGGTAACAGTGGTCAGCTTACTGCGAGAAATCCAAGAAAGACTAAAAATCAGCTATGTCTTTATCAGTCATGATCTCAAGGTAGTACGTGCACTGTGTCAGCATATCATGGTGTTAAAAGAAGGCACTTGCGTAGAATCTGGACGTACCGAAGATCTCTTTAATCAGCCACAACATACCTACACTCAGAAGCTGTTCAAGGCAAGTACTGACTAGTTTAAACGACTTGCTGTAGCCACTGAGACTGATCAATCAAATTAAGCGACTAAAATAAGCGGCTTGGTATAAAACTGACACATCGCAGTTCATAATAATAGCGACATATTGAAAAAAGCAGTGGTACAATAATTTTAGAGAGCTGCCCATTTTATAATGCTGTGATACGTATCTTTATACATTCTGGCGCTCGTAAATTAGTAATATTTAACTGGCTGGCAAAAACGGTCTTTATTGCAGTTAAAACAATCATTAAAAAGGATTTTTGTGCCCATGAAAACACAAAACAGTATTACTAAATTGGTAAAGAACAACAGTTTGCAGCATGCTGGTTATTTGGCTGTCGCTAAGACTCGGGCAAAGGTATTAAAAGCAGTCTCTTATGTGATACCTATCAGAAGACCAATGCTCTTTATCGGTGAGACTGCCTGTGATGAGCTATGCGATATGCTTATCAATGAAGGCAATACCAATGTGTTTATCGTCACGGATGCAGTGCTCAACAAACTGGGTATACCTGCAAAGGTCACTGATTATCTAGATGCGAAAAATATCAGTTATCACATCTATGACGGTATCACGCCAGATCCTACTTTTAAAGTAGTTGAGGAAGGGCTCCGTCAGTCTATAGAAGCCAATTGTGACTCTATCGTAGCCATTGGCGGCGGCTCAGTGATCGATGCGGCCAAAATGATAGCCATGTCTCAAGGCAATAAGTGCAAGCCAAAGCAGCTAATCGGTATTCTTAAAGCAAGAAAGCCTGCAACGCCTTTATACTGCGTGCCAACGACGGCTGGCACAGGTTCAGAAGCGACGCTTGGCGCAGTAGTATCGGATGATAAAACGCATCAAAAAGCATTGTCTATCGATCCAAGAATGGTACCGCTAGCCGCAGCGATTGACCCAGTTATCATGAAAGGCATGCCAACCCATATCACAGCAGATACTGGCATTGATGTATTGACCCATGCACTAGAAGCATGGATGAGTGCCAATGCCAGCGTAGAGACAGATTACTATGCAGCCTCTGCCGTAAAGTCTGTTATGCATTATCTACCACTAGCTTATAAAGATGGTGATAATCTAAAAGCAAGAGAAGAGATGGGTATCGCCGCTCATTACGGCGGGATCGCCTTTAACAAAGCAGGTTTGGGTTATGTGCATGCTATCGCGCATCAGTTAGGCGCTTACTATAGTATTCCTCATGGTCGTGCCAATGCCATCGTGTTGCCTTATGTGCTCGACGTCAATCGTAAAGCGAGCAAAAAGAGACTGGCTGCATTGGCGAAAAGAACCGGTATGGTACAGGATGGTCAAGCAGCCAATGGCGATAGTGAGATAGCAGATCACCTTATTACGCAAGTTAGAGACTTGATTGCAGATCTAAACATTGATCCGACTGTCAATGGTATGCAAACCAGCGACTTTAATGATATTGCAAAGGCAGCTGCAAAAGAAGTCAGTGACACCTATGCCGTGCCCACCTATCTATCAGCATCTGAAATCAAAGAAATTCTAACGAAAATTAAGCAAGCAAGTGACGAACGTGCTGATAGTAATAATGAAACAGCGTCATAGTTTTTGATAGGGCTAATGATATTAAACTAAAAAAGTCTATTACTCTTTGGAGGATGGGCTTTTTTAATGCATTGAGGTAATAAAGTTTCCGTCTTATTTCTATAGTTAACTCATACTAAAATATATGATCGTTATCAAATAATCGTTTAATTTATCTTGTGATTGCACCCGGTTGATAAAAAATATCTTAATAAACTGTAAATATATTACATTATAGGAATGTTTCAGTGATACAAAAGCGTTAGGATATCTAAAGGACATCACGCTTAGGAGATTTTTATGAATCGCATATTACCATCTAAAGTTATAGGGTTAGTTATCATAGCGAGTAGTGCGATTTACGCAGGCTGCGCATCAACTGAAAACAGCTCTACTGTAAAGAACACAACTGCCGCTAACCCATATGCACCGACTACGCCAGGATTGGCAGTAGCCACGGTAGCGGGTGGGTGTTTTTGGTGTGTTGAAGCAGGTTATGAAAAAATCCCTGGCGTGGTAGAAGTCGTGTCTGGCTATACGGGTGGCACCGTTGAAAACCCAACCTACAAGCAGGTGTCAGCAGGTGGTACTGGGCATACCGAGGCAGCGCAGGTGTATTATGATCCTAAGAAAATTACTTACAATGGCATAGTACAGGCGCTATGGAGAATCGCTGATCCTACTGATGATAAAGGGCAGTATGTTGATCGCGGCACACAGTATCGTCCAGCGATTTTCTATAACAATGCGCAAGAAAAGCAAATCGCAGAAGCGGCTAAGCAATCACTGCAAGCCTCTGGTGTGTATGAAAAGCCAGTAGTGATCGAGATTGTTCCTGCTAGCACTTTTTATCCTGCTGAAGAGTATCATCAAGATTACTATAAAAAGAACCCGATACGCTATAAAGCCTATACCTTCAATTCTGGTCGTTATCAGTTTATCGAGAGTGTCTATGGTAAAAACTACGAGCTTGATTTTAGTCAGTTTACGCCCGAAGCAGATAGCACACAGCAAGTGACGCCAAATAACACATCAGATAGCAAAGTAAGCAAAGGTTTTAACCCAGATACATTTGTAAAACCTTCACAAGATGCGCTAAAGAAGTCCCTTAGTGATATTCAGTATAAAGTCACTCAAAAAGAAGGTACTGAGCGTGCCTTTGATAATGAGTACTGGGATAACAAAGAGCCTGGATTGTATGTAGACGTCGTATCTGGTGAACCACTGTATTCTTCGCGTGATAAATATAAATCTGGTACGGGTTGGCCGAGCTTTACTCGCCCATTGGATACGAGCTTAGTGGTTGAAAAGCCAGATCGAGGAATATTTGGGACTCGTACTGAAATTCGTAGTCGTTACGCGGACTCACACGTAGGCCATGTATTTGATGACGGTCCAGCACCGACAGGCAAGCGCTATTGCATGAATTCAGCAGCGCTTCGCTTTATCCCACTTGCAGAGATGGAAGCTGCTGGTTATGGTGATTGGGTAGATGATGTGAAACCAGTTGGTTAGTACTATTTCCTATCGCTCAGCCAAACAAAAAGGACGCATCATATGCGTCCTTTTTGTTTGGTTGTTATTCACAACAGCCTATGCAACTAACAGCAACTTAAAACGCTGGCTGACGCTTAGGTACCGCACCCAAAAATTCATTACGGGCTTGATTATTGTGTTGATACTCGCCAAGCATCGCGGTACTACGCGTGGTTGAATGCTGTTTGCTAACACCGCGCATCATCATACACATATGAGATGCATCCATGACAACTGCTACGCCGCGGCAGTCAGTAACATCCATAATGGTCTGCGCAATCTGCTCACTTAGGTTTTCTTGTATTTGCAAACGACGAGCAAACATATCAACGATACGGGCAAATTTTGACAGTCCTAATACTTGGCCGTCAGGTAAGTAGCCGATATGAGCGACACCATGGAACGGTAGCATATGATGCTCACACAGTGAATAAAACTCAATGTTCTGTACCAGTACCAGCTCGCGATTGGCTGATGGAAACACAGCATCATTGACCACTTCATCTATACTTTGATGATAGCCTTGGGTCAGATGGGCAAAGGCCTTTGCAGCACGTACAGGCGTATCTAGCAAACCCGGACGATCTAAGTCTTCGCCAGTTGAAGCAATCAGTTGGCGATAAGATTCGGTACTTTCTTTATAATCTGGGGTTATGATGGGGGTGTTACTCATAAGTTTGGCAGCCATCCAAAATGTGGGTGTAGCTTAACGTTGAATCCTATCATGTGAGGACTCTTATAAAAATTGTGCAAGCTGGGAAGGGCTGTGATTATACTCGAAATCTGCTGAACTTCATACTGCTGTAGCTAGCAGTTGAGTCTTTAATCAATAAAGGGGTGCTTGGTACTTAATCGAAACGGTTGTAGTGTTAATATTCGAAGTGCGATTTTTTCATGAAATAAGCAAACTACTATAGTCTGAGTATTTTATCGTAAAGTGTTGATGCTAAAATGCAATTTAATAACTCACGAAAAACTCTTATTGTCGATACTACTTCAAGTGATAAACTGCTATATAGTCATTTTGACGTTATTAGTTGTTTGTATCAGTCAATCCAATAACAAGAACCAAATACAGTTTACGACTGTTTACTTAAATTAATTCGTGTATAATAACTCATCTTTTCATTTGTACTATTTAGTAGTCTCAATCTTCTAATTACTCTAAATAAATTTTTATTCTAAATCATCTCGATTGATTCAAAAGGAAATCTTATGCTACTGCAAGGACAACGATTTGTCGTAACTGGCATCGCAAGTAAACTCTCTATCGCTTGGGCTATCGCAGAAGCGCTGCACCGCGAAGGGGCTTCACTAATTCTGACTTACCCGAATGACAAAATCAAAAAACGCGTCGATATGGCCGCTGAAAAATTTGAAGCAGATTTGGTTCTAGAATGTGACGTAGCTTCTGATGAGTCAATTGCTGCGTGCTTTGAGCAAGTGACTGCTCACTGGGGCGACGGTATTGATGGTGTGGTACATGCCATTGGTTTTGCACCGATGGATCAGCTAGATGGTGACTTTGTGAATGCCACTACGCGTGAAGGCAGTCACATCGCGCATGATATCTCTAGCTACAGCTTTGTGGCATTGGCAAAAGCGGCTCGTGAGTTACTAGCGATGCGTCATGGTTCTATGCTGACACTGACCTATGAAGGTAGCATTTCAGTATTGCCAAACTACAATGTCATGGGTATGGCAAAAGCCAGTCTTGAAGCCAGCGTTCGTTATTTAGCAACGTCTATGGGCGGTGAAGGTATCCGTGTTAATGCGATATCTGCAGGTCCTATCCGCACGCTAGCGGCTAGCGGCATTAAATCTTTCCGTAAAATGCTCGATATCAGCGAAAAAATTGCGCCACTACAGCGCAACATCACACAGACAGAAGTAGGTAACGCTGCATTATTCTTATTGTCGCCGTGGGCATCTGGTATCACAGGTGAGATTATGTTCGTTGATGCAGGATTTAATACAGTTGCTATCAGTGAGCAGTTGATGATGCTTGATGAACCAGCACAGTAATTGTTATAGATGATTCGCTTGATAGTAGAAAAGACAGCCAATTGGCTGTCTTTTCTAGTTATACTATGAGTCTTTTTGGCTATGTGCACTTTTAGCAGTGTGCACTTTTAGCTACGTGCTTTTGAGCGAGGGATATGATAACCAAGTTACCAAAGTGGATACTATGGGGCGGGGCAGTATTGGCATTTAGTGCTGGTTGCGTGAATACGACGGCGCTAATGGGGTTTGCCAATTTATCAGTGTCGCATGTCACGGGCAATGTAAGCTTGTTTGCAGCAGCAATCGCTCATTCAGACGCGCGTAGTATTTTATATATTGGTACCTTGTTGCTGTCCTTTTTGGCAGGAGCTATACTGAGCGGCTTTGTCATTGGACAGACATCATTGAAACTCGGTCGTCGTTATGGGCGAGCGCTATATCTAGAAGCAGCACTACTGTTGGTGAGTTATTGGTTATATCAGCAGCATGATTACTTGGGGCAATTAGCAGCAGCAATGGCCTGCGGATTGCAAAACGCGATGGTGGCAACTTATAGTGGGGCGGTCATTCGTACCACTCACTTGACAGGGCTGACCTCAGACATGGGGGCGGCAATTGGTAACTGGCTTGCTGGTCGCTCTATT
Source organism: Psychrobacter sp. NPDC078631 (assembly GCF_050268165.1). Taxonomy (NCBI): domain Bacteria; kingdom Pseudomonadati; phylum Pseudomonadota; class Gammaproteobacteria; order Moraxellales; family Moraxellaceae; genus Psychrobacter; species Psychrobacter sp. NPDC078631. Next base: position 986,153 of record NZ_JBNNGG010000001.1, on the reverse strand, counting down.
AGTAAGCCAACCTTGGGGTTTCAAGCTGTTATTTGGTACTGCTTTTGCGGTGGTAGCGCAGTAGGGGCTTTCTTGTTTGCAAAAGTCAGCTATGATGCTTTGTTTGTTCCCATCGCCATTGTGTCGACAGCAGCATTTGTGTACAACTATGTCTCAGATCATTTGCCAGAGGTTAGGGAACCAAAAAAAGATAGGCGCTTATCATAGTGATAAACGCCTATCTTTTTTGTTTGTACTAGATAAACATAATCTACTTAAAAATGAAGATAAATGTCATTGTTCATGAGATTTATTTTTTATTTTCTATCTTCTTCATGATCTTCATGTTCATGCATACCTTGCATCATATCTAATACAGAGTCGTCAGTACGCTGTTGATCTTTTTCGGCCAACCCATCTTGGTTAATGTCTTTTGGTGCCATTTTGGTGGTTGCATCAGTTTTATTTGCGTCTGTCATAAAGTTATTCCTTTTGTTTTTATTGATAATTTTCTATTTAACCTTTTGATTATGTGGTATCAGTTTTTGCTTGTATAGCCCTAAATGATGAATGTTTAGAGGCTTTATGTAATTTTTATAAATCAAGGTCTGTATGAAAGCAGTGAGAGAGCCATTGTCTAAAAATAAAAATAGTCGAAGGGTGACCGCTATTAACGAATCAAACAGATGAGCTAAAGAAACAAAATTAATCAGATTGTATTCATATATAAATTATTCTGATATGATATTTTCCCGCGTAATATTCGCTATATGAATATCATGATGTCATACAATAATTGTGTATTGCAATAATTTTTGACGTCATATTCCCTCTGGAGGCAATAAGGATAATTTATGTCAGAGAAAAAACTGGATAGCCATCTTCCTAATGATGGCAATGAGTATTTATTTACAGATACATTCCCAAAGGGAACGGGAAAAGGGTTGATCGTGGTCGCCATCGCGGCAATCATTAGCTTTATTATTTATAGCGTATTACCATTTGAAGTCAGTGCGAATAAAGGGCTAGCGTTGTTATTCTTTATTGGTGTGCTATGGCTCACTGAGGCGATACACGTCACTATCACTGCGATTTTAGTGGTTGTAGTTGGTACTTTGGTTGGCATTCCTGATTTTAATGCTGAAGTAGGTCTGCAGAGCTTTGCTAGCCCCATTATTTATCTCTTCTTTGGTGGTTTTGCCTTGGCTGCCGCGTTACATGTACAAAAGCTCGATAGAAAAATCGCGCTAAAAATTCTATCGTTGTCGGGCGGCAAGCTCAGTACAGCAGTATTTTTGATATTTGGTGTGACGGCATTCTTGTCCATGTGGATTTCAAATACAGCGACAACGGCAATGATGCTTCCATTGGCACTCGGTATCTTGACGCAAGTTGATAGTAAAGAAGATCGCGGTACTTTTGTGTTTGTACTGCTTGGTATTGCTTATTCAGCCAGCCTTGGCGGTCTAGGTACTATCGTGGGTTCTCCGCCCAATGCCATTGCCGCAAAAGCATTGGATATCGCATTTGTTGATTGGATGAAGTTTGGTATCCCAATGATGCTGATACTATTACCAGTACTGTTGGGTGCGATGTATTTGTATCTAAAGCCGAACCTAAACCGTACTATGAAGCTAGAGCAAGATGAAGTTATTCCTTGGACCAAGACACGCGTATTAACAATTACTGTTTTCATTGTCACGGCAGTTAGCTGGATATTGTCTAAACAAATTGGTGCTGCAGTTGGTATCGAAGATACAGATGCCGTTGTCGCGTTGCTTGCAGCAGTGGCGGTCGTGAGCTTGGGTCTGGTGTCTTGGAAACAGGTATCAGACAATACGGATTGGGGCGTGCTCATGTTATTTGGTGGCGGTATTGCGCTATCAAATATCTTAAAAGTATCAGGTGCCTCATTAGTGCTAGGCGAGACGGTTGCTAATGGCTTACAAACAGCGCCACTATTGGTGGTGATGCTTGCAATCTCAGCCTTTATTATTTTCTTGACAGAGTTTGCATCAAATACGGCTTCAGCAGCGCTCTTAGTACCTGTGTTTGTGGCAATTGCCGAGCACATGGGTATACCGAGTGAGGTCTTAGTGCTTATTATTGGTATCGGTGCATCTTGTGCCTTTATGCTACCAGTTGCCACACCGCCAAATGCTATTGTGTTTGGTACAGGTTTGATCAAGCAAACAGAGATGATACGTACAGGTGTCATACTTAATATTATCTCTACTATCATCGTTGGGTGTTGGGCATATTTTTTCTTATTGTAGTTAAATAGCTCATGTAGACATAGTCATATGTACAAATGCTAAAAACCCCAATGTTCAAGACAAATTGAACGTTGGGGTTTTTTATGACTTATCATACGAGCTAGCGGTATAGAATGTTTATTATTAACGTCATCTTATTAAATGGATTTGATCACATGACACAGTATTTATTAAAAGCAATTATTCTTGTAGTACTAGGCGCAATGGCTGTGATAATAGTATTTATAGCAAAATACTGGGCACCTGATCGTACCATCGCTGAGCTAAAACAATGGCAACTATCCAACAGTGAATTTATAGACATACAAAGTATGCAGGCGCATGTAGTGCAGTCAGCTAATTGTCATATAAATCGTGGCAATACAGCCGAAAAGAATCAACCTGAAACCATCGTTTTATTGCATGGTACATCGGCAAGTTTGCATACATGGGAGGGCTGGACCAAGGCGCTGTCTGATCAATACTGTGTCTTGAGTATGGATTTGCCAGGGTTCGGTTTGACCGGTCCTTACGTGGATGAGAGCACACAATATAGTAGCGAAAATTATGCGGCGTTTGTCATTGAAGTACTCAATCATTTGAAGCTGGACCGTGTCACGCTAGCTGGTAATTCATTAGGAGGCAAGGTAGCGTGGCGCACCGCAGCTTTGTATCCTGAGCGTGTCGATCGGTTAATATTGGTAGACTCAGTTGGTTATCCAGCAATGCCCAAACATGTCCCTATTGGTTTTAAACTTGCTAAATATCCAATGATGTCACCAATTTTAAATCGTATCCTACCCAGAAGTGTCGTCGAAAAAAGCGTTTTAAGCGTGTATGCCGATGACAGTAAAGTCGACGATGCCTTGGTTGATAGATATTATGAATTGACCTTGCGCCAAGGTAATCGGCAAGCACTAAGTCGTCGCCTAAATGAGAGCGATGATGCCAGTGACCAAGCGCAGATAAAGCAGCTCGACATACCGACTTTGATCTTATGGGGTGCAAAAGACGATCTTATTCCTGTAGAAAACGCCGCGTTATTTCATAGAGATATACGTAATAGTCAGCTTAAGATATTTGATAATTTAGGTCATGTACCGCACGAAGAAGATCCGTTAGCAACCGTTGACGTTGTAAAGCAGTTTTTGATTAGTGAGTCAGGAAATGAATAACTTAGAAAAGAAACAGATAACAACCATCGCTGCGATTTCAGATATTCATAGTAATTCTACGCTCTCGAAGCTGTGCTTGCCGATATAAGACATCGAGATGTTGATCAGATTGTCAATCTTGGTGATATTTTATACGGGCCAATAGCGCCTCATGCTACCTATGAGCTATTAATGGCAAATCGAGATGATATTATTACCATTAGAGGCAATCAGGATAGGCAGATTTATGAAGCCACTACAGCAGAAATTGCTAATAATCCAACCATGGGTTTTATTATCAAAGATCTCTCTAAAAAAGCGATTGAATGGATGCGGTCTTTGCCATTTGATTTTCATGTAAGTGAGGATGTATACCTCTGCCACGGTTCGCCGACCGATGACATGATATATTTACTAGAGGATATTGAAACGGGTCAACCAATAGTGCGTAATGATGCGACTATATTGGCGTTACTTGATGGTATTGATAATGATATTATCTTATGTGGTCACACACATATCCCGCGAACAGTAGTACTGTCGTCAGGACAAACTATTGTGAATAGTGGTAGCGTTGGCTATCCAGCTTACGAAGATGATTTGCCTATTATTCATAAGATGCAAACTTATTCGCCTCATGCTAATTATGCTCTTATCAAGTGTATTGAGACTCAACAAGGTAAACATTGGCAAACTGAGCATGTCAAAGTGGCTTATAACTATGAAGCAGCAGCAAATATGGCTCTAAGAAACGGACGTGAAGATTGGGCATTTGCATTGAAGACGGGTAGAGTGGTTCCAATATGACAGTTCTTAAAAACATTCTATCCTAGTAATAACAGCATTACCTTTAGATTAACTATGGATTTTGATTCAATAGAGATTACGTAAAATGCTAACACTATATATGGTTCAGCTTGGAGGTCGTCCTAAAGGTCGTCTGATTGAGCAACACGATATTTTTTTTGGCGCAGCCAGTCAAGTGAGTGACTTGATAGGAGATATTAATGAACATTGGCCTGAAGTAAAAAATAAATGGCATATTGATTCATATCGAGCAATTACTAAAGTGGGTAGTTATGCCATCAAGTTAATTGAACCAAGTCAGCAAATAACGGCTGCTGCTGACTTAAAGTTATTCTTTATCAATCTAGGTGGCTATCAGCAGGGCAGTTTTGAAGAATTCCATTATAAGCTACTCATCGTTGCACCTAACCAAGCTGACGCGATCAAACAAGCGAAGAACAGTGATTTTTATAAGCAATTTACTTTTAAAGATGAAACATCACCTTTTGATGCTGCCTCACATATCGATGATAAGTTTGCAGTAGATATAGATGACATATATAACGTAAATGATCTTCTCTCAAATGTTCGACTTTCGATTGAGCCTATCAGTGATATAGATGAGCTGAATGCTTGCGAAGACAAAGAATACGTTGGCTATCTAAGCATCAAGAATTTAAAGAAATTGGCGCTATAATAGGTTCATCTAAATTTTATAAAAGTAACCCAATACATGCTTGATTAAATGAACTTAATGGATAGCTTACGAGAGCAATCAGGACTCGACTAACTTGAATCGTACCCCAATTACCCCCATAATCTAACCACTTCTACATAATAAATAGCCTAAGCAAATATGCCCAATAATTCTAAGCCCAATATTCCTAAAAACAGCAGTTCAGATACATCTACTGTAAATGAAACTCAAGATACTAAGAAGCCAACAGTAGCACTGGCGGATTTACCAGTACTTGCCAAAGACAGCTATTACTTAAGCCGTCTTGAAAGAGAGCTGGCACGTGCTGCTGTGTCTAAAAATAAAAAATCTAATCAGGGTTCTGAACAAAAGAACAATCTAGATGATGTACTTGCCAAGAAACGTGCTCAGTACGAGAAAATAAAGACACGTTCTCAAGAAGCCGTGCAGGCACGTATTGATAGTATTCCAAGTGATTTACCTGCCAAGCTAAATCTAGATCTACCCGTTAGCCAACGCGCAGAAGACTTAGTACAAGCGATTATCGATAATCAAGTCATTATTGTCGCTGGTGAGACGGGTTCTGGTAAAACGACGCAGTTGCCTAAGCTTGCGATGCTAGCAGGACGAGGTATCACAGGGCAGATAGGGCATACACAGCCGAGACGATTGGCTGCTCGTAGTGTGGCAAACCGTATCGCAGAAGAGTTGGGTGAGCCATTAGGTAATACGGTCAGTTTTAAGATTCGCTTTAATGAGCAAGGGACAGCACAATCTGTTGTAAAGCTCATGACAGATGGTATCTTACTCGCTGAGTTGGGTCATGATCGGTTTTTGAGTAAGTACGATACGATTATTATCGATGAGGCGCATGAGCGTAGCTTAAACATCGATTTTATTATGGGTTATCTCAAAAAGATGCTGCCCAAGCGCCCAGATTTAAAAGTCATTATTACCTCGGCGACCCTTGATACCAAGCGCTTTAGTGAGTATTTCAGCCGTTATGATAGCAAGCTAAAACGGCAAGTTCCTGCACCTATTTTTAATGTAGAAGGGCGTAGTTTTCCAGTAGAAGTTCGTTATCGTCCGTTGACAGATGAACCAGTAAATAGCTCGGAAGACGACAGCTACGATGATTTTGAAGAGAACCTGCCGCGTGCTGTGGTTGCTGCGGTCGAAGAGTGCTTTAGCGACGCGCAAAGTAAAGGTCATGCCGATCAAGCTGATATCTTAATATTTGCCGCGACTGAAGCCGAGATTCGTGAGACGCAGGAAGTGCTTGAGCGTCATGGCCCGCGCCATACAGAAGTGCTGCCCTTGTTTGCACGGCAGACTTATGAAGAGCAGCAGCGTATCTTTCAGCCATCGGGTCGAGGTCGCCGTATTGTTATTGCGACCAACGTTGCTGAGACTGCATTGACCGTGCCGGGTATTCGCTATGTGATTGACTTGGGTTTCGCGCGGATTTCGCGTTACTCGTATCGCTCTCGTGTACAGCGCCTACCGATTGAAGCAATTTCGCAAGCAGCGGCTAATCAGCGTAAAGGTCGCTGTGGCCGTGTTGCTCCAGGTGTTTGTATTCGTCTTTATAGTGAAGAAGATTTTAGTGGCCGCCCTGAGTTTACTGAGCCTGAGATTCTACGTACTAACTTAGCGTCAGTAATCTTGCAAATGGCCAATTTACGTCTGGGTAGTGTGGATGACTTTGAATTTATTGAGCCGCCTGATAGCCGATTGGTCACTGATGGTCATAAATTGCTAGATGAATTGGGCGCTATTACTTCCAAGAAAGATACTGCTGCTCAGGACAAAACCAACAAGCCAAAAACTAGAAAAGGGCTTGATCACCTGCGCTTGACAGCAACTGGTCAGAAAATGGCACGTATGCCAATCGATCCAAGGTTAGCACGTATGCTGGTGGCTGGTTCTGATTTTGATTGTATTCGCGAAATGCTGATCGTTGTGGCAGCGCTTGCTGTACAGGATCCACGCGAGCGTCCTGCCAATAAACGTACGCAAGCGGATCAAAAGCATGCGGTCTTCCGTCAAGACGACTCTGACTTTTTGTTTTATCTGAGTCTATGGAAGGCGCTGTTTGAAAAAGATGAAGACGGCAATAAACTGTCTGGTAATCAGCGTAAGCAGTTTACTAAGAAGAACTATTTAAGCTTCCCGCGTGTACGTGAATGGCATCAGACGCATCGTCAGTTGGTACAAATGGTCACTGAGCTGAAATTAACTGATGTTAATGAATCAAAAACTTCTGATAAAAATGTGGCTGTCAATGATCCGACAGCGATCGAAGACGAAGAGCTAAAAGCCGTCAAATATGCTAATTTGCATAGAGCATTATTGACGGGTCTGCTGTCTATTATTGCGCATAAAACCGAAAGTCGCGGTGAGTATTTGGCGGCGCGTCAGCAAAAGGCCAAGATATTCCCAGCCAGCACAGTGTTTAAACAAATACCACCTTGGGTAATGGCGTTTGAGATGGTCGAAACCTCGCAAGTATTTATGCGTACCGTTGCCAAAATCGAACCAGAATGGATTATCTCAGCGGCAGGTGATTTGCTGAAATATCATTACTTCGAACCACATTGGTCTAAGAAAACAGGACGCGTCAAAGCCTACGCACAGATCAGTCTGTTTGGACTGATTATTATTAGTAAGCAGCTGACCAATTATGAGCAAGTTAACTTAGTTGAATCACGAGAGATATTTATCCGTGATGGTTTGGTTACGGGTAATTTTGGTCGCAATGCACCATTTTTGCAACATAATATGGACAAGATTGCTCATGTTGAGCGTATCGAAGACAAGCTGCGTCGCCGTGATTTATTGGTGGATGAAGAGACGCTCTATCAGTTCTATGACAAGAAAATCCCTGAACACGTTGCCAGTCGCAAAGCGTTTGAAGATTGGCGTGCAGAAGTAGAGAAACATAATGCCAAGCATCTATTCTTTACTGATGAAGACGTACTTAATAGCCAAGCACCGACCACAGGGGACTTCCCAGAAGTGTGGCAACTGGGCGATTTAAAACTGCCGCTCCGTTATATATTTGATCCAGCCAGCGATGATGATGGTGTGACCATACGTGTACCGCTTGCCGCATTACCGCAGCTCGACGCTATTGAGCTACTGTGGGGCGTGCCCGGTTGGCGCTATGAATTGGTGTTGCAGCTTCTCAAGTCGCTACCAAAAGAGATACGTCGTCAAATCGTACCGATACCCAATACTGCAGACAGTTTGTTTGATGAGTTGCAACCAAAGGGTGGACAAGGGTTACTGAAACAGCTGTGTCAGTCATTACATCGTCGCGGTATCATGTCGGTGACGCCAGAGAACTTCAATCCATCTACGATTGATCGTTATTTGCAGCCACAAATCTGCGTGGTCGATGAGAAAAACCGTATCATCGAAAAAGGCCGTGATCTGCAAACCCTACAGATTCGTCATGCATCTGAGACCAGTCAAGCGGTAAATGAACAGCAAGGCGTGCATACTGAGTTTCCTGAGCATTTTGCTTTTAGCAAAAATCATCATAGCGCAGGCGTGGTAATGAAACAGTTTGCGGCGCTCGTCGCTGATGAAGCGGGAGAAGCTGTATCGATTCATCAATACACTGATGTCAATGCAGCACTTCAAGCACATCGTATCGGGGTGCTGACTTTAATCAAAGGCAAACTGGGTGCAAAGAAAAAGCAGCTAACGAGCCAAATCGACAGTATATTTAAACTGGCATTTGCGCCACTTGGCGATATGGATAAACTCAAAACGATCGTTATAGATGCTGCGTTAGACGCGGCTCTCGAAGAGCACTATGTCTTATTTGATCATTCTGAGAATTTACCAGAAAGCGCCGATGACATCGCAGTTGGATTGAGCGAGGAGCTACCGTTTACCTCTAAGGAGTATGCCCAGACGCTCGAAGTGGTAGTCAATAACTTCTTATTAACTGGTCAAAGCGTTATCAAAACGCTTAAGAATGTCTACACTCGTTGGCAACGTATTCGCCAAGGGCTATTGATGTTAGATCGTGAAATATTTGGTGAGTCTATCGATGATATCGAAGATCAGTTAGAAGATTTACATTTGGCTGATTTTGTTTATCGGATGGATTATAGCCATTGGCAACAGTATCCACGCTATCTTGAAGCGTTACAGATTAGACTAGAGCGTTTGGAGCACAATCTCGATGCCGACCTTGATGGTGTATACGCGCTTGATTTGCATATGGAGCGACTAGCAGGACGTGCGGACAAAGAAGCCATTAGTGAGTATCGCTGGATGGTGGAAGAGTATCGTATTCAACTGTTTGCTCAGCCTATGAAAACACGTATGGCAGTATCGCCCAAGCGTCTAAGCAAGATGTGGGATAAGGTGAGTTAGGCTAAATTTTAGGTTTGTATGGTACGTTATGATATAGAGCACACATTGATCTTAAGATATGGGCTCTATGACTAAGCGTTCTACATGCCATATGTTACCTACTAAATTGGATATCAATCTCAAACAATAGGACGATTAAAATGTGGGATGAACGCTATAGTGGCACAGAGTTCGCATTTGGCACCGAACCTAATGATTTTTTGAGAGAGACATTTGAGCAGATACCTGTAGGTGAACACGTACTTTGTCTAGCAGAGGGCGAGGGTAGAAATGCAGTATTCTTAGCTGAGCAAGGCTTCAAGGTGACTGCGATGGATATGTCCGAAGTAGGGTTAAACAAAGCGAACAAGTTGGCCAAAGAGAAAGGGGTAGCTATTACCACCCAAGTAGCTGATTTAGCAGATTACAACTTTGGTCAGGATAAATGGGATGCCATAGTTTCTATCTGGGCACACGTGCCTGAAACGGTACGTCAATATGTACATGCACAAGTTGGCACTGCTCTCAAGCCAGAGGGAGTATTTATCGTCGAGGCTTATACAGAACGACAGCTTGAAACAGAGGCAATCGGTGGACCACCTGCCAGTCAAAGGGAGCGTTTTGGCGCTTTACAGAACTTTCAACATGAGCTTGTAGGGCTGAACGAAGTGATTGGTGTAGAGAAGTTGCGCATGGTATCAGAAGGAAATCGGCATCAAGGGCTTAGCGCTGTAGTACAGTTTGTTGGCAAAAAAATTAGCAAATAGCCGTTGTAAGTTAAATCTATTAGTCGTTTTAGTCGCTATATACATAGTTAGAGAAGATAGTTTGCAAACTACCTTCTCTATGAGCTATTAAGGCTTAATGTCTGATAATTAGCGACTGGTATCTAATGTCTAGTATTTAATGATTGGTACTTGATAATTGATACTTAATGGCTAATTTTTTCTGTCAGTACACCCATGCTATAAAGTACATAGGCAATCACAGTTAATGCGACGATAAATGGAGTAAGCATCCAAATCACAATATTGATTAAAAGCGATGGTAGCAATCCATTGAACAGCTCAATATCTGGTGCGAAAAAATCGGTCATAATATCGACTGCACGCTTAGCAATAGGGAATAGCAAAGTGCTGAAAGCCAACATGTAAATGTATTTGCTAAAGCCAGGGTCACTCATGACTACCATAAAGTAGAACACTGTAAAAAAAGTGATGCCAAGTGCCCAGCATTTTAGAGTGTAGCTTAAACGAATCATGTTATCTCCTCCCTAAGCTTTCTATTGATCGCTTTACATCGATCGTACGCAGAGTAAAGCTGCTCCTATACATTCATTATTTTAAATATATATAATATGTTATAATACGAATATATAGTCACGTCAACCAATTTTTCTATTTATTTAAAATACTCCACAAATCATTCAATTTAAAAATGATATTTTTTAAGGAATACTTTCATAAATAGCCTAAGCAAAAAATTTATTCTATTAGAAGACAAGGTTACAACTACAACTACAACTACAACTACAACTCGTTACTCGGACTCAGACCAAAAAACCGCTTATATTCTCTGCTAAACTGACTAGGACTTTCGTAGCCTACTTGCATTGCTATTTGTGATATTTGCGCCCCATGCATCTTAATTAAGCGTCTGGCTTCCATTAAACGTAAGCTTTTTTGATACTGTAGCGGACTCAGCTGGGTTATTTCTTTAAAATGCTGATGGAACCCTGAGACACTCATGCCGCATCTACTAGCTAAGCTCTCAACCACAATAGGTTCATCTAGATGTGCCTTTATCCAGTCAGTTGCTTGGGCAATGCGGTGTGTATGGCTGCCGCTAACGACCAATTGCTTAAGTTTGTTGCCTTGCTCAGCCAAGAGTAGGCGATAGTATATTTCTTGTTGAATTAAAGAAGACAGAAAATCAATATCGTTTGGATAATCAAGCAAGCGTATCAATCGCTCAAACGCGTCCATTATGGTGTCATCTAAGTGCCACTTTATTCCTAAATGACTGCCTGCTACTGGGTGTGTGGTCGGTATCTGCGCTAATACATCTCTAATCATAGCTAAATCTAATTTCATTGATAAAACAATAACAGGGTTCTTTATCGAAGCGTGCTTGATATGCATACTTAGCGGTATATTAACTGGACAGAACATCAAGTTACTATTGTCAAACCTTTGACAGTCAGCACCCAAGTAAATCTCTCGTTCACCTTGCAGTACAATACAAATACTTGGCTCTTGAATATAACTCACGGCTTTGCTTGGTTTGTCCGCGCAGTAAAAGAACAAGCCTGAAACAGCAGATTCAATGGTTTTATTTCTAGGTAGTACTGCTAAAAGTTGGTCAATAGTCGTTTGATTCATCACGAATGCTTATTTTATATAATTGCCTGATAGTATAAATATTTGTAGGATTAGGCAAGAGTTATAGAGGTTTGTTCTAACGTATAAGTGCAGAGGAATCTATAATAATCTCATCGCAACAGCGTAAGTATGACCTCTGATAATATGAAACAAGGAATAATTACTCATGAAAATATTTTATAAAACGCGCGCAACAGCCACTGGTGGACGTTCTGGCCATACTGGATTAGACGATGGTTCTTTAGGATTTGACTTGGTATCTTTTCAAGAGCAAGACAAAGAAGGCGTGAACCCAGAACAGCTTTTTGCCATGGGTTACGCGGCTTGTTTTGATAGCGCTTTGAGCATGACAGCACAGCACATGAAACTGCCTGTTACCGCTTCAAAAACTTCTGCGCAAGTGGGTATCGGTATGAAAGCTGACGGTAGCTATAACTTAGAGATAGAGTTGTCTGTAGAAGTATCAGGTATTGATGAAGCGCAGGCGCAGCAGTTGATCGAAGCCACGCATCAGGTGTGCCCGTATTCTAATGCTACTCGCGGCAATGTCGATACTCGTCTAGAAGTGACCGTCGTTTAAGACTGTTGTTTAAAAGCTGTTGACCAGGGACTAGCAATATTAAAATAATAACTCATATACTAAAACGCCCCGATTTATAAGAATCGGGGCGTTTTATGTTGTCCGGTAACGTAATTAGCTGGAACTTTTTCTGAGCAGTTTAGCTAATGATAGGTTGTTAATGGCATTATTTTATACCGGTACTTTTTTATTTAAGGTAAACACCAAGACCGCGCCCAAAATGACTGTGCTTGCAACTATAAACGGCATAGTCAGCTGTTCAGACAAAAATATCACACCTAGCAACGCAGCAATCACAGGGACACATAGCTGAACGATAGCAGCTTGTGTGTTTTTCAATAGTGGCATCGCTGTATACCAGATACTGTAACCCAACCCTGAGGCGATTGCTCCTGATGCACAGGCGAGTAGTACACCTTCAGTGGTAATACCATCCAAATTGATATTTTTGAAACCCAAGTCATCTATGTACGTCATACCTACCAGTAATAGTATAGGCACAGCGACTAAACTACGCACAAAGTTAAACCCTGTCGCTCGAAGCGGTGAGACGCATGATTTCCCGCGTATACTGTATACTCCCCAAGCCACGCCGCTCATAGCCATCAACGCTGCCGCTAATGGTGATGGTATGGCAGCTGATGGCAGCATCAAATATACAAACCCTGCCACTGCAACGGCAAATGCTAACCATTGTAGTGTGCTGAGCTGTTCCTTTTTGTAGATACCCCAGCCAATCATCGTCAGCTGAACCGCTGAAAACAAAATCAATGCACCAGTGCCAGTATCCAGCTCTACATACGCAATCGAAAAACACAGCGCATAAATCACCAAGCTGACGCTACTCAACCAACTGCCTTTATCATTTAATATAGCGTGGACAGTAGGTTCGTCATGATTAGACGTTTGGCGTCGCAGTCTGTAAGCATGTACAGCCATGATAATGCCTAGACAAGCTGTCGCACTGATTAGCCTGATAACTGTAAAGCTCCAAGCGTCGATATAGCCTTCTGCCAATGCCATTCGGCAAAACAGGGAGTTTGCGGCAAAGGCGATTAACGCAATAATAGTATAAATAGTGGCTTTCAAAAATAATTCCTACAATGAATAAATGACACAAGACAGGCAAACATAGGATTTTAATTTTAGGTCTTGAGATACGCTGTTATAACGAACGCTTATTCCTTAGCAAAGATAATAGATTGATAACTGATTAATCCAATTCATGGTTCGTAGTTGTCTCACAAGACAGGATATTTTGTCGTACTTATGGCAAAAAGTCTCTTTTAAATCAGAATAACGATAGTTGTATTGACGATAAGGTCTAAAAATAGGGATGATGTGCTTCGCATCAAACGAACTCTTAGAACAACACTCATGAAACACAATAATTAGATAAATAAATAGGAAAGATAGTATGAATTGGGCAAGTATTTTTATTTATGACACAACTTGGTTGTTTGCCGTAGAAATTTTAATACGTGTCACTGTAATGTTTGTATTAATTATCACATTTTTACGCTTCACTGGTAAGCGCGGCGTTCGTCAGCTCTCTATTTTTGAGCTAACCATTATTTTATCGCTAGGCTCTATTGCAGGTGACCCTATGTTCACCGAAGACCTGCCTATTATCCAAGCGGTACTCATCATGGGTACGGTCATTTCACTCTATAGGCTGTGTACTTGGGCGATGATGAAGTTCCAGCCTTTTGAGGACCTGCTAGAGGGGCGCTCAATGTATATTGTAGAAGATGGCATGTTGGTGCTTGATAAGATTAAACAGGGGGAAATGTCACACGATGAGTTTTTTGCTGAAATGCGCCAACAAGGGGTTGAACATTTAGGACAAGTTCGTGTCGGTTTGCTCGAAGCTGATGGCAATTTTAGTATTTTATTGCACACCTCTGAAAAAACAGACTACGGTATGCCGCTTTTCCCTAAGCAATATCGACCGGTCGAGCAAGTAGAAGCAGGGGTTTATTATGCTTGTATGTATTGCGGTTATGTTGATGAAATCTCTGACCCCAATCATTGTTGCCCGCGCTGCGAGGATAATTGCAATAATTGGGCTAAAGCGTTAAACAACCATATCGTCAAATAATATTACTACTTGGCCGCCTTAGCTCAGTTGATAAGCTAAGGCAGCCAAGTTTTTTTCAAATTATCAGATAAAAACCTTTCATTTACTGACAGTTTGTCTGACTTGCTTTATACAGCGCATGGCTCTCATCATTTACGTGACTTTATTTAGGTCACTTTATACCAGTCAAGTTTGCGAGTCATCACCATCACGCAGGCAAGTATCACAAAGCAGAATATCGCACCCAGTAGTAGATTGAGATCTTCTGTACTTAAAATACCGAAAAATGCAGCGTATAGTCCAGCAAGCGTCGCGGTAAAGATTACTGCTCGTTTGAAACCGCCAAATACATAGTAGCTATACCAGCCAATAAGCCCGACACAAGCACTGGCCGCTACCATATAGGCTTGCCAAAATGCGATTTGTTCTGCAAGTGGTAGTAATAAGACATAAAAGACAAATAGTGCGCAGCCGACGAGTAGATACTGAATAGGATGGATGCGACTTGATTTGAGCACTTCAAATAAAAAGAAAGTGCCAAACGATACCAACATTAATAGCAAGGCGTACTTCATGGCTCGTTCAGTTTGTAGATAGACATCGTTAGGGCTCGCAAAACTAACGCCAAAGCTGTTTAGCAGAATACTTTGATTACTACTAGCTACTGCTGCACTGTCTGTCGTCAGACCTCTTGATGCCTCAAACGAATTAGGATTGTACGAATGACTATTGGTATTGAGCGTTGATTCACTTATGACAGTACATTGGTGATTAGGCGCGCTGAGACATTGAGAAAGGTATTGGTTATTGGCAACGGTTAGATACTGATTTTGCCAACTGGCATCAAATCCTTCAGCGGTAATGCTCTTGGTATTTGGTAATGCTTTGCCGATGAAGTTTGGTGTCTGCCAGTCACTGTGCATAGACAGAGTAAAGTTCTGCCCAGTTGGGACAGTCGTTAAATTACTAATGCCAGCTAATGGCAAGTCGATCACAATACTGAGCGCTTGATTGTCTTTAGGGCTGGATAATTGGCTACTCACCTCTGATTTATTTAGATCTGCATCCACTGAGCCTGTAACAATAAAGCTATCTTTATTCTGCTGGCTAGTAGGATTGCTTAATTGCTCCAATACGTCTTTAGGAATATCTACTTCAACATAGGTTAAGTTTTCTATCATTGGTATCTGCGGATAGTTTGCTACAATCGTTTTTTGGTTAATTGTGACAGTAGGCAGGGTAGTGACACCGCGTAAGTCAGACACGGGAATGATCAGTTTTGCTTTATTCCAGTGGGTAATGGTTTTGGCTAGTTGTGTTTTGTCTGTATTAGGAGATATACCGACTGAATCTACATCATCGTCAATTGTAGTGCCAATCTGATCTAAATTTTTTAAAGTCTCATCAAGCGTATAACTTTGATCGAATGTCAGCTGACCATCATAGCTAGTAGAGCTATAAATACCGCGTTTATAAGTCTCTGTGTTTACTTTTAGGTTTTGTGCTGCCTGCGTCTGAAAGGCAAATATCGTCTCGATTTTCGAGTATGACGGTTCGCATTTGTTCTTTACATTTGGTGTATCTGTTGTATCTGACTGACATGCCGGTGTGATTGTCGTAGGAATGGCGATAAATGGGTTAATGACCTCTTGTGGATTGACATGCTGCTCGCTGATTTCTTTTATCACTGACTCTGCGTAGTATTGTCTCTCATATATGATGTCGCTAATCATACTGAGACCAATCGAAAAAATAATACAAAGTCCTACAATGATAGATAATTTCGTCAATAATGTTTTTTGCATGTGGTCGCCTCCTAAGTGTCTTTAATCCACAGCTGCCGAGATAGCAGACTGTGGCTTTAAAAGACATCATAGAGAGGGCATGAAGAGAAGATGTGCAGGAAATATGAAAAAACTGTGAAAGGGTGAGAGTTGATATTTCCAGATAATTATTTTTCGATTATTAATGTTTTTAATGCTTTTTCGTGTCGCCAACGACTTTATCCATAATAGCGAATAACAAGCCAGAAAATACAAAGGTCATATGAATAATAACCTTCCACATGAGTTTGTCAGCATCAAGTTCACTCATTCCGCTAGAGATATCCATAAAGGATTTTAAAAGATCAATCGCCGAGATAGCAACGATCGCTCCGATGACTTTGAGTTTTAGGCCAGAGAAGTCTACTTTGCCCATCCAGCTAGGACGATCATCATGGATACCAGTATCGATTTTTGAGACAAAAATTTCATAGCCACTGAATATAATGATAAGCAATAAACTGGCAACTAGAGAGATATCAACCAATACCAATATATCTACAATGACACTGGCTTCAGAGGCCGTCAGAATGTCAGCGAACATGTGCCATAGCTTTTGGACAAACTTAATAAATAATAAAATAATGCCTAACACAAGGCCTAGATAAAAAGGCGCCAGTATCCAGCGGCTATTAAATATGGTTTTTTCTAAATAAAGCTCAAACTTCTTTAGCATGGGTATCTCTTAGGTTTCAAATACAAAAAGGTGTTAAAGACAAGAAAGTCTTAAAGACACAAATATGAATAAGTTTTTGGGTATAGCTGTTTAGCTTTAGTCAGGCGATATATTATCTATATCAGCGAGCTGCGCTACTACTTGCCGAACACGCTCTTTTCTATCGCCACTAATGCTTTGAAATGGTTTTTGATGCTTACTTAATTGACTGGCAAAATAGTTGCTTATCTCATCACGTTGATGCGGACTGTCTCGCAGGTCATCAGCCACCCATGGCGTATCAACATCAGTCAATAATATCAAATCATAATGATGGGCCAATGCTGCTTGCTCAAGGGCAGTAGGGCAGTCGCCATAATACCAATAGGAATAAACCATCAGCTCAAACAAACTGGTATCGCAAAACAAATAATGACTGGCATCAGACGACTGAGCGACCTGTTTGGCTAAGGTATTCTCTAGTGTAATCTGTCCCTGTGCGATAGGGAGCAGATCCTCCCACGTACAAGTCAGCTGCTCGTCGTCCCATTTTGCCTGTAAGTAGGTGCGCATATATTCTGACACCCAAGGAGTATCAAAATGCGCGGCCAAATCACGACATAAGGTCGTCTTACCCGTACTTTCTGCCCCTAAAACCGCGACGTTGATGACGGGTTTAGGCGTATGCTGCTCGAGGTTGTACACGGTAGCGTCGTTGCCATTCATAGTATGCCCAGATTGCAATAAGAGTGAAGACTACATATTGTAGCGCGGTAAAAGTAAAACCTTTATAGAAGTATAGCGGTACCGATATCGCATCAGCGATGATCCAGAGTATCCAATGCTCAATCTTACGCCGCGCCATGAGCCACATTGCCATCAAAAATAAAGCCGTAGTGAGCATGTCAGTATAATCGACCCAAGTAAATAGATGGATTCCAAGTACCGCACCATCGAAACTAAAGCCATTATTAATCACTGGACGGAAATAATAAACCAATCCTACAAAAGCTATCGTTCCTGCTGCCAAAGCAGAAAGTATAGGAATGTCACCTGCATGCAAATGCTCAATACGGACATTATTGGTATCTGACTGCTTGTGTTCAACAGACTGGTTTTTCTTGTTCTTTGACCAGTTAATCCAGCCATACAAGCTCATCACAGTATAGTAAGCATTGATAAACATATCGCCAAACAGTTGCCACTTCCACAGTAGGTACACAAATATAGCAGTGCTGACCAGACCAATAGGGAAGACTAAAATATTGGTTTTGCTGGCGAGTAAGACACTTGCTACGCCAAAGACAACGGCAATCAGTTCAAGAATGATAAATATCGTAGAGTAATCAGCGTATTGACTAAATAACCAGTTGAGAAGTTCTGCCATGAGCATTCCTAAGTATGAGCGTGTATCAATGTTCTGAATAATTAAGATAGTTCGAGGAGTCGTACAGAATAAATGATGCCAATTATAACGTAGCTACCGCAAAAGGACGGCGGTCTTTGCTAATTTATGGCAAGAAACAGATTATTTGTAACAAAGTATTAGAAAAATTATAATATTCAGGCATAATAAACACACTGATTTTAAGTTTACAGTTATTCACTGAATTTGAATGGCTATTATTTTTCCACTTTTATGCTTATTCCAAGCACCACAGTAGTAGACAAGGAAGCTTATCATGACGACTTGTATCACAGGCACTGGTCTTTATATCCCACCTTACAGCATTAGTAACGAAGAGCTAGTTGAGTCATTTAACCAGTATGTTGAAAACTATAATACCGAACATGCTGAAGAGATAGCTGCAGAGACAGTGACGGCACTTGAGCCTTCTTCAGCTGCTTTCATCGAAAAAGTATCTGGTATCAAATCACGTTATGTGATGGAAAAAGAAGGTATCTTAAATACTGAAATTATGGCGCCAGTTATCCCTTACCGTAACTTGGGCGAAGAGCTGTCAGTCATGGCCGAAATGGGCGCAGCAGCACTAAGAGACGCTTTGGCTGATGCTGGACTTGAGGCCAATGACTTAGACGGCATCATCCTTGCTTGCTCAAACTTCCAGCGTACTTATCCTGCGGTTGCTATCGAGATCCAAAACGAAATTGGTATGATTGGCGGCTTTGCTTATGATATGAACGTTGCGTGTAGTGCGGCGACTTTTGGTCTGTCACAAGCACACGGTTCTATCATCTCTGGTTTGGCCAAGCGTATTGCTGTGGTCAACGTTGAGATTACCTCAGCGCATCTAAACTGGCGCAACCGTGACAGCCACTTTATTTTCGGCGATGTGGCGACGGCTTCTATTGTTGAAGAACTAGATACGCCAAAAGGTTACGAGATTTTAAACTCTAAACTATTTACTCAGTTTTCGACCAACATCAAAAACGAATATGGCTTTATGGATCGCTCAGAGTATCTAGCAGCGCAGACTGAAATGTATCCAGATATCAAAGCACCGGTCACTGATAAGCTGTTTTTGCAAAATGGTCGTAAAGTATTCCGTGAAGTCTGTCCAAAAGTGTCAGAGATTATCACTGAGCACTTGCAAGAAAACGACATCCCAACATCTGATGTTAAGATGATGTGGTTGCATCAAGCCAATGCCAATATGTTGGATTTGATTCTGCGTACCGTGGTTGGTAAAGATGCCGATAAGTCGATTGCACCGAGTGTTATTGCTGAATTTGCCAATACCAGCTCAGCCAGTCCTATGATCGTATTCCATCGCCACAAAGATGACTTAGTATCAGGTGATTTGGGCGTTATTTGCTCATTTGGTGCAGGTTACTCTATTGGATCGGTCTTAGTTCGCAAGGTCTAATACTTTGACTACTTGTTTTGATAAAAATAGCTAAGAATATTCTTAGCTATTTTTTTGTCTGTCGTTTTTGCTATTGAAATTAAGCTGTGACATCTAGATATAGACAGAGATGTTTGAGAGGATAACAACAAGATTGCTTAGAATATCGACAAGAATGCTTAGAGGTTTTAATTTACCCCAAAAAATTTGCTATAATCACGGGCTTATTCCTCTTATCCAATTAAAAGTCCTTTTATGAAAGAATCCTTACGCCTGCGTTTAGACCAGATGGTAGACCGTTATGAAGAGGTCACCGCTTTATTATCAGATCCTAGTGTCATCAGTGATAATAATAAGTTCCGTGAATTGTCTGTTGAGCACAGCGACTTGATGGAGATCACGACGCTGTGGCAAAACTACGTGGGTGCAGAAACGGATCAGGCTGATGCAGAAGCGATGCTAGCCGATGCAACAGATCCTGACATGAAAGAGATGATGATCGATGAGATTGAGAGTGCGCGTGATACCATCGTAGAGATGGAAGAAGCGCTCAATCTGATGATGCTACCAAAAGATCCTAACGACAAAGTACCAGCGTTCTTGGAGATTCGTGCAGGGACAGGCGGCGATGAAGCAGCGATTTTCTCTGGTGACTTGTTCCGTATGTACCAAAAATACGCGCAGAGCCAGGGCTGGACACTAGAAGTGCTATCTGCAAATGAAGGTGAGCATGGCGGTTATAAAGAAATCATCACTCGCGTATCTGGCAATAGTGTATATGGTCGCCTAAAGTTTGAATCGGGCGCTCACCGCGTACAGCGTGTTCCTGAAACCGAGAGCCAAGGTCGTGTTCACACGTCCGCTTGTACGGTTGCGGTCATGCCAGAAGTTGAGATTGATGATACCGTCGATATCAATCCTGCTGATATCAAAATGGATACTTTCCGCTCAAGTGGCGCGGGTGGTCAGCATGTGAACACGACTGACTCTGCTGTACGTTTGACGCATATTCCAACGGGTACCGTGGTAGAGTGTCAGCAAGAGCGTAGCCAACACAAAAACCGTGCGCATGCTATGAAAATGCTGGTCTCTAAAATTCAACAAGCCAAAGTACAAGCACAGGTCGATGTGGCGGATTCTATACGTCGTGACTTGGTCGGTAGTGGCGATCGCTCAGAGCGTATCCGTACCTATAATTTTCCACAAGGTCGCATGACCGATCACCGTATCAACCTTACCTTATACAAGCTTGACTCCATTATGGAAGGCGACTTGGATGAGATTCTTGATGCATTGTTGCGTGAGCATCAGGCCGATTTAATGGCCAGTATCGGTGGCAATGACTAGTAGTTAGTCTTTAAAAGTACCAACAGTTGTATCGTTTTTATCACCATGTCTGTTCTTATAATAATAAGTATTGATTTAATTTTTCTGTTTTCGTTTATCCATTTAATTACCTAAAAATATTGAGAGTGTTATGTCAAAGCACAATAATCAGAACCAAGATCAAACCCCAGTCGTAGAAGATGCTAACGAGCTAATCGCACAACTGCAAGCCAAGCTAGATGATATCAGTGCTTCAGGTAAACAGCCGTATCCTAATACGTTCAAACGCACTGATTATGCGCAAGACTTACAGACGGCTTTTGATGGTGTCTCAAAGCAGGAAATTGAAGAAAAAGCAGCAAATGGTGAAAAAACACAGGTCAACGTGGCGGGTCGAGTCATGCTCAACCGTGGTTCGTTCATCGTGATTCAAGACATGACAGGCCGTATTCAGCTATATGTAGCACGTAAAGAGCTTGATGAGGAAACGCGTGCGAGCATCAAATCACTAGATTTGGGTGATATCGTTGGGGTATCAGGCTATATCGGTCGCTCAGGTAAAGGCGATTTGTATGTGCATATTGAAGAAATTACGCTACTGACCAAATCACTACGTCCAATGCCAAATAAATTCCATGGCTTGGCTGATGTAGAAGCTCGCTATCGCAATCGTCATCTTGATTTAATGACCAATGAGACGACTCGCAATACCTTTATGGTTCGCAGTCAGATCGTCAGTGGTATTCGTCAATTTATGCTTAATGAGCGTTTTATGGAAGTTGAAACGCCAATGATGCATCCGATACCAGGCGGCGCAGTAGCTCGTCCGTTTGAGACACATCATAATGCATTAGACATGCCTTTATATTTACGTATCGCGCCTGAGCTTTATCTTAAGCGTTTGGTCGTTGGTGGGTTTGAGCGCGTATTTGAGATTAACCGTAGTTTCCGTAACGAAGGGGTTTCAACCCGTCATAACCCTGAATTCACCATGATTGAGTTCTATCAAGCCTACGCTGATTATCATGATTTGATGGATTTGACTGAGCGTCTGTTTAATCAGTTAGCAATAGATGTGTTGGGCACAACAGAGCTGACTTATCAAGAAGAAGCCATTAGCCTAAAAGCACCATTTGCTCGTCTATCAATGTCTGATGCGATTGCAAAATATGCTGAAAACTTTGACATGGCGCGTATCAATGATCGTGAATACCTAGCAGAATATGCATCAACGACACTTAAGCAACAAGTCAAAGATGTGTTCGGTGTGGGTAAACTACAGACGATTATCTTTGAAGAAACGGCTGAGCATCAATTACGTCAGCCAACGTTCATCACTGAATATCCTGCTGAGACATCACCACTAGCGCGCCGTAGTGATGACAATCCTGAGATTACCGATCGCTTTGAGCTGTTCGTTGGTGGTCGTGAATTGGCTAATGGCTTCAGTGAGCTTAATGATCCAGCAGACCAAGCCGAGCGTTTCCGTGGTCAGGTTGCTGAAAAAGACGCTGGCGATGATGAAGCCATGCATTTTGATGAAGAGTATATCGAAGCATTGTCTTACGGTTTGCCACCGACAGCTGGTGAGGGTATTGGTATTGACCGTCTAGTAATGCTATTTACCGACTCTGCTAGTATCCGTGATGTAATCTTGTTCCCGCATATGCGCCGCAAACAAGATAGCTAATATGGGTTTGCTTGCTGTAAATCCAAACTGATACTTAACTCAGCATAAAAAGCTTTTGCTCATTTTCACAGAGTGGGTATAAGCTTTTTTGTGAAATATCGTTTATAGAGGTATTATGGATATTCAGCAAGCATCACATGCGACATGGCAAAAAATGATTCAGCAATGTTTTTTATCATTGTATGAGTTGCCTGATGACAAAATCACTGACTCTGATCATTTTCAGGGTTATGATTTTGTTTTTGAGTTTTCTGGCGCTACTATTTATTTGCTCGTCAATACGGTTGTGATGCAAGCGAATAGACAAGAAGTGGATAATGCTAAATTTCGTGAGTGGAGAAAAGAAGTTGTTAACCAACTTATCAAACGCCACGCTCAGATTTATCAAAAAAATGATAGCCTAATTGTAGATAGAAGTGCCGCGACAACTGATAAAGCGGTTTACTTTATCGGTTTAACATCATTGTCTATCAATCATCAAGACGATCAATCGGGCCATTCATCTTATGCAGTTGGCTACGAATATGGCAGTCGGTTTTTTGCAGAAGACTGTGTTTTA
Organism: Psychrobacter sp. NPDC078631; assembly: GCF_050268165.1. Lineage (NCBI taxonomy): Bacteria > Pseudomonadati > Pseudomonadota > Gammaproteobacteria > Moraxellales > Moraxellaceae > Psychrobacter > Psychrobacter sp. NPDC078631. The sequence goes on along the minus strand of NZ_JBNNGG010000001.1, from coordinate 963,010 downwards.
GACTTAGATGATGAGCAAAGTATCTTACAAGTCTTTAGTCATCAAAACTTCGTTGATATCCTCAATCAATTGGTGACGCCAAGTGATTTGACAACTTTTTTAGATTTTCATCGTCGTCAACTATCTAGCTTTGCATCATTTCAAAACGAATCGACATTGCTTAAACAGTTTCTACAATCACCTGACTTTCATCAAAGAGCGATTAGGGTGCAAGAGCAGCTAATCGATAACGAGTTAATTGAGCAAGTCGAATTACGCTTACTTAAAGCAGTAGAGCCGAATCAGACTGTGTATGCCGATGCCTTAATGGCTGAGATGCAAAAAAATACTCGGATGTGGTTCAAGCTGTTTAACAGTGTTCTTGAGCGTTATTATGAAGCGGGTAGACCTTTACCAAATGATCAGGTTGATATTTTGGTAGATGAGTCAATGTATACCTATGCATGTCTAGTAGAGAAAATCTTAGCTTATAGAACCATGGATCAAGAATCGCGCTGGAATGGATATGTCCGTCATGAGCATTCTTATCATGTATTTGGACGCCATTATCTCATGGTGTTTTATGCGCAAGACGATAGCAGTTCGCTAAGCGCAGAGAATGTTCGGCTCTCTTATAAAGATTTATTGTCAGATATCAATGTCCAGTTACAAGAGCCAGTGATGGACAATTTGTTTTTACTGGGCGTAGAGTTTAGGCCGTGCGAAGACAGTGTAAATACTGAGGTTTATCTGGATATATTTCATCAAGCAGGCTCATTGATTGATGAAAGTACTCAACGCTTATATGACCGACTGGCCCAACTTCAAGCTCAGTTATAACCAAAACATAGTATGATTCATTAGTTCGACGCTCCCTCTATATTTGTATTATTTACATTGGCATTTATTATGACGCAGCAATATCAAGTTTTAGCTCGCAAATACCGACCAAAAAACTTTCACGAGTTGATTGGGCAGACGCATGTGTCTCAAGCGCTGATTAATGCGATTGATTATAATCGTCTGCATCATGCCTATCTGTTCACAGGTACGCGCGGTGTGGGTAAGACAACGATTGCGCGTATTTTATCTAAATGCTTGAACTGTGATACAGGTATTACCAGTACGCCTTGCGGCGTATGTGATAACTGTGTTGCCATTGATCAAGGGCGGTTTATTGATCTTATTGAGATTGATGCTGCCTCGCGTACCAAAGTTGAAGACACTCGCGAGTTGTTAGACAATGTCCCATATGCACCAAGTCAGGGTCGCTATAAGGTTTATCTTATTGATGAAGTACATATGCTGTCTACGCACAGCTTTAATGCGCTATTAAAAACGTTAGAAGAGCCACCTGAACATGTGAAGTTTTTATTAGCGACGACTGATCCACAAAAGTTACCGATTACGATTATTTCGCGCTGCTTGCAGTTCGTTCTGCGCCCATTACCTCAAACGTTACTTAGCGAGCACTTGGCAAATATCTTGACCAAAGAGCAGGTAGGCTATACTCAGCCAGCGATTTGGCAGTTAGCAAGTGCAGCCAAAGGTTCTGTGCGTGATGCTCTATCATTGACCGATCAAGCCATTGCTTTTGGTCAAGGCGCACTGGATGATGCGACTGTTAATGCAATGCTTGGTCTTATTGATGCTGCTGACTTAGTGCGTCTAATCACAGATATCTATAATCATGATAAGTCTGCGGTTGCTGCTCATATTGAGCAAATGCGCGCGCAAATGGTCGATGCGACTAGTATGTTTGATGGGCTCGCTGAGCTGTTACATCAGTTGGCATTGACTCAGCTGTTGCCTGAGGTCGCTCTTAATGTCAATGAGGCGCAAGCAAAAGACATTTATACGCTAGCTCAGCATATCAGCCCTGATGTCTTGCAACTGTATTACGAGATCGTTGTGCAAGCCCGTGAAGGTGTTAAGTTGGCAAGTACGCCGATGCAAGCGCTTGAGATGTGCATCTTGCGATTACTGGCGTTTCGTCCGTTGCCAGTCGATGAAGTCTTGAGCAATACTTATTATAGTGATGGGTCTGCTACCAAAGTACCAGCTATAGAACCAGTATCTTCGGCATCAGCCCCAGATGCTGCTGCACATGAAGCCTCAGCACCGCCGCCAGAGCTTTATAGTGTTGATTATCAGACTTCAAGTCACGCTGAGCTACAAAGCGGTATTGATTATAATGACAATTTAGCACAGTCAGTGGCTAGTGCTATGCCTGAACCAGTTGTTGAGCCTGAACCAATTGTTGAG